>CAVSGS010000001.1:0-44123 GCA_963727545.1 uncultured Chloroflexia bacterium
TTCGAACCTGCGACCAGGTGCTTAAAAGGCACTTGCGCTGCCACTGCGCTACGGGGCCAGACTAAGAACATTGTATCCAAGTTGACCGATTTTTCAAGCCACAATCCCGCCTAGAACCGGCTGGGACACCTAGGCGTTGATACTAGCTGTTCCTATGCTAGAATAAAACACGTTAACCGCCCCTGTAGCTCAGAGGATAGAGCAGCGGTTTCCTAAACCGTGTGCATAGGTTCAATTCCTATCAGGGGCAAATATATTCTGAAATATAAAACGCGCTCAACCGGGGCGCGTTTTGTTTTTGCTAACCGCTGACCGCTAATCGCTCCTTCATAAGACCATCGTGAAAAAGCGCACAAAATCTGCTGCGGAGGTGTATAATCGGGGCGCAGATGACGTAAGGAAGTCGATATGCCAGTTCCGATCATTCTAGCGCATGGGGCGCTTGGACCGTTCGACGAGTTGATCATGCTCGGCGCGGCGGTGATTTTCCTCGTCATGATGGGAATTAGCTGGGTCAAAAGCCGCAACACGCGCCCTGAATTCGCCGAACAAGAAGAAATCAAGCGTGATCAACCTGAGACAACGTCCGCGCCCGACGCGCCGGATCGCTTTACGCTGGATTAGCCGGACGCTCGTCGCTGCGCTGCTGCTGGTGCTGATCGCGCCGTCGGTGGTGTCGGCGCATGGCTACATCGTCCGCGCGATCCCCGAAGACCGTGCTGTCTTATCGCGCTCACCCGCGCGCATTCAATACTGGTTCAGTGAAAATCTGGAGCCGGAATTCACCACGATCACCGTGCGCGATCAAGCCGGTAACGTGATCGCCACCGGTGGCGTCGACGCCAAAGATTTGTCGCTGCTCTCGACCCGGCTGCCGCCCAACTTGCCCGATGGCGCTTACATCGCCGAGCTGCGAACCGCCTTCGCCAGCGACGGTCACGTGATCGTCGAGAGTCAGGTCTTCTTCATCGGCGATGCGGTCGCCGGGGTTGCCGGATCGTCCAGCGGCGATCAAGCCGTGCCGCTGGAAGTCGTCTGGCGCGTGCTGGTGCTCTCATCGTCGCTGCTGTTGTTAGGGGCGTTCGCTGTTTATTCAATGGTGATGGTTCCGGCGTGGGGTAGTACCAAGTATCCCGCCGGATTGCTGCCCCCGCGCGTGATGAATCGCCTTAACTGGATCGTTGGGATCGCGCTGGTGGTCGCCTTCGGCGGCAACCTCCTTGCCTTGATCCAGCAGTCGATGGTCTTTTTCGGCGCGGATGCCGGACGCGTGCTCGGCGATGGACTGTACAACGTCGTGCGCATCGGCACGACCTTCGGCGACACGTGGAACGCGCGCATGGCGCTGCTGATCTTGGTGACGCTGCTGTACGCTGCCAGCGTCTACCTGCGTGAGAGCCAGCCGGAGACGGTGCGCGCGTTCTGGGTCGCCAACGTTTGGGTGACGATGCTGGTGCTGGGGACGTTCAGCGTCGCCAGTCATGCCGCCGGATCGCTGCTGCTGCCGTGGATCGCCATCGCTAGCGATTGGCTGCATGGGGCGGCGGTCGGCTTCTGGGCGGGCGGCGTGGCGGTGCTGGCGTTGGTGCTGCCGGTCGCCGTCAAACCCTACGAGGGCGACGCCCGCCGTCAGGCGATCCTCGCGGCGCTGCGCCGCTTCACCCGAATTGCGACCGCTGGCTTGTTCATCGTCATCGCGACCGGGATTTACAACGCGCTCAACTGGTTCACAACGCCGGAAGAACTGACGTCGAGCTATGGGGGTGCGCTTGGCGCTCAAGCTGATTCTGGTGGCGGTGCTGGTGGCGGTCGGTGCGGCGCATCACATCGCCGTCTCGCCGGAGCGCTATCAGCGTTGGTCCGGCGCGATCGCCCGGCTGCAAAGGCTGATCCCGACGCTGCGAATCGAGGCGGTCTTGGTGCTGGTGGTGCTGATCTCGGTCGCCTATCTGAGCGCGACGCCGATCCCGCAGCCGACGCTCGCCGGGCAGACAACTCCGCCGCCCAGCGACTCGCAGACGGTTGACGGCTACGCGATCAACACGACCATCACCCCCGGAGGTCCGGGGATCAACACCTATGACGTGGAGGTCGAAAAGGATGGTCAGCCGGTTGATGGCTTGGCGATCTACCTGCGCATGAGCGAACCCGCCCGCGATGCGCGCGGCGAGTGGCATCAACTCGAAAGCATCGGCGATGGGCTGTATGCCTCGGTTGGCGACGATATCAGCCAGCCCGGTGAATGGTGGACGGTCGTCCAATTCAGCGATCCGGCTGCCGGGGTGGACGCAGCGACGACGCGCGCGGCGTTCGACTGGCAGATCAGTGACGACGCCTCGGTGATCAACTCGCGGGCGCCGACGCTGCTCAACTGGTTGGCGCTGGGGTTGGTTTTTGCCGCGCTGATCTACGCTGCCTTCCCGGTGCTGAGCCGCTTCTATCACTCGCTCGACTTCAGCCCGGCGGTGATGCTGACGGCGCTCGGCGCGATTGCGGCGTCGATTGCCATCTTGGTGATCGGGATTATCCTGACGGCGAAGGTTGGCGACGATTACGAGCTAGCGCTGAATCCACCGCCGCAGGTAGTCAACGTCGTGCTGCCGAGCCAAGCCTCGGTGACGCGCGGACAAAGCCTGTACGATCAGGCGTGCGGCGCGTGGGCGGACAACGGCGATCTCGAAGAACTGGTGCGACGGCTCAACCGCACGCGCGACGACGCGCTCTACGCGGCGGTCACGCAGGATGGGTGGTGGAGTTTGCCGCCCTGCGACGGCGATTACAGCACCGATCAGTGGTGGGACGTGGTCAATTACATCCGCTCGATGGAGCCGACGAGCGGATAGCATACGGATATGGTGTAGGGGCGTTATATATAACGCCCCTACGGACGAGATTTAAATGTAGGGGCAGGTTTCAAACCTGCCCCTACGGGTAGTGATTATTCAGACGTGGGGTAGGGGCGCACGGCTGTGCGCCCCTACCGGCAAATTTGATGGCTAGGCTGGCGCTCGTAGGAGAGACGATGCTCAAAATTATCACCAGTTCAAGCGACACCCATGTCGCGCAGCGCATCCGCGAAGACTTTGCGGCGGCGGGTTATCCGATCAGCGACGGCACGCCCGTGCGCGGCGACGTGGTGCTGCTGCTCGTCTCTGCGACGGCATTCGCCGACAAGGAATTCATGGATCGGCTCGATCAGGCGCTCGACCTCAGCTTGCACATCATCCCGGTGGCGAGTGCGCCGGTGACGCTGCCGGATTTGATCGGGCATCTGGAAGTCGTCGATTTGAGCGGTGGCTACGACTTCGACGTCTTGAAAGCGCGCGTCGACGAAGCGCCGTCACCGCTGACCATGCGCGTGCTGACGCCGATGGCTAAGCGCTCGAATCGCGGCGTGGGCATCGTGCTCGGCGTGATCGCGGTCTTCATGTTCGTCGTCGGCTTGATCGCCGTCGGCGTTTTCCATCTGCAAGCGCCGGTCGAGGAATACAACGGCATTGATACGATGGTTGCGCTCACCCGCGACATCATGGCAGCGCCGCAGTTACAAATCTACGCCGAGTTCCTGCCGCGCAGCACCGAGGACGCGGCGAACTACATCCCGACCTTGCTGGCGGTACCCTCGCCCTATCGTCCGCTGGTGGCGATGACGGCGACCGCCGTCGCGCAAACGCTGGCAACGCCGCAGCCATCGTCATCAGCCGGGAACTAGCGGTCGGATGGCTGAAGCAGTTTTCATCGTCGGGGCGGGTCCTTCCGGGATCAGCAGCGCCTACTATTTGCAGCAGGCGGGCATCGCCTATCGCGCGGTCGACCGCGCGCCGGTCTACGCCTCGACGTGGTCGAATCTCTATCCGTCGCTGCGGCTGAATACCGCCGGATTCGTGACCCATCTGCCGGGGCAGCGTATCCCGCTGAAGTACGGGATTTATCCGCTGGGCAGCGACTTCTACCGCTATATCAGCGACTACATGCAGCGGCACGAGTTCAACATCGATCTCGGCGTCGAGGTGGAGCGCGTCGCCCCGGACGGCGATCAGTGGTTGGTCGAGACTTCAGCGGGGACTGAGCGCTATCCCTGCGTGATCATCGCGTCGGGGCGCTTCGGCAATCCCTATCTGCCGCCCATTCCCGGCGTCGAGACCTTCACTGGGCGCTTTCTCCATTCCCACGATTTCACCGACCCGGCAGCTTTCGCCGGACAGCGCGTGCTAGTGGTCGGCAACGGACCGAGCGGGGTGGACATCGCCGTCGCCATCAACGGCGTGACGCCGCAGCCGGTGCTGCTGGCGATCCGCAGCGACATCGTGATCGCGCGGCAGTATCCCTACGGGCTGCCCAACACCGTTTGGCACCTAATCTCGCGCCTGCTGCCCCAGCGCTGGCGTAAGGATTTCCTCAACCGCGTCAATTACCAGACCTACAACGATCTCGCCGACCTTGACCTGCCGCTCGCGCCCAACCGCGATGACCGCGTCGGCACGTCGGCTCCGGCGCGCGGGCGTGACCTGATCGACGCGGTGCGCGCCGGACGGATCGTGGCGGTCAAGGGCTTGGCGCGGCTGGAGGGCGACTGCGCCATCCTCGACGACGGCAGCAGCTACGAGGTCGACGCCGTGATCATGTGTACGGGTTATCGTCCGGTGCTGGACTACCTTGATATCGATTACGAGACTGACAGCGAGGGCTGGCCCCTCCGCAGCGACCCCGACGGCACCGAGATCGCCGGGTATCCGGGGCTGTATCTGGTCGGGCGCTACTATCGCGGCTTGGGTCCGCTGCACAACATCCGCAGCGAAGCCCGGACGACGGTCAAGGCAATTGAGGAACGACTGAAAAGCTGACCCCACCCCCAGCCCCTTCCCGAATTCAGGGAGGGGAGAAGACTTCGCTATGTTTTAGGTGTACGTAATTAGGTTTGGCGGTTATCCACCCGTGAGGAGCTTTAAGAAGCTATCTGAAAAATCATCCTCGCTCTCGTGACAGCGCAGTTGTAGGGGCGAGGCATGCCTCGCCCCTACGCGAGAAATGTGGAACATTCAAATGGCTTCTCAAGTGGGAGTTTACCTCGTTACATCGCTTGAAGGCGACGAATAATCGAAAAGTCGTCCGATCTCAACATCAAGCTTCGAAATGAGCTTAGCACGCTCCCCTCCCTGAATTCGGGGAGGGGAAGCGCAAGGCAAACCGAAGGTTTGCACCGCGGGGGTGGGGTGTATCCTTACGCCGTGACCGTCGCGGTCACGCTGTCGATGCCGGTCGCGCCGCTCGGATGCGGCGGGTTGTTGTCGGTGATTTGCAGGTCGCCGTTGCCGTCGTAGCAGCGCACCGCGAAGGTGTGCGATCCGTCGGCGAACGCCCAGTTGTAGCGCCAGATCACCCACGTCTCACCTGAGAGCGGATCGCGCAGTTCGGCTTCGACCCAATCGCCATCATCCACGCTGACCTCGACCTTCGAGATCCCCCGGCTGCCCGCCCACGCGATGCCGCCGACCGGGATCAACTGCTGACCGTCCTGCTCGAACTTCTGGTTGACGGCGACCGTGTCGATCACCGAGGTCGCGCGGACCACTGCCTCTTTATCCCAACCGCGCACCACCCAATAACCATCGACGTCGTGATTCATCACTTCCACGCCGGTGATCCATTTCGGCTGCTTCATGCCGTAATGGTCGGGGATGTGGATGCGCAGCGGGAAGCCGTTACGAGCGGGCAGCGGCTCGCCGTTGAAGGCGAAGGCGAGCATGATTGCCGGGTCTTGGCGAATCTTATCGATGGCGACCGTCTCGAAGAAGCCGTCCGCGCCGGTGATGTACAGGTGGGTCGCGTCGGCGGGCAGGTCGATGTCGTCCAGCACTTTTTGCATACTGACGCCGGTCCAGAGCACGGTGCTGATCAGGTCGCCGCCGATGCGGTTGGAGATGCAGCCCTGCGTGATGTACTGTTCCATCGTCTCCCATTTATTATGGAAGTCGTCGAGCGTGTATTCCGCCAGCGTCGTCTCGGTGCCGTCATTGGCGGTGTAGGTGAACGGCAGCGTCCACGTCTTCCCGTCGATCTCCGGCGGCACCGGCGCGATGTCGATCCGGTAGTGATTGGCGACGTTGGTCAGTTCCGGGCGCGTCCCCGGCGCGGGGATGACTGCCGCGTTGGCGTTGGGCAGGTCGGGGTTAGGGATGGCGGTTGTATCGGGCGCGATCGCGATGCTGCGGACTTCGCCTTCACCACCGGAGAGCGCACCGAGTCCCGCGCCCACCACCGTGATCGCGGCGGCTGACGAACCGAGCGTGATCAGGAAGCGGCGGCGGTCGAGATTCTGCACCGTCGCGTCCGCTTCGGCGTTGGCGGACTGGGGTAGGTGGGGATAGACGAGCCGGTTATAGGCATAGTTGTGCGCGTAGCCCCACAGCAGGAACAAGCCGATCAGCCAGACAAGACTGGTGGTACGGTCGGCGCTGAACAACGTCGTGTTGGCGGTGCTCATCAGCGTCAGCGGCACGCCGACGATCAAGCCGAGCAGCACGCCGGGCAGCCAATCCTGCCGCCGCTCGATGCGGCGCATGATGGCGAAGAAGATCGCACCGGCGATGATGCCGATCACCAGCACCATGACGACGCCCATGAACTGCTCGACCGACTTGCTCGCGGTGTCGGTCGGGACGCCTAAGCCCTTGAACAGCGCCGTCATCGTGTCGATGGTGGCGGTCAGGATGCCGCCGGGAGTGTAGTCACGGACGTAGCCGAACAACCCAAAGGGAACAAAGGGGAAACCGGCGATCTGCATCCCCACGAAGGTCAGTGCCAGCAGCGGCAGCGTCAGCAAGCCACCGACCAGCGCGCCGAGTAGAATTCCGGGTCTTTTCATAATGAAGTTGCCCTTCACTGAGTGTGAGTATCATCATAGCATTAACTACTAGGGTGCGGTGGAAATCTTGCGTGTTTATTACCGTTGGTTAAGCTGGTCGTTGGCGAAATTGGCGACAGCAATACCCGCAGTATTGTTTTTCCCCCTCGCCTTACGGAGAGGAGGAAGCTCACGAGGTGAGGTTGGTTAAGCTGGTCGTTGGCAATTCGGGGCGTGGGGCGTACAATCGCTCGCGCGAATGGCTGCAGGTTAGGACGCGAAAATGTTCATTGTCGATGCTCATGAGGATATTGCCTATAATGCGCTCTACTTCGGGCGCGATTATCGCCAGAGCGTCGCCGTCAAGCGGCGCAACGAAGCGAACAGCGATCACCCCAACGGCATAGCGACCGTCGGCTTGCCCGATAGTATGCTCGGTCGCATCGGGATCGTGTTTGCGACCATCTTCACCGCGCCGCAGACTGCCAACATGATGGCGGCGTCGGTCACGCCGCATTACCAAGATGCCAAAGAAGCCTACCAACTGGGGATGGCGCAGTTGGATTACTACCTGCGCATCGCCGACGAAAGCGACAAGATCCAGCTTGTGCGCACCCAAAGCGAACTCGACGCCGTGATCGAGACGTGGGGACCGGATAAAGAGATCGGCGATCACAAGCAGGGACTCGTCCTATTGATGGAGAACGCCGACCCGATTGTCGAGCCGAAGCAGTTCGAGGAATGGTACGAGCGCGGCTTGCGCGTGGTCGGTCCGGCGTGGCAGGCGTCGCGCTACTGCGGCGGCACCGGTCAGCCCGGTCCGCTGACGACGCTGGGTCACGAGCTGCTCGAAGTCATGGCGGGCTTCAACGCGATCCTCGACCTCGCCCACATGGCGGAGGCGTCGTTCCTCGAAGCGGTCGATCGCTACGAAGGCGTCCTAATCGCCAGCCACGCCAATCCGCGCCGCTTCCGCGACAGTGATCGCCACCTCAGCGACGAAATGATCCGCTTGCTGGTCGAACGCGACGGCGTGATGGGCATCGTCCCTTACAACAACTTCCTCACCAACGGCTGGAAGTTGGGCGACCCACGCCTGCCGTTCTCGATCATCGTCGACGCGATGGACACCGTTTGCCAGATCGCTGGGAGCGCGGCGCACGTCGGCATCGGCAGCGACGCCGATGGCGGCTTCGGTCTCCAGAGCATCCCCGCCGGGTTGGATACGGTCACGGACTTGTGGAAGATCGGTGATGCGCTGAAGGAGCGCGGCTACAGCGATAGTGATGTCGAAGCGATCCTCGGCGGCAACATGCTGCGCAAACTGAGACAGTCACTGCCCCAATGATCGGTATTCCTCAGTTCGGAGTCGCACTCGCGGCACTTGGGATCGTCTTGGCGTTGATGGGGCTGTTTCCTAGCGTAACCGGGATTCAGCCTGCCGTCGGCGTCGGCGTCTTGCAGTTCGTGTCGATTCTGATGGGCTTCGCGCTGCTCGACCTCGGCGCGCTGATCTACGCCAAGTACACCTTTTACATCGGGCGGGCGGCGACGCTCGCCCAGCAGATCGGTGTGCGCTTGACGCTGACTGGTCTGGTGCTGGCAGGGCTGGCAGGGCTGGCGGACTTTCTGGGCTTTGGATCGCACGCGCGGACGGCGACCAGCGACGTGTTTTTCGGTCAGCTTCAGGCGATCGGCTTGCTCGGCAGCCTGCTGCTCTCGGCGATCGGCGTCGTCATTTACACCGTGTCCGGCAAGCCACCTGAAGAATGAAAATTCCCGAGCATTGGTTGTTCCCAAGATACCAATCCATGTTACAATAAAGCTGCAATTTACTATTTGAAATGATTCAAACTTTTAGTTTTCGACAAAAGCAACAAACAATCGCCCGATCGAGTTGGAGAAGGCGACCAAGCGCCGGGAAAGTTTGAGCCATTTCTTTCTTTGAGTCGGAGTTATCAAGTTGACCACAGTCCTTGTCACAAGGAGGAGACGAATGCGAAAAACTGCTTTATTTTTGGTAATACTCGCGGTGTTCCTGACGCCGATTTTACAGGTGTTTGCTCAGGATCGACCGGACATTCCCAGTTTATTGGACAATGACTCCGACGGGCGGTTCACGACGCTGATGGCGGCGGTCGATGCTGCCGGGCTGCGGGGTATGCTGTCCGGTGATGGACCGTTCACCGTGCTGGCACCGACCAACGATGCTTTTGCCGCGCTGCTCGATCAGACCGGCATGACGCAGGACGAACTCTTGGCGAACACTTCACTGCTGAAGCAAATCATCCTCCAGCACGTGATCCCCGGTCGCTACCTGTTCCGCGACCTGACCAGCGGTCCGACCCTGCCCTCGACCTTAGTCGGGCAGAAAGTCACCTTTGACCTGACCAGTGGTGTCTTTACCGCGAATGGCGCCAACATCGGCGACGTGGATAACCTCGCCTCGAACGGTGTCGTCCAAGTTGTCGACAGCGTGATCCTGCCGCCGAGCGCTCAAGCAGCATTGATGCCAACCGAAGCGCCCACCGCTGAACCTACGCCGGAAGCGGTCGCGGGTGTTCCGGCGGCGCTGCCCGATCTGCCGACCTTGTTGGCGAACGACGGACGTTTCACGACCTTCCTCGCCGCAGTTCACGCCGCTGGCTTGGATAACCTGCTGGCGAGCGATGGTCCCTTCACGCTGCTCGCGCCGAGCGACGATGCGTTCGCCGCGCTGCTCGACCAGCTTGGTCTGCCGCAAGATGCGCTGATGGCGGATCCCGGACTGCTCAAACAAGTCATCCTTCAGCACGTGATCCCCGGTCGCTATCTGTTCCGCGACCTGACCAGCGGTCCGACCCTGCCGTCGCTGCTCGTCGGTCAGAAGGTCGTCTTTGACCTGACCAGCGGTGTTTTCACCGCCAACGGCGCCAACATCAGCGACGTCGATAATCTTGCCTCGAACGGCGTTATGCACGTCGTCGACAGCGTGATTCTGCCGCCGAGCGTTCAGGCGATGGTGTCGATGTTGGTTACCCCGGCACCGACCGAAGAGCCGACCGTCGCGCCGACTGAAGCACCGACGGCTGAGCCGACCACCGCACCGACCGAAGCCCCGGCGGTTGCCGGTGTCCCGGCGGCGCGCCCGAACCTGATCGAACTCTTGCAGAACGACCCGGACGGTCAATTCACCATGCTCCTTGGCGCGATTCAAGCCGCCGGGATGGCTCAAGACTTGGCGACGGGTGGACCCTTCACGCTGCTCGCGCCGAGCAACGACGCTTTCACCGCTGCGATGGCGTCGATGGGCATGTCGCCCGCCGACGTTATGACGAATCCCAGCATCCTGACGCAGATTTTGCAGTATCACGTCATCCCCGGGAAATACTTCTTCCGCAATTTGACCAGCGGTCCCACGCTGCCGACGCTGCTGCAAGACGAGTCGGTGACCTTCGACCTGACTGCCGGTGTGTTCACCGTGCAGGGCGTCAACATCAGTGGTATCGATCAGCTCGCCTCCAATGGTATCGTCTTCACGATTGACGGCGTGCTGGTGCCGCCGTCGGTGCAAGCGCAGTTGGCTCCGGCTGCTACGCCTGAACCCACCGTCGAGCCGACTCCCGAAGCGACCCCGGTCGCTGGCGTCCCGGCGGAGCGTCCTGACCTGCTCACCGCGCTGGCGAACGACCCGAACGGTCAGTTCTCGATGCTGCTGGCGGCAGTTGACGCTGCGGGCATGACCGGCACCTTCAGCGGCGACGGTCCTTATACCCTGCTTGCGCCGAACAACGACGCTTTCACGGCTGCCATTCAGTCGATGGGCATGTCGCCCGCCGACGTCATGACGAACCCGCAGGTGCTCAAGCAAATCCTGCTCTATCACCTCATCCCCGGTCGCTATCTGTTCCGCGACTTGACCAGCGGTCCGACCCTGCCGACGCTGCTCGTCGGGCAGAAGGTCACCTTTGACCTGACTGGCGGCGTGTTCACGGCGAATGGCGTCAACATCGGTGACGTTGACAACCTCGCTTCGAACGGCGTCTACGACGTCCTCGACGGCGTGCTGGTGCCGCCGTCGCTGCAAGCGATGCTGGTTCCGGCTGCCACGCCTGAACCGACGGCTGAACCGGTTGCCGAGACGACGGCGCATTGGCGCTTCGCTCAGTTCGCGCCGGATGTTGCCAGCGCCGACCTGCTCGTCGATGGTGCTAGTTCCGACATCAGCGGCGTGTCCTTTGCCAGCCTGAGCGACTGGATGGACGTCGCCGCGGGAACCTATGAAGTCAGCGTCGACTCGGCATCGGCGAGTGTTGACGTCGCCGCTGGCGACTGGGTGACGCTCGCGCTGACCGGCTCTGCTGGCGCGGACTCGCTCATGATCACGCCGATCCACGAACTGACTACGCCGCTGGCTGACGGTGTCGCGCGCTTGAGCGTTTTCAACAGCGTGCAGGGCAGCGCCGGTTATGACGTGCTGGTCGACGGACAGGCGCGGATCGTCCGCTTGGCTTATCCCGGCACGCTGAACGGCAACGACGGCTATTACGCCATCGATCTCGCTGCTGGAACCTACAGCATCGAATTTACGCAAACCGGCAAGCCCGGCGAGGTGGTGGTCAGTCTGCCGGCGGTTTCGCTGACGGCAGGGCAGAATACCTTCATCGCCCCGGCAGGGACGCCGAGCGCGCCCGGCGTGACCACGGTCACGACCGCCGCGCCCTAACGCCTCACGTTCTACGCTTTAAACAGCAGCCCCGCTCTTAATTGAGCGGGGCTGTTTTTGTTTGGGCTGATTTCGAAAGCGGCTGTTCCCGTGTAGGGGCGCAGCACGCTGCGCCCAAACGCTCGCTCAGATTTCTTATCCGTAACTGACGGTGATTATTCTTCCGAAACGGCGGCGGTTTCGGCGGTGTCCTCGGCGGGCGGCGGTGCCGGGGGCGGCGG
The DNA here is from genome assembly GCA_963727545.1 of uncultured Chloroflexia bacterium. Classification (GTDB taxonomy): domain Bacteria; phylum Chloroflexota; class Anaerolineae; order Aggregatilineales; family Phototrophicaceae; genus Flexifilum. The sequence continues at coordinate 11,771 of CAVSGS010000001.1, forward strand.
CGGTGCTTGCACCATCTGCGCCAGCAGATAAGTGAGTTCGGTGCGCAGCCGTTCGCCGAACTGCTTGCGATTCTCCTGCGGGTGCTGCCCGGTCAGCGAGTAGGTGAAATTCTCGTGGATGCTGCCGTTGATGACCCGCATCTCCGGCTCCCAATGGTCAATCTCATTCCAACTGTTTCCGCTGCAGCCGTATAGCTCGAATAAGATCCGCACCTCGCCGTGCATTCCGGTGAAGCGCAGGTCGAGCGCGACCGGCAGGATCGCGTTTTGCTTGTTGGTGCGCTTGAGCAGCGCGCTGGTCAGGCTGCGCGCGACCGGACGGACGGCGCGCTGGGCGTGCTCGGCGTCGAGCGTCATGCTTTTGCGGACGGCGCGATCCAGCGACTTGACCAGCCCCTGCTTGGCGATCGTCTCACTGCGGGCGACGCGCCCGTAACGGTCGTACTGGCTGATGCGCATCCCGGTCACGTGCCAGCCGGAGAGCTTAGCGCCGCTGCTGCCGATCAAGAGCTTGCGCACCATGTAGCTGCCGGGTGAGCAGGGCAGCGGCAGGGTGTCGCTTTGGGCGTGCTGCTGCCAGAGTTGGCGCCGCCCGTTGGTCGAGTTGGGATCCATCAGCGGCGTGATCACGTAAGGCGGCTGCCACGCGGCGAAGGTCGGCGGGCGGGAGAATACCAGCCGGACGATCACCGAAATCACCCACAACAGGATCAGCACGATGGCGACGACGCCGATCACCAGCGCGAGGGTGTCCGGTTGCGACAAATCGAGCGCCGGGATGATCGACGTCGGGCTGATGGGGGCGGCGCTGGTCGGCTCGCTCAGTGAGGGGATGAAGACGCCAATCGAGCCGATGCTGCTGCTGCCCACTTGCCCGCGCTGGTCAGGCGGCGGCAGTTCTTCGAGACCGACGGTGATGTAAAACGTCTGAATGGTACCGGGGGGAAACTGCAACGCGGGCGTGCTCAATTCCACGTCGGTTTTCTCGTTGGGGGCGAGCGGCTGCACGTTCGCGGACGCCAGCAAGTCGCCATTGTTGTCGAACAAGCGCACGGTGTCGCCGCTGGTCGTGCCGCTCGTGTTGGTGACGGTGAAATCGATCACAACCTGACCGTCTTTGACTTGACCGCCGATACTGCTGAAGCCGTAGTTAGGCGTTTGCTGAGCAGCGGCTCCGCCAGCGGTGAACAGGACGAACAGCAAGATGAGCAGTAGTCGGCGCATAGATTTCCTCGGTCGCATTCTCCCCTAAATATAGTTTGAAATCGGTTCCTTTCCAAGTCGTTTGAGCGACGGCTGCCCCACGTTTCAAAACCTGTCCGATCCGTGTCCGATTTGTGTCCGTCGAGGTGGGACGAATCCCTAGTCACCCTGAGATGCTGAGGTCATCGACCGATCAGCAGCTCAAGGGGACTAACGATGAAGCTGTACACCATGATGCCCGACGGCGGTCCGCACCCGCCCGTGCCTCCGCCGCTTTGACCAAATGGGTTAAAGCAAACAACGGCTCGCCCACCAGCGAGCCGTTGGGCTTTTTGGCAGACGTAAAGCCGTTGGATAATCTGCATATATTCGTTTGATAGCTTTGAACGTATACTGTGAAGATAGCGATAATGATTTAGATGGGGATGATTAATGAAGTTTCCCGATGATGGTCCTTTGCCGCCGGTGCCGCCACCGAGCTAACCTCACGCCTTGACCCCGTTTCACGACGCGACTCGCCGTTTCCTCGGCGCTGCGCGTCTTTCCTCACGTCCAGCGCTAGGGCAAACGCATGAAATTTCTAAAAATGATAATCAACCGCCAAGACGCCGAGGACGCCAAGAAGAATCATTAAGATGCCCCACTACATTCGATCAAAGGACATGTTTTAAAGCTGTTGGCACCATAAAAGCCCCTAAAAAATCGTCTTTCTTGGCGATCTTGGCGTCTTGGCGGTTCAAATTGATTTTGATGCGTTTGTCCCCCCGTCCAGCGCCCATTGATCTGCCTTACCGCCGCAAACTGTTTATAATCGGGTGATCGTGGCAGCTTAGGCGGTGGAGTCCCGAACATGCAGCATTTGAATACCCTTGCGCAGATCGTCAATGCCGCCTCGACGGTTGCCGAAATCGCGCGGTCGGCGCAGACCTACCGTTACGTCGTCGGTACCAGCGCGACTTGCTATCTGCACGTCAAGGGCGGTGAAGTCCGCATCAACCGGATCGATCAGCCGTTGGTCGAGATCACCTCGCAGCTTCAAGCTCCGTTCGGCTGGCGGATCGCCACCGAGCAGGACGAGGCGGGCGTTTACTTCGTGGCGCTGCGCCGCCCGGTCGTCGGCGCGATGGCGTCGGCGGTCTTCTTCGTCACCGTGCCGCTCGACGCTTATTTGGTGCTGCGGCTCGATCACACCCGGCTGAGCCTCGATAACGTCAGCGGAGTGGTCGAACTGCCGCCGCAAGCCGCGACCCTGCGGATCGGCGCGATCACCTCACCCCCCGTTCCCCTCTCCATTGGGCGAGGGGGCGACGAATAACGAGGTTGGTTGGTCGCCATTGGTTTCATTTGCCCCTTTCAAAGCGTATTGCCAACAGTTATTATCATGAATATCTGTTTTATTCATCGAGCAGGAGTGACTGAGACTATGACGACGACTGCGATCGACGAGCGCGGCTACGCGCATTCCGACGTGCTGGTTTCGACCGACTGGGTCGCGCAGCACGCCGACGATCCCAATGTGCGCATCATCGAATCGAACGAAGACCCGCTGCTCTACCCATCGGGACACATCCCCGGCGCGGTGCAGGTCGATTGGACGACCGACCTTAACGATCAAGTGCGGCGTGATTACCTGCACAAAGCCGATTTCGAACTGCTGATGTCGCGGATCGGCGTTACGCCGGAGACGCTGGTCGTGTTCTACGGCGACAAAAACAACTGGTGGGCGACTTACGCCTTCTGGGTGTTCCAGTTGTTCGGGCATCGCAACGCTAAAGTCATGGACGGCGGACGCGCCAAGTGGGAACGCGAAGGTCGCCCGATGACCCGCCAAGTGCCGGATCCCGCGCCGACGTCCTACACGGCTCCCGAACGGAACGATGATGAAATCCGCGCCTTCCGCGATCAAGTGCTGGCGCATCAGCAAGCGGGTAAGCCGCTGATCGACGTGCGCAGTCCGGCGGAATACAGCGGCGAGCGGCTGCACATGCCCGATTATCCCAACGAAGGCGCGCTGCGCGGTGGGCACATCCCCGGCGCGAAGAACGTCCCGTGGAGCAAAGCGATCAACCCCGACGACGGCACTTTCAAATCCGCCGCCGAACTGCGCGCGCTCTACGAGGGCGAGGCGGGCTTGTCGCCGGATAAGGACGTCGTGACTTACTGCCGCATCGGTGAGCGCAGCAGTCACACGTGGTTTGTGCTCAAGTACCTGCTTGGCTATCCGACTGTGCGCAATTATGACGGGAGTTGGACCGAATACGGCAACCTCGTCAACGTGCCGATTGAGCGCTGACGATGGCGAACTACCCCCAACCACTGGCGGAACTGGTCGAGGACATGGAGTCGATCACCGACCGGCGCGAGCGCCAAGACCTGCTGATCGAGACGGCAGATCGCTTTGACGAGGTGAAAGTCCCGGCGGAGATCGCCGTCAAGCCCTACGACGAGGCACACCGCGCGCCCGCCTGCGAATCCGAGGCGTACGTCTGGGCGGTCGATCAGCCGGACGGGACGCTGAAGTATTATTTCGACGTGCTCAATCCGCAGGGCTTGAGCGCGATGGCGATGTCGGTGATCCTCGCCGACACCGTCTCCGGTCAGCCGCTCGATCAGGTCGTCAACGTCGATGACGACGTGGTCTTCAAGGTGTTTGGCAAGGAACTCTCGATGGGCAAGGGCGCGGGCTTGATGGGCATCCTCGCCCTCGTGCGTGCTGAAGCCCGCCGGCGGCTAGCACAGCCTTAAATATTCCTACGTAGGGGCGTTGTGCTTGCTTCGCAAGCCTATAACGCCCCTACAAATCACTCGTAATCCTCACTTTACCACGGCACTTCTTGACCATCCCAGCGCAGAAACTTCCCCGTGTCTTCCAGTGTCGCGCCGTCGATCACGGCGATGACTTGGCTGATCGACTCTGCTGGCGTGAACCATGCGTTCGGTCCACCCATATCAGTCTGCACCCAACCCGGATCGATCACCAGCGTGGTGACTTCCTTGAGGTCGAACGACAGCGTGTGCATAAACATGTTGAGCGCGGCTTTGCTGGCACAATAGCCATAGGCGTCGCCGCCCGGCTTGCTGTCGCCAATCGAGCCGTTGCCCGACGTAATGCTAACCATCTTTGGGTTTGTCCCGCGCGCGACCAGATCGCGGAAGCGCTGCGCGATCAGGATCGGCGCTGCGGAATTGGTCTTGAAGCGTTCGAGCAAGTCGTCGAAGTTTAATTTGCCGAGCCGGTCGTTCGGACCACCGAAGATTGCCGCATTGTTGATCAGCAGGTCGAGCGCGTCCGTCTGCGCGCTGACGGCGGCGTGGGCTGCCTCGATGCTGGCGGGATCGGTCACCTCCAGCGTGATAATGTGCAGGTTGTCCGCTTTAGAGGCTTGAAGCTGGTCCGCTTGGTCAGGGTTGCGGCAGGCGGCGAACACCTCGTCGCCGCGCTGTACGTACTGGCGCACAAATTCCAAGCCTAATCCCCGTGATGCTCCGGTGATAAATACTCGCATGGTTCACTCCTTCACTTGCCAGAGACCTTAGCGCATCTGCTGCTGGACGCAAAGCGGACCAATTCGCGCAGCCGAGTAGGTCTTAAACGGTGATGTGTAGGGGCGAGGCACGCCTCGCCCAATTTTGACGATCTTTAACTATTGATTTAGGCGGCTCAAGAGGGCAGTAGTCGCGTCGATCATCTGTGCTTGCTGATCCTCGCGGCTGATCGACGCGGCGTTATCGCCGCTCTGCGCGCCATACCAGCCCATCTGGGCGTGATTGCCGCCCGCGATCTCGACCCACGTCGTCGCTGAGGGCAGGAGATCGCGCGTCGCTTCGACTTTGGCGACCGTCGCCAACCCGTCGTCCGAGCCGTAAATCACCGTGACGGCGAGCGGCAGCGTGCTCAGGTCAACGTCAGGATAGGACGAGACCAGCACCAACCCGGCAAGCTGATCGGCGTGTGACTGAGCGTAGCGCGCCGCCATCGAGCCGCCGAGCGAGTGTCCGCCTACCGCCCACTGGGCGATTTCCGGGTGCGCCGCGATCACCGGATCGGCGGCGTTGATGGCGAACACGGCGAGGTTGAGCGGCATCGGCGGGATCACGGTTAAATAGCCGCGCGCCGCCAGTTCGTGCGCCATCGGCGCGTAGGATCGCGGATCGACTCGCCCGCCGGGGTAAAAGACGTAGCCGACGCTCGACTGTGTCGCCGGTGGGGGTGAAGGTGAGCCAAGGATCGGTGGTGACGGTCACGGCGTCGTCGGATTGCAGGGCGGCGAGCGCTTCCGGCATCGGTTCGGGGGTGCTGTTTGCCCAAACGACGAAGCCCGCCGCCGCGACGATCAGGACGAGGACGATCAATCCGGCGATCAAGCGCCAATGTTTTCGTAACCAGAGCATAGCGACGTTTCCTTCAATGTTGAGATCAGTTGAGACGGGTGATGATAATGCCTGCTGGCGGCGATGAGAAGCGGTCTTCCGGCGAGATCGATTCGGATCGTGGACTTATCTCGCTGCGCTATAATCAGTCAACTTGTCATCAGGAGAGAAGGTTATGCCTAAAATTGTGGTTACGGGTGGGAGCGGCAAAGCCGGACGCGCGGTCGTGCGCGACTTGCTCGATCACGGCTACGACGTGCTCAACGTCGATACCGCCGCGCCCGCCGAGCGGATTTCCGAATTTCTGCGCGTCGATTTGACCCACTACGGCGAGGCGGTCGAGGCGCTGACCGGCGCGGATGCGGTCGTGCATCTGGCGGCGATCCCGGCGCCGGGGCTGTTCACTGAAGAAGTGACCTTCCGCGTCAACTGCGCGCTCAACTACAACGTCTTCGCTGCCTCGGTCGCGCTCGGACTCAAGCGCGTCGTTTGGGCGAGCAGCGAGACCACCCTCGGCTTGCCCTTCGACCGGCAGAAGCCGCACTACGCGCCGATCGACGAAGAAGCGCCGCTTTACCCGGAGTCGAGCTACGCGCTCTCGAAGGTGCTCGGCGAGGAAATGGCGCGTCAGCTGAACCGCTGGAGCGGCGTCCCCTTCGTCGCGCTGCGCTTCTCCAACATCATGGAGCCGCACGATTACCAGCGCTTCCCCAGCTTCTGGGGCGACCCGATGATCCGCAAGTGGAATCTGTGGGGCTACATCGACGCCCGCGACGCGGCGCAAAGCTGCCGCTTGGGGCTGGAAGCCGACATCACCGGCGCGGAGTCCTTCATCATCGCCAACGCCGACACCTGCATGAACCGCCCGAATTCCGAGCTGATGTCCGAAGTCTTCCCCGGCGTGCCCCTGCGCGACGTCGGCGACTACGACACCCTGCTGAGCATCGACAAAGCGCGCAAGCTGCTCGGCTACAACCCGGAGCATTCGTGGCGCAAGGCGCTGTCGTTCTAATGCGGAGCAACAGCCGATGACGCGGCGCGATCTGCTCCTGCTGATCCTCGCCTTCGTGATCACGCGGGCGGCGCTGGTCGGCGCGGGCGTGATCGCGCTGCGCTATTATCCGCCCAACGAGGGGGCGGAGTTCACGCACCTGATCGACGGCGGCGCGGCGCTCGACCTGTGGTATCGCTGGGACGCGGGTTTCTACGCGACCATCGCCACCGACGGTTACGATTGGCTGAATACCCGCCAGCCCGCCGACGACATGGCGTTTCTGCCGCTCTACCCGCTGGCAATCCACCTCGTCAGCGGGCTGACGCCGACCGGCTGCCTCGCCTCGCCCTACCTGAGCACCTGCGCGACCGTTGGCGGCGTGATCGTCTCCAACGCCGCTCTGCTGATCGCGCTGCTGCTGCTGTTCGATTTGGCGCGGCGGCGCTTCGGCAGATCGACGGCGTGGCGGGTGGCGCTGCTGCTGCTCGTCGTCGCCGATCAGCATTTTCCTCTCCGGCGTCTACACCGAGTCGCTGTTTCTGCTGCTCTCGCTGCTGGTCTTCTGGCTGCTGGAGCGGGATCGCTTCGGTTGGGCGGTGCTCGCGGCGATCTTCGCCTGCCTGACCCGCTCGGTCGGCGTGGCGCTGGTTCCGGCGCTGCTGTGGTACGCGTGGCGGCATCCCCTCACCCCCGACCCCTCTCCCACGAAGCGGGGGAGGGGCGCAAACCGGATCGAATATGCTACGCTCACCAGAGGGGCACGAACTTTCCGAGTCTGAAAACCGCGCGCCGAATTCACCAATCGCTAAACCCTCGAACCATACCATCGAGACAGGCGAGTTTGCTCCCCTCCCTGAAGTCGGGGAGGGGCAGGGGGTGGGGTTGATCTTTCGCTTCGCTCTCGCCTTCGTTCCCGCGCTGGTCTTCGCTGCCTACATCCTGCTGGCGGGCGTGACCGTCGGCGATCCGCTGGCGTTCTTCAAGACCTACGATGCGACGTGGGGGCGCGCTGCCGGGACGCCGATTCAAGCCTTCACCGTCTATTTCAGCGGCGTCGATGTGACGTGGTTCGGCTGGCGCGTCTCGTGGATCGACCTGATCCTGACGCTGTTCTATCTGGCGTTGGCGGTCGTCCTGCTGATCCGCGAGCGGACGCGGACGTGGGGCTTATTCGCCCTGTTCGCGCTGCTGATCCCGATTGCCAGCGGCACGCTGATCGGGATGCCGCGTTACGGCGCGGTGATCTTCGCCTTCTACGTTTTGCTGGGCGGTTGGTCGGATCGCTGGTACAAGCAGTTGATTGTCTACGGCGCGTCGATTGCGCTGGCGCTGCTGTTCGTCGCTCGCTTCGTCACGTGGCGCTGGATCGCCTGACGGCAGTACCGAGTGCTCAGTACCGCGTACCGAGTTTTACTGCCTCGTCCATGGTCGAAATGGGTTTGCGTTTGACTCGGTACTCAGTACTAGGTACTCGGTACTTCTCTTAAAGCTCCGAACAATCCCACATGAAGCCGCAGCGCGGGCAGCGAACTTTGCAAGCGTGATGCAGCATCGCCGCGCCGCAGGCGGGGCAGACGGTCGAGAGGCTGTAATTGGTCAGCGGTAGGGGAGCCGGTCGGCGTAGAGGGCTTTTCGGCGTGGTTGAGGTCGGCTTTGCGTTCTGGTCTTTTGACTCAGCACTCATCGCTCAGCACTCGTTACTGAACAAAAAAGGCATCCACTTGGATACCTTGAGAAGCGAACCGCTGAGGCGACGACCGGATTCGAACCGGTGATCAAGCTTTTGCAGAGCTTTGCCTTGCCACTTGGCCACGTCGCCATTGCGGGGCATTATACAGGTGGCTTCCCTCAATCGCAAGGTTGAACCGGATAATCCGATTCGAATTGCTTGCGCGGAAGGGGAAAAATCGCCACAATACAGGGCATGACTGAAAACGATTCTACTCCCGAACTCGAAGACGATGAGCTGCTGGCGCAGGACGTCAATACTGCCCCGGAAGCGGCTGCTGAAAGCGCCGACGATTGGAATGCGCCGCCTGAAACCGACGATCTTGGTCGGCGAGGCGGCAGTCTTGAGCGCTGAGACCCTGCCGCCCGGTCTGGGCGATGACTGGATGATTGGCGACGTCGATGCGGCGTTGGCGGCAGTCGCCTCGTTCAGCGAGGCGGTGCCGGAAGCTGAAGCCGAAGCGCAGGCGGAAGCCGCGCGATCCGTGCTCGCTTTCGTGCCGGAGCAGCATCTTCCGCCGCTGACGACCCTCAAACGCGGACAGTTAGGATCGATTGTCCCGGCGCTGCTGCTGATCGGCATTGGCGCGTGGTTGACGCTGCTGACGACGACCGATACTCAGCCCGATCCGCTGCTGCTGGCGCTGGTGATCGGTGGCGGAGTCGTGCTGGCGCTGCTGGCGCAGTGGCTCGGTACGCGGCGTTGGTCGCGCGGGGTGCTGTTTTTCGCGCTGACGGCGCTGCTGATCGCCGGTACGGTTGCCGGAATCAACGCGCTGTCGCAGCAGTCCGGCGGGATCGACCTCCTGCGGGGCTACCCGCTGCTGATCGCTGCGCTTGGCTTGGCGTTCCTGCTCGACGGCTTGCTGGCGCGCCCCGCCAGCGCCCGCGTGATCGCGCCCGGTCTGCTGCTGATCGTCGCGGGTGGTGTTGGCTTGGCGGTGACGCTGAACCTGCTGCCAACCAGCCTGCTCGATTTCGCTGCGCCGCTGCTGCCGGTCGTGCTGGTGATCGTCGCCGTGCTGCTGCTCCTGCCGCTGATCTTCCGCCGCCGCAATGCCGATTAATTGCCCGCCGGATTTGAGCTTATTTCCGACAAGGCTTGGGTACACAACGAGTGAAAGTCGGATGATGGTTGTAGGGGCGAGGCATGCCTCGCCCCTACCGCGTACAATTTTTGAACCTGCGCCCTCCTTGATTGCTGCTTTGCCCCAACCTGCTTTCACTCGGTATTCACTCAGTCCTCAGCCCTCAGTCCTCAGTCCTTAACTCATCGCTCATTGCTCGGTACTCGGTACTGATCCATGCGCCTCGCCATCGATGCCAGCCGCACGACCGTCGCGCGCGTGACCGGGACGGAACACTACGCCGTCGAACTGATCCGCGCGCTGATCCGCCTGAATACCGATTACGACATCACCCTCTATTTCCGCGATCAACCGCCGCCGGACTTGTTCCCGTCGTCGCCGCGCGTAACTCAGCGCGTCATCCCCTTCGCGCGAGCGTGGACGCATCTGCGCTTTGCTGCCGAACTCTGGCGCGACCGTCCCGACTTGACGTGGGTTCCGGCGCATACGCTCCCGGCGCTGTTTCCCGGACGCGCTGCCGTGACCATCCACGATCTCGGCTACAAGCTGTTCCCGCAGGCGCATCCGCCGCGCCAGCGTTACTACCTCGACTTGACGACGCGCTACAGCGCGGCGCGGGCGAGTGTCGTGCTGGCGGACAGCCAAGCGACCGCCGACGACCTGACCCGCTATTACGGCACGCCCGCCAGTAAAATCCGCGTGGTCTATCCCGGCGTTGATGCGCCCCCGGTCGGCGACGTGGCGGCGGTGCGGGCGAAATACGGGCTGCCGGAGCGCTATTTTCTGTTCCTCGGCACGCTGCAGCCGCGCAAGAATATTCAGCGGATCGTGGCGGCGTATCGCCAATGGCGTGACGCGCATCCCGCCGACCCGACGGCGCTGGTGCTGGCGGGTGGGCAGGGCTGGCTTTACGATCCGGCGTGGACGGCGGACGTCGCTGGCGTTATCCTTCCCGGCTACATCGATGCTGCGGACAAAGGCGCGTTGTATGCCGGATCGCTGGCGTTGGTCTTTCCGACGCTCTACGAGGGCTTCGGCTTTCCGGTGCTGGAGGCGATGCTCAGCGGCGCACCGGTGATTTGCAGCACCACGTCGAGCCTGCCCGAACTGGCAGGTGACGCTGCGCTGCTGGTCGATCCGCTCGACGTCGGCGCGATTGCGGCAGCGCTGGGACGGATCGCGACGGACGAGTCGCTGCGGGCGGACTTGGTCGCGCGCGGCTTCGATCAGGCGCGTAAATTTACATGGGCTGCCGCAGCGCGGGCGGCATTGACGGCATTGACAGGGGAACTGGATTGAACATTTGCGTATACTGCTCGGCGAGCGATGCGATTGACGTGAAATATTTCAAGGCGGCGGCGGAACTCGGTGCGGCGATTGCTCAGCGTGGCGATACGCTGGTCTACGGCGGCGCGAGTGCCGGGTTGATGGGGGCGGTCGCTCGCTCGGCGCAGGAGGGCGGCGCGCAGGTCTTAGGTATCATCCCGCAAGTCCTCGTCGATCTGGAAGTCGCCTATCGCAACGCCGATCAACTGCTGATCGTCGGCGACATGCGCGAGCGCAAGGCAGCGATGGAAGCGCACGCCGACGCTTTTATCGGGCTGCCGGGGGGCATCGGCACGCTCGAAGAAGTCTTCGAGATCATGACGCTGCGCTACCTCAAGCAGACCGACAAGCCGCTGGTGATGCTCAACGTCGCGGGCTTCTACGATCCGCTGGTGCGGTTGCTGGAATACATGAATGAGGGGAAATTTCTCCGCAGCGGCTACGCCTCGCTGGTGACCTTCGCGCCGACAGTCCCCGCCGCGCTCGACTACGTCGATCGGGCGGAGTAGGGGCGTTACATGTAACGCCCCTACCACCTCCTAATATTCACGATCTTCTAAAACAGTTTGAGCTGCTGCGGCGTGTCGTCGCCGGAGTCGGCTGGCGGCGGTGTCCGGCGCGGCGCTGACCGCGCTGCCGGAGTCGGTGTTCGCCTGAGGCTGCGGGGCGCGTTGAGCTGATGCGCGCGCAGCCAGTCGGCGCTGGGTCCCTCCCAGCCATATTCGCCTAAATCGACGCGCTCGCTGGCATTGTCGAGGATGCCCTCGGCGCGCAAGCGCCCGCGCTGGAGCGCCGCCGCTTGGCTCGTTTCCGGCAGGCTGATGCCGCCTTTCGCATTGATCACGCGGTGCCACGGGATGTTTGGTTCGTCGACGCGCGAGACGGCATTCATGGCATCGCCGACCCAGCGCGCGCCCAAGCGATTGTAATCCGCCTGATCCACCCCCTCCGGCGCGGGGATCATCGAGGCGATCTGTCCGTAAGTCGCCGCCACGCCCGCCGGAATCTGGCGCACGATCTCCCAGACGATTTTGTAGAACGGCAGCGGATCGGCGAGGTTGTACATCAGCTTTACTCCCAGCAAACCTAACTTAAATGTAGTAGATAAATTCGACAAAACCAATTATTTGAATTATCCTGAATGCTATAAATTCATCAAAAGGACGTTTGGCGATGGAAGACAAACTGCAAACCCTCAAGCAGCGCTTGGCTGAGGTGGACGACTTGAACATGGCGGGCGCTCTGCTCAACTGGGATCAGGCGACCTACATGCCCGAAGGCGGCGCGCCCGCGCGCGGACGCCAGATGGCGACGCTCAGCAAATTGGCGCACGAGAAATTCACCGACGCCGAGATCGGGCGGCTGCTCGATGCGCTCGAAGCGGCAAATCTGCCCGAAGACTCGGACGACGCCGCGCTGATCCGCGTCACCCGTCGCGATTATGACCGGCTGACCAAAGTGCCGACCGCCTTCGTCGCCGAGATTTCCGAGCACATGGCGGCGAGCTATCAGACGTGGACGCAAGCGCGCCCCGCCAACGACTTCGCGCGGGTGCAGCCGCTGCTGGAAAAGACGCTCGATTACAGCCGCCGCTTCGCCGAGTTCTTCGCGCCCTACGACCACATCGCCGACCCGCTGATCGACTTCAGCGACTACGGCATGAAAGCCGAATCGGTGCGGGCGGTCTTCGCTCAACTGCGCGCGGGGCTGGTGCCGCTGGTCAAGGCGATCACCGATCAGCCGCTCGCCGACGATTCGTTCATCTACAGCCACTATCCCCAACCGGCGCAGCTTGACTTCGGGCAGCGCGTGATCAAAGCCTACGGCTACGACTTCACGCGCGGGCGGCAGGACTTGACCCATCACCCGTTCATGACCAAGTTCTCCGGTGGCGACGTGCGCATCACCACCCACGTCAAGGAGAACGACCTGCGCGACGCCCTGTTCAGCACGCTGCACGAGGCGGGACACGCCCTCTACGAGCAGGGGATCAACCGCGCTTACGAGGCGACGCCGCTCAACGGCGGCACGTCGTCCGGCGTCCACGAGAGCCAGTCGCGCCTATGGGAGAACATCGTCGGGCGCAGCCGCGAGTTCTGGGATTTCTACTATCCCCAACTGCAAGCCGTCTTCCCGGATCAGCTGGGCAGTGTGCCGCTCGACGCCTTCCACCGGGCGGTCAACAAGGTGCAGCGCTCGCTGATCCGCATCGACGCCGACGAAGTGACCTACAACCTGCACGTCATGATCCGCTTTGAGTTGGAACTGCAAATGCTGGAAGGCACGCTGGCGATCAAGGATTTGCCGGAAGCGTGGAACGCCGCTTACACCAACGACCTCGGCATCACGCCGCCCGACGACAAAGACGGCGCGCTCCAAGACGTGCATTGGTACGGCGGCTTCATCGGCGGGGCGTTTCAGGGCTACACGCTGGGCAACATCCTCAGCGCGCAATTTTACGAGGCGGCGCTCAAGGCGCACCCGGAAATTCCCAGCCAGATCGCGCAGGGGCAGTTCGCCACGCTCCACGACTGGATGGCGGACAACATCTACCAGTACGGCAGCAAATACCCTGCGCCCGAACTGATCGCGCGCGTCACCGGCGGCGGGCTGGACGTCGATCCGCTGCTGAGCTACCTCAAGACGAAGTTCGGCGCGCTCTACGGGGTGTAGCCAACCCCCCTCTCCTCCGTTCCATGCAGAGCGGGCAGAAAGAACGGATCACAAAGAGGCTTGGAGTCTGTAGGCAAACTCTGAAACCTCACCCCCCAACCCCCTCTCCATTGCAATGGAGAGGGGGAGCTAAGCGCAGCGAAGCGGGGGTGAGGTCAGTTTTTGTTTTACTCTTTGATCGCCTCTGCCAGTTCCTCCGGCGACGGCGCGTAATTGCCGACCCGCCGGACGACCAAGCCGCTGGCGTAGTTGGCGAGCATCGCCGCGTCGGTCAGCGACGCACCCGCCGCGACCGCCAGCGTGATCACGGCGATGGCGGTGTCGCCCGCGCCGACCGTGTCGTAGACGTCGGTGATCGCCGGGGCAGGGCAGCGCGTCGCGCCGTCGCTGGTGGCAACCGTTGCGCCGTCCGCGCCGCGCGTGATCACCATGCCGACTTGCAAGCTCAGCGCCTCGCGCAGTTCGAGCGCCGCCGCCGCGAAATCGTCATCCGTCCGCAGGTCGCGCCGCAGATAGTCGCGCGCTTCGTCGGCGTTGCACTTGACCACGCTGAAACCCGCGTACTTGCCCAACTCACCCTGCGCGTCGGCGGTGATGGGAATGCCAGCATTCCGCGCCAGCGACCGCGCCGCCTCGACCAGTGAAGGCGTCAGCAGCCCGACGTGATAATCCGAGAGCAGCAGCGCACTCGCTTGGGCAGTGCGATCCGCCAGCAGCGCGCGCAGTTCGCGCTCAACCGCCGCGCCGATCGGTTCGCGCGTCAGCTTGTCGAGCCGCGCCACCTGCTGCGGAAAGCGCAAGCCCATCTGTGCCATGATCCGCGACTTGACCGTCGTTGGGCGTTCGCTGGCGACCACCAGCGCCTTAACGTCGATGCCGTGCGCTTGCAAGACCTGTCGCAGCGTCGTCGCCTCGGCGTCCGCGCCGATCACGCCGATCTGGATCGCTGCGCTGCCCAGCGCGACGACGTTGGCGGCGGGGTTGGCGGCTCCACCGGGGATCAAGCGGCGCTGCTCGAACTCTAGCACCGGGATCGGTGCTTCGCGGCTGAGGCGGGTCGTCTTGCCGATCAGGTACTCGTCGAGGATCACGTCGCCGAGCACGATCACGCGCTGGTCGGCAAGCCGGGGGATGAGGTCGGTTAGGGTCATAAGACTATCTCGGTGTAGGGGCGGGTTTCAAACCCGCCCCTACGTCCTTTTCTCCATCAATACGGCGAGCATGAAACGCGGTATCCGCAGCATCCGCTTGATGCGCCACGGCTGCAAGTAGAGGCGGTAGAGCCACTCCAAGCCGAGCCGCTGAAACGACAGCGGCGCGCGTGGGATTATCCCGGCGACGAAGTCGAGCGAACCGCCGACGCCCAGCGCCATTTTAACGCGCAAGCGGGGTAGATTCCGCGCGATCCACTTGTCCTGCTCTGGCGCGCCGTAGGCGACGAACAGGATGTCGGCGTCGGCGGCGTTGATCCGCGCGACGATCGCGTCTTCTTCGTCCGCGGCAGGGCTGCCGCTGTACGTCCCGACGATCTGCAAGGATGGATGACGCTGACGCAGCACCGCAGCGGCTTGATCGGCGATGCCGGGAGCCGCACCCAACAGGTAGATCCGCCAGCCGCGCTGCGCCGCCTCCGCCGCGATGATCGGCACGCCATCCGATCCGGTCACGCGCTGTGGGAGCGGCTGCCCGATCTGGCGCGCTGCCCACAACAAGCCGACGCCGTCGGGCACGGTCAGGTCGGCGCGGCTGAGGATGTTGTGAAAGTTGACGTCTTGCCGCGCGATCATGATCATTTCCGGGTTGATGGTGCAGACGTGGTGCGGCTGACCGCTCTGCACCCACTGATCGATCAGCGGGAGCCACTCGGCGTAGGTGATCGCGCTCACCGGCAAGCCGAGGATTCAAATCCCCTTGCCGAATCTTTGTGTTGATTGGATCTGATCGGAAATTGGTTTTAGGGGAGCATCAGCTTCGCTTTTGTCGGATTTCACGGCAGAAACAGATGGGTACGCTCCCCTCCCTGAAGTCGGGGAGGGGCTGGGGGTGGGGTAATTGGTCTGCGCCCCTACGTCGTGATCGTTGGTCAAAACCGCCTTCGCCGCCGCGACCACCTGATCCGCCGTGACCATCCGCATACAGGTGCGGGCGGCGCAGCCCTCGCGCAAGCCGACCGTGTGATCGACGTAGCTGCACGGGCTGCACTCCGGCGCACTGCGGACGACGATGCTTTTACTCTCCGGCGTCCACGGACTCCACGCGGCGGCGTTGCTCGGTCCAAACACGGCGACGACCGGCACGCCGGTCGCTGCCGCGAGGTGCAGCACGCCGCTGTCCGCGCCGATGAACAAGTCGCATGATTGCAGCACGGCGGCGAGTTCGGGCAGTGTCGTTTGTCCGCTGAGGTCGGTCGGTGTGGTCGTCATGGCGGCTTTGACGGCGGGTGTGTCGTCGTTCGCCGTGCCGACCAGCACGATCTCGGCGTCGCAGTCGGCGGCAAGCCGATCCGCTACAGCAGCGAATTTAGCGGCGTCCCAGCGCCGCGCCGTCGAGTAGCCCCCGCTCCCGGCGTGGATGGCGATACGCCGGCGTAACCTCACCCCCAGCTTCCTTCGGAAGCCACCCCCTCTCCATAGGGCGAGGGGGAGAAATTTACCTGCGCTGGGCGCGGCGACGGGTCCGCTCCGGCGCTGCCCACCAGATCGAGCCAATACTGCGCTTGATGCTTCGCGCCAAAACCTTGATCGACTTGGCGATGGGTCAGAAAGATCCGCCGCCACAGCGGTTGCCGTTGTCTAAGCCGATCCGGTTGACGCTGTCGGCGCTCCACGCCAGCGCCGCAAATTTGAGCGATCCGAAGCGCGTCGTGAAGTGATGCAAGAAGATCGTCGTGTCGTAGCGCCCGCGTCGCAGCCGCAGCGCCAGCGCGATCGCTCGGCGCAGATTCGCCGGGTGCAGCAGCGCTTTGGGGCTGTCGAACGTGTGCTTATCGAAGGCGATCACCTCATCGACCAAACCGTCCGGCAGCACCGGCGCGGCGTGCGCCGTCGTCAACAGCGCGATCCACGCGTCGGGCTGCGCTTCACGCAGCGCAGCGATGGCAGGCGTCGAGAGGATTAAGTCGCCAATGTCGGCAAGCTGGACGATTAGGAAACGTCGAGACATGAACTAACTCTAACCACCGAGGTCACGAAGGCTTTACTTGGTGCTGTCGGCTCTGAACAGGAACGGGCACGGTCAAAAGCCCTTCGTTGGCTTGAAATATCGCCCAACTTCGCCAGTAAGCCTCAAATGGGCAAGGCACTCTCCCCTCCCTGAATTCGGGGAGGGGACGGGGGTGGGGTTGATTTTATAGTTGAACGTAGCTGTTTTCCGCCAAAATGAAGCGGTGCGCTGATGGCACGTGCCCGGATGACGTGACCTGTGAGTTATCTGCCAGCAGGCTGCTGTCGATGCGTCCCGGAATGTTGCGGATAACGCATTCCTTCATGACGATGCTGGCTTCAACCTCGCTGTTCTCGACCAGCACGTTGTCGCCGAGCGACGTATACGGTCCGACGTAGCTGTTGCGCACAACTACGTTCTTGCCGATGATCACCGGACCGCGCACCACGCTATCGATGATCTGGCTGTTTTCGCCGAGGATCACACGCGCGGAAACGTCGCAGGTGCCGACGATCTGTGCTTTATTCTCCGGCGGTGGCGAGTAGGGCAGTTCGCCGAGCACCAGTTGATTCGCCTGAATGATCGAGTCGGGCTTGCCCGCATCGATCCACCAGCCTTTGAGGGTGTAGGGATGGACTTCATGTCCGCTGTCGATCACCTGCTGGATGGCGTCGGTGATTTCAAGTTCGTTGCGCCACGACGGTTTAATCTTGGCGATGGCATCGAAGATCGACTTTTTGAATAGGTACGCGCCGGAGATGGCAAGGTTTGACGGCGGGTCCTTGGGCTTCTCGATCACCCGCTTGATTTTGCCGTCGACAATCTCGGCGATGCCGAAGCGCGACGGGTCGGAGACTTCGATCAGGGTGACGGCGGCTTCCGCGCTCGACGTCGGGAAGTCGCGGATCAAACTTTCCATCTTGTCTTGGAAGATGTTGTCGCCCAGCAGCAGGCAGAACGGCTCGTCGCCGACGAAGTCGCGCGCGAGGCTGACGGCGTGCGCCAGCCCAAGCTGCTCGGCTTGGACGATGTAATCGAGCTTGACGCCGAGGCTGCTGCCGTCGCCAAGTTGGGTACGAATCGGAAAGTCGAGGTCATTGACGACGATACCGATCTCAGTGAGACCGGCATTTTGGAGTACGTGGATCGCATAGACGATCAACGGGAGATTGGCGACAGGGACGAGCGGTTTCGGCATCGTCAGCGTTACCGGGCGCAGGCGGGTGCCTTGCCCGGCGGCAAGAATAACAGCTTTCATGTGGGCTACTTCCTCCGTTTGGTCAGATAGATAGCAGCAAAGTACCGCGATTGCTCTGGATTATAACATAACGAGCAAGCTAAAGATGCTTGACACCGGTAGTGTCGGAGGATGCACCGTGATCGGGTGGGAGCGGGCAGTGGCGCGCCAAAGATCGCGGTGTTCGGGAACTCATGGGGCGTTCAGTCAACTATCCGTGATCGGTAGGGGCAGGACTTAGTCCTGCCCCTACGAGAAAAACTGGATAATCAGTTCGCTCTATTGCGCGCCGCCGAGGGCGTTGATCGCGGCGTCGAGCACCGGATCGCCTGCGCTGAACAGCGTATCCTCGTTGACGGGGACTTTAACGGTTGGCTGGACGCCCTTGCCCTCGATGTGGATGTTGCCATTGGCATCGACGGCGCGCGCGGCGGTGAACTGGAAGAAGATGCCACCCGGCAGGATGAAGTAGTCGATGCCGCCGCCCATGCCCGCCGTCGGGTACTCGCCGACGATGGCGGCGCGGTTTTGCAGCGTCGTGTCGTAGGCGAAGAACTCGCAGGCGCTGTCGCAGGTCGGTCCGACCAGCACGGCGACCTTGCCATCGTAGCGGAACTGTTTCGGCGGCAGGTAGAAGCGATCTTCACCACGCGAGTCGAAGTAGAACTGACCGGTCGTCTTGTCGTAAGTGCCGCTGTTGCCGAGCACCAACGGATCTTCGAACAGATAGGCTGCCATCTGGTCGGCGAGGAAGCCGCTGCCGCCGTAGTTCTCGCGCATGTCGATGATCAGCCCCGGCGTGCCCTTGTCGTTGAGCGTCTTCATCAGCCGTTCCCACAGTTCCACGCTCAAGCGGCTGTTGTCGAGGAAACTGTAGATTTTGACGTAAGCGTAACCGCTCGGCAGCAGCTTGTAATCGAGCGGCTGCTCGAAGCCGGTCGCGTTCTCGATGCCCGACGGCGCGGCGAACTGGAAGCTGTCCTGCTCGTTGACGCTGGTCAGCGTGACGGTGGTCGAGTTCGCTGGCGTCGGGGTTCTGGTAGGTGATCTCGACGTTCGTGCCGATGGGCGAGCGCGTGATGTAGCGGAGCTGCTCCAGCTTGCGGACGTGCTCCGAACTGAAGGGACCCGACCACGGCACGACTTGGCTCAGCGCGTCCTCGATCGGCTGCCCGTTGATGGCGGTGACCTGCGCGCGGAGCTGAATCCCGGCGCTGTCAGCCGGACCACCGGGCAGGATGTAGTTGACGATCACCCGCCCGTCGTCGAGTTCGCGGATCGCCATACCCAGACCGCCGTCGGTCGCTTGGTGGAACTCGTCGCTAAGATAACCCTGAATCGCCCAACCGACGTGTCCGTCGGGGATCGACCACGTGAAATCGCGCAGGGCGTTGAGGTAGCCGTAAACGTCGTTGTTCTTATCGGCGCTCTGGAAACGCGGGCGGAATTCCGCCTTGAGCGCGTCCCAATCGATGTGCTTATAGTCGGTGAAAGCGTACTCGTTGCGCAGCTTCTCGATCATAGCGTCGAACGCTTTGGTGAAGCTGAGGTTGGAGTAATCGACCAGTGCGGCGCTCTGCGGCTCGATCAGGTCGATCACCGGGTTGCTGGAGCGGTCAAAGGTGAACGGTGTCGTGTCCATGTTGACGACCGTGTACCCGGCGGGCAGGCGCACCAGCGGATCGTCGTCGGTGAACAGCTTGTTATCAGCGCCGAAGCCGTTCGGGAAATCCTGCTGATCGTCGGGCGCGTAGACGACGTATTCGCCGCCGGTGACTTCCCACTTCTGCGAGGGATCGTCGCTGACGCGGGTCGAGGCGTAAGCGCCCGACCAACCGCCGCCGTACAAGTCACGCTGCTGCAAGTAGGGGTCGCCGAAGATATTTTCCCAGTAGGCGATGGCGAAGACCTGCACACCTTGATCGGTTTTGCCGTCGTGATTCACGTCGCGGTAGGAGCCGTGCGGCACCTCCGGCAGCGACAGGCTGTAGCTGACCGGCGAGTTGTAGAAGTCGGAGGTAAGCTGACCGATCACCTGCAATTCAACCGGCATCAGGAAATAGCGGTTGCGATCGACAAACCCGGCTTGATCTTCGAGGATGATCTCCGGCTCCGAGACTCCGGCGGTGAACAGCGGATCGGTATAGGTGAGCGTTCCGGTAATCGTGACAGGACCGCCTTCGTCGTTGACGATCGGCGCGGCTGGGATGTCGGTTTGAGCTTGGACGATCCCAAAACTGAGCAAAATGCTGAGTAATACGAGGGATGAAAAGCGCATCGTAAATTCCCGTCTGTCTAAGTCGTGTCGGCGAATTATAAAGCGGCGCTTGGCTTGGGTTCATAACGCTAATGGTTGTCTAAGCTTAAGCGTTAAAGTAATTTTACGACTAAATCGGCGCGCATCGTCATTCAATGATGGGTTGAGCGAGGCTGTTTAAGCGCTGGTAGGGTGAGGCATAAAGGTGTTGAAAAAATCCTGCTTTGACCCCACCCCCGACTCCTCCCCGACTTCAGGGAGGGGAGCGTACCTCGTCCGTTAGGAAGCTTGATGATGAGATTCAGCAGTTTTTAACCCTAGCAAGCGGATTATAGAGCCATCTGAGTATCGTGTAGGGAGTGTTTGAAAACCCGTCGTTTGCTCGAAAATCTGCAAACCTGATCGCCAGCACCTGAAATCGGCGAAGGGAAGCGCGTAGCGCGGGGGTGGGGTCGGTGAGGCTCAGCGCCACCAGTGGAAGCCATCCGGCAGGTTCTCCATGCCCGGACTCCGCGGCGTGTCCTCGACGATTGGTGGTGGGGGGAGTTGACGCGCTTCTTCGGAGTGGGTTGGTTCCGGGGTGATGGTCGCGCGCGCCGCGTCCAACTCGCGCTGCACCAGCAGCAGAATTGCGCCCAAGCCCAAGAACGCCGCCAGCGCGTTGAACACCCAGCCGACGTAAGGCAGCGATGCTCCCAGCGCTACCAGCACCACGCCGATCAGTAGGCTGACGTAGGTCATGTAGCGTTCGGGACGGTCGCCGAGCAGCAGCCGGACGATCAATCGCCCCAACGCGATAGCGACGATCACCCGCGAGATGAAAATCGCTGTGAAGAAGAACAAGCCCGCCCCGCCCACGTTCAGGACATTGACGATCAGCCCGCCGATCAGCGCCAGATCGTTCAATTGGAACAGTGACAGCACCAGCATCAAGGCAACGCTGAGCAGGACGACGATCAGGAAGATTGGAAAGGAGATGATGAAGGTCAGCAGCCCGACGCCGAGGCTGGGCAGCGGACGGACGCGCAGGCTGTAGATCGGCGTTTGGAGGGTGCGGGGCATCAGCAGCAGCCCGATCACGCCCACCAGCAGCAGCGAGACGAACTCGCGCACCGCTCCAGCCGCGTAATCGTGCAGCCGGTCGATCAGGCTGGTTTGAGTCGAGAGGTTGAAATCGGTTTGGGCGATCACGGGGGTGAACTCCGGCGGGTTGGGCAAATCGACCGCGATCTCGCCTTCGACCGGACCGGAATAGCGCAGGGTGCCGTCGACCATGCCGTTTTCGCCGATGCGCAAGCCGGGGTCGACCAGCGCGACGTCGACCGGTAGAAAGTCGAACAGCGTGCGCAGTTCGGTGACACCGGTCGAGGATGGGTCGCCTACGGTCGCGGTCACGTCACCGGCGACGATGCTGTCGATCATCAGCGCTGATCCCCAGAACGAGACCTCGCGCCCGACTCTGCCGTTGACCAGCAGTTGATAGCCGACTGTCGTCACGCTGCCGGGGACGGTGACATTGTCGATGACGGTGTTCAAGCTCGCGGTGATCAAATCGGCGCGCGGATCGCTCAACTGCGCCGAGGGCTGCAAATCGATCACGCCGCCGGCGAAGTGGACATCCCCGCCGATTTCGCCGCTGACGTTCAACTGCGCGCCGACGAGGTACAGGCTGCCGAGCACCGTCCCATCGATCTGAATGTCGGACGCCCCACCGAACAAGCTGCCGTCGATCACGCCGCTGACGACCAACGTGCGGCAGAGCACGAACACGTTGCCCTTAAGGTGCTCGTCCACCGGGATGGTACATTGGTCACCCTGTATGATGTCGCGCGCCAGCGGGTCTGCTGACGCTGCTCGTAAATTCCCCATCACCAGCAGCAGCGCGAGTACGATGAACAGCCGTCGCAGCATGAATCGCTCCTTATCCATCGCGTCCGATTGTACGAAGTCGACCCGCTGCTTGCCAAATCTCAATCCCGCTGTTAGGTGATTTCTAATACAATACTTCTAGGGATTTCTCTTGAATATTCACTTTTTCGAGGTTGAGGTTATACCTTGAGTCAGTTTCTCCTTATTCCCCGGTCTCATAGCGCGAAACACAATGCGGATCAGCCGAAAGTCGCGCCGGATCAAGTCTACCCGCTGCGGTTGGTGCTCAGCATCGCCGACAGCGATCAGCGGATCACTGTGCCGATCACCGAACGGCTCGTGATCGGACGGGGTGGGGGCACACGGAATCCTGACATCGATTTAGCGCCATTTAACGCGACCAAGCGCGGCGTCTCGCGGACGCACGCGGCTTTCGTCCATACCCACGAGATGCTGTTCATTGAAGACCTTAACAGCACCAACGGCACCCGCATCAACGGCTACCAGATCGCGCCGGGGCAGCCTTGTCGTCTGCGCAACGGCGACGAAATCGAACTGGGCAAGCTGCGCTTAGGGGTCAGCATCATCCGCACCCCCGGCTGATTTCCTGCTTTTCCTTCCCGTCTTTGCGCCCTCGCGCCTTTGCGTTAAATCTTTTTCTATTCTTGAACCCGCGCCTCAAGGCTATCGCATCAAATTTCTAAATACGATAATTAACCGCCAAAGCAGGATTAAGTCGAAGAATTGAAAAAGAAGTCAAACCGCCAAGACGCCAAGAACGCCAAGCTATAAGCGCGTAGGGGCAGGACTCAGTCCTGCCCCTACCATGATGTGTGATTCGTTTTTCAAATAACGAACTTGAATCTACTAAGACGCCAAGGACGCCAAGAAGAACTATTGAAAAGCCCTATTTCACTCAATCAAAAGACATACTTAAAGGCTGATAGCAGCATAAAAGCCCCTGAAAATCGTCTTTCTTGGCGCTGGCAACCTTCGGTTGCACGGCGACTTGGCGGTTCAAATTGATTTTGATGCGATAGCCCTACCCGCGCTTTCTGCTCGCGCTTGCTCTAAAACGCCTCCAAGCGGTATAGTGTATCTTTGTATCGTTGGGCTGTGAATAACGGTTTATGCGCGGCTGCATCTTGAACTGAGAAACCATGTATCGAAGTTTTAGCGACCGGGTATTCGGCGGAGTCTGCGGCGGATTAGCGGCACGGCTGCATCTCAGCGCGTGGTTGATCCGCGTGCTGTTCGTGCTGCTGACGGTGCTCAGCTTGGGCGCTTTTGGCGTGCTGTATCTGCTGCTGTGGTGGATCGTTCCGCTTGAGTCGCCGACGCGACGGCAGCATGGCGTACCGTTGATCATCATTCTGCTGCTGATCGCACTGACGGCGGCGGCGTGGGCGGGGCGCGATCTGGGGCAGTTGACGACCACGTCGGGCGTCAATCTGTTCTATCCCGGTGCGCTGCTGATCTTAAGCGCGGTTTTTTTCCTGCGGCAGTTGAGGGCGTAGGCGATGCGGCGACGGACAAACCTGCTGTGGGGCTTCATCATCTTGGCGATTGCGATCATCGTGGTGGCGCGCTCGCTCGGCTTGATCGCCGACGGTGCCGCCGACTTGATCGTGCGGATGGCGCCGGTGCTCTTGGTCTTGGCGGGGCTGTCGACCCTGCTGCGCCATCGGGTGCCGTTCGCTGACGTGATCGCGCTGCTCGCCTGTGCCGTGCTGGTCGCGGTGATCGCGTCGTCGGCGTACTCGACCCGCGCGACGCAGCAGCGCGACGACAATCACCAGCCGATCATGCAGACGCTCAGCCCGAATTTAACCCTGCTGCGCCTGCGCGTGCAGACGCTTTCGACCGACGTCGACCTGCTCGGCACGCTGACTTCGGACATCAGCGGTGAGTTTGTCGGCAGTGTCAATAATCACATCGAAACCAGCTACGCTGAAGCCGCCGACAATACCGCGACCTTGACGCTCCGCGAGGTCAGCGAATTGGGCGACTTTCCGATGCTCGAAACGATGGGGCGCGGGTCGCTCCATCTGGAACTGCCGCCCAACGTCCCGCTCGATTTGGAGTACGTCGGGCAGGATGGCGAGGTGGTGCTCAACATGGGCGCGACCGCGCTCGAACGCCTCAACGTGACCGCCGTCAAAGGTGACGCGGTGATCACGCTGCCGGAGTACGATCCACTGTTCTCGCAGCCGGACGACTCGCTCGGCACGCTGACCGTCGGCAATGGCAACTTGGCGCTGTTCATCCCGCCGAACGTCGGCGCGCGGCTGGAACTGGATCGCGGTGGCAGCGGGATTCAGCCGCAGTACGACCCGGACGTCTACAACTATCTGGTGGGCGACATTTTGGAAGCGCGCAACATCAACACCGCGCCAATTGTCGCGCACTATTCGCTCAACGTCCCGCACGGGCTGATCCGCATCGAAGTACCACAGTAACGAGCAATCAGCCGTTAGCTGAAAACCTTCAATTTCGCGAGATTGTTGTAGGGGCGTTATAGGCTTGCTTCGCAAGCACAACGCCCCTACGGTCAAATTCATCTGCTGCTGTTACATCCCCTCGAGCGCGTCGCGGTAGGCATTGGCTTCCTGAGCCGTCAGGTTCGCGTTCAACTGCAGCATGATGTTCCCCTTAACGTACACGTAGATCACGTCGCGGTGCGTCGCCGAGTTGCCGCTCAACTGCTGGATGTAAGCTTGCCACGCTTGTAAGTCCGCCGGAGTCGCAAACTCGATGATCTGCCCGCCCGCCGGCTCGATGCGCGGCACTTCGAACAGGTAACGATCGCGAAACTCGGTGGGCGCGCCGCGCCCCATCACCGTCGTTGACTGCTCCGGGTTCTGCACGGGCAGCCCCGCTCGCGCGAAGGCGTTGAACACGTCTTGCGCGGTGTAGCGGTCGAACGGGATCGGTGTTGGCGTCGGCTGTCCCAAGCCGAGCGCGCTGCACCCGGCGGTGACGGTCAAAATTGCGAACAGAACCAGAGCAAGGTATTGTTGTCTACGCATTCTTTGGTGCTCCACTGCGGATCACTTACCGGGAATTATACTAACATGACAGTGATTTATCACGACGAAGATGGTCGTTTGGAAGTGCTGGCGGGCAAGCGTGTGGGAGTCATCGGTTACGGCAACATGGGGCGACCGGTCGCGCTCAATCTGCGCGACAGCGGGATCGAGGTACTGGTCAGCGAACCGCGTCCCGAAAAGCAGGCGCAAGCCGCCGCCGAAGGCTTCCTGCAAACCGACATTGAAGAAGTCGTCCGCGCGTCGGACGTGATCATGCCGCTGCTGCGCGACGAAGCCATGCCGAAAATCTATCTCGAACACGTCTCGCCCGCGCTGCGACGCGGGCAAGCACTGGTCTTTAGCAGCGCCTATAACTTGACCTACGGCTTCATCGAAGCGCCGCCCTTCGTCGACGTGGGGCTGGTCTCGGCGCGAACGCTGGGCGCGGCGGTGCGCGAGCGTTACGTCTCCGGCGAGGGCTTTGCCAGCTTCGTCGCCGTCGCACAGGATGCCAGCCGTCAAGCGTGGGATGTGGTGTTGGGCTTGGCGAAAGCGATGGGCGCGCTCAAAGGCGGTGCCATCGAAATCCTGTTTGAGCAGGAGACCCAACTTGACCTGTTCTTGCAGCAAGCGATTCTGCCGATCTTCCACTACGCGGTGATCAGCGCGGCGCAGCTTTTGATCGAGACCGGCTATCCGCCGGAAGCCGTCTTCACCGAACTCTACCTGTCCGGCGAAACGTCGGATTATCTCAAGCAGGCGGCGTATCATGGACTGATGCACGCGCTCGACCTGCAAGCGCTGCCTGCTCAGTACGGCACGCTCAGCCGCTACGACCGCTTCAACAGCACCCAATTTACGCGCTTGATGGAGATCACCCTCGAAGAGATCCGCAGCGGCAAGTTCGCGCAGGAGTGGGCGAAAGAGTTCAACGCCGATTACCCGCGCTTGCGCCAACTGCTCAAGACGCGCAAGGACATGGATATATGGGAACTCGAACAGCAGACCCTCGACCTGCTGCGGCAGGATCACGGCTACGAGGAGTAGATCGCGCTGATTTGCTCACCCATGACCCTCAATCGCTTCGACTGACGACATAAAGGGAGTCGGCAGCAGCGAAAAAGATAACTGGGGGGCGATGATGCGCGCGCGCATGATCTTCGGAATCATCCTAATGGTGTTTGCCTTCGCGTTCCTGTTCGGTTTCATCGTGTTTCCGGTCATCCCCCAGCTTGCCGACGCCCCGGTCTTCGACCGCTTCTTGGGCGCGATTTTGTGCTCGCCCGACCAAATCCTCATTCGTGACCAGTATTCCCAGTCTTTCGGCAGCGAAACCCAGTTTTCGATGAACGTCGCTTGTCGGGATGCGCAAGGGAACTTGTCGGACGTCACCGACAAGTGGGGGCAGGTCGGGATGGTCGGCTATCTCGTGCCGTTTCTGCTCGGCTTGTTTATCTTCCTCAACGGTTCTCGCGGACTCCTGAACCAGAAAAAACCGCCGCAGCTCGACCAGTCGATCCGGCGCGACCTTAGCGACATCCTGCCGCAGGTCAAAGCCAGCGCCGAGACCGGCGACAGCGTGAATTTGGCGCTTACCCAATTGAGCAGCCAACTGGCAAGCGAGCTAACCCCCGAAAAAATCGACGCGCTTAAGCAGCGCGTCCGCGTGATCCAGAACGGATCGCCCAGCTTCACCGAGAAGCTCAAGCAGGTCAAGCAAGCTCACGACAGCGGCTTGATCAGCGACGACGAATTCGAACGCTTGCGGAAATCAATCCTCGACGACATGAAGTAAGGTCGGTCGATTTGGGGGCGAATCGACTCGCAGCGATCTGCTGTCCCTCACGCTGATGCCATTTCGGTAGATCAACGGCAATTCATAGATCAGTGGGGTGCAATGATGCGTAAACGGCGAATCTTGGGGATTTCGATGATCGTGCTGGCGTTCGTCTTCTTGTTCGGGTTCGTCGTGTTTCCGGTCATCCCGCAGCTCGCCAACGCACCCGTGTTCGACCGTCTTTTAGGCGCGGTGCTGTGCGCACCGGGGGCGACCCTCGTCCGTGACCAGTACTCGCAGTCGTTCGGGGGCGAGCAGAGTTTCTCGATGCTCACTTACTGCCAAGACGCACAGGGCGAGCGGATCGACGTGACCGATAAGTGGACGCAGATTGGCATCGTGGGCTATCTCGTCCTGTTTTTGCCCGGGATGTATGTCACGACCGGCACGCTCTCGAAGAAAAAGCCGGTGCCGCCGACCAAGAAAAGCAGCGTTGCCCACCATGCCGGTGAGTCGGAGTACCGGAACGAGGTCGTGACCTACGGCGGCGTTGAGTTGGGCGGCAATAACCTGACGTCGGAGCAGATTGAAGCCTTCAAGCGCCGGGTTCGTGCCCAGTCTGCGACCGGAGCGGACTCGGCGAAGGTCGTGACCACCGGCGTTGCGGCTGATCTCTCCGCTAAGCTCAAGCAAGCTCAGGAAGCGCACGACAACGGCTTGATCAGCGACGACGAATACAGCTCCCTGCGGCAATCGATCCTCGACGACCTGAAGTAGCCCTAGGTTCCCGTGTTGGGATCGACGAGGCACTCTTCCCCTGAAGTCGGAGGACGGGACGGGGGTGGGGTCAGTTCTTAGTCGTCCTCGTCGTCGTCTTTGCCTTTTTGCTTCTGCAGCAGCGGTGCTTCGAGGCTGCGCCGCGCCGCCTCGGCGATGGCTTCTGCCAGTGCTTGATAATCCTTGCTGGCGAAGGCGAATTTCTCGCCGTCGAGGTTGAACGACGCCAGTCCGTCGGCGCTCGGCTGGTCGATCCGGCGCAGCGCGGCGACCTGCTGAATCCGCTCCAGCGGCAGCACCCGCAGAACCTCGGCATCGCGCAGAATCACCACGTGCAGCGGCATCAGGTAGAGCGTGATCGGCGCGTCGAGCGTCCACGCGCCGTGAATGTCCTGCTCGGCGGGCAGCGCGCGCAGCGGACCGTAATGGACGTAAGGGCGCGTCCGCCGATAGGCAGTGTTGATTTCGGCGGAGACCAGCGGCTTCAAGCTGCGTACAAAATCCTGCATCGCTCCGCGCGAAAGCTTCACCTTGAGCAGGTGCCAACCCGTGTCACGCTCGACGTGCAGCCAGATTTCATTGGTGCCGTTCTGATACTTCTCCGGGCGACCGAACCAGCGCAGTTCCGACGGCGCAAACGAAAGGACCTCGTTCATCGTCAGCGAGCGGCGATAAACGGTGATTCGCCCCGGAGAGCAGGCGATCATGCTGGAGTGCCAGCGCGATTCACCTCCGCCGATGCGGGAGATCCGGTCGTTGGCGTAGCGAAAGAAAATGCGTTGTGGGTCTTGAGCGGTCAGGCGTTCGCGCAGTGCTTCGGTCGCGC
This sequence comes from uncultured Chloroflexia bacterium, assembly GCA_963727545.1. Lineage (GTDB taxonomy): Bacteria > Chloroflexota > Anaerolineae > Aggregatilineales > Phototrophicaceae > Flexifilum. The sequence continues at coordinate 40,088 of CAVSGS010000001.1, forward strand.
GACCGAGCCGCATCTGGTAGTTGATCCAGAAGATGAAAGCGACGAATAGTGCTAGCAGGATGACGGCGATGGTAGCGGGCATGTCGGTTCAGCGTAGTGAGTCGGCGAGCGCCTGCCAATAGCTCGCGTCCCAGAAACCGCTGGCAGCCCCGGACGTCGAGGGCAGGACGAACACCATTGTAGCGCCGATTGGCTCCGGCTGCTGCCCATAGGCGATGGCTGCGCTGCGCCGTAGAAGGCGCTCGCCGACCGCTTGCCGTTGAAGGCGAAGGCGTGCGGCGCGACGTGCTCGATCTTGGCGCGCAGCCCGGCGGCATCGAAATGACTCCGGCGCAGACCGCTGTCCGCGCCGGAGTAGGTCTTGGCGATGTCGGTCAGTCCGATGCCGTAATCGGGCAGGGTGGGGAACTCGTGCGGATCGAGTTGGCGCGGTGTCAAGCCGATCTGGTGGAGCGTGCGCCAGAATTTATTGCCCTGACCGGCATAGTAGGCTCCCGCCCGCGCCGACTGCGCACCCGCCGCCGTCCCGCAAAAGACGACCGTCAGCCCCGGACGCAGCACGTCGGGCAGGACGGGAAGCCGGTGCGCGCTCATTCCGCCGGTGAATCCTTCTTATTCGGGTCTTCATGGAAGAAACGCATCACGCGGTAGACCTCGGCGAACTCGACACCCGCTTCTTTCCCCGCTTCGTGATCCATCCCGTTGACCATGTCGGCGACGTCCTCGCCCACCTGCGAGCGATGGGTCAGCAGCGACTGAATCTTACGGTCGTGGACGGCGGTCACGTCAACGGCGAGGTTCGGCTTCTCGGTCAACATCAGGAACAACTCGTTGACGTGATGCGGCTCGAAGCCTTCCGCCAGCAGTTCGGGGAAGATCGGGCGCGATTCGGCGCTCGGAAAAACCGCGTACAGCGCCGCTTCTGCCGACGCCCGGTGATCCGGGTGGTTGATGTAGCTGCCGTTGTCGCCGTCATCCACTAACAAGACGGCGGTCGGGTCCATGATCACGACGCGATCCGGGCGCAGTTCGCGGACGATGCGGGTCAGGTCGCGGCGGAGCGCTAGCGTCGGTTCGAGCACGCCGTCGGGATAGCCCAGAAAGCGCACGTCGGTCACGCCGACGATCTTTGCCGCGTCGATCTGCTCCTGCTTGCGGCGCTCGACCAGCGCCGCGAGGTCGACGTCGGGTTCGTTGCTGCCCGCCGCGCCGTCGGTGACGATACAGTAAGTCACGGTCGCGCCCGCGTCGGTCCAGCGGGCGACACTACCCGCCGCGCCGAATTCGATGTCATCTTGGTGCGCCACGATCACGAGGATGCGCAACGGCTTGGTCAGTGTTGCTTCCAGCTTCATAATCACCTCTGAATGGTTGTCCGCAAGTGGTTTGTCCCCTGATTAAACCGCCAAGCCGCGATCCATGCGAGTCCACTCGCTGGATTACGGTTGAGCGCAAATCATTTGTCATCCGGGCTACAGCTATATGTCGGATTCGTCGAGGATTATGCCGAACGGTGAGTCCGGTGGTTCACGCTGGAGGCTCGAAGCCTCCAGCTAAGAAAAGCAAGCCAGCTGAAGCTGGCTAGTTTCAGTCGGCTTATGCGCTTTGCTAACTCGCGTAAACTCCCCAATACCGGCTTTTCTCCCCCTCTCCACACGGAGAGGGGGCTGGGGGGTGAGGTTGGTTTGTTCAATCCTCGTATTTCAATTCCACCTGTGGGAACTTGCGCAGTTCGGTGAAGAATAGGTCGCGGTAGTCGAGCGCGTCGGCGTCGGTCTCTCCCTCGAAGCGCAGGCTCAAGACCGGCTCGGTATTGCTGGCACGGAGCAAGCCCCAGCCGCGCTCGAAGCGCACGCGAATGCCGTCAATGCTGGTGATCTCGCCGAGTCCTTCCAGCGACTCCTTGACCGCCGCGATCACCTCGTCTTTGAGATCGTCGGGGCAGTGCGGGCGATACTCCGGCGTGCTGTAGAGCGTTGGGATTTGGGAGTCGAGCACTGAGAGCGGCACCTGTGCCGCCGCCACCAACTGCAACAGCCGTCCTGCTGCGAGGTAGGCGTCATCGTAGCCGTAGAAATCTTCGCCGAGGAAGATATGCCCGCTCGCCTCGCCGCCGATCAGCGCGCCGACTTCCGCCATCTTTGCCTTGACCAGCGAGTGCCCGCTCGCCCACATAATCGGCGTGCCGCCCGCTTTGGCGATCTCGTCGAACAAGACCTGACTGCTGAGCACGTCGGCGACGACCTTTGCGCCGGGACGCCGCCGCAGCATGTCGATTGCCAGCAAGGTCAGAATCCGGTCGGCACCGATGATCTCGCCCTGCTCGTCGACCGCACCCATCCGGTCGGCGTCGCCGTCGAAGGCGATGCCCACGTCCGCGCCGACCTCACGTACTTTGTGCGCCAGCGCGTGCATGTTCTCGGCTTCCTGCGGGTCGGGCTGATGATTCGGGTAGCTGCCGTCAAGCTCGCAGTAGAGTTCGGTGACGCGATGTCCCCACGCCTTGAGCAAGCGCGGACCGAATGCGCCGCCGGTGCCGTTACCGCCATCGACCACCACGTGCAGCGATCGCGCCATGCGCAGGCGCGGCACAATGTCGACGATGTACTCGACCAGCGCCTGATCGTTGACGGTGATTGGCACGTAGCCGCCGTTGAAGTCGCCCGTGAGGATCAATTCGCGCAGCGCTTGCAAGTCCTCGCCGTAGAGGTTGCGCGCGCCGATGCAGAGCTTGAAGCCGTTTTGCTCCGGCGCGAGGTGGCTGCCGGTGATCATCATGCCGCCGACGTTGCCCTGCCGGACGGCGTGCCAGTAGACCATCGGCGTCGAGGCGAGCCGGATGTCGATCACCTTGACGCCGGTCTCCTGCAAGCCCGCGATTGCCGCCTGCGCCAATTCCGGCGACGAGCGACGATTGTCGCGCCCGACGATCACCGTTTGCACGTCAGCGACCCGATCCAGATAGGTCCCGAAGGCGAGACCGATCAGCCGGGCGGCGTCAGTCGTGAGCGGTGCGTCGTCGCCCTCAGCCTTGCCGCGAAGGTCATACTTCTTAAACAGCTTCGCATCGATTTGTGCCATAAAAGCTCCAGTACCGACAATTCAGTACCGAGTACTGAGTACCGAGGGCTGAGGAAAAGCTAACTCGCCAATCAGAGTTGAAAGGTTGCGGTGTGATGTCACTTTTGTCTACTCATCACAGCGTGTGCCCCTCATCTTTGGGTGGCTGTACTTCACTCAGTACTCGGTACTAGGTACTCAGCACTTCTCTTCGTCATTCGTCCTTGACGACCAATTCCTGTTTCACGTAAATCCGCCCGCCATCGCGCACGTCTTGATGGACGTGAGTGCCCGGTCCCACCTGTGCCCGTGCGCCGATCTTGACGCCGGGCATGGTCATCACGTCGACCGAGATAAACGTGTTCTGCCCGATGATCGCGCCGAATTTGTCGCGCCCGCTGTCGATCTTGCTACCCTTGACCATGGTCGGCACGTGCCCGTGATCGATCCGCAGGTTGGCGGTGGTGCAGCCCGCCGAGAAGTTCACGCCGGAGGCGAACACCGAGTTAAGCACGCGACAGGCGTGCATATCGACGTGATCGCTGACGTAGCTGCGCGCGACCTCGGTGGTGAAACCGACGTTGCAGCCATTGAGCACCATCGACTGGCGCACCAGCGCATTGTTGCCGATGATCGTGTTTGCACCGATGTAAGCTGGTCCGACGACTGACGCGCCGGGGAAAATCTTGACGTTCTCGCCGATGTACACGTCGCCGATCAGCGTAGCGGTCGGGGCGACATAGGCGCTTTCGGCAACGACCTGTCCTTTGATTTTGCTCAGGAAATATTCCATCAGGTCGAGCACCTGCCACGGATATTTGAGCGCTTTCCACGGTCCCTTATAGGTGACGACTCGGTAGACCCGCTCCTTCATCAGCGTATCCATCGCCCGCTCGTAGTGATCGTCGGTTTGCACGGTGCCCGCATATTCGGCGCGGATCGCGTCGAGCAGTTCCTCGGCATTGCTGTGGATGTG
>CAVSGS010000002.1:0-12949 GCA_963727545.1 uncultured Chloroflexia bacterium
CTGAGGGGATTCGAACCCCTGACCTCTACAGTGCGATTGTAGCGCTCTCCCAGCTGAGCTACAGGCCCGAAGTAGGCAGTATTGTATATCCCGCTCCGCGGTGGGTCAAGGCGAAACTTTCGTCTCTACCAATCGCCAGTTGGTTCGTCTACAATCGGCGGCATGATACACGTACTGATGGTTAGCCTCGATACGTCACTCGCCACGCAGCCGCAGGGGGATGCAAGGCTGCGTCACCTTGCTTTTGCCCGAAAAGCGGGACGCCTAACCATCATCACTTACACGCCGCCGGGCTTCGATCAAGTGATCGATCCCACGCCGGAACTCAGGATTATCCCCACGAACAGCCGCCACAAGCTCACTTACATGGCGGATGCGGTTCGGGCAGCCGGGCTGGTCGCGACGTCAGTGGACGCGATCACGACGCAAGATCCGTTTCTAACCGGATTGGTCGGCGTTTGGCTGCGACGGCGCTTCAACGCCCCGCTGATCGTGCAGAATCACAGCTACATCTTCAACAATAAAGCGTGGCTGGCGGAACATCCGCTGCGAAACCGTCTACTGCACGCGGTCGCTACCTTCGTTCGCGGACGAGCGGACATGTATCGCACGGTAAATCGCAAGGAACGGGAGAACTACCTCGCCGCCGGTGGATCGCCGGAGCGGGTGACGGTCTTGCAATTGAGTACTGCCGCGCAGAACTTTGCCGCGCCGATCGACGAAACCCGTCTCGCCTGCCTGCGCGAAGAACTCGGCTTGCTGCCAGCGCATCAGGTGATGTTATGGGTTGGTACGCCGCATACGGTCAAGCGCGTCCCGCTGTTGTTCAAAGTTTTTCGCCGCGTCGCCGAGCAGAACCCCGATGCGCGGCTGCTGTTGGTCGGAAATCTGCGTAAGTCACCGCAAGATTTGCCCCGCCTCGCCCAGCAGGAAGGCATCGCCGACCGCGTGACTATGATCGGTCCAATTGCCCACGATGATCTGCCGCCCTATTACGCGCTGAGCGCGGTTTACGTGCATACCTCGGCTTATGAGGGGATGGGGCGCGTCTTCGCGGAAGCCTCGGCTGCCGGGCTGCCGCTCGTCGCGATGAACGTGACTGCTGTGAACGAGGTGATCGAGGATGGCGTAAGCGGCTATCTCACCCCGGACGGCGACGTCGAGGCGATGGCGGCGCGTATCTGCCAACTCCTGCGCGATCCCGATCGCGCCCGGCAGATGGGGGAAGCGGCACGCAAAATCGCCTTCGAGCGCTACGCTGCCGCCGATTACGCGCAAGCTTGGGTCGATACTTGGCAGCGAACGGTCGATCTAGGGATGAAACGCGGATGAATCTGCTGTTGTTCAACCTCGCTACCGACGCCGACGATCCGCTGTTGGGCTTCACAACCGACTGGATCAACCGGCTGGCGGCGCATTACGACTGCATCGACGTGATCACGATGCGCGTCGGACGGCTGGCGGTCGCGCCCAACGTGACCGTTTACTCGGTGGGCAAGGAGCGTGGCTACAGCGAACCGCGCCGTTTGGTCGAGTTTTATCGTCTTTTGCGGCGGCTGCGTGCCGAGCGATCCTATGGTGCCTGTTTCGCTCACATGATGCCGCTGTTTGCTGTGCTGGGCGCGCCGCTGCTGCGCGACGTGCCGATCACGCTGTGGTACACCCATCGGCAAGCGCATTTGATCCTGCGGCTGGCGACCCGCGTTAGCGTGCGCGTCACCACGGCGGGGCGCGACAGCTTCCCGCTGGCGACCGACAAGCTGCGCGTGCTCGGTCACGGCGTCGATACCGACTTCTTCACGCCCAACGAGGCGGGCGCAGCGCCCTGTGCCCCTACGGACGGCGCGTGTTACGTCGTCCACGTCGCGCGGCTGACGCCAATCAAGCACCAAGCGACGCTGATCCGCGCGCTGCCGGAAGTTCCAGCAGCTCACGCCGTTTTCGTCGGCGACGTGCCGCCGGAAGCCGATACCGGCTACCGCGATCAGTTGATGGCGTTGGCGCGTGACCTCGGCGTCGCGGATCGGGTGACATTCGCGGGCAATCAGCCGCGCGAGGGCGTCCGTAACTGGCTGCGCGAGGCGGCAGTCGCCGTCAACTTGAGTCCGGCGGGCTTGTTCGACAAAGCCGCGCTCGAAGGGATGGCGGTCGGCGTGCCGACGATCCTCAACAGTGCCGCTTTTGACGATCTGCTCGGCGGGGATGCCCGGTTGCACCTGCCGGCGCCGGACGACCACGCAGCGCTGGCGGCTGATCTGCGCGACTTGCTGGCGCTGTCGCCGGATGAGCGCGCCGCAATCGGTGCGGCGCTGCGCCAGCGCGCGATCGCTGCCCACAGCCTCGACGGACTGATCGCGCGGCTGGTGCAGGTGCTCGACACCGGGGAGATCTCATGAATCCGAAAACACTGGTGATCATCCCCGCCTTCAACGAGGAAGCGAGTATCGCCCACGTCATCGGGCAGATCCGCGAATACGCGCCTTGGGTGGACATCGCCGTGATCAACGACGGATCGAGCGACCATACCGGCAAAATCGCCGAAGCCTGCGGCGCGATCGTGCTCCATCTGCCGCACAACGTCGGCATCGGCGCGGCGGTGCAGACCGGCATGATCTACGCGGCGCGTTACGGCTATCAAGTCGCGGTGCAAAACGACGGTGATGGTCAGCACGACCCGCGCGAGATCCCGCTGCTGGTCGGCGATCTGGTCGAGAGCGGCGCTGATCTGGTGATTGGCTCGCGTTACATCGAGGATCGCGGCTACGTCACGCCGCCTTTGCGTCGCTTCGGGATTGTGCTGCTGGCGCGGGTGCTCTCGTGGGTGACGCATCAGCACTTCACCGACCCGACCTCCGGCTTTCGCGCCTCGAACGCCCGCACGATCCGCGTCTGCGCGCGTTTCTACCCCCATGATTATCCCGAACCGGAAGCGGTCGTGCTGCTGCACCGCGCCGGACTGCGCTTGCGCGAGATCCCGGTGACGATGAACCCGCGCTACGGTGGCAGGTCATCGATCACACCGTTCAAGTCGGGGCTGTACATGGTCAAGGTGCTGCTGGCGATTATGGTCGATCTCCTGCGCCACCCGCCGGTGATTGACGAAAATGATTAACCTCACCCCTTGCTTCCTTCGGAAGCCTTCCCCTCTCCATTCTATGGAGAGGGGACTAAAAGACCTGCTGGCATCTGTCCTGCTCCCCCTCTCTACGCAGTGGAGAGGGGGCTGGGGGGTGAGGTAAGATGCGCGTCCTGATGATCTCGAAAGCCCTCGTCGCGGGCATCTACCAGCGTAAGCTGGAACTGATCGCCGCGCAGGGCGTCGATCTGCTGGCGATCACGCCGCCGTCGTGGCGCGACGAGCGCGGCGATCTGCCGCTGGAGCGTGTCTACACCGACGGCTACCGCCTCGAAACCCTGCCGATCCGCTTCAATGGCAATTTTCACCTGCACTTTTATCGCGGCTTGGGCGCGGCGATCCGGCGCTTCCAGCCGCAGATCGTCCACATCGACGAAGAACCCTACAATTTGGCGACGTGGCAGGCGCTCTGGCTGGCGCGGCGCGCCGGAGCCAAGGCGCTGTTCTTTAGCTGGCAGAATATCGAGCGGCGCTATCCACCGCCTTTCGCTTGGGGCGAGCGCTGGGTGCTCGATCACGTCGACGGGGCGATCGCCGGGACGGAGGGCGCGGCGCAGGTCTGGCGCGCGAAGGGTTATCGCGGCGACCTCGCCGTGATCGCGCAGTTCGGCGTCGATCCTGACCTGTTTCGCGCCGAAGCGCAGCGCCGGATCGCCCGTTTACGGTCGGTTGTGTGGCGCGCTTGGTGCCGGAAAAAGGCGTCGATCTGCTGCTGCGGGCGCTGGCTCAGCTGGACGGCGATTGGCGCGTGCGGATCGTCGGCGGGGGACCGCTGCGCGCTGAACTTGAGGCGCTGGCGGGCGATCTCGGCATTGCCGAGCGCGTGACTTTCCTCGATCAGATCCCCTCAACGCAGATGCCGGAGCAATATCACCAACTGGATGCGCTGGCGGTGCCTTCGCGGACGCTGCCCAATTGGAAAGAGCAGTTCGGACCGCGCGCGACGGTCGAGGCAATGGCGAGCGGCGTCCCGGTGATCGGCTCGAACAGCGGCGCGATCCCGGACGTGATCGCCGACGCCGGGCTGATCGTGCCGGAGGGCGACGTTGACGCGCTCGCCGCTGCGCTGCGTCGGCTGCGCGATGAGGCTGGTTTGCGTGAGGAGCTGGCGCGGCGCGGGCGGGATCGCGTGCTGGCGCACTACACCCACCAGCAGATCGCCGCCGCGACGGTGCAGGTCTACCAAGCGATGACAAAAAACAGCGATTAGCTTTTAGCTTTCAGCGGTCAGCAGAAACAAAAGCGCCGCCGGTATTGAGCGATACCGGCGGCGTGTATTGTGGTTCTGCCGTCAGATAGCTACTGGCAGCCTTGCAGCATGGTCAAGAAGGTGTTGAAGTCGGCGCGCTGGTTGGCAGGAATGACGTTGACGTACTGCTGCATCATGTCGATGTACTGCTGCGGCGTCATGCCGGTCGAGCCGAAGGCTTGGTTCATGACTGCGCAGAAGGCAGCTTAACTCATCCCAGTGTACAGTGACGGATCGACCGGTTGGAAAGCGCCGCCGGTGGGGAATCCGGCGGACGGCTCGCTGGTTGCTGCCGTCTGGTTCGCCGCCGCAATCTGATCCGCTGTCGCCGGAGGCGCAATCGTGATCGCCTTGGGCAGTACCTGAACCGGCAGCGGATTCACCAACGATGGATCGTAAGGCTGCACCTCGCCCGGTGCGCCGCTCGCTTTCAAGTTCTCGTCGATCGGGACGCTCACCTGCGACCCGGCGGGGATGGCGACGGTCTTGCCGTCGGCGGTGGCGTGACCTTCGCCCTCGACCACGCTGATCGTCATTTGGCTGCCCGCTTGCGCTTGCAGATAAGCCGTCGATCCAAGCTGGATGTCCACGTCATTGGCGCGCAGGCTGATCTGTCCGGCACCTTCCGGCGTCTGGATCAGGATGCCGTCCTGCGGCGCGCCCTCGCACGAGGTATCGCCGATGCCGGTCTTGAAGTAGAAGGCTTGCATCGGCTTGTAAGCGGTCTCGGCGCTGCTCGGATCGATCACGTCGAGCGTTGACACGTCACCAGCGGGCGTGACTAGTGGCGCTGAGACCCAGCCGAGCGAGTTGCTGTCGGGAATCTGAATCCGCAGCCACGACAAGTCGGCGTTGCGACCGTTGGCGGTCGTCGTCTCGCCGTTCGCCAGCGATCCGGCGACTTGATAGCCCGTACCGGGACCGCTGCGGACGTTGATCCCACCGGTGGAGGTGACGTCGACGGTCGTCCCGCTGCCCGCGACCGCATTGTCGATCTGCACGTCGCCGAACAGCAGGAAGGTCACATTCTGTCCGGGCAGCGCGTCGGGCAAATTCGCCTGAATCTTCATCAGCGCGATGCCCCACGTGTCGGTCGCGGGGTTCAACTGGCTGAGGCGCAGCGAGGCGAGGTCGCCCACACCGGCGAGATCGCCCTGACTAGAGAAATTGAAATTCTGAACGCCGGTGCGCGGCGTCGCCTGCAGCGAGACGTAGCCGTAACAGGCTTGATTGCGTCCGGTCGGCGCGCAATCGCTGCTGACGGCTGCCATCGCTTTTTGCATGATGTCGGTGCAAATGCCGCTGGGTGTGCTGCTCTGGGCGTAGGCGGTCGTAAAGCATAACAAAATCAACAGCAAGCTTAACTTGCGGTAGAACTTCATAGACTTGCGCTCCTCTTGATCTTCACGCTTATCTTAATGTAGGGGGAACAGCGAAAAAATGCAAGCGACTTAGTGCAGAATCCCTAATCTAACGCGAATTATGGTTAAGCCAGCTATGCGCACGAGTTTTCCCGTGTAGGGGCGCACGGCTGTGCGCCCCTACGATGAATAATCTCGCTCAGATTCGCTATCCTCACGTTAATTTAGTCGTGAAAGCCAAGCACAAAGCGCGGCTAGTGCTCCGGCTGCCAGTTGTACTCGATGTGCTGCGCCGTCGCCCGCGCGATTTCCTCGCCGCACAGCCGCGCCACCACGTACAATGCCATGTCCATGCCCGCCTGCACCCCCGCCGAGAGGATCACCTTACCGTTGTCGACGTAGCGCACGCCGCGCTGCACGGTTGCCGTCGGCGCGAGTTCCGCCAAGCGATCGTAGGAACCGTGATGGGTGGTCACTTGCAGCCCGTCGAGCAGCCCGGCTTGTGCCAGCACGAACGCGCCGGTGCAGACCGAAAGCGTCAGTTCCGTCCGTGCGTGCTGCTGCTTCACCCAGTCGAGGATCGCCGGGTTGTTCATCGCTACGCGCGATCCTTGACCGCCGGGGATCAGGAAGATGTCCGGCGGCGGGCAGTCGGCGAGGGTGTAATGCGGCGTGACGATCAGGTTGTTGCGGGCGTGGATTGCGCCCGCGTGCTCGGCGACGGTGTAGACCTCGAAGGGCTTAGGCTCGCCCGCTCCGGCGACCGCGAACACCTCGAATGGTCCGGCGAAGTCGAGGACCTCGACCTCGTCGAACAGCAGAATGGCGACTTTGCGCGTCATGGCTGATCCTTGTTGGTGTACTCGGCGGGGGCAAAGAAGACCAGCACCGTCAGGTCTTCGCTGATGTCGTGGAAATAGTGTTCGACGTGAGCGGGCACGTAGACGATGCTCCCCGGCACGACCGGCTGATCTTCGTCGCCGACGCGGATCGTCGCCCTGCCGTGCGTGACGTAGTAAACCTCGTCTTCGCTGTGCGGCTGCTGTGGATCGTCCGTTCCGGCGGGCAGGGTGTAAACGCCCATGCTCAGCGCCGGGACGCGCAGAAATTCGTGATAGAGTTTGCCCGACTGACGCTGTTTTTCCATCAAATCGGCGAGTTCATAAGACTCCACGACATCATTCCTTCACTCATTGTCTCGTTTCAGAACGGTATCTTCAATATATTCATGCAACGCATTCAGGTAACGTGTGCGGCTCGTTTCAAGGTCGGTTTCGCTGATATGCGGGCGCGGCGCATTGGGCGGCAAATCGCCGTAAGCGCCGTAGCCGTCGGTCACCGCGAGCAAAGCGCCGATCACGTCCTGCGCCACTCGGCGCGCCAGCCCGTCGATTTCTTCCAACGTAACACCTTTCTGCAGCAGCGCCCACAACCATTCGGGGCGGTGACTCTGGTACTGCTGCAGCCGCAGCGGATCGTTCAGCACGAACAATTCTAGGTGGCGGGCGAGCAGAAAATAAGCGAGCTGCGGAATGTCTTCACGGATCTCGGAAACGACCCATGTCATCGGATCGTAAGCATTCAGGCGGGTCAGAATCTCCAGCATCAGGTCGGCTTTGCGTCCATAATAATCGGGCAGTTGGTCTCGCCAGCGCTGAAAATAAGCCGGGTCGTCGCGCCGCTGGAGATACGCCGGATCTGCCAATGTATACAGCGTGATTGTATTGAGTTCTGCGCGCTCCGCCTCAGTGGGCGCTGTTTTCAGAATCGCCTGCCACTGGTCAAACAGTGCTTCAAGAGTTTCCGCCATTGGGATCAACCTTCATACTTAATTTGCTGATCTACACTGCAAAAACCATCCGCAGCAGCAGAAATGCCGCCATGCCGAGCACAATCGTCGCCAGCAGATTTTTCGTCCGCCACGCGATCAACCCGGCGAGGATTCCGGCGACCAGATAAGCGTTAGTCGGCGCGATGTCGAGCGTCTTGCCGTCGGGCATCAGCAGCGCCGGGGCGATGATCGCCGCCAGCACGGCGGGCGGCACGTAGCGCAGCGCGCGAAACACGCGGTCGGGCAGCGGGATTTTGCTGACCAGCACCAATACGGGATAGCGCACGGCGAAGGTCACCAGCGCCATGCCCAAAACGAGCAGGAATTCGTTCATGCGCGCCCCGCTCGGATGCGTGCCGCCAGTACGTAGAGGTCGGCGAGGTCGGGGCGTCCTGCTGAGCGGTAACGCGCTGCGGCTTCGTCCACCGTCACGACCTGTACGGCAGCGACCTGCTCGCCGTCGGGGGGATTGGTCGGCTGGGCGACCAATTCGACCGCGCCATAGCCGACCAGTCGATAGAAATCGGGGTGCGGTAGGTGCGGGCGATAGGGCTGCGCGCTGCTCGAATGGCAGAACCACGCGCCGAAGGGCGTGTAGTCGATCAGCCGTGCGCCCGCTTCTTCGAGCAGTTCGCGCCGTGCCGTATCGAGGTAAGCCTCGCCCGGTTCGCGCGTGCCGCCGGGGACTTCATAGCGATCGTCTTTGAGGCGGATGATCACCACCTGATCGCCGATGAAGGGCACGACGTTGATATTGCTGATCAGCGCGTCGTCCGGCGGGACCGTTCGTCGGGCAAAGCGCGCCGAAACCGAGCCATAGTGTAAATCTTCGAACAGGCAGCGCAGGTCGTCGTTCACGAGGCGGACTCCTCGACTGTGACCAGCGGCTCCGGCTGAACGCCCATCCGCGCCTCGGCGATCACCCCGGCGGCGACGCCCGCCAGCGCCGCGATAATCAGCCCGATCTTGTTAGGCAGCCCGTTGGTCAGCACGGCGGTGATCGCGGCGGTGATGACGGCTGCCAGCACCGGACGATTCTTCATCAGCGGCACCAGCATCCCGATGAAGGTGACGCTCATGGCAAAGTCCAAGCCCCAGTTCGCCGCATCCTTGATCTGCGTCCCGGCGACGATGCCGATCGCCGTGAAAATCTGCCAGCAGACGAACAGCGTCAGCTCGGAGCCGAGGAAATACCAGTGTTTCAGCGCCGGATCGGTCGGTTCGTAGTAATGGGTGCTGGCGGTGACGAAGGCTTCGTCGGTCAGCAGGAAGCCGAACGGCAGCAGCCAGCGCTGGGGCAAATGCTTGACGTAGGGGGCGAGCGTGGCGCTGTAGAGCGCGTGGCGCAGGTTGACGACGAAGGTGGTCAGGACGATCACCGGGATGCTCGCGCCCCCGGCGACCAACCCGACCGCCACGAACTGCGCCGATCCCGCGAAGACGAACAGCGACAGCGCCATCGTCCCGGCGGCGGAGATCCCGGCGCTGATCGAGAGCGCGCCGAAGATGATCCCGAACGGCAGCGCGCCGATCACCAGCGGGATAGTCGCTTTAATTCCGCCTGTAAACTCCGATCGGCGGGTTGGCATTGGTACATCCTCTCCAGAAGTCCACGAGGGCGTTCAATGGTGTGTCCCCAAAGAGCATCATTTTGCTATTCTGACCCCACCCCCGCGCTGCGCGCTTCCCCTCCCCGAATTCAGGGAGGGGAGAGTACCTCGTCAGTTTCGCGGCTTGGTGGTGAGGTCTGATGACTTTCGACACAGCGATGAGGGTTTTTTAAACACCCTCGTTGAACAGCATCCCTACAGCTAACCCGTCAACCGGGTTTTGAGCTAAAAGCTAAGTGCTGACAGCTAATCGCTTCTTTTCAGAAATACCCTTGCATTAGCCGATCCATCCATTCGGGGATGGCGGCGTCGTCGCGGCGATCAAATGCCGGGACGTAGGGCTTGATGTCGAGCACGGGCGTGCCGTCGATGGCGTCGAGTCCGCGCACGCGCAGCACATCCCCCTCAATGCCGACGATCTCGACCGCTGTGACGCCGATCGGGTTAGGGCGATGCTTGGCGCGCTGCGCAAAAATGCCTGCCAGCGGCATGTCGTCGCGCCCACGTGGATGGCGCAGTAGATCGGTTTCGGCGTTGAAGGTCGATTGGTGCATGTAGAAGACGATCAGCGCGTGCGAGAAGCCGTCCAGCCCGCGCAAGCCGTCGGCATACTCCGCTTTGACCTGCAGCTCGCTGATCACGCTGCCCCAATCCTCATCCACGCCTTCCGTAACCGGACAGTGGACGATGGCAATTGGTTCTAATTGCATAACTATCCTCTCGTAATCGCCCGTAGGGGCAGGTTTCAAACCTGCCCCTACAATCCCGCTATTATGGAACATTCGGGACCTGTAGGGGCGCAGCACGCTGCGCCCCTACGCTCGCACGAACCGCTGGTTGTTCTCCCCCTCGCCGTCGCTTCGCTTATGGAGCGGGGGTCGGGGAGTGAGGTTGTTCTCCATACAGGAATGACCCCGGAAATTCGCCGACTGCCTTCTTCTTGCCGCTCCACGAGTTGATCTCGATGCGATAGACCGACGTGCGCTTGAGTTCCTCCGGCGCGATCGGGCGGTAGTCGCGCCCCGGCTGGAGGTGCGGGAAGTATTTGTCGAGCAGCAGTTGCAAGCCGCGCTCCGCCTCAGCGCCCTCGACGATTGCCGCGTGCCCAAAGACGACCACGCCCGCGTACTCGACGCTGAATTCGAGCGCTTCGTCGGCGGGCAGCAGGCGCCCCATCTCGCTAACCGAGAAACACACTTTTTCGCTCGCCGCGACGTTCGCCTGCGTCCGCCCGATGCGCGCCGTGTGCATGAAAATGACGTGGGCGTCGACGTCGTAGACGAACAGATTGGTGTTGATGAACGGCTGCTCGTCGCTGACCGTCGCCAGCGAACCGGTCGCAGCGCGCTGCAGCAGCGCGACGATCCACGCCTCGTCGGTGACGGCGCGGTCGGCGCGGCGAACTTCATTCACAGGCAGAGAACTGTAGTCTTTGGGCATCTTTGCGAATCCTTGTGTGTTATAACCAAAAGAGTACATGAATCCACCACTCTTGAGGTAGGGTCAGTTAAGTCCGCATCGTTCGTTAACCGTCGATGAAATGTAGGGCGCTACCCATTGCCAATTTGGGAAACCAAGGGTAAAATAAAATTCGATGATACGAACAATTGAGCGTCCCTCTCGACAACTTCAACATCCTCTTCCGACGCGGTGTGGACACTGTACAGGAGAACCTGTCTATGTCTGACAACGACATCCATGCCGCCAAATTGGTCGATCTTCCTCTAATCCGGCGGCTGGCAGAAACGGGAACCATCCTCGATAGCGAACTGCGCTGCACGCGCGAAGTCGCGGGTCCGCAGAGTGTCATGCTATCGAGCATTTTGCCGCAGCGCAATTTCTATACGCTGGCAGGGCGCGCCGGGCGACAACGGATTGTCGGTCAGTTTCGGATTCGGAGTGATGAGCCGATCGCGCAGTTGGTGTACATCGCGCCGGAACTCAACGCGCACCGGCGCGACACGGCATGGCTGCACTTGATCGACGCGATGGCGGTCGAGGCGGGCAAGCATGGCGCGCACATGCTCACCGCCGAAGTTGACGAGGATAGCCCCTTGTTCGTGACGATGCGAACGGCAGGTTTCGCTGTTTATGCGCGCCAAGAGATGTGGCAGCGCGCCGCCGGTCCGCTCCCGCAAACGGCTTCAGTGGAGGTTAGCGAGGCGAAAGATGAAGACAGCAGCGCCATTCAATCACTGTACTGCAACATTATTCCGCGACTAGTTCAACCGGTCGCCATGCCGCCGGAAGACTGCGAAGATTACATCTATCGTCAGGACAACCGGCTGCAAGCCCACGTTGCCGTTTCGACGGGCAAATGCGGTATCTACCTGATGCCGCTGCTGCACCCGGACATCCCCTATCGCGACGCCGCCCCGATCCTTGCGGGGGTGCTGGCGCGGGTTGGGCGCGCAGACCGACTGCCGGTCTACGTCTGCGTGCGGCGTTATCAGGACTGGCTGGAAGATGCGCTGCCTGAGCTGGGCTTCGAGCCTTGTCAACAGCAAGCGCTGATGGTGCGCCACATCGCTGCCGGGGTGCGGCAAGCGGCGTTCTCGCCGCTGGAACACTCGCTTGAGGTGATGCCTCACGTCATGCCGCCGACCAGCAACAGCACCAAAATCGATCGCTCAGGAGATAAAATTCCTAGTCTATGGAACGGCGTATAACTGACGACATCCACGAACTAAAACGGGTTTTGCCGCCGCATTTGACGGCGAAACTCGATGAAATTGGCAATATTGATGATCTGCTTGAGGTTGTCCTCGACTTAGGGCGAATCCCCACCGCACGCTATATTGGCGGGGAAGTCCCGCTTTCCGAACACGAAGTCACCCGCGCTGAACTCGACGCCATTGTCGATAACATCGGCTCGTTCGATGCTGATAATCGCGCCGGGATCGAGCGGACGCTGCACCGCATCTCCGCGATCCGCAACCGGCGCGGCGAAGTGGTCGGCTTGACCTGCCGGGTCGGGCGGGCGGTCTACGGGACAATCGAGATCATTCAGGACTTGGTGGAATCCGGGCAGAGTGTTCTGCTGCTGGGTCCGCCCGGTGTCGGCAAGACGACGATGCTGCGCGAAGCTGCCCGCGTGCTCGCGGAGACGAAGCGTGTGATCATCGTCGATACTTCTAATGAAATCGGTGGCGACGGCGACGTGCCCCATCCGGCGGTCGGCAAAGCGCGTCGGATGCAGGTCTCCAAGCCGGAGCGCCAGCACGAGGTCATGATCGAGGCGGTCGAGAACCATAACCCCGAAGTGATCGTGATCGACGAAATCGGGCGCGAGTTGGAAGCGATGGCAGCGCGGACGATCGCCGAACGCGGCGTCCAGTTGATCGGTACGGCGCACGGTAACGCGCTCGATAACCTGCTGCTCAACCCGACGCTCTCCGACCTGATCGGCGGCATCCAGTCGGTAACGCTCTCCGACGAGGAAGCGCGCCGCCGGGGGACGCAAAAGACGGTGCTGGAGCGTCGCGCGCCGCCGACCTTCGACGTGCTGATCGAGATTCAGACGCGCGACAAGCTGATCGTCCACGAGGACGTGGCGGCAGCGGTCGATGCGGTACTGCGCGATAAGCCGCTGCCGGTCGAGATTCGCTCGCGCAACGAGGCGGGCGAAGTCATCATCGAACAGGCGCAGCCGGAGTCCGTTCGATTGCCGAGCGCAATTTGCGCGATCGCAGCGGCAACGGCAGCAGCAGTACCGGCAATGGCAACGGTCACAGCGGACGCAATGGACGCTCGCGCGGCGAC
>CAVSGS010000003.1:0-11045 GCA_963727545.1 uncultured Chloroflexia bacterium
TTCGTCGCTAACCTGAAATGGTTACATGATTGCTTAGTGAGAAGAAAGCTGGGCAAACCAGACATCCGTTAACGAGGGCGCTCGCTCTAAAGCATACTCGGCACAGCGGCAAAGCTATGCTTAAAGTCACGATCATCCCAGCGGCATAAATCTGTTTCGCCCCTTTGCGTCCGACTTATGCTAGAATCAAATCGATGTGTAGGTAAAGAAGGCAGCAGATGGACATTCTAGGCGTCGGCGGCTGGGAACTTGTCGCCATTCTCTTGATCATGTTGGTCGTTGCTGGACCCAAGCGCATGATCTCGTGGTCATATACCCTTGGTAAATACGTGGCGCAGCTCCGCCACATGTGGGCAGAAACAGCAGAAATGCTGCAAAAAGAGTTCGACGAAGCGGGCGTGGACGTGCACGTCCCCAAGGACATCCCGACTCGTGCCACCTTGAATCAAGAGATCGGGCGCGCGCTCACGCCGGTCACCAAGCCGTTCCAAGAGTCGCTTGACGCGACCAAGCGCGAACTTGAGAGCACTCAGAAGGCGGTGACCAGCGCGACCAAGTTCGACGTCCCGCCGCTGACCAAGTCGAGCACCTCGTCGACCCCGGCAGTGCCCGCCAAATCCGAACCGGTCGCGCAGCCAATCCCGCCCGCCGCGCCGGAGACTCCCGCCGCTGACTCAACGCCGGTTGCTCCGCCGGAAACCCCGGCGACCACCGCCAGCGGCAACGGCAAGTATGGCACGTGGTCACAGCCGGGTGACAAAAAAGACGAAGCCTAGCGCTTCGTCTCTGTTCATCTAGGGGCGCGCTGCCGCTATTGCTGAAGCTGAGCTTCGTACTCGCGGGCGCGTTCTAGCGCCGGGAGCAGCGCCGCTTCGACGTCCGCCAGCGAAGTAATGTGCACTAGCTGCTCGCGGATCGCCGCTGCGCCGGGCACACCGACGTGATATTTCGTCAACTGACCGCGCATTTCGAGGATCGCCTGTTTATGGGGCAGGCGGGTGGTTTCCAGCGTCAACCGCGCGTGCTTGAGCGTCGCCTCGATCTTCTCGCTCGGCAGCGGTTCCGGCAGAATTTCGCCGGTGCGTAGATAATGCGCGACGTGATGGAAGATCCACGGACGCCCCAACGCCCCGCGCCCGATCATCACGCCGTCGCAGCCGGTCTCCGCGAACATCCGCGCGGCATCTTGCGGCGTGATCACGTCGCCGTTGCCGCTGACCGGGATGCTGACCGCCTCTTTCACCCGCCGAATCCATGACCAATCCGGCTCACCGGTGAAGCCCTGCGTTGCAAAGCGGGCGTGCACCGCGATCGCCTGCACGCCGACGCCTTCCGCCGCCCGCGCGAACTCGACCGCTGTCGGATTCTCCACGTTCCAACCGGCGCGAATTTTGACCGTCACCGGTACGCTGACTGCCTTGACCACCGCCTCGACCACGCTGGTCGCCGTACAGACGTCACGCATCAGCGCCGCTCCCGCGCCGCCTTTGGCGATCTTGGGCACCCAGCAGCCCATGTTGATGTCCACCATCGCCGCGCCCTCGTCGACCAGCATCCGCGCCCCCTCTGCCATCACGTTCGGATCGGCACCGAACAACTGCACCGCGAACGGATCCTCTTCCGGCGTCCAGTCGAACATGGCATAGTTGCGCGGGATGCGGCGCGCGAGCGCCATACTGCTGAGCAGTTCGGTGCAGACTAAGCCAACGTCGCCGTAGCTGCGGCACATCTGGCGCATGGCGTGGTTGGTCTGCCCCGCCATCGGCGCGAGCAGCAGCGGCGTTTCAATCGTGACCCCGCCGATTTGCATCGGCTTGAGGGCGACAGTCTGATCAATCATCACATCAACCTGTTCTCGATACTTTCGACCAAGATTATCGTAGCCACGCGGGAGCCTGTCAACGGAGGACTCGCCGGTCGCTCTCTTTCGGGATAGAGTTTGCGCAGACAAAACGATGTCTTGTGGCGGTGGTACTACCACACGATAGCGTGGTAACTTGTTTCTAACCTCACCCCCTGACCCCCTCTCCACGTCGTGGAGAGGGGGAACAGAACGGGCATTTAAGTCCCCTCGCCATGCAATGGAGAGGGGATTTAGGGGTGAGGTTTGTAATGAATGGTGTAACCACGCTGTTTTGCACCAGTACCGCCGCCGTGTGCCCCTACGAATACCCACGATCACAGGAGCTATCAATGGATTTTTACGAACTGGTCAACAAGCGGCGCATGGTGCGCAATTTCACCGACGAGCCGGTCGATCCCGCAGCGATCGACCGCATCCTCGACGCGGCGCGGCACGGTCCTAGCGCCGGATTCACGCAGGGGCAGGATTTTATCGTCGTCACCGATCCGGCGCTGCGCCGGAAACTGGCGCAAATTTGCGGCGAAAAAGAGTACACTGACTCCGGCTTCGATCCGTTCATCTCCAAAGCGCCGGTGCTGATCGTGCCCTGCACCAACGAAGCCGCCTATCACCGTCGCTACCAGCAGCCCGACAAGGTCAATGACGCCGGTGAGGAGGAGCCGTGGCCGATCCCTTACTGGTTCATGGACGCGGGGCACGCCGTCATGCTGATCTTGCTGTCGGTCGTCTACGAGGGCTTAGCCGCGGGCTTCGCCGGATTTCTCGACCTGAGTGCGGCGAAAGCAGCGCTCAATATCCCCGCTGAGGTGGTGCCGGTCGGCGTGATCCCGGTCGGGCATCCGGCACCGGACAAGCGCTCCGGGTCGCTCAAGCGCGGGCGACGTCCCACCAGCGACACCATCCATCGCGAACGCTGGTAAAAACAGCTGGCGCCCCGCTCACCGCTTGTGTGGGAGCGGGGCGCAGTCGCTTTAAATCATGTAGTCGATGTGCGCTTCCAGCGCGTGGTCGTCCTCATTCAGCCGGGTTTCGACCTGCTCCAAGCGCTGCATCAGCAGGTCGAAGCGCTCGGCGATCATCTCCGGCAGATCACCGCGCTGAAGGTCGAGCAGCGGGGGCGTCGTCGGTCGCGTGATCGCCCGCCCCGGTATCCCCACAACGACCTTGTCCGCCGCGACATCCTTGACCACCACCGCGTTCGCTCCGATCCGGCTGTTCCGCCCGATCACGATGTTACCCAAGATTTTCGCGCCCGCCCCGATGATCACGTTGTCCTCGACCGTCGGATGCCGCTTGCCGTGCGAGAGACTGGTGCCGCCGAGCGTGACGCCGTGATAGAGGGTCACGTCTGCGCCGACGATTGCTGTCTCGCCGATGACGACGCCCATGCCGTGATCGATGAACAGCCGCGCGCCCAACTGCGCCGCCGGGTGGATCTCGATGCCGGTCAGCCAGCGGGCGAGGTTAGCGACGAAGGTCGCCAGCAGGATCAGCCGCGCGCGCCACAGCCGATTGGCGACGCGGTGCAGCCAGATCGCGTGCAAGCCGGGATAGAGCAGAATGACTTGCAGCCAATTGTGGGCTGCCGGATCGCGCTGGAGCACGCTGATCACGTCGTCACGGATCGTCCGCCACACGGTTTAGTCCTCCAAATGCGCGTACAGTGCGGTCGAGAGATAGCGCTCGCCGAACGACGGGATGATCGCCACGATCAGCTTGCCCGCGTTTTCGGGACGGTTGGCGACTTGCAGCGCCGCCCACGTCGCCGCGCCCGACGAAATGCCGACCAGCAAGCCTTCTTCGGTCGCCATCCGGCGCGCGGTGGCGAAAGCGTCCTCGTCCGCGACCGGGATGACCTCGTCGTAAATCTGCGTGTTGAGGTTTTTCGGCACGAAGCCCGCGCCGATCCCCTGAATGCCGTGCGGACCCTTCTCGCCGCCGGAGAGGATCGCCGATTTCGCCGGTTCGACGGCGATCACCTTGAGCGACGGCTTGCGCGCTTTGAGCACCTCGCCGATGCCGGTGATCGTCCCGCCGGTGCCGATCCCGGCGACGACGAAATCGACCGTGCCGTCGGTATCGCGCCAGATTTCTTCGGCGGTGGTGCGGCGATGAATTTCCGGGTTCGCCGGGTTCTCGAACTGCTGGGGAATCCACGCCTTGGGCGCAGCGGCAGCGATCTCCTCGGCTTTGGCGATGGCGGCGTTCATGCCACCCGAACCGGGCGTCAGTTCCAGCGACGCGCCGTAAGCGCGCAGCAGCTTGCGCCGCTCCTTGCTCATCGTGTCCGGCATGACCAGCGTCAGCTTGTAGCCGCGCTGCGCGCAGACCATCGCCAGCGCGATGCCGGTGTTGCCGCTGGTCGGCTCGACGATCAACGTGTCCTTGTCGATCAAGCCGTCGCGCTCGGCAGCTTCGATCATGGCGACGCCGATCCGGTCTTTGACGCTGTGCGCCGGGTTGAAGTATTCCAGTTTGGCGGCAATCGTCGCCGCTGCGCCCTCGGTGATCCGGTTCAGGCGCACCAGCGGGGTGTTGCCGATCAATTCGGTCACGTTATTGGCGATTTTCATAGCTTCTCCCTTGAAGCTTCAATTTCCCGGAAAATAAAAACTGCGCGCCACTCGTGAGAGCGGCGCGCAGGTGAGGTCAATCATACTTCTGGATGCGGGCAGCGGCTCAAACCACGGTGGTCGGTGGCGAGGAAGCGCAACAACACAGACAGAAGCAGCTAAAACGGGTCATCAAGTTGGGTTGAACTCGAAACTTATCAATCACGAACGAGTTCATTATGCCGGAAAAACGGGCGCGAGTCCACTAGCAGATGGCATTGATTTTTCGTGACAGCGAGCGCGACATCCACCCACCGCGGTGCAAACCTTCGGTTTGCCTTGCGCCTCCCCTCCCCGAATTCAAGGAGTGGCGAGGGCAAAAGCGCTTGAGCTTGCTCATACTGGGTGAACCTGCGCTGCTAACCCTGATGCTAGGATGAAATTCACGGTCGCAAAACGCGCTAATCTCGGCTAGGCTTTGACGCATTACTCGGTACTAGGTACTCGGTACTTTCCTATGCGCGTGATTTTACAACGAGTGCGTCGGGGCAGCGTGACCGTCGAGGGGCGCGTCACCGGCGCGGTGGATCAGGGTTTCGTGGCGCTGGTCGGCGTCACGCACGGCGACACCGAAGCCGAAGCGGAACTGCTCGCCCGCAAGACAGCAAATCTGCGGGTGTTCGAGGACGACGCGGGCAAGATGAACCGCTCCGCGCTGGAGGTGGGCGGCGGCGTGCTGGTCGTTTCGCAGTTCACGCTTTACGCCGACGCGCGCAAGGGACGCCGTCCCAGCTTCGTCAAAGCCGCGCCGCCGGAGATCGCCGCGCCGCTGGTCGACACCTACGCCGAACGGCTCAAAGCTGAAGGGATCACAGCGCGTCGAGCAGGGCATCTTCGGCGCGATGATGCTGGTCGAGATCGAGAACGACGGTCCCGTGACCATCATCCTCGACAGCGAAGAACTGAAGTAAAGCGAAAAAGATTTAACGCAAAGACGCAAAGGTTAAGGGCAAGACGCAAAGTAGGGACAGGTCTCAGACCTGCCCCTGACATCAACGTTGATTTCTTTGCGCCTTTCTTTTTCCCCTTGCGTCTTTGCGTTGAATCTTTGTTTTACGCTTCGCTTATACCGATCCATGACGATTCTTATGGGGTGGTCGTATAATATTGACTGTTCCCCAAAGAAGTAGGTGATAGCGAATGTTTGAACAACACGTTGCGAACTTGACTCACGACGATGCGGCGGTGCGCTACGAGGCAGCCCGCAAATTAGGCGCGTCTGCCGATGCGCGCGCCATCGAGCACCTGATCGCCGCGCTGCCGGACGAGAATTCGAAGGTGCAGTATGCCGCCTTCAGCGGCTTGATCAAGCTCAACGCTTACGAAGCCGCCGAGCCGATCCTGACCATGCTGGCGAATGATCTCGACAGCCGGGTCTGGGAATTGCTCAAGCTGAACATCGGAATGCGGCTGCGGTCGGGCTTGCTCGACTTGATGCAGCCCAGTGATGGCGCGACCGCTGAGAAAATCATGCACGTGCTCGATACCCACAACCTCGACGAGCAGCAGCGTGCCTTGTTCGTGCGCCTGCTCGGTCGCGTCGGCGATGCGGAGCGGGTGGAACTGCTGATCGATCTGCTGATTCACGGTACGGCGCCGGTTCAAGGTGCGGCGGCGGAGGCACTCGGCTACGTCGGCGACGTGCGCGGGATCGCGCCGCTGCTGCTGCTGCTCAGCGACCAAAGCGACGAACTGCGCGAGACCGGTGCTGAAGCGCTCGGTCGCATCGGCGACGCCAGCGCCTTTGAGCCGCTGCTCGCCCTGATCGGCGACGAGAGCGAGTGGGTCCGGCGTGCCGTCGTGGTCGCGCTTGGCAATCTGGGCGATCTACGGGCGATCGAGCCGCTCAGCGAGGCGCTCAATGACGAGAGCAAGACGGTACAGGACGCCGCGTTCGAGGCGCTCCAGCGGCTGAACCGCGCCGGCGACGACGTCACGCTCTAGCAAGATAAGAATCGCACCGGGGCACAGTCTGTTTACGGACTGTGCCCCGGTTGTTTTACTGCATTGCGTGAAATTTACAGCCGATCCTTGACCAGATCGAGCCACGCTTGCTGTGGCGCGACCAACTCCACGGTCTGATCCAGCGAAACCCAGAACAACGCGAAGGTGTGCCCATCGGCATCGACTGCCCATTGCTCCGGCGTCGGTTCGGTCGGCGTGAGGTAAAACAGCGAACGCTCGACCCGCCGGGTCAAGCAGCGCGTCGGCACCCAACCGGTCTGGCTGGAAACGGCGACGAAAGTGTCGTCTTCGAGCTTGTGCTCGTTGAAGGTCACGCGCTGGAAAGCGCCGTTCTCGTCGATCACTTTCACGGTCAGCCCGCGCCGGAGAAAACCGCCCAAGCGCAGCGTCCCTTCGGTGCCGGGCGAGGCTTGCAGTACGCAGCGCTGCACGACCATAGCTTCATCCTCCGCCAACACCTGCGGGATCACCGCCAACCGTTCCACAATCGAGACGTTGTGCAACCCGGTTTCCTCAGTGGTCTCGCGCAGCACGGCGGCTTCGGGCGTTTCGCTAGCTTCGACCGTCCCCGCCGGGACTTGGAGTCCGGCAGTCGGATGCAAAAAGACGAGCAATTCGCGCCCATTGTCGGTGGTACGGATGATAAAAGCGGTGACTTTCTCCAGCGTTGCTTCCATGACGGCTCTGGTTTCGCTGCCCAATAAATCTACTGAAGTGCCGCCCTGCCGATGCTCGGCATCAACGCACTAGATCTAAGTAGGCGCGGGCGAAACAGCTTCATAAGCAGTGTGCTCCGCTTTCCGACTCTGATCCCTTAAGATTATCGTGGGGACAGAAACCCGATCTCGACTTGTGCATTTCGTATCAATTCGTCGCCGGGAGCAGATCTAAGGCGATCCGGTGCCGCGATTGATCCCTGTCAAAGCGGGCGAGATCGCCAGATGTGTAGGACATGAATAGTACATAAATGTACAGCGGAGTGGGTGAAATTTGTAACTTATGCCGTTGTCACCATCACGATCCATGTTATAATGCGCCCGTTGTGTGGTTTGCTTAAACCACATTTAACAATCGAGTTGGTTTAGCGGAGTTTGATGTATGTTTAGTCCTACATCACAGCGCAAACAGATTGAAGACAACCTTCTGGCGATGGCGCGGAAGGTCAACACGACCGATAGCAACTGGCTGGAAAGCGACGCTTTCGACAAGCTGATGAACAGTTGGCGGGATCTGGCGCATTATTATGATCGCAGCGATGACCGCACCTGCGGCGCGCACGTGCTCAAGCTTTATATGCGCTATGCCGTGACCCTGCGCCGCATCAGCGAAGACGACCGTGTCTCCCCCCGCCGCCGTCAACAGGCGAAACAGGCACTCAAGGAACTCAACCACAAGCTCGACGGCATGTTCCGGCGCATCGAGCGCACCACTCGCACCGCCGTCTAATCCACCTGATTCAGCCTAATCAAGTCGTCAACAACCAGAGCGCAGTTATATTCTGCGCTCTGCTGATTCAGAGACAACCTCGCCCGCAGCTTCCTGCAGAAACCAGCCCCTCCCCGAATTCAGTTTTGACTCCGGCGCAAAGTCAGCGGGTAGGCATCGGCAAGCTCAAGTAACAAATATCGATTTGTCCCAGTACCCACACGTGCTACCGGCTGGCGATCACGAAGATGCGCCCTTCGCGCTCCGGCTCGGCGACCGCCGTGCTCAGGTCGCTGCCGCGGGTGAAGGTGACGTTCTGCCAGCCGATCTGTACTAGTAAGTCGTACACGGCAGCGAGATCGTAGAGCGTGTTGTAGACCAGTTCGTCGAAGCGCGTATAGCAATCGCTGTCGTCGATGCGGACAAAGCCGCTGATGCGGGTATACGCGCGGTCGCCGCCGTCGTAGATACCTCGATTGATGATGACCGAATCAACGGACTCGGTCACGTTGATGTTGTTCCAGCGCTGCAAACCGGCGCGCGTGTTCAAGTCGAAGATGAAGGTGCCGCCGGGGAGCGTCGCGGCGTGCGTGCAGGCGAAACAGCTGCGCAGCGCGGCGAGGTCCGGCAGGTGGTTGAGCGCATCGAAGCTGGAAACCACCAAGCCGACCGGTGTGTCCAGCGTATAGCTGCTGGCATCGCCCTGCAGAAAGCGCGCTTGCCCGGCTTGCACGAACATGCTGGTGTTAGCGCGGGCACAGTCGAGCATCCCCTCGGAGAGGTCGATCCCGGTGACTTGATAGCCGCGTTCGAGGAAGTGAAGCGCGAGCTGCCCGGTTCCACAGCACAGGTCGAGCAGCGTTTGCTGCGTGGAAGCGAGTTCAGTCGCCGCGTAATAATCAAAAATGCGCGGGGCGATGTCTTTAGCGAAGTTGGTCCACAACAGATTATAGACTTTGGCGAATGCCTGCCCATACGCTTGCATCATCTCACCGCCTCAGTGATCGATCAGATTACACTGATTATAGGCAAATTCAGCTTGGGCGGTGACCGGAATTTGGGGGGAAAGCGAAGTTGGCGCGGGTATTCCCTAGGGGCGGGTTTCAAACTCGCCCCTACAATGACATCGGTTGACGTTACCGCCTAAACTTCTTCGGCGATGAGTTCGTCGACCAGTTCCTCGATCATGAAGTTGGGTTCGGTCAGCGCGCGATGAACCGGGCACTTCCCGGCGATCTCCAACAGGCGTTCCCGCTGCTCTTGCGTCAGGTCGCCCTTGAAGACGATCTGCTGGCGGAACTCGTGGACGAAATCGCCCTCGCCGGTATAAGCCGGGTAATCCGGCGCTTTGAAGCGATCCGTGCTCAGGTCGATCTCGATACCTTCAAGGTTCCAGCGCTTGCGATCGGCGTACATCCGCACCGTGATCGCGACGCACGCGCCCAGCGCGCCCAGCAGCATTTCCTTGGGCGTCATGCCGAGATTGGTGCCGCCGCTGTCTTCCGGCTCATCGGCGATCAGGGTGAACTCGCGCGCCTGAATGACGGCTTTCATGCCTTCGCCCAAGCGTACCGTTGCTTTTGCCATATTTTGCTCTGCTCCAGAAGGGCGCCTGCACTGCGCGCCGATGGTTCGCGGTCTAAATACAATGAGGCGCTGCGCGTCTCACTATAAAGACGGCGCTAGCGCCTCAAGTCTTACAAATCAGGCGGTTGGGAAACCGCGCTCCGCGATCAGGCGCGCGTCAGCCGGTGCGCCGCTTGGAACTGCGGCTTGCCTTGAATGTCCTTCCAGCGCTCCTCGCCGCCGTCGGTGTGCCACTCGACGACGTACATCCCATCGCCATCTTGATAGGCGAAGGACGGGCGCATCATCAAAATCTGGCGGATGACGCCGATGAATTCCTTACTTTCGACCCCGGTTCGCAGGATGAAGTATTTGCCCGGCACGTATTCAAACGTGACCGGCATTTCGTTCTGCCAGCGCCCTTCCAGCTTGATCGGGGACGTCGCCTGCGTGCAGACCATGTAAAGGTTTGCCAGCCGATTCTTCCAGAGCGTGTGATTGACCCGCTCCTCGATGAAGTAAGGGCGCGCTTCGGGCGTCGTATAGAACCATGTCCGCGAATCGGTTGCCATATTCGTCTCCAAACAGCAGATCAGCTCGTTGACGTTAGTTTACCTAAAAAGCGGGCAAGTCTCTAGTTGAAGCTGTAATCCAATCTTAATTGATCACAAGTTCACAAATTGTGTATAATAACCATATATAATGAGGTAGATTGACCAAATCGGTGACGATTATAAAGTCCGATGCGGTTTAAGGAGAATAATCCAACAATGTTTAACGATGAAATGGAACGGGAACTGCTGTCCCAGCATCACAAATTGATGAGCATTCAGTCGTGGGCAGCCCAACAGGCACAAGAAGCGCAAAACCGGCATTCCGATGAGGGCAACCTGTCTTGGCGGCATCTGCTCAACGCGGTAGGCAGGAGCTTGATCACGTTCGGCTCATCGCTGACGCAGCGCTTCGGCACGCCGGAGGACAATGTTCGCGGCTACGTCTCCACTCCGCAGGATCGCGCTTACAACTAGCGCGGTCTAGCTCCACGCCGCTGTTTTAAGTCTCCCCTTCTCAATGCGCGTACTTCACTTCGGCGGGGTTGCGAGCTAGGAGTTGAAAAATCCGCTCTTCGGGGCGGATTTTTCATTGCCGGAGCCAGCTACGCTGCGTCATCCGCTATAATCGCGGTATGTTGAAGCAAATCGCCCCCACCCTCAGCCGGATCGCCCGGAATGCATTCAACGATCCGGTGCGTGGTTTCCAATTTTCGATCCTCACACTGGTCGCGATCGTCGCGCTGGCGACCGGCGTCTATATGGCGCTGGAGCACATGTCGTTCACCGACGCCCTCTACATGACGCTGATCACCATCTCGACGGTCGGCTTCGGCGAGGTGCAGCCGCTCTCCGCGACCGGACGCGCCTTCACCATGCTGTTGATCCTGCTCGGCGTCGGTGTCGTCACCACCACGGTCAGCAATGCCATCGGCATCGTACTCGGACCGCGCCTGTGGCTCTCAATTCGCCAAAGAACGATGGAGCGCTTATTGATGAACATTGAAGATCATTACGTGGTCTGCGGCTATGGTCGCATGGGACAGCAAATCATCGAGGACT
>CAVSGS010000004.1:0-18761 GCA_963727545.1 uncultured Chloroflexia bacterium
CACTCGCATTGGCGATCCGGTGCGCTTTGAGCAGGTAATTCGTGACTTCGTCGGTCGCCGCCGTGATGTCGGCAAACTCGGTCGAGACCGCCTGCGCCTGTATTGAACTGACGCGGTAGCCTTTCCCGGCGACGTGGGCGTTGGCGAGGCGGGTCTGCGCCGTCGAGATCGGGATCAGCACGGTCGTCTGTGAAAAGCCGCTGGTCGCGCGTTCTTCCATCACGCCCACGACCGTAAATACTTGATTGGCGACCAAAATCGTCTGTCCCACCGGATTTGCCGTGCCGAATAAGTCGCTCGCCGCTGTCTGATCGAGCACGGCGACCCGCTCGCTGTCGGTGACGTCCTTGTCGGTGATGAAGCGCCCCGACCCGACGTGCCAGTTGTTGACGTCGCCGTAGTTGACGGTCACACCTTCAATTGAGGCGCTTTCGCTGGTCGCGCCGTAGCCGATGTTGCCGCGAACCGTATAGGTCGCCGCGACGGCGACGACGTGCGGCGCGACGGTCGGGTCTTGCAACCCTTCGACATCCGCCGTCGTCAACGGCTGCGTCCCTGACGCGGTGAAGCGCCCGCGCGACGCGCTGATGTTGAGCACGTTGGCATTCAGACTCTCGAACTGCCCCTGAATGTAGCTTTGCAGGCTGCCGCCGAGACTCATCAGGCTGACCACCGCCGCCACGCCGATCATGATGCCGAGCGTCGTCAGCAGCGCCCGCAGTCGGTTGGTGCCCAGCGCGTTCAGCGCGATGCGGAATGTCTCAATCAAACTCATAAATCACCCCACCCCCAGCCCCTCCCCGAATTCAGGGAGGGGCGAGTGCTTCGCCCGTAGCGCCTGTGCGCGAGCACGAAAGACGGGTTTTGATACGCAGGGGCGGACGTGTCCCCACACACCAGCATTCGCGTGGTCATCGTTTACGTGTATTCCTCAGCGCTGCCGCCGTAGTAGGCATTTTCGAAGACGCTCGCCAGTTCTTCGGCTTCGGATGGACGCTCGGCGGTTTCGGCGTCGAGCGGCTCGGCGATCTTCTGGTCGGCGATGATCAAGCCATCGCGCAGCATGACCACCCGGTTGGTGTGGCGCGCGATCCACGGGTCGTGCGTGACGAACACGGTCGTGATCCCTTGCTCGCGGTTCATGCGCTGGAAAATCTGCATGACTTCCTTGCCGCTGCGGGTGTCAAGGTTGCCGGTCGGCTCGTCGGCAAGGATCAGCGACGGCTCGTTGACAATCGCCCGCGCGATGGCGACGCGCTGCTGCTGACCGCCGGAAAGCTCGCTCGGCAGGTGA
This sequence comes from uncultured Chloroflexia bacterium, assembly GCA_963727545.1. Classification (GTDB taxonomy): domain Bacteria; phylum Chloroflexota; class Anaerolineae; order Aggregatilineales; family Phototrophicaceae; genus Flexifilum. The sequence goes on from CAVSGS010000004.1 coordinate 1,295, forward strand.
TTCAGCCGCTCGCTCAGCCCGACCGACTCAAGCGCAGCTTTCGCCTTCTGCGACCGTCCACCGACGCCCGCGTAGAGCAGGGGTAGTTCAACCTGTCGCAGCGCCGACGTGCGCTTGAGCAGGTTGAAGTTCTGGAAGACGAAACCGATCTTCTTGTTACGGATGCGTGCCAGTTCGCTTTCGCCTAACTCCGATACGTCGAGACCGTCGAGGTGATAGGTGCCGGTGGTCGGCTGGTCGAGCGCGCCGAGGATGTTCATCAGCGTGCTCTTGCCCGACCCCGACGGTCCCATGATCGAGACGAATTCGCCGCGCTCGATCTTGAGGTCGATGCCTTTGAGCACATTCAAGTCGATCTCGCCGACGTGATACGTCTTGGTGATCCCTTGAATGTCGATCACCGGCAGCGGAGCTTGTTCATCCGCCGGTGGTGTTTTGCCGTTGCTGTGTCGTCCGAATTTCATCAGCCGCCCCCTCGTCCAGCGAAGTTGCCGCCACCGGGAGGTGCGCCGCCACCGGTGATTCTGCCCGCGCCGCCGAACAACCCTAATCCTGCGCCTCGCTGGGTTGTGCCGTTGGTCGCGGCGCTTGCTAGAATGACCAGCTTATCGCCGGTATTGATCCCTGAAGTGACCACGCTGTCGCTATCGGTTTGCGCGCCGATGGTCACCGGGACGTCGTTGTAAGTTCCGGCTGCCGTCTCGACCTTGACCGTCGCTTGCTGGGTGCGGTCGTTGACCGTAATGAACCGGTTGGGCACGACCAGCACGTTATTGAGTTCGCTCAGTACCACATTGGCGACTGCCGACATGCCCGGTCGCACCGGCGCATTCGCCGGATTAAGCGTCACCTCGACGTTGTAGGTCACCAGATCGCTGGTCGATGCCGGCGACAAGTCGACGCGCGTCACTTTGCCGCTCAGCGTCACGTTGTTGAGCGCCTGCAAAGTCACGTTGACGGCTTGCCCTTGCGCTAGCTGGGCGATGTCCTTCTCGTCCACCGACAGCGTGATCGTGTAGTTGTCCGTGTTGATCAGCGTGATTGCGCCGGTGTTGGGCGGTAGTTCGCCGACTTCGACGTTCACGGCGGCGACAATGCCGTCGAACGGCGCGACGATTTCGGTTTCGTCGCGCTGCTGCTTCACCGTGTCGAGGTTCAACTGCGCCGTCTCAATGTTGATCTGCGCCTTGCGCACGTCTGAATCGCTCGGTCCGGCGTTGAGCGCGTCGAGCTTTGCCTGCGCGCTGATCAGTGAGGCATCCGCTGATGCGAGTTGGCTCGTATCCGGGGCTGCGTTGAGCGTATCCTGATAGTTTTGCTCAGCGTTGGTGACGTTCTCCTCGGCGTTCGTCATGCTGGCTTGGCTGGCGATGCGGTTAGTGACCGCGTTCGGTGCCTGCGGGTTCGGGTTGGCGCTCATGTCGCGGCTTAACTGCTGCTGCCACAAGCTGTTCTTCGCCAGTTCCGCGTTCAACCGCGCGATTTCGGCGTCGTTGCCGGTTGAGGCGTTCTGTGACGCTGAACTCAGCGACGCTTGTGCCGATTGCACGCTCAACTCGGCGCTGCGGACGTCGAAGTCGCTCGGCGGCGCTTGGAGCGCTGCCAGCGCATTTTGAGCGGACTCAAGGTTGATTTCCGCCGACCGCACCTGCATATCGATGGCGGTCGGATCGACGCGCGCTAGCACGTCACCCTTGTGCACCGTGTCGCCGACCGCGACCAGCACGTCCGTCACCGGCGCGGTGGTGCCGAATGCCAGTGTCGTCTGATCGGCGGCTGCTAGTGAGCCGGTCGCGTTGAGCGTCTCGGTCAACGTGCCCGGTTGAACGGTCATCGTTTCGACCGGGACGGTTAATGGGGTGGCTTCGGGCAGAATTTCGGTTTCCGAACGCGCCATCATCACGCCCATCAGCGCGACGCCGATCACCAACAGCGGCACGGTGATAATCCGCACGAAATTGCGGAAGCCACCGGCGCGCATCCGGGCAGTCAGCCACCAGAGCAGAATCACCCCACCCAGCGCGAGCACGCCCGCGCCGATGTAAGTCGTGGGTATCGAATTAATCATGAACTTGAACTCCCGGTATCAATGGCGACTTCGCCCGTCATGCCTAAGCGGACGCGCGAATCGGTTGTGTCCAGTGTGACCAACACGTCGTAGGTGACAATGCCGTCGCTGCTGGTCGAACTGAGCCAGCCGACGTTCTCGACTTTGCCCGGAATATTCACCCCGGTCAGGGCGTCAAGCTGAACCGTCGCGTCTTGCCCGACCGCCACGCGCCCGACATCCAATTCGTTGACCGGAACGGTCATCTGGAAGCCGGATAAATCGGCGATCTCGACTGCTGCCGTGCTCGGCGAAACGTTGTCTCCCGCAGCAACGTTCACCACTGTCACATAGCCGGAACGCGGCGCGACCAACTGGCTTTCCTCCAGCGTATTTTGGGCTTGATCCAACGTAAGCTGCGCCCGCTCGATGGCAACTTGTGCATTATCAAGCTGCTGCTGAGTCGGACCGGCTTGCAGTTGATCGAGTTGAAGCTGTGCCTGCTGAATGCGGATCGACGCTGACCAAAGCTGAGTCGAAGCGCTGCTGGCGGCTTGCGCGTCTTGCAGTTGCAGCAGCGCGATCTGTGCGTTGAACGACGCCGCGCCGATCTTCGCCTCGGCTTGGGCGATTTGGTCGGGTGTGCCGTTCATGAAGGCGCGCTCTTGCTGGAGCGTGTCCAGCGAGCGCTGGGCATCGTCGTACTTCTGCTGTGCCGCATTGACCGTATCGCTGCTGCCGTTGGCTGCCGAGGTATACGCGGCTTGCGCGCTCGCCAAATTCGCCTGCGCGACTTTCAGGTCGCTGTCCGAAGGTGGCGCGAGCAGGTCGTCGTAATCCAGCTGCGCGCTCTCTAGGTTGAGCTGCGCTTGATGGTAGCTGTTCCACGCATCGGTGTTGTCGAGGTCTGCCAGCACGTCACCGGCGTTGACGTAATCACCTACGTTGACGTAGACGCCGTTCACCGTTCCCGCTGTCTGAAAGCTGAGCGAGACCAGCGCTTTCGCCTCGACCGAGCCGAGCGCTGAAATTTCGCTGCCGACAGTGGCGACGGCGGTGTTTTGCTGGTCGCCCTCACCCGGCAAGGCGAATCCTTCAGGCGGGGTGAACCCCTCCGGTGGGGTGAAACCGCCGCCGGGGGCTTGGGCTTGAACTGCCGCGCTACCGATTATCAACAACAGCACAATGACGAGTGCCGTGATCGTGATACTGCCGGCACTTTTCCTCACGGTCATTGAAAAATCCCTCACAAGTTATCCAATCTACATTTTGCCAGTTTCGTGTGAATATTTCGTGGGAGACTTGTGGGGAAACTGTAAAATCTTTCACGAATTCATAATTTCCCCAAAATCGCCTTCTATAATGAAGAAAAAATGAACCTATTTAGGTGGGGTGTGCTTCGATGCCGCGAGTTCTAGTCGTCGATGACAACAAAGAGACCGTGCGCGCGGTGCGCGTTTACTTAGAGCGTGAAGGTTTCGAGGTTTATAGCGCCTACGACGGCGAAACGGCGCTGCATATGCTGCGCCATGAACAGCCGGATCTGATCGTCCTCGACCTGATGCTGCCGGATCGGGATGGTTTGGAAATCACCCGAATTGTACGCAAAGATGCGACCTTACGCCAAATACCGATCATCATGCTGACCGCGCGCGTCGAGGACGACGATCGCATTATCGGCTTGGAGATCGGTGCTGACGACTACATTAGCAAGCCGTTTAACCCGCGCGAGGTCGTCGCTCGCGTGCGCTCTGTCCTGCGGCGCAGCAAAGGCGATATTGACGACGAAAGTGAGCGCAGCTTGAACTATGAGGGGCTGCATCTCGAACCGTCGCGGCGCAAGCTGACCCTGAACGGCGAAGCGATCGAACTCACGCGCATCGAATTTGAACTGATGCACGCGCTGATGGGCAGCCCCGAACACGTTTTCACCCGCGCTGAATTGATCGAAAGCGCGCTCGACTATCAGTACGAGGGCATGGAGCGGTCGCTGGATACCCACGTGAAGAATCTGCGCAAGAAGCTGGAAGCCGACCCCAAGAATCCGCGTTACATCCAAACGGTCTACAGTATTGGTTATCGTTTGGGAGGGAAGTAATGCCGATGAATCGTCTGTGGGTGCGTTTGAGCGTTGCTTTTAGTGCGGTGGTCTTCATCAGTTTGGCGACGATTGCGCTCGTCAGTGTCACCGTGATCCGCGCCAACTCGGCTGAGTTCAATCGCCTCCGCGATGAGACTGGCGCGAGTTTTGCCATTTCCGCCATCGCACCGCAGAGCGTTGATATAAAGTCTCCTATCACCACCGCCGCCGCTGGTTCGACGACCGCCACGCTTTCGACTCAACATCTGATCCCGGTCGAGGTCGATGGCAGTACGGTTGCTTACATTGACTTGGCGCATCTATTGCAACCGCCGCCCCGTCCGTTGCAAATCGTAAGTTGGGAGGAAGTGGTCCTGATCGTCGCTGCCGTCAGCATCGTCATCAGCATTCTCTTCGGCGTGTTGATGAGCCGCAGTCTGACTAAGCCGCTCAATCGGTTGGCGGTCACTGCCGACGCCATCGGCGCGGGGAACTGGGAGCAGCGCGTACCGGTCAAGGGCACCGCCGAGATCGCGTCGCTGGCGCAGTCGTTCAACAAAATGGTCGATCAGCTTCAGCGCAACGAGCTGCTGCGCCGCAACCTCGTCGCCGACGTTGCGCACGAACTCCGCACGCCGATCACGGCACTGCAAGCCAACGTTTACGCTATTCTCGACGATGCTTACCCGATGACCAAGACCGAAATCGCCGGACTTTACGATCAGACCCGGCTGCTCAGCCGCCTGATCAAAGACCTGCACGAACTCTCGCAGGCGGAGTCCGGTTTGCTGCCGCTCGACCGCCAACCGATCGATTTCAGCCAAACGCTGTCGGAGTTGATCGCGCCGTTCCGTTCGGTTGCCGAGGAAAAGGACGTGCATTTGGCAGTCGATATTCCGGCGGCGCTGCCGCTGGTCTCCGCCGACGAGGAGCGCATCAATCAGGTGATGCACAATCTGCTCAATAACGCGCTGCGCTACACACCCTCCGGCGGGACGATCACCATCCGCGCGCGCGGCGCGGACGGCTGTCTGCGCATCGAGGTGCAGGACACCGGCGAAGGGATCGCACCGGAGCATCTGCCCAACGTCTTCGAGCGCTTCTACCGCGCCGATTATGCGCGCAGTCGTCAGCGCGGCGGGATGGGTTTAGGCTTGGCGATCTCGAAGGCGATCGTCGAGCAGCACGGTGGCACGATTGGCGTGACCAGCAGCGGTATTTCCGGCGAGGGCACGACCTTCGCGGTTCAGTTGCCGACGATTAAAGCGTAGGGGCGGGTTTCAAACCCGCCCCGACATCCCCCTACTACGAGAAACCCTCAAGCTGCCAACGCCGTTAAACGTCCGCTTGCAGCCCCTCCCACAAACCTTGTAAGTACATTGCGCCGAGCGCCCGGTCGTACAGCCCGTAGCCGGTGCGCGGCACGTCCTCATCCCAGATGCGCCGCCCGTGATCCGGGCGCAGCGGACCCGCATAGCCGATCTCGACCAGCGCTTGCATCACCGCTCGCAGATCGACGCTGCCGCACGCCGACGGATGGGCGACCTCGTAGAAGTCGCGATCGCCGGTGCGCTGGACGTTGCGCAGGTGGACGAAGTTGATCCGGTCGGCGAACTGCTTGACCATCGCCGGCAGGTCGTTACTCGCCAATGTCCCCAGCGATCCGGTGCAGAAGGTCAAGCCGTTGTGCGGACTGTCGACCGCGCCGAGCAGCCGCCCGATGCTCTCGGCGTCGCGGACGATGCGCGGCAGCCCGAAGATCGACCACGGCGGGTCGTCGGGATGGATCGCCAGAAAGACGCCCGCTTCCTCTGCTGCCGGGATCACGCGGTGCAGGAAATAGACGAGATGTTCGAACAGCGCGGCGTCGTCGATTTCGGCGTAATCGCTCAGGGCGGCGTTCAGTTCCTCTTTCGAGAAGCCGCGCGCCCACGCGACCCGCGTTTCCAGCCCGCGTTCCAGATAGCCGTCGATCTCGGCGTGAACGTATTTCGTCACGACCGACTGATCGGGCAGGTAGTAGATCATCTCCGTGCGCATCCAGTCGAACAGGGGCATGAAGTTGTAGCAGAGCACTTTTACGCCCGCGCGCCCCATGTTGCGGATGCTCTCACAGTAGGCGTCGATCAGCGCGTCGCGTTCCGGCAGCCCGCGCTTGATCGCCTCGCTGACGGGGATGCTCTCGATCACGTCGAGGGTGAAACCGGCTGCCTCGACCTCTGCTTTCAGCGCGGCGATCCGCTCGACCGACCAGACCGCGCCGACGGGGATGTCCTCAATCGTGCCGACGATCCCCTTGACGACCGGAATTTGCGCGATTTGCCCCAGTTTCACACTGTCGGCGTCACCGAACCAGCGCCACGTCATCCGCATGATCTACACTCCGCTGTATGCCATGAAGCCGCCATCGACCGGGACGACGACGCCGGTGACGAAGCGCGCCGCATCGCTGACCAGCCAGAGCAGGGTGCCGAGCAGGTCTTCGGGCACGCCGAAGCGACCCTGCGGCGTGTGGTCGATGATCTGCTGACCGCGCGCCGTCCACTTGCCGGTTTGCTCGTCAACCAGCAGATAGCGGTTCTGCTCACCGAGGAAGAAGCCCGGTGCGATCGCGTTAACGCGAATGTTCGGGTTGTGTTCGGTCGCCATGTAGACGGCGAGCCACTGGGTGAAGTTGCTGATCGCCGCTTTCGCCGCTGCGTAGGCGACGACGCGCGTCATCGGCGAGTAGGCTGCCATCGACGAGATGTTGACGATCGCGCCTGAACCCTGATCGACCATAAACTTGCCGAAGACCTGCGACGAGAGCATCGCGCCGGTGAAGTTGAGGTCGAAGACCCAGCGCAGCGCTTCCGGCGGGATGTCGAAGAAGGTGCGCTCGCCGGGGATGGTGGTCGCGTCGGGACGGTTGCCGCCCGCGCCGTTGATGAGGATGTCGATCCGCCCGTAAGTTGCCGCGACTCGCTCCGCCGCCGCTTCGAGCGCCGCTTTGTCGAGTACGTTGGTCGTGATGCCGATCGCGTCGCCGCCGTTCTGCTTAATCTCCTGCGCGAGAGCGTTCGTTTTGTCGTCTTCAAGCGCCAGCACGACGACCTTCGCTCCGGCAGCGCCGAGCGCGCGGCACATCGGCGTGCAGATGACGCCCGTGCCCCCCGTCACCAGCGCGACTTTGCCGTCCAGTCGAAAAGATTCGCTTGAGATCATAAACGCTTCCTTTGGATACAGAGCTTAAATAAAAGTTATAACTTGCTTTTTCGTTAACTGCTTATTACCGGTGTCGTTGGTAGGGGCGTTCAATTGAACGCCCCTACGGATGCAGCTAGCGATTCCCGAACCGCCGTTCCGGGATGCCCGGTACGTAATAATGGGTCAGGTTCTCGTAATATTCCAACGTTTCAGCAGGCTGCTCGTACTCCGGCGGGATCGGCTGCTTGGAAAAGGTCTGGAAGTAGAGCAGACAGGCGTCGCGCCACCAGCGGGCTTCGCTTTCCTGAATTCGCAGCAGCGCCTTGACGTGCTCGAACCGCGCGTTGTCCACGTACCCCGCAAGTGAGTCCCACGTCGCTTGCATGGCGCGGACGGACTGCACGCCGAAGTTGTAGCGATAGCAGAGTTCGCCCCACAGCGTCCGCCCGGACTTCATCCGGTGATCCCACGCCACGTGATGGAACCAGAGCAGGTACTCGTCGGGGCAGGTGTCGGGGTTGGCGATCAGGTCGCGGAAGGGTGGGCAGTATTGGCTGATCGCGTTGCTGCCGGTCGCCGAGCGGTCGAAACCGATGCCGTCGACGTCGGCGCGGTGATAGTAGGGTGAGGTCCAGTCGGGGCGACCGCCCGTGACCCAAGGACCCGGTCCGTAGTGATGGTCGCGCGCCATGATGTGGTGCAAGCCGAGCGGCGTCATGGTGTCGACCACCGCCTCACGCGAAGCGATCATCATCCCTCGCGCCGCCGCGACGAAGTGATCATCGTTGCTGAAGGTCAGCCGCAGCCACTCGTCGGCGATCTGCTCCGACGACAGGCGATGATCCCACGCCAGCCGACCGTAAGCGTACCAGTTGGCTTGCGCAAAGGGATGTCCGCACCAGTTGCGATCGTCGCCGACGTTGGCGATCGCCGACATGCCGGTCAGGTCGTGCCCGTCGAGCGTGCCATCGACCACGTAGGCGACCAGCGAGCCTTCGCCCTCGCAGCCCGTATCGGCGTCCAGCACTTCTTTGAACAGCGGCGCGAGGTAGACCAGATGGGTCGCGCAGCCGAGATACTCCTGCGTGATCTGGAACTCGATCATCAGCGGGGTTTTCGGCATCGCCCCGAACAGCGGGTGATAGGGTTCGCGCGGCTGGAAGTCGATGGCGCCATTCTTGACCTGCAAGAAGGTTCCGGCGGGGAAGGTGCCATCCTGCGGCACCAGTTCAGTGTAGGCTTGCTTATGCCGGTCATCCGGGTCGTGGTCATCGTAGACGAAGGCGCGCCAGCAGACGATGCCGCCGTGCGGCACGACCGCGTTGGCGAGCAGTCCCGCGCCTTCAGCGTGCGAGCGCCCGTAATCGCGCGGACCGGGCTGACCTTCCGAGTTCGCCTTGACGACGAAGCCGCCGAAGTCGGGGATCAGGGCGTAGATTTCGTCCGCTTTTGCCCGCCACCACGCGATCACGTCCGGGTCGAGCGGGTCGGCGGTTGGCAGCCCGTCGATCTCCATCGGCGCGGTGAAGCGCGCCGAGAGGAAGACGCGCATCCCATAGGGACGGAACACGTTCGCCAGCGCCGCGAGCTTGATTAGATAGGGGTGCGTCAGGCTGAGCGCGCTGGCGTTGGCGTTGTTCAGCACTACGCTGTTGATGCCAATTGAGGCGTTGGCGCGGGCGTAATCGGTGTAACGCGGGTCGAGGTAATCCGGCAGTTTGTGCCAGTCCCAGAGCGAGAAACCGGCGTAACCGCGCTCGATGGTGCGGTCGAGGTTGTCCCAGTGGAACAGCATCCGGTACTCTGTTTTCGGCTGGCTGACGATGCGCAAGTCGGCGAGCGGCTGGTGCATCTGTAGATGCCGCAGAAAGGCGAACACGCCGTATAACACGCCGACGTCGCGGTTGGCGGCGATCACGATGCCCTTGTGATCGCGGATTACTGTGCTGACGATCACGTAGCCCTCGTCGCCGACCTGCGCCAACGCCTCGTGCAAGTCGAGGTCGGCGATCACGGGCGCGCTGGCGGGCGTTCCGGCGATCAAAATCCCCGCTTGATTGATCTGCTCGGTCAGCGGAACCGACGAGTTAAGCAGGCTTTCGAGCGCCTCGACGAGTTCTTCCTGCGCGGCGTGCTGCGTCGGCGACGGCACGGGAAAGTGAAGCTGGCGGATGGTGCTGCGGTAGGCGTCGAGGGTTGGCGCGTCCTCGATGGTCGCGTAGCGCAGCCACAGTTCGTAGCCATCTTCGTTCTTCAGACGAGATTGTGCAGTTTGAGTCAGCGTTCTGCTTCCTATTCTTGATGCTATAGAGCCGCTGGCGGCTTATTTCCCCGCCGCCCAGAAGATCAACTGACCGAACAGGCTCGGATCGTTATACGACTGGTCGTTCGTGTCGGCTGCTGACCAAATCAGCTTAGCATCGCGTCCGCTGTCGTCCGACGCGCCGTTCAGGTGCGTCTGGAAGCCGATCACCGCGCCTTGCTCCGGCGTGATCGACCAGACGTCGTTGTGCAGCGAGACGGACGCCTCGACGCGATAGCCCTTGTCGGTCTTGACGACGACCGCATGAACCGGCGGTTCCGCGCCGTTGCCGCCGAGGATCGGCGCTTCAGGATTGTCATTCTCGATGTTGACCGCCGAGATGCCGATTTGAGCGATGCCGTCGCTGTAGGAAGTCGTAGTCAGGTCGCCGGTGGGGTTGATGTAGAACTCGATCGAGTCTTCCTCGAACCAATTGGCGACCGGGTCGAACGCCCCATAGGTGACGGCGCTGTCGGTCACGTCGGCGAGGAAATAGAAGTTCGATTCGTCAGCTGCCGCCGCGAATTCATACGAGGTGCTGCCGTCGGTCATCGGACCCGAATCCACCGTGACGCGCGGGACGTTCGTCCAATCGGAGTCGTTGCCGTCCAGCGTGATGCTGACCGGGAAGGGCGCGTAGTAGATGCGCCCCGGCACCGGGTCGGGTGCAAGCTGCGCCGAGTCGCTCTTGGTCGGCGCGGGGATGGTCGCGGTGGGGATTTCGGTGGGCGTGCTCTCCGGCATCGCGCCGCTCGCGTGCTGCTTCAGCACGTCGAGCAGAGCATAATAAGCCGGTTTCGGCTCAAGGTTGTCGTCGAATAGCAGCGGCTCGACCGTCGGATTGTCGTAGAAGCCGAGATTTCTGCCGCGCAGCCACGTGTAATTGTCGGATACGCCCCACGTGATGAAGGCGGTGCAGGCATTGTGGTCGAGGCAGGTCTGGAGCATCTGGGCGTAATCATCCGCTTGCTTACTCAGCGTTTGCTCGTCGGCTTCGCCCGGATAGCGGTCGTCGAACTCGGTGATCTGCACTTGCAGTCCCAAGTCGCCCAAGCGCTGGATGTTGTTGCCGATGGCGCGGAAGTTCAGCCTGCCCACCGTCGAGTGGGCTTGCAGCCCCACGCCGTTGATCGGAATGCCCCGGTCGAGCATATCCTTGACCATCGCGTAAACGGCGTCGGATTTTCTGCCCATGTCTTCGGCGCCGTAGTCGTTGTAAAACAGCAGCGCGTCGGGATCGGCTTCGTGGGCGAACTGGAAGGCAAGGTCGATGTAATCGTCGCCGATGAACTGCCGCCAAGGGGTGTCACGCAGCCCGCTGCCATCGTCAGCGACCGCTTCGTTGACTACGTCCCAATAGGCGATTTGCCCCTTATAGTGCTCCATCACCGTGTGGATGTGATCGCTCAGCAGTTGGATCGCCTCATCGCGGGTGAAGTCGCCAGTCGCGAACCAGCCGGGAAGCTGGTTGTGCCAGACTAGTGTGTGCCCGTGAACCGCCATCCCGTTCGCTTCGGCGAAGGCGACCAGTTCGTCGGCTTGGGTGAAGTCGAACACGCCCCGGCGCGGCTGGACCGTTTCCATCTTCATCACGTTTTCCGGCGTGACCAAGTTGAATTCGCGGGTGAGCGTCTCGACGTAAGCCGGGTCGTTGCGCAGCGACGGAACCGACACCGCCGCACCGATGTAGACGTCTTCGGGCGCTAAGCCGCGCAGGGTGTTGGTCGTTTGCGCGGCAGTCATGCTTGCCCCCAAGACCAAGCCAGCGGCGAGTGCCACAGCGATTTTCTTAAGCACTTTTTGCAACCCCCTTGTTTAAGTAATGGCTTCAAGTGATTCCCTCATTTGGTTGAGACGGCGCTGCCTGAACGCACCGGCGCTCAGAATTTGGATCGATTGAACTTACTCGGCACCCCGCGCCTCGACAGCGAGTTCTGCCGAGCTGTCAAGATGGTTCAAGGCTGAATTCTCGGTGGTGAATCCGCGTGGTAGACATGCTCTCGATGAACATCGGCAGCCAGTAATCGTAGATTTCCGGGGTCGCACCCTGCGCATTCAGCGCGATCTGCCGGGTGGCTTGGTAGAGCACGCGCGTCCAACGCTTGCGCGTCGTGCCCGCCTCGCTGAAGCTGTATTTTGTCTCCATTTCGATGATACCGCTGGAAGCTTTCAGCTTGTGGGTTTGGATCTCCGCTTGGGGCAGCCGTGCAAGCGTCTCGAAGAACGCTGCGGCGACGACTTCTAGATCGTCCGGTTCGAGGGCTTTGCCTAGCTCGGTGAGTTCGACGGCAAACAGGGTTGCCGTCGCTTCTGGATCCGGGCTGTAAATCACGCGGTTAGGGGAAGCGTCCACTGTCGACCGATACCAGTCTTCAGGGACAAAAAAGGAGAAATATCGATGACGTTGCCAGCGGAGACCGCGAATTGCCGTCAGCCTGTTTGGCGCTTGCTCAGTCACTTTTCACCCCAATTTATTCCCAATAACGAATGTAATCGCGCTCGGCGCCCGCCAAGCGTCATTGCGCTGCTGAATCATGTGGGTTAGCGCTACCGCAAATACTCTTTAAGAACAAACTTTTTGTAACGTTATAGTACGTTACGGTAACGTAAATATATCTTAGCGGGACTTGCCGATCGTGTCAACCGAAAACGAGACTTGGCTGCCGCGCGAGTGGTTTTACGCTTCTTCCAAGCTGCTGATAATCTGATCGGCGCTGGCGGTGTCGCCGGTGAGGATCGCGGCTGCCGCTTCGTCGATCCGCGCGTTGATCGCCGCGTCATCGCGGTTCGCTCGGCGGAGGTGGAATAACCGCAGCGGCAGATCGAGATCGTTCGCCGTGAAGCTGAACGACGCGCCGATCAGGTCGCGCGCCGTCGCTTGGATGATTTCGAGGTATTGGCTGCCGAATTCGACCGTCGGCTCGATGATGGTGCCTTCGCCGTAATCGTTCCACGTCACGATCTGGATGACGTCCGGTTTCGCTCGCAGCGCTGTTTCCAGCGTGAAGCGCAGCATATCGCCGTCCATTGGATCAATATAACCGTAGCTCGCGCGCACGCCTGCTTCTTGATAACTATCCCAGAATGCCGGGAACGCCGCCCCGACGATGTAATCCCAGTTGCGCGCCTTGAGGTAGAAGGCGCGGAAATAGGCTTTGAGCGCCGCTTCGTTGAGCGTGAAGCCGGACATGGGGGGCCAAGGGAAGCTCGACACGGCGTCGAGCACCATGTGTTTGTCCAGCGTGACCAGCGCCGGAGCCGGATCGATCACCGAGAACAGCGCATTCCACTCCGCCGAACCGTTGAAATACTGCGGACCAAAGGTCAGCAGTACCGGCTGATCGCCATGCTTAAGGTAGGCGGGATCGGTGAACCAATGGTCTTGCAGGTAGCGCATCACGTCTTGCCCGCGCGCGACCGCATCTTCGCGCGCCAGCAGCCCGTCGTCGATCATGTGCTTGAGCGACTGATCCTCGTAGCAGATGGCGAACTTCAGTCCGGCGGCTTTGATGTGCTCGAACAGCTTGCCGGTGGCGCGATTATCGGCGGCGTAGTCCGAGTAATCGAGGATGCCGTACCAGTCCACGATCACGCCGTCGATGCCGCTCAGCTTCATCAGCAGCACTTGATATTCGAGGATGTCGTCGTCGCTGGAGTCGTAAGGTCCGGTCAGCGGGTGATAATGCGAGGCGATCTGCGGCAAACCGTTCGCGTCGGTCTGGTCGGGATCGAACGCGCCCATCGTCCAATGCCAGCCCCATGCTCCGCTAACGCTCGGCGCTTGATACCAAGGCATGAAATGCGCCATCAGCAGCGGGCGATCTGCCGCGTCGCCCTGCGCGAGTAAGCGCAACGGCGCTTGCGCTGCCCACAACGCGCCCGCCGTCAAGCTGAGTCCCTGTATGAACTGGCGTCGACTGATATTTTTGTTCATCAATAAATTCCTTTGATCACAATTCTGTATTTTTCTTGGGGATAGGGGCACGGCATCGATTCGCCGGTTTGACCCCACCCCCAGCCCCTCCCCGAATTCAGGGAGGGGAGAGTGCCTTCGTCCGTTTCAAGTGTTTGTTGTCAAGTCTGATGACTTCTCGGCACAGCAAACGGTTTCTAAACACCCGCATGTCATGCCCCGACAACGAACACTACTCTGCGCCCGGTTCCCCCTCTCCCTACGGAGAGGGGGAGGCTTACCGAAGGTAAGCAGGGGTGAGGTTGTCCTACGGCGTTTGCTCTTTCTTGCCCTCGACTACGCTGAGCAGATTGAAGTAATCGATCTGCGCCTCCCACTGCGGCGAGTGTACGTTCTCTTTATACGACCCGCTGCGCCAGACTTCCTTCGGCGGGATGAAGCAGGCGAATTTCGGGGCGACGCCGCCATCGTGATGCGCGCCGCGCTGGAAGCCGAAACGCAGATAAACGTCGCGGTAGCGGTAGGTGATCCGCTCGTCGTCGTGATTGTTCCAGATGATCGCCCGCACTGGCTTATCGGTGTCGGTGACGGCGTAGACGCCCGCTTCGCAGAGGATTTCGAACAGCGCTCGCGCTTGGGCGTCGGTCATCGCCAGCACGTCCGGCGCGAGTTCGGTCGGGTCCGCCACGACTGCGTCGATGCCGTCGGCGATCCGGTTGCGAATCCCCGCGTTCAGCCGGAAGAAGCGCAGCATCGTCAAGACCTTCTCGCGCTTGCGGTCGCGGTGGGAGAGCAGATCGCCTGCTGCCGTGACGCTCAGCTTGAGCGCCGCCGTATTGCTCAACTGAATGCCGGAAACGATCAGCGTTTCGGTGGCGGCGTCGTAGCTGCTTTCGAATTTCGCGCTGCTGCCGTCGATGCTCGACGCTCGGCGTGGCGCTGCTGCTGACGCCGTGAAGGTGCAGCGTGATCGCCCGTGCCGCCGGAATCAGGTCGCGGTCGCCCTGTGCTGCGTCGATCGTAAATTCGAGCGCGTCGCCGCGCCACGTTTGGGTCATGGTCGTCGTGACGGCGTGATCCTCGCGGTAGGCGGTGCTTTCGCCGTCATCCTCGTAGAGTGTGAAGGTGTTGTCCGCGCCCGCGAACACGTGTAAATGCAGTTCATCGGGCACGCCGACGCCGCCCCAGCCGACTTTCGGACCCATCGGCACGATAGCGCCCGCCTTGGCGAAGACCGGGATGTCGCCGAGTTTGCCGTAAATCGCGTGCCAGCTATCACCGGCGTAGTGTTCGCCGCTGAACAAGTCGTACCAGTCACCCTTAGGCAGCCAGACGACTTGACGGCTCAAGTCGATGCTCGGATCAGCCGGATCGACGAAGGGCGCGGCGATCAACTCGGTGCCGAACAGATACTGCTGCGGGCAGTGATAGGCGGCTTCTTCGTCGGAGTATTCGTAGTACATCGGCTCGCTCAGCGGCAGGCTTTCCGCGTGGGCGCGATACGCCATCGTGTAGAGGTAGGGGATCAGCGCGTGCCGCAGTTGCAGCGCTTCGCGCAAGACGCGCAGCACCTCAGCGTCGTCGAACATCCACGGGCGCTGATCGTAATATTCGCCTTTGGTCGTGTGGATGCGCAGCACCGGGCTGAACACGCCGAACTGCACCCAGCGGACGAACAACTCCGGGTCGCCGGTGCCGCTGGTATGCCCGCCGATGTCGTGGCTCCACCAGCCATAGCTGACGTTGGCGGCGGTGGCGGTCATGTAGGGCTGGAAGCGCAGCGAGTCCCACGTGCGGTAGCTGTCGCCGGAGAAGCCAATCGGGTAGCGCTGGTGTCCTTCGTTGCCCCAGCGCGAGAAGATCAGCGGGCGGCGGACGCCGGTGCGCCCCAGATCGTAGAAGTGCAGGTGATTGATCCACCAGAGCGGATCGAGTCCCGGCAGGTCACAGCTTAGCCCCTGCTGCCAGTCCATCCACCAGAAATCGACGCCCATCGCTTCGGCGGGGTGGTGCAGAATCTCGAAATAGGCGTTGGTGAACGCCGGGTCGGTGATCTTGAACGGGATTGGCGCTTTGGTCGTCGGGTCGAGTCCCAAGCGCTCTGCCATCGCCGTGTAGCTGTCTTCGTGGGGGTGGATGCCCTCCGCCGGGTGCAGGTTGAGCGAGGTTTTCAGCCCGTTCTGGTGCATGAAGCGGATCAAGCCTTCCGGATCGGGGAACAGCTTACGGTTCCAACTGTAGCCGGTCCAGCCGCTGGACGTGTTGCCGGTCTGGGTGACGTGCCAGTCCATATCGATGATGCAGACCGAGAAGGGCAGTTCGTACTTGTGGAAGTCGCCGATCAACTGCTTGTACGTCTCTTCCGTATACTCCCAGTAGCGGCTCCACCAGTTGCCGAGCACCCAGCGCGGAATTAGCGGGACTTCGCCGCTGACGCGACAGTAATCGCGCAGGCAGGTCTTGTAATCGTGCCCGTAGCCGAAGAAATACCAGTCGATGCCGCTGGTCGTGCGATTTTGCAGCCAGCCCTCGTCGTTGAGCACCAGCGTCGCCGAGTCGTCGATCACCGACCAGCCCGACCGCGACATCAAGCCGAGCGAGAGTGGGGTGTAGCCGTTCTTGTCGTCGAGCGTCCGGGTCGTGCCGAGCAGGTTCTCGACCGGCAGGTCGCCGGGATGCCACACATTCCCGCTGGCTTTGAGCGTGATCGACAGGTTTTCGGGCGAGAAGGCACCGCCGCCTTGATAGCTCAGGTGCAGGTACTCGGTTTCAATGTCGATTTGATCGCCATTGATGCGAGATTGGAACGGGGGCACCGGCTGCTGGCGATACCAAAAGGCTTGGCTGGCGTGATCCTCGACCACGCCGTCGGCGTGGTATTCCAGCCGGATCATCCGGTCGGTTAAGACGGTAAAGCGAACGCTGCCGGTTTGAACCACAGCATCAGCGGCTGCGGTCGGGGTTAAATGGAGTTGGAAGTGCTCTGGTACGACGGACACGAAATTTCTCCCAATGTGGTGATAGGGCAGGCAAGCCGCAAAGCGGCAGATTGATTATCCCTTGACGCTGCCCAGCGTCAACCCCGTCGTCAAATAGCGTTGCAGCAGGATAGCGACGAACAGCGGCGGCAGCAGCGCGAGGAAAGCGGCAGCCATCTGCAAGTTGACGCCGTAATTGGTGTCAGCCAGATAGAACAGCCGCACCGTGATCGGCTGGCGCGTCGGGTCGCTGATGATCAGGAAGGGCAGCAGGTAATCTTTCCACAAATCCATGAAGGTGAGAATGGCGAGGATCAGCAGGATCGAGCGCGAGAGCGGCAGCACGATCCGCAAGAAGATTTGCACCGCCGACGCGCCGTCGATCTTGGCGCTGTCGATGATCTCG
Source organism: uncultured Chloroflexia bacterium (assembly GCA_963727545.1). Classification (GTDB taxonomy): domain Bacteria; phylum Chloroflexota; class Anaerolineae; order Aggregatilineales; family Phototrophicaceae; genus Flexifilum. The sequence goes on from CAVSGS010000004.1 coordinate 18,207, forward strand.
CCGGGGATGCGGTCGAAGAAGTTCTTCAGAATGAAGATGGCAAAGGCGCTCACGGCGTAGGGCAGCCACAAGCCCCAATAGGAGTCGAGCAGGTTGAGGTGCAAAATCGGCAGGTCTTTGAGCGTCACGAACAGCGGCACGAGGTAGGCGATGCCGGGGATCATCAGCGTGATCGAGAAGAACGCCAGCACGAAGCGCCCGCCGAAGGGCTTGAGCCGCGACAGGGCGTAAGCGGCGAGCGTCGAGATGCTCAGCCGCAGCAGCACGCCGACCGTGACGATCACGAAGGAGTTGCCGAACAACTTGATCATTTCGAAGCGTTCCCACGCTTCGACGTAGTTGTTCCACTGGGCGTTCTGCGGGATCAAGTTCAAGCCGGACGTGAAAATCTCGGTGCTGCCCTTTAGCCCGGAAGTGAAAGCGTAGACGAAGGGGAACAACACCAGCACCGCCATCACCAACAGGCTGCCCATCGAGGCGTAATAGATGATCCGCCCGCTGCCGGTGCGTAATTCAACGTCGGATAAAAAGCCGCGCTCCATCGCTCTAATTCCT
>CAVSGS010000005.1:0-667168 GCA_963727545.1 uncultured Chloroflexia bacterium
CCCCGCAGTCGATTTGGCAGGCACATACCGGCGCGGATCATCTGTCCGGGACGTGCAGCTCGCCGCCGATTGCCCAGTGCGATCACCTCGCGGCGATCACGGTCAACCCGGACGGCACGATTTCATGGCGCGGGCAGGAACCGCTGCCCTACACCATGCAGGCGACCGGCAGCAACAGTTTCCACTACAGCGGGCGCAGCGGCTTGAATAACGCTAACCTGACCTTCAGCCTGACGCTGACCAGCGGCGGAACGTGGGTCGGCACGATGCAGTACGTCTTCGACAGCGACCCAACCTGCACCCACACCTTTAATTACACCGCTGAGAAAATTCGATAGGGAGTGAACCATGCTAAAAAAGACCGTCATGCTGCTGGCGCTCGTCCTGATCAGCCTCGTAAGCAGCGTGAGTTTCGCGCAAGACACCGTGACCGCCGAGACGCTGACCACTCTCAACATGCGCGGCGCGCCCATCAGCGGCGCGGTGATCGGCAAGCTGCCGGTCGGCACAACCGTGATCGTCGAAGGGCGTGACGAGACAATCACGTGGCTGCTCGTCCATACGCCGGACAACGCCCAGCGCGGTTGGATGGCGATGCAGTATCTCCGGCTTGACGAGGCGATCAACATCCCCGGCTTGCCCGACTTGACCGGCGTCGATCTGAGCGCCCCGGTTGCCGGCGGGCAACCCGCCCCGGTGATCCCGGACGAGCGCACCGATTACCCGCCGCTCTGGTTGGGCGACGCGGTGATCAACCACGCCCGCAGCATCTACGCACGCGGGCAGCAGTTGGGCAATAACCCCAACTCGCTGATCAAGATCGGCGAGAGCAACACCGCCGGAACGGTCTACATGTGCACCTTCAATTACGGCAACTATGACCTCGCGGGTTACCAAGATCTTCAGCCGATTGTGGATCGCTTCAACTCGACCGGGTCGTTCTGCCACTACGATTACACCGCCCGCAGCGGATTCGCCGCCGCCAACCTGCTCGACCCAACATGGGCGATTGAGCAGGAATGTCAGGCGGGCGAGACCCCGCTCGACTGCGCCTACCGCATCTACAAACCGAGCTACGCGCTGATCTACCTCGGCATCGCCGACATGGGCTATTACACCGAGGCGCAGTTCCATGACAACCTGTCGCAGATCATCCGCTTCTTGAGCGATCACGGCGTCGTGCCGATCCTGACGACCTACCCGATGGCGGACACCTTCAACGACGGCAAGCCGCAGACCTTCAACGCCGTGATCCGCAACATTGCCAGCGATCAGAACATTCCGCTGATGGACGTGCGCGCCGCCACCCACGATTACGATAATCGCGGCACCGGACCGGACGGCTATCACCTCTCCGTCCGCGACACCGAGTTCACCAGCTTCGCCACCGATCAGAACAATTACGGGCGCACGCTGCGCGAACTGCTCACGCTGCAAATGCTGCAAGCGCTGGCATTCTAGACGAACCATTCTCCCGTAGGGGCGCAGCGCGCTGCGCCCCTACAAACAACGTTACTGAACCCTCAAACCCGGTTTGCACTTGACCACTTCTCTACCGGAGGGCTATGATAGCCGCTCGTTTCCGTTGGCTGTTCGAGTAATCCATGCCTTTGAAGACCCAAGCGACCATCCTCCACCGCAGCTTCATCGCCTTCACTGTCTTGCTCGCCGCTGCCTGTTCATCGACGCCGGTGACGCCGACCGCCACCCCCATCGTCATCACGACCACACCCATCCCGCGCACGCCGGTTCCGACGTTTGAGCGCCTCCAAACCGCGACGCCGACGCCGCTGCCGACCGAGCCGCTGATCATCCGCGACGCGATGACCGGCGCGGCTGATACGCTTTACATCCGTCCCAAGCCAAGCACGATGGCGGAGATCGCCGATTCGGTCGCGACCGACACCGCCTTCGATTACGTCGGGCGCACCGATGACGATCGCTGGCTGCAAGTGACTTACGGCGATAGCCAAACCGGTTGGCTGCTGGCGCGCTCGGTGACGCTGCCCTTTGCCATCGACACGCTGCCGGTCACCGGCACCGCCGAGAACGTCGATTACGTCGCGCTGGTCTCGGCGCAAGCAGCCGATGGCATCACCTTCTACGCCAGCCCGCACAGCGAAGCCGAGGTCGTCGCCCAGATTCCAGCGCTCACCCCGATCCGCCTCGACGGTCGCCGCGAAGATGATATTTGGCTGCACGGACTGACCGCCGACAGCAAAGAGGGTTGGTTCCGCCGCTCGCTGGTCGACCTGAACTTCGACATCGGCTTGCTGACCGTGATCAACGTCGAAGGGACTGGATACCGGCGAGGAGGTCGTGCAGGCGCGCGTCCTCAACTCGGCGGGCGGCTTACGCCTGCGCCAGCTTCCGAGCGACGATGGACGCGTCATGATCAACATGAACGCCGGGACCGAACTCCAAATCGAAGGACGGACCGCCGACAACGGCTGGGTGCTGGTCAAGATGCCCGAAGGCTACGAAGGCTGGACCAACAGCGCTTTTCTCGAAATTTATGTCGATCTCGGACAGGTGGAAGCGATTACCAATCCGCAGCCGGTCGAGTTCGTCTCGCTGCCGACACCGGAGGGCGGCGTGCAGGTCGTCGCCAGCGCGGGCGGCGGCGGCGCGCGGACAATTTACGTCAACGGACAAGCGGCGGGCAATCAGCGCAACGTCTTCAGCAAGGTTGGCGACAGCCTAACCGATACGCCCAACTTCTTGCGCGCCATCGTCAACAGCTACAACCTGCGCGATTACGGCTACCTGCTGCCGACGATCCAATTCTTCATGGGCGGCACCGCGCTGGCGGGCAATCCTTTCAACAGCGCCTCGATCTCGTCGCGCGCCTCGTGGGGGACGGTCAGCGCGCTCGACCCCGGCTCGGCTGATCCGGGACGTTGCAACCCCGGCGAAACGCCGGTCGCCTGCGAGATGCGCGTCGTCAAACCCGCCGTCGCGCTGGTGATGATCGGCACCAACGACTCACCCGCCTACCCCGCCGACGTCTTCGGCGAGCGGCTGCGCCAGATCGTCGAGACCTGCATCCAGTACAACGTCGTGCCGATTTTGAGCACGCTCCCGCCGCGCGCCGAGTTCAACGACAACATCATCGCCTACAATCAGGTGATCACGTCGATGGCGAACAGCTACGGCGTCCCGCTGACCGACCTCTACAGCGCGTTGATCAACCTGCCCAATCACGGCTACGGCGATGACGGCATTCACCTCTCGGTGCCACCGGGCGGCGTTCCGGCGACCGTCGATTTCACGTCGGCGAACTTGCAGTACGGCTCGACCGTGCGCAACCTGACGACGCTGCAAATCCTCGACAGCGTGCTCAAGAACGTGATGTATTGATCAGTACCGAGGACTTAGTACCGAGTACCGAGTCAAGGACTGAGGTTCGAGGACTGAGGACTGAGCAAAAACAGCTCCAGAGAGAACTGTTTTTACTCGGTACTCGGTACACAGTACTCGGTACTTCTTTTGCTTGACTCGCCTTGCGGCGCGTGCTATGCTCTCGCCACAATTTAGCAGCTAAAGCGTTGGTGTGCTTGCGCCCGGATGCGCAGCACGAGCTAAGCAAAGTGCTTAGCTTTGGGGGAAGTCCGGTGAACGGCTCGTTACGAGCAACTAGTCCGGCGCTGTCCCGCAGCGGTAGCGTACGAATTGCTAGCGCAATTCGACTGGGAGTTTGAACAAGTTCAAACTCCAAAGTGCATTCTTATTGGAGTGCTGCGAAGCCCGAATACCCGACATCGCTTTTGCTCGTGCATCACCTTCGAGGCATAAGGGGAGCGAGCGTGAACGAGTCATCGTCGCTTGAGTCCCGCCGCACGGCGGGCTTTTTGATCCACGACAACCGCAGAGCCACACCGCGACACAGGTCGCTCCCCTACGCGAAGGGTTCGTCTCTTTTATCTCAGCTAGGGGGTCATTCATGAAGTCCCGCATTTTGCTCTTGATCGTCGCTCTTTTCGCCCTCTCGGTGCTGCCGATCCACGCGCAGGACGTGGTCGTCACGCCAAGCGTGGTCGCCACGCCGGAAGCCTGCGTCACCAATTACGATCCGCAGGTCGATTACTTCCCCGATAAGGTCGAGCCGGAGTTCTCGCAGGGTTGGACCGTCGAATACCACAACAGCTACAAAGTGGTCGACGTGCTGACACCCTTCCCCGGCGCGACGGCTGCCGACGCCTTCACCTATCTGCTGGTCGAGTGCGGCACGCCCGTCCCTGACGGTTATCCTGATGCCGAGGTGATCCAAATTCCCGCCGGATCGATCATCGCCATGAGCACCAGCTACATCCCGCAGTTGGACGAACTCGGTCTGCTCGACCACCTGATCGGCATGGATCAGCTCGCCTTCGTCAGCAACCCGACCGTCCGCCAGATGATCGCCGACGGCAAGCTGATCGAGGTCGGCATGGGTCCCAGCGTCAACGTCGAAGCCGTCCTCGACGCCGACCCCAGCCTCGTGATGACCTTCGGCAGCGGTTCGCCCGACTACGACACCCATCCAACCCTGTTGGCGGCGGGCGTGCCGGTGGTCGTCGCCTCGGACTTCATCGAGGGGTCGCCGCTCGGTCAAACCGAATGGATCAAGTTCACGGCACTGTTCTACAATGTCGAAGCCCGCGCCAACGAAGTTTTCGACGCCAAAGTAAGCGAGTACAATCGCCTCGCCGCCCTGACCGCCGACATCCCGGTGGATCAGGAGCCAAGCGTGCTCTGGAACAGCTACAGCAGCTACAGCGATGCGTGGTTCCTCCCCGGCGATCAGAGCTTCGCGGCGCAGTTCGTCCACGATGCCGGCGGTAAGCTGGTGCTAGCGGACGATCCGACGCTCAAGGACAATAACAACTCCGCGCCCTTCAGCTTCGAAGCGGTCTATGACGCCGGACTCGACGCCGACATGTGGATGCCGGGGACTTACGGCACGCAAACGCTCGCTGATCTCGCCGCGCTGGACGAGCGCTACGCCGACTTTGCCGCCTTCAAGCATGATGCGGTTTACAATTTCGACGCCCGCGAGAACGGCAACGGCGGCAACGACTACTTCGAGAGCGGATCAGCCAACCCGCAGATCATCCTTGCCGACCTGATCAAGATTTTGCATCCCGACCTGCTGCCGGATCACGAGCTTTACTACTTCCGTCAGCTTCCGCCCGCCAAATAGGATTTATCTTGGGGCGCACAGCCGTGCGCCCCTACAATCAAGCTATGACTAAGCCTATGTTCGTATCTCGCCTCACTTGCACCGCATTCGACCTCCCCCTCTCCTCACGGAGAGGGGGTCGGGGGGTGAGGTCAATCGCTGCCGGGGGTGAGGTGTGAATCGCCGCCCCGTCCCCCTTCTGCTGATCGCTCTGCTCGCCGCGCTGATCGGCGTGTTTCTGCTCAGCTTAGCGATTGGCTCGGTCTCGATCCCGCTGGCGGACATCATCCACGTGCTGCTCGGCGGCAGTGCCAGCCGCAACTCGTGGACGAGCATCGTCCTCAAGTTTCGCCTGCCCAAAGCGCTGACGGCAGCGCTGGCGGGCGCGGCGCTGGGCGTCAGCGGCTTGCAGATGCAGACCCTCTTTCGCAATCCGCTGGCTGATCCGTTCGTCTTAGGCATCAGTTCCGGCGCGAGTCTCGGCGTCGCGCTGGTCGTGCTCAGCGTCGGCAGCGTCGGTATGGTGCTGCTCGCCGGGATCGGCTTGCTCGGCGACCTCAGCTTGGTGCTCGCCGCCAGCCTCGGCAGCGCGCTGGTGTTGGGCTTAGTGCTGCTGGTCGCCCGCCGCGTGACCAACAGCGTCACCCTGCTGATCCTCGGCTTGATGTTCGGCTACGGCGTCGGCGCCGTCGTCAGTCTGCTGCTCTATTTCAGCATCGCCGAGCGTATCCAAGCCTACATCAACTGGACGTTTGGATCGTTCGGCGCGGTGACGTGGAGCCAGATGATCGTCTTCGCCCCGGCGATCCTGATCGGCTTAGCAATTGCCTTTTTGCTCTCCAAGCCGCTCAACGCTCTGCTGCTCGGCGAGACCTACGCCCGCAGCATGGGCATGAACGTCGCCGCCGGTCGCCGCTGGATCATCGTCAGCACGGCGCTGCTGGCGGGCACGGTCACGGCGTTCTGCGGACCGATTGGCTTTCTCGGCATCGCCGTGCCCCACATCTGCCGCAGCCTGTTCGACACTTCCGACCATCGCATCCTCATTCCCGCGACGATCCTCGCCGGAGCGCTGGTCGCCCTCGTCGCCGACTTGATCGCCCAAGTCCCCGGCAGCCAAACCGTCCTACCGCTCAACGCCATCACCGCCTTGATCGGCGCGCCGGTCGTCATCTGGATCATCCTGCGCGGTCGCGCCCTCAAAGCGACATTCGATTAAGTACCGAGTACTGAGTACCCAGTACGGAGAAAGGCGCTCGACTCCGCTCACGATCACATTTGTAGGGGCGCACGGCGTGCGCCCTCCTTTGCGTCTTTATCTTTACCTTTGCGCCTTTGCGTTAAATCCCTTTTCTTCACAGGCGACAACTCGCGTTATAATCCCTGCTTTCGACGCTCGGACACGAACTGCTCATGATCGTCACCATCAATTGCAACACCTCGCTCGACTTCATCTACACCATTCCGGCATGGCAGCCGGGACACACGCTCCGCGCCAGCAGCATGATCCAGAGCATTGGCGGCAAGATGACCGACGTCTCGTGGGTACTGGCGGAGCTGGGGATCCCCAGTCGCGCGCTCGGCTTCGCCGCCGGGTTGACCGGCGAGGTCTCAGCGCAGTTACTCCGCGATCAAGGCGTGCTGGTCGATTACATCACCGTCGACGGCGAATCGCGCCGCAACCTCGTGATCGCCGACCAAGCGGCTGACGACCACACCGCCGTCACCGTCAATTCGCTGATCGTCAGCGCTGCCCACGTCGCCGCGCTGCGCGAGCGCTTCAGCCAAGCTCTCGACGACTGCGAGGTCGCGGTGCTCGGCGGCACACTCCCCGGCACCATGTCGCCCGACTTCTACACCGACATCATCGCGCTGGCGCGCGAACGCAGCGTGCCCGTGATCTTCGACGGCAGCGGCGTCGTTCCTCAAAGCGGGCTTGGCGTCGCGCCCCAACTACATCAAGCCCAACCGCGTCGAGCTGTCGGCGCTGGTCGGCAAGCCGATCCAGACGATTGACGACGCCTATCACGCCGGACGCGAGGTCGTGGAGCGCTACGGCGTCTATCCGGTAATCTCGCTCGGCAGTGAGGGCGGACTCGCCGTGCTTGATGGTCGCGCTTACCGCATCCCGCCGCTCGACGTGCCGGTTGTCAACGCGACCGGCGCGGGCGACGCGCTGGACGCGGGGTTGGCGGCATCGGTCTATCGCGGTCAGCCGATTGAGGAAGGCTTGCGGCTCGGTTTCGCCGCCGCGACCACCGTCGTCACCACGCCGCAGACCGCCGAGTGTTCCCTACCCGAAATCGAGCGCTACGCCGCGCAGATCGAGCTAATTCCCTATGAACCCGATTAAGCCTACACACAGTTTTTTTAAGTCCCCTCGCCTCACGGAGAGGGGATTTAGGGGTGAGGTAAGTTAGGTATGAACCCGTTTGAATTCGCCACTGCTGCCCGCATCGTCTTCGGCGCGGGCAAACTGTCCGAGATCGCCAATATCGCGCCGGAGTTCGGGTCGCGGGCGCTGATCGTGATCGGCGGCTCGGTCGAACGCGCGCGCGGGCTGATCGCCATGCTCGAAGCCGCGAGCGTCGGCTACGAGACGCTGCAAGTCAGCAAAGAACCCGATCTCGATCTGGTCAAGACCGGCGCGGAACTGGCGCGGTCTTCCGAGTGTGACCTCGTGATCGCTTTCGGCGGCGGCAGCGCAATGGATACCGGCAAAGCGGTCGCCGCGTTGACCACCAACCCCGGCGATCCGCTCGACTATCTCGAAGTGATCGGCAAGGGGCAGCCACTCACGATCAATCCGCTGCCGCTGATCGCCATCCCGACCACCGCCGGAACCGGCGCGGAGGTCACGCGCAACGCCGTGCTCGCCTCGCCGGAGCATCACGTCAAGGTCAGCCTGCGCCACCCGCTGATGCTGCCCCGCGTCGCGCTGGTCGATCCCGAACTGACCTACGATCTGCCGCCCGCCGTGACCGCCTACACCGGCATGGACGCGCTGACGCAGGTCGTCGAACCCTACGTCAGCCATCTCGCCAATCCGCTCACCGATGCCCTCTGCCGCGAGGGGATGCAGCGCGGCTTCCCGGCGATTTACGACGCCTACAACTTCAGCGATCCCGCCGCCCGCGAGGCGATGGCGCTGACTAGTCTGTTCGGCGGCTTGGCGTTGGCGAATGCCAAGCTCGGCGCGGTGCACGGCTTCGCCGGGGTGCTCGGCGGGATGTTCGACGCCCCGCACGGCGCGATCTGCGCCGCGCTGCTGCCCTACGCGACTGCCATCAACGTCCACGCCCTCGATCAGCGCGAGCCGAACAATCGCGCGCTCCAGCGTTACGCCGACGTCGCCCAAATCGTCACCGATCAACCGGACCCGGAGGCGCTGGCGGATTGGCTCATCGAACTGATCGACGCGCTCGGCATCCCGTCGCTGGGCAGCTACGGCATCACCCGTGACGCTTTCCCGACGATTGTCGCCAAGAGCAAGAACGCCAGCAGCATGAAGGGCAACCCGATCACCCTGACCGACGCCGAGCTGACTGAGATTCTCGACCGGGCATTGTAAACGTATCGTTTTGTTCGCACCCAACTCGCTGACTCACCACGATGTTTTTGTAGGGGGCGCACGGCGTGCGCCCGCTTTGCGTCTTTCTTTCTTCTTTGCGCCTTTGCGTTAAATCTTTTCATTTCTCGCCCTACTCAAAACTTGGCGACTACGCCTATAATTATCCGTCCTGAACCCTCGATAGTCACATTTACCCGCGTCTGACGCATTAGGGGACTCAACCAGAACGAAGGGAAACGCCGCGATGATCATCGGCATGGACTTCGGCACCACCAATTCCGGCATCGCCACCTACGACGGGCAGCGTCTCCGCCTGATCCCGATTGACGGCAGCAGCACCGTGACTCGTACGGCGCTTTACATCACCAACGACCGCCAATTCACCATCGGGCGCAGCGCCATCGACACCTACTTCCAGCAGAACCTCAACCGCCCCGTCCGCATCGAGCGGGCGAAGGTCGGCGAAATCCAGCTCACCTTTGCCGAGGTCGGCACCTTCTTCCGCGACGTCTGGGTCGATAAGGACGTGCTCTCGCCGGGGCGCTTGTTCGTCTCCTTCAAGACCGCGCTCTCGTCGCTCGACTACCTCGGCACGGTGGTCGGCTCGCATTTCTACTTCCTCGAAGACATCATCGCCCTCTACCTGTACATCGCCAAGCAGCACGCCGAAGCCGCCCTGCAGACCGAAATCAAGCAGATCGCGCTGGGTCGTCCGGTGCGCTTCGCCTTCAAGCCGGAAGATGACGCGCTCGCCCGCGAACGCCTGCTCAAAGCCGCCTTCCGCGCCGGTTACGAGGAAGTCTACTTGCAGTACGAACCGATCGCCGCTGCCTACAGTTACGAATCGACCATCGACCGCGAGCAGATCGTGCTGGTCTTCGACTTCGGCGGCGGCACGCTCGACCTCAGCGTCCTGCGCGTCGGCAACCCCAAAACGCGGGCGGTGCTGGCGACCGGCGGCGTGCCGATTGCCGGGGACGTCTTCGACTCGAAGCTCTCACGGGCGCGACTGCCCAAACACTTCGGCGAGGGCAGCACCTATCGCTCCGGCGGGCAGCGCCTGCCCGTACCGAGCGCTTTTTACGAAGCCTTCGCTAATTGGCAAGAGATGCTGACGCTCCAGCGCCCCGACCTCTACGGCAAAATCGAGCGCATCGAGCAGACCGCCCAGCGTCCGCAGCAGATCCACGCCCTGCTCAGCCTGATTTCCAGCAGCTACGGCTTAAAGATGTTCGACATCGTGGAAGCTTCAAAGCGCCAGCTTTCGACCGCCGAGCGCTCGGCGATCAAGCTGGAGGAGCGCGGCTTCAACGTCTACGAGCCGGTCACGCGCCCCGAATTCGAGGCGATTATCGGTCCCGAAACGCGCATGATCGAGGAATATCTCGACAACCTGCTCCGCGATGCCGGTATCCGCGCCGACGACATCGACGTGGTGATCCGCACCGGCGGGTCGTCGCAGATTCCCGCCTTCGTCCAGATGCTCGAAGCCCGCTTCGGCGACCGCGTGCGCGCCGTCGACACCTTCAGCAGCGTGACCAGCGGCTTGGGCATCATCGCCCACGGCATCGAGCACGGCGAAATCGACGCCAAAGTCTATCGCGCCCGCGACTTCCCGCCGGACGTCCCCGCCGCGACCAGCGACACGCCCGCCGTCGATTTCGAGGTGCTCAAGAAGTTCGTCGCCTTCACCGAAACCGGCGAAGCGGGGGAGAAGCTCGGTACGGTCGCGCTCGACCCTGATGGCGGCGTGCACGCCGCGCTCAAAGCGCCCGCCAATGCCGACTTGCGCGCGCCGCGCCTGATCGCCACTTCTGCCGACGATCCACTGCTGCTGATGACCTCGGAGTATCGCTTTCTGCTCAAAACGACGACGCAGCTCGCTACCCTCGACGCGCTCGGTTTGACGCTCGCCTCTGCCGAGGGCTTCCACGCCGACGAGTTCGGCGCGGAGCACGTCACCGGAATCGCCTCATGGAAAGGGATCACGGCTGACGCCCCGGCGGTGCTGATCAGCACGTCCGGTCACTTCAAGGCGTTCAAAGGCGAGGCGCTGATCAGCCGGGTCGAGCAGCCCGTCGGTTACACGACCGAGCGCATCAAAGGCGATCCGTTCACACTGGTCACGGGCAAGCAGATCGTCGCCTTCAGCGACACCGGGCGCGCGGCACGCCTCCCGATTGGTATGTTGGAGCAAGCGGCTGACGGGCGTCTGCTGCGCGTCGACCGGGTGATCGCCGCCTTCGGCATCGACAACAACGCCTTGTTCCTGCTCGCCGCGCCCGACGGCACAATTACGACCCTCCGCGCCAACAGTATCCCCCTCGCCACCGAGCTCAGCACCACCGGCGAGAAGGTCTTCGCCAAGCGCGAACTGTGCGCCGTCGCCCGCTGGCGGCTTGACGATCCCTTCTGGATCGCCACCAATCAGCGCGTCTTCCGTCACGAGCCGGATGGCGCTCCCGGCGACGGCTTCAGCCTCGCCAAAGGCGAAACCCTCCTCAGCGTGATCACGACCTGATCGGCTTGGCGGTTCAGTCGTTTTGCTTTTGACTCCCGCCCTCAGCCGTGCTATCCTGATTTGTACTAACGTTCTAGCTGAAAGCTGATTGCTGACAGCTAAAAGCTTTTTCTTGTGATGGATTTGTCGTGCCCGGATGCACGACAAGGGCTGAGCAAACTAGCTCAGCTTGGGGGAAGACCGGTGAATGGCTCGCAAGAGAGCTTTCAGTCCGGCGCTGACCCGCAGCGGTAGTGTACGAACTGCTGGCGCAGTTCAACTCGGAGTTTGAACAAGTTCAAACTCCAAGGTGCATCGTCATGAAGATGCTGCAAAGCCCGAATACCCGCCATCGCTTGAGCTTGCGTTTCGCCTTCGAGGAAAGAGGGAAACAAGCATGGCAGCAGTGACTCCGCTTGATCCCCGCCGCTCGGCGGGTTTTTCATCTGATCAGACCCTGCAAACGCGCGATCTCAGCATCGGCTACACCGGGCGACCAGCCCGCGTGATCGCCGCGCAGCTTGACCTAACCCTGCGCGCCGGTGAACTCGTCTGCTTGATCGGTCCCAACGGTGCCGGTAAATCAACGCTGATGCGGACACTCGCCGGAATGCAGCCACCGCTGCATGGCAGCGTTACGCTGCTCGGCGACAATCTCGCCGACCTGCCCGCCCGCGAGGTCGCCCGCCGCTTGAGCGTCGTCCTGACCGAGCGGGTCAACCCCGGCTTGCTGACCGCCTATACACTGGTCGCGCTTGGTCGCCACCCCTACACTGATTGGTCGGGTCGCTTGACGCCCGCCGACGTCGCCAGCGTGCGCGCCGCGATCGACGCGGTCGGCGCGGCAGCTTTAGCGGATCGGCAGGTCGGCGAACTCAGTGACGGCGAACGCCAGAAGATCATGATCGCGCGCGCGCTGGCACAGGAACCCGCCGTCCTGCTGCTCGACGAGCCGACCGCCTTTCTCGACCTACCCCGCCGCGTCGAGATCATGCAGCTGCTGCGCCGCCTCGCCCGCGATCAACAGCGCGCGATCCTGCTCTCGACCCATGACCTCGACCTCGCGCTGCGTACCGCCGACCGGATTTGGCTGCTTCCCGGCGATGGCTCGCTGCAAGCGGGCGCGCCGGAAGATCTCGTGCTCAGCGGCGCGTTTGCCGACGCCTTCCGCGCCGAGGGCGTCGCCTTCGACCCGCAGACCGGCGCCTTCCTCAGCAGTGCCAGCGCTCAAGCTCGCGTCAGTCTCAGCGGTGCTGGGCTGCCCGCCATCTGGACGCGCCGCGCGCTCGAACGCGCCGGCTTCAGCATCGCCGCCGCCGACGCGCCCGCACCGATCCGCGTCGAGATCACCGGAGATCGCTGGCGGCTGACCGTCAATGCCCATACCCGTGAACTCGCCTCGCTCGCTGATCTGGTCGAAGCGCTCAAAACTATCTAGCCCGTAGGGGCGCACGGCGTGCGCGCCCCTTGCGACTTGGCGGCAAACCGAAGGTTTGCTTGCGTCTTTGCGTTAAATCTTTGTCTTCTTCTTATCCCGCGCCGATCACCGCGTCGACTTCGATTTCTACCAGATGCGCGGGATCGATCAAGCGGCTGACTTCGACCAGCGTGCTGACTGGACGCACAGCGTCGAACGCTGCCGAGTGCGCCTTGGCGACTTCCTCCCAGCGCGTGATGTCGGTGATGAAGGTCCGCGTCCGCACCACATCCGCCAGCGTCGCACCGACTTCGTTCAGTGCCCGCTCGATCTTCGCCAGCGCGTAAGTCGTCTGCGCGTAGACATCACCCGCGCCGATCACGCTGCCATCGGCGTCGCTGGCGGTCGTCCCGGAGACGTAAACCAGATTGCCGATCCGCACCGCCCGCGAATAGCCGTAAGCACGCTCCCAAATCGTCCCCGACGAGACGTTCTGTCGCTCGCTCATGACCGATCCACAACGTGAATGCCAAACAAGCCGGTTTTCAACTCGCCGGGTTCAAGGACAAAAACCCCTGTCTTCTCCATCCCACGATCATAGAGGTTGAAGCCGTCGTTGACGTTGCTTTGCGGCTCGAGGGCGAAGAACGGCTTGCCCTCCGGCGCGTAGAGGATCACCTGCTCGAACATGGGGTCGGCGAGTAAATCGACGGCGACGTTCGGATAGACGACGCGCGCGTAGAGTGTCTGGCTGGTACGGTTCGTATACAGATCGTCGTAAGGGGATGCCCCTAACGGACGCAGATCGCGGAAATCGTAGTAATCAGTTAGCGGAATCGGCGGCGCGACCACGATAGAATTGTCCAGTTCAAAGCGCGCATCGACCAAAAGCTGCACCTGCACGGCATTGGCGGCGTCACGGACGAAGTAGGGATGATGTCCAAAACCACCCGGAAACGGCTGGTCGTCGTCATTAGTGAGCGTCAATTCCATTTGCAGATCGTCGTCCTCAAGGCGATATTCCGACCGCGCCGAAAACTTGAACGGGAAATTGACGTCCGGGTAATCCCTCGAATCAAAACGTGTGACGATGCGATCCAACGATGCGCGTTCGACCTCCCACGCTAGATGTCGCGTCGCACCGTGCGCCGCCACGCCGGGATGATCCTCGCGCAGTTGGTACTCGTGCCCGTGAAAGCGAAATTTAGCGTTCGCGATCCGGTTCGCCCACGGCAGCATGATGAAACTAGAGCACAAACTGGCGTTACCATAATCACTTTCCGACGTGGGACGCAGCACGTCGCTCCATCCATCGTCAACTTTGACGCGCCCGTAAGCAATCGAGGATCCGGTCTCCGGCAATATTCCCACCTGCCAGCGTTCATTTTCTAGCGTGTGTAGCGTCACGGCGAACTCCTATTTGCTCCACAAAGTCCAGCAATCATAACGCAAATCCCGCGCCAAGGTGCCGGTCTTGACAACCATACGGAATTCCGGTACGCTGACGGGTAGTTCGGCGAAGATCGTGAGCGAAACATCACCTTCCCCGAACCTTCGTTGGCTCTAGCAAGGACGAAAACGTGAGCACCCGCATTCGCACACTTTCCCATTAAACGGACTCCCCTGCGTTTGCCGCGTTTGCCTGTCGTCGCCTAACTGACAACTGCATCCTTTGCGCCGCTGTGGGACTTCCGTCGTCCGGCGGCGTTTTGATTCCCGCCGCCCCGTTTTTCCCGGACTCGTCAAGGCTAATCAACAAGGGGTTGCAGTTGACAGCATTTCTAACCATCAATCACGTTACCAAAAGCTACAGCTTTCACCTGATCTTGAGCGACGTCTCATTCGTCGTCAACGCGGGCGAGCGGATCGGCTTGGTCGGTGCGAACGGCGTCGGCAAATCGACGCTGCTCAAGATCGTCACCGGCGAGATCGCGCCGGACAGCGGCGAAACGCTGCTCGCGCCCGATCACAAGCTCGGCTATCTCGCCCAAATCATCGAGGGTTTCGACGATCGCACGCTCGACGACCTGATCGCCGCGTCGGTCGCTGATTTGCGCGACCTCGAAGCGCGAATGCGCGATCTCGAACGCCAGATGACGACCGCGCAAGGCGACGGTCTCGCCGCCGTCATGGACGACTATGGCGAAGCCGCCGACCGCTTCGAGCGCTACGGCGGCTATGAGATCGACTATCGTATCGATCTGGTGCTGACCGGCTTGGGCGTCGCCGCCATCCCGCGCGACCGACAGTTCGGCACGCTCAGCGGCGGCGAAAAGGCGCGCGTCGGCTTGGCGCTGCTGCTCTTGCAGTCGCCCGACGTGCTGCTGCTCGACGAGCCGACCAATCACCTCGACTTCGCCACCATGCGCTGGTTAGAGGATTACTTGCAGGGCTATCGCGGTGCGATTCTCGTCGTCTCGCACGACCGCGAGTTCTTGAACCGCATCGCCACCGCGATTATCGAACTCGACGAGCACTCGCGGACAGCCAAGCGTTACAGCGGTGACTACGACAGCTATCACCGCGCCAAAGCGCAGGAACGCCAGCAGTGGCAACAGGATTACGCTCAGCAGCAGGAGGAGATCAAGGAACTGCGCATCGCCATCAAACAGACGGCGCATCGCAATTCCAACTATCGCGCCCACACCGACAACGACAAGTTCGTCGTCAATATCAAGCGCTCGAACTCACGACGCGACCGTGTCCAAGCGCATCCACGTCGCCGAGGAAAAGCTCAAGCGGATCGAAGCCGACCCGATCCCCAAGCCACCGGAGGAACTCAAGTTCGAAGCGACCTTCGATCCGCAGGTGCTCAAGGGGCGGCTGCCGATCGTCGTCTCGCGGCTGAGCAAGCGCTTCGGGGATAACACCGTCTTGGACGACGTCTCCTTCACCGTCGGGCAGCGCAGCCGCGTTGTACTGGTCGGCGTCAACGGCGCGGGGAAATCGACGCTGCTCCGCATCCTCACCGGCTTTGAATCAGCGGACGCGGGCGAGGTCACCATCAATCCCGCCGTCAAACTGGGCTACCTCGATCAGGAGGGGCGCACGCTCGACCCGGATTTGACCGTGTTCGAAGCCTACCAACAGGGCTTGGAAGGCAGCGAACAAGCGCTAAAATCTATCCTGCTGCAAAGCGGTCTGTTTCACTACGACGACATCGACAAGCGCGTCGGCGTGCTCAGCGCGGGGCAGCAGCGCAAGCTGCAAATCGCCCGGCTGATCGCGGACGGGTCGAACCTGCTCGTCCTCGACGAGCCGACCAACTATGTCAGCTTCGACGTACTCGAAGAACTGGAAGCCGCGCTGAAGCTGTTTCCGGGTCCGGTGATCGCTGCGTCGCACGACCGCCGCTTCATCCAGCAGTTCGACGGCGAGGTCTGGGCGCTCGAAGACGGACACTTGAACGTCGATGGCTACGCCCAGTACGTCGAGACGCAAATGCAGCAAGCCTGATAACCCATGTAGGGGCGCAGCGCGCTGCGCCCCTACGCCAACGCAGAATCGGAGCATTTAGAATGGACTTCACCGGCAAAATCGTCCTCGTCACGGGAGCGTCGCGCGGTATCGGGCGCGAGGTCGCCCGCCAGTTCGCCGAGTTGGGCGCACAGGTCGCCGTACACTATCACGGCAACCGAGCCGCCGCCGAGCAAACGCTTGCCTCGCTCTCCGGCGAGGGGCATCGCCTCTATCAAGCCGACGTCGCCGATCCCGCCGCCGTCCGGTCGCTGATCGACGCGGTCGCCGCCGAGATGGGCGGCATCGACGTGTTGGTCAACAACGCCGGGATTTACACCGAGCACCCGATCCGCGACGTCGATTACGCCGAGTGGCAGTCGCAGTGGAGCGCGATCCTCAATACCAACCTGATCGGCGCAGCGAACGCGATCTTCTGCGCCGCGCCCCACATGATCGCGCGCGGCGGTGGGCACGTCGTCAACGTTTCATCGCGTGGCGCGTTTCGCGGCGAACCGCTGGCTCCGGCTTATGGCGCCAGCAAAGCGGGCATGAACGCGATGGGACAGTCGCTCGCCCTCGCCCTCGCGCCCCACAATATCTCGGTCGTGACGGTCGCGCCCGGCTGGGTCGATACCGACATGGCAGCCGAGACCCTCGCCGGTCCGCAGGGCGAGTCCGTCCGCAACCAGAGTCCGCTCAAGCGCATCGCCTCTCCGGCGGACGTTGCAGCGGTGGTCGTCTTTTACGCCAGTGACGACGCCTTCTTCTCGACCGGCGCAGTCGTCGACGTCAACGGCGCATCGTATCTCCGCACCTAACTCGGCATGCCATATAGGGGCAGACGTGCAACCTTCAGTTGCCTGTGTCTGCCCCAATCGAGGGCGCACACAGAGGTGCGCCCCTACAGCGATTCACTCGTTGCAGAATCTAACCTCTTTTGGTCTTTCACTGACCCTCTTTACAAGTTATGAAAAGTTATGCTATACTGCGAAACGTTGTTTGAACCGCAGTGAATAGGAGGCGTATATGTCCAATTTGGTTGCTGGGACCCTTGTTGAACCGGGTACGCCATCGGATTCGCTCGCGTAACGCACCACACCTGAGCACGACAATCCAACAGGCGCACCCCTTCCTACGGTGATCACGCCTGTTGACCTCGCTTACAGCTTTCCTGTCAGAAGGTCAACACGCCGAGCATTTCGTGGCTGATTCCGATCAGCATTGTTGATCATTTCGATTCTGACAAGCTAAAGGAAAGCTCTACCTTGAACGACTTCGATCAATACGAAGACTACGAAGCACGTTTCGATCCGCTGAACAGCGACCGCCGCGCGCGGCGTCAGCGCAAGCCGAAAGCCCATCATCAAGCGAAGAAGGCGCAAACCGCCGTCATCGAAGAAATCGTCGATAACACTGCCAATGAGATCACCTTCGAAACGACCTATACGCCCGGTCGCTTCGAGGAAGGTTGGCTGCTCGGTTCGCTGCGCCCGTTCTACGACCGCGGCTTGATCACGGACGTGCTCTACCGCGTCAAAGGCGGCAAAGAGGCGAACGTCTACTGCTGCGCGGCAGCCCCGGAAACCGGGCTGGATGTGGTCGCGGCGAAGGTCTATCGCCCGCGCATGTTCCGCAACCTGCGCAACGACAAGATGTACCGCGACGGGCGCGAACTCCTGACCGCCGACGGCAAGCACGGCAAGCCCGACGACCGCATGATCCGCGCAGTGGGCAAGAAAACCGCCTACGGACAGCAGGTCGCGCATACGTCGTGGCTGATGTACGAGTTTCAATCGCTGGAACGGCTCTATGAGGTCGGAGCCGCGGTCCCGCGTCCGCTCTCCAGCGCCGAGAACGCGCTGCTGATGGGTTACTGCGGTGACGCGCGCAGCGCCGCCCCCGCGCTCAACGAGGTCGCGCTCGAACCAGACGAAGCGCAGCCGCTCTTCCGCGAGGTCATGCGCAATATCGAGATCATGCTGGCGAACGGCATGATTCACGGCGACTTATCGGCTTACAATATTCTCTACTGGGAGGGCGACGTCACGCTGATCGACTTCCCGCAGGTGACGGACAGCCGTGTGAACCGGCAGGCGTACCCGATCTTGGAGCGCGACATCAAGCGCGTCTGCGAGTATTTCGCCGCTCAGGGCGCGCCGAACGATCCCGGCGAGATCATGTGGAAGCTGTGGAAGCGCTACGTCGAACTCGACGCCAAGATCCAAGCCGCCGATCTCTCCGTCCTGTTCCCTGACGACGACGATGTGTGACGACCGGGGGGCACACGAGCGCAATCGTGTGCCCCCGATCGGTTAATCTTCGTCGAACTGGTCGAGGAAGTCAGTGCGCTCGGCATCGGAGGTGATCGCCTCGTCTTCGGCGGCTGCCCGCGCCAGCACGTAGTGAACCGGCGCTTCGCCCGTATTCTCGGTGCTGTGGATCATGCCCGCCGGGATATAGATAAAGTCCCCAGCCGCCACGTCGACGCCGTATTCGTCATTGGGTCCGAAGTAGGCGCGCGCCGTGCCGGAGATCACGTAGACCGCCGTCTCGAAGGGGTGATAATGCCGGGTCGATTTCGTCCCCGGCAGCACGATTCCGAGCGCCATGCTCAACTGCTGACTATTACTCGTCGCCGCCGAAATGCCGAACTCGCGCACCAATCCATGATCGGACTGATTCAAGGTATCGCTGCCACGGACGATCACGAAGTCATTTCCCGGTGAAGCGTTGTCCATATTCCACCAACTACCTACTTTACAAGTTTTCAGTGATCTATTATCTTTATCATCATACATAATAATTTTTCAAACTGTACGGGAAAAAAATGGCAAACCGCAGTCAAGAGGAGAACCTCAAATTATTACTCGATGCCTTCCGTCTCGCCGGAACGCGTGGCATGTCAATTGATCAAGCCAAAGAATTATTATTTGGAAAAGATCCCCAAGCCGGTTCACGCACCAAAAAGCTGTTGGAGCGGATGAAGTCCAAAGGCGTCATCCGCACTCAGATGGGCTTGGAAGGCATTGTCTTCGTGATTAACTCCGGTCAGTGATGGGCGATCTGTACATCGTCCCCACACCGATTGGCAATCTGGAAGACATCACCTTACGGGCGCTGAATATCCTGCACAGCGTCGACCTGATCGCTGCGGAAGATACTCGTCATTCGCGTAAGCTGCTCAGCCATTTTAGCATCAAAACGCGCATGACAAGTTATCACGAACATAACAAAGGCACCAAAACCGCCGTTTTGCTCGATGCGCTCGCGGCGGGTGACGTGGCGATCATCACCGATGCCGGGACGCCGGGCATTTCCGATCCCGGTTACGAGTTGATCGCCGGGGCGATCGACGCCGGAATTCGCGTGATCGCGCTGCCGGGAGCCAACGCGATCACGACCGCGTTGATCGCTTCCGGCTTGCCGAGCGACGCCTTTCGCTTTTACGGCTTTCCGCCGCGCAAAGCGGGCGAGCTGCGCGCTTATCTCGCCGAGCGTGCCGATCTCCCGGAAACGCTGATCTTCTACGAGAGTCCGCAGCGGCTGATCAAGACGCTCGACGCGCTGCGCGATGAGTTCGGAGGCGACCGTCAAGCCGTCGTCGGGCTGGAACTGACCAAGCTGTTCGAGGAGTTCGCGCGCGGCACGCTGACCGAACTGATCGACCACTTCGCCACCGAACCGATTCGCGGCGAGGTCACGCTGCTGGTGTCTGGTCGTCATTAGGTAGGTAGAAAATCTTGCGGGAATAATTGGCAAAAATAAAGCTGATACCTATTGCGGAGAAAGTACCGAGACCCGTGAGCGCATAAATTGCCATCCGATCATAAGGTCGCGTAAGGTCAAAAAACCACTGTGTCTGCGTATACACAAGGAACGCAGTCAATGAGCTGCAGACGGAGATCATACTCAGCCGATACACCGCGCGACTCCCACCGTATCGGTCGAATAATATGATGATCATTGCTGCGGCAGCGCCAACGATTGCGCCAAGTATTCCTCCGGCTATCATCCCCATCGAAGCGCCGAGACCGAAACCCAACGCGATACCGACTACGTTCTGTGACATAATCATCATCGCAGCAACTCCGCAGCAAATCGCTCCTGCGATCCCGCCAAAGATTGCCCCACTACCAATCACAGATGCTGAGATGTAAATTCTTCGCTGCATGATGACGTCACTTCGTGATCAAAAATGCCAACTCATTAGCAAAATCGAACCGCTGGATCGTCCAGCCCTGCCCCGCCACCAGATCGGCGAACTGCGCCGCGTAATTTTCGCGCATCCCCTTCGACGCCCCGCCGAGACTCCGCGCCGGATAACTCACCAGCACGTGATCGGCATTGACGCTCGCCAGCAGCCGCGCCCCGACGCCCTTCTCGACCTGCTCCAAGCAGGGGATCGCCTTGACGATCAGCGCCAGATCGACCCGCTCCGGCGGAATCGTCCGGGTCACGTCCAGCGCCAGCGCCGAGCCTTGCACGCCGAGCAGCGGCAGCGCTTGATCGAAAAAGTCGGCTAAGTCGGTGTAGATGTCGGCGGCGGTATAGGTCGCCCCCTCCGCCAGCGGCATAAACGGGATCGCCAGCGGATTCAGCCCGCAGGCGACGTCCAGCACCGAGCGCACCGGCGCGATTTCCGCTAAAGTCTCGCGGTAGAACTCGTCAAGGATCGGCAGTCGCTCGCGCGAGGAGGCGTGGCTCTGCATCATGCTCCGGCAGACCTCGCGCCGTGCATCGGCATCACTTGCCGAGCGCAGCCGATCCAGCCACGCGGCGTAATCCGGCAGCGCGTTCAGGTAGGCTCCCGCCACCTGATGCAGCCGATTCTTCGCCGCCTTGATCGCCTCTTTCGGCTTCGGATGCTTGCTCAGTTCCTCCGCCGCGACCCGCCGGACGAACTCCGGCGCGACCGTCCGGTATTTACTGCTGCCCAAGACCGCCGCGACCACCGCGTCGAGATCAGCCACGAGCGTCAAGCCCGCGCAGCCGATCAATCAACTGGTTCATGAAGCGCAGGTTGTGGATCGTCGCCAGCCGCATGTAGAGCGCGTCGCCGACGTGGTACAGGTGCTGCAAGTACGCCAGCGAGTAGCCGGAGCACGCCGCGCAGTCGCAGAACGGCGAGATCGGGCGCGAGTCGCGGATGTGCTTCTTATCTTCGATATAGACGTAGTCGAACCACTTGCCGCTGAAATTGAGCGTCGCCGGATCGCTTTTGAAGCGATACAGCCGCCCCTTACGGGCGTCGCGAGTCGGCAGCGCGCTGTCGAAAATCTCATAACCGAGCCGGGTGCAATCGACCACGCTCTGCGGATGCCCCACGCCGAGCGCGTGGATCGGGTACTGTCGCGGGATCAATTCACGCAGGTAGGCGAACACGTCGGTCAGCAGATGTCCCTCGCCGTCAAGCGGATAGCCGCCATAGCCGTAACCGTCAAAGCCGATTTCGAGCAGCGCCTCGGCACACTGCCGCCGCAGATCGAGATCGCCGCCGCCCTGCACAACGCCGAACAGCAGCGGACGCGCTGCGTCGCTTTTCTTCTGCGCCATCAGATGATCGAACTCGTCGCGGCAGCGCTGCGCCCACTTGATCGTCCGCCGCACCAAATCGACCTGCGCTTCCGGCGGGTCGTCGACGTGGGTGCAGTCGTCGAAACAGAAGACGATGTCGCCGCCATAGCTCACCTGCAGCTGGATGCTCTTTTCCGGCGTCAGGTTGACTTTCGAGCCATCCTCGGCGCGATACACCATCCCCTTCTCGCTTAAGCTGCCGGATTTCGGATTCTGCCGCACCAGCGAATAGACCTGAAAGCCGCCCGAATCGGTCACAATCGGGTGCTGCCAATTGGTAAACTCATGCAGCCCGTGATGCTCCTTGATCACACTGGAGCCGGGATGCTGCATCAAGTGAAAGGTGCTCATGACCAAGCCGGTCACGCCGCAGCCTTCGAGGTCGGCGCTGTCGGTCGCACGGACGACGCCGCGCGTCGCGTCCGGCAGAAACACCGGAAATTCGAGCGTCCCGTGCGCGAGTTGGAGCGAGTGAAGTTCGGATAATGCCATAATCGATCGAGTGCCCACTAGGTATCAAGGCTAGTTTAACCGCCAAAGTAGGATCAAGTCGAAGAATTGAAAAAGAAACCGAACCGCCAAGACGCCAAGGTCGCCAAGCGATAGACGTGTAGGGGCAGGACTGAGTCCTGCCCCTACCATGATATGTGATTCGTTTTTCAAATAACGAACTTAAATCTACCAAGACGCCAAGAACGCCAAGAAGAGACAGCTTACCTCTTGGCGACCTTGGCGTCTTGGCGGTTCAAAATCGAGTTCTTGATTTACTCTCGCGTGATGCGGATCGTGTGCGTTTTCTGCTCCGACGTATGGGTATAGGTCAAAGTCTGTGTCTCGCGATCGTAATGGTAGGTTCCGTCTGAGACTTCGACCGCCACGCTACCGTCGTATTGATACTCCGGGACGAAAATCTCCGTCGGTGCGGTGATCGCCGGAGAATGCCGGAACTCGAATTCGAAAGTTTGCGTCTCCAAGTCGAACGACATCCGCAGCGGCTCCCCGGCGACACGCTGGGCGTAGGGGCGCACAATCGCCTCCAATGCGCGCCCGCCGGAGTTGATGTCATCCGGGTTAGCGCGCTGATCGCGACTGTAAATCGACAAGTCCTCGTCGTTCCACAGGTCGCCGCGCTCGTTATTGTTGTCCGCGGTGTAATTCCAAATCGTCCAGTTGAGCAAATTGGCGTCCATCGCGTTCAAATACAGGTCGAGCGCGCGCACGTGGGTCGAAAAATTGCCGTCGATGTACGCCTGTTTGTGGTCGAGGTCAAACGGCAGCCCGTACTCCCCGATCAGCGTCGGCATACCGCCCAACTGCTCCGCCGACTGCGCCTTGATCGCGCTAACCGCGTTGACGAACGACTGCGCCACCGCTTCCTCGCCGATCACGAACTGCCCCGACGCAACATCGATGGTGCGATCCGGCTCGAAGTGCTTGCTCATCAGCGTGATGCCATCGTACCAATGCCCCGCGTTGACGATCTGCGTCGGATCGGCTTTCGTCCACGTCAGCGAGTCACCCCCCGGCGCAGCCTCGATGAAGATCAGCGCGTTGGGGTGAACCGAGCGGATTTCATGGGTGAACCGGACAATAAACGGCTTGAGGTAGTCACGCTCGAAGTTCGGCGTCCGTCCGTTCAAATCGCTGAAGTGCTGCGGACGCAGCAAGCGCGCTTGACTGCCCTCGTTCGACCAGACGCCGTTCTGCTGCCAGACGTCGGGATAGCCCTCACGCCACACGTTCAGGTGATCCGGGTTGACCACCGCCTGATCGACCGGCTGGAAGCCGCCGATCTCGTAGACCGGCGCGGTCAGGCTGTGACCGGCTGCCGCCTGCATCGCCTCGAAGGGCGTCAGCGTGACGCCGACGCGCGCAAAATCGTTCTCCAGCGGCTGACCCAAATCGGGATAGCCGATCCAGCGCGCGACCGGCTCGTTCAAGCTGTCGTAGCCGACCACGTTCGGTAGATCGTGGACGCGCTCCGCTACGCGCTTGATGCTCTCGATGTAGTGGCTTTGCAGATACTCCTGCACCGGCACGCCGTCGATTTTGGTTTCCGGCGCAAAGTCGTTGCCGCCGAAGAACAAGGCGAACATCGTCGCTGCGCCGAATTTGGCGTAATTCGAGAACCACGTCATCTGCGGCAGCGGATCGCCATGTTCCTGATGCGACAGCGCCGCGCCTGTCCGGTACAACTTGGTCAAATCCATGCCGACCGCTTCCAGCGTCCAGCCGGGAGCGCCATCGCCCCCCGTCCAGCGACTCCAGACGTCTTGATGCGGATCGATGAACACTTCGATCCCGTGCTCGCCCGCCTTCTGAATCACCGCGCGGACGTAATCCAGATAGGCTTCGTCGTACTCGCCGGGACCGGCGTGCTCGATTGCTTCCCATGTCACCAGAAAGCGCAGGAAGGTCAGCCCCCACGATTTCAAGCGCCGCAGATGCTCATCCGCTTCGTTAAGCGGAAAAGGTCGCCCGACGAAGGAGACACTCCGATGATCGAAGAAACCATCGCCGCAGTAGGTTGCGCCATCAGGCATCGCGGGGACTTTGCTGCTCCCGCCCAGATTCGCGCCCCGCAACATGCGAGTGCGTCCGTCGTGGTCTTTCAGCCAAATACCATCCGCATACATGAATTTTTCCAATGCAGTTTGATTAAACGTTGTTTATTCGCGTGAAACGAGTTTAACGAATACCACCGCGCTTGCCGAAAAACGAGGCGAATGGTCATACCGGAGACAGGACGATTGGCGAAATCGCAGCCCGATTTCCGGCTAAGCCGGTTTCTCGGCGACGACGCCCAGCATCAGCGGAATGACCGGCATTCCTTCCGGCAGGATGAAGCGCCCACCGGGAAGTTCGCGCATATCATCAAAGCGTTTGAAGCCATTGTCGTAGGGATACTCGCGCAGCGTCCGCAGGATCAGTCCGCCGTCGATCAGCGCCATGACGATGTCCGCCACCCCCCAGCAGAACTCATGCGACGGATGCGGATTCTCGAAGTCGACGACGCCCGCTTCCCAACCCGACGGCGTCAGCGTCCCCTCAGACAGCGCGACGTAATCGCCGACGCCGCCGAAATTGAGCTGCGTCCCGCCCATGTAGTCGTAGGTGATTTTCCAGCCTTCTTCCAACGTCGAGAACATCGGGTGAAAGTCGAGGACGACGACTCGACCACCCGGCTTGAGCACCCGCGCGATCCCCTTACCCCACGCTTTCAGGTCAGACAGCCAGACCAGTGCGCCATACGACGTGAACACGATGTCGAAGCGGTCGCCGGTCGTGTCGAGATAGTCGAAAATATCGCTGCGGATGAAGGTCGCCGGGATGCCGCTGTCGGCGCTTAACTCCTGCGCGAAGGCAATCGCCGTGTCGCTGATGTCGACACCCGTAACCGCTGCTCCCAACCGCGCGAGGCTCAGCGTATCCTGTCCGGCGTTGCATTGGAGGTGCAGCAGCGACTTGCCCGCCAGATCGCCCAACAGTTCGACTTCTTCAGGGTAGAGCGTGCTGCCACCGTCACGGAAGAAGGCGGCTTGATCGCGCTTATGGCTGTTGTGCGCCTCGGTCGCCAAATTCCACGAGACGCGGTTTTCCTCATGTAAGTCTTTTTTTGGCATCAAATTCACCTTTGCAGAAAATCCAATACCACTTGATTATAGCGGTCCGGCTGCTCGGCATGAACGGTATGCCCTGCCCCGGCGATGATCTCCAAGCGCGCGTCGGGCAGCAGCTTGACCATCTCGCGGTTGATGCCGGTGAACTTCGCGTCTTGTTCGCCCGCGATCAGCAGTGTGGGCAGCGTGAGCTTGCTCAACTGACTCCACAACGGCGGCTGCACGCCCGTGCCCATCCCGCGCAGGCTGTTCGCCAAGCCGAGCGGATTGTTGTTCAAGCGCTGAGCGTGCAGTCGCTGGCGCAGTTCTGGCGATTGGGTCGCAAACAGCGGGATATTCGTCCAGAAGTCGGCAAAGGCGGCGATCCCGTCGCGCTCGATCCGCTCTGCGAGTGCGTTATCGCGGGCGATGCGGGCTTGGCGTTCTGCGGGCAGCAGCAAGACCGGGCGACGCGCTTTCGAGGATCAAGCGCTCGATCCGCTGCGGATACGCCAGCGCAGTATACAGCGCCAACCGTCCGCCCATCGAGTAGCCGAGCAGGTGCGCGCGCTCGACTTCCAGAGAGTCGAGAATGCCGAGGATGTCGGCGGCTTGCCGGTCGATGGCGTAGCGTGCCGGATCGGTCGGTGCGTTGGTCGCGCCATGACCCAGCAGATCGATTGTGACTACGCGAAAATAATCTGCAAAAAAGCTGACCTGCGCCGCCCAGTTCGTGCCGCTGCCCGTGAATCCATGCAGCAGCAGCAGCGTCTCGTCGCCACTGCCGCGCACCTCGATGTGGTAGTGAGCCGCATCATTCATCATAAAGATAAAAGCCTAACGCAAAGGCGCAAAGACGCGAAGGCGCAAAGAAAGATCAGAATCTTTGCGTCTTTCTTTTTCCCTTTGCGTCTTTGCGTTAAATCGTTTACGCATTGGTCATCATTGCTTTGACCCTGCCGCGCTGCACCTTGCCCGATGCGGTCTGCGGGAGTTCGATCCACGAACACGACCGTGCGCGGCTGCTTGTAGCCCGCCAAGCGCTCGCGGCTGTAGGCGATCAAGTCGGCTTCGCTGACCCTCGCGCCCGCCCGCAGCGCCACCATCGCCGCGACCCGCTGCCCCCATTCCGCATCCGCCACGCCGACGACGCAGGCGTCCTCGACCGCCGGATGACTCCGCAGCACGGCTTCGACCTCCGACGGGTAGACGTTCTCGCCGCCGCTGACGATCAGGTCGCTGCGCCGCTGGACGATCCACAGATCGCCGTCGGCATCGAGATAGCCGATGTCGCCGGTGGCGAACCTTCGGTTCGTTTGCGGCTGACCGAGATAGCCCTTCATCACCGTCGCCCCGCTGACGACGATCTCGCCGTACTCGCCGGTTGGCACGTCCTGACCATTCGCATCGACGATCCGCACGGTCGTGCCCTTCAGTGGCTTGCCGACCGTTCCCGGTTTCGCGCGCACCTGCTCCGGCGTGGCGGTGGCGACCTGCGAGGCACACTCGGTCAAGCCGTAAGTCAGCGCGATGGGCAGGTCGCGATCAATGCAGCGCTGCACCAACTCCGGTGTCGCCGCCGCCCCACCGAGCAGGATCAGCCGCAGCGATTTCGGCGGCTCGCCAACCCGCTTCCAACATCCGGTAAAGCTGCGTCGGCACCAGCGAGACCAGCGTCGCCTGCGAGTCGTGCAGCCCTTTGATGATCGCTGCCGTGTTGGTCGCTTCGGGCAGCACCACCGCCGAGCCATAAATCGCCGAGCGAAACAGGATCGACAGCCCGCCGACGTGATAGAACGGCAGCGGGCACAGCCAGCGATCATCCGAGCGATCGCGCCCAGCCGCTCGGCTGAGGCTATTGCGCTGGCGTAGAGGTTGCCAAACGTGATCTGCGCGCCTTTGGGCTTGCCGGTCGTCCCCGACGTGAAGACGATCGACTGCACGGCGTCAAGGTCGAGCGGCACAGGCGTAAATGGGATCGGCGTGACTGCTTGCCAGTCTTCGGCTGAGCGGATCACCAACTTCGCGCCGACACGCTCGATCAGTTCGCCTTGCTCGATTGCCGTCAAGCGCAAGTTGAGCGGAACCAGCGTCAGATCCAAGCCGCGCAGCCGCATGAACCAGACAGACGTAATCGAAGCCGTTCGGCAGCACCGCCGCGATCTTGTCGCCGCTCGCTACGCCCAGCGTCACTAATCGCCCGCAGACGTCATCAACTCGCGCGTCAAGCTGGCGATACGTCCACGTCTGCTCGCCCGCGATCAGCGCGAGGTTATCCGGCACGCGCTCCGCTGCCGCTTTGAGCCAATCAGACAAACCTCACCCCCTGCCCCTCTCCACGCTGTGGAGAGGGGAGAAAACCCACAACATCGGTCAGTACATTACGGCTGGCGCGGGAACTTGCCGAAGTCCGGCTTGCGCTTCTCGTTGAAGGCGTTGCGTCCTTCCTTGCCTTCGTCGGTCATGTAGTAGAGCATGGTCGCGTCGCCCGCGAGCACCTGCAAGCCGGTCTGCCCGTCGAGGTCGGCGTTCAAGCCCGCCTTGAGGAAACGGATCGCAATCGGGCTTTTGCTGAGGATTTCGCTCGCCCACTGCACGCCTTCCGCCTCAAGCTGATCGACCGGGACGACGGTGTTGACCAGCCCCATGTCGAGCGCCTGCTGCGCGTTGTACTGGCGGCACAGATACCAGATTTCGCGCGCTTTCTTCTGCCCGACGATACTGGCGAGCGTGCTCGCACCGTAGCCGCCGTCGAAGCTGCCGACTTTGGGTCCAGTTTGCCCGAAGACCGCGTTGTCGGCGGCGATCGTCAGGTCGCAGATCACGTGCAGGACGTGCCCGCCGCCGATGGCGTAGCCCGCCACCAGCGCGATCACCGGCTTGGGCATGGTGCGGATGATGCGCTGGAGTTCGAGCACGTTCAGCCGCGCCACGCCGTGATCGTCCACGTAGCCGCCCTCGCCGCGCACCTTCTGGTCGCCGCCCGCGCAGAAGGCGTACTTGCCATCCTTCGCCGGACCGTTCCCGGTCAGCAGCACCACGCCGATCTCCGGGATCCATCCATGCCAGCTTGAACGCCTCGATCATCTCGTCGATGGTCTTGGGGCGAAACGCATTCCGCACTTCCGGACGGTTGAACGCGATCCGCGCCATACCGTCGGCTTTGTCGAAGGTGATGTCTTCGTAGGCTTTAACCTGCTTCCAGTCCGTCATTTGTTTGCTCCTTTTCGATTTCGTTTTTTACCTCACCCCCTGCCCCCTCTCCACTGCGTAGAGAGGGGGAACCAGCGACGAGTTATTTCGGATTTGCAGTGAGTGCGTTCTTGACAGCGGCGATGACCTCGCGCCGCCGCTGCTCGTCGTGCTGGATGTCCGTCCGCACTTCGATGATCCTCGGCTGACCGCTGCCGATGCTCTCGCCGAGCAGCCGCCGGAACTCGGCGCGCTTGTCCGTGCTGACGAAATCCAGCCCGTACAGCCGCGCCGCGTGCTCGAACTGCAAGCCGTGCGGCATCGTGAACAGCTCGGTGAACGGCGGATCGAACTGGCGGATCGGCAGGCGGTTGAAGATGCCGCCGCCGTTGTTGTTCATCAGCACGATGGTGACGTTGCTCAGGTCGAGGTTCTTGACCGCCAACAAGCCATTCATGTCGTGATAAAACGTGACGTCGCCGATTAGCAGCACGAGCGGATCGTCGGTCTGCGAAGCGATGCCCAGCGCCGTCGAAGTATTGCCGTCGATCCCGCTCGCGCCGCGATTGGCGTAGACACTTGTCCACGCTTTGTCATTTGGTTTGCCAAACTGATCTACGTGACGGATCGGCAGGCTGTTGCCCGCAAACAAACGGGTCTCGGCTGGCAGTGCTTCGATCAGGTCGTAGACAAACGCACCATCGAAGTCAGTGCCATGAGCGAGTTCAACCTCCAACGTCTGCCATGTGACAGCCTCTAACAGTTGCCAGTGTTTCAGCCAAGTAGACGCTGCCCGCGAGGGAACCTGTTCCCCCACCGCTTGGCACAGGTGAGTCGGATTACATTGCAGCATCTCCGTTGTCTGGTGCAAATCATCAGCCCAAGCGCCGCCTTCGCTGACTTGGATGAAGTGCTTCGGGCGCGCGTGTTCGAGATAGGCATTCAGCCACTTTGATGTGGGAACCTGACCAAAGCGTATGACCACGTCCGGTGATTCAGGCGGAGCGACGTTCAAAAATGTCTCGTAACCCCCGAATACGAGTGACCCGTAATTGAACCGCATCAATGATAGCGGGTCGGCAAGCACGGGATAGCTAAGCTGCTTGCCGAGTTGCAGAACCGCCTGCCCACCACTGTCAGGATACGGACCCAAGACAATGAGTCCCCGCTCGTACTGAGCGACAATGCGCGTGAGCGCCTCGACTTGCGCTGACGAATGCAGTCTGAAGTTCCAAGGAATGAATGTAAACTCACGCTCATCACCTCTCGCCGCTGGAAAATCCGTCTTGTCCATCTCAATCACTGTCGGCTCTAGCGGCTTGCGGAACGGCATATTGAGATGGACGACGCCCTTACGCATCCCGTTCGCCGTCGCGTAGGCGCGGGCGGCGGTCGTCCGCAGGTAGCGGATCACCAGCGGATCGGGGTCGGCTTCCGGCAGCGCCATGTCCACCGACCACAGCGCGTAACCGCCGTAGAGCTTGACCTGATCGATGGTCTGGTTCGCGCCGCTGTCGCGCAGTTCCGGCGGACGGTCGCCCGTGAGGATGATCAGCGGCACCTGCGACTCATGGGCTTCGATCACCGCCGGGAAGAACTCCGCCAGCGCCGTCCCCGACGTGCAGACCAGCGCCACCGGCTGCATCGGTCTTCAGCGCGATCCCCAACGCGAAGAAGGCGGCGCTGCGCTCGTCCAGATGCGGATAGACCTTGATGCCGGGATGCTGGGCGAAGGCGACCGTCAGCGGCGTCGAGCGCGAACCGGGCGCGATGCAAACGGCTTTCAGTCCGCTGCGCGCCAGTTCGTCGACGACGATGCTCGCCCACAGCAAATTACGATTTGGCGCTGACATGATCCCTCACTCCCAACGCATTCAACATCGGCTTGAACTTGAGCGCCGTCTCGTCCCATTCCTTTTGCGGCTCGGAATCGGCGACGATGCCCGCGCCCGCGTACAACCAGACCCGCTCCTTCTGGCTGATCGCCGAGCGGATCGCGACGCTGAACGCGCCGTCCAGTTGATCGTCAATCCAGCCGACCGGCGAAGCGTACCAGCCGCGCGGCACCGGTTCGACCGCGCTGATCGTTTCGAGCGCCAGCGCTTGCGGCACACCGCCCATCGCCGGGGTCGGATGCAGCGTTTCGACCAGCGGCAGCACGCCGAGTTTGCGTTTCAGCTGTCCGCGCACCGGCGTATACAAGTGCTGGATGTTGCTCAGCCGCAGCACCCCCGGCGCGTCGGCGATGTCGAGCGCGTCGGTCAGCGGAGTCAATCGCTCACGGATCGCGTCGGCGACGAAAGCGTGCTCAACGCGATTCTTCGGGTCGTCGAGCAGTTCTTGCGCCAGTGCGTCGTCTTCGGCGGATGTCGCGCCGCGCTTGATCGACCCCGCCAGCGCCATCGTCTCGACGCTGCGCCCCGCGACGCGCACCAGCAGTTCCGGCGTCGCGCCGTAGAAAGCCAGATAGGGACTCGGCTCGAACAGGAAGATGTACGTTCCGGCGTACTGGTCGCGCAGGTAGTCGAGCGCGTCGTCCACGTCCACGCGGTCGCGGTAGCGCAGTTCGCAGACGCGCGAGAGCACCACCTTATCGAGTTCGCCCGCCCGCTCGCGCGCGGTCACGCCGTCGATCATCGCCGCCCACGCCTCGAACGACAGCGGGTAATTGATCTCGCGCAATTCGTTCGCCGGTAGGGGCGCACGCGCGCTGCGCCTCCTACGAGTGCCCCATACTGTTCATTTAGCGCCCCGCGCAGCGACTCGGCGTCGAAGTCCTCGTCTTCGCCGACCTGCACGTTGATCGTCAGCCACGTTTCGCCGTCCATCTGCGTGAGTTGGTAATGCGGCAGCACAAAATACGCCGGAGCGAACGCCGCCCACGTGTGCTCGGTGATGAAGTCGCTGCGGAAGGAGAAGCCGCCGAACAGACGCGGGCGCGCCGCGCAATGCTCATCGTTGAGCAGCACCACGTCGCGGAACAGGGCGCGCGCTCGATTGCGAATGGTCTGGAAACGCCCCTCACCCCACGCCGTGATTTCCGCCGCGATGCCGAAGCCCGCGTAAACTTCGTCGTCGTGCTGCCAGTAGCAGCGCTCGTGCCCCTGTGCCTGACGGAGGAAATCCGCCGCCGTGATGCCCGGTGCGCGCAGGCTGGCGCTAACTAAGCGATTCGCCATCACTACACCTCAACATCAACGTAGCCGACGCTCTTGAGCAGCAGCGGCAGCAGCGCCGACATGATCCGCTCCGAGTCCGGCTCGCCGGTATAGACCCAGCGAATGATGATGTTGTAGATCGCGCCCATCCACGCATACGACACCACGTCAGTATCAACCGGCACGATGTCGCCAACTTCGACGGCTTCGTCGAGATACTGCTTGATCAACCCGGCGAAGCGATCGTTGACCTCGATCCGCTTCTTCTCGAAGACGCTGCCCAAGCCGACCGCCTGCACCAGCAGGATTTTCGCGGGACGGCGGTAGCGCCCGAAGGTCTCAAGGCAGGCTTGCAGCGCCGCCTTGACCTGCATGATCCCCTGCTCCTCCTGCTCGACGGCTTCGATCACTTTGCGTTCCAGCAGGTCGGCGAACTGGTCAACCAGCGCCAGAAACAGCCGCTCCTTGTTCGGGAAGTGGAAGTAGATCGAGCCTTTCGACGTCTCCGACGCTGTCGACGATTTCGTCCATGCGCGTGTCGTGATAACCCTTGTTCGAGAAGATGTCCAGCGCGGCGTCAAGGATGCGGTCGCGCGTAGCTTCAGCTTTGCTCATTGGTTGTCCTCAAAACAGACCGACTGGTCAGTCTGAAATATAGCACGGTTATATGACCTGTAAAGGGGATTCTGATCAGACGCTCATCACACCGGTTTGTTTGACTAGTAGACGGACGTTATAATAGGTTTAATCTTGAATGACAGGAGCAGCATACATGGTTGTTGACATCCATCCCGATGCGATCGCCGCACTGGTCAATGCCAATCACGGTGCGCCCTTCGACATTTTGGGACCGCAGCCCGCCGCTGATGGTCTGACGTCGATCCGCGCGCTTCAGCCTACCTGCGAGTCGCTCGCGTTGGTCAACGACGTAACCGGCGAACGCGCCGAGATGACTCGCCTGCGTGACGAGGGCTTGTTCGTGGTCGAAGTACCGGGCAAACTCGGCGAACTAAAGTATCACTACGAAGGGCGCACCTATCAGGGCGCTGAGGTCTCCTTTCACGACCCGTACGCTTTTCCCCTGCGCATCACCGATTACGACATTTATCTGTTCCGGCAGGGTCGCCTGCTGCAAAGCTACGACAAATTCGGCGCGCACTCCGCCGAGATCGACGGCGTCAAGGGCGTCAGCTTCGCGGTCTGGGCACCCAATGCCTACCGCGTCGCCGTGATCGGCGATTTCAACAACTGGGACAGTCGCGTCCATGCGATGCAGCTTCACGGTGACAGCGGCATCTGGGAATTGTTCATCCCCGACATTCAGCCGGGCGCGATCTATCGCTACGAGATTCGCTCGCACAACATGGGCTATCGCGGCGAAAAGAGCGATCCGTATGGCTTCCAGTTCGAGCTGCGCCCCAAAAACGCTTCGATTGTCTACGACATCGACCAATACACGTGGGGCGATGCCGACTGGCTCGACGCCCGCGCCCACCGCGATCCGCTCAAGCAGCCGTGGTCGATCTACGAGGTGCATCTCGGCTCGTGGCAGCGCGACGAGAACGGCAACTGGCTGACTTATCGCCAGCTTGCCGAAAAACTGGTCGCTTATGCTCAAGAGATGGGTTACACCCATCTCGAACTGATGCCGATCACCGAGTACCCGTTCGATGGATCGTGGGGCTACCAGACGACCGGCTACTACGCGCCGACCTCGCGCTACGGCACCCCGGCGGATTTCATGTACTTCGTCGATCACTGCCACCAGAACGGCATCGGCGTGCTGTTGGACTGGGTTCCGGCGCACTTCCCCAAAGACGGTTACGCCCTCAGCTATTTTGACGGCACGCACCTCTATTCGCACGCCGATCCGCGTCAAGGCGAGCATCCGGACTGGGGCACCTACATCTTCAACTATGGGCGCAGCGAAGTTCGCAACTTCCTGCTCTCCAGCGCGCTGTTCTGGCTGCGCGTCTATCACATCGACGGGCTGCGGGTCGATGCCGTCTCGTCGATGCTCTATCTCGACTTCTCGCGCGAGCCGGGTCAATGGCTGCCCAATCACTACGGCGGACGCGAAAATCTGGAAGCGATCAGCTTCTTGCGCGAGTTCAACACACTGGTGCACCGCGAGGCTCCCGGCGCGGTCACGATTGCCGAAGAATCGACCTCGTGGCCCATGGTCTCGCGCCCGACCTACATCGGCGGACTCGGTTTCACCTTCAAGTGGAACATGGGCTGGATGCACGATACGCTCGACTACATGAAGCTCGACCCGATCTACCGGCGCTACCAGCACAACTTGATCACCTTTGCGCTGATCTACGCCTTCAACGAGAATTTCGTGCTCTCGCTCTCGCACGACGAGGTCGTCCACCTCAAAGGCTCGCTGCTGACCAAGATGGCGGGCGACTGGTGGCGCAAATTTGCCTCGCTGCGGCTGCTGTTCGGCTTTCAGTACACCATGCCCGGTAAGAAACTCAACTTCATGGGGCAGGAATTCGGACAGTGGAGCGAGTGGAGCGAGGAGCGCAGCCTCGACTGGTATCTGCTCGATTGGGATACGCACAAGGGCGCGCAGAAGTGGATGAAGGACGTCAACCGGCTCTATGCGTCGGAACCGGCACTCTACCAGCGCGATTTCGAGTTCAGCGGCTTCGACTGGATTCAGGTCAACGACGTCGATCAGAGCGTGTTCGCCTACCTGCGTTACGCCGAAAACCGCGCCGACTTCATGGTCATCGTCTGCAACTTCACGCCGGTGGTGCGCTACGGCTACCGCATCGGCGTGCCGCAGCCGGGTTATTATCGCGAACTGCTCAACAGTGACGGGACCGAATACGGCGGCAGCGGCGTCGGCAATCTCGGCGGCGTGCAGAGCGAACCGGAAGCGTGGGGCGTCAACGGCGACAGCCTCAGCTTGACGCTGCCGCCGCTGGCGGTCATCGTCTTAAAGCTGGAAGGGACACCACCGCCCGCCGACTCCGCGCCGGAAACGACCGTCAGCGCGGACGATTTACCGAGCAACGTCGGCATGAGCTAGGACCCAACCTCACCCCCCGACCCCCTCTCCACGTTGTGGAGAGGGGGAGACAGTAAGTTCTGCGAACGCTTTTGACCCCACCCCCGACCCCTCCCCGACTTCAGGGAGGGGAGAGTACCGCGTCCGTTTTGGGTGGAACGATGAGGTTTTGTGATTTTTCGACACGGCTCGCAGACCCGCCCGTAGAGCGAATCCTATCGGTCAGCGGGGCAACTTTTAGCGAGGTGTCGCCCCCTCAGCCACGTTGTGGAGAGGGGGCGACGGTGGGGTCGGCTGTCCCCTACTTGCTGAAATACAGGTCGATCCAGTCCGGGCGCGACGGCTGCGTCCCGGCGGCAAGCTGCGCCCGCCACTCGTCATCGGTCATCCGGTTGTCGATTTGCACGGTGAACTCGTAGGGACTAAAGACCGCCCCCCGCGTCAGTTGCAGACCATAGGGACTGTTGGTGACCACGTAGATCAAGTCCGGCGTGCCGGTGCCGATCTCCAACGCCGTACCCGCTGCTGCATTACTGGCGATGTCCGCCACCAGCGCGCTGTTCTCCGGCGGATTGGTGATCCAGATTTCCAGCCCGTAGCGGATGTACCAGAGCGCGTCGTGGAAGTTCTGCTGCATGAAGTAATACTCGTCGTGGCTGACCGGCTCGCCCGCGACTTCCTTGCGCGCGATCTCGGCGAGGTAGGACGACAGTCCGGCAAGCTGCTGGAGCGCCGTGTCAATCGAGTAGATCGCGCCATAGTTGCTGCCGTCGCTGCTATTGAACGCACCGTGATCGCGCAGCCCTTGATCCATCAGCGCGGCGACAATCGCGATCCGCTGGAACACCTGCGGATTCGGCTCGACAGTGCTGTAAACCGTCACCGGCGGCTCAACGCCACCGCCGCCCAGTCCGCCCATCGGCTGCGCGGCGTAGAGCAGGGTCGCGTGCTTCAGTTCGGTGTAGCTGCCCAACGTAGTCGCCAGCGATTTGCGTTTCCAAGCGTCGGTTTGCATCATGCGGCGGCACCAACGCGTCGTCCGGGTTGAACAGCGGCTGCAGCGTCCAGAGCCAGCCGCCGTACAGATTTTGCAGCCAGTCATTCGCGCTCATGCCGTTGACTTCGCCGCGCAAACTAGCGACGTGATCGGTGTAGTTGGCGTAGGCGGTCGCGCCCGCTTGATCCGCCAGCGCGAAGGCGGTGTCCGAGCCGAGCACCGCCGGGACGTCGAGGCTCAGCGGCAGCGCCCGCGAGTTGCTATCAGTGCCGACCTCAGGATAGATCAACTGCTGCATGACGTAGCCGTCGAAGGTGAAACGCTGCCCAAACAGCCGGAACCCGCGCTGCGCCTCGCTCACTTGATCCGGTGTGGTTGCGCCCGCCGGGATCGGGATGCTGTTGATCTTGGGCGGCGGCAGTTGGCTGATCGCGACGCGGAAGCTGATCATACTGTCGGGATTGCTCAGCGCGGTCAGTGCCAGTCCATCGCCGAAAGCGGTTTGCGCCAGCGGCAGATAATCGGTCGGGCTGTAGTTATCAATCGGTCCGACCAGATAATCGAGCGTGCTGGCGACGTCAGTCCACGCCGTGTAAGCCTCCGGCTGCGCGATCAGCGCACGGAGCACCAGCAGCCCGGTCAGCGTGTCGGCGTTGCTCTTAGCCGTAAAGGTGATCCGCCCCAGCCACATCATCGCCCGGAAGTAGGATTCGAGCAGCGGGCTGCCCGCGTAATAGCTGCGCGGCTTATACTGGCTGAAATCCTCGGTGTACTGGTCGAGGATCGGCACGTCAAGCCGCCCCTGAGCCGCGCGCGCGGCGTCAGCAAGCGGCTGCGCCTCGGCGATGATTGCCGGGTCCGCCGCTGCGATCACGTCGGATGGCTTTGGCACGCCACTGCCATAAACCGGCGTTTGCTGATACCCCTGCACGTAGCTGTCCTCGCCGTCGGCGATCAGGATCAGCGGCACGGCGTAATAGACGGCGGCGTTGTGAGCGGCGGTTTCCAGCGGCGTCCCGACCGCGTCGTGGGCTTGCTGCTCGGCGGCTCCATAACCGAGCATCAGCGCGTCCGCGACCTGCCCGTAGAGCGTGCTTTCCTCAAGGAACATGAGCGCGTTCTGGTAGACCAAGTACAGCGAGTGCAGCAGCGCGTCGGTGGTGATGAAATCGGCTTGCCCCGTGTTGAGGTTCGACCAATCGGCATAAACGTCGTCGAACTGGTTGTAACTGCTCGGCACGACGACGAACCCATTTTGCGCCAGCAGCGCCAGTTGATCGGCGTTGAGGGCGGCGTCCTGCACGAAGTAGACGCTGCTCAAATCGACCGGCGGCACCGGCAGGTCACCCGCGTAGTGATCCGGCATCCGCATCGTCAGTGGATCGGGCGGGTTCAGGTACGCCATCGTCCGCGTCGCCGTCGCCCAGTCCCACGTCGTGAACGGCACGTCGAGCGTCGCCGGCGTAGTCGCCGGGTTGACCGTCGGCAGCGGCACGTCGGGTGTCGTCATGACCGGCGCCCGCATCGGCACGTCGACGGCTACGGGCGTCGCCGGTTGGAAGGCGAACAGCTTGACGACCGCCTGACCATCGACCACTTCCGGCAGCCAGCCACCCCAGACGTTTTGACCATCGTTGATCTGCCACCACCACGTGCCATCGACACACTGCGGCGGCGCAGCAAAGACCTGAACCATCGCGCCGGATTGCACCGTGCCATTGACCGGGCTGGCGAAGCCCGCCGCTTCATGCACGTCGGCAGCGAGCAGCATCGTCCCGTGCCGCCCTTGCGTCAGAATCGGCGGATTCGGACAATCCGTTTGGGCTGCCACCGGCGCGACCGCGGTCAGCAGCGTCAAAATTACAAGTAGTATCAAGCGTTTCAGCATCGAAGAACCTCCCCATCCTTCAAACCTGTGCTGATTCTAGCCGATTTGCAGCGTGTGATATGGGCGCAGGCAGGGCGCGAAGTCTGCGCCTACCCTCCGCCTACGCAGTGCTGCTCATTCTATTGTTCAATACGTGATCGGCGAAACCGGGTTACGTTCGGGGGGATCAACAACGGATTGAGGTTGTCGGGGCGAGGCTTGCAGAGCAAGCACCACGCCCCGACGAGCAGTCTACAGCGGATTACGACCCGCCCCAGCGGAAATCCCACGCCGCTTCCGGGCTGCTCAATTGCAACCGCTGCCCGCTGCGGAGATCGACCACCGTGATCGCACCCTGCCGGGTGCCGTCGATCTCGGTCAGGCTTTGGTAGCCGCTGACAAACCGTCCATCCGGCGAAATCTGCGGCGCGATCAGCGCGCCGATGTCGAGGATCGGCGTGTTTTGTCCGTCGGCGAGGTCGAAATCGACAGCACGCAGCGAGGCGAAGGTGTTGGTCCCGTCGGCGATCAGCGCGCGCAGCGTCCCGGCAACCGCTTCGGTGCTGGTGCGAATCGTCGCCCCGCTCGGCAGCGCGATCCATCCCGGCGCGGAATTCGGCGCAGCCGCATCAAAAATGTAGAAGCCGGGCGACAAGCTGGTCGCGATACCGGAGTCGACCGACGTATAGATGCGCCCGTCGCGCAGCCAATGCGTATTGACCGGGCGCGGATCGTCCGGGCTGGCGGGTGACAGCGTGACCAAGTCGCGCGCGGCGATGTCGAAGACGCCCATCGCCACTCCGGCATCCCCGTACACGTCGAGCAGCAGGTGCGTCCCGTCGGGCGAGAACTGCGGGCGATGATAGGTCTCGCTGCCGTTGGCGCGGATCAACTGCGGCGCGTTCTCCGCCAGCACGTTGAGCCAGACGCCGCTGCGCTCGTCCACGTAAACGAGCTGCGTGCCGTCGGCACTGAAATCGGCTTCGACCGGCGCGAAGCTGTTGAGCCGCGCCAGCAGGTTGGGCTGATCGGTGCCCGCTTGCAACCACAATTCGGCGTCAACCACGTAAGCGACGCTGTTGCCATCCGGTGAGACCGCATATTCGCTCACGTCGGTGCCGGATCGGGTGAACGGCTGCGGCGGCGTCCCACCGGCGCGCTGCTTCCACACCTGCACGACGCCGCGCGCATCCGGCGCGAGGAAAAAGCCATCGGCCGAGAGGTTGAGCGCCGTCACCGTTGTCACCGGAACCGGCGTCGGCTGTGCTGCCAGCGCCTCTAAAGCGGGCGTCGGCGGGAGTTCGGTCGGCGGTTCGCTCGGTGCGGCGGTCGGTTCGACCGGCACGTCCGTCGGCGGGATCGAGGCATCGGTCGGCGCAGCCGTTGGAACAAGCGCCGCGGTCGGCGCCGGTCCCCACGCATAAGCCACTACGTTCTCGATCGGCAGCGGGAAGCCTAACCCGGTCGAGGGATCGTACAGCGCGATCACCCCGCCCTGAAACGCCAACAGCAGCGATCCGCCCGGTGCCCAGCGCAGCCCGGAGAGCGAAATCGGGACTTCGCCGATCGTCTGTAACTGCTGCGCCCCGCGGGCTAACTGGAGCAGCCGACCGTAACCATCGGGGACGTTCTCGTCGTTCGGGTCGCGCCCGAAGAATACCAGCGCGTCCTGCGCATTGAGCGCCGGGAGTCGATAGACGACCGACGCGTCCAGCAGCACGGCTTGGGCATTGGCTTGATCGAGGCTCATCAAGCGCAAACCACCATCCACTGGGGCGAACACGATCTCGCTGTCGCTGACCCATGCCGTCCCCACACTCGACGGAATGATACTGGTCAGCACGAGGTCATACCCCTCGCGCCGGTAGATCCACCAAACGCTGTCCGCGCTGTTAGGAGCGGTTTCGGCTTCAGCCGCCAGAAAGGTCCCGCCCGGCGACCAGCTCAAGCTCTTGAAGATGCCGTCCTTGAGGTCGACGAAGGCGACGGTTCCGCCCGTATCGAAGTAGACACGCGCGCCATAGGTCGTCGTGTAGGCGATCGCGTCGCCGTTGGGCGACCATGCGATCGTATTGCCCACGCCGCGATACGGCGGCACGTCGGCGGCGACACCCTCGATCTGCTGTGGCTGCCCGCCGCTGGCAATATCGATCACGAACAAGCCGCTCTCGGTGCGGAAGGCGATCCGGTTGCCGAGACTATCGATGCCGAAGTCGATGATGAACAGGCTCGCCGGTGTCAGGTCGGTCACACCGCCTGCCCCGACGCCATAGCGCCGGATCTGCCCATCATTGACCAGCACATAGAGGTCAGCCGGCAGATTCAAGCCATCCTGTGCGGCGCTCGGCGCAGCGATCAACAAACCGATGAACATGATGACGATGAGGTATTCGAAGCGTCGAAGCATCAGCCTAACCGTGGATAAGTCGGTAACGGATATTTGAATTTAGTATAGCGCAGTTCGGCGCGGCTGCTTCGTGTGGCGGCGAGTCGGTTCTAATAGAATTCTAGCGCCGTTCGAGCCGCAGCCGTGTTACACTATTTCAATCCAGATAACTATGACAGAGGCAGGATAATTCAGATGTTTAGAGCCATGATCGACCAAGCGTGGCTGACGTGGAAACTCTTACGCGATAACCGGGTCGCTTTTTGGATGAAGCTGGTGGCAGTGCTGCCGCTGATTTACGTGATCTCGCCGATTGACCTGATCCCGGACGTGATCTTAGGCTTGGGACAGTTGGACGATCTGGGCGTCCTCTTAGCGGGGATGCGCCTGTTTGAGGCATTGGTGCCCGCCGAGATTGTTGACGAGCACCGCGGCGCGATCAAGGCGCGCGACGCCAACGTGATCGATGCGACTCGCTACAGCGTCCGGCAAGCGGATCAGGATCAGCCGCAGCAGTAGAGACTTGACCCCACCCCCAGCCCCTCCCCGAACAAGGGTGGGGATTGAGTCTTCGCTTATTTCAAGCCGCATAGTCCTCTTTTGCGATTAATAGAGAGAATGAAAGTGTTTAAAACGCCTGGCTCATTGCACTCCTACGCTCAACTGCAAATACCTGCTCGGCTTTATAGGTTCGCGCGAGCAGCCTCTAGCGCCGCACAGAGTTCGACGATCCCCGGCTCGATCAGGTCGTCGTCAAGCATGGCGAAGCACAGCCGCAAATCGCGGTCGTGCGGTGGATTGACGTAGCAATCGCTGCCGCGAAAGACGTCAACGCCGCGATCGTGCGCCAGCGGCAGCACTTGAGCAGCGGTCAGCGGTTCCGGCAGCGTCGCCCAAATGAAGTAGCCGCCGCCCGGCGCTGACCAGTCCAACCACGTCGGGGCGTGCCGGTCGAGCGCGGCGATCATCCGGTCGTGCTTACGCGCGTAAAGCGCTCGCGCCCGCTCGACCTGCTCGGCGAACAGCCCGGACGCGATGTAGTCGGCGACAATCTCCGCCGTGAAGGTGCTGGGCGCGCCATCGCCCTTGAACTGCTTGAACAACTCCACTTGATCCGGCTGCGCCCAGAGCCAACCGAAGCGCAGCGACGGCATCAGCACTTTCGACACCGACGCCGTCGTGACGACGTGCCCGCTCGTGTCGTAGGTCTTGAGCAGCGGCGGCGGTGGCGCG
Source organism: uncultured Chloroflexia bacterium (assembly GCA_963727545.1). GTDB lineage: Bacteria > Chloroflexota > Anaerolineae > Aggregatilineales > Phototrophicaceae > Flexifilum. Next base: position 41,137 of record CAVSGS010000005.1, read on the forward strand.
CCATAGTAGAGCGGCTGATAGGTCGCGTCTTCTAGCACGATGAAATCGCGCTCGGCGGCGAGCAGCGCCAGCGCCGCCCGGTTGGTCGCATTGATGCCGGTCGGATTGTGAAACGAGGGGATCGAGTAGACCAGTTTCAGCCGCTCCCCGTACTGATCCGCCAGTTTCGCCAGCGCCTCAAGGTCGATCCCCTCAGCGGTGAGCGGCACCCCCACCACCTCAACGTGACTCATCGCTAGCAGTCTCACCACGTAATAGAAGGTCGGGTTTTCGACCACGACCACATCGCCCGGTCGGGTGAAGCTGCGGCAGGCGATGTCGATCCCCGCCAGCGCGCCGTTGGTGATCATCAACTGATCGGGCGGCACGTCAATCCCGCTCAGATCGCTGAGAAAATGCGCGACCTGTTCGCGGATCGGCAGCTTGCCTTGCAGCGCGCCACCGTACTGCCAGCCCCGTCCCAACTCGATGATGCGGGCGGTGATCGCGCTCAGTCGCTCGCGCGGGATCAACTCAAGGGGCGGGTAGCCGGTTTTGAAATCGTAGACGGTGGGCATCAAATTCATCCTGTTTGGAGACACGATTCATACAATTTTCAAACCTTAAGCCAATTTTACGTGCAAACCGGCTTAGGCGACTTTCGCGGATACAGCATTTCAGCTAAGATGGAGTTGATTGTCTAACAAAATGCTTACCGGCTGCAATGATCCAATGTCGCCAAGTCAGCCCGGTATCCGGCTGGGTCAAGCCAGCCGGTCGAGGAACCCGCAGTTATGGGCGATTTTATTCGCTATCTTTTCACTAGCCCCATACCGGATCTGTCGCTCGCGTCGATCGAGGTGGGATTGAAAGCGGTTGATGCCGCCTTCTCGATCTTCCCTGACCCGGCGACCGGCAACAGCGGTGATCTGCTCTACGCAGGCGAAATCTACGGTGAGCTTGAGTTCAACCGGAACGGCGATCAAGTTTTTGACGAAGACATCGCAGACCTGCGCGACCAGATTGTCGCCATCGGCATGGGCAGCATCGACGATCTTGACAGCGACGATGAAGGCTTTGCCGTTGTCGAGCAGGCACTCCTCAGTGCCGCCGGCATGATCGCCTTGCGGCTTTTCGAGGCGGGACACGAGCACTACCAGCGGATCGATTTGTTCTGGGATTGGCTGTTTGAACACTATCCCGGCGTGCTGCAAATCGACGAAGAGGGTTTTTACGATCAAACTGAGCAAATTCTGGTTGTAGATTAAGTTTCGCCAGAATATCGTGCTGTGTATAATCAAAACATGATAGGTTAATGGCAGGGGGTTTTTTCATGAAGCGAATCGTGTTAAGTCTTATGCTCCTTCTGGTGCTGAGTGCGGCACTACCCGCCTTTGCCCAGAGCGATGCGGTTGCTTCGGTTAACACCGGCAGCCTCAACGTTCGTACTGGTCCCGGAATGCAATATGGTTCAGTCGCGACCCTGCCCTTTGGCTTTGGCGTGCAGATGGTCGCGCGCAACGGCGCGGGCAACTGGATTCAAATCGCCCTAACCAACGGCGTCACCGGCTGGGTCAACCTCAACTATTTGTTCACCCAGTATCCGACGCGCAATCTGCCCATCAGCGAAACGGCAGTCCCGCAAACGGTCACGCCGACGGCGACCGTCAGCGGCGCGCTGAATCTGCTGGTCTACAATGGACCGAGCATGGACAACGCCGTGATTGCGACTGTTCCCGCGGGGACGCGCATCATCCTACTGGGACGTAACTACAACTCGACACTGGCGCAAGTGCAGTTGGCTGACGGTACCGTCGGTTGGGTGCAGGCGCAAGCGCTGACCGCGACCGTTCCGGTTCGCAGCCTCGCTTTGGCGGACGGCAGCGTGTTCGTTCCCAACGCGCCATCGCTGCCCATCAACGGAACTTCGGGCAGCACGAGCAGCAGTGGTTATCAGACCTACGTCGTCCAGCCCGGCGATTCGCTGTCGAAGATCGCTCAGAGCTTCGGCGTCAGCATGTACGCCATCGCCGCCGCCAACAACATTTGGAACTACAACCTGATCTATGTCGATCAGCGCTTGATCATCCCGGCATAGCATTAGGATCACGGCAAATCGAACCGGGGTGCCGATCCCGCATCCCGGTTCGCAAATGGTGATACCGGCTTAAGTAGTAACTCCTGCTAATTCGTTATAATGAATGCTGTAGACCAATAGTCAGAAGAAGGAAGATCTCATGACACAACCGGTTTCGAAAACTCACAAACGCAGCTTTATTGCCGTCGTCGTACTCGTCGTGGTCATGTTGGTAGCCACGATCGCGCCGGTGACGCCGGCGGGTGCTGCGACCTGCGCTTGGACGCACCTCGTCCGCCCCGGCGATACGCTCGGCACGATTGCCCATTACTACGGCACCACCGTGACCGAACTCGCTCAGTTGAACAACATTGCCAATCCTAATCTGATCTACTGGGGTTCGACGCTCTGCATCAGCGAAACCGTCCCGCCCCCCGGTCCCTATGCTGTGACTTACACCGTCCACTACGGTGATACGCTGGCGTACTTGGCGTGGCGCGTCGGTGTGACCATCGGCGAGCTGGCGCTGCACAACGGCATCGGCAACCCGAACCTGATCTTCTCCGGCGAGACGATCACCGTCCCGATCCCGGTTCCGACCCCTCAATACGTTCCGTACGTTGCGCCGACGATGGAACCAACGCCCGAAGTCACCGCCGAACCGGCTACATAAATTGCTTAAAATCGAAGCGAGGGTCTAAATCGACCCTCGCTTTTAATTTCTACTCCAGTAAGGCGCGTTCAGCTTCGTCCAGCGCCAGCGTGACCTGTACTGCATCACCGCTGCCACCGCCCTGTGCCATCTGTGGCTGACCACCACCGCGCCCGCCATTCAACAGCGGCAGCACGCGCTTGAGCAGCGCGTTCATGTCGGCGGATAAATCAGCGCTGCGCGCGAACACGATCTGCGCCTTCGCACCGGAGACCGCCAGCAGCGCCACCCGTCCCGGCTCCTGCGTGATCCGGCTCGCCAGCCCGCGCACGTCGCCGAAATCCCGGTCGGCAAAGTTCAATTTGACGATTCGCATCCCGTTTTGTTCCAGCGTTTCGGCGCTGAGCTGCGCCGCCTCGTAATCGAGCAGCGTCCCGGTCGTCGACTTCAATGCCCGCTGCGCCGACTTGACTTCCTCTTGCAACCGCGTCGCCGCTTCGGTGACCTCGCTCATCGCGCAGGTGAAATCCGCCATCAACTGGTTGACGATCGCGTTCTTCTCGCGGTAATCGCGCAGCGCCCGCCCGCCGCAGCGAAACTCGACGCGCGTTTTGTCGCCGCGCTTCTCCAGCCGCAGCACCTTGATCAGTCCGATCTCGCCCGTCCGCGCGACGTGCGTCCCTCCGCAGGCGGTCACGTCGAAGCCGTCGATGTCGATGATGCGCAGCCCACCGGTAAGCAAGTGCTCCGGCATTTTGCGAATCCGCACGCCTTCGGCATCGTCCGGTTGAATGATCCGCGCCGTCACCGGGCGGTCGGCGAGCACGACCTCGTTGGCGAGGTCTTCCACTGCCGCGACGACTTCATCGCTCAGGTTCACCCGGTCGAGGTCGATGGTGATGCTCTCGGTGCTCAGGTGAAAGCCGACGGTGCTCGCGCCCGCGATCTGCACAAAGGCTTGCGACAGGATGTGCTGCCCAGTGTGATGCTGCATGTGTTCGATCCGTCGCGCCCGGTCGATTACACCCGCGACGGTCTCGGCGGGAACGTCACGCTCCAACACGTGGACGACTTCGCCGTCTTCCTGCCGTGCAATCACGTCGATCACCGGGACGCCGTCGATCGTGCCGAGGTCGTTCGGCTGCCCGCCGCTGGTCGGATAGAAATAAGTCTGGTCGAGGATCAGCGCCGGGTGTCCATCGACGGTCAGGCGCTCAGTCACGCGCGCTGAAAACTGGAGTGTATAAGCATCGTCATAATAGAGTCGCATTGTTCTTCCATCCGCTGAATGATCGCCGTTCACAGCGCCTACTATACCGTCTGCTGCTCAAATAGCGACCAAAAATGGAGTTGCGCAGCGACTCAAAGTATCGATAATGGATAAATGCCGACTTCGACGCTTAGATATTGTTTTGGAGGATGTGTGAAACGGGTTCTACTACTCCTGCTCACCCTTGCACTGATCGTGCCGGGGGTCGTTCTTGCTCAGACCGACACACTCAGCCGGTCAGAAATCAACCGTATTTCGAACAGTGTCGTCCTCATCGTCAATCTCGACAGCAGCGGGAATCCGACCAAAAGCGGCTCCGGAACCATCGTCTCAACCGACGGCTTGATTTATACCAATCGCCACGTGGTTGAGGGTGGCGCCGATTACGCCATCTTGACGCTCGATCAACTGGGCGAACCGGCAAAGCTGACCTACTTCGCCTCCGCGACCATGATTCACCCCAACGTCGATTTCGCCGAACTGCAAATCGACCGCGACGCCAATGGCAATCCGCTCAACGCCGACGGGCTGAATTTGCCTTACATCTCCCTAAGCAGCACCCAACCGGACATCGGCGACAAAATCTTCGTCTTCGGTTATCCCGATCTCGGCGATGCCCATCTGGTCATGACCAGCGGCTCGATCACCACCATCCAGAACGACACGCTCAACGGCGAGCGCATCCCCTTCTGGTATCAAACCGACGCGCAAATCTCGCCGGGGAACAGCGGCGGCTTGGTCGTCAACCTCAGCGGACGCATGATCGGCATTCCGACGCAGGTCGTCAGCGAGGAACGGACGCTCGGACGGCTCGGCGGCATCCTCAGCATCACCGCCATTCGCGGCGCGCTCGAAAACGCGCCGTCGGAACTCCCGGCAGTCGCGACGCCCAGCAGTCAACTCGCCGCGCCGACGCCAGCGTCGGTCAATCCGTCCAATAACAATACGCAAGGCAGCCAGTCGATCACGGTCAAGATTAGCAGCGTCGAGCATAACGCGACCTACAATAATGCCACCGGCATGATGGTGCACACCGCGATCGAGGCGATTGGCTACAAGGATGTGCCCTTGCTCGCGGCGGTTTTCGTGTTCTGGGAAGATGGCACGCCTGTACCTGCCAACAATCGCGCCAGCGCCGATTCGCGTTCGACCAGCGGACAATTGACCGTGCAGCAAACGGTCACCCCCAGCTACGACGACACGATTTGGGATGACTCGTGGTTCTTCATCCCCTACAACTATCTCCCCGACGGGCGCACCGGGACTTATCCCGCCTTCATCGAAGCGCAAGTCGGCGTTGACGGGCAGGGTTTCACCAGCTACAGCAACGACGTCGCCTTTGACTACACCTATCCTGATCAGCAGTTGATCATCGACATCACCAACATCGAGCACAACGTCCAACTCAACAACATGGTGGGCATGAAGGTGCATACTCACATCAAGACGCTGAATTATCAGGGTCAAGAACTGTGGGTCGGCATTTTCCCCTTCTGGGCGGACGGCACCGAAGTCCTCGGCGCCAACAACTCGCCCGCCGATAACCGGACGACTTCCGGCTATCTGACCGTTCAGGACAACATCACACCGTCCTATAACGACTCGGAATGGAATGATTATTGGTTCTTCTTGCCCTACCAGTACTTCCCTAGCGGGCTGAGTGGCGCGCAGGATGGCTACGTCGAAGCCGACATCGGCGTCGAGGGCGGCGATACGACCAGTTGGAGCCTACCCTACGGCTTCACGATCAATTTCAACTGATCGGTAGGTTGCAAGAGCAGGCGTATCGGAGCACACCATACCATGCCCCGATACGCCTGCTCCCTCAAAACTCGTCGGTCGAGAGCGGGCGAAGTATAATCCGCCCACTTATAAATCCCACAGCAACGACCGAAGGAAGCCGAATGCAAAATCAGGCAGCACTGCTCTACCGACTCCAGCAGATCGATCTGGCGATCGCGCGGCGGAATACCCGCCTTCAGGCGATCGCCGATCAACTGAGCAGCGATGAAACCGTCGCCCGCGCCACCAAGCAGCTCGCCGCGGCTGAGCAGGCGATCAAGCCGTGGCAAACCCGCGCCCGCGATCTAGACTTGGAGATCAAGTCGGTCGCCGCCAAAGCGCAGGCGACTAACGACGATCTCTACAGCGGCAAAATCACCAGTCCCAAAGGGCTGCAAGAACTGCAAGACGAATTCGCCGCGCTCAAGCGGCAGCAAAGCGGGCTTGAGGATCAACTGCTCGAAGCGATGGTCGAAGTTGAGGATCATCAGGGGAAAATCAACGCCGCTAAGGACGATCTGAGCGCCGCCCGCGCCAACCTCGACAGCACGCAGCACGACCTGCTCGACGAGCAGCAGCGGCTCGAAGCCGAAAATGCTGATGCCGAAGGCAAACGCGCCGCCGCCACCGCCTATATCGCGCCGGAGAATCTCGCCGCCTACGACAAACTGCGCCAGCGAATGCGCGGGGTCGCCGTCGCGCTGCTGCAAGATGAGGGCTGCACCGTCTGCGGCGTCGGGCAAACCTCGATGGTCATCCAGCAGGTGGCGCTGGGGCGACAGCTGGTCTACTGCGCGAGCTGCGGGCGCATTCTGGCAGACAACGCTTGATCGCCGTTACAATAGCGATTAGCCGTCAGCCATTAGCAGTTAGCAATCAGCGATTAGCGCTTCGTGAAGACTTGCGCGGCAGGCAGAAGCGACTAAAAACTAAGAACTAACTCCTAAAAACCAATAGCCATCATCATCCGAGGAATCCGCACTTATGTTTAACATTCTGCCGCCGAGCACGCTCAAAGTGGTCTATCCGATGCTTTACGCCTTCGATGCCGGGAATGGGCTGTGCAAAGGGCTGAGCGGCGAAACCAAAACGCTGGTCGAATTCGAGCCGGTCGTCGCCCCGCTCACCGACCAGCGCGCCTTGATCGCCAAAGACGAGAACCCGACTTTCAGTCTCGTCTCGAATGGGCGCACCGAGGTCTTCGGCATCGACGACGTGTTCGCGCACGGCAAGCGCGCCGCCATCCGCCGGTTCAACAGTCAGGAGCGCTACACCTCGGCGGACTACTTCCACATGATCGACGTGCTGTTCCTCCACAGCTTCCCGCCCTTCTGGGGCAAAGAGACGGCGATCAAGCCGACCGGCGTGATCAATCTGCCGATCAGCATCTACAACAATCCGCCCGTGGTCGAGGAAATCCGCGCCCATTTGATCGGCAAGCGGACCATCGCCGACGCCGCCGGGCATACGCTCAACGTCGAGATCGAGCCGGATCGCCTGTTGATCGTGCCGGAAAGCTACGGCGCGCTGATGCACTACGCTTATGATGCCGCTACCCTGCGCAAGCGCGACGATGTCGACATGAGCGGCACGACGCTGGTGGTGGACATCGGCTACGAGACGACCGACATGAGCTTGTTCGAGGGGCTGCGCTACCAGCGCGACCGCACCGAGAGCGAGCCGCGCGCCGGGATGGGCGTGATCTCGCGGGCGCTGCAAGCCTACATCCGGCGCGGCATCCGCAACGCCGATGTCAGCCGCATCGACCGCGCCATGCAGAAGATTGCCGGAATCGCGATTGGCGAGGCGAAAGTCATCGAGCCGATCCCCGGCATCACCGTCGACGTGACCGACGCCTATGACCAGACCATCGCCGAACTCGCGCCACGCATCGCGCAGGAAGTCCTGACCCGCTTCCCCGAAGCGGTCAACCGGATCGTGCTGGCAGGCGGCGGCGCGTATCACCTCTACGAAGCGCTGAAGCAGGAGCTTGACCCGCTGCCGGTCGTCGTCGTGCCTAATCCCGAACTCGCCAATGTGCTCGGTGGCTTCACCATGCTCAATATTCAGGCGATGAGCGGGCAGTTTCTCGACCAAAGCGAGTTAATGTGACCTGATCATGAATCCGCTGGCACAACTGCGCCGCCTGCAAGCGGCGCTCCGGCTCTATGACGCGCTCGCGCAGGGCGATACCAAGCTGCTGCTGGAGGAATTTCCCTTCGTCAAAGCAAAACTCGCGCCGCCTGCGCCCAAGATCGTCCCGCCCCGCGAACCCAAGAAACCGCTGCCGCCCCCGCAGATCACATACACGGCGCACACCGAAGCCGACGATCTGCGTGACGCGCTCGACATCGGCTTCGGTCAGTTGAAATTCGACCCCGAACCAGACGGGGAGTCGTAGGGGCGCAGGGCGTACGCCCACTTTCCAAGCCAGCGACATTACATGGCGTCATCGAGTCGGGTAAGCGCCGCGCACATATCCCACAGGCGATCTGCATCCGCTTCGGTATAGCCGCCTAACGGCAGTGGCGACGGCTGGGTCGTGCTGAAACACTTGCCACTCACGCCCTCGATCTCCGGCGCGGACGCCGCGTAAACTAGCATTTCCGCGCCCTGCGCCGCACTGCGCTGAAACGGACGCATCAGCGTGAGGAAGATCCGAAACATACCGCGCGTATCTCGCCCCAAGCGTGAGCGCACGAAGCCCGGATCGGCAGCGTTGGCGCTGATGCTCGTCCCCGCCAAGCGCCGACTCAGCGCCTCGGTAAACAGCGCGTTCGCCATCTTCGACTGCTGATAGGCGCGCATCCCGTCGTAATTCTGCTCGCCCATCAGATCGTCGAAATTGATCGTGCCGGCATTGCCGAACACGTTGACGATCCGCGCCGGAGCACTGGCTTTGAGCATGGGGGTCAGCAGATTGGTGAGCAAGAAGGGTGCCAGTTGGTTGACGGCGAAGGTCGTCTCGATACCATCGACGGTCTTGGCGAAGGTCGAGCGGATGACGCCCGCATTGTTGATCAGGACGTGCAGGTGATCGTATTGGCGCTGCGTCTCAGCGGCGAGCTGGCGCACCGCCGCTTGCGAGGCAAGATCGGCAGTCAGCAGCGCGACCGAATCGCTGCCGCTCGCCCGCCGGATGGCAGCAACCGCCTTTTCGCCCCGCGCTTCGTCCCGGCAGACAGCGATCACGGTCGCGCCGAGCCGCGCCAACTCGATCGCCGTCGCCTTGCCGATCCCCGAAGTCGCCCCCGTGACCATGCAGATTTTTCCGCGCATTTGTCCCTGCTCCTTGATTGACTCGGAGCGTAGGGGAATTCACGGAATGTGTCAAGCAGCGCTAGACGTGAATGCCGCACTCGGTCTTGCTGTGATTGACCCAGCGCCCCGCCCGCAGATCGTCGCTGTCGCCGGTCACGGCTTGGGTGCAGGGCGCGCAGCCGATGCTCGGATAGCCCTGATCGTGCAGCGGATTGTAGGGCAGATCGTAGGCGCGGATGTACGTCCAGATCATTGCTTCCGTCCACTCGACGAAGGGCGCAATCTTGACGTTCTCGTTGCGTTTGTCCCACGAGACCGCCGCTAAATCCTTGCGCGTCTTGGATTGGTCGTGACGCAGCCCGGTGATCCACGCCTCGTAACCGGCGAGCGCCCCTTTCAGCGGGACGACTTTGCGCATCCGGCAGCAGGCATCGGGATCGCGCGACCAGAGCGCCGCGCCGTGCTGCTCCGCCTGCTGCTCGACCGTCAGCGCGGGCTGCACGCGGATCAGCTTAAAGCCGAGCCGCGCCTGCAATTGATCCATCAGGGCGTAAGTCTCCGGGAACAGCAGCCCGGTGTCGAGCGTCAGCACGTCCACCGCCGCCCCCAGTTGACTCAGCATGTGCAGGGTGACGATCCCGGTCACCTGAAAGCTCGTCACCACCGCTAAGCGCTCCGCGTAGCTGTCAACCGCCCAGCGCAAGATGTCCTCCGGGTAGGTGAAGCTGCGATTCAGCGCATCGAAATTCCGCATCATCGTGGTTTAGTCCCCGGTTTCGGCGACAGGCGCAGCGACAAGTTGATGCAGCGCGTCGAAACCGACGCGCGCGCAGTAGTCCCCAAACGATTCCCCCTTCGGCGCGTCGTCGCGCCAGCGCGCCAGAAGCGGGCGCAGCGTCGGCACCAAGTCGTCCACGCCGACCAAATCGAGGAACGGCTGCGCCAGCCGCGTCCCGGCAGCATCGCCGCCCAGATAGAGCGTATATTTGTTCAGCGCCCGCCCGACCAACCCGATCTCGGCGACGTAAGGGCGCGCGCAGCCGTTCGGGCAGCCGGTCATGCGCACGACAATCGCCTCGTTCGGGATGCCGAGGTCAGCCAGTGTGGTTTCAAATTGATCCAACAGTTGAGGAATGATCCGCTCCGCTTCGGTGATGGCTAGTCCGCAGGTCGGCAGCGCCGGGCACGCCAGCGCCAACCGCCGCACCGCCGATAGCTGCTCCACTTGTGAAATATTGTACACGCTGAGCAGTGCTTCGATAGCTTGACGATCGTCACGATCGATCGCGGTCAGCAGGATGTTTTGCTGCGGCGTCAGGCGGACCGGCGTCCCGAAGCGCTCGATGATCGCCCGCAGACCGCTGCGCAGGCGAGTGTCGCCGTTGTCGGCGATCCGCCCGCTGGGGATCGGCAAGCCGAGGTAGAGTTTGCCGTCGCCCTGCTCGTGCCAGCCGAGATGATCCTCGACCTTCAGTTGCGGCAGCGGTCGCGCCGCTTCTAGCCGGAAACTCAGCCGATCTTGCAGCACCTCACGGAAGCGCTCGACGCCCCAATCGCTGAGGATGTACTTCAGCCGGGCGTGCTTGCGATTCTCGCGGTCGCCGTAATCCCGATGGATCGTCAGGATCGCCTTGACGGTCTCGACAATCATCGCCTCATCCGGCGGCAGAAAGCCCAGCGGATCGGCGAGGCGCGGGAACGTGTCGGCGTTCTGATGGGTCATGCCCATCCCGCCGCCGACCAGCAGATTGAAGCCCGCCAGCGATCCGTCATCGCCGAACAGCGCCACCAAGCCGACGTCATGGGTGAACACGTCGACGCAGTTGTCATCCTCGTAGGCGATGCCCACTTTGAACTTGCGCGGCAGATAGCTCGGACCGTACAGCGGCTCGTCGACCACGCGATCCTCGATCAGCGCTTCGCCGTCCAGCCAAATTTGATGATAAGCGCTGGTGCGCGGGAACAGCGCTCGCGTCAGGATGAAGGCGTATTCCTGCGCCGCCAGCCGCGCCGGATCGCTGGTCGGGGCGGGGCACGCCATCACGTTGCGGGCGATGTCGCCGCACGCGCCGAAGGTCGTCACCAGCGCGTCGTTGAAGGCGCGCAGCGTGTCGCGCAGTTCGCCCTTGAGCACACCGTGAATCTGGAAACACTCGCGCGTCGTGATCCGCAGCGTGCCGGTGCCGTACTGCGAGGCGATGTCGTCGTGAGCGAGATACTGCGCCGCCGTCAGCTGCCCGCCCGGTACTTTGGAGCGAATCATGAACTGGTGGTAGCGTTCGGCTTCGTCCTCGTGCCCGCGCTTGACCTCGCGGTCGTGCTGCTGATACATCCCGTGAAACTTGAGTAACTGCTTCGCCGCCTCAGAGAAATAGGCATCGCCGTTCACCAACTCTTCAGGGATCGGACCGACCAGCCCGCCGCTCGCCGCCTTGATCGATTCTAAGCTTTGCTTTTTCGCCACGTGCATTCGCTCCTAAGCTTCTAAGTACATTCCGAAACCTCACCTCCTAGCCCCCTCTCCACTGCTGAGAGAGGGGGCTGATAGCGTCACGGGGCTAGGCCAACAAAAAAGCCCCGGTTGTCATCCGGGGCTTCTCGCACTACATCCAAACAGGGCGCACTCAACCGAACCACAACCACTCGTGAGGTTTGTCGAGACAACAACACGCCATCAACTCGAAATTACCCATCACCGCAAATCCTATCTGTTCTTGCTTTTGCTGAAAGCTGACCGCTGTTAGCTGATTGCTGGTAACAAAAAAGCCCCGCTGCATCCGGGGCTTTTGACTCATCGACTCTTGGTCAAACTCAAGCAATAACCGGCTGCACCCACCTTTTCGGTTGGCTGCAGGGACAACAACTCATCTTCACGACCGGCATCATCTGCTTCATGGTTCTCAGTGTAACGGGGTTTGAAAAATCTGCAAAGCGTACAGATTACCCAAACTTCTCCCGGCAGGATGAACAAAGCCGGACGCGCGTCCTTTTCGCCCCCTCGATCAAATCATCCTGTGACGCCGCGCCCTCCCGTGCTATCATCGGCGCACCTAGCTTTGCAGGCATACGAAAGTGACACACGGATGGCATCGAGGTCGCCGTTTCTGACCCCACCCCCGTCCCCTCCCCGATTTCAGGGAGGGGCGAGTACAGATGGTTTGAAGCTAAGCCAGCAAAACAGCCAACCTGACGCTTTACACGGAGCGAGTAACGGGCGATGACCCAGACTGCTCTCGTCCTTGCTGGTCACGGATCACATCTCAGCCCGGAGACCGCCGCCGTCGTCTGGCAGCAGGTCGATCGGCTGCGCGCGTTGAACGTCGCCGACGAAGTCGCCGCGGCGTTCTGGAAGGAGCAGCCCTCGTTCCATCAGGTGCTCGATTCGCTCGCCGCCGATGACGTGACCGTTGTGCCGCTGTTCACGGCGCAGGGCTACTTCGCCCAGACGGTCATCCCCGCCGAGATGGACTTGACCGGAGCGATCACGCAGCGCGACGGGCGACTGATCCGCTACACGCCGACGTTGAGCCAGCATCCTTACCTGACCCGCGTCGTCCGCCAGCGCATCACCGACGCGATCGAGCAGCACGGCGTCAATCCGGCCGACGTGACCATCGCGGTCATCGGGCACGGGACGAAACGCAGCCCGGAGAGCCGTCAAGCGACCATCGCTCAAGCCGAGCAGGTACGCGACCTCGCCGCCGAAGTCCTTCGCCGTCTTTCTCGACGACACCCCCGCCATCGCCGACATTTACACGCTGGCGACCAAGCCGGTGATCGTCGCCGTGCCCTTCTTCCTCGCGCTGGGTTCGCATACGACGGTCGACGTACCCGCCGCGCTCGGTCTCGAATCCGGCGTAACGACTGCTACCATCAACGGACGCCAAGTCATTTACACGCCGCCGGTCGGCGTCGATGCCGATCTCACCGACGCGATTCTCGAAATCGCGCAGGATGCGGGCGCGCCGCTGCGCGAGGCGTCATCCGCCGCAGCGTGGGATGGTTTCCCCGCCGCCGGACGCGACGCGCTGATCGAAGCCGTGCGCGCCAACGGCTGGATCGAGTTAGGCGAACTGACGATTTCGCTCCACGAAGTCCGCCCGACCGAGATCGACTTCGAGCGCGAGATGGTCGAGATCAGCGATCCCACCGCGCTGCGCGATCACGTCCGCCGCCAGCCCTTCCGCCCGCTGGCAACCTCAACCGACCTCCCCGGCGATTGGGTCGTGCGGATCAACCGCCGAGAACAGCTTCACGCCGTCGTCGAGACGATCTATCCCGGCGTCGTCGCCGAGTGGGCGCAGCGCGACTCGTTGGCGATCACGACGCTGGACGATCTCGCCGCCCGCCAGACCGGGATTTACCGCCGCGCCGCCGACCTTAGCTCCGAGCAGCGCGCGGCGGCTGTCGAGCAAATCTGCGGGCGCTGCGTCCGTCAGCCGACGTGGTTCAACGGCGAACGCCATCCGATCCCCTGCGCCGAAGCCTGCAATTTCTGGCTCGCGCACGCACTGGAACAACCATGAGCAGCGGCATCGTCTATCTGGTCGGCGCGGGTCCCGGCGACCCCGACCTGATCACCGTCAAAGGCTTGAACGCCCTGCGCCGCGCCGACGTGGTGGTCTACGACCGGCTCGCCCCGCCGGAACTGCTGGGCGAAGCGCGCTCCGACGCCGAGCGGATCGACGTGGGCAAGTATCCGCGCCAGCCGCGCCGCACGCAGGGCGAGATCAACGCCCTGCTGATCGACCGCGCCCAGCGAGGCTTGAACGTCGTCCGGCTCAAGGGCGGCGATCCGTTCGTCTTCGGGCGCGGCGGCGAGGAAGCGCTCGCCTGCCGGGATGCGGGCGTACCGTTCGTGGTGATCCCCGGCGTCAGCAGCGCGATTGCTGTCCCCGCCTATGCCGGAGTCCCGGTGACGCATCGCGGTATCGCCACCTCGTTCACCGTCCTGACCGGGCACGAGAACCCCGACAGCGACGCCAACCGCATCGACTACGAGGCGCTGGTCAAGCTCGGCGGGACACTCGTCCTGCTGATGGGCGTGATTCACCTGCCGCGCATCGTCGCGCACCTGATCGCCGCGGGACTCGATCCGCAAACTCCCGCCGTCACCGTCGAGTGGGGCACCACCGATCGCCAGCGCACCGTCCGCGCGACCGTCGCCACCATCGCCGAGCGCGCCGCTCAGCTTCAGCCGCCCGCCACCACCGTGATCGGCGCAGTCGCGGGCTTAGATTTGGCATGGTTCAACGAGAACGCGATTTGAACCGCCAAGTCGCCAAGAACGCCAAGTCAGCGCAACAACATTGACGATCCGTAGGCGAAGCGTCCGCTCAGTTTTGCGCTAACCATGCTAAACTGATCGCAATATGAGCACACAATTCACACCACCCATCCGGCAGGCTCCACGCCAGCCGAAAAAGCATTCGGATAACCGCATCCTCTGGTTAGTCGGCGGGGGCGTTGCCGCGTCGGTTGTCGTCTTCGTGCTGCTGGTCTTCGGCTTGCTGTTCGTGATCGCCATCCTGCCCGACCGCATCCCGGCGGGCGTGTCGATCGCCGGAGTCGACGTTGGCGGCAAGACCGTCGCCGACGCGACCGACGCGCTGAGCAGCAGCCTACCGGCGCAGACTTTGACGCTCACTGACGGCGCGCGTAGTTGGGTCGTCTCGCCCGCCGATCTCGGCATTAGCATCGACGTCGCCGCGACCATGCAGACGGCGCAGAACGCCGCGTCTAACAGCCGCGTTACGCCAACTTACGCGGTCGATCTCAACGCCGCGCAGCGTGGTTTCGTCGCCCTCAGCGACCAGATCAACATCGACGCCGTGCCCGGTCAGGATGGGCGGGCGATGGATGTGCCGGTGATGCTCGACCGCCTGCGCGTTGACGTCTCCGGCGAGATCGCGGATGGCAGCTTCGACTTGAACATGTTCGTCACCCCGGCACCCGCCGCGTCGAGCGCCAGCAATTACACCGGCGCAACCACCACTTACGTCGTCCAGCAAGGGCAGGAACTTGGCTTGATCGCCAAGGATTTCAACGTCGCGGTCGCCGACATTGTCGCCATGAACGGCATCGACAACCCCGACTTCATCTATCCCGGTCAGGAATTGATCATCCCGGCAGCCGGTGAGTACGTGCCGACCAACATCCCCGCCGCGCCGACCAACGTCGGGCGCTCGATTGTCGTTTCGACCGAGGATCAGCGGATTTACGCCTATCAAGATGGGCAGATGGTGCGCACGCATCTGGTCTCGACCGGCTTGCCCGCCACGCCGACGGTCAAAGGCGACTACGCGGTCTACGTCAAGTACACCGCCACGGATATGAGCGGTCCCGACTACTACCTGCCGCAAGTGCCGTACACGATGTACTTCTATCAGGGCTACGGCATTCACGGGACGTACTGGCATAACGCCTTTGGTCGCCCGATGAGTCACGGCTGCGTCAATCTACCCACCGACGAGGCGCAGTGGTTCTTCGACTTCGCCTCGGTGGGCACGCCGGTGCGGGTGATCTAGCAATTAGCTGTCAGCCTTCAGCCTTCAGCAATCAGCTAAAAAGAACGGAGCTTGACACCTGTGGTTCTAGCTGAAAACTGATCAGCTTATCGCTGCCTAGCTTTCCTTACTTTTCTTCAGCCGCACATAAATGTGGGCTGTCCCTTGACCACGCACGCGCCGCACCTCGAACTGATCGGGATAGGCTTTCACCAGCAGCGAGAGCTGTTTGAAACCATAGGTGCGGGGGTCAAAGGCGGTGTCGAGCTGGCGCAAGTGATGCCCTAAGGCACCCAAAAACGCCCAGCCGTCATCCTGCATCGCCAAATCGAACGCATTCTTGAGCAGCGCGTACAAGTCGGGCGGGATTTCCGGCTTCGCTTTGGTCTTGGCTGCGGACGAACCATTCGACTTCTGCAGGTTTTCGGTATAAACGAAGATGTCGCAAGCATTACGGAAGGCTTGCGGCGTCATCTTCTTGCCGATGCCCATCACGAACAGGCTCTTCTCGCGGATGCGCATCGCCAAGCGCGTGTAGTCGCTGTCGCTGGAGACGAGACAGAAGCCGTCGATCCGCGCCGTGTAGAGGATGTCCATCGCGTCGATGATCATGGCGCTGTCGGTCGCGTTCTTGCCGACGGTGTAGCGAAACTGCTGGATCGGCTGGATGGCGTAGGTATGCAGCGTCTCTTTCCAGCCGCCCATGTTCGCCGTCGTCCAGTCGCCATAGATGCGCCGGACCGTCACCAAGCCGTACTTGCCCGCCTCGGCGAGCATCTCGCCGATTAGCGAGGGTTGGGCGTTGTCGCCGTCGATCAGCATAGCAATTCGGCGACTTTCTACTCCAAGTGGGTTATCGGACAAATTCAATAGCCTTTCTTTTTTCCTAACAATTATATAGCAACAACGCCTGCCCGTGCGTGGGCAGGCGTTTCCAATCTAAATTTGCCGCGAACGAGCTGAATGCTACAGCGCCGGTTCGAGCAGCGCATCGGGCGCGAGCACGAAGCCCTGCTCGATCAGGTAGTTCAGGATCAAGCGCGCGTTTTCTTCCGGCGCGAAGTTGACCGTATCGCAGACCACTTCGGGATTCAGCGGCGGCTCATACGGGTCGTCGATGCCGGTGAAGCCCTTGATCTCGCCGCGTCGCGCTTTCGCGTACAAGCCCTTGACGTCGCGCTGCTCGCAGACTTCCAGCGGCGTATTGACGTAGATTTCGACGAACTGATCCGCCGCCGGCAGCAGGTTGCGGACTTCATTGCGCGTCGCCCGGTACGGGCTGATCGCCGCGCAGATCACCGCGCCACCGTGCCGCGCAATCTCCGCCGCCACGAAACCGATCCGCCGGATGTTGATGTCGCGGTCTTCCGCGCTGAAGCCTAAGCCCTTCGACAGATGCGTGCGCACCACGTCACCGTCGAGCACCGTCATCTGACGACCATGCTCAAGCAGCAGCACCGTCAGCACGTCGCAGATGGTCGACTTGCCCGCACCGCTCAAGCCGGTGAACCACAGGCAAACCCCTTGATGATGCCGCGCCGGGTAGCTCTCACCGAGGATCCGCGCGACTTCAGGACGCGTGAACCACTCCGGCAGCAGCCGCCCCTTGTTGAGATAGTTCTCACGTACCTGCGTGCCTGAAATACTGGACGTGCGCGTGCCCGCTGGAATCTTGGTCGCTTCTTCGTAGCGTCCTTCATCGGTCATGTAGAGCAGTTCGTGGAACGGCATCGGCTTGACGCCCAGTTCGTCCTGATACTTCTGCACGAGGTCTTGTGCGTCGTAAGGTCCGTAGAACGGGTTGCCGTTCGAATCCTTGCCCGGACCGGCGTGATCGCGCCCGACGATCAGGTGATTCGCGCCATAGTTGCGCCGGATGATCGCGTGCCAGAGTGCCTCACGCGGTCCGCCCATCCGCATCGCCAACGGCAGCAGCGAGAGCAACACGCGGTCGGGATCGTAGTAATTCTCGGTCAGCGCCTTGTAAGTCCGCACGCGCGTATAGTGATCGACGTCGCCCGGTTTGGTCATGCCCACCACCGGATGCAGCAGCAGCACGCCATCGACCTCGGCGATCGCCCGCTTGGTCAGTTCTTCGTGAACGCGATGCAGCGGGTTGCGCGTCTGGAAGGCGACCACGTTCTGATGCCCGTAAGTCTCCAGCCGCTCGCGCACCTGCGCCGGAGTCTGTCGAAGCGGGACGTAGTCGTAGTAACGCGGGAGTCTGCAGCATCTCAAGCTTGCCGGAGATGTTGAACTTGCCCCAGCGGTGCATTTCCGCCACCAACGGATGACGCGCATCCATCGAGCCGAAAACTTTCAGCGCCGTCTCTTCCAAGTCCCACGCATATTTTTCTTCGACCATCATGATCGCCAACAGTTCGTTCTTGTCGTTCCGCAGCGCGATCTCTTCGCCGATGAAGATGTTCGCGTCGTCAGCAATCGGCAGCGTGATCGGGATCGGAAACAACGCGCCATTTGCCAAACGCATCTCGTCCAGTACCCGCTGGTAATCTTCCTTGCCCATGAAGCGATCCAGCGGCGAGAATCCACCAACTGCCAGCAGTTCCAGATCACAGACGGCGCGCGGCGACAATTGCAGCGAGCGCAGGCGGCTGGCATACTGCTTGCGATCTTCTCGTTCTTCCGGCGGGACAAGCAGATTGACGAGTTTTCCCCCATAGGGCGCGATCAACGTGGGCGTGTTTCCATTCATTTACGGGCAACTCCAGAGTATAAGCGATGCGAAAAGGGACCAGCGAACTCCGCGCAGCAGCGCGAAGGAACAGACAAACTACGTTAGCGGGGACAACAACAGCTAAGGAGTATCGATGCAGCCAAGCAAAACTTCATCGGGGTATTTCCTTGTGCTGAATTCAAGTCAACTGGCTCAAACTACTCGCATTATAGTACAACCAATAGCGTCGAATCGTAAACTATTGGCGTCAAAACTGCTGTGGGGCGAGCGAATCGCCCGCCCCGGTCCCGTTTGCGCTAGCTCTGCGCTTCGATCTCTTGTAGGGTGATTTCGCGTCCCTGCAGCGCCGACTGGTAACAGGCGTCGATGATCTGCGCGCGACGCAGTCCTTCGCGTCCGTTATGCGACGACCAATCGCCGCCCTGAATCGCGCTGATGAAATTCCGCACCACCGCCAGATGCCCCTCGCCGCGCGTGACGCGCGGGCGCACTTCCGCTGGGACACCACCCGTATCGGTGTAGATCGTCAGTGTATCTTCCCAATTGTAGTTCTTGACGGCGATGTCCGCGCCGCCATCCGTCCCGTAGAGGGTGACGCCGAAATCGTCAGCGGATTTGCCGTAGACTGCCCAACTCGCCTCGACCAGCATCGTCGCACCCTCGCCCAAGCGAACGAACGCCGTCGCCAAGTCCTCGACCTCGTAGCCACCCTCGCCCACCAGCGAGCGACTGCCGCGCCCACGCGGTCCGAGTTCGGCATAAGTCGCCGCGCTGACCGAGATTACCTCCGGCTCGCCGAGCAGATAAAGCGCCATGTCGAGGATATGGACGCCGAGGTCGATCAGCGGTCCACCGCCTGCCATTTCACGACTGGTAAACCAGCCCCCCATGCCGGGGATGCCGCTGCGCCGCATCCAACTGGCTTTCGCATGATAAATTCGACCAAGTCCACCCGATTCGATGTAGTTTTTGAGCACCTGCACGTCACCGCGCTGGCGATGATTGAAGGCGACTTGCAGCACCCGCCCCGCCTTGACCGCCGCGCGCACCATCGCCGCACCTTCGACGCTGGATCGCGCCAGCGGCTTTTCCGACAAAACGTGCTTGCCGCTTTCCAGCGCCGCGATCGCCACCGGCGCGTGCAGGTTATTCGGTGTCGCCACACTGATAGCATCGATGTCGTCACGGGCGAGCAGATCGTGATAATCGGCGTACTGGTGCGGAATTTCGTAGGTCGTGACGATTTGCCCGCGCCGCGTATCTGCCGGATCAGCGACAGCGACCACTTCGACACCGGGCTGTTGCAGATACGATTTCAGATGCGTCTCGCCAGCCCAACCCAAACCCACGACGCCCACGCGCAAAGGTTTCTGCTGCATAATTTACCGTTCCTGTAAACTCAAACGATTTCCGGGCTATTGTACCCGCGCGCCGAGTTGGTCAGCAATCGGGTGGTTATAGATCGTCAAAGCCGCTCAAGCTCTCCTTGAGGAAGGCGAGATAAGCAGCTAGGTCACCGTCGACGGGGTAGTAGATGAACGGCGGCGTCGGATAGTGTCGTTCCAACTTGGGATCAGCAGCTTTTGCCGCTTCGAAAGCGTCAGTCCGCCGCGCAATGTCGAGGATTTCCGCCAGCGCCGCGCTCGCTTGCAGCGACTCCAGATCGACGAACGAGGCGAGGTGAACCGAAAGCAGCGCATACCAGCCGTAGATCAGGACTACGTCGCCGTCTCGTTCTGCCTGCCGCATCACTTCCAGCGCCGCCTCGACAATGCTCATACTCGCGTCCGGCGGGACGGCATCCGCGCCGGTCAGCACGCCAAGCTCGACGAAGCGCGCCCACAGCGGCGAGCCAACGTCACAGTAGAGGTACGGCGGGCGGGTATAGCCTGCCAGCGGATTCGGCACGACCCAACCTCTCCCCGGTTCAAATACCGCCTTGCCGGATGGTTCGGTCGGTTGGATATTGATAACCGCGAAGCCGCTCAGCCCGTCGAAGTAGTCGCGGTACTGAGCGTAATCGGGATGCTGATTCAAATCAAAGCGATAGGTGTAGCGCGCTTGCAGCAGCAGATCCATCACTCGAAAGTTGGTGAAACCCGTGTCCCAGTGGTTCTGATACTCGTAAAGCTGCCAGTACAGCGACCGTAGATCGAGATCCGTCCGCGCTGCCAGAATCCGCACCGAACTTTCGACTAAATCCTCAATTTCGTGCATCGACATCGTGGTCACCTTTTCCGCAGAATCCTGCACTTTTGGTCGGGTTTACGCGAATGCATGGTTCGGCTACACTGTGGCAGTCGAGAGGACACTCTATTGGATCATCATGATCACCTTAACCTGATTCGTGACGGTGTTGCTGAATCGTCCGGTATCTGGGCGGATTTCGGCTCCGGCAGCGGCGCGTTCACGCTGGCGCTGGCGGATCTGCTCGGCAGTGACGCCCAAATCCACAGCATCGACCGCGATGCCGCCGCGCTTCAGCGTCAGCGAGCAGCCATCTCGGCGCGTTTCCCCACTGCGAAAGTCAGCTACCATACCGCCGACTTCACTCACCCGCTGGATCTACCGCCGCTCGACGGTGCGCTGCTGGCGAACTCGCTCCATTTCATCAAGGAGAAGGCAACCGCCTTGCGCTTGATTCACGGCTATCTCAAGCCGGGCGGACGGCTAATTGTGGTCGAGTACAACACGGATCGCGGCAACACGTGGGTGCCTTATCCGTTTTCGTTCGGGACATGGACGAAGATCGCCGCGGCTAACGGCTTCAGCGAGACACGCCAGCTCTTTGTCCGCCCTAGCCCCCGCTTCCTCGGCGAAATCTACAGCGCGCTCAGCCTCAAGCCAGCGCGAGAAATGGCGTGAACTCTCGCCTCTCTGAAGTCGGTTTTCAGGGAGACAGTTTTTTGTGCGAGAGAAGGAATCATCTTACGTTGTATTCAAAACCTCACCCCCCACCCCCCTCTCCATTGCATGGAGAGGGGGAGCTAAGCGAAGCGCAGCGGGGTGAGGTGAGATCAGCGACAACTAGGCAGGCTAATTCTTCCCTCATTACAAAAACTGCTCCCCCATAGACTGAAATCGGGCTGGGGGTGGGGTCGTATTTACCCTGCGACCGTGACCGGTGGTGTCGGCGGCGTTGGCGGTTTCGACTGCGCCGCCGACTTCAGGCGGTACAGAATTTCGCCCGCGTTGGGCACGTAGAGGATGCCCTCCGCTTCCTTGCCCTCCCACTCCGCGATCTTGATGCTCGCCGGGTCGAGATAACCCAGCGACAGCTTTTTGCATTCGTCTTCGGGGATTTTGCTTGCCAGCGTCACCTTGATGCGCGGCGCTTCGACTCCGTTCACGAAGGTTCCGCCGCCACGCACGTGCGTGCTGTGCGCCAGCACGCCGAGCGGCTGATCTTTGAACTTATCCCACTGGTTGAGGAAGTAATCGAGCGGGTGATAACCAATCGCCCGGATGATCTCGCCGTGGACCCGGCTGACCGTATCGAGCTGCGGCGCGTAGATCACGACCTCGCCGCCGTCGGCGACCACCATTTCGGTCTTGTAGACCGCCTTGCCTGCCGTCCATAGCTCGTCATAAATTGGATTGGCAGCCGCCAGCACGCGCTGGAAGGGTTTATCCACTTCCTTGACGTGGCGCTGCGCCGAGAGGTCGGCGGCGGCGCTCCACGCTTCGCGCAGATCGCCCGCGAACATCCCGGCGATGCCTTCCTTCGTGACCACCAAGCTCACCAGCGTCACCGGCGTCTTGACCATCGCCGCTGCTGCGCGGATCATCGCCCGTACCGGCGTTTCCTTGACCCCGATCACGTTGGGGATTTTCAGCAGCGCGCCGAGCCAATGCGATACGTTGATCATTTCGGGACCGGAGATGCCCGGAAACAGATATTTCGCACCGCCAGAGAAGCCGACCACCTCGTGCGGGAAGGTCGGTCCGAGGATGACAATCCGGTCGTACTCGAAGATGTGGCGGTTGATCCGCACCGGCACATCGCCGCCCAGCGACGGGTGCCACGCCTTCCCGGCGATCTCCTTGATCCGCGCCTGCGTCAGCGTACCGATCTCGGTCAGCACGTTGTTCTGATCCCATCCGTGGTTGAGCAGGCGAATCCAACCGTACTGCTTCAAACGCTCGTCACGGGTGATGCCCAGCAGCTTCAGGAAAGCTTCCTCTTCCAGCCGCGGATGCGTCCCCAACGCCACCATGAAATCGAGCCGCCCCGCATCTTGTAGGATGTCCACCACCAACTTAAACAGCAGGGGCAGCGGGATCGTCCGCGTGTGGTCCGGGATCAGCACGAGGATTCTCGCACCGTGATACTTGCCGCCCAGCGCCTTGTCGAGCGTCGCGCGAATCTGACTCTCGGTGAGTACCGCGCCGCCTTTCGCCTCTGCGACCGCTTCTGCATCCAGCATGATTCCCTCCCGCTTGCCGATCACTACACTATCACTTGATTATGCCACGTCGCTGCGCCGCCGACTAACGAACAAGGATTTAACGCAAAGACGCAAAGGGTAAGAGCAAGGCGCAAAGATATGACAGGTAAGAGATCTAGGAGTAGGCAGTCACGCCTTGTCGGGGCAACGTAGAGAGTATCTAAAAAGTCCCGCGCTGACCCCACCCCCGCGGTGCAAACCTTCGGTTTGCCTTGCGCTTCCCCTCCCCGAATTCAGAGAAGGGAGCGTGCCTTCGCCCGTTTGGAGTGTGAGCAGTCAAATCTGATGACTTCTCGATACAGCAGCAGTGTTTTTAAACACCCTCAAGGCACGCCCTCTTTTACCTTTGCGGCTTTCTTTGCTTCTTTGCGTCTTTGCGTTAAATCTTTATAGGTATCTACCGTCCACAGGAACGAGCCATGCCCATCGAGCATCACCTACAGGTCAACGATCTCGACCTCGCCGTCTTCGAGTGGGGTGAACCGCAGCCCCCCACCCCGGCGATCTTCTTTGCCCACGCGACCGGCTTTCACGCCCGCGTCTGGGATCAGGTGATCGCCCAGCTACCCGGCTACCACTGCTTCGCGCTCGATCTGCGTGGGCACGGACGCAGCGGCAAGCCGAACCCGCCCTACGACTGGCGGTTGTTCGCTCAAGACGTGGTCGCGGTCGGGCAAGCGTTGGGGATCAGTGGCGCGGTCGGCGTCGGACACTCGCTCGGCGGGCACGCCGTGACCCTCGCGGCGGCGCTCCAGCCCGACCTGTTCGCCCGCCTGCTGCTGATCGACCCGGTGATCATGCCCGAAGCCAACTATGTCGGCGTGGTCGAGTTCGACCATTTCACCGCGCGCCGCCGCCGCGAGTGGGCATCGCCCGACGAGATGTACGCGCGCTTCAAGGATCGCCCGCCCTTCGACCTCTGGCAGCCGCAGGCGCTGCGCGATTACGTCGATTACGGACTGCTGCCTAATCCAGCCGGTACGGGCTACGTCCTCGCCTGCGAACCCGCCTTCGAAGCCGCAACCTACAACTTCAGCACCGCCGCCAACATCTACGCGGAGATCGCTACGATTGGCATCCCCGTGACCATTCTGCGCGCGGGCGGCGCGCTCGACACCAGCGTCTTTAACCTCAGCGCCTCGCCAACCGCGCCTGACTTAGCGTCGCGCTTTCCCAATGCCGAGGACGTACCGCTGCCGGACTACTCGCATTTCATCCCCATGCAAGCGCCCGAACTGGTCGCCGATTACGTCCGTCGAGCCGCCGAATCCATTACCTAAGCGCTGTTTCACCTCGAAAAAGCGTAAATTCGGGGTGGGTTTCCTTGCCTACGCGCCGTTCATTCGCGCGAAATTCGCCCGATTTGTTTGTGAAATAATATACAATTAGACTAAACTCTATCAACTTCCATAGCGTCTCAGGTCGTCGAGTCCGACTTCATCGATGCCCCGACGGCTTTTACTTAGGGTGATTTAAGGAGTTTTGCATGTTTAGGTATAGCGCACGGTTCTTGCTCATCGCCGCTTTGGTCCTCTTTGCCTCAAGCCTCTTGATTGCTCCGGTCAGCGCGGGTGGAAACCTCTGCACGATCATCGCGGTTGACCGACCGGCGGAAGGAGCGGGTGAAGGCGAAGGTATGGGCGACAACTACCACGGCTTCTTCACGGCTGGCACGGAAATCCTCTATGAGATGGACTATGCTGGACCGAACGGTGGCGGCAGCTTCCGGGTTTGGTCGGGTTTCGTTGACCCGGGATCAACATCGGATCTGCCGATCTACGAAGACAGCGGTCCGGTGCCAGTCTCTGGTTCGTACACCATCCTCGCCGACGGCAATTACACGGTTGACGCCGGAGCCGGGGGCAGCGGCGAAGGCGCGCTGGTTCACGTGCTCGTTCAGGCGACCTGTTCCGGCACCGAAATCGATTACACCTGCACGCAGATCGCCAGCGTATCGGGCTATCCTGAAGGCGGCAGCACCCCGGCGACCATCCAAGCCGGGACGATTCTGACGCTGGTCGCCCAGCAAGCGGATCCAACCTGCCCAGTCGAGGGCAATATCCACGTCGGCAATTGCGGCGGTCCGCTGCTCTCGCAAGCCCGCGGTGTCGGCACCGCTCAGACGACGGTCAACATCGATAGCACCGGCACCTATGAATTCTGCATCGGCGGACTCCCGCCGGGAGCGGAAGCCTGTTACGAGAGCTTGGTCACGCTGACTGCCTATGAATCCTGCGCGCGTCCGCCGATCTCGTTTGCAGTCTGCCCGCTGCCCGTGCCGGATACCGCGGTGATGGGCACGTTCGTGAGTGACGCCCTGCTCTACTACGCACCGGGCAAGCTGATCGCGCCGCAGAGTTCACTCCCCACCGGACAATCCGCCTATGTGCTCGGCGTCAACTCGACCGGCGAGTACTACAAGATCATCTGGGTCTGCCAGCACCTTTGGGTGCCGGTCGACGTCGTTGGACCAACCTACGGCGATGTCTGGAATGGTCAGCCGCTCCCAACCGATGCTGTCAGCTAATTCGCAGCACCAACTGCCGCCGCTTCAATCTCTTGCAAGCGGCGGCAGTTTTCACACTTCACCCCGCCACCACGCCACTTTTGCGATGATCACGGCAACAATTTTAGTTGCTGGAAGTGCTCAAAACGCGCACAATGGAGACAGTCTGATTACCAGTGCCCTCCATCCTGCAGGAGACATCAATGAAACGCTCCGAAATCAACGCGATCATCCGTGACGCCGATGCCTTCATCCGCGATTGTCATTTCTACCTGCCGCCCTTCGCCGATTGGACGGTCGCCGATTGGCTCGCCAAGGGACCTGAGGTGAGCGAGATCGCCGAGCACGGACTCGGCTGGGACATCACCGATTTTGGCTTGAATGATTTCCCGAAGAAGGGCTTGATTCTGTTCACGATCCGCAATGGCAGCGTCCAGAACTTGGAGACCTGCACCGGCAAAGTCTACGCCGAAAAACTCCTGATCGTGAACGACCATCAGGTCACGCCCTATCATTTCCATTGGCAGAAGGTCGAGGACATTATCAATCGGGGCGGCGGACGGCTGCTGATCAAGCTCTACAATTCGACGCCGGACGAGCATGCCGACTCTTCCAGCCCGGTGATCGTCAGCTTAGATGGTGTCATGACCGAGCTTGAAGCGGGCGGCGTTGTGACGCTCGAACCCGGCATGAGCATCACGCTGACAACCCGACTCTATCATCAATTTTGGGCGGAAGGCGGGCGCACGCTGGTCGGCGAAGTCTCGACCGTCAATGACGACTTCAACGACAACAAATTCCTCTCACCACAGGGACGCTTCCCCTCGATTGAGGAAGACGAGCCACCCTATCGCCTGATGGTTGGCGATTACGCCCGCTACTACAAGCCCGTTTCTTGACACGATTCTCTGTGCGGGGCACACAGCCGTGTGCCCCTACCGGATCGACCTTTTGCTGTCTAAAGGAGTCTCCATGAAGAAGATTGTCCTGCTCGTGCTGATTCTGTGCGTCGTCCTGACCGGCAGCGCTGCCGCGCAAGACCTCCCCACGCGCGATCAACTGTCACCCGGCAACTGGATTCAGATCACGCTCGGCAACGATACGTTGTGCGCGCGCGGCGCGCCCTACAGTTTCTACTACCGTGAAGGCGCGGGACAGGACTTGCTGATCAATTTTCAGGGCGGCGGCATGTGCTGGAGCGCGCAGACCTGCAATCTCTCGACCACGACCTTCGACGACTCGATCAACCCCGGCGATCCCAGCGACAACCCGGCATTGTTCCCGGTCGGCATCACCGACTTCAGCAATCCCGAAAACCCGTTCATCAACTACGACATGGTCTACATCAACTACTGCAGCGGCGACCTCGACATGGGCAGCGCCGATCAGGGCTTCAGTTTCGAAGGCAACTGGTACGACGTGAAATTCAGGGGGACGAGCAACGTCGCCAACGTGCTCGATTGGGTCTACAACAACATCCCCGTACCTGACTCGGTCTTCGTGACCGGGTGCAGCGCCGGATCGGTCGGCGCGGCGTACTGGGCGAAGCAACATCGCCAGCCATTACAGCGGACGGCGCGTCACGCTGCTGGGCGATTCCGGCGGCGGCTGGCGCGGCATCCCCGCCAGCACCTTCGACCTGTGGGGGACCAATTACAACGGCGTGACCGGCGCGAACCTCAGCATCCCGCGTTTCTACATCGGCGCAGCACGAGCCGGTGCGCGCGTCGCCATGTACAACACTGCTCACGACGAGACGCAGAACTTCTTCAACTACGTCGGCTTCAGCAGCGTCCCCTACAGCGACGCCCTGAAAGCCAACCAGCGCGACATCGCCCGCAGCGCCGGGAGCTTCCGCTCGTTCACGGCGGGCGGCGACCTCCACTGCATCCTGCCGCGCGCCGAGTTCTACACGTATTCCGCCAACGGCGTCCGCTTCCGCGACTGGATCGCGGCGCTGGCTGCCGGTCAGGGCGTCAACAACGTCGCCTGCACCGACTGCGATACTCCGGAGATCTACCAACCCTAGATCAACCGCCATGACGCCGTGCAACCTTTCGGTTGCCAGCGCCAAGAAAAGATCGGGGCGACCTTTCGGTCGCCCCCTTTGCGTCTTTGCGTTGATGCTTTGGTCTTTTTCTTTGTGCTCGCTGTGTCCTTTGTGGTTAGCTCATCTCTCCCTTCGCCGCCAGATAGTCGGTATACCCGCCCTCGTACCCCGTCAGCGATCCGTCCTCCAGTTCGACCACCCGATCCACCACGCGATCCAGAAAATAGCGGTCGTGCGAGATCACCAGCAGCGCGCCGTCGAAGTCTTCCAGCGCACTTTCCAACGCCTCCGCCGCCGGGATGTCGAGGTTGTTGGTCGGCTCATCCAGCAGCAGCAGATTCGGGCGCGTCAGCATCAGCGCCGCCAACTGCAAGCGACTGCGCTCGCCGCCGCTCAGCGTGCCGATCGGCTGGCGCGTCTGCTCGTAGCTGAACAGCAGCTTGAGCAAGAAGGCGACCGCCGTCCCTTCCGCCGTCGGCGACACATCGCGGATGAAGTCGATCGGCGTTTTGTCGCGCCAAGCATCGAGCGTCTGATGCTCCTGCGCGTAATAGCCGACCTGCGTGCTCGGACCGATCTTGACTTCACCGTCCAGCGGATCGAGTTCGCCGATCAGCAGCTTGAACAGCACCGACTTGCCCGCGCCGTTCGCGCCGACCAAGCCAACCCGCTCGCCGTGCCGCACCAGCAAATCGAGGTCGTAGAACAGCAAATCGTCGTCGAAGCCCATCGTCAGCCGCTTGAGTTCCAGCGCTTTGGTGCTGCCGCGCCAGCCTTCCAGCGAGAGTTCCAACTGCCGCCGATCCGTCACCCGCTCGACGATCTCGCCGTTGGCTGCCATCCGTTCCAGCATCTTACGGCGGCTGCGCGCCTGCCGTGCCGCTCGTTCGTCCTCGAACTGCTTGGCGGCGATATCCCATTCGTGGATGCGCGCCTCGATCTGCTGGATGCGCTTCTGCTGCGCGGTGTACAGCTGCTCCTGACGCAGCCGCCGCGCCTCGCGTTCGAGCGCGTAGGCGGAGTAATTGCCGGTGTAAATCGTCAGCTTGCCATTTTCCAGTTCGGCGATCTGGGTGACGCATTCGTCGAGCAAATAGCGGTCGTGCGAAACGATCACCACCGCTCCGCCGTAGCCGCGAATGAACGACTCCAGCCGCGCTTTGGCATCCAGATCGAGGTGATTGTCCGGTTCGTCCAGCAGCAGCACGTCGGGCTGCTCGACCGCCAAGCGAATCAGCGCGATCAGCTTCTTCTGCCCGCCGCTGAGCGCCTCGGTCGGCAGGTCGTAATCCAGCGGCGCAAAGCCGAGGTGCGCCAGCAGTTCGCGGACGCGGTTGGCGTGCAGCGCGCCGCCCAGCCGTTCGTAACGTTCGAGCACGCGCTCCTGATCGGCTAAGGTGGTCGCTAACGCCGCCTCGTCGCCGTAGACTGCCGGATCGCTCAGCCGGGACTCGATGGTGCTCAGTTCGTGCTCGACCTGCGCCAGCGCCGGTGGCAGCCGCATCGCCTCGTCGATCAGCGTGCAGTCGGGCGTCAAGCTAACGGTCTGCGGCAGATAGCCCACGCTGATCCCACGCGCGCGGACGATGCTGCCCGCGTCGGGGACGTACTCGCCGGTCAGCGCTTTGAGCAGGCTCGACTTGCCCACGCCGTTGGGACCGACCAAACCGACCCGGTCGCGATCGGCGATCACCCACGACAGCCCCTCGAAGATCAGCCGCCCCGCGTGATTGATGGTGATGTTGTTGACGTTGATGACGTGCATATTCGTTTCCTTTGCAGCATTCCGCTTCAGTTTTCTGGTGTAAGTCTTCCCGCTTAGCACACTGTCGCAGCGCTGTTCTCGCTGATCGCGATCAGCTTACGAATCAAAAACGGCTGCGAGTGCACCCCGCAGCCGTTCCAATTACAAACTTGATTACAAACCGGACTGGTTAGCAGGCGCACCTCGGCAAGGAGCGCCCGAACACGGACGAGATCATTTGCAAGCTAAAGGTGGAAGTACCGGTCACGTAAATCATGCGCAACATCATAAGCGGAATTGTTTTGTCCGTCAAGCAGAAGCTAAAAGCCCAACGCAAAGGCGCGAAGTCGCAAAGACGCAAAGAAAAACAAATACCGAAACTCTGCGTCTTTCTTTCCCCTTTGCGTCTTTGCGTTAAATCTTTTCACTTCACTTCCCCGTTTCCAGCCACGCGATCTCGTCCGCCGAGAGCCGGATCGCCACCGCGTCGGCGTTCATTTGGAATTCTTCCGGCGTCATGCAGCCGACCAGCGCGTAGATGTCCAGCTTCGGCTGGCTGAGCACGTATGCCAGCGCGATCTGCGGCAGCGTAATCCCCTTCTCGCGCGCCATCTGCTCGGCGCGTTCCAACCGCTCGAAATTCTCTTCGCCGCAGTAAGCGCGAACGGTCGTCAGATCCATGTTGCTGGTGAAGCTGTCGAGATTGTCGCGCCGGAAGCGCCCGGTCATGAAGCCGCCCGCCAAGCTCGACCACGAGAGCAGCGGCAGCTGCTGCTTGGCGTACCACTCACGGTCAGCGCGATTGGCTTCTCCCGCGATACTCCGGCAGCCGAGCCACGGCTCTTCGTACTGCGTCGCCAAGCTGAAATGCGGACTGCTGACCGCGAACGGCTGGAGATTGTGCGCGTAAGCGTATTCGTTCGCCGCTTCCAGCCGTGCCGCCGACCAGTTCGATCCGCCGAAGATCCCGATCCGCCCCGCTGCCTGTTGTTCGTTGAGGCTCTCGATGATCGGACCGACTGGATAAGCCGGATCATCCCGGTGCAGCAGATAAACGTCGATCATTTCGAGACCGTAGCTCGCCAATGATGTCTGCACGTCAGCAGCGATATCGGTCGGCGTCACCCGCGGCAGTTGATCCGGTTTCGGATGCGCGCCTTTGGTGATCAGCACAATCTGATCGCGCAGCCCACGCTCGCGCACCCACGCCCCAACCGCCGCCTCGGAGTGCCCCTTCTGGTAGACGCGCGCCGAGTCAATGGCGGTGCAGCCCGCCGCGAATACGCCGTCGAGCAGCGCGAACGCCTCGTCCAGCCGCTCGTCGTGGAGCATGATCGCCCCTTGAATCAGCCGCGAAACCGGTTTGTCGATACCGGGCAGTTTTCCGTATTCCATCACTCCACCTCCGACGGATAGACCAGTTCCCATTGAGCGCGCAGCGAATCCATCGTCTGCATAATCGAGCGTGTCTCACTCAGCGGCAGGATCTTGCTCTCCAATTCGCCCGCGCGCAAGCAGCGCCCGACTTCCTCCGCCTCGTAATCATAGCCGTTGCCTTTGAACGGCAGATCGAAGGCTTCCGGCTCTTGTCCGGGACGTTTGAGCGTGAAGCCCTGCGGACGCCACCAAGGTGATGGAAGGCGGATCATGCCCTCCGTCCCCATGATCACGGCTTCCTGCGGCGTGGTGGTGCTGACGGCGCTGGTCAGCACCGCCAATTGTCCCGCCGCATAGCTGAAGATGATCGCGTTCTGCTCATCGACGCCGGTCGCACCCAGATGCGCCGCCGAAAGAATCTGCGCGGGTTCGCCAAAGATCATCGACGCCAGCGAGATCGGATACACGCCGACGTCGAGCACCGCTCCGCCGCCCAACTCCGGCGCGAAGGCGCGGATCGTCGGGTCGAACTTGGCGCGAAAACCGAAATCCGCTTGCAGCAGCCGCACTTCACCGATTTCGCCTTCCGCGATCAGCGAGCGGATTTTTGCCATCGCCGGCGTGAAGCGCGTCCACATGGCTTCCATCAGGAACAGACCTTTTTCCCGCGCCAGCGCGATCATCTCGTCGGCTTCGCGCGCGTTCATCGCGAACGGCTTCTCGCACAGCACCGCCTTGCCGCCGTTCAAGCACAGCAGCGTGTTGGCATAATGAAACGGGTGCGGCGTCGAGACGTAGACCGCATCCACGTCGGGATCGTCCGCCAGCGCCTCGTAGCTGGCGTGACGGTGCGGGACGCCGAACTCGTCCGCGAACTTGCCTGCCGCCTCCGCCGTGCGCGACCCGACCGCGACCAGTTCAGCCGCGTCAGTGGTCGCCAAGCCGCGCGCAAATTGGTGCGCAATATTGCCCGTTCCCAAAATTCCCCAGCGTATTTTTTCCGCCATAAATCTTTATCCCTGTTTTTGAGGTCAGCCTGATGTTTTGAATCTAACAGCGATCTCCCTACAAACAAAAACGGCATTGGTTATAGAGCCAATGCCGCCTCGTTTCGCGGAACCGTAGGGGCGTAATATATTACGCCCCTACCGATAATTTACAGGAATTGGGGCTACTTCGCGCCCTTGATGATCGCCGCAAATGCCGCGTTGATGTCCGCCATTTTCGCGGTGTATTCCTCTTTCGCGTCGGGGTGCAGATCGGGATGATACTCCCGCGCCTTGCGCCGATATGCCTGTTTGACCTCGTCCAGCGTCGCCGTCGCCGCGACGCCGAGCAGCGCATAGTGCCGCGTGTGCTCGGCACGCCTGCCCCGCGGGACGCGCTGGCGAAACTCCTCGCCGGTCCATTCCCACTGTTCTTGCCCGCCGGTGAAGTTGTTCTCGTATTCTTCCCACGGGTCCCATGCCGGTTCTTCGTTCGCGGTCGAGCGTCGCTGCGTGTTGCCGTAAGTCCAATTACGCCATGAGTAATTGAACTGGCGCTCGTCCATCGACTGACGCTTCTTCCAGAATGAGCCTTCGCCGAAATTGGCGACGAAGTAAGCACCGTCGATAAATTTCGTCGCCGGATAGATCATGTCAGTCGCCAGCAGGTTCAGGTCGATCTCATCGCCGTATTCGACCGTGCGCGGGCTGCCGCCCCATTTCCACTCCATGTGAAATGGGCGAATGGTCACGTCACGCCCTTCGCACCAATAGCCGTAGATACGACCGTTCATCAAGGTATGCAGCGCCGCCATCCAGTACGGCGGCTCCAACGCGGTGCTGTCCGGCGGCATCATCCGCCCGTCCATCACGTAGAGGGTGTAGATCCCCTGACTCGTATTCCGTTCGTAGCGTTCCTTGATCTCCGGCAGCCGGATCGCCCGGTTGATCACGCAGATGCCGATCCGTTTACCACTCACCAGCGTGATCAAGAGGTCGGCTTCCGCGACCTCGCGGTCAAAGCCGACTACTCGGTCAGCTTGTCCGCATTGATTGGCTAGGTAGTCGATCACAAATTGTTTCATAGCAGAAAATCAGTCGTCTCCCGGTACACTAGAGTTGAGGCGACCACGGCAGCAATACTGCCGCAGCGCGGTAAGCTCATCCAGACCAAACAGGTAGGTACTGCATTCACCGTTCGGTAGAAAGGTTGTCGTTCACCGTTGAAACTGATTGTAACCGTATTTCTCGCTTTCCTAATGGTACAGAATTCCACCGATCTTGACACTGTCCTAAATAACCACTTGGACTCGTTCAATGTAACGCCCGGCAGTCCGATGACTTACGCCGTCCTCGGTCGCACCGTCAGCGCCAACGAGGACGCCGCCGTCATTTACCTCCAGCCCAGCAGCCGAACGACCAGCGATCCCTATCCCGGCATCGTCGATTGGGGCGTCGCACTCAAGGATGGCACATGGTCGGTCTACTTCCCCGGCGATCCCGGCTACACTGGCGCTTATGACCAACTGCCGTCGTCGCTGCTCGACCGGGCGGATTCATCAGCTTACACGATCCACGCTGATCCGGCACTGGCGGATGGTCTCGACGGCTATCAACTCCCTTACGTCGATGGCGCATGGGCGACGGTCACAAGAAGTTATCGCCAGCACGGGACGGGACGGATTGATTTCGACCTCGGCGGCACTGCCGAAGTCGCCGCTGCCAAAGACGGCGTGATCGTCTACGCCGACGACCACCACACCACCAACGCTTACGCCAGCGGCGCGTGGTGGTACTGGAACACCGTGATCATTAGACACAGCGATCACGAATTCTCGCTCTACGGACACCTCGCGCCCGACAGCATCCCGCAGTGGATCAAAGCTGCTTGCGATTACAGTACCGGCAACTGTGCCGTCCCGATTCATGCCGGCGACGTCATTGCTCGTGAAGGCAGCACCGGCTATTCGTCCAATCCGCATCTGCACGTCGAATTCGGACAGGGTTACGCGGTCGTCGCTTACCCCGACCGCGCCGACGAAAACCACGACGGCAGCCGCAGCGACCCGGTTTACGCGGGCTACGTCTACGCCGAGCAGAATGTCGGCTTCAGCGGCTATTCAGCCAACGAAGTCGCAGGCTGGGCTTACGGCACACTCCAGCAAGCGGCGCACGCTGCCAACCCGCCCACCGACGTCAACCTGCTCAGCAACGGCGATTTCAGCGCCGGGACCGACGGCTGGACGCCTTCCGGTCAGTTGAACTGGTCGGTACAGGACGGAATCCTGCACGTTCTGCGCCTGCGAACCAATGCCGCACCCGACTGGGCAGCTTTCTATCAAGATATCGCCTATGGCATTCGCGCGCATACCCCGTTCGAGGCGACAATTCAGCTAGCGAATACCAGCAGTATTGCCAAGACGATCACACTATCAGTTTTCAATCGGTCGGGTAGACAGTACGGTTTAATCGAGTGCGGGTTCAGCATTCCGCCGAGCGCAACGTTATCACTTTACACCTTACGCGGCGTGACTGTCAACACGTGGGCGAGCCTTCGTTTCGAGGTCAGCGTCAACCCGCCCGATGGTGCCCCCGCCGCGCTGGTCGATAACGTTTCGCTCTCGGTTCTTCCCTCAATCACTGAACATGAGTGTATCACGCCAACGTCAGTATCACGTTAGAACAAGAAAAAAACACATAACGCAAAGGCGCAAAGTGAAAGGGAAAGACGCAAAGGATTGGTCAAGCTTCTTTGCGTCTTGTTTTTAACCTTTGCGTCTTTGCGTTAAATCTTTGATGATCTTTAAGTCCAACCGCGCCTTGCTAAATCCGGCTCGCCCCGCTATACTTTTCGTAATCGTATATCATGACGTCAGGGGAGTCCGTGCTAACGGGCTGAGAGGGTGCGTAATGCCGCACCGACCCTTTAACCTGACCCGGATCATACCGGCGTAGGGAGTGCGAGTTTGCATCGAACCACACCCCTTACGGGGTGTTTTGTTTACGGCAGCTGTCGCTGGACAGCGGTCGCAGCAGCGCCCCGCCTCTGGCGTTCGTATGAAGGAGGCAGATTTTGATCAAACACCGCTTTTTGCTGATCGTGCTGATCGCGCTGCTGATCGCTCCGCTCAGCGCAACGCAAGCGCAAGACAACACGCTCACCGTCGTCACGCACGACAGCTTCGCCTACAGCGAAGACGTGATGGCGAAGTTCGAAGCCGACACCGGCATCACCGTGCAGGTGCTCCGCTCCGGCGACGCCGGCGCGATGGTCAACCAGTCGATTCTGAGCAAGGATAATCCGCTCGGCGACGTGATGTACGGGGTCGATAACACTTTCCTCTCCCGCGCACTCGACAACGACCTGTTCGTGCCCTACAAGTCGCCGCTGCTCGCCGACATTCCCGACGAATTCAAGCTCAACTCGGAGAACCGCGTCACGCCGATTGACTACGGTGACGTCTGCCTGAACTACGACGTCGCTTACTTCGACAAAAACAAGCTCGACCTGCCCGCCAGCCTCGAAGACCTCGCCAAGCCGGAATACAAGGGAATGCTGATCGTCGAAAACCCGGCGACTTCGTCGCCCGGTCTCGCTTTCCTGCTGACGACCATTGCCCATTTTGGCGAAACCGGCGACTACACTTACCTCGATTACTGGGCAGATCTGGTCAAGAACGACGTCTACGTCTCCGACGGTTGGTCGGACGCCTACTACGCTCAGTTCAGCGGCGCGAGCGACGGCACCCGCCCGCTGGTGGTCAGCTACGCCAGCAGCCCGCCCGCCGAAGTCTACTTCGCCGACCCGCCGGTGGATACCGCGCCGACCGGCTCGATCGTCGCTGACGACACCTGCTTCCGCCAAATCGAGTTCGCGGGCATCCTCAAGGGCACGCAGCACGAAGCAGCCGCCCAAAAGTTCATCGACTTCTTGCTCAGCACCGACTTTCAAGAGGACATGCCGCTGCAAATGTTCGTCTTCCCGGTCAACCCGGACGCTAAACTGCCGGACGTGTTCACCCAGTTCGCCGCTATCCCGGAGCATCCGGTGACGATGGACATCGCCGCCATCGACGCCAACCGTGAGCAGTGGATTCAAGACTGGACGGAGACCGTCCTGCGGTGAAAGTAACTACCCCACCCCCTACCCCTCCCCGATTTCAGGGAGGGGAGCAAGCCATCGCTGATAGGTGGTCACGTACCCATTTCAGCGAACCCAACAATGTGACCTACGGCGTGTTTGCGCCCTCCCCTGAATTCGGGGGAGGGCACAACCTATGGTTGCGTAGGAGGGGGTGAGCATGATCCGTCGTCCCCTCAAGTGGCTGTTCTTCGCCCTGCCACTGATCTTTCTGGCGCTGTTCTTCTTCTACCCGCTGGCGTCGATCTTCGGCGTCAGCTTGACCCAAGACGGCGCGCTCGACCTGAGCGGCTTCGTCCAGCTGGCAACGTCACGCTACTATCTCGATACGCTCTGGTTCACGCTCTGGCAAGCCGCGCTCTCGACCCTGCTGACGCTGGCACTGGCGCTCCCCGGCGCTTACGTCTTCGCCCGTTTTCGCTTCCCCGGCAAGTCGCTGCTGCTCTCGCTGGCGACGTTACCCTTTGTCCTGCCGACCGTCGTCGTCGCGGCGGCGTTCATGGCGCTGATCGGGCAGAACGGCATCGTCAACACCAGCTTGATGAGCCTGTTTCAACTCACCGAGCCGCCGATTCAGCTTGAGCGCACGCTGACGATCATCCTGATCGTCCACGTCTTCTACAACTACTCGGTGGCGCTGCGCATCATCAGCAGCTATTGGGCAAACCAAAGCCCGCGCCTCGAAGAAGCGGCGCGCGTGCTCGGCGCGAACCGCTGGCGCGTCTGGTGGGAAGTGCGCCTGCCGATGCTCCGTCCGGCGATCCTCGCGGCGGCGCTGCTGGTCTTCATCTTCACCTTTACCAGCTTCGGCGTCGTGCTGATCCTCGGCGGTCCGCGCTACGCGACCATTGAAGTCGAGATTTATCGTCAAGCGACCGCCCTGTTTAACCTCAAAGTCGCGGCGGCGCTCTCGATTGTGCAGATCGGCTTCATGTTCCTGCTGATGCTGGTCTATACCCGCTTACAGCGGCAATCGAGCGGGGATTTGCAATCCGCGCGCGCGATTGCCCAGCCACCGCGCACCCACCGCGAGCGGATTTTCGTCAGCGCCAACCTGATCCTGATGATCGTCTTGCTGATCACGCCGCTGGCAGCGCTGGTCTTGCGCTCCTTCACCGGCGACACCGGCTTGACGACTCACTTTTATAGCCTGCTCAATGCCAATCAGCGCAACTCGGTGCTGTTCGTCCCGCCAATTGAAGCGATCGGCAATTCGCTGCGCTTTGCGCTGGCGACGACCGTGCTGGCGGTCGCGCTCGGCATGATCGCGTCCTATCTCCTGACGCGACGCGGCGGGCGCTGGCTCGACGCGGTCTTCATGCTGCCGCTGGCGACCAGCGCCGTGACGCTCGGCTTCGGCTTCATCATCGCGTTGGACGAGCCACCGCTCAACCTGCGCACCTCGGCGCTGTTGATCCCGCTGGCGCACACGCTGGTGGCGATGCCGTTCGTCGTCCGCAGCTTGCTGCCCGCCCTGCGCGCCATTTCGCCCAACGTGCGCGGCGCGGCACAGGTCTTAGGCGCATCACCGACACAGGTCTGGCGCTTCGTCGATCTGCCGCTGATCAGTCGCGGGCTTGATCGTCGGCGCGACCTTCGCCTTCACCGTCAGCATGGGCGAGTTCGGCGCGACCGTCTTTGTCGCCCGCCCGGATACGCCCACCATCCCGGTCGTGATCTATCGTCTGCTCGGTCAGCCGGGAGCGGCGAACTACGGTCAGGCGCTCGCCATGAGTACCATTCTGATGGCGGTCTGCGCGGTCTAGTTCGTGTCTGATCGAGCGAGCGCGCACGTTGGGCATTGGGGAATTTTGAAATGTACAAGGGGAATCGTCCGTAGGGGCGTTATATATAACGCCCCTACAACACAAATCGCATGTTAACGCTCACGAACATCACCCGCCGCTTTGCCGATCACGCCGTCCTGCGCGGCATCGACCTCGACCTTGCCGACGGCGAGATCGTCTGTCTGCTCGGTCCAAGCGGCTGCGGAAAAACGACACTGCTGCGGATCGTCGCCGGATTGGAGACCGCCGACGGCGGCGACGTGCTGCTCGACGGCACATCGATCACCCATCAACCGGTGCATACCCGCGATTTCGGCTTGATGTTTCAGGAGTTCGCGCTCTTTCCGCACCTCAACGTGATCCAGAACGTCGAGTTCGGAATGCGCATGAAGGGCATGAATCAGACCGTGCGCCAAGAGCGCGCCCGTGAAGTCCTCGATCTGGTGGGGATGAGCGGCTTCGAGCGCCGCGACGTGGCGCTGCTTTCCGGCGGCGAGCGCCAGCGCGTCGCCCTCGCCCGCAGCCTCGCCCCCAATCCGCGCCTGCTGATGCTCGACGAGCCGCTCGGTTCGCTCGACGCGGCGCTGAAAGAGCGACTGGTCGTCGATCTGCGCGCGATCATCAAACAGGTTGGATTGACCGCGCTTTACGTCACCCACGACCAGCACGAAGCCTTCGTCGTCGCCGACCGCATCGCCTTGATGAACGCCGGGCAGTTCGAGCAGGTTGGCACGCCGAGCGCGGTTTATCGCCACCCGGCGACGCGCTTCGCCGCCCGCTTCCTCGGCTTTAACAACCTCGTCCCGGTCGAGTCAGTCGGCGATCAGCGCGCGCAGACGCCGCTGGGCGCGTTCGACTTCGCCGCCGATGGCGCTGATCCGGTCGCGCTGCTGCTGCACCCCGACGGCATTACGCCAACGCCGGACGGCACAATCAGCGGATCGGTCACCGAGACGATCTTCCTCGGCGACGCCTACCGCGTCGATCTGCAAACGTCCGCCGGTATCCCGCTGACGTTCAAGCTCACCGCCCGCGATCAAGCGCCGCCGCACCCCGGTGAAATCATCCGCGTCAGCATTGCCCCGGAGTATGTATTACCCTTGAAAAGATGACTAAACCGCCAAGACGCCAAGATCGCCAAGGAAAACATTTGCTTTTCTCTCTTGGCGACCTTGGCGTCTTGGCGGTTCAAATTTCTATCCCTGCCCGCTTTTACCCAGTCCTCAGTCCTGTTTTTACTCAGCACTCATTGCTCAGTACTCAGCACTTCGGCGAGGTACTCCTCAAACTTGCCCGCGTTACAGGCATCGACGTAGCGCATGAACTCGCCGCCGCTGACGGGATAGTCGGGATAGCACGAGGTCGGAGACGCCCCGCGCGGAGCCAGCGCCACGTGAGTCGCCCCCGGCGCGGGGATCAGCAAGCCATCGGTCGTCCGCTCCAGCCGATCCACCACCCGCTCAACGGTCACGATCACGGTTTCGCTCAGTTCCATCAATTCAAGGTCAACGCCGAGGTTGTTGTTAAGCTGCACGTTGCCGTCGCGGTCGCCGGCGAGACCATGCAGGACGGTCACGTCGCAGCCAATCGCCGGAAACGCCATCAGTTCTTCACCGGTGTACGGATCGGTGATCGTCTTGACGTCCGGTCGCAGCGACGGCAAGTCCGTGCCGATCCATGCCGACGAGGGCATGAAACCGACGCCCGCCATGTGCGCCCGCATCCCCATCGCCAAACTGGATTCCGTCTCTTCGAGGATGTCGATCTCGCCGCGATTCGCCTTCTCGGTGAACATCGGCGCGAAGCCGAACAACTCCAGCCCGAAGTAGACCGAGCGCACCGTCTTGACGCAGCCCGCTCCCACCAGCAAATCGGACTCGTAACCGGCGGTGAAGCACAACAGCGTCAAATCGCGCGGGCGCGGGTCACGGCGGAGCAGTTCGCGGACAAACGCGACCGGGCGGCGGTAGATCGTCATGCCGCCGAGCGCGAGGGTCGCGCCATCCGGCACCAGCGCGGCAGCATCCTGAAGCGAAATCCATTCGGTCATCGAAATCTCGGCTCCCATTCCCTCAAAGTCGCGCCATTATAGCACGGCGCAAGGTAAGAAATGGACGTATTGACAGGTCTAAATTACTAAACTAAGCTGACTATCAGGTCACTTGACGAATTGAGCTATCATGGATTATGAAGCACCAACAGCGATCACGATTGAGCAGATCGCGCGTGAATTGATCACCGTACTCCCGCGTTTGAACCGGATCGTCTCGCAGCAGCTCAACAGCAGCTCCGGCGACGAATCGACGCTGGTGCAGATGCGCGTTTTGGCGCAGCTCTGCGAGGAGGAATTGACGCTCAGCGGGTTAGCGCGGAAGCGCGCTGTCAGCGTCCAAGCCGCCAGCGAGCACGTACAGGGCTTGGTCGATCGCGGTTGGGTGCAGCGCATCCCCGATCCGCACGACCGGCGTCAAGCGCTGCTCCACGTCACCGACGAGGGCGCGCGGCAGTTGGAGCAGGTTCGCGCCGGGCTTCGCGAGCAGTTCGCCCCGATCTTGGCACAGCTTGAACCCGACGAAACCGCCGCCATCCACCACGCGCTGATGGCGCTGCATCGCATTCTATTCACTCCCGACTCCAAAAATACCGACTAAAGTTTAGGCTCAGGTTCAGAAAGTGTGGGCGCAGCACGCTGCGCCCCTACAAAAGCCCCGGCTTTTCACTCGTTTATTGCTGGTCAGCGAATATCGTTTACTGTTAGCTTGTTTTGAGTAGGAGTGGTATGCCGACCTCCAATACAATCCAAACGCAGCCCGCGCGTAAGTCGGGCACGCTCTCGGCGCTGCACAACCCGAACTTCCGGCTCTACTTCGGCGGTCAGTTGGTCTCGATCTCCGGCACGTGGATGCAGAACATCGCGCAGAGCTATCTGGTCTTCTACCTGACCAAATCCGAACTGTGGTTAGGGATCGTCGCCTGCGCCGCCGGGCTGCCGATTCTGCTGCTGTCGCCGATCGGCGGCGTGGTCGTCGAACGCATCCCCCGGCGCACCGTCTTGATCTGCACACAGACCATCCAAATGATCTTGGCGTTCATCCTCGCGGCGCTGGCTTTCACCGGCGTGATTCAAGTGTGGCACATCATGGTCTTGGCGGTGCTGCTCGGCATCACCAACGCCTTCGATACGCCGTCGCGCCAGTCGATTGTCGTCGAGTTAGTCGGGCGCGAAGACCTGCAAAGCGGGATCGCCCTCAACTCGATCATGAACAGCTTGGGGCGCGTGCTCGGTCCAACCGCCGCCGGGATCGCGCTGGTGCAGTTCGGCGCAGCGTGGTGCTTCCTGCTCAACGCGCTCTCGTTCCTCGCCGTGCTGATCAGCCTATTCATCATCAAAGTGCCCTACGCCATCACCGCCGTGCGCAAGGCGTCGCCGCTGCGCCAACTGCGTGAGGGGCTGAGCTTCGCCCGTCGCGATCCGCTGGTCGCGCCGCTGCTGCTGCTGGTGACGGTCTCCGGCTTCCTCGTCCTGCCGATCCTGCGCCTGCTGCCGGCGTATGCCGACGTGGTGCTGCACTCGCCGGAAGAAGCCTACGCCGCGCTGAGCGCCGCCGAAGGCTTCGGCTCGGTGATCGCCGGGACATTCGTCGGCTGGCTGAGCAGCCGCTTCGGTCACGGCAAGCTGATCTTGGTCGGCTTGTTGGTCAACGCGACCGCGCTGGTCGTGCTCGCCTTCCAGACCGCGACTCCGGCAGCCGTATTGGTGACGATCTTCTTCGGCTTCTCGATGATCACGCTGCTGGTCAGCTTGAACACGACCGTCCAAATCGTCGTCCCCGACGAGTTTCGCGGGCGCGTGCTGGCACTCTACAGCTTGGGGATGCTCGGCTTTTCGCCCTTCGGCGCGCTGGCGCTGGGCGCGTTCGCCGAGCGCTTCGGCACCGCCAATGCTTTCGCGCTGGCGGGTGTCCTGATCGCCGCGCTCGGCGGCGCGATCCTGCTGCGCTACCCGATCATCACCAAGCGGATCGCCATGCCGGTCGAGACGCTGAAGCTCACGTCCTCAGCGCCCGCCGTCAATCCGGCTGCCGGTGATTAGCCGTCAAGCTGCGCGCGCTGTGCTCTCGTCAATCCCTTGACGACCAGTTCGTAGGAGTGGTCGATCCACTCCTCGATCTCGTCGTCGGCGACGCTGCCATCGCAGCGAACGCCGTTCCAGTGGCGTTTGTTCATGTGATAAGCAGGCGTCACCGCCGGGTAAGTGTCGCGGATCATGACCGCCAGCAGCGGATCGCACTTGAGGCTGATGCTCGGCGGAGCAGCATCGACCGGGATCAACGCGAACATCTTGCCCATTACCTTGATCACGTCGGCTTCGGGACCAAACGGTTGCTCCCGGTAAGCGCCGTGCTTGCTCAGGCAGTAGTTGATCAGATCGGCGGTCGTCACGGTGCGGTGTGCTCCTTCATCGGGATCGGACCCTTGGCGGGCGGGATCAGCACGCCAACCGCCCATTCGTAACCATCAGGATCGCGCACCATAATTTCGCGCCACCCATGCGGACGATCCACCGCCGGACGAACGATCTGCGCGCCGAACTCACGCGCCGCCCGCTCCACCGCGTCGGGATCGATCCCCAACAGCCGAATCTGCGCGCCAACCCCGCGCGGCGTCCCGGCTTCGAGCGTCGCGTACCACTCGTGATCCTCGTGGGTGTGATCGGCGTGCAGCATCACTTCCGCCGCCCCGACCCGCAGCGCCGCGAAATCAACGTCGTAGTAGTGCACTTCGGCGGTCAGCACCTGCTGGTAAAAGGCGACCGACCGCGCCACATCGCGCACGATCAGGTTCAGTGACAGCGCTGGCAGCAGCGCCGAATAGCGAAATCCGGGCATCCATGGATCGCCCGTGCGGAGTTTGCGTCCCACAGTCTATTCTCCTTGCCTAGCCGATTGCACCAACTGCTCGGCGAGATCGTTTAGCGCGTCACGTCCGTCATAGTGATACCACCAGCGCTGCGGGATCGCCTCGGCGCCCAGCCGCGCACCCATAATCCCGCCGGCGATTCCGGCGATGGCGACGCTGTCGCCGCCGACGTGCCCCGCGCGGCGGACGCAGGTCACCAAGTCGTCGGGATAACGGATCACGCAGTAGAGCGCCAGCGCAACCGACTGTTCCGGCGTTCGATCGCGCCCGATGTGATCGAGCGCCGCCGTCTCGCTCGTCCACGCCCCCGCGTGCCCGATGCGGTAAAGCGCGTCGTCGAATGCGCTGCTCAGCCCTTCGGTGAACGCCATGATCCGGGGCAGAAACTCGCCGACCGGCACGCCGTCGAGCGCCAGCCGCACCGCATACGCCGCCGCTGAGCGTGCCGCGCCGGGTGCCGGTTCGAGCGCCGCCCGTAAGCTCGCTGCGTCCGGGCACAAGCTGCCGAGTGCCAGCAGTCGCAGCAGCGCCTCCCCGGTAAACTCCGGCGCGGACTCCTCGTCGGCAAACGCCAGCGTCGAACCCAACGCCGAGCCATACAGAATGATCTGCAGCTCTTTATAGGTCTTTTCGAACGATTGTGTGTCTCTCATCGCTTTATTACTACCTTAAACCGTGCGTTGACCTATAATGATACCAACCGAATGTTACTGATTGTAACGGAGCATCCCATGCGCTTTTTTAACGCCACGGGCGGGCGTCTTCATCATCTTGCTACCGCCTTGATGATCGCCGTGATCTTCTTCGCCGGATTTGCGCTCGGCAGCCAATACGCCGTCCGCGCGGCGCAGGGCACCGGTACCGAGCCACCGGAAGCAGAGCAAGCCTTTCAACCGTTCTGGGAAGTCTACAACTTGATCCAGAGCGATTACATCGACAAAGTTGACCCGGCGACCTTGGTCGATGGCGCGACCAAGGGCTTAGTCGATTCCCTCGGCGACGAATTCAGCGCCTACATGAATCCGCAGACTTACAATCTGCTCAACAGCGACCTTTCCGGCGAGTTCGAAGGGATCGGCGTCGTCATTCACACCTTGACCGACACCAACGAGATCGAGGTCGTCGGCTTGCTCGAAGGCGCACCGGCACAAGCGGCGGGTATTCAGCCCGGCGACATTTTCGCCAAAGTCGACGGTGTGGACGTCTCGACGATGACGCAAACCGAACTGGCAGCGCGCGTGCGCGGCAAGGAAGGCACCGACGTCAAGATCACCATGAAGCGCGGCGACAGCTTCATCGACTTCACCATCACGCGAGCACACATCAATGTACCCAACATCGAGAGCAAGATTCTGCCCAGCGACGTCGCTTACATCAAGCTGAACCAGTTCACGGCGGCGGCGGGCACCGAGGTCAACGACGCGCTGACCTCGCTCGACGTCAACAGCCATAAAGCGCTGATCCTCGACCTGCGTGACAACCCCGGCGGACTGCTCAACAGCGCCATCGACGTCGCCAGCGCCTTCCTGCCCTCCGGCACGGTGCTGATCGAGGACTTCGGCAACAACAACACCCACACTTACGATGCAACCGGCGCTTACGCCGACATCAAGGTGCCGATTGTCGTCTTGGTCAATGAGAGCAGCGCCAGCGCCTCGGAACTGCTGGCGGGTGCACTGCAAGATCATCACGCCGCGACCATCATCGGCACGACCACCTTCGGCAAGGGAACGGTGCAAACATGGCACGAACTCAGCAACGGCGGCGGCGTGCGGCTGACGATCGCCCGCTGGCTGACGCCTGACGGACACTGGATTCACGGCGCGGGCATCACCCCCGACATCACCGTTCCATGGGATCGCACTACCTTCACCGGCAACGAACCCGATCCACAATTGGACGCCGCCGTCCAATTCCTGACCGCACCCAAGGTGACCGTCCAGAACGTGAACTGAATCCCGAAAACGTTGACTGTAGGGGCGTAATATATTACGCCCCTACCTGCACAGCATCCCATTGAACTCCTCCCATGACGAGGCTTTGCAATTACCCCTCCCCGTGCTACAATGCGAACACTTTTGAGCCGTTTGAGGAGTTCCCGGCATGGATCGTGCCTTACAGATTGTCTCGATTATCGTCTCGATTTTGCTCGTCGTTTTGATCCTGATGCAGGTCAAGGGCGCGGGCTTGGGCGACCTGCTCGGCGGCAGCGAGTCCGGCGGTATCACCCGCACCCGGCGCGGGCTGGAAAAGACCCTGTTTCAAATTACTATCGGTCTGGGCGTCGCTTTCTTGGCGATCGCCATCCTCGCCGTCGTCTATCATTAATTCAACTCCTTTGCAAGCCGCATTGACGGTGTTCTGCCTTCCCGCAGAACACCGGTTTTCCCTAGCGTCGAGGTAAAATATGCTGCGTGGATTCCGCTGGCAACTGGTTGCGCTGGTGCTATCGGCTGCCCTGTTCGTGATTAGCCTAGCGCTGCGTCTCTCCGAACCCATCCCAACGCCCACCGCAACGCCCGTTCCTCCGACCGCTACGGTCAACGTCGATAACATCGTCATTCCACCGACCGCGATCCCGGACGCGACTCAACCGAGCGCGCCGCTGGTCGTTCCGGCGAGCACCAACCAGCATTACCGCGAAGCGTTGGTCGGCAGCGTCCAGCGGCTCAACCCGCTGTTCACGCAGTTGAACCCGGTCGA
This sequence comes from uncultured Chloroflexia bacterium, assembly GCA_963727545.1. Classification (GTDB taxonomy): domain Bacteria; phylum Chloroflexota; class Anaerolineae; order Aggregatilineales; family Phototrophicaceae; genus Flexifilum. The sequence goes on from CAVSGS010000005.1 coordinate 86,024, forward strand.
CCGCGACATCACGTCGCTGATCTTCGAGGGTCTGACCAAGACCGACAGTTACGGCGAACCCGTCCCGGATCTCGCCTCGCGCTGGATCATCTCGTCGGATGGCTTGGAATACGTCTTTTTCCTGCGTGACGATGTGCTCTGGCAGGATGGCGTGCCTTTCACCGCCGCCGACGTGGTCTACACCATGGCGCTGCTGCGCTCGCCTGACTTCCCCGGCGATCCCGAATTGGGCGCGTTCTGGCGCACCGTCGAAACCCAGCAGTTAGGCGATAACCTCGTCCGTTTCCGGCTGGCACAGCCGCTCGGCACCTTCCTCGACCGCCTGCAAATCGGCATCTTGCCGGAGCACGCTTTACGGGGAACGAGCGCCGCGCAGATCGCCGATCATCCGTTCAACCTGACGCCGATTGGCACCGGACCGTATCAACTTGAGGCGCTCCGCTCCGCCGATGGCGTCCACGTCGATCAAGTGGATTTGCAGGTCGCGCCGGTCTACCGCCAGCGACCGGAAGGGCAGCAGCACGCCTTCGCCCTGCAGCACGTCAGCTTCAAGCTCTACGACAGCTTCGACAGCGCGCTGCAAGCGTTCCAAGCCGGTGATGTCGATGGACTGGCTGCCCGTGACCGCAGCGAGCGTCCGGCGCTGTTCAACGTCGCCAGCACCCGTAACCTCGACCTCTACAACCAGATCGAGGCGTCGCTCGGTGTGATCATCTACAACTGGGCGAAAAGTGACTTCTTCCGCGAGCAGCGTGTCCGCCTCGCACTCGAAACCGGCATCGACCGCACCTCGACAATTCAGCGGACGATGGCGAACACCGCCAGCGAAGCCAACAGCCCGCTGATGCCCGGCTCGTGGGCGTATTTATCCGATCTCCAGTGGCCCCCCTACGATCCCGATCAGGCGCGGCAGTTGTTGCAGACCGCCGTCGACCGGCTCGACCGGCTCAACGGCGATACCGAAGCGACCGCCGAACCTAACGGGGCGCTCCACAGCTTCTCGATCCTCACGCCTGACGATCCGGCGCTGGTCAGCCTTGCCGGAGAGGTGGCGACGCAGTGGTCGCAGTTGAACCTGAACGTGACCGTCGAATCAGCCGATCAGGCGACCTACCAGCAGCGGCTCAAAGATCATGATTTCGACACAGCGCTGGTCGAGTATTCGCTCGGCGGCAGCGCCGACCCCGACGTTTATGACTTCTGGCACGAGGGGCAGTACCCTGACGGCAAGAACTACGGCGGCGTCAGCGACCGGCGCATCAGCGAGTCGCTGGAAAAAGCGCGTCAAGACCCGTTCGGCATCAACCGCATTCAGGATTACCAGCAGTTCCAGCGCGATTTCGTCGAGCGCGCGATCGCCCTGCCGCTCTACTACCCGCTGTTCTCCTACGCGACCACCCCACAGGTGCAGGGCGTGCAGTTGGGCTTCATCGGCTCGCCGGTCGATCGCTTCCGCAACATCGGCGATTGGTCAATCACGGGATAGTACCGAGTACTGAGTACCGAGTACCGAGTCAAGAGCAACAGCGTCTCAGCCACCGAACCAAGCATTTGACTTTTACACACAATGACAGGACTCTCTCTCAAGGTGAGCGTCCTGTTTTTCACTTGGTACTCAGTACTAGGTACTCGGTACCTCTCTTGTTCTCCCAAAGCGTGTTCTCACAACTCTCACGACGGTGTTAGCCAGCGGCTTGGACATTATAAATGCGTAGGCGGCTGTAGTTGAACATACAGACGCTGCCAAGTCCCTCTGCGCCGTCGCCGCCGTAAGATAAGGGCAGCACAATAGTCGAATTATCGGCAAGCCAATGCACGTCCGGGAGACTGAAGCGCCCATCAGTCATGAAGCCAACATCGCTGACATCGCTCGCCTTGTTCAAGCAAGTGGTCACCGGCTTAGGATCTTCATCGAGGTTGAGCGCCGCGCTGGTGAGCCCGGTTTCGAGATTGATCACAACCAGTTGATTAAGGTCGCCGATGTTGTCGCTATACAGATTGACGGCGGCATACTGTTGGTCAAGGACTGAGCCAGAACGAGGAAGACGGCAGTTCATATTGCTTGAGCAGCACGCCGTCCGGCAGACTGTAGACCAGCAAGGTCGCCGGGTGATCGTTCGGGTCTGCCGAGTCATGATAGCGAGTCACTTCCAGCCGCTCACCATCCGCTGAAAACGCTGCTCCTGCTGAATCAGTGCCGCCCTCGACGGGGATTTCGGCGATCTCGGTTTCTGCCTGTACGTCGAGGACATAAAAACTGGTCGCGCCATCTGCCACAACGCGGGTGTGATCCGGGCTGTAGATCGAATATTCGGGGTAATCGCTGTATTGGGCTAAGAATGCGTCGTAGGCTGCGTTCGATTGCGTTGTCGCCGCGCCGCCACTCGCCAGTGGGATGATCGTGTTGAAACTCTCTTGGGTTTGAAAGTCGCTGTAGCGAATGCTCAGGTCGCCCGCCGGGGTGAAAGCGAGCGGATTTATAAACGGGTCGACGTAGGTATCGAGACCCGCGAGATCCCTCAGGACATCAGCATAATCGTCCACTGCTAAGCGGCGTCCCATCAGCGACGTTGTAAGCCCGCAGCTTAAAACCAGACTGGAAACAGTTGTCCATCAGCACCCATAAGGTCGCGCCGGTTGGGTCGAGGGTGGTCGCCACCGGGCAGTCAAAACCGAGATTATATTCAGCCGTCTGTGTGAGGATAGGTGCTTGATCCTGTGCGACGACCGCCTGAATTGACGTGCCCAGAATCAGGGCGGCGAGCAATAGGGCAAGGCTGCTCCGCTTGAGTTGCTTGAAGTAGGAATGCATCTGAGGGTTTTCCAGTCAATTGTGCAGCAAGGCATTACACCTAGTGTGGCGGGAAAACCGGGCGAGTCAAGCGGGCTTAAGGAACTGCTGGCTTGCGCTCAGACCTGACTTACCACGCGCCTTCACGCTCCAAAATTTCCCGCAGTAGATCCTTCCGCGCGCTGCCGCCCAGCATCTCCAGCTTGCGCACGCCCAGCGGATCGATCTCCTCGCGCAGCAGGCGGATTTCCTCGTCGGTCGGCGGCGGCGTCTCGTGGACGTCCGGCGCGATCTCCAGTTCGAAGCCGGTTTTCGCCTGTACCCGCTCGACCGTCACGCCGGGGTGATAGCTGGTCAGCCGCATCCGTCCGTTCGCCCAATCGAACTGTCCCAAGTCAGTGATCAGGTAGTTGGGTCCGCGCCCGCGCTTGCGTCCGGCGACGTGCCCCATCCCGCTGATGAAATCGACCTGCTGGACGAAGGTCACGCGCGAGTGACGCGGCACGTACAGGTAAGTGTGATCCGAGTAGGGCGTCACGTCAGGGATGCCGCCCGACCCCGGCAGGCGCATTCGCGGCTTGCGATAGTCCTTGCCGAAAGCGATGTTGTTGAAGTTGCCGACCGCATCGACCTGCGCCGGACGAAAGAACTCCTTCGGGTTGAACTTGGGCAGCAAGTCCGCCGCCGCCGCGACGAAACCGACGTGCAGCAGCCCTTTGCCCAGCCACAAGTCCTCGATCCGCCCGACGCCGAGCGGCGCCCAGTCGCTGCAAATGCTCTGCCCGATGGCGGAAGCGAAGCGAACGTTGGGTGCGTGGGTCAACTGCGCGAGGATGAACCCCGCCACCACCAGCGGCGTGTTGATCCCTTGCGCCAGCACCTCGCCGTCCTCGACCTGCCGCGAAATACAGGCGCAGATTAGTTCGTCAGTCGTGAAGTCCATGGGGCAGATTCCTCAAGCTAAAATCAGCGGCAGCGCGCTGAAGGTTTACCGTACTTACGGCGTAAACTGTGTTACAATCCGCGCTAAGTGTACAACGGCGGCTCACGAATCAGGAGGCTAAAATGTCTGTGACTTCAACTCTTCGTCAGACAGACATTTTTTATGACTTTACCCTCACCCAGCTTGAGCTGATCGCGTCGATCTGCACCGAGCGGGCTTACGGGGTGAACGAGGTGATCTTCGAGGAGAACACGCGCGGCAGCGAGCTTTACGTGATCACCGAAGGCGAAGTGGTGATTCAGATCGACCCGGCGCTGATCGGTAAAGGCGGTTCCGGCGCGGCGCAAACCATCGCCACGCTGCGCCGCGGGCAATCTTTCGGCGAGGTCGCCCTCGTTGACGAAGGTGTCCGCTCGGCGCGCGCCCAAGCCGCCAACTCCGCGACCCACGTGTTGGTCATCCCGCGCGACAAACTGATCCTGATGTGCGATGCTTATCCGCAGATGGGCTATCGGCTGATGCGCAATCTCGCCGCCGATCTCGCCATGAAAATCCGCAACACCGACCTCAAAGTCCGCGAATACCTCACGTGGACGAAACCCAACGCCGAGTAACGACAGCCAAGCCACGCGGCTTTAAGACCACTTTCGCTTTTATTTTTCCCGCCTCCTATACTTACGGCTATGGAATATTACGTCATTATCATCACCGCTGCGGCGCTAGTCGGTCTCTCGAAGGGCGGCTTAGGCGCGATGCTCGGCGTCCTCGTGACGCCCGCGCTCAGCATGGTCATGCCCGTGCAGGACGCGATCAGCTTGGCGCTCCCGCTGCTGATCTTCGGCGACGTATTCGCGCTCTGGTTCTACTGGAAAACGTGGGACATGCATTACATCCGGCTGATGCTCCCGGCAGCCATACCGGGAATCATCGTCGGGACCTTTCTGCTGGCGCGGCTCGACAACATCACGCTGCGCCACATCCTCGGCGTCTTCACGCTGATTTTCGTCATCTACCGGATCGCCAGCAATCGCTTGAAAGTGCTGAACTATCACCCGCGCGATTGGCACGGCTACCTCGGCGGCGCGGCGTCCGGCTTAGGCTCTGCCCTCGCCAACAATGGCGGACCACCCTTCACCGCCTATCTACTGCTGCAAGAACTCTCACCGGAAGCCTTCGTCGGCACGGCGACGCTCTTTTTCGCCGTCGTCAACTTGATCAAGCTCCCCGGCTTGATCAGCGCGGGCTTGATGGACTTCAGCCAACTGCTCGGCGTGATCTGGGTGCTGCCGGTGATCCCAATCGGCGTCTTCATCGGTCGGCTGGTGATCGGACGGATCAACAAGGTCGCCTTCGAGTGGTTCATGCTCGCCGTCCTGACGCTCGCCAGCTACATGCTCCTGTTCGTCGCGCCGAGCTAATCACTTCAGGCAGAATCAAAACGGTCGACCCATGGGGGTCGACCGTTTGCTTTCACTCTATAACCGGCTAAAGGATTTCGTGCAGCTTTTGGTCGAGCGCGGCGACGTCAACCCGCATGTCATCATCTTTGGTCGCTTGATCGCTAGGCAAAAAATGATGTTCGAGATTGAGCGCACGGGCAATGCGAATGTAGCTCAAGTCGGTTGGCGGATCGCATTGGAATTCCACCACTTTGACCGGCGGCTCGCAGAACAGCAAATTCGTGAAACCTGATCCGTGTGGTCCGGCGACGACTTCCGCCTCATGGAAGATTCGCACCTGCTCGTCGAAACTCAGGTCTTCGGCAATGCAGACCTCAAACCCATGTTTCTGGAGGCACGCGACGACCTCATCGTCATTTAGAACCCGTCGCAGAGTCGCTTTTGCGCGCGAAATGTAGATACGTCGACTTTTCTGCGGTGGCGTAGTTAACTCCAGCGCCGCAAAGATTCGCTCGCGGAAGAAGGTCGTCATCTCACGCGGCATATAGCCCCCGGTCCGATTACGAACAAACTGAGGGAGAATCAGCGTCTCCACCGCCAGCCAAGCATCATTTGATACTGTTTTCGTCGGCATCCGTTCGGCAAGGCAGTATCGCAGCGGAGCCATTTGATAGGGACGAATCTGGTCTGAGACGAGCAAAGTCATTGGCACGCGCGGCAGCAGCTGATCGAGCAGATACAACCGAGACAGAACTCGGTGAACCAATGCGTGTAATTGCGTCCAAAATTCGTATGCAAGCTCGCATACGTGCCTTTAAGCTCGACGACGTCGTGAGGAACGTATACGTCAGCCATGAAGCCGCGTCGCAGCGTCTTCGCCTTTAAGACCAACTCTTGCAGCAGTCGACCATCTCCTAAAACGACCATGCCGGTCGACATCTGCAGAAAAACGTTATGAAGTTCGAAGACATTCAGGTCGGCAAGCAGGTCGTGATTAGGCTCGTAGGCATGGTCACGAATCGCCTCGACGAAGGCGGTGTCATAGGGGATTGTCCACTGCTGCGAAAACTCAGAGATATCGGCAGGATTTGCTTCCACCGTCGCAATTGATCGTTCCATGTATCGATCTTGCAAATCTTCCGAGAGCGCATTACGAACCGAACTCGAAATCCGCCGCTGCAGCTTTCTGAACATCCGCTCCTCTAGTTCCTATTCAGAATGGTCGGCGCTACAAAGTGATGATCAGCTCGCGACCAGCTTGACGAACTTGCGCTTGCCGACTTGCAGCACCACCGGCAGCGCTTCCGGCGTAATCGTCGCCTGAATGTCGGTCACCGGCTCGCCATCGAGCTTGATCCCGTTCTGCTGGATCAAGCGCTTGGCTTCCGCGCCACTGCTGACCATGTTCAGCCGGCGCAGCAAGTCGGTGATCCGTTCCTCGGCGCTCAGCGCTTCCACCGGGATGTCGTCGGGGATGCCGCTGCCGCCGCGAAACACTTCGTCCCAGTTCTTTTGCGCGTCTTCGGCGGCTTCCGGGCTGTGGAAGATCGAGACGATCTCGCGCGCCAGCCGCATCTTGACTTCATTGGGATGCAGCGCACCGGACGCCACGCCTTGCTCAAGTTCGCGCACCTGCGTCGGTGTCCAGCCGAGGATCAGTTTGTAGTAGATCGGCATGGCTTTGTCCGGCACGCTCATCACCTTGCCGAACATCTCCCGCGGCGTCGAGAGCAGCGGAATGTGATTGCCGAGGCTCTTGCTCATCTTGATCTCGCCGTCGGTTCCCGGCAAGCTCTCGCCCATGATCATGGCGATCTGCGGCTTCTGTCCCAAGCCCTCTTGCAGCTTGCGTCCCGCGACGAGAATGTTGAACAGTTGATCCTGCCCACCAACCTGCACGTCGGCTTCCTGCGCGACCGCGTCGTACCCCTGCATCAAGCCGTAGAACAACTCGTGCAGGTAAATCGGCTCGCCCGCGTCCATTCGTTTGGCGAAGTTCTCGCGGACGAGGAACTGCTGCACCGTGAAATTGCTCGCCAGCCGGATGATGTCGGCGAAGTCGAGCGTCGAGAGCCATTCGTCGTTGCGGCGCACCCGCGTCAGGTTCGGGTCGAGGATTTTGAAGGCTTGCTCGGCGTAAGTATGAGCATTGTCCTCGACCTGCTGGCGAGTCAACTGCTCGCGCGCCTTATCCTTGTCGGACGGATCGCCGATCAAGCTGGTGAACGTGCCGATCAAGAAGGTGACGTCGTGCCCGAATTCCTGAAACTGGCGCAGCTTGCGCATGGTGATGGTGTGACCGAGGTGCAGGTCAGCGGTACGGGGGTCGTAGCCCGCGTAGACGCGCAGCGGACGCCCCTGTTTTTCCGCCTCGATCAAACGCTCGCGCAGTTCACGAGTCATCGCGATTTTGGTCTGCGGGTCACCGTATTCCACGCCCGACATCAATACTTCGACTTGTTCGTCAATCGTTTTCGTCATGGTCATTGTTCGTAACGTTCCTAACTTGCAGGTGGTCAACGTGGCGTAAGTATACCAAAGAAGTACCGAGTACTGAGTACCTAGTACCGAGTTAAAACAAAGCCCGACTGACCATTGCCGCTCGACCACACGCTGGGGTCTCAGCCATCGAGTTAAACTCAGTACTCAGCACTAGGTACCCGGTACTTGCTAAATCACTTTGATGATTCGCTCAACCTTCAGCCGAATGACGATCATATCGAGGGTCGTCCGCCAGAGTTCAATGTCTTTTTCGGCTTGCTCGCCCTGCTCATAGCGCCGCGTGACCTGCTCCAGCCAGCGATAGTCCGTATCCGGCTCGACGCTCAGCCGCCCCTTGAACAGATAGCCTGCGCCGTCATCGCCGCCGACCTGCACGCAGCCCTTCGGATCGCGCGCCATGTGGTCGACCTTGCGCGTGTTGCGGTCGCTGATGATCACGATGTCGTCGCCGTCCACGTCGAACCACAGCGGGACGGTATGCGGATAGCCGTTGGCGTCAATCGTGCTCAGCCGTGCAATCGACGGCAGCTTCAGTACTGCCATGACTTCGTCGTTGAATACCATGATGTTCCTTGCCTATTCTTGCCCCAAATTAGCGCGAGTATAGCATCCCATGCGGCATCGCCGTAAGGAATTGGCAAGATTTTCATAAGGAACTCGCAACCTTATTCCGGTTTCATTCGATTGTCCGATTAATTTTAGGAGAAGCGAAAATGCGTAGTATTGGAAAACTTGCCCTCGCCGTCACCGCCTGTTTGCTGCTCGCCTTACCTGCCGTGAGTTTCGCCCAAGACATGACCGAAGCCACCCCCGTCACCTGCGACTCGACGCTGGTCACGCTGCTGATGATCGCCGAGCACGACTATGACTACCTCTCGCACATGGACACGCTGCCCAACATCGATTTCGGTCAGTACAGCGAACTGATCCACGACAGCGTCGCCCGGATGCAGAGCATGGAAATGGACATGAGCGCCGACGAAATGGCGACCGCTCAGGCGATGCAAGCCACCGTCGATGAGATGATGGCGATGAGCACCGCCGACATGCTCAGCCACTACGACATGACGATGGGCATGAGCGGCGACAGCATGAGCAGCGACAGCATGGAAATGATGGCGCTCGCGCCCGGTGACGTCGCCGGTGAAGACCCGCTTTGCACCAGCACCCGCGCCGACGTCGAGCACTTCCTGCTGGCGCACGTCCTCGCTGACATCGAGTCGATGGACATGGGCAGCGGGATGTAAGTTCTACCTAACTACTGGAGGGGCGCACGGCGTGCGCCCCTCTTTGCGTCTTTCCGCCTTTGCGCCTTTGCGTTGAATCTTTTCTCCGCTTTCAATCCCCTACAAAAAACGGTGTTCTGCGGCTATAATGACCCTAAATGAACCGTTTCTTGACAGGACGATCCGCAATATGAAACCGATGACCAGCGCCGAAGCGCGCGCGGCATTTCTGGACTTTTTCGAGGAGATGGGGCACAAAAAAGTTCCCTCGTCGTCACTCGTCCCCGGCAACGACCCGACTCTGCTGTTCACCAACGCGGGCATGGTGCAGTTCAAGGACGTCTTTCTCGGCTTGGACAAGCGCCCCTACACCCGCGCGACCACCTCGCAGAAGTCGATGCGCGTCTCCGGCAAGCACAACGACCTCGAAAACGTCGGACCGTCGCCGCGTCACCACACCTTCTTCGAGATGCTGGGCAACTTCAGCTTCGGCGATTACTTCAAGCGCGACGCCATCCGTTACGCCTACACCCTGCTGACTCAGGTCTACGGCTTGCCCGCTGATCGCCTCGCCTTCACCGTCTTCGAGGACGACGACGAGGCTTACGACATCTGGGTCAACGACATCGGCGTCGATCCGCGCCGCGTCGCCCGCATGGGCACCAAAACCAACTTCTGGCAGATGGCGGAAACCGGACCCTGCGGACCGACCAGTGAAATCCACTGGGACAAGACGCCCGAACTCGGCATCGACAGCATCATCCCGCTGATGCAGGCGGAAGACGACCGCTTCCTCGAACTCTGGAATCTGGTCTTCATGCAGTTCAACCGCACCCAGCCCGATCCCGACTTCACGCGCCAGTGGGACGTGCCGCTGCCCGCCCCCGGCGTCGATACCGGCATGGGCTTCGAGCGCATCCTGAGCGTGCTCAACGGCGTCGACAACAACTACGACACCGATCTGTTCCTGCCGATCTTCAAGGCGACGCAGAAGCTCACCGGCGACAGCGACGCGCAGCGCGACGCCAACATCGTCCCCTACCGCGTGATCGCCGATCACGTCCGCGCGGCGGTCTTCCTGATCGCCGACGGCGTGCTCCCCGGCGCGAAGGGGCGCGACTCGGTCTGCCGCCTCGTGATCCGGCGGGCGTCACGTTTCGGCGCGAAACTCGGCTTCACCGAGCCGTTCCTCGGCACGGTCGCCCAAACCGTGATCGACGTGATGGGCGGGCACTACACCGAACTGGTCGAGAAATCCGCCGCCATCAAGCAGACCATCACCCGCGAGGAAGAACGCTTCCGCCGGACGATGGATCGCGGCGTGACCGAACTCGAAGCCGAACTCGCCAAGCTGCCGGATGGTGGAGTGCTCTCCGGCGACGTCGCGTTCTACTTGAAGGCGACGCTCGGCTTGCCGATTCAGGTGACCAAGGACATCGCCGAGGAGCGCGGCTACACCGTCGATCTCTCCGGCTTCGCCAGCGCCGAGCAGGAGCACGCGCTGGTCAGCGGCGGCGGCAAAGCGATGGGCGAGATCGAGTCCGCCGAACTCTACACCGAAATTCTCAACGACCTGAAAGCGTCGGGCGATCTCGGCGCGAACGGCGTCACCTACACGCCCTATGCGCCGCTGGTCGCCGACGACCTCGTGCTGGCGCTGATCCAGAACGGCGAGCGCGTCGACCACGCCATCACCGGCGAGAAGGTCGAAATCGTGCTCGGCACGACGCCCTTCTACGTCGAATCCGGTGGACAGGTCAGCGATACCGGCGTGATCACGGCGCTGCACCCGGAAAGTGGCAGCGAACTGGCGCATCGAGATCGAAGACGTGCGCCGTCCGGTCGGCGGATTGGTCGTCCAGATCGGCGAAGTGGTCGAAGGGACACCGCGCGTCGGCGACGAAGCCCACGCCGAAGTCGACGCCGAACGCCGCGCCGACATCACCCGCAACCACACCGCGACCCACCTATTGCAAGCGGCGCTGCGGCATCATCTCGGCAACACGGTCCAGCAGCGCGGCTCGCTGGTCGCGCCGGATCGACTGCGCTTCGACTTCGCCTATGACGCCAAGCTGACGCCGGAAGAACTCCGCGCCGTCGAGAGCGAGGTCAACAACGCGATTCTGCACAACTATCCGGTCAAGGCGGTCGAGAAATCGCTCAGCGAGGCGCGGGCTGAGGGCGCGATGGCGCTCTTTGGCGAGAAGTATGGCGAGCGCGTCCGCACCATCACCGTCGCGGATAATGGCGACCGCTACAGCTATGAACTCTGCGGCGGCTGCCACGTCCCCGAAACCGCCGTGATCGGCAGCTTCCTGATCGTCAGCGAGGGCAGCGTCAGCGCCGGAATCCGCCGCATTGAGGCGGTCACCGGGCACGCCGCCGTCGGCTACGTCGAGGATCAACTCGGACGGCTCGGTCAGGTCGCGGCGCAGTTGAACACCGCACCCGATCAGGTCGAGGAGCGGGTGGTCGCGCTGCAAGGCGAGTTATCCCAAGCCAAGAAGCAAGCCGCCGAGCTTCAGCGCAAGCTGGCAAAGCAGAGTTTCGACGTCCTGCTCGGCACGCATTGAGCAGGTCGACGGCAAGCAAGCCTTGATCGCGCAGGTGGACGACGTGCCGCCCGACACTCTCCGCGAGATGTCCGACTGGTTCCGCAGCCGCATCAAAACCGGCGTGATGGTGCTCGGCAGCGTCACCGAGGGCAAGCCGCAGGTGGTCGTCGCCGTCACCGACGACTTGACCAAGCAGGGCGTCCACGCGGGCAACCTGATCAAGCAGATCGCGCCGGTGATCGGTGGCGGCGGCGGCGGTCGCCCGACGATGGCACAGGCGGGCGGCAAAGACGCCAGCAAGCTCGGCGACGCGCTCGACACCGCGCGCAAATTATTGTCAAAATAGGATATTCATTGTCCGTAGGGGCGTAATATATTACGCCCCTACATCAATCGCAAAGCGCGCCAATGCCAACCAAACCCGAATTCGTGCAGCTTGAACCCAACGAAGACGCCACCTCCGTGCGCGACCGGCTGGCGTTCCTGCGCGGTCAGCGCGTGCTGCTGATCTGGCCCGAAAAGGGGACGGCGCTCAACCGCAAGCTCGACCTCGTGCTAGTGCAGCGCGAGGCAATGCGCTTCAACATCCGCATGGCGCTTGTGACCCACGACTCCGACGTCATCCGCTACGCCGAGGAACTCAACGTCAGCACCTTCGAGACCATCGGCGCCAGCGAGCGCGGTAAGTGGAAGCGCGGTAGATCGCGCGTATTCACCGACCGCTACGACCGTCCCAAAGACGACCCCGAAGCCGACGACCTGATGCCAGTCGCCAGCCGCGTTCGCGTCAGCCGCAAAGTCAGCCCGCTGCGGGTGATCGCCCGCGTGGTGATCCTGCTGCTGCTGATCAGCGTGATTCTGGTCACCGGCTACCTGTTGATCCCCAGCGCGACCATCACGCATCACCCCGGCGCAGCAGCGGCTCGACGCCGAAGCGACCATCAACGCCACCGTCGATCCCGACGGCGTGACCGTCGATGTCGAGAACGGCATCATTCCAGCGACCATTGTCCGCGCCCAAATCGAACAGCGCAGTTCGGTGCCCACCAGCGGATCGCAGACGATCACCGGTGGTCGCGCGACCGGCTCGGTCGTCTTCATCAACAAGACCAACGGAGCGGTCAATGTCCCGGCGGGAACGCTGCTCAGCACCAGCGCGGGCACGCCGATCCAGTTTCAGACGATGGAGGCGGCGGCGGTTCCCGCCGGAGTCGGCTTGCAGCTTGAAGTCCCAATCGAGGCGACCGGCGCCTCGTCGGGCGACGTCGGCAACGTCGCGCCCGGCATGATCAACGTCATCAACGACGCCGCGCTGGTAGACGAACTTGAAGTCCGCAACATCGGGGAAACGGTCGGCGGCTCGTCGCGCTCGGTCGGCATCGTCACGCAGGACGACCACGACCGCCTGATCGCCATCCTGCGCCAGCAGTTGCAGGAGAGCGCCTACAACGAGATGCTGCCGCGCCTCGATGACAACCAGTTCATCATCCCGGAAACGATCCACATCGCCGAGGAACGCAGCGACTGGATGACGTTCGACCACGCCATCGGCGACGCCGCCGACAGCCTCGCGCTGACCATGCGCGTCGTCGTCGAGGCGACCGCCGTCGACGAGAGCCTCGCCCAGCAGATCGCGTTTGCCCGCCTCGCCGGACAGATTCCGCACGGGCACGTCATTCGCCCGGAGTCGGTACTCTACGATCGCGGGGCGGTGACGAACGTCGACAGCGTCGGCAGTGTCCAATTCACGATGAACTGCAGCGGCTTGGTCGTCAGCCAAATCGACAGCACCCAGCTTAAGCAAGCCCTTGCCGGGCGCGACCCCGCCGAAGCGGTTCAGTACATTGCCAGCGAAACCGACCTCGCCGACGGCACGCAGCCGCAAATCACGCTGTCGCCGGAATGGATGACGCGCTTACCGCTGCTGCCGATGCGCATCACCATCCACACACAAAGCGCGGGCGCGTGAGACTGATCGGCATCGATCACGGTATGGCGCGAATCGGCGTCGCCGTCAGCGACCGCTCTGGCGTCATCGCCCGCGAGTTGGCGATCATCACCCGCACCTCCAAGCGCGAGGACTTCGCCAAAATCAACGCGCTCGCCGAGCAGCACGTGGCGCAAGCCTACATCGTCGGTCTGCCCTCCGATTTCGATGATCCCGATGAGGTGGAATACACGCAGGCGGATCGCGTCCGCGCATGGGTCGAGCGCTTCAAGGCAACGACGACGCTGCCGATCGCCCTCTGGGACGAGCAGCTCACGACCGTCGATGCGCACGAATTGGCGCATCGGCTCAAGCGACCGCCGCGCGCCCACGTCGACGATCTCGCCGCCCGCCTGATCCTGCAAAGCTACCTCGACGCCGTGCGCGACGGGTTAGCAAAATTCCCCGAATCAGATAAACCGCCAAGACGCCAAGGACACCAAGAAAAAGAGTTCTGATTGTTTCTTGACGCCGGCAGCCCCGATCTAACGATTTTGTAGGGACACGGCGTGCCGTGTCCCTACCTTTGCGTCTTCGCGCCCTTGCGTCTTTGCGTTGAATCTTTTTTCTTGGCGTCTTGGCGGTTCAATCCATTTTTGCTGCCCGCCGGGGAATCGTAGGTGCAGCGTGGGGCGCGAACCCGTTATAATGCGTCAGATACTGAGATTTCGCCTTGGGTTAGGGAGTAAGTCGGAGTGGGTCGTCTCGTCAAACTGCTGCTGTTCTTGGCGCTGGCATTCGTGCTGGTCGGCGCGCTGGCGTTCGGCGCCCTGTACCTGATCTCCGGCGGACATCCGGTTGATTACGCTCAGACCGCGTTGATCAAGCTCTCGCTACAGGGCAAACAGGACGCCCTCGACACCCCGATCAGCAGCGACACAACGCCGATCCGCTTTACGGTCGAACTCGGCGACCCACCGGCGCTGATCGCGCAGAACCTCGTCGCCGCCGGGTTGATCAGCGACGCCAATTTGTTCGTCGATTACGTCCGCGCCTATGACATCGACGTGCAGCTTGAAGCCGGTACCTATTTCCTCAAACAGTCGCAGTCGCTCAAGCAGATCGCCGTCACGCTGACCGATTCCAGCAACAGCCAGATCGTCTTCTCGATTATTCCCGGCTGGCGGATGGAAGAAGTCGCCGCCGCTATCGACAGTAATCCGTTGTTCGCCTTCAGCGGTGACGATTTTCTGCGGGTCGTCGGCGCGGGCGCGCCGGTCGATGCCGCCTTCGCCCAGCGCGTCGGGCTGCCGGTCAACGCCTCGCTGGAAGGTTTCCTGTTCCCGAATACCTACAGCCTGCCGCCGGACGTGACGCCGCAGATGCTCCGCGATACCCTGCTCGACGAGTTCACCAAAGAGCTTGACGCCGCCGACATCCCCAACGCCGCCGCCCGCCAGAATATGAGCATTTACGAGATCGTCACGCTGGCGTCGATCGTCCAGCGCGAAGCCGTCCACGCCGACGAGGGCGCGAAGATCGCCGGGGTTTACCTGAACCGGCTCAATCAGGGCATGAAGCTCGACGCCGACCCGACCGTCCAATATCCGCTCGGTCATTCCGGCGATTGGTGGGTGCAGATCACCCAGTTTGACTACACGAACACCATCTCGCCGTACAATACCTATCTCAACTTCGGCTTGCCGCCGGGACCGATCGCTAACCCCGGACTCGACGCGATTCGTGCCGCCGCCAATCCCGAAGCCTCCGATTACCTCTATTTTCAGGCGGACTGCTCCGGCAGCGGCTATCACAACTTCGCTCTGACCTTCGAGCAGCATCTCGCCAACAGCTGCTGATGATGGCACGACCTCACCCCTCGACCCCCTCTCCATTGCATGGAGAGGGGGAGAATCGCCAGACACGTTATCTTGTAGGGGCACGATATATCGTGCCCCTACTCGCATTCCTCGTGCTAGCATCTGCCTGCGCCGCGATCCACACCCCGCCGATCACCAAGATCGCGCTGCTTGCGCCGTTCGAGGGGCGCTATCGCGAGGTCGGCTACGAGGCACTCTACGCCGCACGGCTCGCCCTCGCCGACGTGAGCGATCCGCAAATCGAGCTACTGGCGGTGGACGATGGCGGCACCGAAGCCGCCAGCCGTGCCCGCGCCCTGACTGAAGATCCGCAGGTCGCCGTCGTGCTGGCGCTCGGCTACGCCGCGACCGCGCCCGAAACACTGAGCGCTTTCGGCGATCTACCCGTATTAGCGGTTGGCGATTGGGGTGCTGAAGCCACTGGCGACAACGTTTTTATCCTGTCCAGCCCCGCTTTCGCCGGGCTGATCACGGTGCCGCCGCGCATCAGCCTAACCGATGCCGCCGCCCTGCCCAATCCGCGCGGGCGACTAAGAGGCGGCGAAGTCTTCGGGTTGGCGGGCTATGCCAAGCTGCACGACTCCAACGACGTCGCGTCGGTCATCTCCAGCGGCGTCCTGCCCGACGCCGAGTTCGTCGCCCGCTATCGCGGTGAGGATCCCTTCGCGCCCGAACCGCGCCTGTTGGCGACGCTGACCTACGACGCCACGCGAGTCGCGGTCATGGGCGCGCAAACCGACGCGCCGCTGAAGACCATCGCAGCAATTGACTACGACGGCATCAACGGCGCGATCCATTTCACTGATGGCTGCTGGTGTGACGCCCCGGTTCATTTTTACTACAACATGTTCGGCGTGCTGGTCGCCTACTAGCTGCTGACAACGCCGTAGAACAGCGGCAGCGGCTCGACCTTCTCCGGGCTGAGCTTGAACGCCGCATCTAACCGCCCGCGACAGGCAGCGATCTTCGCCTCATCGTTGGCGTAGATCGTCGCCAGCGCTGCCCCCTGCTCGACTTGATCGCCGACGCTGACGTGAATCTTCACGCCGACCGCCAAATCGAGCGCATCGCCTTTTTTCTCGCGTCCCGCGCCCAATTCGAACGCCGCCCACGCCACTTGATCCGCCGCGATTTGCGCGACGTAGCCCGCCTGATCCGCCGTGAACGTCTCCTCAAACTGCGCCTGCGGCAGCAGCGATGGATCGTCGACCATGCTGACGTCGCCGCCCTGCGCTTCGACTAACTCGCGGAACTTCGCCAAAGCCGAGCCATCGTCGAGGTGACGCGCTAAGAGCACCTGCACTTCGTCCTCATCCGTCCACTGCTCGCCCTGCCCCGCCAGCTTGAGCATGTAGCCCGCAATCGTCAGGCAGTGGAGCCGCAGATCGACCGGACCCGCGCCATTGAGCGCGTCAATCGCCTCGTCGACTTCCAGCGCGTTACCGACTGCCTCGCCCAACGGCTGATTCATATCCGACAGCACCGCGATCACCTGCCGCCCGGCGTCCGCGCCGATTTCGACCATCATTTGCGCCAGCGCGCGCCCTTGATCCAGCGTTTCCATGAACGCCCCGCGCCCGACTTTCACGTCCAGCACGATCCCGTTCGCGCCCGCCGCGATCTTCTTGCTCATGATGCTGCTGGCGATCAGCGGCAGGCTGGAAACCGTCGCCGTCACGTCGCGCAGCGCGTACATCTTGCCATCCGCCGGAGCCAGCGCCAGCGACTGCCCCGCCAAGACGATCCCGTGTTCGCGGGCAAGCTGGCGGAAGCGCTCCGCCGAAAGGTCAACCTGATAGCCCTTGATCGACTCCAGCTTGTCGAGCGTGCCGCCGGAAAATCCCAAGCCGCGCCCGCTCATTTTGGCGACCGGCACGCCGCAGGCTGCCACCAGCGGCAGCACCACCAGCGAGGTCTTATCGCCCACGCCACCCGACGAATGTTTATCGACCCAGTAGTCGCTAATCTCGGATAGGTCGAGCTTTTCGCCCGAATCCGCCATCGCCAGCGTCAAATCAACCGTTTCCTGCCGGGTCATGCCGTTCAAGTAAACCGCCATCATGAAGGCAGCCATCTGATAATCGGGTACCTCGCCGCGCGTGTAGCCGTTGATCAGCCATTGAATCTCCGCACCGTCGAGCGCTGCACCGTCCCGCTTCTTCGCAATTAGTTCTACCGCTCGCATCTCAATTCCTCACCGCTGACCAAACGACATTATCTTAGCAAAACCTACCCCCGATCCGCGAAATGTAATGAAATATTCATTTCATCTCCCGGGTAGATAAGTTACAATGATGGCTTGCAGAGGTCAGTTTGGAGACTTATAAACTCATGAGCACATCAGCCGCTAAAAACCGGGGTGCTGCCCGTTCGAATCAGCCCAATCGTCAGGGCATTCTCGTCATCGGCGTCGTCGTGATCGTGGTGGTCGTCATCGCGGTGATTGCGATTGCGCTCTCCGGTTCGCAGGGTGGCAGCGACGTCGATTATGCCAGCATTCCCCAATGGCGTACTGCTGATGGTGGCTTTGTACTGGGTAATCAGGATGCTCCCTTTACCGTGATCGAGTTCGCCGATTTTTACTGCCCTCACTGCCAAGAATACCACCCGGAAATTCAACAGTTCCTGACCAACTACGTGGCGACCGGCAAAGCCGACTTTGAGTATCGTATTTTCCCGACCGCCGGTGGTCAACTGTCCTACTATACCGGTCAACTGCTCGAATGCGCCGATGAACAGAAGCCCGGCGCCTTCTGGCAAGGCTATAAGCTGATGTTCGATTACGCCTTCAGCGGGCGCTACAATCAAGATGTCGGGCGGTTGTTCGCCAACGATGTCGGCGTCAACTATAGCCAGTTACTTACCTGCGCGTCGAACGCCCAACAGGTATCGAAGGACGTGTCGTTCGGGCAGAACAACGGCATCACCGGAACACCTGCCGTCTTGATCCGCTACAACAATGGCGCAGCGCAAACGGTACCGGGTTACGATCGTGGTGGTCCGCCCTACACCGTCTTAGCGCAGCTCGCCGACGCCGCTCAGTAATCCTGAGCAGTCCGTTCTCATCAACCCGCGATTCAAAAGAGCGCAGTCGTAAATGACTGCGCTCATTTTGTGTCGATGATCAGCTTGCGGGGCGGTGGTGAACCATTTATAGTTGGAACATGAGCCAACATCGTAATCCCGATGAAGCGCGCTTTTCGGTCGCGGTCAACACCGTCGTCTTTACCCTCTGTGACCGCGATCTCAAGACGCTGCTCGTCCGCCGCCAGCACGATCCTTTTGCCGAGTTCCGGGCGCTCCCCGGCTGCTTCATCCGCGACGACGAAGCACTCGACGATGCGGCGCTGCGCCTGCTCTCAGAAACGCTGGACACCGGCGGCGTCTACTGTCAGCAGTTGTACACCTTCGGTGACCCCGCCCGCGACCCCCGCAGCCGGGTGATCAGCGTCGCCTATTTCGCGCTCGTCCCGCAGGATCGCCTACCGCCGAACAGCCTCAAGGACACGTCCGGCAACAGCGCTTGGCACAGCGTCTACACGCTGCCGCCGCTCGCCTTCGATCACGAGGAAATTCTCAACTACGCGCTGACTCGCCTGCGCTACAAGATCGAATATTCGGCGGTCGCCTTCGAGCTAATGCCGGAAGAATTCACCCTGCGCGAGCTTCAGGATGCCTACATGATCATCCTCAACGACCACAAGCTCGACAAAGCCAACTTTCGCAAGAAGATCCGCGAAGCCAACATCGTCGAACCGGTCAGCCGCTTCCGCGAGACCGGCGGACGTCCGGCGAAGCTCTATCGCTTCCGCAAAGACGCTCAGCTTGAAACGAAGGCGCGCCGGTTTTTTCCGTGAACGAGCTATGACCCCACCCCCAGCCCCTCCCCGAATTCAGGGAGGGGAGCGTACCTCGCCCGTTTCGAGATTCGATGATGTAGTTTGGCGATGGTTTGACTCAGCAGGGGATCCAAATCCTCTTTTAGCCTACGATCCTGCTGCAAACTGTTCTTAACTCAGCACTCAGTACTCAGTACTCGGTACTTCTCCTAGCGCACCGGATCGCTGGAATTGACCAGCTTCAAACCGCGTCGGGCGTAATCCGCGAAGGTCTGCTGCGCCAGCGCCTCGAAGTCGATGGTCGGGTGCGCGACCGACGACATGCAGTCCTGTAGAAGGCGAAACTTGCCGATCACGTCCGGCTGACCCGCGAAATAGCGCATGATCGAGGTCACGGTTTCCAGCACGCAGTGACTTTTCGCCTGCCCCGCGATGTAAATGCGGTCGTAACCGATCAGCGTTTTGAGGAAGTCCTCGTTCAATTCGCTCTGCGGCTTGCCCGGCACCTTAACTTCCGCTTCCAGCACCGAGTAATGCTCGGTCTCCGGGATCGAGCCTTTCTGCACGAAGATCGGCTGTGATTGTCGAGCGGCAGTGTGATAGGCGATCGCTTCGTAGAGCGCCGGTGTCAGCGCGTGTCCCGGCGTGCCGATCAGGGTGTGATAGGTCCAGATCATCAGCTCCTTCTTGGCGTCGGCTTCCAGTCGAGCGCAGTACGCCGCCGACCAGTCGGGCTGATACAACGGACGCCAGCGACCAGCCCGTACGTCCTCGCTGCGGATCACGGTGTAGGGTTCGGGATGCTTGCCGTCGGGATCACTCCACCACGTTGGGAAGAAGATTTGGATCGGCACATGGCTGTCCAGCGACGCCGCGATGGTGGTCAGGTGCGACAGATTCCGATAAATCCACTCGATTGTGCGCCGGGCGTCATCGACCGCACCGGGGACACTCAAGCTGCCATCAATGTGGACGAAATCGACCTGCATATCGACCAGCAGCAGGATTGTCCGCGTCGGCGCGAGGTCGGTCAAGACGCGCGCCAGCGATGCGACCTGCCGCCACCGCGCCTGCCGTATCCGGCACGTACAGATCGCCCACCCGCTCCGGTCGATAGAATGTCGGGAAATTCATACTGTGCTCCGCATTTCAACGGACATTGCGCCCTATTCTGCCGCTCCGCTCGCGTTCCGGCAAATGCCAGCTCGGTAATCAGCAGCGCTGTCGGAGCGGGCGGCGTCCGCCCATTCTAGTCGAGCCAGCGCGCCGGGGTCTTCCCGGTCGGCTGAGCGCGCCCGTTCTCATAACGCAGCAGCATCACGTAATCAGGGTAATCGGTATCGACCCGCGACTGCCACTCAGCGATGCTGAACAGCTGCAGCCGTTCCTGAATCCGCGCGACCGTCACCATGAACGGCAGCCGTTCGTACAGGGCGTGAACCGGCGTCTCGCCTTGCGCGGGATCGGCACGGCGCGCCAACATGCCCAGCGCGCTTTGCAGCCGCTTGTGATCGGGGGCAGCGCGCACGACCCAGACCTGACGGGGTGTATCCTCAGCGCTGAGCAGCGGGGCGATCGCTTCCGGCTCGTCTGAGCGCACTTCGTCCAGCAGCAGACAGTCGGCATGACTCGCCAACGCCGCGTGGATCTGGTCGGCGAACGACGCACCGGGATCGCCGCCAACACCCCAACGCACCGGGAAGCGCGCGGCAGTCTCCGGCAGACGCAATTCGCCCGTGCGCTCGACGGCAGCGACCTGCCCGCCCAGCTCCTGCGCGATGGCGTTGAGCAGCGTCGTCTTGCCCGTCTCAGTCTCCCCGGCGATCACGAAGCCGTACGGTGAAGCCAGCAGCGCTCGCAGCCGAGCCAGCGCCTCGGCGGTCATGAAATCCTGCGCCACCAAATCGTCCAGCGTCGGCGCGCTGCGCGGATGCAGCCGGATGTCCACGTTGAAGCCAAAGGCGATCGACGGCTGGACGACGCTCAGCGACAGCGGACGCCCATCGATCATCAGCCCGGTTTCCAGCACCGGCAGATCGCTGGTGAGTTCCGCGCCCGCCGCCGCGATCAGCCGGTTGATCACCAGCCGCAAATGCTCGTCGTCATCGAACAACGGCGGCAGGCTGACCAGTTCGCCGTGTCCATAGCGCACCGCCGCGTGATCGACGCCGTTGAGAGCGATGGTCGTCACGCGCTCGTCAGCGAACAGCGTATCGAGCGCCCCATAGCCGAACAGCAAGCTGTAGACGCTCCGCAGCAAATCAGCTTTGTCATCGCTGCTGATCTGGATCAACTCAACCGCGATCACGTAATCGGCGGTGTCGAGGATCAGCTTGTAGCGTTTCGGGGTTGTGTCCGCTGCGCGCAGACTTGCAGCATCGTTTTCTTCAAGGAAAGCATCGACAATCCGCTCGCGCAGCGCCGCCATCGAAAACAACCGTCGCCCCATCCGTCCCGGCACGAATTTCGGCTCGCTTCCCGCTTCCGCGTCCGGGTAGAGATCATCGCTCATGCCTGATTCCTTATATCTACTGGTGCTCGCGCGCAATTCGAGTAAGGGCGCAGCGCGCTGCGCCCCTACAAGCAACGTTCTGCTTCATAAAGCGCTTAAATCGACCGGCTGGAGGTCGGCGTTATCGTTGGGCTGGCGCCCCACTTTCGCTACGTCGTACCACTCGCCGTCGATCTGCACGCGCACCACGTCCATCGTGAAATCGGTGTTGCTGTCGCGATCGTTGCGCAGCAGCGATGATCCGACGCCGTAAACGTCCACCGGGACGTGCTCGCGCTCGTACTCCGCGATCCGCGTCGCATTGAAGCCGCCGGTGACGACGATCTTGATCGCCTTGCAGTAGGCTTGTGCCGCCTCGACCAAGCGATCGGGCACATCCCACGCCCGCCACGCCTCATCGAGCGCTGCCCGCACCAGCCGCACCAGTTTCGGATTGACGCCGAACGGATCGTCCACGCTCAGCGACACGTCGCGGACGCTGGCGCTGGTATCCAAGCGCACGCCATCCAGCGTCCAGCGGCGCTGTCCCTCGACGTCGCCCGCTTCGAGCGCGGCGCGATAGTGCTCCCAGAGTGCCGCCGCCGTCGCCAGCGAGTCGCCGACGGTATCGTTATTGAAATCGACCAGCGCGATTCGGGGCACGTTCACGGGCAGGTAACGCGCGAAAGCGACCATCGCCGCCGCCGTGTCGCCCATAAACGAGGCGATCAGCGCGTGGGGGACGGTTCCACCACCTTTGCCACCCCACCACGCCCCCTGCGCGTCGGTGCTCACCGACGGCGTGAGCGGGTGATCCTCATATTCGCAGTTGTAGCGCTGCACCGCCAACCAATAGGCATAGCCGTCCACCGCTTGCACTTCCGGCAGATCGAAGCGCGCCGGGAAGAACAGCACCGGCTTGCCATTGGCGACCCGCAGCACTTCGTAAACGTTGCTGGCGACGCGGCTGGCGCGGGTCAGAATGCCCAGCATCGGCGTCTCCAGCACCGCGAAATCCTGATAGCGCCCGCGAATTTTGAGCACCGGGCGCACGTCGTCGGGATGTCCGTGATAGAGCGCGATCGCTCCATCTTCCAGCGCTTCCACTTCCAGCGTTTGCCACGTCTCGACAAATTGATCGCCCTCGAAATAGCCCGCCGCGCCCCGGATCATCGCCAGCGCCGCATCAACCCCGGCGACGACCGCATAAGGCGCGCGGCGCATAAAAATCTGCGCTTCTACGCGCAGATCGGTTACGTCAAGCCGGGAGAGATCGGTGGGCAAGTCACGGTAAGGCGTACCGGTAAATTTCTCGTGCGCGGCACGAATTCCCTGCATCACGGCGACGACGTTTTCGAAATATTTATCGCTGTAATATCCTTGTCGCAGCCGGTCGAGGTCGAGCCGCAGCACGTCATTGCTCAAGCGTTGGTGATCAAACAGCGTCATTCAGTGAATCCGATCCAATCTATAAGCCAGCGTCCAGAATGTGGTATACTGCCGCCCGTCTCATTAATCAGCCCACTGGCAGGATTCTTCGCATGGACATCATTGTAACGGGTTCGATCGCCTATGACTACTTGATGCGCTTTCCGGGGCGCTTCGTCGATCACCTCATGAGCGAAAAGCTCGACCAAGTCAGCTTGAGCTTTTTGGTCGACGATATGTCGAAACATTGGGGCGGCAACGCAGCGAACATTGCCTACTCGCTGGCATTGTTCGGGCTTCATCCCAAAGTGATGGGCACCGTCGGGCGTGACTTCGGCGATTACCGGCTCTGGCTCGAACGAGTCGGCGTCGATTGCAGTACCGTCCGTCAAATCGATGACGTATTCACCGCATCGTTCTTTGCCAACACTGACCTCGACAACAACCAGATCGCTTCGTTCTACAGTGGCGCGATGGCTTACGCCCGCGACTTCACCCTCGCCGAGGCGTCGCCCACCAAACCGGATCTGGTCGTGATCTCGCCGAACGACCCCCAAGCGATGATCAACCTCGCCGAAGAATGTCGCCAGCGCGGGATCCGGTTCGTCGCCGATCCCAGCCAGCAAGTCCCCCGGCTCGACGGCGAGCAGCTGCGCACCCTGATCAAGGGCGCTTACATGCTGGTCGTCAACGCCTACGAACAAGAGATGATCTCGAACAAGACGGGCTTGTCGCTCCGCGACCTGCGCGACCAAACCGAGATCGTGATCGTCACGCAAGGGCGTGAAGGCTCGGTGATCCACACCAATGGCGACGAAATCAAAATCCCGGTCTTCGCACCCGCCGAGATCAAAGATCCGACCGGCGTCGGCGATGCGTTCCGTTCGGGACTGCTCACCGGCATGGCGAAGGGGCTGCCCCTCAAGCTGAGCGGCGAGATGGGAGCGCTGAGCGCGACCTACGTGCTCGAACAGGTCGGGACGCAAAGCCATCACTTCACACCAGCCGAATTCGTCGCGCGCTTCCGCTCGCAGTTCGACGATCAAGGCGCATTGGACAGCTTGCTCGAACCCGCACCCTGATCCAGTGCGCGCCGAAAAGTAAATCACATAACGACAAATCTTATCGTATGTGCTAAAATCCCGACGTTTTGGGGCGCATTCCCGACTATCAAATCATTCAGGAGCTAACATGACCGTAGAACACGACGTTAAAAACCTTGAGCAGGCGACGGGTGGTCGCTACCGCATCGAGTGGGCGGAGCACGAAATGCCCGTGCTGCGCGCCATCCGCGAACGTTTCGCCAAAGAAAAGCCGCTGCAAGGGATTCGCGTCTCTGCCTGTCTGCATGTGACCACCGAAACCGCAAATCTGATGCACACACTGCAAGCGGGCGGCGCGGACATCGTGCTTTGCGCTTCCAACCCCCTATCGACGCAGGATGACGTCGCGGCATCGCTGGTCTCGCATTATGAGATCCCGGTCTACGCCATCAAGGGCGAGGACAACAACACTTACTACGAGCACATCACCGCCGCGCTCGATCATCAGCCCCAGATCACGATGGACGACGGCGCTGACCTCGTCGGCACGATCCACAAGTCGCGCCGCGAACTGCTCGACGGCATCATCGGCGGCACCGAAGAGACGACCACCGGGGTCATCCGCTTGCGCGCGATGGCGAATGACAAGGCGCTCGAATTCCCGGTGATCGCCGTCAACGACAGCAACACGAAGCACCTGTTCGATAACCGCTACGGCACCGGGCAGAGCACGCTCGACGGCGTGATCCGCGCCACCAACCTGCTGCTCGCCGGACGGGTCATCGTCGTCGCGGGCTATGGCTGGTGCAGCCGCGGTATCGCCAGCCGCGCCGATGGGATGGGCGCGAACGTGATCGTCACCGAAGTCGATCCGCTGCGCGCACTCGAAGCGACGATGGACGGCTTCCGCGTCATGCCGATGGAAGAAGCCGCGCCGATTGGCGACATCTTCATCTCGGCGACCGGTGACATGCACGTCCTCGACAAGCACCACTTCGCCAAGATGAAGCACGGCGCGGTGCTGGCGAACTCCGGTCACTTCAACGTCGAAATCAACATCCCCGGCTTGCGCGAAATGAGCAGCCAAGATCCGAAGCTGGTCCGCCCGTTCGTCGAAGAATACAAGGTCGACGGCAAGTCGATCTATTTGCTCGGCGAAGGTCGCCTGATCAATCTCGCCGCCGCCGAGGGACATCCCGCCAGCGTGATGGACATGAGCTTCGCCAACCAAGCGCTCGCCGCCGAGTACATGGTCAAAAACCACGCCGCTCTGTCATCGAACGTTTACACCGTTCCGGAAGACATTGACAAAGAGATCGCCCGCCTCAAGCTAGAGACGATGGGCGTTCACATCGATACCCTTACCCCGGAGCAAGCGCATTACCTTAGCCAGTGGGAAGAAGGTACTTGATTTCCCGTTTGTCTTTGCGAAGGGAGTAACGTTTATGCAACTCAAGCTGAAACAGATTTTCCTGATCGCGCTGGCGCTGCTGCTGGTCGCTATTCCGGCAGCCGCTCAGAGCGACGCAGCGCAACTGCGCTTCGTCCATGCGATTCCGGGCGCGTCGGCGATAGACGTCTACGTCGACGGGCAGCTTGCCGCAAGCAATCTCAGCTATGGGACTGCCTCGACTTACGTCAGCGTCACGGCAGGTACGCATCAGGTTAGCGCAATGCAAACGGGCAGTGCCACGCCCCTGTGGACGCAAGACGTCAACACGGGCGCAGGTGCCTCGTTCACACTGATCGCCAGCTCGGCTTCGCAGGCGACGTTTACCGTTTACCAAGACGATCTCAACCCGCTGGCGCTGGGTAAGGCGCGCTTTACTGCCGTCCACGCCATCGCCGGTGGATCGGCGGTGGACGTGATCCTCGCCGACGGTCGTCCAGTGATCCCCGGCTTGCAGTTCGACCAACCCTACGGGACGCTCGACCTGCCGGTCATGTCCTACGATCTCGCCATCGTTGCCGCCGGGGGTGCCATCGACAGCGCCATCGTCCCGGCGCAATCCTACAGCCTCAACAGCGGCACGTCCTACGTCCTCGTGGTTTACGGTACCGCCGATGCAGCGCAAACCCTGCTGCTTTCCGCGCCAACGCAACCGCAAGGTGATGGTGGCTACGTGCGGATCGTTCACGGGATCGCCGGGGGTTCAGCCGTCGATGCGTATCTGAACAACACGCTGGTCGCTCCCGCGCTTGGAGCCGGTGACGCCACCAACTTCATCGTGCTGCCGGTGGGCGGCTACTCGCTTTCGGTCGACAGCGCCGGGACGAACAACGAAGTCGCCACGGCATCGCTCGACGTCAGCGCGGGCAGCTATCAGACGGTCGTTCTGAATGGCAGCGCCGAAGCGCCGACCGCTACGGTTGTTGGCGATCAAGTCAGCACGGTCAACGCCGATACGGGCGTCTTCACGCTGATCAATGCGACCAGCGCCGGAACCGCCAGCGCCGCCTATGCTGATGGCGGCGCACTGATCGGCGATGTCGCCGCCGGAAGTTCCAACTCGGCGGTGGTTGAAGCCGGTAAATCCGGTTTCGTCGTCTCGACCAGCAATAACGGTACGGATGACGTCGCCCAGATCAGCCTGCCGGGGGGCACCTTCGGCGGACTGTACTACAGCGCCGTCGCCTACGACGCGCCGGATGGCGTTCAAGTCGTCGACCTGCCGATTGTCAGCCTCGCGCATAACGTCGGCGCCGAAGTCGCCGCTGTGCCAACCGAAGCACCAACTGAAGCACCAACTGCTGCGCCGGTCGTTGAGCAGCCGCCAGCGCAGCCGACCGCAGCACCGAGCACCAACGACGTCGTCATCATCGCCCAGCCGACCGCCGTCCCGACCACCGCAGGTCCGACCGCGCGCGTCGTGCTCAACCCCGGTGCCAATCTGCAACTGCGGCTCTATCCGAGCCGTGAAGCCTTCTCGCTCGGTCTCGCGCCCGCCGGCACCGTCCTGCACGTCAATGGGCGCGCGGGCGAACCCGTCCCGGCGTTCGATACCACCGCGACACCGCTGCCGCCCGATGCGACGCCCTTTGTCGATCCGGTGACGCTGCTCGCCGACGGCGAAGACCTCGATCCGGCGACGACGTGGCTCAACGTGACTTACGATACGCCCGATGGCGGCACGATTACGGCGTGGGTCAACGCGCTCTATCTCAACCTGCACGATTCGCAAAATCGGGTGCTCGCCCTGCGCGATTTGGCGACCATTCCGAGCAACCGCGCCGGTCAGTCGGTCGATACCTCGGTCGAACCGCCGTCAGCCCGCGAAAACGTCATCACGGCGGTCGTCATCAATCTCGATCCGGGCGTGCGGACGCACATCCGCCGCATTCCGTCGACCGCTGGCGAATCGCTGGCGCTGGTTCCGGCGGGCACGCAGATGGAGTTCCTCGGCATCACCGAAGCGCGCGATTGGGCATTCGTCAGCTATCAGGCACCGCAGAGCACCGTCACCGGTTGGATCAGCACCAGCTACGTGGCGCTCCAGCGCAACGGCGAAAGCGTCACCTACGATCGACTGGTCGAACTGGGCGAACTGAACGTCCTGACCGGAGATCAGCACGGCAGCGTCGTCACCACCGGGCAGGTACAGCCGAGCGTTGCCAACTCGCTGCGCAACGTCGTCGCGGGGACGGTCTTCAACCTCAACGCCGATGCCAACCTGCATTTCCGCCGGTTCGACAACGACCAAGCCGAATCGCTGGCACTGCTGCCCAACGGCACGCAGATGATCGTCACCGGGCGCAACCCCGACGACACGTGGCTCCAAGTGACCTATAACAACCAACAGGGTTGGGTCGCCAGCCAGTACGTCCAGCTTACGTTCAACGGACAGCCCTTCGAACTTAAGTCGCTGCCGGTGATCGACACCTCGACGCCGACGCCAACACCGACGCTCCAAGGCTAACCACTAAAGCGGGAGTCCCGTGCTGCGGGACTCCCCTCATTCCATCCCACCGAAAGTTAATCATCATGACGAAACGCGCACTTATCACCGGCATCACCGGGCAGGACGGCTCCTACCTTGCCGAGTATCTGCTCGAACAAGGTTACGACGTTTACGGGTTGATCCGCCGGACGACGACGGTCAACTACGAACGCATCAAGCACTTTCAGGACAAGATCAACCTGATTTCCGCCGACTTGACCGACTTGACCAGCCTGATCTACAGCCTGCGCGAAGCCCAACCGGACGAGATTTACAACCTCGCCGCGCAAAGCTTCGTCCCGGCATCGTGGGCGCAGCCCGTTCTCACCGGCGACGTGACCGCGCTCGGCGTCACGCGAATGCTCGACGCCATCCGCACTATCAGCCCGGAGGCGCACTTCTATCAGGCGTCCAGCAGCGAGATGTTCGGTAAGGTGCAGGAAGTCCCGCAGAAGGAAACGACGCCCTTTTATCCGCGCAGTCCTTACGGCGTGGCGAAGGTCTACGGTCACTGGATCACGATCAACTACCGCGAGAGCTACAACCTGCACCTGACCAGCGGCATCCTGTTCAATCACGAAAGCCCGCGCCGGGGCTACGAGTTCGTCACCCGCAAGGTGACGCGCCACGCCGCCATGATCAGCCTCAAGCTGGCGAAGGAACTGCGGATCGGCAACCTCGACGCCGAGCGCGACTGGGGTTTCGCCGGGGATTACGTCCGGGCGATGTGGATGATGCTCCAGCAGGAGCAGCCCGACGACTACGTGATCGCCACCGGGCGCACCCATACCGTGCAGTACTTGTGCGAAGTCGCTTTCAACTGCGTTGACCTCAACTGGCGCGATTACACGGTACAGGACGAACGCTTCATGCGCCCAGCGGAAGTCGATCAACTGATCGGCGACGCCAGCAAAGCCAAAGCCAAGCTCGGTTGGGAGCCAAACGTCAGCTTCGAGCAGTTGATCGAGATGATGGTCAAAGCCGACTACGATCAGCTTAAAGCGGAGCACAACCTTTGATCGACAGCCACTGCCATCTGAATTTCGACGCCTACGACGCCGACCGCGCCGCGGTGATCGAGCGAGCGGCGGCGGCTGGCGTGACGCGGGTCATTAATCCGGGCGTCGATGCCGAGTCGAGCCGGGCAGCCGTCGCGCTCGCGGCGGCGTATCCCGGCATCTACGCGGCGGTCGGTATCCATCCCAACGACAGTGCCGACTTTAGCGATGCCGATCTCCAGTGGGTCGAAGCACTCGCCCACGAAGCGAAGGTCGTCGCCATCGGCGAGATCGGGCTGGATTATCACTGGGACGACAGCCCCAAAGTGAAGCAGTTTGAAGCGCTCGAAGCGCAGTTGGCGCTGGCAGCACAACTCGAACTGCCGGTGATCATCCACAACCGCGAAGCCAGCGACGACTTGATCGCCATTCTCGAAAATTGGACATCGACGCTGCCGGAGTCGCTGCGCGCGCGCCCCGGCGTGCTCCACTCCTTCTCCGCGCCGCAAGCAATCGCCGATCGCGCGCTGGCTGCCGGGTTCTATTTGGGCTTCACCGGACCGATCACCTTCAAGAACGCCGACGATCTGCGTCGTATCGCCACGACCGTCCCGCTGGATCGGCTGCTGGTCGAGACCGACGGTCCGTTCCTGACGCCGACGCCGCATCGCGGCAAGCGCAACGAGCCGAGCTACATCCCGCTGATCGTCGAGCGCCTCGCCGCGCTCAAGCTGATCACCGTGGATGAAGTGGCAGCAGCGACCGTCGCCAACACCGAGCGGTTGTTTCGCCTGCCCTCTAGCACGAATCAGTAGGGGCGTTATATATAACGCCCCTACAAACGATCTCTCTTGCAGACGTCGGGGCAGGTTTGAAACCTGCCCCTACCCCGTTGTTCCTAGATGCCAGCGGGCGTTGCCGTCGCCGCCGGGCGAGTCGCCGTCAGGGCGGCGTCGTAGAATGCCTGCACACCGGCGATGACCGTGTCCTCTTGCTCCTGCGTCATATTGCCGTTGCTGACCGCTTCGTCCAGCCGCGTCTTGACCTTGTCGATCGCGGCGGCTTCAACTGCTGCCGGATCGCCGCCGTTGGCGGTGATGATCTCGCTGAGCGTGCTGCCGCTCTGGATCTGCTGCGCGAGTTCACGCCCGTTCAAGCCGGTCGCATCGACGATCGCATTCATCAGCGGCGCACGAACGTCCAACCGATCCATGAACTGCTGCACGCGCGGCAGCCGCTGTCCCTGCCCCTGCCCCATCGGGGGCATCATTTGACCACGACCACCAAACCGTCCGTCCAACATGCCGCCGAACTCGCCGTTGAGCGCCCGCTGAATCAGATCGGGGAGATTCGCCAACACTTGATCGGCGCGATCCTGTGTCAAGTTGCCGTCCGCCACTGCCTGATTCACCCGGTCGGTGACCGCCGCCGTGATCTTGGCAGTGATGTCGTCCACGCTGCCGCCGTTCGCCGTAATGACGTCGGCGAGGGTCTGCCCGCGCAACTGTTGCAGCAGGTCGGCGGGCTGGATGCCGAGATCATCGGTGACGATGCTGACCAGCTCACGCAGCAGCCCGTCATCGCCAAACCGTCCCAGCAGCCCCATACCGGGCAAATTCCTTTGTGCTTGCGGCGGCTGGGGTTCCGGCGTCGCGTCTTGCGCAGCAACCGCGCTAACCACCAACAGACCAACAATCAGCGTGAGTACCAACAAACCGATTTTTTTGATGCTCATGTTTACACCTCATTTCGCAAAACCACGCCTCTATCCTGCCGACGAAATGTAATCAAAGTATGTTGC
This sequence comes from uncultured Chloroflexia bacterium, assembly GCA_963727545.1. Classification (GTDB taxonomy): domain Bacteria; phylum Chloroflexota; class Anaerolineae; order Aggregatilineales; family Phototrophicaceae; genus Flexifilum. The sequence goes on from CAVSGS010000005.1 coordinate 116,786, forward strand.
AGACTCTCACAATTGCTAAATTTTGGTAAAATCGCCGGACTATGATCGATTTGTCGATAGTCCTCGTCAGTTGGAACGTCGCCGACCTGTTGGCGGCGTGCCTCGACAGCATCTACGCTAACTTAGGCGATTTGCACGTCGAGGTACTCGTCGTCGATTCGGGCAGCAGCGATCAAACGGTCGCGCTGCTGCAAGTCGCGCTATCCGCAGGTGACCCTGCTGGCGCAGGCTGAGAACGTCGGCTTCACCCGCGGCAACAACCTCGGCTTAGCGCAGGCGACCGGTCGTCATCTGCTGCTGCTCAACCCGGACACCGAAGTGATCGGCGACGCGCTGGTGCGGATGGTTGCCTATCTCGACGCCAACCCGACCGTTGGCATGGTCGGTCCCTATACCCACAACAGCGACGGCAGCTATCAATCGACGCGGCGACGCTTCCCGACACTGGCGACCGCCTTTTTCGAGAGCACGTGGCTGCAAGGCTACGCGCCTAAGTCGCTGCTGGATCGCTTCTACGTCAACGACGCACCACCCGACCAAACACTTGACGTCGATTGGGTGCAGGGGTCGGCGTTGCTGCTGCGCCGTGAGGTCTACGACCAGATCGGCGGGCTGGACGAGGGCTTCGTCATGTATTCCGAAGAACTCGACTGGTGCAAGCGCGCTAAAGCCGCGGGCTGGCGCGTCGTCTACCTCGCCGAGGCGGAAATCACGCATCACGGCGGCAAGAGCAGCGATCAAGTCGTGGCGCGGCGGCACATCCTGTTTCAGCAGAGCAAGCTGCGCTACTTCCGCAAATATCACGGCGCGCTGGCGGCACAAACGCTGCGCCTGTTCCTGCTGCTGAGCTATGGCTTGCAGCTTGTCATGGAGTCGCTCAAAGGGCTGATCGGCTCCCAGCGTGCGCTGCGAGCGGAGCGCATCCGCCAATATTGGCAGGTGCTCCGCTCCGGCTTGAAGGTCACGGGAAGCGAGCTTCCTTGATGCGCATCGGTATGATCACGGGTGAATACCCACCGATGCAGGGCGGTATCGGCGCTTATACGCGCATCCTCGCCGGGGAGATCGCCGCGCAGGGGCACGAGGTCTTCGTCCTCAGCCGGACGCGAACCATGAACAGCAACCCGCGCGTGCAGTTGAGCGCCAGCGTCACCGGCTGGGGCATGGGCAGTCTACTGACGGCGCGACGCTGGGCGAGCGAAAGTCTGCTCGACGTGATCAGCATCCAGTATCAGACGGCAGCTTACGGCATGTCGCCTTTCATCCACTTCTTGCCGGACGCGCTGCGCCCGGTGCCGGTCGTGACGACTTTCCACGACCTGCGCTACCCTTATCTGTTCCCGAAAGCCGGATCGCTGCGCGATTGGATCGTCAGGCGGCTGGCGCGCGCCTCGGCGGGCGTGATCGCCACCAATCACGAGGATGCGGCGCGTCTGCGCGATCTCAAGCTGGCGCTGATCCCGATTGGCAGCAACATCAGCGCCAACGACGTGAAACCGGCGGATCGTCGGCTCATCGGTTCCGACGACGATTTTCTGATCGCCAACTTCGGGCTGATCAACCGCAGCAAGGGGATCGACACACTGATTGAGAGCTTAGCCTTGCTGCGCGCTGCCGGAATTCCGGCACGGCTGGTGCTGATCGGCGGGGTCGCCGGGAGCAGCGACCCGACCAACGCTGCTTACATTGAGGAAATCGACCGTTTAATCGAACAGAACAACCTCGCCGCCTTCGTCCATAAGACCGGTTATCTCGACGACGCGGGCGTCAGCAGTTGGCTGCGCGCCGCCGATGCGATCGCCCTGCCCTTCGCCGACGGCGCGTCGTTCCGGCGCGGCTCGCTGATGGCGGCGATCCAGCACGGCTGCGCCATCGTGACTACGCAACCAGCAGTCACCATCCCTGAATTCAATGCTGCGAACATGGTGTTCGTCCCGCCCAACAATCCGGCAGCGTTAACCGACGCGCTGCGCCGCCTCTACCAGTCGCCAGACACACGCGCGCGCTTGCAGCAAGGCGCGGCAAACTTGGCGCAGCAGTTCGACTGGACGGAGATCGCCCGCGCGACTGTCGATTTCTACCAACGCTGCAGCGGAGCACGCGCTTGATGCAGAATCACTCTAGACGCTGGCTCTACACGATCCTCGCCGTTTATCTCGTGCTGGCGTCGATCTACAGCATCGTCACGCCGATTTTCGAGGCATCGGATGAATTGTGGCATTACCCGATGGTGCAATACTTGGCGACGCACGGTTTGGCGCTGCCACCGCAAACACCCGGCGCAGCGTCACCGAGCGACGCGACGGCATGGCGGCAGGAAGGCAGCCAGCCGCCGCTCTATTACCTCGCCGCTGCCGTGATCACTGCGCCCATCGACACGTCCGATCTCGACTTGATCCGTCGGCAAAATCCGCACGCGGACATCGGCACCATTCGTCCCGACGGCAACGTCAACATGATTGTGCATCACACCGCATTTCGAGGCTTTTCCGTGGCACGGGACGGTGCTGGCGGTTCACGTCGCCCGCTTTTTCTCGGTGCTGCTCGGCTTGGGCACGGTGATCGTCACCTACGCACTCGGTCGTGCGCTGTTCCCCCGTCGCCCCGAAGTCGCGCTCGGCGCAGCGGCGCTGAACGCCTGCCTGCCAATGTTTCTGTTCATCAGCGGGTCGGTCAACAACGACAACCTCTCTAATTTCGTCGGCAATCTGCTGCTCTTGCTGATCGTGCTGCTGCTCCAAGCCGAGCGTCCGCCCCGCCTGCGCTTCTACGCGCTGATCGGCGTGGTCGCCGGAGCGAGCCTGCTGGCGAAACTGAGCCTCGGCGCGCTGATCCCGCTGGTGGCGCTGGCGCTGCTGATCGTGTCGCTGCGCTGGCGCGACTGGCGACCGCTGGTGCTCGGCGGGCTGATCTCCGGCGCACTGACCAGCGCCATCGCCGGATGGTGGTATCGTACGCAATGCGCAGTTGTACGGCGATCCGACCGGACTCAACACCTTCTTGGAGATCGTCGGGCGGCGCGCGATTCCCGCGAATGCCGCTCAATTGTGGGCGGAGCGCGACAGCTTCACGCGGGCTTTCTGGGGTTTCTTCGGCGGCGTCAACGTGCCGCTGCCGGATGCCATCTACCTGATTTTCAACGTGATCGGCGGAATCGGCATCATCGGCGCAGTAGGCTATATCATCGCACGCATTGCCCGTAGGGGCGGAGCGCGCTCCGCCCCTACAACGTGGCTCCCCCATCTGGTGACGATCCTGTGGATCGCCATCACCTTCGTCTCGTATCTGCGCTGGACGGCGGAGACGTGGGCATCGCAGGGGCGGCTGATCTTCGTCGCGCTCGCGCCGATCCTCGTCTGGATCGCGCTCGGCTTGACGTGGGCGCTGCCGCGCCGCCTCCGTCCGCTGCTGATGGGCGCTGTCGCCGGGTTCTTCTTCGCCGTCGCCGCGATCACGCCCTTCGCCGTGATCGCGCCCGCCTACGCACTGCCTGCAGCCGCTCAACCGGGCAGCGCCGAAGCAACCTTCGCCGCACCTGACGCTGGCGCGCTCGATCTGCTTGGTGCGCGGGTCGTCAGCACGACAGTTCAACCCGGCGACTACGTGACGATCGAAACCGACTGGCAGATCGCCGCGCCGCTGCAAAACGATTGGAGTCTGTTCGTCCATCTGATCACGTCGGGCGGTGTAATCATCGGTCAGCGCGACGTGTATCCCGGTGGGGGCACGCTGGCAACGAGCGATCTGGCAGCGGGTTATTCGTGGCAAAACCCGGTTGCCGTCGCCGTGCCCGATGCCGCCTACGCGCCGGAGACGCTGACCGTCGAGATCGGCTGGTACGATCTAAGCAGCGGCGCCCGACTCCAATTAGCAGACGGATCGGAAACCTACACCATCGGCACGGTGACAGTTGGAGCCACGCACCAGCGATCTCGACGTACCAAATCCGCTCAGCATCAATTTCGGCGGTAAGATTGAATTGGTCGGCTACAGCCTGAGCGACTTAACGCCGAACGCGGGCGACTCACTGACGCTGACGCTCTACTGGCGGGCGATCCAGCCCGTGAGCGAAGATTACGTCGTCTTCGCCCACGTGGTTGATCCGCAAACGACGACGATCTACGCCGGGTCGGACGCGATGCCCGCCGACTGGAACGCGCCGACTTCGACGTGGCAGCCCGGCACGGTCATCGAGGATGCACATAGCCTCGACGTCAGCGCGGACACGCCGCCGGGGATTTACGAGGTCGAGATCGGGCTGTATCTCAATCCCGGCGACGGCACGTTCCCACGCCTGCGCGTCGTCACGCCGGACGGCGGCATGGCGGACGATTACGCCTATCTCAGCCGCGTGCGCGTGCTCCCGCGCGAGGATGGATGATGAAGACATTCTTTAACCGCCAAGCCACCGTGCACCCTTCGGTTGCCAACGCCAAAAATAATGAATTGTCTTTCTTGGTGTCCTTGGCGTCTTGGCGGTTAGATATTTTTGCAGTTGTGATTCTTACTCTGCTCTGGCTGCTGTTCTTCTGGCGGCTGTTCACGCCGGTGCAGGCGGATCAAGCCTCGCTGAAGCTGGGCGATTTCTCCGGGCAGTTCGTGACCTTCGCGGGCTATCAATACCAGCGCTTCGCAGCGGGCGAGGTCCCGCTCTGGAATCCGTATAACAACGGCGGGCTGCCCTTCATCGCCGACACGCAAGCGGCGGTTTTCTACCCGCCGCGCTTGATCACGATTGCGCTGAGCAACCTCGCCGGCGGCTGGACGTATCACGCGCTCGAACTGGAAATGACGTTTCACGTCCTCGCCTTCACGCTGCTGATGTACGCCTTCGTCAAGCGGCTGACCGGAAGCAGCTTGGGCGCGTTCTGCGCCGCCGTGATCGCCGGGTACGGCGGCTATCTGTCGGGCTATCCGCCGCTGCAATTGGCGCTGCTGGAGGCGGGCATCTGGCTGCCGCTGGCGCTGCTCGGCATTCTGGAAGCCACGCGAACCGAGCGCATCCGTTGGCGCTGGCTGGTCGTGACCGGCGTCGCCCTCGGCGTCTCGTGGCTGGCGGGACATCCGCAAACCAGCTTTTTCCTGACCTATCTGCTGATTGCGTGGTGGGGCTATCGGGTTTACCACACCCACAAAATGACGGGGGCGCACAGCCGTGCGCCCCTACGAAATAACCACATTGTTGTCTTTGTGATTGGCACCGCCCTGTTCGGGCTAATCGCCATAGGAATTTCGGCGGTACAACTGCTGCCGGGTCTCGAATACCTGACGCGGACGACGCGGGCGGGCTTCGGCTACGACGCCAAAGCCAACGGCTTTCCGCTGCAAGACGTCGCCCAGTTCGTGATCCCCGGCATTGTCAGCCTGTATTCGCCGCTCTGGATCGGCATCACTGGCTTGGCGCTGGCGCTGATCGCGTTGTGGCGAAAGCTCAGCGGTGCGTGGTTCTGGGGTATCGTCGCCCTGCTCGCCCTGCTCTGGAGCTTCGGCGGCAACAGCGTCGTCTATCCGGCGCTCTACAACCTGCTGCCGGGGCTGCGCTTCTTTCGCGGACAGGAGCGCGCCGCCTACCTCGTGGTCAACAGCTTGGCGATCCTCGCGGGCATGGGCGCGGCGTGGCTGACTCAGTGGGACAGTATGCGCGATCACGTCGCCGGGATGCGGCTGCGGCTGGCGCTCAACCGGGCGTTTTACGTGGCGCTGGCGCTCGGCGCGCTGGTCTTCGTCTCGTGGATCAGTAACCCGTCCGCTTACGGGACAGCGATTAGCGCGCTGATGCTGGCAGTGATCGTCACCGGCGTGCTCTACCTGATCGTCTCGACGGCACTGGCGCGCGGTCAAAGTCGTTTGCTCTGGCTGATCGCGGCACTGCTGGTCTTCGAGTTGTTCACAGTGGACATGGACTCCAAAGCCGTCTACGACCACACACCACCCGATCAGCAAGTGTCGATGACTGCGCCGCCGCTGGTCGCACCCGTGCTCGCCGATTTGGATACGCCCTTCCGCGTCGATGGCTTTCGCGGGCTGACCGACAATTACGGCAGCCTCTACGACGTGATGGACATTCACGGCATCAGCCCGCTGTGGCTGGCAGGTCCGTACGCCATCATTGAGGGCGACGTGCCCGATCCGGTCTCGTGGGAGTTGTTCGCCGTGCGCTACGTCTTCAGCGATTGGCAGGAACTCCCGGTTCCGTCGCAGATTATTAACACGGGCACTGACCGCTATGGCGCGGTCAATCTGCATCAGCTCAGCGATCCGCGCCCCTTCGCCCAACTCAACTATCAATACGTGATCGCCGACGACGAAGCCGCTTACGATCTGCTGCGCGATCCGACTTTCGACGCCCGACGCACGGTGATCCTCGCGGGCGATCCGGGCATCGCTATGAGCACCGACGCACCAGCAGCGGCGACCGTGATGCAGTTCGCGCCCGAAGCGATCACCATCCACGCCGACGCCGCAGCCGATGCGCTGCTCTCGCTTGCGCTGCCGAATTATCCCGGCTGGTACGCAACCATCGACGGCGAACCAACCGACATTCTGCGGGCTTACGGCGCGCTCGACGCGGTGGTCGTGCCATCTGGCAGCCACACCATCCGGCTGGATTACAATCCGCTCAGCTACCGCGTCGGCGCGTCGTTGAGCCTGTTCACGTGGCTGGGCGTGGGTATACTGGGGGTCTTTCTGATCGTGAGACGTATTGTAGGGGCAGGTTTGAAACCTGCCCCTACCAGCGACGGTGTAGAGGGCTGAATGGGATCAACCGAAGCGGTACAGGCGTGGATCGCGGGGCTTGACCGTCGCGTTTATGCGATTGGAATCGGACTAACCATCGGCGTGATCGGCGGGCTGATCGGGCTGCTGATTGGCTTGTTCGACCCGCTGATCGCCACCGGGATCGTGCTCGGCGTCTTGGTCGCGCTCTACGTGCTGACCAGCGTCAACGCCGCCCTCTACGGCGTGATCGGCGTGATGGCGCTGCTGCCCTTCGGCACTTTCCCGATCAAAATCGGCTTCACGCCGACGCTGCTCGACGCCGCGATGGGTGCCTTTCTGCTGGTCTATCTGTTTCAGTGGATGACCGGACAGCGCACGCTCTCGTCGGTCAAGTTGACGCCCGTTCACGCCCCACTGCTGATCTACATCGCGTGGCTGATCTTCAGCTTTGTGCTCGGCTTGCGCTACGGATCGCCCACCTCGGCGATTCTGCGCCAGTTCGCCGAGACGCTGCTCAGCATTGGCATGGTGTTCGTGCTGGTCGATCTGCTGCGCGACCCGGTAAGCCTGCGACGGCTGGTGCTGGTCGTGATGGCGGCGGCGGGTGTGCAAGCACTGATTGCTCTGATTCTTTACGTGATGCCCGACGTCACCGCCGAACGCACCCTGATTCGGCTCGCCCGCATCGGCTACCCCAACGGCGGCGTGATCCGCTACATCAACGACGATCCGACCGGCACCGAGCGCGCCATCGGCACGTGGGTCGATCCGAACGCGCTCGGCGGCTTCCTGACGGTCTGCGCCGCCATGATCGCGCCGCAGGTCTTCGCCCGCAAGCCGGTGCTGCGCTGGCGCTGGCTGGCGTGGGGTGCGCTCGGAGCGGTCGGGCTGGGTCTGCTGCTGACGATGTCGCGCGCCTCGATGCTGGCGTTCGCCCTCAGCTTGACCTTCATCAGCCTGTTCAAAGGCTATCGCCGCTTCTTGCCGCTGCTGATCGCCGGGTTCGTCGTGCTGCTGCTGATCCCGCAGACACAGGATTACCTCGCGCGCTTCGTCGAAGCCTTCACCGCCAGCGACATCTCGACTCAGATGCGCGTCGGCGAGTACACCGACGCCTTCCGCCTGATCAGCCGCTACCCGGTGACCGGGGTCGGCTTCACCGGCACGCCGGAGATCGACATTTACACCGACGCCGCCAGCATGTACCTGATCATGGCGAACGAGATCGGCTTGGTGGGCGTGGGGATGTTCGCGGCGACGATGCTCGGCGTGTTCGCCTACGGGCTGCGGGCGTGGCGCGCGGTGCAAGATAACACCGAACTGCGCTCGATCTTGCTCGGCTATCACGCCGCGCTGATCGCGGCGCTGCTCAACGCCACCGCCGACTTGTACTTCTTCCGGCTCGACTTTCAGGCGTCGATCACGCTGTTCTGGCTGATGGTCGCGCTGGCACTCGCCAGCTCACGGCTGGCACTGGAAAGACATTCGCCCCTACAACCCGTTTTCGAACCCCCCTCAATTCTGTATTGAAATTCGACATCTACCGCGCGTCTGCCTGACGAGTGAGTGCCGTATCAGTGTCTCACCCACCCGACCGCAGAAGCGGCAACGCCGACGGCGGTATGATTACGGAGTTCTACGACGTGAATTACCCCATTTACGGCAACGTTGTCAATGTCGCCTAGATTTGCACCCTGCACCGTGAATACTCCACCGGACAGATTAAATGTCACAGTTTGGTTCAGCAGTGTATTTAAGCTGGGACCGCTCGTTAGATTTCGGAAAAAGTAGCGACCGGGAATCACGTGATAGCGAATGATCTGTGTCGCAAGGGTCGAATTCGCCAGCAGCTGCGCCGTAGTAATGTGGTAGCTGCGGAGCATCTCCGCAAACGCAGAGTCAGTTGGTGCCAGCAGCGTATAAGGTCCCCCACCCGATAAGATTGGCTCCAATCCACTGACTTGAATTGCTGACAGTAAGATGGTGAAGCGCTGATCGTGATCGCTTTCGAGAACTTCCAACAAGTTAGGATCTGTGCCGAGCTACTGGTCGTGGAGCGCGCATGAGTTGGTGTTGATGTCGGTGTTGCATTCACATGCGCGCGCGCGGTAACCGTCTGCACAAAACTCACTGCCGTCAGATTTACGCGCGGCAGAGTAGCAGCAGCCGCTTGAGTGACTTGCTCTGTAGCCGTCGCAGTCGGAGCTGCCAACGCCCCGACAATGATTTGCGCACTCGTCACGGACGAGGGGACCGCTTGTAGATCGCCAACTGACCAAGACTTCAGGGAGGATATACGTCGTCCCTTCGCCAATGCCAGTCACGACGACGCTGAACAAAACACTGGACTGTTGGGACGGAACCCCCATCGCGGCAGCCACCAAGGTAATGCGTCCATCTTCAACCGAACGCTTCGGAATTATCGTGTCTGCACCAAGGTAGTTGCCTAGACTGATGCTTTCGACCTGAATAATCGCTGGATCATAGGTCAGCACAATTTCAAACGCGCTGCAATTGCCTTGAGCACAGGTGATCTCGGCATCGAGTGTGGCACTCTCGCCGAGGGCAAGATGCGTCACTGGCGGTAAAGCGATCAACGTCTGCTGCTGCGCCACCACAGCGCCGCCGGCTACAATGAGGAACACCGTCACGAGGACAAATCGGCGAAATCGAACGATATATTTCATGAATTGATCAACTCTTCCAGCAGGATACCCGCCCCGCAAATATCAGTATGACCTCTCACTATGATAAGCGAACAAATCCGTTATAGAACGTAAGCCTAGGCGATGATCAGCGTGCAGCTTACGGAATCGACCGTTGCCAAAGCGTCGCCGATCGTGTAGTATGACCTACTTGAATTACCCAACGTAATAACTTTCCGCTCTGCTCGGCGCACCCGTGCTCAAGCAGGGCAAACCCAAGGAAGGGGTCAACTGAATCATCCATGAAACGAGCTTACGAACTCACCTTTATTGTGCGCCTCGACGGTAACGACGAGGCAGCGGTCAACGGCACCATCGATCAAGTCCGCGCTTGGGTCGAAGCCGAAGAACTCGGTCAGGTCATGAAGATCGATCGCTGGGGACGGCGCAAGCTGGCTTATCTGATCGACAACCAGCGCGAAGGCTACTACGTTCTCTTCCAAGCCAACATTGAACCTATGGCGTTGAAGGAAATCGAGCGCAACCTCAATCTTGCGCCCAACGTCCTGCGCTATCTTTTCGTCCGTACTGACGAGTAAGTTGGGGGACGACTTACCCCGCCGGTTTTCTGGAACTACGACTTATGGCACGTGGTCTGAATAAAGTGATCATTATCGGGATGGTGGGACGCGACCCAGAAATGCGTTTCACGCCCAGCGGTCGCCCCGTGACCAGTTTTAGCGTTGCGACGAGTCGGACTTGGGTCTCTGCCGAAGGCGAACGTCGTGAGGAAACCGAGTGGTTCAACGTCGTGGCGTGGGGTAACCTCGCCGAAATTTGCAAGGCGCACCTGACCAAGAACCAGCAGGTTTACGTCGAAGGTCGGCTGCAAACACGCGGTTGGGAAGACGAAACCGGCAAGAAGCATTTTCGGACCGAGTTGGTCGCCAACGAGATGATCTTGCTTGGGGATCGTCGCCAGCACAGCGATTTCGATTTTGTCAATGACGAAGGCGATAACGGCGACTACGCTTTCTAGCGTTACGGATGGATGCCGCCTTCTAACGAGAAGAGGTAGGAACAAATACGATGAGTGAAGCAGAGATCAAACGCCGTAATCAAGAAGTTGAAGACGACGATAGCGATAACGACAGCGACAATGATAGCGACAGCGGCAACGAACAACCGCATCGCCGCAGCAGTGGTGGACGCCGTGACCGCGACGACCGTCGCAGCAGCCGCCCGCGGGGTGGCTTTGGACGGCGCTATCGTCAAGCCGCGTACTGCCCGAAGGGCAAGTGCTTCGACTACAAGGACATCGATACCCTGAAGCGCTATATCACCGAAACCGGCAAGATTAAGCCGCGCCGCCAGACGGGAAACTGCTCGCGCTGCCAGCGCGAACTCGCACGCGAAATCAAGCGGGCGCGGCACCTCGCGCTGCTGCCGTTCGTCCTGATGCAGGACTAAGGCGATCGGCGAATCGAGTTTACGATTGGGGCATGGCGACGCTATGCCCCAATTTCTATGCCGGGACTAGATGAGATATTTCTTTTTGATAGGGAGCGAAGATGTCGAAGCGCAGCACCACCGGGCTGCCAAAGCCCAATCAACCGAAACCTGAAGCCGAAGGCTCAAAGAATCGGCTTCAACCGAAAATCATTCGTGAATACCGCTCAAAAGCCGAGCGTGAAGCTGAGATTCAACGCCTCGTCATATTGGGGACGGCAGTCGCTATCGGCATCGCCCTTCTGATCCTCGTGGTCGCCGTCCTCAACGACCAACTGCTGGTGCCTAATCAAGCGGTCGCCAACGTCAATGGCACGTCAATCACGGTTTCTCAGTTCAAGAAGCGTGCCACCCTTGAACGCGCCCTGCTGATCAACCAACTCGACAACGCGATCGCCCTGTTCCAAAGCCCGCCCTACAACGCGACCAGCGACCAGATCAGCCAGTTGATCACTAACCAAACACCCTACAGCACGTGGTACGGTGAGCTTCAAGTCGCCGACCAACTGGGCAACAGCGTGCTCAACACAATGGTCGAGGATGAACTCGTCCGCCAGAAAGCCGACGAATTGGGGATCACCGTCAGTGATGCCGACATCGATGCGAAAATCGATTCCTTCTTCGGCTACGACCCGGCAACCGCCGGACTCGTACCGACCGGAACCCCCTCACCCACGCCCTCACCGACCGCGCTGGTTTCGCCGACGCCTTCGCTGACTCCGACCGCAACGATCACGCCAGAGCAAACGATGACGCCGACGCTCACGCCCTATCCGTCGGCGACGCCCTCAAACACGCCTGATGCAACCGAGCGCGCCGTTCAGTTTACAACGCAGCGCGACGATTATTTCACCGCGATCCGCAACCAGACCGGGCTGAGCAACAACGACATCCGCGATTATTTCAAGATGCAGGCATTGCGCGAAAAAGTTCGCAACGCCGTGCTCACGGACACGACCAATCGCACCGCGCCCTTCGTCGATGCCCGTCACATCCTCGTCGCTGACGAAGCCACCGCCCAGACGATCCTGACCGCGCTGCAGAACGGCGAGTCCTTTGCCAGCCTAGCAGCACTCGATTCGACCGACAGCTCCGCCTCGTCGGGTGGCGAACTCGGCTGGGCACCGGTCAGCAACTACGTCACTGAATTCGCCGACGCCGTGCGTGATGCCGAAATCGGCGCGCTGATCGGTCCGGTTCAGTCGCAGTTCGGCTATCACATCATTCAGGTGCGTGCCCGCGAAGACCGGGAGATGACCGACACCGAATTCGCGCAGGCACAGAGCGCCGAGTTCGATAAGTACCTCAGCGATCTCCGCACCGCCGACAGCACGAACATCGAAATCTACGACACGTGGACCAATAACGTCCCGACCGAACCGGTCTGGGCACCCAGAATTCAATAGTTCCAGCAAAACGGGCGACCACATGGTCGCCCGTTTTTTTATGAGCACACCAGTAGAGAACTGTGCTCGTAGGGAAACCGTGCGTTGCTCTCAACTCGGCGTCAAGCTATAATCCGCCGCATGAACGATCAAGCGATTGCACGTGTAGAAGCAAAGCTGGAACGGCTGATCGAGGGGGCATTCGCCCAATTGTTCAGCAAAGCGATCCGCCCGCAGGACATTGCGCTTCACCTTTCCCGCGCGATGGAAAGCGGCGTTCAGGCAGCTGCTGACGGCGATCCCCGCCCGTTCGCACCCGACTCGTATACGATCCGCCTCAACGCCGAAGTCTGCGAGCATCTCTTCGCCCGTCAAGGCGACCTTGCCGACATCCTCGCCCAACACTTGATCGAACTCGCCGCAACTGCCGGCTACCGGCTCAACGCGACGCCCAGCATTCAGTTGAACGCAACACCAACCCTTGAGCCGAACGAAATCATCGTCGACGTTCAACACCAGAACGGCGCAGCGCCTTCGACTGCGATCATGAATCGCATCGAAATCGAGGAAACGCCCGCGCCACAAAATCCGCAGCTGATCGTCAACGGCAAGCTTGCCCTAGCCCTCCGCGACCCACTGATCAACATCGGGCGCAGCCGCGACAACCAAATCGTCCTCGACGATCCTTATATCTCACGCCATCACGCCCAGTTACGCCTACGGTTCGGCGTCTACACGATTTTCGACACGCGCAGTCAAGGCGGTGTGCTCGTCAACGACGTAGTTGTGCGCGAACATCGGTTGCAACCGGGCGACGTGATCCGGATGGGTAAAACCCAGCTCGTTTACCTCGAAGATACGCCGCACGGTGACGGTCAAACCCACGCCACCGATGCGTTCGAACTCTGACAGCAGGGACGACAGCCGCTTTGGAACCCGAACTCATCCTATTTTTGCTGCGGTTGGTCTCCGGCTTGCTGCTGCTGGCACTGCTGGTGCTGTTGTTCGTCGCCATGTGGCGCGATTACCGCAGCGCCGTCGTGCAGACTGAAGCCAGCCGCCGCACCTACGGCAAAATGGTCGAACTCCACGAGATCGACGACGCCTACGTCGCCACCGGACAGACTTATCCACTGCTGCCGCTGACCAGTCTCGGACGATCGCCGACCAACACGATCCCGATCAACGACGACTTCGCCAGCGGTGAGCACGCGCTGGTCGCGCTGCGTAATGGGCAGTGGTGGCTGGAAGATCGCCAGAGCCGCAACGGAACGACTATCAACGGGATGCCGATCACACAGCCGGTGATCATCACCGACGGCGACATCATCGGCGTCGGTCGCTTTCGCCTGCGGCTGGAATTGGAGCGCTGACGATGGATTTAGGCTTGCGGGGCGCTAAGGTGCTGGTGACCGCCGCCAGTCAAGGCTTGGGTGCGGCGACCGCTCGTCAGTTCAGCCTCGAAGGGGCGCTGGTGGTGATCAACAGCCGCCACCTCAACGAGTTGCAGGAGACCGCTTCGGACATCAATCAGGCAAGCGGCAATCCGGTCTACACGCTCGCCGCCGACGTGACCGATCCCGCCGCCGCGCAGCGGCTCGTCGCCAACGCCGTCGAGATGCTCGGCGGGCTGGACGTACTGGTCACTAACGCGGGCGGTCCACCCAACGGCACGATTGACGACTTCGACCTCGCGGCATGGGAACAGGCGACCCGGCTCACCCTGCTGAGCGCGGTGAGTCTCGTCCGCGCCGCCCTGCCCTACCTGCGCCAATCGCAGCGTCCGGCGATCCTCGCGGTCGTCTCGGCATCCGCCAAGCAGCCGAGCAAGAATGCCACCTTAACCAACACCATCCGTCCGGCAGTCGTCGGGCTGATGAAAACGCTGTCACAGGAACTTGCCGCCGAGGGCATCCGCGCCAACAGCATTCTGCCCGGCTCGATCAGCACTGCGCGCACCGTCGAGATTATGAACGCCCGCGCCGCTAAGAACGGTACAACTCCCGACGCCGAACGCGAACGCGCCGCCGCCGACATCCCGCTCCAACGCTACGGCACGCCGGAGGAATTCGCCAACGCGGCGGTCTTTCTGTGCTCGCCTGCCGCCGGATTCATCAACGGCGTGGCGCTGCCAGTCGATGGCGGTAGAATCCGCGCGACAATGTAGCCTTGAACGATCATGCTGTAGGGGCGCAGCGCGCTGCGCCCCTACACGGTGATATGACGAAAAAGAGGAATCCATGACCGAAACCATCCAAATCGGCGTGATCGGCGGCTCCGGGCTATACAACATGCCGGAACTGACCGACGTGACCACCCAACGCATCGACACGCCGTTCGGCGCGCCCAGCGCCGACGTGGTGATCGGGACACTGGGCGGCAAGCGCGTCGCCTTCATCCCGCGTCACGGTATCGGGCACGTCTATACGCCTTCGACCGTCCCATATCGCGCCAATATCTGCGCCCTCAAAATGCTGGGCGTGCGCTTTATCATCGCCGTCAACGCTTGCGGATCGCTGCGAGAGGATTACGCCCCCGGTCACATCGTCGTCCCCGATCAGTTGGTGGACCTGACCAAAGCCGATCGCGGACGTTCGTTCTTCGAGACCGGCTTGGTCGCCCACATCTCGGTCGCCGATCCGTTCTGCGCGGAACTGAGCGCGGTCGTCGTGCAGGCAGTCCGCGAGGTCGGCGGCACGGTGCACGACAGCGGACGCTACGTCACCATTGAGGGACCGCGCTTCAGCACGCGCGGCGAAAGCGAAATCTATCGTCAATGGGGCTGCGACTTGATCGG
This sequence comes from uncultured Chloroflexia bacterium, assembly GCA_963727545.1. Taxonomy (GTDB): domain Bacteria; phylum Chloroflexota; class Anaerolineae; order Aggregatilineales; family Phototrophicaceae; genus Flexifilum. The sequence goes on from CAVSGS010000005.1 coordinate 131,842, forward strand.
CATGACGACCTGCCCGGAAGCCTTCCTCGCGCGCGAGGCGGAAATCGGCTATGCGTCGATGTCGCACATCACCGATTACGACGTCTGGCACGAGCAGCCCGTCAACGTCGAGATGGTGATGCAGACCTTCCACAACAACCTGCGCGTCGCTCAGCAAGCGGTCGCGCGCGCGGTCGAACTGCTCGACCCGGCGCAGGACTGCGCTTGTCATCACGCACTCGACGGTGCCATCATGACCGATCCGAACGTCGCTCAGATCGGGCGGCTCGCGCCGATTGTCGGTCGGCTGTTCCCGAATGCTTGAGTTCACCTTGGCATCCCCTCACGAGCAAAGCATTCCGGTAAACTTGGGTGTTCCCCCTCTCCTCACGGAGAGGGGGTGGCAACCTGCGGTTGCTTGGGGTGAGGTTAATCAATGACCGACGTCACGACGCTCAAGCTGCAAATGCCACCCCAGCAGGATGGCGCGGCGGGACAGTGGGTCGCGGCGCTCTTGCTGCTGATCGGTGGCGGATTCATCTTCGTCAACCTGCTAGCGCTGACACTGGAGCGCGGGGCGTTCACACTGCACGACTGGCTGCCGCTGATCGTCTGGATCGCCTGCGCGCTGATCGGCGGACGGCTGATCGAACGCCGACTGCCGCGCCGGGATCGACTGCTGTTCCCGCTGGCGCTGCTGATGAGCGGCTGGGGCTTAGTGCTGATCGACCGACTCGCCCCCAACTTCGCCGACCGGCAAACGCTGTGGCTGGTGATCTCCGTCGCCGCGCTGCTGGTCGTCGTCTATCTCCCGCGTGCGCTGCGCGTCCTGCGCAATTATCGTTACATCCTGCTGATCTTGGGCTTGGCGCTGCTGGCGGCGACGATCGTGCTCGGCACCAACCCCTCCGGGCAGATCGGCGCGCCGGAGTTGTGGCTCGGTACCGCCGGCTTCTACTTCCAACCTTCGGAAGCACTCAAGGTGATCCTTGTCGTCTTTTTGGCGAGCTATCTCGCTGAACAGTACCCGGCGCTGCGAGCGGAAGGCTTGAGCGTCGATCGCGGGCGGTTTTCGCCGCGCATCGTCGGACCGGTCGTGCTGATGTGGGGGTTGTCGGTCGTGGTGCTGGTCTGGCAGCGCGACCTCGGTACCGCAATCCTGTTCTTCATGGTCTTTCTCGTGCTGCTCTACGTCGCCAGCGGCTACACACCACTGCTGATCGTCGGGCTGCTCTTGATCGCTGCCGCGGGGGTGGTCGCCTACAACTTGTTTGACGTGGTACGGCTGCGCGTAGATATCTGGCTCAATCCGTGGGCAGATCCCGGCGGACGCGCTTTCCAGATCGTCCAGAGCTTGCTGGCTTTCGCGGCGGGCGGCGTCTTCGGTCAAGGCGTCGGGCAGGGATCGCCCAACTACATCCCGGTCGTCCACTCGGATTTCGTCTTCGCGGCGCTGGCGGAAGAATGGGGCTTGCTGGGCGTGATCGCGGCGATCGCCTGCATCGCCGTGTTCGTCGTGCGCGGCTTGCGGATCGGCGTCATGCAGCGGACGCGCCCATTCCAAGCCCTGCTCGCCGTCGGGCTAAGCGTCATGCTGGCAACACAAAGCTTGCTGATCATGGCGGGCGTCCTCAAGCTGATCCCGCTGACGGGGGTGACGCTGCCCTATTTCAGCTACGGCGGCAGTTCGCTGCTGGTCAACTTCGTGATGGTCGGGCTGCTGCTGCGGCTTTCGGCGGGAGAGAATTAGCGTGCAGTTCATGCGCGAAATCAACCGCTTGCTGTTCGGCATCCTCGTCCTGTTCGGGATCGTGGCGCTGGCAGCCGCCTATTGGGCGATCACGGGGTCGGACACGATCCTCAAGCGCAGTGATAACCCGCGCTTGGTCGAAGCCGAGGCGTCGATCTTGCGTGGATCGATCGCCGACCGCACCGGCGTGACGCTGGTCGACTCCGAGCGCGCCGACAACGGCAGCGTCACCCGCAATTACCTCTATCCGTCGATGGCGAGCGCGCTCGGCTACTACAGCCTGCGCTACGGCGTCGGCGGCGCGGAGGCGGCGTTCAACACGACTTTGCGCGGCGATACGCTCTCAACTGACCCCACGCAAGCCTTGCTCGACAGCCTGCTGCATAAGCCGCAGCAGGGCGCGGACGTGCAGCTAACGCTCGATCTCAGCGTGCAGGAACAGATCGCCCGGGCGATGAAGGGGCAGCGCGGCGCGGCGGTCGTCCTCAGCGTGCCCGACGGCGCGGTGCTGGCGCTGGTCAGCCTGCCGACCTATGACGCCAACACGCTCGATGCCAATTGGGATCAACTGATCGCCGAACCGGGCAATCCCTTCTTCAATCGGGTGCTGCAAGGGCGCTATCAACCGGGCGGTGCGCTCGAAACTCCGCTGATGGCGGCGGCTTTCCTCGTCAACGAATCGGTGGACACGAGCTTCGATCAGGGGACCAACCCGGTGCTGATCGACGACGACCAGTTCACCTGCGCAGTGCGTCTCCCGGCGATGGCGCTCACCCTGCGCGAGGCTTACGGCTTTGCCTGCCCCAACCCCTTCGCCCAACTCGCCAACCAACTCGGCGCGGCGACGGTGCAAGCGACCATCGACACCTTCCGTCTCAGCCAGCAGCCGACGCTGGAAGGCTTCGACACTGTCCCGGCAGCAACGACGGTCACCTCCGCTGCCACCGAAAACGCCGATCAACTCGTGAAAATCGCCCTCGGTCAGGGTGACGTGACCGTCAACCCGCTCAACATGGCGATGATCGCCGCTGCCATCGTCAACGACGGCAATACGCCCCAGCCCTATCTGCTGCTGGGCACCCGCGATCCCGGCGCAACCGAGTTCACGCCGGTTCAAGCGGTGCGCCCGACGATTCCCCTCGCGACGGCGGATACGGCGCGGCAGTTGCAAGACTTGATGCGCTATGCAGTCGCCAACGGCGCAGCCCAGAACGCCGGACGCCCCAACATCGACATCGGCGGGCACGCGGCGCTGGCAGTTTCGGGCGATGGATCGCTGGCGTGGTTCGTCGGCTTCGCGACGTTTGCGGGACATGAAGGCGCGGCGGTCGCGGTGGTGCTCGAAAACAGTGACGACACCGGCTTGGCGGCGAACATCGGCGGGACGGCGCTCGAAGCAGCGCAAGCGGCGCTCGCCGAGTCAAACCCGAATTGAAGTTCGGCACAGCGACAGGGTGTTCGGATGGACAAAGCAAGCACGTTGCAGCAACTCATCAAAGAACTTGACGACGAGAATGGTTTCCTCGTGCAAGTCGGGGCACGTGCGCAGTTCGATCCGGCGTTGTTCGCCGAACTCGTCACCCTGCTCCAAGCCTATCGCCAAGTCCTCGGTGACGACCCTGACATCAACCGTCACGTCGCGGGCTGTTTGTATGCCCTCGACGCTGCTTTGATGGGACTGGCAGATCATTACCTGAACAGCAAACACCCGGATGCGCGTGCCGTGAGCCAAGCCCACGCCGAGATCATCGATCTGATCCTCGAACTGATGCCCTCGTAGCGGATCAGCCGCCTTCCCACAACTTTTGGCGCAAGCCGAGCTTCTTCGACCACTTAGCAGTCTTGCTGTTGAGGTGAACGAACCACGAACTGTAGCGATTGAGGTGCTGCGCCGCCCGCAGCGAGAGCAGAAAGTCCGACGCGCCCTCGAACGGCTGCATCTGCACCAGCGCGCGCCCGTACTCGATCCGCGAGTGCGCGTCCGAGCCAACCGTGCCGGTCAGCGTATGCTGTGCCGCGAACGCCGCCGCCTTGACGTTATCGTCTTTGAACAGGCAGCGCGAGTTGAAGACCTCGATTGCGTCCACCTTGTCGATGATTTCCAGCAGGTCGGCTTCCTGCCATGCCCCTTTACGCAGCCGATCAAACGGATGCGAGACGCTGATCACCGCGCCTTGATCGCGCAGGCGACGGATCGTCTCGTCGGGGGTCAAGCCGCGCGGGATCGACTCCTGCATGAAATAGCCGAGAATTTCGCCCCGGTCGGTCATGATCTCTTCGCCGACGATCACGCGGTCGCCCGCGCGTTTTTGCAGTTCGAGCGCGCCGTCGGCGGTGTTATGGTCGGTGATGGCGATCCGGTCGATGCCGCGCCGTTCGCACAGGCGCAAGATCGCGTCAAAATCGACCACACAGTCTTTCGACCACAAGCTATGACTGTGCAGTTCAACCTTCCAAAGCTCATTCATGGGTCTCGCTCACTACTTCAGCGCGAGCAATACGCGCTCATGACTACGTTATCACTTGCTAGCGGGCACGACATGTCGTGCCCCTACCGTCTACAACCGACCGCCTGCCTTTAGCCTTCACTCAGCACTCATTGCTCAGCACTCGGCACTGATATATCTACCCTGTGATTCACCTACCCGATTGTAACAGCCCCCGCCCGCCGCGAACAGCGTATGCTATAATGCGGCGGCGCTCAAAGGCAACACCTTTGAGTTCGTCCAAGGCTGAACCTTTGCACTCACCTTCGTCGGTAAACCGTCAGATGCAAATTAGCGCGTTTTGTGGCAGACTGACGCACTACGGAGTTGATTATCAATATGCAAGATATGAATCGATCATCCGAACCGATTAATGCGCCGCTGAGCGCGCCTCCACGCTTGTTGTTGTGGCTGGTCGTGGTGATCTTCTTCCTGCTGATCGTCGGCGTGCTCGCCGGGATTAGCTATTTCACCGGTGGGCAGCGGCTCGTCTCGCTGATCCCCTACGTCGCGATCGCGTTCTTCGGCGTGTTGATCCTCGCCATCGGCGGTGCGCTGGTCTTCCGGCGATCTTTGCCCCGGCTAGCATGGCTGTGGGTGACGCTGATCGCGCTGGTGCTGGTCGTCGGCGCGGGTTTCGGCGGTATCTACGCCTATCGCAGCGTCCTGCCGCCGCGCTATCAGGAGCAGATGATCACCGAAGTCCCGTTCATGCGCGCGTTTCTGCCGCCGACGCCACCGGGTGGCAGCCTGCCGACCGTCGCCCCGCGTGAAGGCGACATCTCGCCCGAAGATTTGCTGGCGCTGCCGTTAACCGATGCGACTGCCACTCCCGCCGCGACGCAGGAGCCAACCGCCAGTCCGGCGATTGTACTCGCGCCGACCGCGACGCCGCTGCCTTCGGCGACACCGACCAGTCTCCCGCCGACCGCCGTTCCGACCGATCCGTCCACACCGGTCAGCGCTGCCGGAGCATCTTCGAGCGCCGTCTCGCGCCCGCTATCGACTCGCATGTACGGCTTCACGTGGATCCGCGAGACGTGGAACAACTGCGGTCCCGCCAACATCACGATGGCGCTGAGTCATTACGGCTGGCGTGAGACGCAGGAATACGCCGCCAATTTCCTCAAGCCCAACCCGGAAGACAAGAACGTGTCTCCGGCGGAGATGGTCAATTTCGTCCGCCAGCAGACCGAAGTCCGCGCGATTACCCGCGTCGGCGGCGATATGGACATGCTCAAGAACTTCATCGCCGCCAACATCCCCGTGATCACCGAAACCGGCTACTCGCTGGAAGGCGAGAATTGGCTCGGTCACTACCAGACCATCGTCGGCTATGACGACAACCAGAGCAGCTTTTTCATTTACGATAGCTGGCTCGGCGACGGCGAAGACGATGCCGGGATGGCAGTCCGCTACAACGACTTCGACGCCAATTGGCAAGCCTTCAACCGCACCTTCATCGCCGTCTATGAGCCGGACCGCGAGGGCGTCGTTCAGCAGCTGCTCGGCGACCGCGCCGACGTTAATGCCGACGCCCAGCACGCGCTGGAAGTCGCCATCGGCGAGGCGCGTACCAACCCGCAGAACGCGTTCGCGTGGTTCAACATCGGCAGTTCCTACACCAAGCTCGGCGATTATGAGCGCGCCGCTGCCGCCTTCGATCATGCCCGCCAGCTTGACCTGCCCTACCGGATGCTCTGGTATCAATTCGGACCGTTCGAAGCCTACTTCGAGACCGGGCGCTACGACGACGTCTTGGCGCTGGCAGCCAACAACGCCAATACCTCCGATAACTTCGTCGAGGAAACGTTCTACTGGGAAGGACGGGTTTATGCCGCACAGGGCGACCGTGCCAAAGCGACCGCTGCCTTCCAGCAAGCGTTAGCGAAAAACCCGAATTATCAAGCGGCGCGTGATGCGCTGAATAACCTCTAAACCGTCCTGTAGGGGCGCACAGCCGTGCGCCCCTACCCGTGATCCCTTACCATCAAAGGAACGACGATGGCACGAGAAGTCGAAAAACCGACCCAGCAGACCTCACGGCAGATCGCGCGCTCGACCGTCGTCGTGATGCTGGCATTCGCAACCGCGAAAGCCGTCAGTCTCGTCCAGACCTTCATCATCGCGCGGACGTTCGGCGTCGGCAGCGAGTGGGATTCGTTCGTCACCGCTAACCGCATCCCCGAACTGATCTATACGCTGATCGCGGGCGGCGCGTTGGCTTACGCCTTCATCCCGATCTTCGGCGGATTTCTAGCGCGCGGCGAGAATGACCGCGCGTGGCACACATCCTCCCACGTGATCAACACGGTCTTCGGAGCAACCTTAGCTGCCAGTATCCTCGCCTTTATCGGCGCGCCGTGGTTCGTCGCTCATCTGGTCGGCTCCGGCTTCACGCCGGAGATACAGGAACAGACCGTCCAGTTGATGCGCATTTTACTGGTCGGTACGCTGATTTTCTCGGTCAGCGGCATCGTAATGGGCATCTTGCAGAGTTTCAATCACTTCTTGCTGCCCGCCCTCGCCCCGATCATGTACGACCTCGGCATCCTGTTCGGCGTTGTCTTCCTGATCCAGCCCTTCGGCGTCTACGGGATCGCGCTGGGCGCGGTACTCGGCGCGGCGATGCATCTGCTGATTCAAGTCCCCGGCTTGATCCGCTTCCGCGCTCGCTGGTATCCCGAACTCGGCTGGCGTGACCCGACACTCTGGCGCGTGATCCGGCTGATGCTCCCGCGGATCGTCGGCTTGGGCGTCTTCAGCTTCAATTTCATCGTCATGAACAACATTGCCTCGCAGTTGGGACCCGGCTCCGTCAGTGCGATGGACTGGGGCTGGCGCTTGATGCAAATCCCGGAAACGCTGATCGGCACGGCGATGGGCACGGTGATCTTCCCGGCACTGGCGGCGCTGAGCGAACTCAACGACGTTGAGGGCAAGCGCACCGCCATGTCCGGCGCGCTGCGCTTCATCCTGATCGCCACCATCCCCTCGGCGATTGGCTTGGTACTGGTTGGTCGCCCGCTGATCAGCCTGCTCGAAGGCGGCGCGTTTGACGCCTCAGCCTCGGCGCTGGTCTACAGTACGTTACAGTTCTTCCTGCTCGGTTTGATCGTCCACTCGATGCTGGAGATCGTCGCCCGCAGCTTCTACGCCGACAAGGACACAGTGACGCCGCTGTGGGCAGCGCTCGGCGGCGCGACGATCAACCTCGTGCTGGCTTACCTGCTCAGCGGCGTGCTGACCATCAACCCCAACAGCACCGTCGATCAGGGCAACGTCGCAGGCTTGGCGCTGGCGAACTCACTCGGCGTCGCCTTCGAGGTCATCATCCTCTTGATCCTGCTGCGCCGGCGCTGGCACGGCATCCACGAAAGCGAACTCGCTCGGACACTGATGAAAACGCTCGCCGCCAGCCTCGCCATGGGCTTGGCGGTGGTCCTGATCCATGCGGGTTGGGCAGCGATTGGTCTCGCCGAACGGGGCTTCGTTTACACGGTCGCCCAGATCGGCATCGAGGTCGCCGTCGGCGGATTGGTCTTCGTCGCGGTCGCGTGGCTGCTGCGGTTGGAAGAACTCCGTGCTATCTTCGAGTTGATTTTGCGCCGTCGCAGCCCCAAGGAAGCCATCGTATGAGCATCGAAATCAAATACACGACCCTAGGACTCGCCGAAACCAACGCCTACCTCGTCGGCGATACCGAGACCAAGGAAGCGATCCTGATCGATCCGGTCGACCGCGCCGACCTGCTCAAGCAGATGGCGGACGATGCGGGCTGGACGATCAAGCTGATCTTGGCGACCCACGCTCATTTCGATCACGTGCTGGCGAGTCAGGAACTCAAGGATTTAACCGGCGCGCCCTTCTGGATCAACGAGGAAGCCGCCGACTATCTGCTCGGCGTGCCGCAGACCGGCGTCCTGTTCACCGGGAAGCCCTTTCCTAAGCCCGCCAAGCCGGATCGCTTGCTGACCAACGAGCCGGAGACGATCACCGTCGCCGGGATCACGCTGGAGACGCTCTACACGCCCGGTCACGCGCCGGGACACTTGGGCTTCTACCTGCGCGATCACGACCTCGTCTTCAGCGGCGATGCGCTGTTCGCCGGGAGCATCGGACGCACCGACTTGATGGGCGGCGATCTCGACCTGCTGCTTCAGTCGATCCGCGAAAAACTGCTCACCCTGCCCGACGATACGACCGTGCTCTCCGGTCACGGCGACGCGACGACCATTGGCAAAGAACGCGCCACCAACCCATTCCTAATCGCTTGATCGATTCTAGATAGATTGAAGCCTATGCCGCATAAACACGTCCTGCTCATCTTCCTCGACGGTATCGGTTTGGGCGACGACGAACCAAATATCAACCCGTTCGCCGCTGCCAATCTGCCGACGCTCACCGCACTGACCAACGGCAAGCGCTGGCTGCGCGACATCGGACGCCAAGCAAGTGACCGCGCGGTCTTCGTCCCGACCGATCCGCGCATGGACGTTCCCGGCAGACCGCAGAGCGCCAGCGGTCAGGCGGCGATCCTGACCGGCAAGAACATCCCCATGCTGATCGGTGAGCATTACGGACCCCGTCCCAACGCCCCGATCCGCGAAATTCTCGGGCAGGACAACCTCTTCAAGCAGGTGATCGCGCACGGCATGACCGCCGCCTTGCTCGAAGCCTATCCGCCGCGCTTCCATGCCGTGATCCAGAGCGGCAAGCGGCTGCCGTCGAGCTATCAGCAGGCGGCGCTGAATGCCGGGTTGACGCTGTTTACCGAAAAGGAAATCTACAGCGGTGATGCCCTCTCCGGCGACTGGACTAACGAAGGTTGGCGCACCGAACTCGGCTACACCGATACGCCACTCTACACGCCGGAAGAAGGCGGCAAGCGCATGGTCGAACTATCGCGGCGTTACGATTTCGCCTTCTTCTCGCACTGGATGACCGACGTGATCGGGCATCGCGGCGCATTAGCCGACGGCGTCAAAGCGCTCGAACGCTTCGATGCCGTGATGGCGGGTGCGCTGGCGGCATGGGATGACGGCGAAGGCTTGCTGATCGTCACCAGCGATCACGGCAACATGGAAGACCTCAGTCACGGCAAGCACACCGAAAACGACGTCCCGACCCTGATCGTCGGCAAAGGCAAGGACTACTTCGCCGAAGGACTGCTGACGCTCGCCGACCTGACGCCGCGCATTGCCGAGTATCTGTGGGGCGAATGAGCATCACAGCGCGGCGATCCAGCTGGCGACGTCTGCCGCGCTGACCGCCGTGTTGTCGAGCGTGAAGTCGAAGTCGGCGAGCGCAGCCTGCGTGGCATAGACCCAGCGCGCTTCCGCATCGCTGATGCTAGGCGGACGCGCGTGTAAGCGTCGCAGCGATTCTTCCCACGACGGCAGCAGTCGCACGATCCGCAGCGGATAACCCGCTAGATCACGGCGGTAGCGCGCTGCCAAGTCCGCCCAGAGCACGTCCAAAATTACGACTTCGAACCCTTCGTCGGCGAATGATCGCGCCAGCAAGCAACCGTGTTTGACGCCCAGTTGATGCTGTTCTAATCCGCCTGCTTCCCACGGGGCGCGATGCGGCTGGCGCAGCATCCAGCGCACCTGATCGCCGTCGATTACGGCGCAGCGATCCGTTAACTGCGTCGCATAGTGCTGGGCAATCGTGTTCTTGCCCGCTGCTGCGGGCGCGGTCAGGATCGTGATCAATTTCATCGCCTCACGCTATCGCCAAACCAAGTGAGCCGCATTATGCCCGCTGCCCGCCTGATTTGCGCAAAGTTTGTTTACATTTCCACAATACGGCGATGACATCTCACCGGTATGCTCAAGAGCGTGATATGAGCGAAGGGGGATGATCATGTGGCGATGGCGACGACGGCGTTGGGCAATGCGTCGTTGGCGGATGCGTCGACGCGGGGGATGTTTGTGGCTGCTGCTGGCGTTCGGCGTATTGATCGCCTTGGCGTTGGCGCGGCGCGTCTTATGGCTGTTCTAACTCCGTCCGAGGGGACTGATCGAACGATCAGTCCCCTCTCATTTTTAGCCGCTATACTACAGCTATCTTTTAACGTTACCGCTAGGAACTACGATGCTCGTCGATTTACAAACCCTGCGCGATACGCTGCGCTTCTGGGGCACCGGCGTCACCGTCGTGACGACCGCCACCGACAGCGCGCAGGCTCGCCAAACCGCCGGGATGACCGTCAGCACCTTCAACTCGCTGTCCCTTGAGCCGCCGCAAATCCTCGTCTGCCTCGCCAAAGCCAGCGTGACCACCGACCTCATCCTGACGTCGCGCGTCTTGGCGGTCTCGATTTTGAGCAGCGAACAAGCCCACCTCAGCGACCGGTTTTCCGGGCGCATCGAACTCGCGCCGCAGGAAGACCGCTTCGACGGTGTATCGACAATGACCGGCGTCACCGGCTCGCCAATTCTGAGCGAAGCACTGGCATGGCTCGACTGTCGCGTGACCGCCGTCCACGACGGCAGCACGCACTGGATCGTCGTCGGTGCCGTCGTCGCCGCCGGTCAAAACGCTGAGGCTGAGAACTCCACACCGCTGATCCACTTCAACCGCGCTTATCACGTGCTGATACCCGAAAGCGAGCGCTCTTAGCCGCCGGTATCGATCAGCTCCATTTGCAGATGGCTGGAGCGAACGATCGCCCGCATCTCGGCGTCAAAGCCTTCGTACAGCAGCGGATCGAACGTGAACGGGTGGCGCATCGTGAAGATCACCCGTCCCGGCGGATCGGGCTTGATCCCCAAAATCGGATACGGATACTGAGTGTTGAGCAGCACATAGCGCTGCGGCGGCTCGACGTCCAGATTGAGATTGAGCAGCGTCGAGTTGCGGCTGAAGCTGCCGACTTCGGCGAGCGCCCGCAGCTCGGCTGCACGCGGCACCTCGATCCACAAGGGCTGCACCAAATTCGGCAGCGCAACCAGCGCGGCGACGACGATCAGCCCGCTGCGACCGGCACGCGGTAGATGATCGATGCCGTAAGCCGCCGCCAGCACGACGAACGGCACCAATTCCCGCGCCGTCCGCCCGTAGACCACAAATTTCTGCAGCACGACGCTGCCGATCACCAGCAAGGCGTAAATCCCAACCGCGCTCAACAGCCAATAGGCTGCCCGCCGTTCGGCGAAGCGTGCCGGACTGCGCACCCACGCGATCAGCGCTGCCAGCAAGCCGATCAGCCAGACGACCGCCAGCAGTCCTTCCGACGACCAGAAGTATTCGAACGGCAGCGACCAGCCCTCGCTGAAGGCACCCTGCACCACTGTATCACCGAACTGCATCAAGCCGCTGAAGTAGCCTCCGCCGGTCAGCAGCAGCAAAATCGCCGGCAGCACCAGAAAGCCAATCGCCGTATAGATCACCCGCTCGACGACGCGGCGCGGACGCAGCAGCAGCGGCAGCAGCAGCACCGCGCCGCCGAGGATCCAGTGCGCGTTGTAGATCAGGAAGGCGCTGAAGCCGAGCAAGCCGACGTAAAAGGCGCGCCGCCGCACATGATCGCCGCGCAGCCCGACGTACAGCGCCAGCAGCGCCACGAACATACTCGCGTCGTAAGGCAGCACGTAGGGTGACCAGTAGTAGAGGCAGTTGGTCAGCGCCGCCAGCAGCGCCGCGATCAAGGCTTCGCGCTCGGACGCGCCCACTCGCCGCGCGATCCCGTAAATCAGCCAGATGCAGCCAAGCGACGACAAGCTCAGGATCAATGCGGGGATAGCCAATAGGTTATCTAGCGATTGCCCGGTCGCTTGCGCTGCCACCCGCTGAAACGAAGCCGGGATGAAACTGATCAGCGTGAAGCCGAGGTGATCGTAAGTTTTCAGCAGCGCGGCGTAATCGCGCGTGTTCATCAGATCCAGCGCCCGCAGATAGCGCACATCATCGGGCGTGTTCTGCACACCGCGCGAGATCAGCACGACGCGGAAGATCAAGCTGGCAAGGATGATCAGGGTTAGTGTTTTCTTGGACAGAGCAAAACCCCTTTGGGTAGCAAAGCAGTCGCCAGTACCATTGTAGTCACAAGCACAGGCAAATCAGCCTTGTGATCTGGCGCAGCGCCGTGACCCGTTTTATTTCGTTTCCCTTGACGAACGCCCCCTGCTCCACTACAATGACCGCTGCTGTTCAGGGTGGATCACGCAATGTTTGGACAACTCACTAACCGACTCCAAGAGGTTTTCGACGGCTTAGGGCGCGTCGGCAAGCTGACGGAAAAAGACGTCGACACTGCTATGCGGCAGGTGCGCATGGCGCTGCTCGAAGCTGACGTTTCGCTGCCGGTCGTCAAGGATTTCGTCAAGCGCGTCAAAGAGCGCTCGATCGGCGCAGATGTCGCCAAGAGCCTCAAGCCCGGTCAGCAGGTCGTGAAGATCGTTCACGAGGAACTGCTGGAAACGCTGGGCGAAGGTGCCAAGCTGAGTTTCTCCGGCAGCACCAAGCCGCACGTGATTATGCTCGTCGGCTTGAATGGTGCCGGTAAAACGACCACCGGCGCGAAACTGGCGCTAACGCTGCGCCGCGAGGGACGCAAGCCGCTGCTGATCGCCTGCGACACCTACCGTCCCGCCGCCGTTGACCAGTTGGTCACGCTGGCGAAACAGATTCAAGTGCCCTATTTCGAAGAAGGCACCAAAGTTAAACCACCGGACATCGCCGTTCACGGTCTGAAGTTCGCCAAGGAGCAGGAAAACGACATCGCCATCATCGATACGGCGGGTCGGCTGCAAATCGACGAACAACTCATGCAAGAGCTTGAGGAGATCAAGCGGCGGACCAACCCGGTGGAAATCCTGCTGGTTGCGGACTCGATGACGGGTCAAGAAGCGGTCAACATCGCCCAAGGCTTCAACGACCGTTTGGGCATCACCGGCTTGATCCTGACCAAAGTCGATGGCGATGCGCGCGGTGGTGCGGCGCTCTCGATGCGCGCGGTCACCGGCGTGCCGATCAAGTTCTTGGCGACGGGCGAAAAGCTCGACGGCTTCGAACCCTTCTACCCGGATCGGCTGGCACAGCGCATTCTCGGCATGGGCGACGTCATGTCGCTGATCGAGAAAGCCGAAGCCGAGTTCGACGAGGAGGAAGCCGAACAGCTTCAGAAGAAGCTGATGCAGAATCAGTTCACGCTGCAAGATTTCCTCGACCAACTGCGGAAAATTCGCCGCATGGGGTCGATCGGGCAGTTGTTGGACATGGTTCCGGGCATGAGCCGCTTCCGCGACCAGATCGACCAGCAGGACATGGAAAAGCGGATCAGCCGTGTCGAGGCGATTATCAACTCGATGACGACAAAAGAACGGCAAAATCCCAAAATCCTCAATGCCAGCCGCCGTAAGCGTATCGCGGCGGGGAGCGGCGTTCAGGTTCGAGACGTCAATGAAGTCTTGAAGCAGTTCCAAGATATGCAAAAGCTCATGGGTCAGATGCGTAAGGGACGCTTCCCGGGAATGCCCGGTGGTCTGCCTCCCGGTCTGATGCGCTAGAAACAAGTCTTCAAGCGCTGGCGAAGCGCAGCTTCGCCCTAAGCAAATCGAAGATTTGCGACTTCCGCAACTGAGTGCTTTTTTCTCTCAGTGGCTCCCCGTACTTTGCTACGCATGGGAGCGAATAGAAGGAGTAGTTTCAAATGGTCCGTATTCGTCTTCGTCGTGTCGGCTCCAAAAAGCAGCCGAGCTACCGTATCGTCATCGCCGATCAACACGCCGCCCGTGATGGTGGTTTCATCGAGGCGATTGGCTACTACAACCCGCGCACCCGCCCCAACACCGACATCGTCGATGAGGCGCGCGCGCTCTACTGGCTGAGCGTCGGCGCGCAGCCGAGCGAAGCCATGGTGCCGATCCTCAAGCGGACGGGCACGCTCGCCCGTTACGAGCGGATGAAGCAGGGTGAATCGCTCGAAGCGTTAGTCGCCGAAGCGACCGCCGCTCAAGCTGAAGCCGAGCCGATCAGCCCGCGCACGACCTATCCCGCTCCGGCGGATGGCGAAGGCAAGTTCAAGCCGAAAGCCTAATTGATTGACCTCACCCCTAAATCCCCTCTCCACTCTGTAGAGAGGGGACTTAAGCCCGGTGACGCAGCAGCATTCGGACATGACGGCAAACTCAGCGTCATTCCCAAAAATGGAGAGGGCAAAACTTCATGGAAGAATTAATTGAGTACGTTGCCAAAAGTCTCGTCGACGACCCGACTCAAGTCAAGGTAAGACGCCGCGACACCGGATCGTCCGTTATTCTAGAACTGCGGGTCGCTCCTCACGATACCGGGCGCATCATCGGTAAGAGCGGGCGCGTCGCCAATGCGCTGCGCACGCTGCTGCGCGCCGCCGATAATCCCAAAGCCAAGCGGGTTATCCTCAAGATTAGCTAAGCCGACCAATACGGTGAAGCCGGCTTATTTACTCCTCGGTGAGATTCTTCGCCCGCACGGTGTGCGTGGCGAGCTTCGTGTTCGCTTGTTTACCGACTATCCCGAACGCATCGCCAGCCTCAAGACGGTCTATCTCGCCGACTCGCCTGAAGCCGCCCAGCCGAAGCCTTACCACGTCACCGGAATGCGGATGAATGGTCCGTTCGGGCTGCTCAAGCTGGACGAGATCCCGGATCGCACGCAAGCGGATCGGCTGCGCGGGCTGTTCGTGCTGATCGACATGGAACACGCGGTTCCCTTGGAAGAAGGTGAATTCTACCTCTACCAACTGATCGGCGTACAGGTACAGACCGAGGACGGTGAGACACTTGGCACGCTGGTCGACGTATTAGAGACCGGCGCGAACGACGTCTACGTGGTCGACAGCCCCCAGTACGGTGAGATTTTGATCCCGGTCTTGGATGAGGTCGTCGTCGATACCGACGTTGCGATGGGTCGGCTGATCGTGCACCTCCCGGACGGATTGCTGCCCGAATCGAGCAACAGCGACGAGTAAGCCCCCCGACTGATCTGTGACTACTCAGGCGCGTTAAGCCCAGATCAGCGGTTGGCATCACCCCTTGACAGCCTGTTGACCTGACTATATGCTGAGCGCATTGTGCTAGTTGCTAATTCCCGGTCGCTGGAGTGAACGAACGTCAGTATTGGCTCGGTTTCAGTCTGGTACCGGGCATTGGACCAAAACGCTTGCTGCTGTTGGAGCGTTCGTTTGGCGATCTCCGCAGCGCTTGGCACGCCAGCGAAACGCAGTTGCGCGGCGCGCATCTTGATAGCGAGACGACCGCTAATCTGCTGCGAACGCGCACACAGATCGATCTCTCAGCGGAATTGGCGAAGATCGAACGAGCTGGAGCGCGGCTAATCACCCCGGAAGACGATGATTACCCGGCTCTACTCAAGACTTCAGCCGATCCGCCGTTAGTGCTGTACAGCAAAGGCACGCTGACCGCTCAGGATGATCTCGCGCTCGCCATCGTCGGTACCCGGCGAGCATCTCGCTACGGGCGGGACAGCGCGGCATTCTTTGCCCGCGAACTCACGCGGCAGGGTGTCACCATCGTCAGCGGGCTGGCGCATGGCATTGACGCTGCCGCCCATCGCGGCGCGCTCGACGCCGGTGGACGCACAATCGCGGTCTTAGGCTGCGGCATCGATCGCGTCTACCCGGCTAATCACGCGGAGTTGGCTCGACAGATTAGCCAGCACGGCGCATTGATTAGCGAATTCCCGATGGGCAGCAAACCGGAAGCGCGTCACTTTCCGCGCCGCAATCGCGTTATCAGTGGTATCTCGTTGGGCGTGTTGGTCGCGGAAGCACCGGAGAAGAGCGGCGCGCTGATCACCGCCGAATACGCGGCGGAGCAAGGACGCGAAGTATTCGCCGTACCGGGCAGCATCTTCAACGCCCTTGCGAACGGAACCAACCGTCTGCTGCAAGACGGTGCCAAACTGGTCATGACGGTCGAGGATATTCTCGACGAGTTGAATATCGCTCACCGCAAAGTCGAAGCGCGAACGCTCACCCGACAGATCGAACCGACCGGTCAGCAGGAACGCGCGCTGCTCGAATTTCTGCATTCCGAGCCGCTGCATGTCGATGATTTGGTAAGGCGCAGCGGTCTCCCCGCCTCAGATGTGATGAGCACGCTCACACTGCTTGAGCTGCAAGGCTACGTCGAAGGTGATGGTAGAGGTAGCTATTGGTTAATGACGCTCTAGGCTAAAGGTTACAGACATGGATCACTACTATGCTGTCATATTGGCGGGGGGCGGGGGCACACGACTGTGGCCCATGAGCCGTTCCGACGTTCCGAAACAATTGCTGCCACTGATCGAAGAGAAATCGATGTTCCACGTGAGCGTCGAGCGGCTCGCGCCGTTGTTCACACCCGACCAGATTTACGTCGTGACCGGCGCTAAATACGTCGAAGCGATGAGCGCCGACGCGCCGGAAATCCCGATGGAAAACTTCATCGTCGAACCCTACGGCAAGAACACCGCTCCGGCGGCAGCGTTGGCGGTGGCGGTCATCAGCCAGCGCGATCCGCAAGCGACGATTGCCCTGCTGACCGCCGATCATCACATCGCCTTCAAGGAGCAGTTCCGTCAAGTGCTGCGAGCGGCGTATCAATTAGCGCAGGATGATTACATCGTCACCTTGGGGATTTCGCCGTCGCTGCCCTCAACCGGTTTCGGTTATATCCGGCGGGGCGCACCGATCAAAACCATCGACGGCTTTGCCTGCTACGAATCGCGGGGGTTCACCGAGAAGCCGGATACGCAGACAGCGATCAGCTTCATTCGCAGCGGTGAGTACAGTTGGAATTCCGGCATGTTCATCTGGCGTACTGACCGGGCGCTCTCCGAGTTCGAGCAGCATCTGCCCAAAGTCTACGCGGGTATGACCGCCTTGCAGCCCTTCGTCGATACGCCGGAATACGAAACCAAGCTCGCGGAAATCTGGGAGCAGATCCCGAAAGTGCAGATCGACGCCGGGTTGATGGAGAAGACCGAACGCATCGCCGTGATCCCGGTGGATATTGGCTGGAGCGACGTCGGCAGTTGGGAAGCCCTGTTCGACGTGCTCGACTTGGATACCGATGGTAATGGCTATAAAGGTAGCTCACCCAACCGGCTCGTGATTGACACAAAGAACACACTGGTTTACAGTGACAAACTAACCGTGACGATTGGCGTTGAAGACCTCGTAGTCGTCGATACCCAAGATGTACTCATGATTTGCAAGAAAGACCGGACGCAGGATGTCAAGAAAGTCGTCGACATGCTGCGCGAAATGGATAACGCAACCTATCTCTAAGCGGAATAATTAGGAACTGGCATGACTCTTGAAGCCTACTGCGTAAAATGCAAAACCAAACGCGAGATCGCAAACCCCCAGCCGACCTTCACGTCACGTGGAACACCGGGCGTGAAGGGAACGTGCCCGGTCTGCGGAACGACGCTGTTTCGCATGGGTGCGATCGAAGCTCACGCCAACCTACCGAAGCCGGAAATCGTGCCCGCCGCCAAGCCGAAGACCAAAAGCAAGGCGAAGTCAGCGACCAAGCGCTCGACGAAGAAAGCCAAGTCGACCCGTAAGACCGCAGCGACCAGCGCGACCAAGAGCGAGCGCACCAATGGCAAGGCAATCGGCAAGCTCGTGATCGTCGAATCGCCGGCGAAAGCGCGCAGTGTCGGACAGTTTCTCGGCAGCGGCTACACCGTCAAAGCCTCGAAGGGGCACATCCGCGACCTGCTCGTCTCGCAGATTTCGGTCGACGTCGCCAACGACTTCGAGCCGAAGTACCGCGTCCCCAACGACAAGCGCGACACCGTCAAGGATCTCAAAAGCGCGGTCGGACGGGCGAAGGAAGTCTATCTGGCGACTGACCCTGACCGCGAAGGTGAAGCGATCGCGTGGCACCTGATGGCGGCAACCGACCTCGACAGCCAGCCGAAGGCGAAGGTCCAGCGCGTCGTCTTCCACGAGATCACCAAACCGGCGATTCAGGATGCCTTCAGCCACCCGCGGGACATCGACATGAGCCTCGTCAACGCCCAGCAGGCGCGGCGTATCCTTGACCGGCTGGTCGGCTACCAAGTGACCGAGCTGCTGTGGGAGAAGGTCCGTAATCGCCTATCGGCGGGGCGCGTGCAGAGTATCGCCGTCCGCCTGATCGTCGACCGCGAACGCGAAGTTGAGGCATTCGTCCAGCAGGAATACTGGACGCTCGACGCCAAGCTGCGTAAGCAGCATCACAACGGCAACGACAGCAAACGCACATTCGTCGCACGGCTGTTCAAGATTGACAGCGCCGACGTGAGCTTTGCCACCGAAAGCGACGTTCAGCCACACCTCGACGTGCTCAAGCGCAGCAGCTTCAGCGTCGCCGACATCAAGCGCGGCGAGCGGGTACGCCGTCCATCCGCGCCGTTCACGACCAGCACGCTCCAGCAGGAAGCGTCGCGGCGGCTCGGCTTCACGGCGAAACGGACGATGGCAGTCGCCCAGCAGTTGTACGAGGGCATCGATATCGGCGGGAGCGAAGGCTCGGTCGGTTTGATCACCTACATGCGTACCGACAGCACCGCCGTCTCGCCACAGGCGCAGAAAGAAGCGCGCGACTACATCAGTGGGCGGTTTGGCAAGGAATACATGCCGAAGAACGCGCCGGTCTACAAGACTAAAACCAAAGGCGCGCAGGAAGCCCACGAAGCGATCCGCCCGACGGGCATCACGCACGTCCCCGACGACATCAAGAAACTGCTGTCGCACGATCAATTCCGGCTCTATACGCTGATCTGGCAGCGCTTCGTCGCCAGCCAGATGTCGAATGCGGTTTACAACACGCTGCGCGTCGACATCGACGCCGGACTATCGGCAAACAGCCGTCCGTATCACTTCCGGGTCAGCGGCAGCACCATCCGCTTTAGCGGTTTCTTGGCACTCTACGAAGATGCCCGCGACGAGGACGCCGCCGCCGATGACGACGAAGGGCGCATCCTGCCGGAGATGACGGTCAGCGAACTGCTCGACCTGATCGACCTGCTGCCGGAGCAGCATTTCACCCAGCCGCCGCCGCGCTACACCGAAGCAAGCATCGTGCGGACACTGGAAGAATACGGCATCGGTCGTCCGAGCACCTACGCACCGACGGTCGCCGTCATTCAAGACCGGGAGTATGTCACCAAGCAGGATAAGCGCCTGATCCCGACGGAGACCGGCAAGATCGTCAACGATCTGCTGGTGCAGTACTTCCCGGAAATCATGGACTACCAGTTCACCGCCAAGATGGAGGATGATCTGGACGACATCGCCGAGGGCAAGCGTGAGTGGCGCCCGATGCTGCGCTCGTTCTACGATCCCTTCGAGCGCGAACTCAAGACCGCCCACGAAGTCATCCCGTCGATGAACGTCGAAGAGGAAATCGGGCGGGAGTGTCCGGTTTGCGGCAAGCCGCTGGTGATCCGCTACGGGCGCTTCGGCAAATTCATCGGCTGCTCGGATTACCCGAACTGCCGCCACACCGAACCGTTCCTAGAGCGGATCGGCGTGTCTTGCCCGATCTGTGGCGAGGAGCACGGCGGCGAGATCATCGAGCGGCGGACGCGGCGCGGTCGTGTCTTCTACGGCTGCTCGCGCTACCCGGACTGTGAATTCACCAGTTGGAAGCGACCGCTGCCTCAGCCCTGCCCCAACTGCGGCGGGATGTTGGTCGAGGCGTCACGCAACAAGGCGGAATGCACGGTCTGCAAACACACCTACCAGATCGATCAACTGCCCGCACTGGCATCGTCGGAAGCTGAAGAACGCGCCGAACCAGCGTAAGCGCCACAACCCACGAGGCGGAATGCCCAACCTCAGGTGTGGCGATTGTTGAGGATATTTCTGTGTAGGGGCACGATATATCGTGCCCCTACCACACCCGCGCTCCACCATCTGCCTCGTTTGCATTTTCCAACGAATAGCGATAGCCTAAATCCATTATTGTCGCCCTGACGCGAATTCCGTTACAATCGATAAGTGTCAGCGTCGGACGAAAGGTTGCAGCGTAATGAAATTCCTGAAAGATACTTATAATGGGATCTTCGTCGTACTGCTCAAGCCCTATCTACCCTCACTCAAGACGTTGGCGATCCTCGTCGGCGGCTTGCTGATCGGGTTATTCTGGGCTTACGTCCTCGCACCGACGGTTTACTACAATTCCGACCCGCGCACGCTGCATCAAAGCTGGCAGGATGAGTGGGTCAAGCTCCTTGCTGATCGCTACGCCTTGCAAACCAACTCCGACATCAGCGCCAACATCATTGACCTGCTGACCCGCGTGGACGATCCGGTCGGCATCGTCGATCGCTTGAGCGCCGAACCCGGCGAAGAAGCCAACCTCGGCAAACTGCAAGCGATTCGACCGCTCGCCGAACAAGCCGAGCCGCTCGCCGTCTCCGCGCCGGAACCGAGTGCTCTCGGCAATATCTTGCCCTTTATCATCGCACCGATTGTCGTCGTACTCGTCGGTAGTATAGTCGCCGTGATTTGGGGCATGTTCATCCACCCCAATCTGATTGAGCCGCTGCTTCGACGGCGACGCGGCGAACAGGTCAGCAGCGTGGTAGTACAGGAGCGCAAGCAGCGCGCCGAAGCCGCCAAGCTGATGGAACAGAAAAAGACCGATTTCAGCGCCACGTCCAACTTGGGACCGCCGCTGATGCAGCGGATGTCCAACTATACGCAGGGCTTCGGCACCTATGACGAGTCCTACACGATCGAGGACGATCAAGAACGCTTCCTCGGCGAGTGTGGCGCGTTGATTTCCGAGACCGTCGGCACTGGCGATCCCGCCCGTGCCGCCGCCATCGAAGTCTGGCTGTTCGACAAGGACGATTTCGTCCGCACCGTGACCAAAGTTTTCGTCTCCGAATATGCCTTCAACGATCCCGCGCTGCGCTCGAAGCTCGAAGCCAAGGGCGATCTGGTGCTGGCTCAACCCGGCGCGACCGTGACGATGGAAACCAATACCCTGCGCTTGCAGGCGCGGATTGTCGACATGCAGTACGGCACCGGACCGCTACCGCCTAACAGCTACTTCGAGAAGATGACGATTGAACTCGCGGCGTGGCGCAAAGAACCAAGCGCTGTTGCCGCAGGCGCACCCGCACCCGTTGCTCAGCGGATGGCGCAGCCAGCCATGCCCGCTCAGCAGCCAGCATTCCAGCCGCGTCCGCAGCAAGCGCCCGTCCAGCAGCCCCCGGTTTATCAGCCGCCTGCGGCTGCGCCGGAGGCGCCAACTCAAGCTCCGGCTTACCAACCGCCACCGGTGCAGCAACCACAGCAACCCCCGGCGCAGCAGCCGAGTTATCAGCCGCCTGCCTATCAACCGCCGCCCGCAGCGCCGGATCGCAGCTTCAGCACCACCCCGGCGCCACTGCGTCCGGCAGCGCCTAAACCGACGCCGCCCGCGCCACCCGCGCAGAATCCCGACGACGATCCCTTCGGCGGTACCGGCGACTTCACACCGATCACCTGATCGACTTTGCCCAAATGCAAACGGGACACTCGCTGAGTGTCCCGTTTTCGATCGCAATGACGAGCCGACGGTTTTAGCTTCCGGCGTCTAGCCGATCTTCTTGACTTTGAAGACGATCTGACCGCTCGGTGTCTGGACGCGAACTTTCTCGCCCCGCTTCGCGCCGATCAGCGCCGATCCAATCGGGCTGAGGTTGGAGATTTTGCCTTCGCTTGGGTTCGCCTCGGCAGCGCCGACGATGGTATAGACTTCCTCGTCGCTTTCGCCATCCTCGACGATCGTCACCTGCGAACCGACCGACACGACGTCCGAAGCGCCGGTGTTGGAGATGATCTGCGCCGTCCGCAGCACACTCTCCAGATATTGAATCCGCCCCTCGATAAACGCCTGCTGCTCTTTCGCGTCGTGATAATCGGCGTTTTCCTTCAAATCGCCCTGCGCGACCGCTTCGGTCAGCTTTTGAGCGAGTTCCGGGCGGCGCACGTTAATCAACATTTCCAGCTCGCGTTTGAGTTCTTCCGCACCGTCGGCGGTGAGATAGGTTGTCTCCGGCATTACTATTCTTCCTTTTTCACTAGGCTGCTAAGTCGATTGTCCAAGATGCCTCGGTCGAGCATCCTTGTGCCCCGTCGCTCAAGAGATGCAACAAAAATGATCAGCAGCACCATCCAAATTGTCTGGAGCGCATATTTTCGAGTTCCAGTTAAGTCACTTGTATTATAGCGTTACAACGACACGAACCGCAGCAGTATTCGGGCGATATGAATGCCAGTATATTGACTTGAAATTCGAAAATCAAGATTTGACCAGCACAATTCACACAGGTAGTGTATAATGTAATCTGTAATCTAAACACATTTTGTCATTATACGTAGGGAAAAACCATGAATCGAAAACCTAGCCATCTCTTCTGGGTGCTAATCGGGCTGATCGGCGTCCTCCTGCTGGCGATTCAGGGCGTCAGCGCACAGGATCAATCCACCTTTCGCCTTGGCGTGCTCGACGACGAGCGCGGCGCGATCAGCAATGGCGCCCGGCTCGCCGTCCGCACCATCAACGACAGTGGCGGCGTGGTCGGGGCTGATGGAACGAACTTCCAGCTTGACCTGATGATCGAGCCGGTGACCGCCGGTGCCGATCTCCAAGCCATGCTGGACGATTTCCGCGCCGCCGGTGTCGTTGCCGTGCTCGGTCCACAGGACAATGCTGACTTGCTGGGCGGACTGGCGAGCTTGCAGCAGTTGAATGTGCCCATCCTGACGCCCGCAACCGGTGATACCGTACTCGCCTCGGATTCATCGGGGCTGCTGTTCCGCTCGCGTGCCGCCGATGCCGAACAAGGACAGGCGCTCGCCAATTATCTGATCGGTGAATACGATCTGCGTGCCATCACCACCGTGCAGTTAGACACTGCCAGCAGCGCCAACGTCCTCGGCTTCACCACCGCCGCAGCGGATCTCGGCGTCACGCCCCAGCAGTCGCTGATCGTGAACAGCTCCGACGAACTCAGCGGTTCAACAACGCAGATCCTCGACAGCAATCCCGCCGTCGTGGTCGCTTATGGCAGCCCCGGCTTGGCAGCGACACTCTACACGCAGCTTCGCGCTGGCGGTTGGGATGGCGTCTTTGCCTTCGACAACGCCTTCAATCCGATTTTCCGGGACGCCGTGCCGATGAGCGAACTCAGCGGCGTGGTAGCGACGATGACGTGGTCATTCACGTCCGCCGATCCGATGAGCGCCGTCTTCCTGAACGCCTATATTCGTGCTTACGGTGAACTCCCCGGCGCGGTCGAAGCTGCCAGCTACAACTCGGTGCAGTTGATCGCCGACGCGCTAGGTGCGCCCGGCAGCCTGCGCGATAACCTCGCCAATGCGCCGGAAACGGGCGGCGTGCAAGGGACGCTTAACGCGCTAGGGCATCCTGCCGGCGAATTGAGCAGCAACGTCGCCATCGTCCGTTTAGGCGAACTGGGCGCGCCCGAAGTGCTGGCACATTACGTCGGTGGGATGCGCCTCGCCGAGACGCCACCCACGACCCCCGAAAACCCGGCGACACCCACGCCGACGGTCACCCCAGAAGGCGTGACGATCACGATTTCGCAGTCGGTCCAGAACGTCCGCATGGGTCCGGGCACCGCCTACGAAGTCCTCGGTCAACTGAGCGAAGGTGAGCAGGCAACCGTGATCGGCGCGAGTCTCGATTACGACTGGGCAGTGATTAATTTCCGAGGGCAGCAAGGCTGGCTTGCCGTCTATCTCGCCGACATCTCCGGCGATCTACGCAGCGTCCCGGTCATCCCGACGCCACCCACGCCGACGCCGAACGTCCCACCGACGCCCACGCTCTCGCCTTACGCCGACGTGATCATCAATTCGGTCGCCGCCGTGCCCACGCCGATCATCCCGAACCAGAATTTCATCGTCAACGTGACCGTTCGCAACATCGGCAACGTTCCTACCGGGCAGTTCGCCGTCGCCGGGACGTTCCCACCCAATAACACCTATCTGGTCGCGCTGGCACCGGCGCTTGCAGCCGGACAGAGCGCGGTTGTGTCGATGAGCGGTATCCTGACCGGCACCGGTTCCTTCACCGTCCCGATCACGGTTGACGCCAACAATCAAGTCGACGAGGGTCCGATCGGCGAGCAGAACAATACCTATAACTTCAGCTACGTGGTCGGAACGAGCACGAGCCTGATCAATCAAGGGACGGCGACGCTCAATCTCGGCGACACGCTTGACCTTGAGGGCAATCTCGCGCAGGGCGATGTCAACTGGAATTCCGACGGGGGTACGCTCGGCTTGAAGTCGATCTTCGGGTCGCACTTGGGCATCCTCAGCGGCGATTACAACACCCTGCCACCCGACGCGGTCAACCCCAGTTCGGTCAACCGCAACTCGATCGCGCGCAGCGAGATGAGTCCCGGCACGGTGGTCGGCATCTACACCGCTGACGGCAACCGGGGCATCATGCAGGTCAACGCCATCAGCGACACCCAGATCACGCTGACCTACAAGGTTTTCAGCTAATTTCATCGGTAGGGGCAGGGCTGAGTCCTGCCCCTACTCACACGATTACGGACTCAGCGGCACGTCCAGCCACGTCGAGCGACTGGGATAGACGTAGATCAAGCGTTGGAAGCGAACGCGCCCGTTCTGCCTCACTGTGACCATGTAGTAATCGGCGGGCAAGTCGCCCAACGTGAAGTTTTCCCCGAACGCATCATCCGAATTGACCGAGGCATCACCATAGCTGTAGGTCTCGCGCGAAATGTCGGCGGATTTGACCTCCAGCGTCACCGCGAACAGCGGTGTGCCGTCCGCGTCGGTAACACGCCCGACCAGCGTCCCGTAACCGGGATACGGACGCAGCCACAAATCGGGATTGCGCGTCGCATCGAAGCTATAGGGATCGCCGAGGCGCACCTCGAAATGCAGATGCGGTCCCTGCGCTACGCCGGTTGCCCCCACCAGACCGATCTTGTCTCCTTCCCGCACCTGCTGCCCGATCTGCACCGTCGGCGTGAGCAAGTGCCCGTAGAGCGTGAAAACCGGCTCGCCCTGCGGTGAGCGGAAGTTATGCTGAAGCACCACCAGATTGCCGTAGTAGTCGTTCATCGAGCCGAACTGCTGCGACAGGTCGTCGCCCGCGTAGACCACGGTGCCGTCGGCGGCGGCGAGGACACCAACGCCGGTTGGGTTGACCAGATCGATTCCGTGATGGACTTGCAACCGACCATTCTGGGTGCCGCCATAGGGATAGGTGCGCGCCGCCCAATCAGCATGGTCATGGTCGATCGGTCGTCCAAAGACGTAGTGATCGGCGATCTGCCCGGCGACGTCCGGCGGTGGCGGCGTCCACGATGGCACGCCCGCGACCGCCAATCCGCTCACCGGCACCGGGATGAAGGTTGACGTCGGCACCGGCGATGGCGTCAACGTGGGGCTGGGTGAATCGGTTGGCGCGGGCGTAGCTGAAGGGATCAGCGTGGGCGATGGCAGCGGGGTCGCCGTCCGAATCGGCTGCGGCTCAACTGTGGGCACGCGCGTGCTGACGACGCGCACGACGTCGGTGTCCAGCGAACTGACTGCTGCCGGAGCAGTCGCGTTAAAAGGCAGCAGCGTCGGCTGAGGCTCACACGCCACCAGCCAGAGCAGCAGTAAAACCAGAACTCTCACTCGAAGGTCACCTCACGATAATCGCCGGTTGCCGCGCCTAAGCGCCGTTCCAGCACTTGATCGCGCGTCGGCGGGGGAAGCTGCAAGCTGGCAATCGCGTAGTCGATCAGCGCCGCCTGCGGGACCAAACCAATGAGTTCGGTCTCGACGACTTCGACGCCGTGGCGCGCCGCTTCTGCCCGCAGCCGATCCATAATCGTCGCCAGCGAAGTCCGGCGAAAGTCGATCACGTTCATCGAGACTTGCGCGCGCCCCTTCACTAGCAAACCGAGCGCTTTGAGGTATGGGAGTCCACCCCCCGACGCGCGAATCGCCAGCGCGATCGCCTGCGCGACGGCGACGTCGTCAGTGTTCAGATAAGCATTGAAGGCGATCAGCGGGTCGCGCGCGCCGACGGCGGTCGCTCCGGCAGTCCCCATCCGCACCGGACCGAAATCCGGTCGGCGTTCCGGCGTAGCGATCTCGGTCCGGAGCAGTTCGTAACCGCCCCGCCGCACGTCAGCAAGATTGACGCGCTCCGGACGCAGCGCCGCCGCCTCATAGAGATAAACCGGCAGGTCAAGCTCATCCGCCAAGCGGCGCCCGAACGCCCGCGCGAGCGCGGCACACTCCGCCAGCGAAATATCACGCAGGGGCACAAATGGAATCACGTCGACTGCGCCGATCCGGGGATGAACGCCGTGATGGGTCGTCAGATCGATTCGCGCGACCGCGACCCGCGCGGCGCGCAGCATCGCCTCGGCGACCGGACCCGGCTCACCGGCGAAGGTGATCACCGTGCGGTTATGATCGGGATCGCTGCTGGTATCGAGCAGCGCGACCGGCGCCGACTGCACGGCATCGACCAGCGCGGCAATGACTTCAGCCTGCCGCCCCTCGCTGAAATTGGGCACACATTCGACCAGCGGCACGCTTAATCCTCGTCTACAAAGGTGGGGGGCGTCGTCGGCGGATGCACTGACGGCGGCGTTTCGGGCGGGTAAGGTGCGTTCGCCGCGATCTCGCTTTCCAGCCGCTTGAGCGTCGCCGGATCGACAATTTTGCCGTTATACTGCCGGTAAAGGGTCGGATTCATACTACGATCGACCGCGTAGCGCCAGCGCCGATCGCCGACTTCACGCAGCATCGAGCGACAGAAATCGCAGCGCACCAACGTTCGCGGGCGCGGAATGCCCAGCAACCGCGACTGCTTGACCTCGACCAGCAGATGTCCTTCACCGCAGACCGGACAGCGCTCGATCACGAAACCATCGGCATAGCGATCCGCCGCCGCCAAGCCCCGCCAGTAAAAACCAACGTAAATCAGCAGCAGGATCAGCGCCGCGCCACCAACGATCGCTTCCGGCGGGATCGGGTTCGGCTGCGGTTCGGTCGGCGGTGCCGAAACCGGCGTCGGCAGTTCGCCCGGCAGAATGACCGCCGCGTTCGACGTCGGCGTCGCGGTTGCCGTACTCGCCTGCGTTGGGGTCGCCGTCGACGTTGCCGTATTCGCCTGAGTCGGGGTCGCGGATGCTGTTGCCGTCGCAGTCGGTGCCGACGTACTCGTGCGCGTCGGCGATGGCGTCGTGGTCAGCGTGGGCGCGGTGCTGCTGGCTTCGGTCGCCGCCAGAGCGCTGCTCCGCGCGACCGTTGCGCTGTGGGTCGGCGTAAGGCTCGGCGGCACCGGCGTATCCGTCGGTGTGTGGCTGGGCGGTACGGATGTCGCTGTCGGCGTGCGGGTATCCGACGGTGCAGCGGAGGGCGTCACCGTCGCGGTATTGGTCAGCGTGGCGGTGGCGGTCGCGGTCGCCGTCGCGGTAGCCGACGAAGTAGCCGTTAGCGTATCCGTCGGTGCCGTCGATGGCTCCGGCGTGTCAGTGAGCACCGCCGCCAAGCCGAGACTGGGCGCTTGGCTCGGCGTTGACGTGAGGGTCGGCGCGGTCGATGGCGTGTCGGTCGGTGTTGACGTAGGCAGCGGGGTAGCGGTATCCGTCGGCGAAGCTGTAAACGTCGCCGTCGCCGATGGCGTCGTTGTTGCCGATGGCGTTGCCGTAAAGGTGGCAGT
Source organism: uncultured Chloroflexia bacterium (assembly GCA_963727545.1). GTDB lineage: Bacteria > Chloroflexota > Anaerolineae > Aggregatilineales > Phototrophicaceae > Flexifilum. The sequence goes on from CAVSGS010000005.1 coordinate 159,768, forward strand.
CGCCGTAGCTGTCAATGTCGGCGTATCGGTCGGGATGGGTGTCAGTGTCGACGTTGCGGTTGGCGTTGACGTTGGTTGTGGCGTAGCCGTCAGCGTCGGCGTATCAGTCGCCGTAGGGGTTGGGCTGGGTGTATCGCTAGGCGTCGAGGTGGCAGTCTCCGTCGGCGTTACGCTCGGCGTGATCGTCGGGCTGGACGTCTCCGTCGCCGATGGGGTTGCGCTGGCGGTTGGCGTCGGCGTAATCGTCGGGGTGCGCGTCGCCGTGAAGGTCGCCGACGGCGTCAGCGCGCCGGGCAGCAGCACCGGTAGGCTGTCCACGTTATCCGCGCCGGAAAGCAGATCCAGCGCGATCCAGCCGAAGTCGTCACGATAGCGAATCAGGATCCACAGTCCGTTCTCGCTGCGACCCACCGGTTCGACCTGCTCGCCGGAGACCAGCGCGCCCAGCGGGAAGTAACGCATCGCCGGACCGGATCGAATGCGCGCGCCGGCGGATCCGGCACGGACGAAAACGCCGGTTGGAGTCGCCGTATACAAGTCGGTAGCAGTCGGGGTGAGCAGTGAGGTTGGCGTAAGCTGGCTCTGGTCGAGCGTCGGCAGCGCCTCGACGTCGACCGCCCAATAAGCGAGGTCGCGCCGAATCCAGCCGAAACCGAAGCTGTAGTGAATCATCAGCCAGTCGCCGTCGCTGCTGCGGTTGACCGGGACGATCACGTCGCCCGCGACCAATCTGCCGACCGGGAGATAAGTCTCGCCGGGACCGCCGCGCACGTAAATGTCCGTACCGACGACGTAGCTGCCGTGCGGGGTTTCCGACGGCACCGGGGTCACCGACGACTGCGCCGCCGCCGGGATCGTCATCAGGGCGGACAGCGCAAGGGCTAACAACAGGCGAAGTTTCAAACAACGTCCCCCAGAGTATCCGCATTCTACTCTAACACGAGTAGCCGCAACGCGGCAATCGCCGCCCGCCGATTGGTCGATCAGCTGCCAATCGTGAAGTCGACCGTCGGCGGATCGACCGGGATGCCGTTCGCCGTCAAGCTGACGGACCAGTTGCCGCTGGCGAACTGATCGCCGGTCGGCTCGATGTAGAACCACGTGCAGAAATCGGCGTCATCGTTCGGCACGGTCCAGTCTTCCGTGTGGGTCGACTGTCCCTGATAATCCCATTCGACGTGCATTTGCGTCCCGGCTTTGACGTTGAGCGCGCGGGTCGTGATGTAAATCCGCCGGATGTTCGCCGGGAAGCTGTATTCCAGCGAGACCGCGCAGCCGTCCGAGTCGCGGACGCTCGATGCCGTGCCGACCTGCGTGAACTGCATGTCACCCAGCGATCCGCTCGTGTTGGCGGTATTGTCGCCACCGGTGGCAGGCTGCGTCCCTTCGGGAACAACGCCACCGGGCGCTTGCGTCGCCATCAAGCCGGGCGTGACGACTCCGCCGCTGTTGACGATCTGTTGGGTCGGCGGCAGGACGACGCGCAGCGTCGCCAGAAGCTGCTGGTTGCGCCCTTCCATGACCGCGACGTAAGTTTGCGCGGCGACGGCGGTCGTCTCGACTTCGGTCGCCTGTGCCTGCGCCGACTGTGCGATACTGGTCGCTTCGGCGATATAACCATCGCGCTCGGCTTGCAGCGTCGCCGCCGGGTCTTCCGGCGTGAGCGCACTGCACGCGCCAATCAAGATCGCCACCGTCAGCACCAGTGACAACCACATTCCCTGTCTTGCCAGTTTTAGATTCGGAAGCATATTTCTCAGCATCCATTGGTCACGATCAAGCGCACGTTACCAGATTTCGCGGTCGTTTTCCAGAGTCAGCGGCTTCCTAGTGGCGCGTCTGCGGGCTTGCTTACGCTCATTTTTACTGCTAGAATGAAAAGCGTGCTGCCCCCATAGCTCAGCGGATAGAGCGTTGCCCTCCGGAGGCAAAGGCGCAGGTTCGAGTCCTGCTGGGGGCACTTGAGTGAAGACGAACCGGCGCAGCCCGGTTCGTTTTGCTTTCAGCCGATCATTCAGTTTCGACAGGAGTGCATCGCTGCTATGAACACCGACCAGATTCTACGCGATCATCTAACTGCCCTGCTCGACGGTCATCAGGCGCACATGTCTTTTGACGATGCCGTCGCCGATTTCCCGCCGGACAAGATCAACGCCACGCCGCCCAACGTCGATTACACGCCCTATCACCTCGTCGAGCACCTGCGCATTACGCAGTGGGACATTCTCGACTACATCCGCAACCCGAATTATGAGTTGATCGACTGGCCTAAAGACTACTGGCCCGCCCCCGACGCGCAAGCCGATGCTGCCGCGTGGCAAAAATCGCTCAAGGGCTTCCGCGACGATCTCGCCGCGCTGCGTGCCATCGTCAACGACCCGACAACCGACCTCTACGCGCCGATCCCGCACGGCTACGGCGGACACACGATTTTGCGCGAGATCTTGCTCGTTGCCGATCACAATGCCTATCACATCGGCGAACTCGGCATCTTGCGCCAAGTCATGAACGCTTGGGGCAGCGCCCGCCATTAGCGCGCCGCTTCCCACTCCTGCCGGAGCAGCGAATAGAGCGCGTGATCGACATAGCGCGTCGTGATCCATTCCGACTCGCGTTTGACGCCCTCAAAGGTGAAACCCAGCCGCTCGGCGACCGCGCGGCTGCGAACGTTATCGACGGCACACTGAATTTCGAGTCGGTGCAGGTCTTCTCCGGTGAACAGCTCGGCGATCACGGCGCGACAGGCGCGCGTCACGATTCCCTTGCCGACGTTCGCTTCACTCAACCAGTAGCCGATCTCGCTCTTGCGGCTCTCCCGGTTGATGCCGTGACAGACAATTCCACCGACCAGCAGCTTGTCAAGCCAAATCCCTGCGTGAAAGCCATCGCCCGCCGCCAGCTTGAGCGTAAACCGCTCGATCAGCGCGCGAGCATCATCGCTGGTCTGGATGCGCCCCGACCAGCGCAGCCATTGATCGAGATGCGCGCGATTGCTCGCAATTAAGCTGAGAAAGGTGTCAGCGTCGGACAGCGCTAACGGGCGGAGTTCCAGATCGTCGGCAAGGCTCAGTGGAAACATCAGTTTCTCCTCAGGTAAGCGGCGCAGTTCTAGCGCAAGTCGCCGCAATCGTCAACCGAATCTTGCTTGTTGCCCCTGAGAGAACAAGCTACACTGATAATCGGTTCGGGTGCAGCGATAGGCGTTCATTATTACCGGTAAAATCCAACGCTACGTGTTCATCTTCGTTGCCGTCTACTTCGTGCTGTTCGGCGGCACCTATTCCAGCCAACTGTTCGGGGTGCGCGTCTTTCATCATCTGTTCACGACGGTGCTGATCAGTCTGTGGCTGCTGCTGCGCTTAGTGCGCGGACGCGGTTTGCCGTCCACACCGCTGAATCCGCTGTTGGCGCTGACGGTGATCGTCTGGTTCGCCTCAGCGATCCTTAGCCTCGATCCCCGGATGGCATTGGAGGATGTCTGGCTGCCGCTGACGCTGCTGCTGCTGTTCTTCATCATGGTCGACCTGCTGCAAAGCGGGCGCGAAACGCTGCTGATCGAGACGCAGTTCTTGATCGCCGTCTTGGTCGTGCTGCTGGCGGGTTTTCAACTCGGATCGTGGTACTTCGGCTGGGGCTTCGGCACGTCGGCGTTAGGCGCGCGGACGGTTCTGGCGAGTGGGGTTCCGCTCACGCCGCCGCGCTTGTTCGTGCCACTGGGCGTGAGCACATGGCTGGCGGCTTACACCGCGCCGCTGGCAGTTCTCGCTGGCGTCTGGGGCTTGAGCGCCCGCCGCCGTGATGCCCGAATCGGGCTGCTGCTGCTGGCAGGTCTGCTGGTGATCGTCATGCTGTTGACCGGATCGCGCGGGGGCTGGATTTCGCTTGCAGCCGGGATCGCCGTGTTTGTCGCGCTGAGCGCGTTCAGCGATCCGCGCCTGCGCGGGCTGATGCGGCGTTTCGCTCTTCCCTTAGCCATCGGCATCGTCGCCGTGATCGCGGCGGGCGCGCTGGCGCTGATCGTCGTCAGCGCCCGACCGGGACACGCCAGCGGCGACCTCCTCCGCTCCGACCTCTGGCGCGGCGCACTGCGGATCACCGCCGATCATCCGGTACTCGGCGTGGGCGTGGGCGAATTCGGACGCGCCTACCGGCTCGACCGCGACCCGACTTACGTCGATAACCGGCTGGGCACGGCGCACAACTTTTACCTGAACACTCTCGCCGAGACCGGAATCGTCGGAGCGGCGGTCGCCCTCGCCCTCGGCATCGCGCTGATCTGGCGTTGGTGGCACTTATGGCAGCGCGCCGAGACGAGAACGCGGCGGCTGCACTTGGCGGGCGCATTTGCGGCGCTGGTCGGCTTCGGCGCGCAGAGCTTTTTCGACATCTTCGCCAGCACCCCGCTGATCCTGCTGGCGCTCGGTCTGGCTGCCTACTGCATCACCGAAACGCGATCCCGCGTCGATCCGCCGCTGCGGGGCAGCCGTCCCGCCGCCCTCATCGCGCTGATCGGCGTGTTGATCTTCGGCGCGGGCATGTTCCGTTCGGATCAAGCCCAAGCCGCCTTCAACGCCAGCCTGAGCGGATCGCTGGAACAAGCCGAGCAAGCCGCCGCGCTCGATCCATCACTGCACCTCTACACCTTGCAGATTGCTTACCTCACCGGCGCGCAGTCGACGGATAACGCTGCCGCCATTGCCGCTTATCAGCAGGCGCTCGACCTCGAACCGACGTGGGATACCGGCTGGATCAACCTTGCCGCGCTGCTCGAACGCGAAGGCGAGACCAGCGCAGCGCTCGACGCCTTGCAGCGCGCGATCGACATTGACAACCACAACGGCGCGCTGCTGCTCTGGGCACGTCTCGCCGAGCAGCACGATGCTGCTCCCGCCGACGCCATCGTCGCCGCCTATGCCCGCCACCTGCATGCCGCCGCGCTCGCCATCGATCCGCTGCCGCTGTCGTCGTTCTGGTCGGCGACCGACTTGCGCCGCCAAGCACTCGACCGCTATCTGGCAGATCGCGCACTGGACAACCAGTACCGCGTCATTGCTGTCCACGATCCCGACCAACTGGCGGCACTCGTCCCTACGGAGCCGACCACCGCCGCCGGGTGGTGGGTCGCGGGCGAATACGCCTTGACCGTCGAGGGCGATGCGACCGCAGCCGACGCTGATTTCACCGAAGCCATCAACTTGCGGACGGACATTTTCCTCGGCGACATGTACGCCTCGCGTGCCCGCGCGCGGATCACGCTCGATCCCGCCGCGGCGCTCCAAGACTTGAACGCCGCCGATCTGCTCGGCGTCACCTACGAATCGCCCAACGCTATCCGCGCTCAGCTTGCCGACTCGCTCGACGCGCGCCGCCGCTTATGGGCAAATGCGGTGCCACCGCGCATCATCGACCAGAACTTCGAGGGCGTGCTGTTCGGCGGTCGAGTTGCCTCTTTCGACTTGCTGCCGGAGATGCACCCGCCGGGACCGGGAACCGCTGCTTTACAGCCGTGGTATGACCTCGCCACGAGCTACCTTGAGACCAACGAAACGGATCGCGCGATCAACGTCTACCGCGCGATCCTCGACCGCGCACCGGAGGAGACCGACGCCCGCGCCGCGCTCGATCACCTGACTGCGAGCGCAGCCGAATGATCGTCCGTCGGCTGACCCGCCCGCTGTTCATCCTGCTGATCGTCTACCTGCTGCTGGTCGGCGCGACCTACACCGGCATCCTCACGCCGGTGCTGCGCTGGATCGACGTCGGCATCGCTGGCGGCGTGCTGATCGTCTGGGCGTGGAGTCAGCGCCGCTGGCGCTGGCAGACTACGCCGCTCGACTTCGCCATCGCCGTCTGGATTGTCGCCTTCATCCTCTCGCTGCTGACCAACCTCGACTCGTGGCGGCGGATCGCGCTCGGCTTGTGGTTCATGGGCGTCTACGTCGGCGCGTGGTACCTGCTCAGCCACGCATTAGCCAATCGAGCGCTGCGCCGCGCATGGCTGATCGACGCGCTGCTGATCGCGGGCGTGCCGGTCGTCTTCGTCGGCTTCGCGCAGGTCTGGCTGGCGCTGATCAACGGGCTGCCGATCCCGCGCCCGGTCGGGACGCTCGGCAATGCTAACAGCTTAGCGGCGCTGCTCGTCCTGCTGATCCCGTTCACCGCCGGGCGGCTGGCGCAGGCGAAAACGCCGCTGCCGCGCGTCCTGCTCGGACTGTATACACTGGCTACCCTACTGCTGCTGGCGCTGACTTTTTCGCGCGGCGGCTGGATCGGTGGCGTGGTTGGGCTGGCGGTCTGGATCGGCTTACGCTTCCCGGTGCGGCAAATTTGGATTGCCCTACCCCGCTGGCAGAAAGCCGCGCTGATCGCGCTGGCGCTGCTGGCAGCGACCGGCGGCGCGGTCGTGCTGATTGACTCGCTGAGCATCGGCGGGCGCGGGCTGGATTTACGCACGTGGCTTTACGAGACCGCCCTGCAAATGTTCGCCCAGCGACCACTGACCGGGAATGGCTTATTCACCTTTGGCGCGGGCTTGTCGCGGCTGAATTCGCTGCCACCGCTGGAACCGCACAGCCACGCTCACAACGTGATCTTGCAGGTCGCCGCCGAGTTGGGCGTCGTCGGGCTGATCGCGTTGGCGCTGACAGCATGGGCAGCCTTACACGCGCTGCTGCGAGCGATCCGCCGCCCGGTCGATCCGATCACGGTGATGGGAATCGCCGCCTTCGCCGGGTTCGCCACCCACCAAATGTTTGACCTCCCGGCAATGATGCCGACCATCGCCCTCGCCGCGCTGATCGCGCTGCTGCTCGCCGTCACGCCCGGCGAGTCCGCCACCCAACCGCCACCGACGCGCCGAACTTGGCAGCCGCTGCTGATCGCGGTCGGCGGCATCGCGCTGGTGATCGCCGGGGCGTGGAGCGCGCTCAACTATCAACGTTACGTCACCATCCTGACCGACGCCAACAGCAGTAAAGACTTTCACGCCGCCGCCAATCAACTACAGCCTTTAGCCGAAGCCGACCCCGACTTCGCGCTTTACCCCGAACAGCAAGGCATCCTGCTTGGTCTCGCTGCCGCCACCGGCGACGAGACGGCAATCCCGGCGGGCATCGAGCGCTTCCAGCGCTTCACGACGCTCGACCCGGATTACGCCAACGGCTGGGCGAATCTCGCCGCGCTGCACGCCGCCCTTGGCGACTATCCCGCCGCCGTCGCCGCGATGCGCCACGCCGCCGACCTCGCGCCGAAAAGCTGGTCGCTGGTCTATCGCTATGGCGTCTATGCCGAAGCCGCTGGCGATGACGAAACAGCGCGCCAAGCCTATCAAGCCGCACTCGATCTAGGGCACGACGTTGTCCTGATCCCCGGCTGGGACGACTCGCCGCTGCGCCGCGACCTGACACCGCCGGAAACGGAGCTTTCCGACTTCGCGCGAACACTGCTGCTGCTCGAACGCGGCGATTTCGCAGCGGCGCAGGACTTCGCCGCCGATCATCGACGTGGCTCGACCGACGCAACAGGGCAATTCAGCTTAAGGCTGCTGCTGGCACTCAGCGCAGGCGACCGCGATCAAGCAGCGGCGGACTTGACCCAAGCTCAGCACGGCGTGATCAATCATAATGGGGTTATTTGGGTGCAAGTGGATAGAGCACTGCTGACAACCGACGATGCCGCCTTCGCTCAGCAGATCGCGGTAGCGCGCGAGGCGCTCACCGGCGCGCCCTATCAAGGCGACTGGGAACTGGGCGAAAATATCGCCTACATCCAGTACCTCAGCCTCGCCATTCCGCGCCAATTCATCCCGCAGGTCGGCTACAGCGAGGTCGATCAGGCGCTGATCCATCTACTCGGCGAACCGGGCGTCATCGAGAATCTGCACGCGGCGCTGACTACCGTAATCGTCTATGTAGGGGCACGGTTTGAAGCCTGCCCCGATGGGTTAGCGTTTCGTTGTCACACTGATGGAAAATATCGAGGTAGGCATCGACCACCAACTGCGGCGCGAGGTGCTGCTCAGCGTAGGCGCGAGCAGCAGCGGAGAACGCCGCGCAGCGCTCCGGGTCCGCCGCTAGCGAGCGCAGCGCCCCCGCCATCGCTTCCGCGTCGCCAATCGGCACGACCACCCCCGCCCCCGCTGATTCCAGCAGTGCCGCGCCTTCGCCCCGAATCGCCGCGACGGTCGGCGTGCCGGTCGCCAATGCCTCGTACAGCTTTGCTGGGCGCGTCCCGCCCGCCACCGAGTGATCGCCCAGCGCGATCAAGCAGACATCCGCCGCCGCCCACACACCCGGCATGGCATCGTGCGGCAGTACGCCCGTGAAGATCACGTTATCCAAGTGCCGTTCCTGCACCTGAGCTTCGACCCACCCGGCTTGCGATCCCCCGCCGACGAACAGAAACGTGATCTCCGGCAGCAGCGCTGCCGCTGCCAACATCACGTGGAAATCGTAGGTCAGGCTCATGTTGCCGATGTGGGCGACGGTGAAGCGCTCGCCCAGCCCAAACTGTTGGCGCGCTGCGGATCGCGCTGCGGCGGATGCCGGATGAAAAGCGTCCAGATCGACCGCGTTCTTGATCAGCGTGACCCGCTCCGGATCGGGCAAAATGGCGCGGATGCCGTCCAGCACGCCGTCGGTCATGCCGACGACGTGGGCGGCGTCGTGATACGCCCAGCGCTCGACCGGCTGCGCGAATTTCACCAGCGGGCTGTCAGCGCTCAATGCGCCCGTCGCCACCGCCGATTCGGGCCACAAGTCGGAAACGTTGAGCACGACCGGCGCGCGCTTGACCCGCCGCAGCCAGCCGCCGGTCAAGCAGACGAACAGCGGATGCGATTCGACGAGGATCACGTCCGGGCGTTGGAGGAAGGTTCCGCGCAGCGCCGCCAGCAGCATGAAGCTGAACTGGTTCAGCAGCCGCACGCGCGCCCCCTTCCCCGGCGAGGCGTAGACCCACACCCGCTCGACCGTCACGCCGTCGATGCTTTCGCGGAGCGTCAGCCGCCCGCGATAGCCCTCACGGATGACGCCTTCGGGATAATTCGGCATCCCGGTCAGCACCGTCACCTGATGTCCCTCGGCGACCAACAGCCGCGCCAAACGGCTCAGACGTACCGCCGCCGCGCCGAACTCCGGCGGATAAAACTGCGTAAGGATCCAAATCTTCATCATGCCAGCGATTAGCAGTCAGCTTTCAGCAGTTAGCAAAACCGCTCGCGCCGGAGGGCAGGAAAAGGTGAATCCCTGCTATACTTCGCGACGTGAGCCTGTTACGATACTAATGGAAGTCGGCAGATTTGAACAGCGCCCGACCTGAGACATGATTTAACCGCAACGGACCCTGAATTCGCCGGTGGAATCCTTTCCTCAGCGCCCTTTGCGTTCTTTGTGGTTCAATGTTTTTCGCTCGTAATGCTCATTTGAGGTGACTATGTGCGGAATCACCGGGATCGTGAACCGGCAAGGGAACGGGATCGATGCGAACTGCGTCCTCGAAGCCGCGCAGCTGATGCGCCATCGCGGACCCGACGACGAGGGCTATCTCCTGCTCGACAGCGCGACCGGCGCGCACAGCCTCCGCAACGGACCGGACACAGCAGCGGAAATCTACCACCCGCAGGTTACCGACCCGGTCGACTTCACGCCGGACGTGGCGCTGGCGCATCGCCGCCTCGCCATCATCGACGTTTCACCCGGCGGTCACGAGCCGATGACCATCGGCGGCGAATCGCTCTGGATCACCTTCAACGGCGAAATCTACAATTATCTCGAACTGCGCGACGAACTGCGCGCCAAAGGTTATCAGTTCCACACCGAATCCGACGTCGAAGTCCTGCTCCAAGCCTACGTCGAGTGGGGCGTCGACTGCCTCGACCGCTGCTACGGCATGTTCGCCTTCGCCCTCTGGGATCAAGCTAAACGGCGGCTGTGGTGCGTCCGTGACCGCATGGGCATCAAGCCGTTCTACTACGCCGCCACCGCCGAGAGTTTCGCCTTCGCCAGCGAGATCAAGGCGCTGCGCCCGCTCGTCCCGGCAGCCTGCGAGCCGGACATGTCCCAGTTGTTCTGGTTCTTGCAGACCGGGCGAGTCTACAACGCCCCGAACACCTTTTACAGCGGCGTGCGCGAGCTTCCCGGCGCGCATTATCTGCTGGTCGAGGACGGCAAAGTCGGTGAGCCGGTGCGCTGGTGGGACGTGGACGTCGAGCGCGCCCGTGCGACCTACGACTACAACGACGTTGAAGGCGAGTTCCGCCGCCTGCTGCGCGATGCGGTCGGCTTGCGCCTGCGCAGCGATGTACCGGTCGGCACCTGCTTGAGCGGCGGTCTCGACTCCAGCACAATCGTCGCGCTGGCGACCGCCGGACTCAACGGCGGGCGGATGAACAGCTTCTCGGCGGTCTATCCGGTCAAGGGGCTGGACGAGAGCCGCTACGTCGATATTGTGGCGAATCGCTTCCAGACCATCGCCCACCGCATCACGCCCGACCCGCAGGATTTTCTCGACCGCATGGCGCAGATCACGTGGCATCAGGACATCCCAACCGGCAGTTCCGGCGTCTACACGCAGAATTTCGTCATGAAGCTGGCGCACGGCAACGTGACCGTGCTGCTCGACGGTCAAGGCGCGGACGAACTGCTGGCGGGTTATCTGAGCTACGTCGTCTATTACCTCAACGACCTGCGCAAGCGCGATTTCGGACGCTGGATCGGCGAGCAAGCGAGCATTTGTCGGCGGCGTCTGGGGGCGCTTCAACGCCTCGCTCAGCGCCCGCGAATTCGCCTTCCGCGTCCGCGAGTATCTGGGCGGCAGCACGCCGCTGCTCAACCCCCAGTTCGCGCAAGCAGCGTTGGAGCGCACCCGCTCCGAAGCGCCGATCACGCCGCAGGGCAGCGACGCGCTTAATCGGCACCTCTACGGCGCGCTGATGCGCGAGAGCATCCCGGCGCTGCTGCACTACGAAGATCGCAACAGCATGGCATACAGCATCGAGGCGCGTGTGCCTTTCCTCGATCACCGGCTGGTCGAGTTCGCCCTCGCCGTGCCCGCCGAGCAGAAGATTCGCGGCGTCGAGACCAAGGTCTTCATGCGCCGCGCCATCAAGGGTATCGTCCCCGACGAGATCGCCGAGCGCAAGGACAAGCTCGGCTACCCGACGCCGCTAGCACAGTGGCTGCGCGCTGATCTGCGCGATGAGGTGGACGACTTCCTCAACGAGCGCGTCTTCCAGCGCGACTGGTACGACCCGGCGCAGGCGCGGGCGATCTGGCGGGCGCACCTCGACGGCGGGCGCAACGCCGAGCGCATCATCTACCGCATGATCACGGCGGAACTGTGGTACGAGCAGGTCACACAGAACACGCCGTCTCCAATTCTGGCGTCGTAGGGGCACAGCGTGCTGTGCCCTTGCAGACCATGCAACAACCGCTGTTCTCTCGCCTGAAACGCGCCCTGCCTTGGGCGATCCGTGCGCTAATCTTCTGCCTGCTGATCGGCGCGTTGGTTCCCGCCCCACCCCGTGCTCCGCTCGGCGATCCGCAGACCGTCGAGACGACCGATCCGCAGGTCTGTATGCACACCCGGCTGATCGACGAGGTAGACGAGTGGAAGATTCAGCGCTCGTTGCAATTGGTGCGTGAACTGGGCGCGCCCTCGATTGTCGAGTTCTTCCCGTGGGCGTACATCGAAGGCAGCGAGGATCATTACGACTGGTCGTCGGCAGACCGGATCGTGGCGCAGGCGCGCAATCAGGGCATCCACATCATCGCGCGGTTGGGTCTAGTCCCGGCGTGGGCACGCAGCAAAGGCGACGCCAGCAGCGAATTCACCACGCTCAATACGCTGCCGGAGGATGCCTACCCTGATTTCGCCCGGTTCGTCGCCGACTTCGCCGCCCGCTACGCCGGAGTGATCGACCAGTTGATCATCTGGAACGAGCCAAATCTTGCCTTTGAGTGGGGTTATCAGCAGGTCGATCCAGCGGGCTACGCGCGGCTGCTCCATGCCGTCTACGGTCCCGCCCACGCCGCCAACCCGAACGTCCAAATCCTCGCGGCGGGTCTAGCGCCCACGCTTGAACCGGAAGGCAGTCCCAACGGGCTGAACGACCTGATCTATCTCGAACAGCTTTACGAGGCGGGCGCGCAAGCCGACTTCGACGCGCTGGCGATCCACGCCTACGGCTTCACCTACCCGCCCGACGATCCGCCCGCTGCCGACAAGCTCAACTTCCGCCGCGCCGAACTGCTCCGCGACGTGATGGTCGCGCACGGCGACGCCGCTAAGCCCGCCTACATCACCGAGACCGGCTGGAACGACAATCCGCGCTGGACGCTGGCGGTCACGCCCTCCGAGCGGGTCGCCTACTCGGTCGAGGCGCTGCAATGGGCGCAAGCCAATTGGAATTGGCTCGACAAGCTGTGCTTCTGGGTGCTGCGCTACCCGCTGCCCACGCTCAGCTATCCCGACAACTACACCTTCGTCACCACGACTTTTCAACTCAAGCCGATCTATTACGCCGTGCAAGCCTACGCGCGCGGCTTCAGCGAGGATCAGGACTTATGGCTGCCCGCTCCCGAACAGCCCACCCTATCCGCGCCCTGATTCCGGTGCTGACGGTGATCGCGCTGGTGCTGCTGCTGGCGTTGATCCGGCGCGTCACTGAGCCGCCGCCCGCCGCGCCGCGCGATCTGTTCCCCTACGGTGAGCTGCGGATCGGCGTCGATGCCAGCAATCCGCCCTTCGCGGCTGCCACCGCCAGCGGCGACCTGTGGGGTTTGGAGATCGACCTCGGTCGGGCGTTGGGTGCTCAGCTTGACCTACCCGTCCGCTTCGTCAACCTCGGCTTCGACGGCTTGTACGATGCGCTCAAGACCGATCAAGTCGATGCGCTGATCGCGGGCGTGCAGATCGACCTGACCCGGCTCAACGAGGTGCATTACTCGACCCCCTACTTCAACGCCGGGCTGGTGCTGGTCAGCGATCGCGGTTTGACGAGCATGGCGGATTTACCGGGACACAGTCTCGCCTACGAGTTCGGCTCGGAGGCGGAAGCCGAAGCCCGCACGTGGCTGCGGCGCGTGCTGCCCTTCGAGACCCGCCCCTACGAACTGCCCAACATCGCCCTGGACGCCGCCCGGCTCGGCGACGCCGACGCTGCGTTGGTCGATGCCGTCAGCGCACGGCTCTACCTCCGCGACCATCCCGACTGGCACGCCAGCGTCGATCAAGTGACCGATGCGCTCTACGCCATCGCCACTCAAAGCCGCCGCCCGGAGATCAGCGCCGCCATTGACCACGCCCTGCAAGCGCTGATCGACGACGGGACGCTCGACGACATCATCGCACGCTGGTTGTGAGCATGTTTTTTTCAGAACAAGGGGAACTCAAGCAGAGGGTTAAGCGACCTGAGCGGCATTGCCGTTAGTAGGGGCAGGGCTGAGTCCTGCCCCTACCTCAGAACGCGCAATAAATCGGGGCGTTGAATTGAACCCCCGCCGAATCCGGCACGGTGCGTAACCGAACTTGAGCCGAAAATAAAAACCCGCGCCGGAGTGGGCGCGGGCTTTGGGAATTGACTACTTCTTTTCGAGGGCGTATTTGCCCTTGTCCCAGTCAGCCTTGCTGACGAACTTGGTCAGCATCCGACCATCAGCGGTTTTGCCGCGCAGTCCGTAGCGTGTCTGACCGTTCTTGGTGGTGAAGGTGGTCTTCATGACCTGCTTGTCTTCGATCTTGACCTTTTGGCGAGTTTTCACATCATAAAATTCGACGCTCATTTGAGACCCCTTTGTATATAGGCGATCAAAAAAATATGTTTCGCTATACATGAGGTCATTCTACCACAGTTATTTAAAATTGCAGCAACAATTGAGGGGAAACTCGCCGTAGCGTTTTTAAGACGGTAATGTTGCCAGTACCCGTTGGATCTTCAATGACAGGTGGAGGATCAAGCGATTTTCAGGATCATCCAGATTGAGACCGGTCAATTCGGCGATTCGCTCCAACCGGTAGACCAGCGTGTTGCGATGGACGTTGAGGTCATTCGCGGCTTTGGCGAGATTACCGTTCGCCTCAAAAAAGCCGCTGAGCGTGCGAATCAGGTCGCCCTGCTTGCGGTCGTCGTGCTCGACCAGCGGTCCCAGCGTTTCGAGGTAGAAGCGGCGCATCTGGTCGAGGTTGCGTTCCTTGAGCGCCAGCAGCAGTTGAAACAGCTTGAGGTCACCGTAGAAGGTCGTCTGCTCGCGGTCGCCCAGTTCGTTAGAAATACTCACCGCATCCTTAGCTTCGCGGTAGGCTTCCCGCAGCGCCGACAAGCCGCTCGCCGACCGGCTGATCCCGGCGGCGACCAATCCGCTGGGCGTCCGGGTCGCCAACTGCTCGCGCACGTCGTCCACGATCTGGCGGATGCGCGCCGGTTGTCCGGCGTTCTCTAGCGGGTACAGCGCGACGATCACGTCGACGTACTGCCCCACCGCCCCGGCGACCTGCCGCCGCACCATGTCGTCGCGCACCAGCGGGATCAGCGACTCCAGCGGCAGACTGGCGCCGGTTTCGGTCGTCGCCCGCAGTACCACCACAACGTAAGTCGTCTCCGGGTCGAATCCGGCTTGCTGCGCCCGCGTCGACATCAGATCGTCGTCGGCAGGCGTACCGCTCAGCCACATTTGCACCCAATCGCCGCGCGCCTGCTCGACCGCGAAAGCGATCGCCCGGTTCTTGGCGAGTTCAATCGCGCAGACATCCGCGCCATACGCCAGCACCATCCGGTCGAAGTCGTCCAGCGGCTCGTGCGTATCCACCAGTGACAAATAACCGGCAACCCGCTTCTCGACTTTGAGCACCGTCGTGTAACCAAGCGGACTGGGGACGATCACGCCGTCGCCGTTGGGCGCTTCCCGGCTCAGCCAGTTCTGGAACGACCCATAGGGCAAACTTTGCATCAGCGACCGTCCGCTGCTGGTGCGGCGCGCGACGTTCGGGTAAACCTGCGCCATCATCACACCGGCGTCGTCGTGAACGACAATCGGCTTGGCGGTGGTACGGGCGAGAATTTGCAGTAAGCTGTTGAGATCGCGGTTTTCAGCGGCAAGCCGGGTGAGCTGGCGCTGGATTTCCATCGCCCGCTGTGCCATCTGCGCCTTTTGGTTGACAATGAAGGTGTTCACCGCCCGCTCGATGCGCGGCATACTGCTCTCGTCGGGCAGCGCCAGCAGCGCGACTCCGCACTCGTTGGCGACCGCGACCGCGGTATGCGAGCTATCGACGTTGGCGGCAACCGCAGAAACACCCACATCGGCTAAGCCGCGCACCACCTCCGACAAGCGTGATCCGGCTGTCGTAGGAGCGCAGCACGTCCATCGAAACCAGCGCGAGTTCACCGCCGTAAACGTCGGGGAAAGCCGGGGGCTGCGCCTGAACCGTCACCGACCACGTGACCAATGTTTCGGCGACCCCGGCGACCAGCTGCGTACCAAGCGGGAGCGCAAATTGCAGGAGGGCTTGAAGCGTTGCGCTGTGATTCTCTGACATATTGCTGCTTGTCAACTTGGACGATAATGTGCGTTTGATTGTATTCACCAAGCGACTCCGAAATTTATAACGATTTCAAACAACAGTCCGGGCAGCTTTTTGTCTTATTCTACCAAGATTTTAGCAAGTATCACCAAATAAAAAAGAGTTGGACGGTCGCGTACCGCCCAACTTGTTTGTGAACCTTTACTAGTTCGGGTTGTTGGGATTACCTATACAGGTTGGATCGTAGGGGGCGGGTTTGAAACCCGCCCCTACCTTAGACCAACCCTATACCCGTTTGACTCCGACCGTCAGCGCCTCGCCATCGATCTCGAACTGCTCGCTGTGGAAGCCGTCGGCGGGTGCTTCCAGTTCGAGCGAGTCGCTCAGCGTTTCGCCGCTGATGTACTCGCTGAACTGCTGGATCGCCTGCGTCAGCCGCTCGCCCGCCTGCACCTTGAGCGTGATGTGGTCTTCGACGTTGAAGTCGGCATCCTTGCGGAGCTGCTGTACGCGACGCACGACTTCGCGCGCCATGCCCTCGCGGATCAAGTCTTCCGTCAGCGTCGTGTCGAGCGCGACCAAGTAGCCGCCGTCCTCGGCGATGGCGTAGCCTTCGGCGGCATCGCGCAGCACTTGCGTTTCTTCGGGCGTCGTCTCGAAATCCACGCCGTCGAGCGTCACGACGACGTTCTCGCCGCGCAGCAGCGTTTCCGCCCAGCGGCGCACGTCCGCCGGATCGCCTTCGCGCAGGGCTTTCTGCACGCGCGGGAAATCCTTGCCGAACTTGCGACCCAGCATACTCGGCAGCGGGTTGAGCTTGTAGCTGACCACCGCTCCGGCTTCGTCCAGCGACGTGACCGACTTCACGTTCAGTTCCGCGCCGATCAAGATCGGCAAAGCGGGCGACCGTCTCAGCTTCGTCAGCGCTGCGGACGGCGAAGCGCGCGCTCGCCAACGGCTGGCGGATGCCCAGTTTGACCGTCTCGCGGGCGGCGCGTCCGAGGCTGACCAAATGCTCGACCAGCCGCATATCCTCGATCAGCTTGCGATCGATCAGCGCTGGATCGTATTCCGGGAAGAGGGCAAGATGCACGCTCTCCGGCGCGTTCTCGTCCTGCGCCGCGACCAGATTGCGATAGAGCATGTCGGCGACGAACGGCATCGTCGGCGCGATCAGCTTGGCGACGGTCGTCAGGCATTCATAGAGCGTCGCATAAGCGCCCAACTTGTCGGCGTCGTCCCCACTTTTCCAGAAGCGACGGCGGCTCAGGCGCACGTACCAGTTGCTCAGCATCTCGACGAACGCCTGCACCGGACGGGTCGCGCCGGGGACGTCGTAGCTGTCGAAGGCTTCGCCCACCTGCTTGACCAGTTGATGCAGCTCCGCGATCACGAAGCGATCGAGTTGATCGCGCTCCGCGACCGGCGGCACGGCGTCAGTCGGTTTCCAGCCATCGAGGTTGGCGTACATGACGAAGAAGCTGTAGGTGTTCCACAATGTCAGCCACATCTTGCTGACGACTTCGCCGACCAAATCCATCGAGAAGCGGCGCGGTTCGCCGGGAGGACCGGACGTGTAGAGATACCAGCGGAAGGCGTCCGCTCCATGCGTATTGAGCACATCCCAAGGATTGACGATGTTGCCCTTGCTCTTGGACATCTTCTGTCCGTTGCCGTCGAGGATCAAGCCGAGGCAGATCACATTCTTAAAGGCGACCTGCTCGAACAGCATCGTGCTGATCGCGTGGAGCGTGTAGAACCAGCCGCGCGTTTGATCGACCGCCTCGCAGATGTAGTCCGCCGGATACTGCTCCTCGAACTGTTGGTGATTGTGGGCAGGATAGCCCCACTGCGACAGCGGCATCGAGCCACTGTCGAACCACACGTCGATCACTTCGGGGACCCGGTGCATCGTCCCGCCCGATCCGTTCGGATTGGGGAAGGTGATTTCATCGACATAGGGGCGGTGCAGGTCGAGATTGGTCAAGTCTTGTCCGGTCAGTTCGCTCAGTTCGGCGACACTGCCGACGCAGATCATCTCGCCGGTTTGATCGTCCCGCCAGATCGGCAGCGGCGTGCCCCAGTAGCGCTCGCGCCCAATCGCCCAGTCCTTGAGGTCTGCCAGCCAGTTGCCGAACCGTCCGTCTTTGACGTGCTCCGGCACCCAGTTGATCGACTGGTTGAGTTCGCTCATCTTGTCGCGGTAGGACGACGCCCGCAAAAACCACAAATCGCGGGCGAAGTAGAGCAGCGGCGTGCCACAGCGCCAGCAGAACGGGTAGGTATGTTCGATGCGTCCGGCTTTGTAGAGCAACCCCCGCTTGCGCAGGTCGCGCGTGATCTCCGGGTCGGCGTCCTTGACCCACATGCCGTGAAACTCGGTCACCGCGTCGATGAAGCGACCTTCGCTGTTGATGGTCACCAACACCGGCAGATCGTTCGCCTGCGCGACGTTCATGTCGTCGACGCCGAACGCGGGCGCGATGTGGACGATCCCCGATCCGTCTTCGGTGCTGACGAAATCCCCGGCGATCACGTAGGCATACTTGCCCTCGACCGGCAGGAAGGTGTAGAGCGGGTTGTACGCCATACCGAGCAGGTCTTTGCCCTTATAGCGCTTGACGATCTTGTACTCGTCGGGATGGATCAGCGCCGATTTCATCAGGTCGGCGGCAAGGATCAGCTTTTCGGTCGTCTCGCCGTCGCCATCGGCATCGTGAACCGGTCCTTCGACCTGCACGTAATCGATGTTCTCGCCGACCGCCAGCGCGACGTTCGCCGGAAGCGTCCACGGTGTCGTCGTCCAGACGAGGAAATAGACCCCCGGCTTGTCCTTGAGCGGGAAGCGGACGAAGACGCTGGGGTCTTGCACGTCCTCGTAACCGAGCGCGACTTCAGCGCTGCTCAGCGGCGTACCGCAGCGCGGGCAGTACGGGACGACTTTCAAGCCCTTGTAGAGCAGTTCCTTTTCCCAGAACTGCTTGAGAATCCACCACTCGCTCTCGATATAGTCGTTGGTGAAGGTGACGTAGGGATTATCGAGATCGGTCCAGTAGGCGATGCGCTCGGTGAAGCGCTCCCAGTTGCCGATGTTGCGCAGCACGCTGTTGCGCGCCTTCTCGTTGAACGCTGCCACGCCATAATCCTCGATTTCGTGCTTGTGCTTGAAACCGAGTTCTTTCTCGATGGCGAGTTCAACCGGCAGCCCGTGCGTATCCCAGCCGCCCTTACGCAGGGCGTAATAGCCGCGCATCGTCTTGTAACGGGGGAAGATGTCTTTGAAAGCGCGCGCCAGCACGTGATGCACGCCCGGATCGCCGTTGACGGTTGGTGGTCCTTCATAGGTCACGTAACGCGGCGCACTCTCCCGCTCCTGCATCGAACGCTGAAAAATGCGGTTCATGCGCCAAAAATCAAGCTGCTCCTGCTCCAGCTTGGGAATATCCACTTTCGGGTTGACTGCCTTAAACATCGCTGC
This sequence comes from uncultured Chloroflexia bacterium, assembly GCA_963727545.1. Classification (GTDB taxonomy): domain Bacteria; phylum Chloroflexota; class Anaerolineae; order Aggregatilineales; family Phototrophicaceae; genus Flexifilum. The sequence continues at coordinate 178,765 of CAVSGS010000005.1, forward strand.
CCTCCATAGGTCGCTGATTGTGGTCGTTGGCGTTCAGACTAAAGGCGACGTATCGAGGGGGCAATCGACCGTGGTGTGGGCTTGCACCTCACCACCACTGTGCACCTCCTTAGGTCGGTAGTATGCGTAACGGAAACCCAACTTATTATGGCTTAAAAAGGAGATTTTCGGTAGGGCTAACCCGGCAGGGGACAGGGTAATCGCATCAAAATGATCAAGCAGGTCAGAAACAGTCAAAGGGGTTTGTAGGGGCGCAGCGCGCTGCGCCCCTACGCGGGAACTGCCTCTTGTGAACCGTGCCAACCTCGAAATCTAGCTTGATACAATCCCACTGCTGCACGGGAACCGATTTGTAGGCAGCGCGCGTCACCCTTCGAGACCCACTAGCCTACTGTGGTCCCGTGCCGATCCAGTAGACTTCGCGATGCAGTTCAAGCTGAGTTTCTGTGTCGGAGTTGCGGGTCACATGCGCCCACCACTGCATGTTGAAAATCGAGAAGGCGACTTTGCCGCCGCAGCGCGCCACCAGCGCGGTGTTGACTTGAAAGTCGCCGGTGGTCGTTTGGGCGTCGGCACACTGCAAGGGCATCAGTTGACAGTCACCGCCGTTCTGCACGATGGAGTTGACCACCTCGCAAGCATCGGTCGGCGAGGTGTATTTCCAGTCGTCAACGCCGTAAGCGACGCTGGTGTGCTCGATTTCGGTCATATTGGGTGGCAGCGGCGGCATGGGTGGCGCGATGACGGCGAACAAGACGCCGAGCACGTTCGTGCCGACGAACAGCGCCAGCCCCAGCACAGCGATCAAGAGCAGAATCAGGAGCGGCGACGGTCGTCGTGAAGCGTCAGCCTCGTCGGCACTCGCATCGACTCGGCGGTTGATTCCGGTTCGCTCATCCCTGCCACTGCTGCTCGTATTTGATCACGGTCATGCCTGCCGAATTCAAGAAGGCATCATCGCTCGGCTGCCCCGGCGAGATCACCACACGGGTATACTGAGTCGTGCGAATCCCGGAGCTATCGAACATGCAGATGAACTGATAAGGCACGATGTTTGGATCGGTCCCTGAGCCGGCATTTTCACCGGTCGCGGGCAAGCGCACGCAGCCTTGATCGCGATTACCGTAGAATTCTTCGAGTTTCTGCTGATAATACGCGGCGACCGCTTCCGGCAAATCCGTCGAGCGGTAGAACATATTGCGCGACGTCGCCCGGTCATCACTCTTGCCCCAATACTGCGCATTCGGATACAAGGTGATGTCCAACGGCGATTGCTTCGCCGCCTGATCGGTCAGGTAGGTCACCCCAGCTGCCCCGATCAGCAGTACCCCCAAAATTCCGGCAAAGATGCCAATGCGAATGACAGATATCTGCCCTTTGCGGTTAAACATGCCTTCACGTCCCCTGATTCAGCATTGCGCGGACATCACGCGCCAACGCCACCCCATAAGCCGTGTGGCGAAAACGCTCAGCCGCCGCTTCCCAATAAGGCAGTCCAGCCTGCACCAGTTCCGCCGAGGGTAGCTCACCCGCGCCGAGTTGGTGCAGTAAATAAGCGATCATTAACGCCCGCTGCGGTTCATCGGTTGGGGCTGTCTCCAGCACGGCGACCGCTTCTTCAGGCAGGTTCAAACGATAAAGCGCTTCGCCGAGGTCAGCCCGCACGACCGGCGGCGCGTTCAGTTCCAGTGCGCGGCGAATAGCGACAACCGCTTCAGCGTAACGTCCCCCTGAAAGCAGTGTACGCCCAAAACCATACGCGGGGAAATAATGATTGGGGGCTTTGTCAACGGCTTCTGACAAAACTTGCTCGCTCGCGTCGAGCTGTCCAAGCTGGCGGTACGTATTTCCTAGCAGCGTCAGCGCGCGGGCATCGGCTTTCGGGCGAACGGATTCGAGTAGGTCGCGGGCAGCCGCAAACTCGCCGTCGAGGTAGAGCCGCTGCGCGCGTGTGAATGCCGACACCATCCCCCGGTTGCCCCACAGCACGCTGATCTCGATGATGATCAGCAGCAAGATGAGGCTGATCAAGATGATCGACCGCTGTTCCGGCGGCGCAGCGATCAGCAGAACCAGCGCGACCAGCACCAGAATCACACCTAAGCCGAAGGCGATCCGCGTCAGGCGATCCCAGCGCGTGATGTCAGTCCGCAGCCGCCGGATCAGCCAGATCAACCGAGATTCCCCGCGTCGGCATCGGCGAGCGCCTGCTCAATCGCGGCGATCTCATAGCGCAGCGCTTGACCGTAAGCCGTGCCTTCGAGTGCTTTCAAGCCCGCTTTCCACGTCGTCAGTCCGCTGCGTGCGCTCATCATCTTGGCGGCGGCGCGGACGGCTTGCTTGGCTTCCCCGGCAGCTTGATAAGCGTTGGCGAGGTGATAGTAGACGCGCACGCCATACGACGCGGGCATGGCGTGCTGTGCCGCCCGCTCGAATGACTGCTGCGCCGCATCCAATTCGCCGGCGAAGCGCTGCGTGAAGCCGAGTTCCGCCCAGATCACCGGCTGATCGGGGTCGAGCTTCGAGGCTTCGATCAGCGTTTGCGCGGCTTCGTCATAGGCGGCTTGCAAGCGATACCCGTTCGCCAGTGTGATGTAAGCAGCCGGTTCGTCCGGGTACAACTGCACAGCGCGGTCGGCGGTCGCCTGCGCTTTCGCCAACTGACCGGTATACGCATAGGCACTGGTCAGCAGCATCAGCACCTCAGAGGTTTCTTTGCCTTCACGGATGGAGCGTTCGAGCAGCGGGATCGCTTCGCGGAAGCGAAACGCTTCGATCAGGCGGTAGGCTTCACCATAGCCGGAACCCTGCGCGCGCGTCTGCCGTGCCAACATCACCCCGACCAGCGTAAACCAGAACAGGAACATCAACGCCGCGAGGCACAGCCCGCCCAACGCCAGCAGCACGAACGGCGAGAGTTCCGGCGCGTCGCTGGGGATGTGAAACGCCTGCATCACCACCGCAACCATGAACATCAACACGCCGATCACCGCCAGCACGAAAGTGGTGTACAGCGCGATCAACCAGAGGCGGTGGCGTTCCATCAGTGAGCCTATTCCGGCGTCTGGGCAAGCGACATCACATCGCCCTTGCTGCGCACGAGTTCAGCCGCCGCTGCCACGTCCTCGCCGAGCACCGCGCGCAGCGTCTCGGCTTGGTCGCTTTCGAGGATTTTCTGCCATTCTTCCAGACCGTTTTTGTGCTTGCGAGATCTGCTTGAGGGCTTCGCCTGCCGCCGCCTCGTTGCCGAGTCGCGCATTCGCCCGCGCGATGTAGAGATACATCAGCAGGCGATGACGGGCATCCGGCACTTTGAGCGCCAGCGCGTGTTCCAAATGCTCGATTACATCGGAGGAGCGTTCCAGCCGATCCTCGATCATGCCGAGGTTGTAATAAGCGACCCACTCGTCCGGCGCGAGTTCGGCGGCGCGCTGTGCCGCCTCCAGCGCAGGATCGTAATCGCCGGACTGCAGATAGACTTCTGCCAGCCCGTTGTAAGCGACCGCCGATTTGGGGTCGAGTTCGGTCATGCGTTGGTAGTCTTTACGGGCTTTGTCGAGCTTGCCCCACAAGCGGAGCAGCTCAGCGCGGAAGCGGTAGTGATTGGGGTCACGCGGCTCGGACTTGATCAGGATGTCCATTGTTTTGACGGCTTCGGCGTACTCGCTCTTACGCAAGTGCTTGACCGCCTTCTGATATTCCATCGGTGCGCGGGCGCGAAACAGAAACGTCCCCGCGACGATCCAGCCCGCCGCCGCGCCGACCAACGCCAGCGCGAACTGCGGCAGCACGGTCAGGGCGAGGACGATCGCGCCGACCGCCGGGAGCAGAATGCCGACCCAGCGTCCCCGCTCGCCTTCATCCATCCGCCCGCCGATCAGGATCGCCGAGCCAACCACCGCGATCAGCACCAGACCGGTCTGCACCGGGATCACCCAATCGCCCACGAAGGCGTTGAGGATCAGACTAATCAGCCCGGTCCCCGCGATCAGCAAAAAGAGCGCGCGCAGCCGCGCCGGACCGAGAAACAGCGCGAAACGATCGAACGCGCGCGAAAGTGTCTTCATGCATCCTCTATTTCGACATACAAGCGTTTGTTGATGCCGCCCTTGCTCTTGTAATCGGTGATGCGCAGGTGCCCAACCTCGCGCGTGTTGCCGACGTGCGTACCACCATCGGCTTGCAGGTCCAGCCCGACGATCTCCAGCGTGCGAACTTCGGCGATCCCTTCCGGCAGCAGGTTGATCTTGGTGCGGATCAAGTCAGGGATAGCGAAGGCTTCTTCGCGCGGCAGGATGCGGACGACCGTCTCGCGGGCGGCGGCGACTTCGACGTTGATCTTTGCCTCGATTTCGGCGACCAGTTCTTTTTGCAGATGCTCGAACTCGAAATCCATCCGCCCCTTGAGCGGCTCCATGTTGCCGCCGGTGACCTGCGCGCCGTAGTCGCGCCAGACGGTGCCGCAGAGGATGTGCATCGCCGTGTGCGTCCGCATCAACTTATAACGACGCTCCCAGTCGAGGACGCCGTGCACCGGCGTGCCGATAGCGGGCAAGTCCGTGTCCGCCGCGATCACGTGGACGTTGCCGCGCTCGACCTTCGCCAGCGGGTAAACCACATCGCCGACGCGGAGTTCGCCGAAGTCGGCGGGCTGTCCGCCGCCACCGGGATAGAACGCCGTGCGGTCGAGCAGGACGCCGTGCTTCTCCTCGTCGTGCCCGGTGACGACGGCGTCGAATTCTTTGATATAGGCATCAGTCTGGTAAAGGAGTTCGGTCATGAGATGTACCTTATCATTGTTCGCAGGATTAGGCAGCGAAGGCTGCACCGTGCCCTGTTCCTGCAGCATCATTGATTATCGAGGGCGCAACGTACGGGGCGTTATATATAACGCCCCTACAACGGAGAGGTGTCGAGGTTCTATTCAATTTCGCTGCGCATCCGCAGCATGACTTCGTGCCCGCCGAGGCTGCGCCAGAAAGCGATACTCTCCTGATTGCGCGCCGCGACGTGCCACTCGTAGTAATGCAAGCCGCGCTGCGCCGAACCACGCGACCAGCGACTCGACCAGCGCCCGCCCGACTCCCTGCCGCCGGTACGCCTGATCGACGAAGATGTCCGCCAAAAAGCCGCTGGCTTCCTGCTGGAACATCGCCGGGGCGAGATCGACCACCACGCCGAGTACGTAGCCGACGATCTCGCCGTCGGCATCGGCGACCAAGACCCGCGTCATCGGGTCGTCGAGGCGGTCGAGCAGCTGCCGCGCATAGCGTCGCGCACCCTGCGGCGCTGCCGGTGGCAGGTCGGTGTCAAGCTGGCGATGGTATTCGACCAAGCTCTCCCACAGCCGCGCTACCGCGTCGAGGTCTTCCCGCCTTGCCGGACGCACGTTCACTTCAGCCACAAAATCTCCACCCACTCTCCTGCGCCTAGCGACCGCCAAAACGCCTGTCCTACCGCATCGTTACGCGGCGTCCAGACGGCGACTCGCTCGACGCCCCGTGTTTTGAACCACGATCGCAGCGCCTCGACCAGCGCTCGACCGACGCCAGCGTGATAGCCGTGCGCGTCGAGCGCGATCTCGCCGATCAGCCCGATCTGTGCCGGAGCCATCCCCGGCAGCGGATAGATACTCCCGGCGACGTAACCGACCAGCGCGCCGTCATGCTCGGCGGCGAACAGCGCGAACTGCGGATCGCTCAGCCGGGCTTCAGTGCTCGCCGTCCACGCCGCACGCGCATCCGGCGCGGGCTGGACGTGCCGCTCCGCCGGCGTCAAAGATTGCAAAATCGCCTTCTCATGCCAGAGCAAAGCGAGGGCGGAAAGATCGGTTCGAGTCGCGGCACGTATGGTCAACATTGCGGCAAAGGATAGCACCGCCCTACCGTCAAATCAAGCATTGTGCTGCATAATAGAAGACAGCGGAAAGACAAAAGATTTAGCGCAAAGCCAAGGAGGGTTTGGCAATCGTTTCGAGCAGCACATCTGATGCGACGGCGCAAGTCGAACGCGAAAATCTGCCTTTGTGGATGCAAAAGACCCTGCGCGGGACCGACTGGGGCGCGCTGATCGTGATCGCGTTCAGCGTGCTAGCGGCGTGGTCGTTCTTGCTGCAAGGCGGGCTGCCGCGCACCAACGCCAGCGAGCACTACGTCTTTCGCGCCGCCAACACCTCCGCAAGTTTTGTCGAGGGGCGGCTCTATCCGCGCTGGTCGGCGAACGCGCTGAGCGGCTATGGCGCGCCGATCCCGAATTTCACGCCACCCGCCCCCGCTTACCTCCCGGCGCTGATCGATGCCTTCGTGACCAATGATGCAACCCTCGCCGTCCGCTTAATCTATGTGCTGGCGTTCGTCGGAGCGGGCGCGGCGGTCTACGCCTTCGTCCTGCGGCGATCCGGCGCGGTCGCCGGTGTGATCGCGGCGCTGCTCTACGTGTACAGTCCTTACATCGGCTTGACCGTGCCCCATCTGCTCGGCGATTTGCCGGGGATGATCAGCCTCGCCCTGCTGCCGGGGCTGCTCTGGAGCATCGACCGGCTGCTGAACAGCAACCGTCCGTCCGACGTGCTGATCATCGGGCTGATCACGGCAGGCTTGATGTTCACCGACCCGCGCGTGCTTGCCATCGGCTGGGCGATCGCGGTGGTGCTGATGGAATGGAATCACGGTGCGATCCGGCGTTCAGCGCTGGTGCTGACCAGCGGCGTCCTCGGTGCGGCAGCCGCCGCCTGCTTTTGGCTGCCCGCGCTGGTGGAAGCCAGCGCCGTGCAACTGATCGCCCGCCCGCGCGCGATCCCCTTCACGCTAACGCTCGCCGATTTGCTGACCCCGCTGCGCCAGCTCGACCCCGGCGCGTTGATCGCGCAGCCACAGTTCACCCTCGGCTTCGGCATCGAAGTCTTTGCCGCCGCCGCTGCGGTCGCCATCCTCCGATCCAGCCGGCGGCTGAGCTTTCACGCGCTGTTTCTCGCGATCAGTCTCATCCTCACCGCCGTCGCGCTGATCGCCTTTCCGGGTGAAATTTGGCTGCTGGGCGCGATTACACTCGGCTGGGCGATCACCGGCAGCGCCGTCGTTCAGTGGAGTCGATCGCGGTTGTTCTCGTCCGCGCTCGTGATCGCGATCCTCGCCGCGGCGGTTCCGATTTGGCTGGCGCCCGTCTGGAACGAACCGCCAATTGACGCCTCGCCGCAGGCGCAGATCGAGTACGAGCAGCAAGGCTACGGCATCGCCGGACTGCCCACCGGCGATTCGCTGCCGACGACGATTTCGCCAACGCTGAGCGCCAACCGCGCGCTGATCGCCAGCTATGAAAATCCGCCGGTCAACAAGCTGATGCCCGACGTCGAAGCACAGGTTGGCGTACTCGAACACAGCACGCACAGCGACCGCTTTCAGATCCAGTCGTTCGCGCCGCTGACGCTTCACCTCTTGACGGCTAATTTCCCCGGCTGGTCAGCCACGCTCAACGATACCATGCTGCCCTTACAGCCGGACGACAATGGCTTGATCACCGTGCAAATTCCGAGAACGGCGCAAGGTGAACTCGACGTCACCTTGGGGACGACGCCAACCCGCAGCATCGCTTGGGGCATCACGTGGCTGGCGCTGATCGCCCTGATCGCCATCACGGTGCGGCGATCACGAACGGTCAGCGAAAATTACGAGCCGCTCGATCTGCTGGACACCGGCGAAACCCGGCTGTTTACGGTCGTGCTGGTCGTCTTCGCGCTCACCCTGCTGCTGTTTGCCCTCCCCAATGCACCGATCGCCGCTCGCGCACAGCCGTTCAGCGCCCTCGACGGCAGTTTCACACTCGACAACCGCTCCGACGCCGGGCTGGAAGTCCTCGCCTACCAGCTTGACAGCGCCGATCAACATCCCGGCTCGACGCTGCAACTGACACTCTACTGGTATACCCTGCGCTTTCTCACCAATAACTATCAAGTGCGCGTCTCGCTGCTCGACTTGACGACCGGCGACTATCGACTGCCGACCGATCTGCGCCAACCGGGGGATTATCCGACGGCGCGCTGGCTGCCGCGTGCTTACGTCAGCGACCCTTACACGATCACCATCCCGGACGATTTCCCCAGTGGTCAGTACAGCCCGGCGATCGAAGTCTTCACCTGTTCGCCCACCTGCACGCCGGAGGACCGGCTGACCTTCTTCGACCGCAGTGGCAGCGCCTACGGTCAAGTGCTGGTGCTGCCTACCGTCATCCGCGTTGACTAGGTCATTAGCACCATTGGCTAGATCCACGAGTTGAGAATTGGGAAAATTCGCAGTTAGTCAACGTCATCAATTATGGGTAAAATGGAACTGTTACCTTTTTTTGAGCACTGGTCATTAGAGCGAACCTCTTTAAGGGAGTGGCATGGCTAAACAGGAAAACGCCGAACAACTCGCCCACGCATGGACACTGCATCGTCAGGGACAAAACGAGGACGCTATCCGCGAGTTTTCAGGGTTGGTGCAGTCTTCGACCGACAGCATCGACGCGCTTTACGGCTTAGGATTAGCGCAGCGCAGCGCCGGGCAATTGGAGACGGCGAAGGCGACGTTTGAGCGCTGCCGTGCCCAGATTGTCGACGCGCTCAAGGAACATCCGACGGAAGACCGTTACGAGATGCTGCAGAAGCTAACCAGCCAGCGTCTCGCCGAGATCGCAGTCGGGGCACAATAGACATCCATCATCATGAATAAGCGCGAGCGTCTGGAAAAGACCATCGCGGGAGAGCCAACGGATCGCATACCGGTCGCCTTATGGCGGCACTTTCCGGGCGACGATCAACGCGCTGCCGATTTCGCGCGCTCGACGGTCGAGTTTCAGCAAACCTACGACTGGGATTTCGTCACCGTCGCGCCTGCCAGCAGTTTTTGCGTCACCGACTACGGCGTCCAAGATCAGTGGGAAGGCACCTTAACGGGCACGCGCGCGATCACCAAACGCCTGATCGAGCGATCGCTGGATTGGACGAGTCTCCGCGCGCTCGACCCGACGCGCGGAGCGCTCGCGCGCCAGCTTGAATGCGTGCGGCTGATCGGTGAGACGCTCGGTGAGGACGTGCCCATCGTCCCGACGCTTTACAGCCCGCTGCTGCAAGCGGAGTTTGTCGCCGGGCGGGAAATGCTGATTCGTCACATGCGGACGCAGCCGGATCGCGTCCACAGTGGTTTGAGCATCCTGACCGAAAGCACGCTGCGGCTGATCGAAGCGCTCAAGCGGCTGCCGGTTGCCGGGGTGCTGTTGGTGATCGAGCACGCGAACTACATGACGATGACCGAGGATGAGTACCGGGTATTCGGCTTGCCCTACGACCGCAAGGTCGGTGAAATTCTGCCCGCGCGCTGGTGGCTGAACCTCGTTCATCTCGGCGGCGATCTGCCGATGTTCAAGTTTCTGCCCGAACTCAACGCGCAGGTGGTGAACTGGAGCGATCAAGGTTCCGAGCCGACGCTGGCACAGGGCAAAGCCCTGTTCGAGGGCGCGGTCTGCGGCGGTTTATCGGCATGGGATCACCTGCATCAAGGGACGCCGACGTCGATCCGGGAAGCGGCGCGCGCTGCCATTCAGGAGACAAGCGGACGCCGCTTGATCCTATCGACCGGGGACATCATCCCGATTACTGCACCGCTGTCGAACCTTCGCGCCGTCCGTGAAGCCGCCGAGTTCAGCCTATGAGCATCCGCGTGATCGCCGGAACAGCGAAAGGGCGACAGCTCAAACTGGTGCCGGGTGACACCACCCGCCCGATCATGGATCGCGTCAAAGAGGCGCTGTTCAACATCATCGGGCGCCGAATCTACGACGCCGCCTTCCTCGACTTGTTTGCGGGGACGGGCAGCGTCGGTATTGAGGCGCTCAGCCGAGGGGCACGTTACGCCCTTTTGATCGATCTTGCGCCGCTGGCGCTCAAAACGATCAACGAGAATCTGAAGCTGACCAAACTCACCGCCAGCGCGACCGTCCGCAAACAAGACGCGCTGGCGCTGTTCAAGCAACAACCGGACCAAGCTTACGATTTTATCTACGTCGCGCCGCCGCAGTACAAGGGCTTGTGGCAGACGGCGCTGCAAGCCATCGATGAGCATCCGCAATGGCTGCAACCGGATGGCGAAGTGATCGTCCAGATCGATCCGGTCGAACACGAGCCGATTCAGCTTCAGCATTTGCAACTGAACGACGAGCGACGTTATGGCAATACGCTATTGTTGTTTTTTGGACGCACGTCCAAGGCGACATAAACAGTGAGTGGCGAACATGGATAACTTAGAGAGCATCGTCAAAGAGCTTATTGAGCTTTACAGTATCAGCGCACCGCCCATTCCGATTGAACGGATGCTCCAGCAGCCGCACCCGGATATGTGGGACGAAGTGGACGTTTCCAAACTCAGTTCGACGTTTCTGAATATCAAGGTCCCCTATTCACCGCGGATGTCACTGGCGCGCTTCCTCGCTCGCGAGATTGCCGGGAGTTCGTGGGGGCAGCGGCGGGGTTTGGCGGATCTCAGCGACGACGATCCGATCATTCATCGCCTCGCCCGTGTGATCGCCATGCCGGGCGAGATGGTCATGGAGATCAACCCGGAGTCGCGCACGCCGCAGTTGATCAGCCTGCATTTCGAAGTCCCGGAAGACGACGCCAAGCTGCGACTCGAAGACCTCAAGGAATATGAATAGCTAATCATCAATTGACCGTAGGGGCACGATAAACCGTGCCCCTACAACTAATCGTGAGATCAGTTTTCCCCGCCCCCGCTCTCTACAATCGACCGTGCGAATTGGATCGCCTCGTCCGCTGTGTGAATTTCGTCGACCACCTGCGCCTCGCGGATGCGGTCGAGCAGATCGCCGACGACCGGACCGGGCTGCAAAGCGAGCGCGCGCATCAACTGGCGACCGTCAACCAGCGGCGGCGGCTCGACCAAACGGTCGTATTCCTCGAAGTAGGCATGCAGCAGCGTCTGTGTACGCTCAACTTCAAGGATCCAGTCGTCCTGTACGTAAGCAGCACCGAGCGCACCCAAATAGTCCGCCAGCAGCAGCAGCAGCAGATCGATCCCACCTTCGCCCATCTGTCGCCAAAAGCGATAAATCGCCAGTGCGTCGAGTTCGCCGCGCCAGAGGATCGTCAGCATATGCTGGCGCACCAGCAGAATCACGCGCTCCTGCTCGGCTTTGCTGAGGTGCAGCGCCGCCACGCGCTCGACAAGGGCATCCGCGCCGACCGCATCGTGATCGCGAAAGCGCAGGTGTCCATCCGTGTCACGAATCGGCGTGACGATCCCCTTGCCCACGTCATGCAGCAGCGCCGCCAGCATCAACAGCGCTCGATGCGGGCGATCGTCCGCCCCTACCTGCGCCAAGTGCTCTTGCAGCCGCCCGCGAAAGCGATCCAGCCCGACGGCGATCATGCCGAGGTTGAACTTCGCCGTCGTCGCGTCGCTGCGATTGGGACTGATCACCGCCAGTATTTCGCCCAGATTCTCGACCACTGCCAGCGTGTGATTCCAAGCATCATGAGCGTGTTTTTCGTCCTGCTTTAAGCCGTGCAGCGCGATCAGTTCGGGGAAGATCATCGTCAGCAAGCCGAGGTGATCGGCGACGCGGAGCGCTGCCGCCGGTTTGGGCAGCGCCAGCAGCTTGAACAGCTCATCGCGGACGCGCTCAATCGAGGTATCGAGCAAGCTGGGTGCATAGACGCGGATCGCGTCCTGCGTCGCGCGCTCGATGCGAAAGCCGAATTGAGCGCTCAGGCGCACCGCGCGCAGCGCACGAATCGGGTCGCGGGCGATGGCGTCGGGATTGCACTGGCGAATCAGCTTGGCGAGCACGTCGGCTGCCCCGCCGGTCGGGTCGATGATGGCGTTGAGGTCGCCGCGCAGATCGACCGCCAGCGCGTTGATGGTGAAGTCACGATCCCACAAGTCGGCGTCGAGCGAGTCGCCGCGAAAGCCCGCTACGTCAATCGACAGCCGACCGTCGAAGGTGTCGATCAGCGCGCGCCCGACGTCACGTTCGGCATCGAGCGGGAAGAACGCCCCGCCAAAGTGATTGGCGATCCGCCGCGCCAGTTTGATACCGCCGCGCGCGACCGCGATGTCCACGTCCTTGATCGGACGGCGCAGCAGCGCGTCGCGCACCACCCCGCCAACGAGGTAGATCGGCTCGGCGGTGGGCGCATCGTCGCGCAGGAGGTCATGCAGGTCGAGAATCGCGTCTGACCACGCCAGCACGATGTCATTCATCGATCAGGGCTTCCGGGCGCACCACCCCGATAAAGGGCAGGTTGCGATACTTCTCGTCCAAGTCCAGCCCGTAGCCGAAGACGAACTTGTCCTCGATCTCGAAGCCGGTGTAATCGACCTTGATCGGCACGGCGCGGCGGCTCGGCTTGTCGAGCAAGGTACACAGCCGCACGCTCGCCGGATCGCGCGCGGTGAGCACGTCCATCACGAAGCGCAGTGTATGCCCGCTGTCGATGATGTCCTCGACGATCAAGAGATTCTTGCCGGTGACTTCTTCTTTCAAGTCCATGTCGATGCGGACGTTGCCGGTCGCCGTGCGACCGCCGCGCCCATAGCTCGACACCGCCAGAAAGTCGATTTCGTGCGGAACGGTGATGTTGCGCATAAGGTCGGTCAGAAACATCACGCCGCCTTTGAGGATGCAGATCAGCACCAGCCGGTCACTCTCGCGGTAATCGGTGGAGATTTGCGCACCGAGTTCGCGGACGCGGGCTTGCAGCGTCGCCTCGTCAATCAGGATTTCGCGCAGGTATTTTTCGTAAGGTAGGGTCATTGTCAGCCTCCGCCGCGCATTATAACAGCGATCCCCCGGATTTGGGCAGCAGGGGATTGAATGGTCGTGGTAGAATGATCGTACCCTGTTTTGTAATGGAAACTTACTCCTAACCGATAATCTACCATGACCCAAATACAACCAATTACTGTTGCTGAACCGCGCACAACCGTTCGCGTTACTTTTGCCGACGGACTCGTCCTTGAGAGTGCCGTCGGCACGACGATTGAAGCCTTCATGGAAGCCGCACGCCGCCAGCAGCCGGACCGATTTCCGGCTCCGGTGATGGCGGCAGTCTGCGATGCCAAACTGCGCGAACTCTCGCTGCCGCTGAGCAAAGACAGCACGCTCGCCCCGGTGATGCTCAACAGCGCCGACGGCAGCCGAATCTACCGCCGATCGCTGGTGCTGCTGCTAACCACCGCTATCAGCGAGTTATTGCCGGGGACGAAAGTCAACGTTAACTATGCCATCCCCGACGGCGGTTTGTTCTGCATCCTGCCCGACCGCCCCGAATTCAGCGAAGAGGAGCTAGCCCGGCTTGAAGCCCACATGCGCCAAATCGTCGTCGCGGACGACCCGATCACCAAACAAATCGTCCCGCTTGAGCAGGCGATCAAGCTGTTCGAGGAGCGCGGCGACGACGACAAAGTACGCCTGTTGGAGCAGCGCACGCGGGCGATTCTGACGCTCTACACCCTGCGCCAGCGCTCCGATTACTATTACGGCTATATGGTGCCCTCGACTCGCTACTTGCAGACTTTCGCGCTGGTCAAATCAAAGGGCGGCTTCATCCTACAGTATCCCCACAGCGCTAACCCGACCACCCTCGGTCCCATCCAGTCCTATCCGAAAATCGGCGCGGTCTTCGCTCAGTCGGAGGACTGGCTGAAGAAGCTCGGCGTCGAGGACATCGGACGGCTGAATCACATCGTTCGCAATGACCGCATTCAAGAGTTGATCCTCGTCGCCGAGGCGCTGCACGAACGGCGCATCGCCGAAATCGCCGGTGAGATCGGCGACCGCAATCAAAGTCAGGGCGTGCGGCTGGTGCTGATCGCGGGACCGTCTTCGTCGGGCAAGACGACTTTTTCCAAGCGACTGGCGATTCAACTGCTCGCCTACGGGCTGCGCCCCTTCACGCTGGAACTCGACAACTACTTCGTCGACCGCGAGCAGACTCCCCGCGATGCTGACGGCAACTACGACTTCGAAGCGCTGGAAGCGATCAACCGCACCCAGTTCAACGACGACCTGATCAAGCTGATCGCCGGGACCGAGGTCACGCTCCCGCGCTACGACTTTCTGCACGGCAAAAGCGTCGCCGGACGCACGGCGCAGTTAGCCCAAAACCAGATCATCATCATCGAGGGCATTCACGGCTTGAACCCGGAACTGGTCACGCGGGTGCCACCGGAGCAGATTTATCGCATTTACGTCTCGGCGCTGACCGGGCTGAACGTCGATTATCACAACCGGGTTTCGACCACGGATCTGCGCTTGCTCCGCCGCATCAGCCGCGACGCCGCGACGCGCGGTTACAGCGCCACCGACACGATTCTGCGCTGGCCCAGTGTTCGGCGCGGCGAAAAACGCAATATCTTCCCCTATCAAGAGAATGCCGACGAGATGTTCAATTCGTCGCTGGTCTACGAATTGGCAGCGCTGCGCCCGTTGGTCGAGCCGCTGCTGCTGCAAGTCGAGACCGGGACGCCGCCCCACATCGAGGCGAACCGGCTGCTGTCGTTCTTGCGCTGGGTGCAGCCTTTGACTTCAGCTCATACGGCGCTCGTGCCCGACACCTCGCTGCTGCGCGAGTTTATCGGCGGGTCGATCCTCGACGCCTATCATCCGGCGGACTTGAGCTAATCCGCCGGATTCCCACTGCCTCGCCTGCTCGATCAGCCAAGAACTCGATTATCATGTAATATATAAATTAAAGCTTTAATCGAGATGGATTGCTGTTATCGAAATCGGGAGGTGTCGTCTATGAAGAAACTGACCATGATCGTGATCGCCTGCCTGCTGCTGAGCGCAGTGGCAGCGCTGCCTGCGTTTGCGCAGTATTATGCGCCTGACCCGACCTGTCCCGGATCGCTGCCCTCACGCTTAAATGCGGGCGATCGGGGTGAAATCGCCGAAGTCTTCAGCACGCTGCGCTATACGCCCAACGGCGCGACCATTCAGGTGGTTTACGCGCCCGCTCAATTCACGGTGATTTCGAAGCTCTGCGACGGCTATACGTGGAATTTGCAAATTCAATACGACAACGGGCTGGTCGGCTGGTCGGTCGAAAGCCAAGTCGCCAGCGACGTCGGCGCGAATCACTACTGGCTAGAGCCAGCGACCGTCACGCCAACGCCGCCGCCCTACCCCTATCCGACCGACGGCACCTGCTACGGCGCACCACCCCCGGCACTCGCCGTTGGTGACATCGGCTACATCGCGCAGGTGTACAGCACGCTCCGCGACGCGCCCGGCGGCACGCCGATCAAAGTGATGTACGCTCCAGCGACCTTCCAAGTGATCGAGGGTCCGGTCTGTGACGGTTATCTGAACTACTACCACATCGTCTACACCGACGGCTCAAGTGGCTGGGCGAGCGAGGGTCAGGTCGTCAGCGAATGGGGTTACAACCAGTATTGGCTGCTGCCTACTCCGTAAGGAACGACTGATTTTTCAGCCGGATCAAGCGCAAGCCAAAGCCAACCTACCGCGATGGTAAGTTGGCTTTTTGATTCCGCATACTTGCCTGAACCCAAGCCGCCCAGCTGACCAAGTCGAGCATAATTCGGAACAAGGGTTGTAATTTCATAATACATGTTGTAACCTTAGAGGCGACACACTATTTTAAGAGGTATAACGATGAGAAAAGCTCAAGCAGTTTTAGTCGGTAGCATCGCCATCCTACTGGTCACACTTTCCAGCGCAGTGATTTTTGCTCAAGAAGCAACCGCGACCGTCGTCCCGCCGCCGTCATTCACCGACGGTCGCATCAACGACAGCACCCTGCTCGGCGGCTTAGCGATCTACTGCGTAGACGCGAACAGCAACCCGACCAACACCTTCGCCAACGGCGGCATCACCGTTTGGGGCGTCGGCGATCAGAAATACATCGACCTGAGCGCCGCTCAACTGGCGGGGACGATGGAAGTGCCGCAGCAGCCGTCGGTTGCTGAAATGCAGGTCATGGAGATGGAAGGCACGCCCATGATGACCGAAGAGCCGATGGGCACGGCGACGATGGAACCGATGATGGAAGTCACGGCTGAAGTCCAAGTGATGGGGAACCTGCCCGTGCTGCTGGCACGTGCCTTTGCCCCGACCGGCGACATTGGTTTCTTCAAGCTGAGCGACAACGAATTCGCACTGCAAGGTTACGACACCGAAGGTCGGCTGTTCACCTACACGTGGACGGGCTGCACGCAGGGTACGGTCGTGCGTGACGGGGATCCGTATCTGTCGAGCATCAAACCGGCTCCGGTCATGATGATGACCGAAGAACCAATGGACATGATGGCAACGCCGGAAGCAACCGTAGAAGCGATGGGTTCGTAAGCAGCATCCAGCGCTCTAAGCATTAAACTAAGAAACGCCGCCAGCGAATTAATCGCTGGCGGCGTTTTGTGTTGGCGGCTAGTTCAAGCCGTGATGCACCTGCAAGCTGCGCGCCTTGAGCGGCTTCTGCTGCAGCGCCTTGATCCCCTGCACGGCTGCCGTCGCCGCGCTCATGGTCGTGATGATCGGCACGCCGAACAACGCCGCCGTCCCGCGAATCAGATTACCGTCGTAGTGGGCTTGACCGCCGCGCGGCGTGTTGATGATCAGGTTGATCTCGCCCGTGCGAATCGCATCGACGATGTGCGGCGATCCCTCGCTGACTTTGTTGACCGTCTCCGCCGGGATATTGACGTCGCCGAGCAGCTTCGCCGTACCGACAGTCGCCACCAGCTTGAAACCCATCTGATACAGGTCGCGCGCGATCTTGATCACCGCGCCCTTGTCGTAGTCGTTGACGCTGATGAAGACCGTGCCTTCCAGCGGCAGGCTGGTGCTGGCGGCGATCTCGGCTTTGGCGAAGGCGTGCCCGAAGCTCGAAGCGTGCCCCATCACCTCGCCGGTCGAGCGCATTTCGGGACCGAGCCGCGCATCGACGCCGGGGAACTTCTGGAACGGCAGCACCGCCTCTTTGACGAAGAAGCCGTTGACGTGTGGCTCTACGTTGAAACCCAGTTCTTCCAACGTCATCCCCGACGCGATCAGGGCGGCATAGCGCGCCAGTGGTCGGTTGGTCGCCTTGCTGACGAACGGGACGGTTCGGCTGGCGCGCGGGTTGACTTCCAGCACGTAGATCACCTCGTCCTTGATGGCGAACTGGATGTTGAACAGCCCTTTAACGCCCAACGCCTTACCGATGCGGTCGGTGTATTCGCGCAAAATCTCGATGTGGTAGTAGCTGATCTTGTAGGGCGGCAGCACGCAGGCGGAGTCGCCGCTGTGGACGCCCGCTTCTTCGATGTGCTGCATGATGCCGCCGATGGTGACGTGTTCGCCATCGCAGAGCGCGTCAACGTCAATCTCGTAGGCGTCGTCCAAGAACTGGTCGATCAGCACGGGATGTCCCGTCCATTCGACGTGCTCGTCGATCCACTTGAGCAGCATGTCGTCGTCAAAGACGATCGCCATGCCGCGCCCGCCGAGCACGTAGCTCGGTCGGATCAGCACCGGATAGCCGATCTGGTGGGCGGCGGCGAGTGCTTCGTCGCGGTTCAGTACCGTCGCGCCCGCCGGCTGTGAGATGTCGAGTTCGCGCATCAGTTCGTTAAAGCGTTCGCGGTCTTCGGCGAGGTCAATCGTATCAACCGACGTGCCCCAGATCGGCGCACCTGCGTCCGCCAGCGACTTGGCGATGTTCAGCGGCGTCTGCCCACCGAACTGCACCAGCACCCCGACCGGCTGTTCCTCGTCGATGATGTTCATCACGTCTTCGGTGGTCAGCGGCTCGAAGTAGAGGCGGTCGGCGGTATCGTAATCCGTGCTGACCGTCTCCGGGTTGCAGTTGACCATGATCGTCTCGTAGCCCATCTCCTTAAGCGCGAAACAGGCGTGAACGCAGCAGTAGTCGAACTCGATGCCCTGCCCGATCCGGTTCGGTCCGCCGCCGAGGATCACGACCTTCTTCTTGTCGGTCGGCGCGGCTTCGTCGTCTTCCTCATAAGT
Organism: uncultured Chloroflexia bacterium; assembly: GCA_963727545.1. GTDB lineage: Bacteria > Chloroflexota > Anaerolineae > Aggregatilineales > Phototrophicaceae > Flexifilum. The sequence continues at coordinate 196,792 of CAVSGS010000005.1, forward strand.
CGAGTAGAGATAGGGCGTGAACGCTTCGAACTCCGCCGCACAGGTATCGACGCGGTAGTAGCTCGGCACGATGCCGTGTTCTTTGCGCGCTCGGCGGACACTCATCTCGTCGGTACCGAGCAGCGTCGCCAAGTGCGCGTCGCCGAAGCCGTAGCGCTTGAGCTTGAGGAAGTCAGCGGCGTCGAGGCGGTCGAGCGTCAGACCCTTGTCCGCCACCTTGTCGCGGATCGCCATGATGTCGACCAACTGGCGCACAAACCAAGGGTCGAAATGGGTGGTCTCGATGATTTCTTCCGGCGAGACGCCTTCGTGCAGCGCCCACGCGACCTGAAAAATCCGCTGCGCTGACGGGACGCGCAGCGTCTCCGGCGCGGTGTGCAGCAGCTTGCTGCCGAAGCCGTCGATGCCGATGTCGAGCGCGCGGATGCCCTTTTGCAGCGCTTCGGGGAACGTCCGCCCGATCGCCATCACTTCACCGATGGCTTTCATTTGCGGACCGAGGGTCGCATCCGCGCCGGGGAACTTGGCGAAATCCCAGCGCGGGATTTTGACGACGATATAGTCGAGCGACGGCTCGAACGAGGCGGGTGTCACCCGCGTGATGTCGTTGGGGATTTCGTCGAGCGTGAAGCCGACTGCCAGCAGCGCCGCGATCTTGGCGATGGGGAAGCCGGTCGCCTTGCTCGCCAGCGCCGACGAGCGCGACACGCGCGGATTCATCTCGATCACGAAGACTTGTCCGTCCGCCGGATTGATCGCGAACTGGACGTTCGCGCCGCCGGTCGCCAAGCCGATGCGGTCGAGAATCCGCTTCGCCATGTCGCGCAAGCGCTGGAGTTCCTTGTCGGTCAGCGTCTGCGCGGGCGCGACCGTGATGCTGTCGCCGGTGTGGACGCCCATCGGGTCGAGGTTTTCGATCGTGCAGACGACGACGAAGTTGCCCTTCACGTCGCGCATGACTTCGAGTTCGTACTCTTTCCAGCCGAGCACGCTCATCTCGATCAGCACTTCGTGCACCGGGCTTTGCTTAAGTCCGTTCTCGGCGATGCGATACAGATCAGCTTCGTTGAAGGCGACGCCGCCACCCGACCCGCCGAGGGTATACGATGGGCGCACCAGCACCGGATAGTTCAGCTTTTCGGCGGCTTGGAGCGCCCCCTCGATGCTGTTGACGACCTCGCTCGGCGCGCTGCTCAAGCCAATCTCGGTCATGGCGTCCTTGAACAGTTGGCGATCTTCGGCGACTTCGATGCTGTCGAACTTCGCGCCGATCAGTTCGACGCCGCAGCGTTCCAGCGCGCCGTTCTCGGCGAGGTCTTTCGCCAAGTTGAGCGCCGTCTGCCCGCCGACCGTCGGCAGCAGTGCGTCCGGCTTTTCCTGCTCCATGATGCGCTCGCAGATTTCCGGCGTCAGCGGCTCGACGTAGGTCGCGTCGGCGAATTCCGGGTCGGTCATGATGGTCGCCGGGTTGGAGTTCACCAGCACGACGCGATAGCCCTGCTTGCGCAGCACCTTGCAGGCTTGCACGCCGCTGTAGTCGAATTCGCAGCCCTGCCCGATGACGATAGGTCCAGAGCCGATGATCATAATCGTGTGAATGTCAGTTCGTTTGGGCATTTTAGTCCGTATGCTTGTCTTCCGATTGAAATACCCACGCTACCTCAAGGACAAAACCGGGGAGTAAATCCCCACCGTCGATAATTTGTCCCATACCGTAGGTCTTTGACGTGCCATTTGGATGATGCACAACAATTTCTTGACTATCGGCATAAACCTGCCAAACCTGCTGTACACCGTGATCGAGGTATTCGCGCAGCTTCTTACGAATCGCACCCGGTCGTTCGGTCGGCGAGATGATCTCGACAGCGAGATCGGGCGCACCGTAAACATATCCGCTGGTCGATTTGACGTTCTTATCGCTCACAAAAGCAACATCGGGGCGGCGTTTCAGGATAATGGCATCGGGCGTACCCGCGAGTACGAAATCAGTATCACCGGGATACAGCCGCCCGGCGCGGCGCGGTAACAACCAGTTCGACAAAGCATTCAGGATGAGGGTCTCAATCCAGCCGTGTTCTTCACCTGCCATATATTCATCCTCATCAAACCCGACCCACACGCCGTTCTCGATTTCGAGTTGCTCGAAACCTTCAGTTGCCTCAACTTGCATGGCAATTTCTTCAGTGATGGGGCGCTTCATCAGCAGCGTAACGATGGTTCTCACCTCGTTGAGCATGGGATTCCCTCGCGCTAGTTCTGATTTCATTATATGCAGCCCTCAGCCCTCGACGCGCGGTACTTCGCGCTTGACGCGATCCACGAACTCATCGAACAGATACAGCGAGTCGTGCGGACCGGGCGACGCTTCGGGGTGATACTGCACGCTGAACACGCCGAGTTCGGTATTGCGCAAGCCCTCGACCGTGTTGTCGTTCAGGTTGACGTGCGTGATCTCCGAGCCTTCGAGTTTGTCGTCGTTGACGACCGTGAAGCCGTGATTGTGCGAGCTGATCTCGATCACGCCTGTCAAAAGATTTTTGACCGGCTGGTTGCCGCCGCGATGCCCGAAGCGCATCTTCTCGGTTTCGCCGCCGAGCGCCAGCGCCAGAATTTGATGCCCCAAGCAGATACCGAAGATCGGCACGCTGCCGAGCAACTGCTTCGTGTTGGCGATCATGTAGTCAACCGCTGCCGGGTCGCCGGGACCGTTGCTCAGGAAGACGCCTGCCGGATTGAGCGCCAGCACGTCGCTGGCGGACATAGTCGCCGGGACGACGGTCACGCGCAAGCCGCGATCGGTCATCATGCGCAAAATATTGCGCTTGATGCCGGTGTCATAGGCGACGATCAGCGGACCATCGGGATCGTAGTGATGCTCCAGATACCACTGCGGATCGCTCTGCTGCGTCCAGTTGTAAGGTTCAGCGCAGGTCACGTCATCGACCAAATTCCAGCCGCTCATGTCCGGCGATTGGCGCGCCATCTCGACCAGCGCCTCGGCATCCAGTGCCGCCTCACCATGCGCGATCGCCGCGCGCATGACACCCTGCTCGCGGATGTGGCGCACCAGCGCCCGCGTCGCCACGTCCGATAAGCCGATCACGCCCTGATCGCGCAGATAGCCGTCGAGGTCGCGGTCGCTGCGCCAGTTGCTCACGGTTGGCGACAGCGAACGAACGACGAAGCCCGACACCCACACCTTCTGCGACTCGACGTCTTCGGGATTGATACCCGTGTTGCCGACGTGCGGCACCGTCATCGTGACGATCTGCTTGTAGTACGACGGGTCGGTCAGGATTTCCTGATACCCGGTCATCGACGTATTGAAGACGAGTTCGCCCGTCTGGACGCCTTCCGCACCGAAGCCCGTCCCGGTGAACGTCCGCCCATCTTCCAGCGCTATGAGTCCCTGCATACACAATTCCCTTCATGAATACACACGTAGGGGCGCACGGCCGTGCGCCCCTACAATGATTTCTCGATTGACTATGTCCGGTAGTGCCCGTTGATCGACACGTAGTCGTGGCTGAGGTCGCAGGTCCAGACCGTCGCCGATCCGCTGCCCGCACCGCAGTCGAGCGTAACGACGATCTCCGCCGCACCCGCCAGCGCGGTCGCTTCGGCTTCGTCGTAAGGGGTCGGCATCCCGCCATCAAACAACAGCAAGCCCTCGGAATCGTCGTCCGCCGCGTACCAGAGCTTCATTTTCAGCGGATCGACGTCCACGCCGGAACGCCCCGCCGCCGCGACGATCCGCCCCCAGTTGGCGTCACCGCCATAGAACGCCGTCTTGACCAGCGGCGACGTGCCGACCGCATTGGCGATCTGGTGCGCGAGGGCATCACTCGCCGCGCCGGTGACGTGCAGCGTGATGAACTTGGTGGCACCCTCCCCGTCGCGGACGATCTCCTGCGCCAACTTGCGGCAAACCGCTTCCAGCGCTTCCGCGAACTGATCCTGAAGCTCCGGCGTGATGGTGATGCCGCTCGCGCCGTTCGCCAGCAAGAAAACCGAGTCGTTGGTGCTGGTGTCGCCATCGACGACGATCCGGTTGAAGGTCTGCTCGCCGCTGGCACGGAGCAGCGTCTGCGCTTGATCCGGCGTGACGGCGGCATCAGTAGCGATGAAGCCGAGCATCGTCGCCATGTTCGGCGCGATCATCCCCGACCCCTTCGCGATCCCGGCGACGTGATACTCGCCCTGCGGCGTCGTGACCGTCACGAACGCCTGCTTGGGGCGCGTGTCGGTCGTCATGATGCCGCGCGCGGCGGCGTTCCAACTATCGCCGAGGGTATCGGCGGCTTCGTCGATGCCAGCGGCAATCTTGTCCATCGGCAGCTGCGTGCCGATCACGCCGGTTGACATCACGATCACCTCGTCCGCACCGACGCCCAGCGCATCCGCCGTGAGCTGCGCCATCTGCTTGGCATTGGCGATGCCTTGATCGCCGGTGCAGGCATTGGCACAGCGCGTGTTGACCGTCACCGCGCGCAGGTGATCGTTGTTCTGCTGCAACAGTTCCATATCGACCAGCACGGGCGCGGCTTTGACCTTGTTGGTCGTGAAAATCCCCGCCGCCACGCACGGGCGGTCGCTGGCGATCAGCGCCATGTCGAGCGCGCCGTTATCCTTCAACCCAGCAGCGACGCCCGCCACTTGGAAGCCCGCCACCCCTTCGATTGCATCTTGCACTTCAGTCATTGTTGCCTCTCGATAAGTTGCGATAGGACGAAAAAAACCTCACCCCTAAATCCCCTCTCCGTGAGAGAGGGGACTTTCAAACTCGCTGCCCCCTAACCCCCTGAGGGGTCAGGGGGTGAAGGTTACGCCATGTCTGCCAGAATCCCCGACAGCCGGTCGATCAGCGTGTCGACGTCGCTTTTCTGCGCGATCAACGGCGGGATGAAGCGGATCACGTCCGTGCCCGCGTTGACCAGCAGCAGCCCGTTCTGATAGCCCGCCGCGACCACCGGCGAGACGTCGACCGTCATTTCCATGCCGATCATCAAGCCGCGCCCGCGCACTTCCTTGACCAGCGGGCTGTTGATTTCTTCCAAGCGCTCGACCAGATAATTGCCGACTTCGGTCACATGCGCCAGAAATTCGGGCTGGCTGACGCGATCAAACACGTATTTCGCCACGCCCGTGACGAAGGGTCCACCGCCGAAGGTCGTCCCGTGATCGCCGGGTCCGATGTGCGCCGCGACCGCCTCAGTGGTCAAGATCGCGCCGATCGGCAGCCCGCCCGCCAGCGGTTTCGCCAGCGTCATGATGTCCGGCGTTACGCCCGATTGCTCATACGCCCACAGCGTCCCGGTTCGCCCCAGACCGCACTGGATTTCGTCGAAAATCAGCAGCGCGCCGTGTTGATCGCACAACTCGCGCAGGGTTTGCAGAAATTCGGTCGTCGCCGGGTGAATGCCACCCTCACCCTGCACCGGCTCGACGAAGACCGCCGCCGTCTGGTCGCTGATCGTCGCTTTCGCGCTCTCGATGCTGTTGAACTCCGCCATGACCGCTCCGGGCATCAGCTTGCCGAACGGCTTCTGATATTTCTCCTTCGGCGTCAGCGCCAGCGATCCCATCGTCCGCCCGTGAAAAGCGTGGCTGAAGTGGACGATCTCCTGCTTATCAGGATTGCCGCTGTCGAAGGCGAACTTGCGCGCGAACTTGATCGCGCCCTCGTTGGCTTCGGTGCCGCTGTTGCTGAAGAACACGCGGTCGGCGAACGACTTGGCGACCAGTGCCGCCGCCAATTCCGCCTGCGGCTCGGTGTAATAGAGGTTACTGGTGTGGATCAAGCCGGTCGCCGCCTGCTGGAGCTTCTCCACCAAGCCCGGATCGCTGTAGCCGAGCGCGTTGACCGCGATCCCGGCGACCCAATCCTGATAAGCGTTGCCGTCGGTATCGTAGAGCGTCATCCCCGCGCCGTGATCGAGCACGAACGGTGGACGTTTATACGACTGGACGATGTTCGCGTTCTCTAGCTGGATGACGGATTGCTGTTCTTCAACTGCCACTGTTTACCGCCTTTCGGTTTGTGCTGCTGTTGGCGCTGCTGATAAAAATTCTGACCAATGCAATCGCTCTTCAACCCACTCACGGGTATCGCTGCCACGCTCGATCCAACCGTTCGCCGCCTCGTAGCGGATGGTCGCCAAGCACCAGCCGAGGATTTGAGCGGCGACTTCGCGCTCAAGTTTGCCGGAAAACAGCGCGTGCAAGACCAGCTTGCGGCTGTACTCCGACTGTTTGACCAGCGCGTTGTACATCAGGTGGTGCAGTTCGTGACAGTTCGCGCACAGTTGGATCGTCACCTTGTTCTCGCCGTGCATGGCGATGTCCCACAGATGATGCCGGTGCGAGGTCGGGTAGCCACAAGCCGAACACGCCGTCACGCGCTCCTCGTAGGTCGGGCGGCGCCGCTGTTTCTGCTTCCGGTAGCGCTGCAAGCGATAGAAATCGAGCCAGTACTCGATCACGTTGAGGCGTTCGTCCGCCTCCTCATGCGAAGCGAACACCGTCTCGAACGAGTGGATGATCTCGCCCGCCTGCTTCTCCCGGTAAAGCTCGCGGACTAAGCCGAATAACTGCTCGATCCGCTCCTGTTCCTCGTTCACGGTAAAGTACCTCTTGGCTATTAGCTGTTAGCGATTAGTTCTTAGCTAAATGCTCAAAGCTAACTGCTGAGTGCTAATCACTTTCACTCGAAAAGACGGTGCCACCGTTGCTGCGCAGCCCCTTCAAGTCGGTGATCACCGCTTGCTGCACGCCCGCGTCGAGCGCGCCGAGCGCCGTCCGCACTTTCGGGATCATGCCGCCGAAGATCACACCGTCGCCGATCAGCGTCTCGGTCTGCTCCGGCGTTAGCGACTCGATCACCTGATCGTCTTGCAGCACCCCCGGCACGTTCGAGAGAAACACCAACCGCTCGGCTTCGACCGCCGCCGCTAACGCTCCGGCGACGTGATCGGCATTGACGTTGAAGTTGCTGCTCTCGCCCAAGCAGATCGGCGCGACCACCGGCGTGATCCCCAGTTCGAGCAGATTGAGCAGCACGTCGACGCGCACCGCCGTGACCTCGCCGGTGAAGCCCATGTCGACCGACTCGTGATACAGCTTCGCCGCGCTGATCATGCCGCCATCGACGCCGCTAATGCCGACGGCGTTCACGCCCGCGTTGACCAGCACCCGCGTCAGCCGCTTGTTGACCGTCCCGCAGAGCACCATCTCGACCAGCGCCAGCGAGTCGGCGTCGGTGACGCGCACGCCGTCGATGAAACGCGGCTCGATGTTCAACTGCTTTTGCAGCGTCGAAATCTCCTTGCCGCCGCCGTGCACGATCACGGTCGGCGCATCCATGTCGTGGATCGCCTGCGCGAATTCGGCGACATAGTCCGGGCTGTCCAGTTCATGCCCGCTGATTTTGATGACAATGGTCATTCGTCGCTCCGCTCCTCATTCAGTACCGGGTACTGAGTACCTAGTACCGGGTCAAAAATCTTGGCGTCTTGGCAGTTCAAGAGCCACTTACTCATCACTCAGTACTCTGTACTGGGTACTCGGTACTTATAAGAGTCCCATCGTCTCCGGCAGGTCGAACATCAGGTTGAAGTCCTGCACCGCTTGACCCGACGCACCCTTGCGAAGATTGTCGGTCACGCTGGTGATCAGCACGATCTTGTCAGTCGCTGGCGAAACGCTGATCGCCGCGCCGTTGGTGCGGACGACGTGCTTGAGCGTCGCCAACTGCCCTTTCGGCAGCACCTTGACCAGCGGCTCATTCGCGTAGGTGTCTTCGTAGAGCGCCTGAACCTCGGCTCGTGCTGTGACCGTCCGCCAGTTCCAGATAGATGCTCGACAGCAAGCCGCGATCCACCGGCAGCAGATGCGGCGTGAAGATCAGCGTTCCGGCATTCGGATCGAGCTTGTGGAACTCCTGCTCGATTTCGCCGACGTGACGATGCGCCCGCCCGACGTTGTAAGGCGAGAAGTTGCCGAAGACCTCGACGAAATGCAGATTCGGCTTGGGGTCGCGCCCTGCGCCGCTGACGCCCGACTTGGCATCGACGATGATCGGGCGACCGGGTTCGACCCAGCCCGCTTTGAGCAGCGGATACGCGCCCAAGATGGTCGTCGTCGGGTAGCAGCCCGGCGCGGCGACGAGGTCGATGTTATGCAGTTTATCGCGGTTGAGTTCGGGTAGACCGTAGGGGACCGGCAGCATGTCGGGATAGGGGTGTTCGTGACCATACCACTGGGCGTAGCTTTCCGGCGTATCCATGCGGAAATCTGCCGAGAGGTCGATCACTTTCGCGCCCGCGTCGAGCGCCTTCTTCGCCACCTGCGCCGAGACGCCGTGCGGCAGCGCCAGAAAGACGGCTTGCACGTCGGCGGGCGATACGCTGTCGTGCGGGACGTATTTCAGGTCGCTGTGCGGCACATCCTGCCCCGCGTAGGTGCTCGACGTCGCGAACACGACCTCGGCACAGGGGTGCTTGCTCAGGATTTCGACCGCATCCTGCCCCGCGTACCCCGACGCGCCATACACCCCAACTTTGATCTTCTGCTGCTCAGCTGCCATTGACTGTTTCTCCTTCTGGCTCACCTGCACTAACCCCACCCCCAACCCCTCCCCGACTTCAGGGAGGGGCGCAAACACGCCTATTGTCGCTCAGGTCTCCGCATTCGCAGAGACGCACCATCACAACTACGAGCGGCTTTTACTCGGTACTCAGCACTCGGTACTTCTTTTACTTACTAAACAAAAACCCCTGCCTCGCGTGCTGAGGTCAGGGGTCGGTTTCGCGTGTTAGGTTGATCTGCTTGATCGCCGTTAACGCAAAAATCCCGGCTCGACCTCAGTGGTCTGCGGGCGACGGCTGCGACGACGGCGCGGACAGTTCGGTTGGAACGTCACGTCAACAAGCATGATTGCTAAAACCTCATTGGAAATCAGTCGAAAGTTTACACGATCCGTAAGGGTGTGTCAACGGGTTTGTACAGAGACATTTACGCTGCTTGACGCTTCCTTGCCCCCGCTGTAGGATCGCCTTATTGTAGGCTCGGCAGCGATGCGTGAGATCGCACGCGCGAAGATACTCAATGATTGAAGTCTCCCAACTGACGAAGTACTACGGCAATCACCTCGCCGTCGATCACATCAGTTTCAAAGCGAAATCCGGTGAAATCGTCGGCTTGCTCGGTCCCAACGGCGCGGGCAAGACGACGACGATGCGCATGTTGACCGGCTTTATGCCGCCGAGCGACGGCAGCGCCAAACTCGACGGCTTCGACATCATCGAGGAATCGATGGAAGCGCGGCGCAGCGTCGGTTATCTGCCGGAGCACGTGCCGATTTACCCGGACATGACCGTGCGCGGTTACGTCACTTTTTGGGCGAAACTGCGCGGCGTCAAGCAAGCCCGCCCGAAGGTCAATTCAGCCTTGGAGCGGGTGCAGCTCCTCGATCGCCAGAATACGCTCGTCCGCCATCTGTCGAAGGGGCTGCGCCAGCGACTGGGTTTGGCGCAAGCGCTGGTGCACGACCCGCCGGTGATCATCCTCGACGAGCCGACCATCGGCATCGATCCGCAGCAGGTGATCGAGGTGCGCGAGACCGTCCGCGCGCTCAAGCACGGGCATACCGTCCTCTTTAGCACCCACATTCTCAGCGAAGCCGAGCAGGTCTGCGACCGCGTCCTGATCATGGATCGCGGGCGGATCGTCGCGCAGGGCAAGCCTGCCGATCTGCGCCAGAAGCTCCAACCGGGCGCTTCGCTCTACGTCGAAGTCAGCGCTGCGACGCCGACTCAACTTCGCGATCTGCTCAAGGCAATTCCCGGCGTCGCCTCGGTCGAAGCCGACGAAAACGGCTGCATCGTCCGCGCGCAGCCCAACCGCGACCTGCGCGCCGAGATCTCGGCGCGCGTCACCGGCGCGGGCTGGACGCTGCTGGAAATCCGCCCGGTCACCTCATCGCTAGAGTCGATCTTCCTTGAACTGGTCGGCAAGGAGGGATGATGTCCACCACCAAAATTGATGTCCGTAGGGGCGTAATAGATTACGCCCCTACAACGACCGCAAATAGATATAGGATTCATCTATGCCCGCGCTGATCGTCTTTCGCCGCGAGGTCGGGCAGTATTTGTCGTCGCCCTTCGCCTACGTGATCGCCGCCGCTGTGCTGCTGCTGACCGGCTACGCCTTCAACCGCGATCTGGCTCAGAGCATGGGCACCAAAGCGCCCGATCCGTCGCTGGTGCCGGTGATGCTCTCCTTCTTAATGATCTTCTTCGCGCCGCTGCTGACGATGCGCTTGTTCGCCGAGGAACGCCGTGAGGGAACGCTCGAACTCCTGCTGACCGCGCCGGTCTCCGATGGCAGCATCGTCTTCGGCAAATTTATGGGCGCGTGGTTCTATTACACCCTGCTGCTGGTGCTGACCTTCCTTTATCAATTCGTGTTGATGGCGATCACTCAGCCGGATCTCGGACACGCCGCCAGCGCGTATCTCGGCATCTGGCTCTACGGCGGAGCAACGCTGGCGATCGGCATCTTTTTCTCGTCGCTGACCGAGAACCAGATCGTCGCCGCCTTCCTGAGCATGGTCACGCTGCTGCTGCTCTGGCTCGGCGAACAAGCAGGCGACCTGATCGCCAACATCGACGTGGCGCTGGTCGTGCGGGCGCTCTCGATGCAGGGGCACTTCTCATCCTCGTTTGCGACCGGGCTGCTGCGCGCCGAAGACGTCGCCTACTTCGCCGGGATCATCGCCGTCGTCTTGTTTGCGACGATCCGTATCGTCGAATCGAATCGGTGGCGCTAATGAACGGCGATCCGATTGTCATTGGACGCGGACGCGTCGCCCAGATCGCCAGTTTCATCGGCGTTGCGGCGCTGATCGTCGGCGTGATCGGCTTCATCTGGCAAGGCGAGGTGACGATTTACGTCGGCATCGCCTTCGTGGTTGCGATCATCGGCATCGCGGCGTGGGCGGTTTTGACCCCGCAGGAATTCATCGGCTTCATCACCGGGCGGCAGATGCGGCGCAGCACCGGAGCCGTCTTCGGCACGCTGCTGTTGGTCGGCATTACGGTCGTGGTCTACATGCTGCTGCAGCGCGCCACGCTCACACTGGACATGACTCTCGCCTACCGCTTCACACTCAGTTCGGAGACCACGTCGGTGCTAGAGCACGTCACCCGCCCGATGCGGATCACCGGCTTCTACTCGCCCAAAGCGCTGAGCACGCGCCAAGTCGACGACGAGTTTTTCCGACTCTACACAACCGCGACGGACGGCTTGATCGACCGGGTTTATATCGACCCTGACGAGCAGCCGGCACTGGCGCAGCGCTACGGCGTCACCGACGACGCGATGGTCTTCCTCTCTTACGTCAACGCCGACGGCACGACCGACTTGAACTCGCTGGCGCGCGTGCCGCGCAGCGCCAACCAAGAACGCGACATGACGCAGGCGATCTCGCGCGAGTTGATCGCCGGGACGCTGACGGTCTACTTCGATACGGGCTTGGGCGAGCGCGACCCACAGGACACCACCCAAGAAGGCATCTCCGGCATTCGCGCGGGCGTCCAAGAGAGCGGTTTGATCGTCTACCCGCTCGACGTCAGCGCGCTGGCGAGCAGCGGCGGGGACGTCCCGCGCGATGCCGCCGCCGTCGTCTTCACCCGACCCACCCGCGACCTGACCGACGCCGAAATCGGCGTGCTCGATCGCTACCTCAACAAAGGCGGATCGCTGCTGCTGCTGCCCGACGTGCTGTTCAATGACGATCCGTTCCTCAAGCAGGACGGCGCGTTCAATCAATATCTCTGGGACAACTACGGCATTAAAGCGCTCGATGCTGCGGTGGTCGACCCGTCGATGAGCGGTCAGACGGCACTCGACGTCATGAGCGCTTACGTCTTCCCGCAGACGGACATCGGTGCCCGGCTCGACCCGAACAGCAACCCGACCGTTTTCAGCCTCGCCCGCGCGCTGGACATCAACCTCGACAGCGCGCCGCCCAACGTCGCCAACGGGCGCGTGATCATGTCGTCGCAGCAGAGTTTCGGCGAGACCGATCTCAAGACGCTCGGCGAGACCAACTCGTATCACTACGACGAAGGCGTCGATCTCCCCGGACCGCTGACCACCGTCGTCTGGGCGAGCAACCAAGCGACCAAAGCCAAGATCGTGCTGATCGGCGACAGTAACTTCGTCAGCAACGGCTTGGTGCTCAGCGGCGGTAACGGCGTCCTCTTCACCGACAGCATGGCTTGGCTGACGGGGTTAGGCGAGAAGATCAGCTTCGCGCCGCAGGCTTACGGCGTCGGCACGCCGCTGATTTACGTCAGTACGCAAACGCTCGACCTGATCGCCTTCTTGACGATCATTCTGCTGCCGGGCGCAGTACTGGCGAGCGGCGTCGCCATCTGGATGCGGCGGTCGCGGCGATGAAGGGGCGAAATCGAGCGCGCAACGGGGGCTTAATGGCACTGGCGATCGCTTTCGTCGGCTTGGCAGCACTACTGGCGATCCAGCGTTCGCAGCCGGACGCGGTCGAGCCGACGACCACCGACGTGCTCTATTTCCACGTCTTCTCGAATATGGCAGCCACCGATATTCAGGCGATTCGCCTACGCAGCCCGGAGACGGGCGACTCCTTCATCCTTACGCGCGCCGCCGATGGATCGTGGACGACGCAGGACGGCAGCGGCACGGTCGACAGCACGGCTGCCGAAAGTCTGGTTAAAACGATGGAGCAGCTTCCCTACAGCCGTACGCTGCCGCTTAATGATGGCGACAGCCTCCAAATCTACGGATTTACGCCTGAGGGGATCCTTTCCATTGAGTTTGTATTGAGCGACGGTACCAGTCACGCCATCGCCGTCGGCTATCGCACGCCGACCGATGACGGTTATTACGCCTTGATCGACGACCGTACCGACCTCTATCTACTGTCGCGTCCTGCCGTCGATTACCTCATTTCTCTGCTCAAAAATCCGCCAATTGCTTGACAAGTTTTCAAAATCGCGGTATTCTGCTTGTTTGCATTGCTCAGGATGAATAGAGATATTCTATTCATTACCTCATTTGCTTATCCGCCGATTCTACGTCATAATTGAAAAGACGTAAGATATATTGTGATAATTGAGTCTAAGCTTTGCTGTCTTAACGGCAAAGGGTGTGGTGTGTGACGTATGCTTGCAGTGATGAACAGGGACGAACTTCGTAACCAACTGATAGAAAAAGCGCGTAAGCAGGGCGTGATCAGCTACGACGACATTCTAGCGGTCTTCCCCGATGCTGAACGTGATATTGTGCTGCTCGACGATCTCATGGACGAACTGCTCGACGCAGGCGTCGACGTGGTGTCGCATGGAGATCAAAACGAGGCGCTATTTGATTCCCATGCGCCCAATGACGAAGCAGATTTCGAGCACGAGTTGGTCGAAGAGGACGATACTGATTTCGCGTGGATGGTCAACAACGAACTGACCGAAGACGCCGGGTATCAGCAGGCGCTCGACAGCGATGACGTGGTCGGGCTGTATTTGAAGGAAGCCGGGCGCGTGCCGCTGCTGACTGCCGACGAGGAAGTCTCGCTGGCGAAGCGGATGGAAGCCGCCGAAAATGCGCGCCTCGTGCTCGAAGAGCGCGGCGAAGACCTGCCGCTCGACGACGTCTATACGCTGCGCGATCAGATTTACGACGGCGAACTGGCGCAGGAACACTTGATCCGCGCTAACGCCCGCCTCGTGATCAGCGTGGCGAAGAAGTACATCGGGCGCGGCGTGCCCTTCCTCGACTTGATTCAGGAAGGCAACATCGGCTTGATCCGCGCGACCAACAAGTTCGAATACCAGCGCGGGCACAAATTCAGTACTTACGCGACGTGGTGGATCCGCCAAGCGGTCAGTCGTGCCGTCGCCGATCAGGGGCGCACGATCCGCGTGCCCGTCCACATGGGCGATCAGCTTAACCGGATGCGCCGCGTGCAGATGAAGCTGACTCAAGACTTGGGGCGCGACCCGTCGATTGACGAACTCGCGGTCGGTATGGAGACCACGCCGGACAAGGTCGAGAACTTACTCGAGATTGCCCGCCGTCCGGTCAGCCTTGAAACGCCGATCGACGAAGAAGGCGACAGCACCTTCGGCGATTTCGTCGAGGATGTGAACAGCCCGGCTCCCGCCGAAGAAGTGGCGACCAACCTGCTCCACGAGCAGTTGAAGTCCTCGCTCGACCGGCTGCCGCCGCGTGAAGCGCAAATCTTGCGCCTGCGCTACGGTCTGGAAGATGGGCGCGTCTATACGCTCGAAGAAGTCGGTCAAGCTATCGGCGTGACGCGCGAGCGCGTCCGTCAACTCGAAGCGCAAGCCCTCAATCGCTTGCGCCAATCCTCGGCAAACGTTATCCTTCGTGATTATCTATACGAGGAGTAACGCTTGTGCGCGCGACGCGCGGCTTGGCACTGTGGTCGCTGGCGCTGGTAGCGCTGGGGATCATCCTTCTACTCGACAATTTTCTCCTGCTCAGCGGCTTCAACGCAGCAGCGTTGTGGCCGCTGGTGCTGGTCGTCCTCGGCGCGGTGATCCTGCTGCGGGGCGACTTCGTCCCCAGCGATGAAGCCCGCTCCTTCGGCATCACGCGCGGCAGTGTCGAATCGGCAGCGCTGGAGATCAGCGCCGGTGCAATCGACGTGCAGGGCTACGCTTTGCAGCGCGAAAGTCGCCTGATCGCCGGACAATTCGCCGCCAATTCCCGCCCCAGCCTCGACGTTCAAGGCACTCATGCCAACCTGCGGATGGACCGCGCGGCGACGCCGTGGCTGTCGTTTGCCGATTGGAAGGTCGGGCTAGCGCGCGATCTGCCGTGGAGTCTCTTCGTAACGACCCATCTCGGTCAAGTGCAGCTTGACTTAAGCGGCTTGATCGTCCAGCGTGCTGTGATCGCCACCGGCTTCGGCGATATTCGCGTCGTCAGCCCGGAAGAAGCCCTCGAACCGCTGCACCTGCGCTCGACGCTCGGCAACGTCCACCTGATCGTGCCACCGGGCAGCAACGTCCGGGTCACCGCCTCCGGTTCCTCACTGTTCCACGTTCACGCCGACGAGACCCGGTACGAAGCCCAGCCGCAAGGCGGGTCGCGCTACGGAGCGCAAGCCGTCTACGTCACCCGCGATCCTCACGCCGAAAGCCCATTGATCGAAATTAGCGTCAGTGGCACCTTCGGCGATGCTTATCTTGCCTAGCGGAGCGGACGCTTCATGTCGGCGACGGTAAATTTCGTCATCCGCGACGGTTTAGCAGGCGATATTGCCGAATGCCTGCTGCTCGATCACACCTACGAGACCGATACGGTCTGGCAAATGCAGGTCAACGACGAAGGCGGCTTGAACATCAGCTTCAAGGATCAGCGCCTACCGCGCGAACTCGTCACCGAGTACAGCAGCAGCGAAGCGCGTCTGCGCGGTGCGCTCGTGCCGGATCAGTGTTTCCTCGTCGCGACGACCCGCGACTCCGACCCGGAGCGGATCGGCTACCTCGCCATGCGCAGCGATCCCCATTACGGCTACGGCTTGGTTCAAGACGTCGTCGTCTCGCGCCCTTATCGCCGCCATCGCATCGCCACCCGCATGTTGAAGATCGCGGCACAGTGGGCGAAAGAGCAGCACCTCAGCAGCCTCATGATCGAAACGCAGACCAAAAATTACCCCGGCATTCGCTTCTGCGAAGCATCCGGTTTCGCCTTTTGTGGCTTCAACGACCGTTATTTCGCTAACCGGGATATTGCCGTCTTCTTCAGCCAACCGATTCGATAGCCGGCGCTCATGGATGCCCTGATCGCCTCGTTCCTCGACAAGACCAACGAAACGCTCGCGGCGGCAATTGTCGTGATCGCCGCGTCGATCATGCTCTACAACTTGACGCGCAACTTGCGCGACCGGATCGCGCGGACGTCAGGTATCGTCCTCGCCTGCGTGACTGCCGCTTACGTCAGCGACATTTTCCTCTCGCTGGGTCCCGGCTTGGGCACCTATATCGCCACGCTGCGCTTGCAGTGGATCGGCATCGCTTTCATGCCTGCTGCGCTGTTCCATCTCTCCGACGCGCTGCTGGCGACGACCGGCTTGCCTTCACGCGGACGCCGCCGCCGGGTGATCCGTATCCTCTATCTGATCAGCGCCGTGTTTCTGCTGCTGGCAGCCTTCACCAACCTGCTGATTATGCCGGAGCGGGTCACGCCGCAGTACTTCGAAGCGGGCATTTACGTCAGCCTGCGGGCAGGCATCGTCTTTCCGGTTTACGTCGTCTTTTTTCTGATCGCCACCGGAGTCGCGTTCGTCAACGTGCAGCGAGCACGGGCGCGCTGCCTCACGCGTAACACGCGGCGGCGGATGGGCTATCTGCAGATCGCCATGCTCACCCCGGCGGTCGGCATCTTCCCGTTTTCGGTGCTGCTGGGTCCCGGTCAGGAATACTCGCTGATCGGGCTGTTCCTCGTCAATCTGACCAACGTCGTCGTCGTCTTTATGCTGCTGTTTCTCGCCTACCCGCTCTCGTTTTTCGGATCGCGCATCCCCGACCGGGTGGTCAAGACCGAGCTGCTGCGCTTCGTCCTGCGCGGTCCGGCGACCGGCTTGCTGGCGCTGGTAACGATCATCTTCACCACTCCGGCGACGCGGATTCTCGGCTTGCCGGGGCAGAGCTTCATGCCGTTCGCGGTCGTCGCGGTGGTGCTGCTCTGGCAGTGGACGGTCGCGATCGCCTTGCCCTATTTGGAACGCTGGCTGGTCTATTCCGGCGAGGACGCCGAGCAGATCGAGAAGCTGAGCAACCTCAGCGAGCGACTGCTGGCGCGTGGTGATCTGCTCCAACTGCTCGACGCGATCCTCGCCTCGACCTGCGACTATTTGCGCGTCAACAGCGCTTTCGTCACCCTGCTCAACGACGAAGCGCCGGAGTTAATCAGTTTTGTCGGTCCGCTCCGCCCAACGGCAGCGCTGCTGCAAGATGAGACGGACACTCTGCGTACCCTGCTGACTTACGAGGACGACGACACCGATCAACTGCGCATCGAGACGTGGCAAACCTACTGGATCATCCCGCTGTACGGCAGACACACCGGTTTCGAGGGTAACAGCACCATGCCACCGCTCGGCTTCATGGGCATCCAAGCGCGCTCCGGCGTGATCGACCTGACCGACGACGAACTCGCCATGCTCCAGATGTTCAAGCATCGAGCCGCCCATACGCTCGACGATCTCGCGCTGCAAGGCGAGATTTTCGCCGCCCTCGAAGGACTGCTGCCGCAGATCAACATCACCCGCAGCAGCGCCGCCGAACTCGAATATCGCCCGCGCCGCGAGGTCAGTCAGAGCGCCAGAACCGCCGACGACGGCATCGACCCGGAACTGTTCAAGGAACAGGTACGCGCCGCGCTCAAGCACTACTGGGGCGGTCCCGGCTTGACCAACAGCCGCCTGCTCGACCTCAAACTGGTCAATGCCGCCCTTGACGAGAACGACGACAGCGCGATCCGCGCACTGCGATCCGTGCTGCTCGCGGCGATCGAGAAGCTCAAGCCGGAAGGCGACCGCAAGCTGCTCAGCCCGGAATGGACACTCTACAATATCCTCGAACTCCGCTTCATCCAGAAAGCCAAGGTGCGCGACGTCGCGCAGCGCTTGGCGCTCAGTGAACCCGACCTCTATCGCAAGCAGCGCGTCGCCCTCGACGCCGTCGCCGATACCCTACTCGACATGGAAAACAGCACCGATACAGTGGACGATCCACAGCCCCAATCGTGAACATCCGTTCGCCTTTGCCGGTTGTAGGAGTCTCTAATAAAGTGCTATACTAAAGCGGTTTTTAACACAATTCATTGGTCGATCGTATCGGAAGCAAGAGGGATGGGGAATGACTACGAATGTACAGCGACGGGACTTCACGCCGCCGCCGCCCAACGACGAGGGGTATTGGGCGGCACTGCTGCGTGAGGGAGAATTCGCTGAACCGGTTGGGGTGGAACCGGCGCAAGACGAGCACGCTGATCTGAATGATGATCTAGTCAATGAGGGGTGCCAACAGCCAGCCGAGCCGGGTCAAGCGTCCGATTGGGAAGCGATCCGCCTAATCATGGATCACGACGAAGTCATCGACTTGAAAGCGATTGGCTACAATCGCGGCGGGCTGCTGGTCGAGTGGGAGTCGCTGCGCGGGTTTGTCCCCGCCAGCCAGTTGATCGACTTTCCATCAACGTCGGATGAGTTCACCCGTAAGAAACTGCTGATGACGCGGATCGGCGAGGTGCTGCCGCTGCGCGTCATCGAACTGAGCGAGGAGCAGAACCGGCTGATCCTCTCCGAGCGCGCCGCGCGCGCCCTGCCGGGAGAACGCGCCGACATCCTGACCCGCCTGCGCTCCGGCGACACCGTCGAGGGCATCGTGACCAACCTGTGCGACTTCGGCGCATTCGTCGATCTGGGCGGACTGGAAGGTCTGATCCACATCAGCGAACTGAGCTGGGGGCGCGTGGGACATCCCGCCGAGATTTTAGAACGCGGACAGACCGTTCGCGCCTACGTGTTGGAAGTCAGCCGCGACAACGGACGCATCGCCCTGAGCTTGAAACGACTGCATCCTGACCCATGGGAGACAGTGGGTGAGCGCTACCACATTGGCGAAACCGTCGAAGGTGTGATCACCAACGTGGTCGATTTCGGCGCGTTCGCCCGGATCGAGGAAGGTCTCGAAGGGCTGATCCACGTCTCGGAACTCGCCGAGGGGCACTTTCTCCACCCGCGTAACGTGGTCTCCGAAGGGCAGCACATCAGTGCGCGCATCCTGAGCATTGACGGACGGGCGCGGCGTTTAGGCTTGAGCCTGCGCGCAGAACCATAATTCTTAGTACATTTATTCGCATTCAGTCTTTGTAGCCATTAAAATAACTTAGGGGCGGGGGCGCTTGTTGAACAAGTCGCAAGCCCGCCCTTCTCCATTTCGGGCAGTGAGTCAGGGGAACCTGTGGCGCAGCGAAAATCTGCTAAAAACCAGAAACCAGCCGAACCCAAGCCGACCGAACGCTATACGGTAAAACCGGAGTTCTGGGACGCGCTGCTCGACAGCCTGCCACCGTGGGGCGACGAAATCGCCGCGATCGTGCTGATCGTATTCGGCGTGGTCTCGTTCCTGTCGCTGCTCAACGTCTCCGGCGACGCGACCATCTCGACGGCGTGGTCGAATGCGCTGACCGGCTTGTTCGGCTGGGGCAGCGCCATCGTCTGCGCCGGAATCTTCGGCTTGGGCGTGATCATCCTGCTGCCCAAGCTCGGCATCGTGATCCGCTTCCCCACCCGGCGCATTCTCGCCCTCGAAATCGCCTTTCTCTCGCTGCTCGCGCTGCTGCATTTAGTGGCGGGCGATCCGGAACTGCGCAATCTCGCCCGCGAGGGACGCGGCGGCGGTCAAGTCGGCTGGGCGCTGAGTTCGCTGATCGTCGGGCTGTTCGGCTCGTCGGTCGCGCTGGTGCTGTTCACGACCATCCTGATCATCAGCATCGCCGTCGTGATCGGCATCCGCCGCGATCAACTCGCCGGATGGCTCAAACATGCCAGCGCGTCGCTGCACGAGCGCGCCAAACGCTATCAGCCGATCCAGCGCCCGAAGCGGGAGCGCGTCGCGCTCGACCCGACGTTGAAAACCCAAGTCGTGATCGACGCCAGCGGCGCGCCGTCAGTACAGAAGGTCAGCGCGCTCGACGCACAGCGCGTCAAAGCCCACTCGATCATGCGGATTCGTCCGGACTTCGAGAAGCTGCCGCCGTCGATGCGCCCCGGCGCGGCTCCGCCCATCCCTGACGATGCCGACCTCGAAGACGAGGAAGTCCTCGATCCGTCGGATCACCCGCTGTTCAGTCACGCCGACGCGATGGCAAGCGTGATCGGCACGGTCCAGAAGCCGGAGAAGAAGGGCGCGCCCCGCTTCGTGCAGCGTCCCGATGGACGCATGAAGCATTACTTCACCGTCTCCGGCATGAAAGAGGCGAAGCAAGTCCCGCGGCGCGACCCGGCGCTGCCGCCGCTCAACCTGCTGGTCGACGTCGAACTCAACCTGCCCGACGAGCAGGAGATCAACACCAACGTCGTGCTGATCGAGAACACGCTGCTCGAATTCGACATCGACGTGGACGTGGTCGACGTGCGCGTCGGTCCGACGGTGACACAGTACGCCGTCCAGCCCTTCCGCGAGAAGACCGACGACGCCGGCGAGACGACTTTCAGCCGCACCCGCATCAGCAAGATCGCCTCGCTCTCGAACGACCTCGCGCTGGCGCTCTCGGCGAAGCGGCTGCGGCTCGAAACGCCGGTACCCGGTCAAAACTACATCGGCATCGAAGTCCCCAACAAGAATCCGAGCACGGTCGCGCTGCGCTCGGTTTACGAGAGCAAAGCCTATTACGATCAGGCGCAGAAGAAGAAATCGCCGCTGATGATCCCGCTGGGGCGCGACGTCGCCGGTGAGCCGGTCGGCATCGACCTCGCCCAGATGCCGCACCTCTTGATCGCCGGGACGACCGGATCGGGTAAGTCGGTCTGCATCGCGGCGATGGCGGCGGCGCTGGTGCTCGACAACACGCCCGACGTGATCAAGATGATCATGCTCGACCCGAAGATGGTCGAACTCAGCCGCTTCAACGGACTGCCCCACCTACTCGGTCAGGTCGAAACTGATCCCGAACGGATCATCGGCGTGCTGCGCTGGTGCACCCGCGAGATGGATCGGCGCTACAAGCTGCTGGAAGAGAACGCCGCCCGCAACATCGACATCTACAATTCGCGCTTGGGACGTCGGCGGCGCGATCAATACCTGCCCTACATCGTCATCCTGATCGACGAGGTCGGCGACTTGATGATGTCCCACCCCGACGAGACCGAAAAGACGCTCACCCGCTTGGCGCAGATGGCGCGCGCCGTCGGGATGCACATGGTCGTCGCCACGCAGCGACCGAGCGTCGACGTGATCACCGGCTTGATCAAGGCGAACTTCCCCTCGCGGATGTCGTTCGCCGTCGCCTCCGGGACCGACTCACGCGTGATCCTCGACACCATCGGCGCGGAGACGCTGGTCGGCAAGGGCGACCTGCTCTATCAAGCCTCGGACATGATGGCTCCGCAGCGCTTGCAGGGCTGCTACGTCTCCGACGACGAGGTGCGGTTGATTGTGCAGCATTGGAAGTCGTGGGCGACGGAAAACGGCATGGATTCGCGGCTGGTGTCCGCGCCGTGGGAGCGCGGACTCACCCGACGCGAACTGCTCGCCGAAACCGACCCGATGCTCGAACAGGCGATTGAGATGGTGATCGCCGATCAAGAGGCGTCGGCGTCGCTGTTGCAGCGCAAGCTCGGCTTGGGCTATCCCCGCGCCGCGCGGATTGTCGACTTGATGGAGGAACTCGGCGTCGTCGGACCGCAGCAGCCCGGCGGTCGCAACCGCGACGTGCTGATCCCGCGCGGCGGCGATCCGTTCAAGGATCTGGTCGACAAGAAGCTCGAAGACAAAGGCGAATAGAAGCATCGAGTGAGGAGTTATTACGATGAGCGATGCGACTTTTGAAACGCTATTTGAGCAAGTGCAGAAGCTTTCCACCGCCCAACGACTCCGCATGATGGAACTGCTCACGGCGACCCTGCAAACCGATTTTGTTCGTCAAACCGACTGGCATACCGCGCTCAGAGCCACTTATGGCATCTTGGCGGATGATCCGATTGAGCGTCCACCCCAACTCCCGCTGGAAGAACGCGAGTCGATTGAATGAAATATCTGCTGGATACGAATACTTGTATCCGCTATATCAATGGTCGTTCCCAGAGCGTAGCGGACAAGATCAATGCGCTTGAGGAAGGTGATGCGGTAGTCTGTGCAGTAGTCAAAGCGGAGCTATTCTTTGGCGCGTTGCGAAGTCAGAATCCAATTAAGACAATGGCAGGGCAAAGACAATTTCTCTCGTTGTTTATCTCTTTGCCGTTTGACGATGCTGCTGCGGAGCATTACGGACGTATTCGAGCCGATTTGACGAGCAGGGGTACGCCAATTGGCGGCAATGACTTGCTGATCGCTGCAATCACGCTGACGAATAATCTAACATTGATTACTCACAATACCCGTGAGTTTGGACGCGTTACTGACCTAAAAATCGACGATTGGGAAGCCGACGACAAGTCTTAGATTTGTGGTGAGTAAATCAGACAACAGCTATCAAGGACTTGGTGGACAAGACGCTCGAAGAAAAGAGCGAATGAAGTTTTAACCGCAAAGATCACAAAGGACACAGAGGAGAGCCTTTCTTTGTTCTCTCTGTGCCCTTTGTGGTTGACAAGTTTTTGTAGTCTCTACGCCACCGGCTGGATCAGTTCCGGCGAGTCGAAGCTCGGCGAGTTGACCGCCTTCGAGACCTCGTATGCCGTCATGCGATCCGCCTCGAACGGACGCAGCAGCGGCGCGAACTGTTCGCCGGGGATTTCGCGCGGGTCGAGCCACTGATCGTAATCGTTCGGGTGCAGGATCACCGGCATTCGCGTGTGGATCGGCTGCATGAACTCGTTGGCTTCGGTCGTGAGGATGGTATAGGTGCGCAGTTCGCTGCCGTCGGGACTGAACCAGATTTCCCACAAGCCCGCGAAGGCGATCACCGGGGCATCCTTGACCTGAATGTAGAGCGGCGTCTTGCCGCTGCCCTGCTTCTGCCATTCGTAGAAACCGCTGGCGGGCACCAGACAGCGCCGCCGCTTGAGCGCGCTGCGAAACGAGGGCTTCTCCGCCGCCGTCTCCGCCCGCGCGTTGATCAGCTTGTTGCCGATGCTCATGTCCTTCGCCCACGAGGGGATCAAGCCCCAGCGCAGAAACGAGAGCGTCGTCGGGCTGCTCGTTGGTGATCACGGGCAAGAACTGCGTCGGCGCGACGTTATAGCGCGGCGGCAGATCAGGCGCGTCGCTCAAATGAAAAGCTAGCTGGAGCTGATCGGGATCGACTTCCAGCACGTAACGTCCACACATTGGCGTCTACTTCCTACTCGTGGCGCAGACCGCTATTTGCGCCGACCTTTTTTCGGTTCGGGTCCGCGCCCCATCTCGGTGACCTGCCGGACGATGCCCAAGACGGCAAGCGCCAAGCCGATCACTTCGCCGGTCTGGATGCGATTTTGTCCTTCTGCCGGACCGTAATCGCTGGCGGCGCGGTTGAACAAATACGCCGAGACCAGCCCCAGCAGCAAGCCCGCCGCCGCGCCGATGAGGTAGGCTTGCGTCCGCCAGTTGGCTGCCGGTTTGTCGGATTGGGAGATCAAATTATTCATGGTCATCCTCTGATGGCGCTGGGCGGTCAAAGAAGCTGAAAATCAGCCGATCCAGCGGGGCGAAACGAGCATTCAGGTTAATCGACGTACGCGCCGCGCGGTCGCTGACGCTCAGCGTCCGTTCGTGGAGCGTTTCGGTCAGCAATTCGAGTTGGCGCAGCGGCTTAGCAATCAGGTCGTGCGCGTGACTCATGCCGACGACCGCCAGCACCAGCAGCAGATAGAGCGGTAGCAGGCACAGCGCCAGCGGGCAGAGCATCAGCACAGTCAGCAGCGTATCGGCGACCGCCCGCGTCGGCGAGCGCCCCGCCAACACCGTGATCGCGGTCAGCGCGACGATCAGCAGCAATCCGCCGACGAACGGCAGGATGATCAAGCGCCGCGTCGCGCGGCGATGGAGTTTGAGGGTGTCGGGGCGTTCGGGTTGCCTCTCGGTCGTCATGAGCCGCCTTTGTGATTTGTAACAAGTTTTATTATACCTAGTCCCGGCGCGAGAGGCAATAGTGATAGCGCCGACGATCCGCTAAAATACATTACTATATGTCGGAACAGGATAAAAACATGAATTCGATGCTCAACCTTGCCCCGGAAGTCAGCGCCGCGCTCGCGGAAAAACGCGCCGTCGTCGCGCTTGAATCCACGCTGATCACCCACGGGCTGCCCTACCCCGCTAACGTCGAGACCGCGCTGGCAATGGAAGCCGCCGTCCGCGCCGCGGGCGCAGTTCCCGCGACGATTGCCATCCTCAAAGGGCAAGATCACCGTCGGGCTGGATCACGACCAGATCGAGGCGCTGGCACGCGCCCAGAACGTTCGCAAGTGCAGCCGCCGCGATTTCGCCATCGCCATTGGCTTAGGCGAGGACGCCGCGACCACCGTCGCCGGGACGATGATCGTCGCCCACCAAGCCGGGATTCGCGTGTTCGCCACCGGCGGGATCGGTGGGGTGCATCGCGGACATCCCTTCGACGTCTCCGCCGACCTGATGGAGCTAGGACGGACGCCGGTCGCGGTCGTCTGCTCCGGCGCGAAGTCGATCCTCGATCTGCCGCTGACGCTCGAAGTGCTGGAGACGCAAGGCGTGCCGGTGATCGGCATTGGGACGGACACGCTGCCCGCCTTCTACACCCGCAGCAGCGGCTTAGCGATTGACGCCTGCATCGAGACGCCCGCCCAAGCCGCCCAGATCATCCGCGCCGCCGACCAGTTCGGCGCACAGCACGGGATTCTGTTCACCGTCCCCGTGCCTGCCGCCGACGAACTACCGGTCGAGACCGCCGAAGCCGCCATTCAGCAAGCGACCGAAGAAGCCGAAGCGCAGGGCATTCACGGCAAAGAAATCACGCCCTACGTACTGGCGCGCGTCGCCGACCTGACCGCAGGCGAGTTGCGCCGCGCCAACGTGGCGCTGCTGGTCAACAACGCCCGCACCGCCGGAGAGATCGCCGTCGCGCTCGCCCGCTTGTAAACGCCACCCCTTGAAGAATGCTTTCGCTCCCCTCAGCCCGCTTGCGTGTTTATGAGGGGACAGTTTTTGTAATGAGGGAAGAATAGGCTTGCTTAGTTGCCCGCTGATCTCACCTCACCCCGCTGCGCTTCGCTTAGCTCCCCCTCTCCATGCAATGGAGAGGGGGTTGGGGGTGAGGTTTTGAGCACAATGCAAGACGATTTCTTCTCTCGCACAAAAGACTCTCCCCTCTCCCCGCTTGTGTGGGAGAGGGGTCGGGGGTGAGGGGTTTTAGTGCTCCCATTGCCAAATAATGAAATCCTGCTCGAAAGTCGGCGCGCCGAGATCGTGGAGCAGGCGTAACATCTGCGAGCGGTGATCGGTCGTGTGGTTGACGACGTGCGCCATGATCTCCCAGACCGTGTTGCGATGCACGCCGCCGCGATCCGGCAGATCGTACTCGACCACGCGGTCGAGCGCCGCGTCGTCGAACGCATCGACGTAGGCGAGGATATCATCCTTGATCGGCTGCCAGATCGCGTAAATGCTAGCTGCCGTCGGAAAGTCAGCATACTCCAGCCGCGCGCTGACCGGACCGCCTTTGATCCGGTCGAACCAGCGCTGATCGACGCGCGTGACGTGGACGAAGTGGTTGCGCAGCGAGCCAATCGAGTAGTCCCACTCCCGCGTGAACTGATCGTCGGTCAGGGTGAAAGCACTGTCCCAAAGCTGCTGCTGGATGCCGTAGTTATAGCGGTAGAGCGTGCGAAAATAGTCGGCGTTCATGTGTCCTCCGCTGGCAGTTTTCAATTCTGCGCATAGACCTGATATAATCGCGCTGTTTGAACCCGCTGACAAGGGAGCTGCTGACGATGTCGATGACGGACATTCAATCCACGCCCGCCGAGGTCGATCCGCCGGGCGTCAAGAGCGCTGAACGTGCTTTCGGTTTCTCGCTGGCGTTCACCGGCGTGCGCTGCATTTTGCAGTACATCGTGCTGCCGTTCGTGCTGCCGCTGTTCGGCATCGCCGGGGACGCCGCCGTGCCGCTGCTGCTGGCGATCAACGTGTTGGCGATCATCTCGATCTTCTACACCGTGCGCCGCTTCTGGCAGATCAATTATCGCTATAAGTGGCAGTATCTCCTGATTAGCATTGTGATGTTGGGCATTCTGACGCTGTTCATCGTCACCGACCTGTTCCCGACGGCGTTAGGATCGCTTTAGGGGACTGTTCTGCCCAATGACCGAGGAAATCTCATGCCGATGACACTCCGGGTTGCCGGTCGCAGCCCGTTAAGCGGCATTTACAAGCCTTCCGGCAACGCGAATGCTGCGCAAGCCCTATTGGCGGCGGCACTGCTGACCGAAGCACCGGTCACGCTGCGCAATATGCCGCGCACGCTCAGCACCACCGCCATGATCGCCATCGCCGAAAGCTTGGGCGCAGCACTGGCGTGGGACGGCGACGCCCTGACTATCAGCGGCGCGCAGATCACCCGGCGGACGCTGGCGCAAGCCGACACCGACGCGACGGTCGGCGCGCTGATGTTCGTCGCGCCCATGCTGATCCGGCGGCAGCACGTCCGCCTCGAAATCGACTTTCCGCTCAACCGCATTCGCACTCACCTCGAAGCGCTGCGCGACCTCGGCATCGACACGGTGGCGGGCAGCGGTGCAGTCGAGTTCAAAACGTCGTCGTGGGACTGTAAAGACGTGGTGCTGACGCAAGCCAGCGTCACCGCGACGGCGCTGGTCATGATGCTGGCGTCGCGCTTGGGCAAAACGACGATTATCCGCAACGCCGCCTGCGAGCCGCACATTCAGGAATTGGGGCTGCTGCTGACGGCGATGGGCGCGACCATCGACGGCATCGGCTCAAACGTACTGCAGATCAGCGGCGCGGATGAACTCGGCAGCGCGGACGTGACCATCGGACCGGATCACATTGAAGCCGCTAGCGTCGCCGCGATCGGCGCGCTGTCCGGCGGGCGCATCCAGATCGAAGGCATCCGCGCCGCCGACATGCGCGTGATCGCCAAGATTTACTGGCGGCTCGGCATTCAGCTGGACGTGGACGAGGCGGCGATCTTCGTGCCCAAGCAGGAAACCCTGAGCGTCTCCACGCGCGAGGAAGACGTCGACTCGTCAATCGAGACCGCACCGTGGCCCGGCTTCCCCTCCGACCTCGTCGCCATCGCCACCGTGATCGCCACCCAAGCACGCGGCACATCGCTGATCCACGAGAAGCTGTTCGCCAATCGGCTGCTGTTCGTGGACAAGCTCAAAGCGATGGGCGCGCAGATCGTGCTCTGCGATCCGCACCGGGCGATTGTGGTCGGCTCGACCCCGCTGCGCGGCATCTACATGGACTCGCCCGACGTGCGCGCCGGGTTGGGGATGCTCGCTGCCGCCCTCGCCGCCGACGGTGAGTCGGTGATCGACAACGCCCAAGCCATCGAGCACACGTTTGAGGGCGTGCTCGGCAAGCTGCAAGCGCTCAACGCAAAGATCACGATTGAATGAAGCAGACCGAAGTCAGTTTCACCGAGATCGCGGGCATTCGCACGGCGGAGCTGGTTCTATCGCCGGACGGAGGGCGGGGCGCGCGCCGCCCCTACAAATGCCACTTCTTATGCTGCACGGCTGGGGCGCGAGCCTCAAGCTGATGCAGCCGCTCGCGGAACGGATGGCAGCGCTCGGCTACGCGGTCTACAGCTTCGACTTTCCCGGCTTCGGCGCCAGCGATCCGCCGCCGATGGCGTGGAGCGTCGCTGACTACGCGAAGTTCGTGATCGCTTACATGGACGCGCATGGGCTGGATCGCGCGGCGCTGTTCGGGCATTCGTTCGGCGGGCGCGTCAGCTTGATCCTCGGCGCGGATTACGCTGATCGCATCGCCAAGATCGCGCTGGCGGATGCGGCGGGCGTGCCGGAGAAGAAATCAGGCTCAGCCGACATGCGCCTCAAAACCTACAAAGCGATCCGCGACGGGCTGTACGGCGTCGGCGCGACCGGCGTCGCCGACAAGCTGCGCGGCTGGTACAACGGACGCTACGGCTCAGCCGATTTCAATGCCGCCACCGGCGTCATGCGCGAAACCTTCGTCAAGGTGGTCAACGAGGATTTGCGCCCTTATGCGCGGCGCGTGCAGGTATCCACGCTGCTGTTTTGGGGCGACAAGGACGAGGACACGCCGCTCTGGCAGGGACAGGAACTCGAAAAGCTGATCCCCGACGCCGGATTGATCGTCTACGCGGGCGCGGGACATTACAGTTATCTCGAACGGCTCGCCGACACCGCCCGAACGTTCGATTATTTTCTGAAGCAGGGAGAATAGCGATTAGCCGTCAGCGCTCAGCTTTCAGCTTCTTCTTCATGATCAGTTGGCAGCGTGCATGGGTCGATCTTGGCTGATTGCTGACAGCTGATAGCTGAAAGCTACTTAAGACCAT
Organism: uncultured Chloroflexia bacterium; assembly: GCA_963727545.1. GTDB lineage: Bacteria > Chloroflexota > Anaerolineae > Aggregatilineales > Phototrophicaceae > Flexifilum. Next base: position 225,055 of record CAVSGS010000005.1, read on the forward strand.
GACTACATTACTCCTCCTCCTCATCGCCTTCATCTGGCTGATCGGCGCGGGCGTGCGCGTATACCGTCAGGCGCGCTTCTACCAGATCGAGGAATACATGAGCGGGCGCTATCTGCGCTGGCTGCTGGCGGATCGCGCGCGCTGGCTGCCGAGCCGCCCTGCCCTCGCGGGCGTGATCGGCGTGGCGCTGGCGGTCGTGCTCTCTGAAGGCGGCGCAACGCTTCCGGCGCTGATCGCCATCGTCGCTGCGCTGATCGCCGTCTACCCGCCCGACGAAGGCGAGATCAAGAAGAAGTTTCGGGCGACGCCGCGCGCCAAGCGGCTGCTCGGCGCATCCTTCGTGACGCTGGTCGTCGTCGGCGTGCTGCGCTGCTGGCTCGCCAACCAAGTCGATCTCGGCAGCTTGCAACCCGCGCTGGTCGGCGCGCTCGGCTTGGCGCTGTTCCTGATCGCGCCGCTGGCGCTGGTTGTCGGCAATGTGCTGATGACCCCGGTGGAAGCGGCTTTCCGCCGCCTGTTCATCAACCGCGCCCGCCGTACCCTCCAAGACGTCAACCCGGTCGTGATCGGCATCACTGGCAGCTACGGCAAGACCAGCACCAAGAGCTATCTGGCGCACATCCTCAATGGACGCTATCACGCTTACCCGACGCCCAAGAGCTATAACACGTTGATGGGGGTTTGCCTCGCTATCAACAACCAGCTTGCCGACGACCACAGCATCGACTACTTCATCGCCGAGATGGGCGCTTACGTCCCCGGCGAAATCCAGCAGATTTGCGATCTCGTCCAGCCGTCGATCTCGATCGTCGTCGAGGTCGGTCCCCAGCACTTGGAGCGCTTCGGCTCGCTGGAAAATATCGCCACCGCCAAATACGAGATCATCAAGGCGCTGCCGCCCGATGGCGTCGGCGTGTTCAACGTCGACAATCCGCACATCCGCGCGATGGTCGCGCGCGGCTATCCGCAAACCCGCCTGACCATCAGCCTTGATCCGGCGAACGACACCAACGGCGCCCGCTTCGTCGCCGCCGAGATCAGCGAGTCGCTGGACGGGCTGCGCTTCACCGTCACCGACCGCGAAACCGGCGCCAGCGAAGTCTTCACGACCGCCCTGCTCGGTCAGCACAACGTCACCAACATCCTCTTGGCGACAGCGGTCGCCGTCCACGAGGGCATGACGCTGCGCGAGATCGCCTTGCGCGTGCGCACACTTCAGCCCGCCGAAAGCCGTTTGACGCGGCAGGTCTCGGCGCAGGGGATCACCATCATCAACGACGCCTACAGCGCCAACCCGGTCGGCATCATCGGCGCGCTGCACACCTTATCGCTGCACCAGAGCGGACGCCGCCTGCTGATCACGCCGGGGATGGTCGAACTCGGCGACCTGATGGAGCAGGAGAATCGCAAGCTGGGCGAGATCGCCGCGCAGCACGCCACCGACGTGATCCTCGTCGGCGAACAGCAGACCGCGCCGATCAAGGCGGGCTTGCTCGCTGCCGGATTTCCCCAAGATCGCTTGCAAGTGGTGGCGACGCTGGCGGAGTCGGTCGCGTGGTATCAGCAAAACCTGCATTCCGGCGATACGGTCATGTTCCTCAACGACCTGCCTGACACCTATGCGTCGTGAGACTCGTATAGAGATTGTCAAGTAGTGCAGTTTGGGTGGGATGAGGGACAGAAATGACGTTTGCTGAATCGGGTTTGACCTTGATCGCCGGGATTTTGATGATCGCGGCGCTGCTGCTGTCGGTGCTGCCCTTCCTGCCCGGTCCGCTGATTCTGTGGGGGATCAGCCTCGTTTATGGCATCCTGACCAACTTCCAACACCTGACGCCGCTCACCATGATCGTGATCACGCTGCTGATGTTGATCGGCTCGACCAAAGACTTCTGGATGCCCATTCTAGGGATGAAAACTTACGGCGTGTCGTGCAGTACCGCACTGGGGATGATGCTCGGCGGAACGATCGGCACCTTTGCGATTCCGGTACCGGTCGTCGGCACACTGATCGGCGGGATCGTCGGCGCGGTGCTGATGGAACTGCTCAACGTGGGCGAAATGCGCCGCGCCCTGCAAGCAGGCGGGGTCGCGCTCAAGTCGTTCATTCTGGGGATGCTCACCGAGATCGGCTTCAATCTGCTGATCGTCGCCGTCTTCTTCGGCAGCCTGTTGATCACGCGCTAGAACAACCACGCTGGGTTGTCGAATCCGGCGTATTCCTGAATCGCCCCGTAGATGTGCTGAAGCACCTTGAAGTTGTACACACGAATACTGCATATGCCGTTCAGCAGCACATTACGACGGGTATCGCTCCCCTGTTTGATTAGGATTTTTCTGAAACAAGACTCTGGCAATTCCAACACATCGAGCCAGTATGCTGCAATCTTTTGATGCTGATCGCTGTCGGTCGTGTGGCAGTGAACGTAAAGCCTGATTTCATGATCGGGAACGCACAATTCCTCCCGTAGAAAACGCATGAACAAGCGCAGCATATTCACATCCGAATTCACGAAATAGAGGCGGCTCGCATCTTTCGCACCTTCAGCCCAGTACAACATACAGCCCGCTAGATGCAGTGGATGCCCTGCCCGCGCTTTGAGTCGCCCTTCTGCTTGATACTGCTGCCGCAGCGCCAGAAATTTCTCCCGATTGGCACGCCCACCTCGATTCTGTCCCGCGTAGCGCCGCTGGTGGGTTTTCAGCGCGTCGATCTGCTCCGGTGAGAGTTCAATATCCCGTACCCAGACACTAACCGAGCCTTTCGACACTTTCAGCCGCTTAGCGATCTCCCGAACAGAAACGCCTTGTCGCCGTAAGCTTCGTGCCTGTTCCCGAACTTCGCGTTTGCTATTCATCAATCCAAACCCATGCTATTAATAATTTAATACAGTATAGCAAAGGTTCAACTTAGAGGAAACAAAAAAGACCCGGATGGGTCTTCTCTCGATGGCGACGGTTGGACTTGAACCAACGACCTACGCGTTATGAGTGCGTCGCTCTAACCGACTGAGCTACGTCGCCAAATAGAAAGTAGCGGGGGCAGGATTCGAACCTGCGACCTCCGGGTTATGAGCCCGACGAGCTGCCACTGCTCTACCCCGCATCATGTCATGAATAATATCAGTCGCTCTCGTGGGTGTCAACGGTGAGTTTAGGGTTCGCCCAAACTGCTCCCGTCAGCTAGCACCTGCTTCACAAATCTCGCACGAACCACATTTAGAGGAGAAACCTCCTCAAGACTTGCCGATCAAGCCGTGAATTACGAGCAAGATTCCGCTATAATATACGAACTGACGTTCGATCAGAAAGTGCAAACTCATATGCCACCGTTTGAACTGGTATCCGAGTTCCAGCCGACGGGCGATCAGCCCACTGCGATTGCCGAATTAGTCGATGGATTGAACAAGGGTTATCACGATCAAATCCTGCTCGGCGCGACCGGCACCGGCAAGACTTTCGCCATCGCCGAGGTGATCCAGCAGGTGCAGCGCCCGACGCTGATCCTCGCGCACAACAAGACGCTGGCGGCGCAGCTTTACGCCGAGTTCAAGGAATTTTTCCCGCACAACGCGGTCGAATACTACGTGAGCTACTACGACTACTATCAGCCAGAGTCGTATGTGCCGCGCCACGACCTCTACATCGAGAAGCAAACCGACATCAACGAGCAGATCGAGCGGCTGCGGATCGCCGCCAAAGCCGCCCTGCTCTCGCGCAAGGACGTGATCATCGTCGCGTCGGTCTCGTGCATCTACGCCACCGGGGATCCGCAGACGTGGGCAAACTCGATCCTCGAAGTCCACGTCGGCGGCGAAGTCCGCCGCGAGACGATGCTGCGCCGCCTCGTGCAGATTCAGTACGCCCGCAACGACGTCGACCTCGCGCCGGGGACGTTCCGGGCGCGCGGCGACGTGCTCGAAGTCTATCCACCTTACGAGAACAGCGCCTACCGGATCACGCTGTTCGGTGACGACATCGAAAAGATCGTCCAGTTCGACCCGCTGACGGGTGAATTGCTGGCGCATCACGAGAGCGTCGTCATCTTCCCGGCGTCGCAGTTTATGGCGGACGACGAGAAGCTCCAGCAGGCGATCCACGACATCGAGCAGGAACTCGAAGATCAGATCGCCTTCTTCAAGCGCGAGGATAAGTACCTTGAAGCCCAGCGCATCGAGCAGCGCACGCGCTACGACCTCGAAATGCTGCGTGAGATGGGTTTCACCTCCGGCATCGAGAACTATTCGCGCCACCTCGACCAGCGCGCGCCCGGCTCGCCGCCGTGGACGATGGTCGATTACTTCCCGAAAGACTATCTGCTGGTCATCGACGAGAGCCACATGACCATCCCGCAGCTGCGCGGCATGTACAACGGCGACCGCTCGCGCAAGGAGACGCTGGTCGAGTACGGTTTCCGACTGCCCAGCGCCATCGACAACCGCCCGCTGCGCTTCGACGAGTTTCAGGAGCGCATGGGACAGACGATCTACACCACCGCGACGCCGGGACCCTACGAGCGCGAGGTCGCCGACCAGATCGTCCAGCAGATCATCCGCCCGACCGGCGTGGTCGATCCGCAGGTCAGCGTACGTCCGACCGCCGGACAGATCGACGACATGCTGCAAGAGATCGCGCGGCGGGTCAAGAACGGTCAGCGCGTGCTGGTGACGACCTTCACCCAGCGGATGGCGGAAGAACTCGCCGGGTACATCAACGAGATGGGCATCAAGGCGCATCACCTGCACGCCGAGATTCAGACCATCGAGCGGATCGAAATCCTGCGCGACCTGCGGCTGGGCATCTACGACGCGGTGGTCGGCATCAATCTGCTGCGCGAGGGCATCGACCTGCCGGAAGTCTCGCTGGTGGTGATCCTCGACGCCGACAAGGAAGGCTTCCTGCGCTCCGAGCAAGCGCTGATCCAGATCATCGGGCGAGCGGCGCGTCACGTCGAAGGACAGGTGATCATGTACGCCGACAACATGACCGACTCGATGAAGCGGGCGATTGACGAGACCAACCGCCGCCGCGCCATTCAGGAGGCTTACAACGAAGAACACGGCATCACGCCGACCAGCATCGTCAAGCAGGTGCGCGACCTGACCGACCGCGTGCGCGGTCAGATCGAGGAGCAGTACATCCCGGCGGACGGCGAAGTCACCGCTGCCTCGCTGCCCAAGGATGAACTGCACCGGCTGATCAAGGAATTGGAAAACGAGATGAAGGCGGCGGCGAAGCAGCTTGAGTTCGAGAAAGCCGCCATGCTCCGCGACCAGATCGTCGAACTCAAGCAGGTGCTCGCCGAGAAAGACCCCGCCGGCATGTTGATGGGGTAACGTTCGGCGACGAAGGGCAGGTTGCTGTTACGAACCGGGCTGCCATTGGCTCAGCGGAGTGAGCTGGATTTGCTTAGACAGTCCGTAAGCGGTCGCCACGTCGTTGTCATTCTCCACCAGCACCCGCCCGATGACCAGCACCGAGTTAATCGGTGAGGCTATCTGCTTCATGTTGCCGGGCATTTGCCCCTTCCAGCCGGGGCTGCTGATCAAGTAGTCGCCCGCGCTGGTGCCGGTCGTGCGTTTGCCGACGTAGGCAAAATTCGTGTTTTTCGACGGATCAGTGAACTGTACGCTGTAGTAGCGCCCAGCCATGTCCGGCACGTGCAAGACTTGCGCGCCCTGCGAGAGGTCTAGCACGCCGACCGTAAGGAGCGTATCGTGGTTCACGCCCGAGGTCGCCACTTTTGGAGCCGAAGCGGGCGCGTGCAGCGGATCGGCAAACAGCGCTTCCGGTTCCGTATAGAGTGTATTGATCGGGATGGGTCCGTCACCGAACCCCTTCACGAGGATCGCTCGCTTGAACACGTACAGCAGCATTCGCGGCCAAAGGTAGGTGACAAGGAGCCATGCCGCGACACAGACCACACCGAAGATCAGCAAATGTTCGTATCGCATCATTTCACCTCCACAACCGGCGGTACTTCGTACTTGCCGTCGAGAATCGACTGACCGGGCATATACACGCGCAGCCAAAGGATGAAATTGTCTGCGGGCGCGGGCAGCCAGTTAGATTCCTGACCCGTTGGAGCGGCGTTCTGAAGGTGAACGTCGACTGAGCCGTCGGCGTTTGGCACGAGTCCTGACCGATCACTCACGTTATACCGGTTGATCGAATTCGGTACAAACTGGTTTTTCGCGTCACCCATCGTGAGCGACCAGAAAGCATCATTCGGCGGAAGTCCGTCCGGCGGAAAGTGCATGACATAGTCGTGCTGACCGCTCAGTGTGTGACCCGCGCCATCTGCGTTCGTCCACCAATACATCGCCTCTTGCGGCACGTTCACGGGACCGGGAAATAGTTGAGCGTGCGCAGCGCGCAGCAGCATACCGTTGCCGGGCACGCCGAGTCCGAACATCGTGATCCAGCCGTTGATCCTCGTGGCTTTGATCCGCGCGTAAATTTGGGCGATGACAAACGCCAGCCCGAAGCCGATCAGGATGCCTTGTATCACGTCGCTCGGCACGGTTCTCCTACTCAAATCGGCAAAGAAGAGCAAACGGATGATGAAATAGGCGCAGACTACGCCGATGAGTACCGCAAAGTACCTGTATGTTCTGCTCATGTCATTTATTCTCTCACTTTTGCCGATCGCACGAACCCGACCGCAACTGTTAATCCTTGCGGGTCGCCCGCTCAAACAGCGTCACCAGTTCCCGTCCATACGCATCCGCGTCCAGATTGGGATCGGCTCTCAGGAGTGGAGAAAGTTGATCAATCGTTCTCCGAATCGCCAGCGCCATCACCCGCAAATTGAACACTCGGAACTCGCCATCCTCTTGACCCTTGCGCAAGATGTTTTCCAACGCCGCTAATACCGGCTCCTCTGCGCTGGGGTCGTAGCGCCGCTGCCCCTTTTTCGTCGGGAAGTTGACCACGATCTCTATGTACGCGACCATCTGTGTCAGGTGCCCGCTGATGTACTCGACGTGGGCTTCGATATAGGTTTGCAGCATCAGCGTGGCGGTCGGCTGCACCGTGATCCGGCTCCAGATAAACTGCGCGGCATCGGTGAAAATCGCCTTGATGACTTCCGCGATTAACTCGTTCTTGCTGTGGAAATAGTAGGTGATCACACTCTTGCTGATCCCGGCGCACTGGGCGATTTGAGCCAGCGACGCCCGGACATAGCCCAGCGTGGCAATCGTCTCAATCGCACATTCGATGATCTGTGCCCGTCTAGCAGTCTCAATAAAGGTTGCGGGTTTCTGTCCGTCCGGCATTTTTTCGTCCGTGTGGTCTAATTATAGTACGGGTGGTCGAAAAGAGTCAATCATTCTGCGTTAGACACGCTTGGGCAGCGGATCGGATCAATTGCGACAATCGCATCCTCAACTCAAGACCAGTTGCCATCATTGGGGATCAATGGCGCAATCACGGCACGATCATCACTGTCGCGCGCCCGTCGCCGACTTTATCCTACTCGGTTCCCTGCCGCTCCGCCCGCCCTGCCGCGAGATCGTGCGCTTCGCGGATGTACTGTTTCGTCCGTTCCTCGTTTTCACCCGCCGGATTCAGAATGCAGATAAAATTCTGCTTGGCATACTGCGGATGCGGTAGAAACACATTGATCGCCGTGAAGTCGATGCCCTCGACCTCCCGGTCACCGAACAGTGAGTCATACGTAGCGCGTCCAACCCCGATGTTGACGCGATACACCCCGTCCCGGTTCAAGTTCGACACCGCATCGTACTCGTTATCCGAGTCGGCAATCGACACGAACGGCACCATGTGATCGTCGCCGACGAAATACATGGCGTAGCCGTAGCTGTCCTCGCGCTGCACGTTCTCCAGCCCCGCGACGAAGGCTTCCACTTCTGACTGATTCATTGAACTTAATCCGTGAAACTAAATCTGCGACAGTTGCTTCATGTGGTGACGTCGTTTTCTGTGATGTTCGAGGGGACAAAACGGGTCAGCAGTCGAAGACGAACCAGCAGTACTGATTGCGCAAGCGCTGGTCGTCGAGCACCAGTTCGCGGATTGCGTCGGGAAGCTGATCGCGCTGCCACTGGCACTCTAGCCGCCCCACCTCGATCCGTTCCGCTTTCGGTGCGGCTGCCCGTGCTGCCCGGATCGCGTAAGCGGCTGCGCCCAGTTCGTGAGCGGCTACGTGCGCCACCGCCCCCGCTTGACCGGCAGCGTAAGCTGCCTCTCGCGCCGCGCCACGCAAGTCTCTAGCAGCGCCCATCGCGTGCCCGCCAGCGGCGCGAGCATCCATCATCGCCATTTCACCGCGCACCCAAGCTCGCGCCGCCGCAATCGCCCGTCGCGGACGATCGTCGTCGGGCTGGGCTTGCTCGAACAACGGCAGCACGTGCTCCGCGCAGTCCGCCGCCCACAGCGCCAGCAAGCGATGATCGGAGTCCATCAGTGTGCCGCCGCGTCGCACGGTAATCAACCGGGGATCTCGAACGGGGCTAAAAATCATTTATCGCTTCTTCGGCTGCTTTGATCGACCACCGCTACATGCTCTCCACTTCACCGATCGTGAAGCAGTGCCGATTGGCGTCGAGTATTGGTCAGGTTTGACGACTTACTCGAGAAGCAGACGAGGGCACTCTCCCCTCCCTGAATTCAGGGAGGGGAAGCGCAAGGCAAACCGAAGGTTGCACCGCGGGGGTGGGGTCCGCTTTCCTACACCATGAACTGACCATCTTTGTAGAACAACTCGCCGTCGACGTAGATTTCGCTGTCATGGCGCATGTCGCAGATCATGTCCCAGTGGATGCTGCTCTTATTCACGCTGCCGGTATCGGGATAGCCCGCGCCGAGGGCGACGTGCACCGTCCCGCCGATCTTCTCGTCGAACAGGATGCTGCCCGTGAAGCGGTCGATGCCGAAATTGGTACCGAAAGCGAACTCGCCCAAGTAGCGCGAACGGTCGTCGGCGTCGAGCATCGAGTACAGCAGTTCCTCGTTCTTGCCCGCCTGCGCGTTGATGACCTTGCCATCCTGAAACTTGAGTTCGATGTTCTCGACCGCCCGCCCCTGCACAATCGACGGGAAGCTGGCTTGATACCAGCCGTTGACCGACTCTTCGACCGGACCGGTGAAAATTTCGCCGTCGGGCATGTTGCGCTCGCCTTGCGCGTTGATGAAGGTCCGCCCCTCAATCGACAGTTCAAGGTCGATGTTCGGTCCCTTCAGGCGAACGTCCTTCTTGCCCTTGAGCCAGTCAATCTTCTTCTGCTGCATTTCGCCGAGCTTCTTCCACTCCGCCACCGGATCGGCTTTATCGGCGAAAGTCGCGCGGAAGACGAAATCCTCGTATTCTTCGAGGCTCATGCCCGCTTCCTGCGCGCTGCCCTCGGTCGGGAACAGTGTACCGACCCACTTCATCTCACCCTCAGCCGCGCGGCGCATCCGCGTCGCCAGCCACGACTGCCGCGCCGACTGAATCTTTTGCAGCCGCTTGGGATCGACGTTGGTCATGGCGCGCGTGTTGGGGAACGCCGTGCAGCGGATGTAAACGTCGGCGTTATCGTAGTAGAGCGTCTGCGCCGGGTCGAGCCACGCTATCTGATCGTCATTCGCCAGCCGCGCGAATTCGCGGGTGAGCGTGTCGTCGGTCAGCATCAACGCGGGATTACCACCCGCCTTGATCACCTGCTCGTAGACCGCGCGGACGAGCGGCAGCGCCACCACGTCGCCGAGGACACCGACCCACTCGCCGGGCTGCACGTTGGTCGAGTAGTTGACAAGAATGTTTGCCAGATTATCAATCCGAGGATCGCGCATGGAAAACCCTTTCAATGAAGCGATCAGCCGTCAGCTTTCAGCAATCAGCGAACGACCAAGCCGACTGCTCAAGCTGAGCGCTGACCGCTGATAAGCTGAATGCTGATGTATTATCCCGCAAATTCGCCCCAGCGCCACAGACCGCCGACCATCGTCGCGACGACTTTGGTGTCGAGGATTTCGGCGGGCGATGTCGCGTACAAATCACGGTCGAGCACGACCAGATCGGCGAGATAGCCGGGCGCAAGTCTGCCGAGGTGGTCATCCATACCTGCGGCGTAAGCCGGACCGAGTGTGTAGCCGCGTAACGCCTCATCGACCGTCAGCCGTGCGGCGGGATTCCAGCCCCCGGCAGGCGATCCGTCGGCGCGCTGGCGCGTCACCGCCGCGTGAATGCCGATCAACGACCCCATCGGCTCGACCGGTGTATCCGACCCGAAGGCGACCATCACCCCGCGATCCAGTTGCAGGCGCGGATTGTACGAATACAGCGCCCGCTCGCCCCAATAGCGATCCGCCATTAGGTAGTCGCTGGTCGCGTGGATCGGCTGCATCGAGGCGATAATGTCGAGTTCTGCCAGCCGGTTCACGTCGTCGGGATGGATCAACTGGACGTGCTCGATCCGGTGACGCCGCGTCGAGCGTGGCTCCCCGCGTTCAGCTTCTTCGCGCCGGACCTGCTCGTAGACGTCGAGCACGTCGTGGACCGCCCGGTCGCCGATGGCGTGGATGGTCGAGGCGAAGCCATTGGCGCTGGCGCGGCTGACCAGTTCGACCATCTCCTCTTTATCGGTGACGACGATGCCGAGGTTCTCCGGCTCGCCCTCGTAAGGCGCGATCATCGCGGCGGTGCGCGGACCAAGCGCGCCATCAGCGAAGATTTTCAGCCCGCCCAAGCGAATCCAGTCGTCGCCGAAGCCGCGCCGCAGTCCGGTCGTCAGCACCGCGTCGAGATACTTCTTATTGAAATTCTTGACCACTCGCAGACCGAGATCGCCGCGCTCGCGCATGACTTGGAGCGCCGCGAAACATTCCTGATCGTCGAAGTCGTGGATGCCGGTAATCCCCATCGAGTGAGCGACTTCCTGCGTCCGTTTCATCTGCGTCGCCAGCGTCTCAACCGTCACCGGCGGGATATGCCGCTTGACCAGCGCCATCGCCGAAGGTTCGACCAGCAGACCGGTCGGCTCTCCGGACGAATCGTGCGCGATTTCGCCACCGTCGGGATCGGGCGTACTGGCGTCGATGCCGCACAGTCGCAGCGCCGCGCTGTTAACCCACCCGGCGTGGCAGCTTCGTGATTGCAGAAATACCGGGTTATCCGGCGCGACGGCGTCGAGATCCGCCGCCGTTGGGAAACGGCGGTCGTCCCAGTCATCCTGCGCCCAGCCATAGCCGGTGATCCACGCGCCGTCAGGTGTCGCCGCAGCGCGGGCGCCAACCCGCTCAACCGCCGCAGATCGGCTCGGCAGGTTGTAAAGCTGCACCGTATGCAGCATCTCGGTCGTCATTTGCCAGTGAACGTGAGCATCCGTCATGCCGGGGACGACCGAGCGTCCGCCGAGATCGGTGAGTTTCGTCCCGGCTCCGGCAAGCGCGCGGATCGCGTCGTCGCTGCCAGCCGCAACGATCCGCCCCGCGCTGATCGCCAGCGCTGTCACCGTCGGCTGAGCGTCATCCAGCGTGCGAATGTGTCCGTTATAGAGAATGGTGTCAATCAGGGTTGTGGGCATGGGATTGGAATCTCGAAGCTAGCAAAGCAGGTGTGAGTATCAACGTAGGGGCGGGTTTGAAACCCGCTCCTACAAGCAATATCCAGAAGATTAATTCGCAGCCTTCGGCGTCACTCGCTGCCTTGAGCGCTGCCTGCGCCTCGTCCGGGGTCGGCGCGCCGTCGAGCATCGGGCGCGTGACCGCTCCCGCGCCAAGCTGCGCCGCCACGTGCAGCGCCGCCCGAATATCGTGGTCGAGCGCCGGGAGACTCGCCAGCAGCGACGACGCGAACACGTCGCCCGCGCCGGTCGCCTCGACCAGCTGCACCTGCGGCGTGGCGTAGTCGAAGGCTTTGCCGAAATGATAATAAGTGCCGCCCCGCTCCGCCCGCGTGACGATCAGGTGCTCGACGTTGGCGGCGAACTCCTGCTCCATCTGCGGCGATTCGGTGATGTCTTCTTCGCTAAAGACCACAATGTTGATCGACTTGAGCACCGCCGGGTCGAACCAGCGCTTGAAGTGGACGCGACCATCGGCGTCCCACCGCCGCAGCCAACCCTGCAGCGTCAGCAGCACCGTCTGATCCTTGAACTCGTGCGCGATTTGCGGATCGATCTCACCGGCAATCGGGGCAAGGTGCACCAGCGGCGCGGTACGAAACTCGTCAGGCAGATCAGCAGCACCGATCGGCGCGGCGACGCCCCGCACGTACTGAACCCGTCCACCGGGTGTATAGATGTTTTCGTAAGTCGTGGTCTCGGCAGCCGGAATCGAGTTGACTTCGGCGTAAGTCGTCAACGTATCGATCAGTGGATCAGCAGCGATAGCGCTGGTTAGCAAAGCGACCCGTAAGCCGAAAGCTGCGGCGGTACGGGTCGCGTAAGAGACCGTTCCTCCCGGCAGGCGTCCCTGCGGTGTGAGGTCGGCGGTCAGATGTCCGATCAGTAAATAATCCGGCGTCATGCCGTGTTACGCCTGCGAGCTGGGCACAATAGTGACTTTGCGCGAGGGACCTTCGCCGATGCTGCGCGTCACCACGTCGCTGCGCCCGCGCAGCGCCAGATGGATGATCCGGCGTTCGTGCGGCGGCATCGGTTCAAGCGTTACCGTCTGCCCGCGCTCCAGCGCTTCGTCCGCCATCCGCACCGCCAGCGCTTGTAGTGACTGCGCCCGCCGGGCTTTATAGCCGCCAATATCGACGACCACTTCCGAGCGGCGTTGCAGTTCGCGGCTGGTGATCAAGCGGGTGATGTATTGCAGTGCTGCCAGCGTTTCGCCCCGCCGACCAATCAAGCGGGTGAGGTTGCCACCGACTACGTCCAGCACCCACGGCGCGGTCTCATCCGGTTGATCGCTGCGCGCGCGACGGACAGCGATCCGCCCGCGAATTCCCATTTTTTCTAATAGTTCGCCGAGGACAACCTTCGCGATCTGCGCTTCGTCGTCCTGCTCGGATTCGGGGGTTTCCTCGATTTCGACCAGCACGCTGCCCTCGTCCTCACCGACACCGTAATCGGTCGCGGGCTTCGGCTCGCGCGGCGGGCGGGCGGGTGTTTCCTCGCGGTTTAGAGGTGCTTCCGGCTTAGGCGTTTCCGGCGCGGGAGCCGGTACCGACTCCGCCGGAGGTGGCGGCATTGGTGCCGACTTGGGCACTGTAAGTAACTGCAAGCGGACTTTTGCCAGCCGCGAGCCTAGCCCAAATACGCCCCGGCTCGGTTCCTCTAGGACTTCTACCACTACTTCGGTCGGACCAACACCGAGTTCCGCTAATCCTTTTGCAATCGCGTCCTCGACGCTGTCACCTGTCGTCTCTACAAATCTATTTTGACTCATCGACAGTTCCTTAAATAAAACGGATGCGCTGATCCGTGCGAATAAACCCTGTGATCGCGCACATGACTGTCTAGGATACGACTGGCATTCGCCGATTGCGCCGCACCCTAGACAGGTATGACCAGCTTAGGTTAAACAGCTTACGCTGTTACTTCGCCTTGTTGACCTTCTGCGCGGATTTCCCTGTACCATTGTTCGAAGCCTTCGGCTTGGGGGAATCCCCGGTTTAGCCCCGGACTTCGCCTTGAGTTTCGGCGGCGCGGGTCTGGGTGTCGGCGAGATTGACGACGTCGCTTTACCGTCGATCTTCTCTGGTGGCGGCAAACTTGACTTGCTGCTCAAGCCAAAGACACGACGAAAGTCCGCCTTGCCCATCAGCGCGTACTGCACGATACCAATCACGTTGGAAGCGATAAAGTAAATCGACAAACCAACCGAGAACGACAGCGCGAAGAAGCCGTACATCAGCGGCATGATCGTGCCCATCGACTGCGACATCGCCGCCCCCTGATCGGGCTTACCGTCGGCGTTCGGCGTTGGCGCGGGCATCGTTACCCGGAACTGAAGCCACGTCGTCACCACCACCAAAATCGGCAGCAGCAGCGGAATGATCGTCAGCGGGCTAGCGATCGAGATATTACCCAAATTCGGCGCTTGTGACAGGTTCATACCCAGCCACATATTCTCAATCGGGAGCACGCTGCTCAAACCGGGGATCAACAGACGCCCGGACAGGTTGAGCAGTTGCAGCGGCGTCGATGCCAGCGAGTGGATGATCAACTCGTAGAGCGCGATCAAGATCGGGAACTGGATCACCATCGGCAGACAGCCGCCGAGCGGGTTGATGCCGTATTCCCGGTACATCTGCATCTGTTCCTGCGCCAATTTCTCGCGGTCGTTCTTGTATTTCTCTTGCAGTTTCTTCAACTCCGGCTGAAGCTGCTGCATCGCCGCCGATGAGCGCAATTGCTGCGCCGTCAGCGGATAGGTCAGCAGGCGGATCAGCACCGTAAAGATGATGATCGCCAGCACCATATCATGGTTGAAGATGGAATACAGAAACGTCAGCAGTGTGACGAATGGATTGAGGATAAAATCCATACCAGTTGCTCCTCAGACCCCATAAACCCAGCGACGTTCGCCCCGATCGAGGGAAAACGCCACGAGTCGTTCTTCGTTTGCGAGCGTACTTACGATGATCAACGGCTCACGGACGGTGTCGTTTGGCTCAATCAAGAGGATGTCCGAGAGCACTTCCCCACGCATTTCGCGCTTGATCAGTTCTTCGCCCGTTGCCAGACTCAACCAGTACAGGTTGTGATCACGCGAACCAAGGATAATTGTATCAGCGGTGACGAGCGGAGTCATGCGAATCGCGCCTTCGGCGACTTTCCGGCTCCACACTTCCTCGAAACTGCTGCCAGCATCACGCAGGGCATACACCGAGCCGCCCAAGTCGGTCGCGTAAACCATGTTATCCACAACCGCCGGAGCGCCCCAAATCCACTGAGTCGTCGTGTACTCGGCGGCGATCGTGCCGTCCAAGTTCACCTTGAAGAGCTTGCTCGCAAAACTGCCGACGTAAAGCGCATTGTTGGCGTAGGTCGGCGTCGAGGCGACCGCGCCTTCCAGATCGTCATCCCACTTCACTGCGCCGGTTTGCGCGTCGAGCGCGTAGAGATGATGGTTCATCTCCGAAACGTAGAGCGTACCCTCGATCAACAGCGGCGACGAATAAACGCCTTTCGCGGTATCGGGGAGAAAACGCCACTTTTCCGAATAATCGGTCGGGTCGAGGGCGATCACGCCCCCCTCGCTGAGCGGAACATAGAGGAAATTGTCCGTCAGCACCGGGTTGGCGACGACGTGCCCCGGCAGGTCAATGCCGTTGGGATTGTCGATCTCCGCCCGCGCGACGTCGATTTCATACAACTTCTGTTCGTAGGCTGCCGTCAGCAGCGTTGTGTCGTTGATCTGCATGGGACGGGTGTAAAAATGCAGCGCCGGATTGCCCGATCCCTGCACCATCCATGGGCGCGGATTACCATCAGCGTCCACCCGCACTTTACCCTCCGGATCGAGTAAATCGACTGCCGAACCGTCGGTCGGGTCGATTTTCACAATGCGATCCGAAAAAGCAAACAAAATGCTGGGCGGATTCCCGATCAGGCTGATGTCACCCCAAGTTGACTCTGTGGGCAAGCCGACGCACGCTCCCGCTAACAGACCGACAACGACGATGGCGCCGAATGTCCACAAGCGTCTAAGCAATGGCACGATAATCCATACTCCTCAATTACGGGACGGGGTCATAGCCACCGGGGTTCAGCGGATGGCACCGCGAAATGCGCTTGATCCCCAACCAGCCGCCCTTAAACACGCCGTATTTCTCAATCGCCTGATAGGTATACACCGAACAGGTGGGTTCGAAACGACATGCCGAGGGCAACACGGGCGAGATGAAGCGCTTATAGAAACGAATGAGTGCAAGCACAATCGTTTTCACTGGACACCTTCTTGAAACAACTCAGCCCGGCGGAACAGTTCATTTACTGTACGCACGTAGACCTCGAACGGTTGCTCCGCCAGCGGTTTCCGGGCGATCAAGACAATATCGTGCCCCGGCTTTAGCTGGCGGTCAAGCGCACGCATGATCTCACGCAGCCGCCGCCGCGTATGGTTGCGCGCAACCGCGTTACCAAGCTGCTTCCCGATGATGAACCCATACCGGTTGTGCAACAACTCATTCGGCGTAAAACTCAACACCATCAAGGGATGGCGCTGGACCGCACCGACTTCACGCAGGCGTTGGAAATCCTCCGACCGGCGCAGCCGCAAATGGCGCATCAATTAATGCGCATTCCAGTTGATCTTCTTGACATGGATGGGCGTCACCGCTAATTGATGCCGTCCCTTTGCGCGACGCGCTTGGATAACTCTCCGCCCGTTCTTGGTCGCCATCCGCGCGCGGAAACCGTGAACGCGCGAACGCCGGCGAATTTTCGGCTGATACGTTCGTTTAGTCGACATTTTGCTCTTCGTTCCTGCTTAAAAAGGTCGAAACACAAGGTATAAGTATAACTGAGCCGCAACACAGGGTCAACCCAACGTCTGTAATGGACGCTTGCAATCCCGCCGTCATATAAAGTATAATTTCAGTCATGACCCTAAATTCAAAATGAATTTTGACTCTATCGTTCGAAATATCCCCGCGCAAAGCTACCGGAGGCGTTTACACTTTATGCCGAGCCATCAATGGGCGCGTGATTTCTTAGTGACTGACGATGACGTTGAAACCCTCACGGGTATCCTCCTCGAACGGGAAATCCCCCTAAGTATCGACGAACTCGCGCGCACCCTCATCGAACAACGGCTGGAAGCAGAGAAAGCCGCAGCTCAAGAACGCTTCAAAGACGTTCACGTTTACAGACCCTCAGATTCTTACCAAGTCGGGCAAACCGTGATGTTCCCGGCTTTCGATCACGCTATGGCGAAGGTGATCGATCAACGCGCGGGCGATAACCCGGAATACGGTAACTTCAATGTGATACAGGTCGAATTTGAGGACGAGACCGTCCGCGAGTTCGCTACCGATTTCCAAGGTGAGCACCATCTCGGCGACGAGCTGGTCGAAGCGCTGCTGCCCGGCGTCTCCGATCTCAGCGCCGAGCAGATTCTCCACGAAAACCGCGACCTGATCATCGAGAAACTGACCGACAAGCTCCACGAAACCGGCGATCTCGTCAGCGTAGCGGGCAAATGGTTCTCGCGCGGGCTGATGCTCGACGTCAACGAGGGCTATCTGAACCTCGCCGAAGCGGTGCTCGACATCGCCGAGGGCGGTCCCTTGACGACCGAGGAAATCTTGGAGCAGGTCGGCGGACTGGGTAACTCGCCGCTGGATCTGCAAATCTTCTCGATGAACGACGCGCTCAATCGTGACGACCGTTTCGACGAAGTCGGTCCCATGAATACCGTGCTCTGGTATCTCAAGCGCGAAGAACCGAAAGAAGTTCAGAATCCCCCCGACGTGCTGATCTACCGAACCATCGATTACGACCCCGACGAAGTCATGCTGGAACAGGAAGCGCTCGAAGCCGAAATCGACGACGAGTGGTCACCGGCACAGGACGACCGCGAGTTCACTGATCAAGTTGTGTTGACGCTGATCTTCCCGCACCGTCGCGCCGGAACGCTGCCGCTCAACGCCTCGATGCGCTATATCTTCCCGACGGCGCGGCGCACGCAGCGCATCGCGGTGACGCTGATCGACGGGCAGGATGGTCAGGAATACGCCGGTTGGGTCGTGCGGCAAGGGCGCTACGTCTTCGGCTTGGGCGAGATGTACGACAAGCACAAGCTGCCGGTCGGCACCCACATCCTCGTGCGTAAGCATGGCGACGATGACAAAATCGTGGTCGACTTCAACGCGCATCGCCCCCGCACCGAATACGTGCGGTTGGTCACGTCCCGAAACAACCAAATCGACTTTGAAGATCAGAAGCGCGCGATCGGCGCGGAGTACGACGACCTGATGATCATCGGCACCGACGAACTCGCCGAAGTCGATCAACTCGTGGATCACTATAAACGCACTAATCTGAACAGCATTCTGCGCACGCTGATCAGCGAGTTGAGCAACAATTCACCACAGGGGACGGTTCACGCGAAAACGCTCTACAGCGCGGTCAACGTGCTGCGGCGCTGCCCGCCCGGTCCCATTTTCGCAGCCCTGAACACCAGCCCCGACTTCGAACCGGTCGGCAATCATTACTGGCGTCTGAGCGACAGTGTCTGAGCTACGGCTCAGATAAGGAGTACGACTTATGCAGCATAAACCGAGCGCGCTGGTCAAACCGACGCTCGATACCCCCTTCCATATTGATTACAGTTGGTGGGATCGCAGTGACGATGATCTGCGCGTCTATCTATTGAGCCACCTTTCGCCGGAACAGCGCGAGCACCTCAGCAGCGACGCCGAAAGTCACGTGGTTGATTACGTCAACCCGGACACCGGCGAGGTCACGAAGATGGATGAACTCCAGCTTGCACTGCAAGTTGCGGCGCACCAGCCCGACTTTATCAATCCGCAAGCGGCGGTGGTCGACTGCATCTTCCGCGCCTTTCTCGCCAACGGCAACACGCCGTTGACGCCGAAGGAACTCGGCGACGCGATCGGGCGCTCCCCCACTGTCATCCTAAAGACCATCAGCGGCGCGCGGGTCTACAAGGGCATCCGCCCCTACGAAGCCTAAGGAAGCGAGACCGACTTTATGGGACGTGTCATCAACACCGATAGCACCGGGAAACAGCGCAACAATCTGATGCGCACCGGCGCTGAGATACTGCGCCGCCTGAGCCAGAAGCCGGAGATCGACGACGACGCCAAGAACATGGTGGCGATGCTGGTCTACTGCTTGCGCGAGATCGACGAAGGCATCGATAGCTCGGCGGCGGCGTGGGAAAAGCGCGATTACTGGATGAAAGCCGACGAACTGCGCGTCCGCTGGGAGTGGACGGCGAACTTGGCGGATCAACTGGCGGCGCTGGTCAAAGACAACCGCTGGAACGACCTACCTGTAATGATGGTCAAGCTGTTCCCCTACTTCAACGACATCAAGATCACCAAGATGACGCGCAAAGAGGATTTGTGGCAAGGCGCGCACGCCCGCCTCCTCCGCGAACTGCCGTCAGGGCGCTAGCTTTGCCCTCATCGAAATAGATACTCTAGATTAGATAAAACATTAGCGCTATTTCAAGGGGTCTGATTTTGCAGCCCCTTTTTCTAGGGCATTTATTTATTATTAAACTCCGTACAATATACTGTGTAGACGTGTTGTGGGGACTAGGATTATGAACTCAAATCCAGAGCAAGATAGACCCAGTGTTTTCATTAGCTATGCCCACAGAGATGCGTGGGAATTTACGCATCGCCTTGAGTTCGCTTTGAAGTTACATCATGCAGACGTATTTGGCGATTGGTAATTGCAGGCTGGCGAGTTTCCGCCTCAATTGTTACACCAAATTGAAGAACGACACACTTCTTGCTTGTAATGTCTCTTTATTCCCTCCGTGACGATGGATGTGCTTAAAAGAACTTGATGCACGCTCAAGCCGTTAATAAAGATGGCATCATTGTCGCTCTGGCCCAGATTCCTCATGTGGCAACTCCAGATTGAAGATGAACTTCCAAAACAAGTATCACATATGTGACTTCTCGGTAGATTTCGAAGCTGGATTTCGGACCTAACGCAAATGTTGTTGGGTTATCCAATTCATCATGGGAGGCATACCCTCTTGCCAAGGATCAGAGACTTCTAGCGCATCTCCAAGACGGTAGAATTCCGGACTTTAATTGGCAAAGAGATCATCGACTGGGTAGTCGTTGAGAACTCTTTGCGTCCGCAAGCGACTACGCTCAGACGCAAAGTCACATTCCCACCAACGAACCGCGCACTTCAAAGGCATCTTATACGCAAGCGGGGACCTCATTGAGCAGTTCGTGAGGGTCGGCAACGGTGCAGTGAGCACATAAAGCCAAGAAGTAATTGAATATCGTTCAACCGCATATTGACCATGCTATATCTGCCCACAGACAACGAACATGCTCTAGTTGGTCAGATTGCTTACGACATAATCACTGAAACACATCACGAATTGTCGGCAGATGCAATTGCAGCAGGAAAAGGTCAGACCGCTATAGGAATTCTAGCGAATTTCAACTTTCGATGTGGCTGAAAAACTACGCGAACTACTCCTTGTCACACGCTACGAAGATCACGCTATCTGTACTGAAGTCTAGAGGCTTCTCCCACATCACCCAAACGCTATGCCCAAGTCGCGCGCCATCTGCACCAATTCGCCGTCGGGATCGACCATCTTGACGTGGGCAGCAGCGCTCATCGGCACGGCGACCACGTCATCCCCGTGCAGCGCGACCATCTTGCCCCACTGCTCCTGCTCGACTAACCGCACCGCCGCCGATCCGAAGCGCGTCGCCAGCCAGCGATCGCGCGGGGTCGGCTGTCCACCGCGCTGTAAATGACCGAGCACGGTCACGCGCACATCCACACTCAGCGCCTCGACGATCATGTTGCCGACCACGAAGCCAACGCCGCCTAGCCGACTCTGCATCGCGCCGTGCCCCTGAATGTAGTACTCCTGCGATCCGCCGACCGGCGCTGCTCCCTCCGCGACCACCACGAGGCTGTAATTCCGCGCCGACCACGAGGACTGGATGCGGTCGAAAACCACGCCGATGTCGTAGGGAATCTCCGGGATCAGGATAGCGTCCGCGCCGCCCGCCACACCGACGGTCAGCGCCAGCCAACCGGAGTTGCGCCCCATCACCTCCATAACCATGACGCGGTGATGGCTGGCAGCGGTGGTCTGGAGCTTGTCGAGCGCCTCGGTCGCCGTCAACACGGCGGTGTCGAAGCCGAAAGTCACGTCAGTCTCGCTGAGGTCGTTGTCGATGGTCTTGGGCACGCCGACGACGTGCGCGCCGAGGTCGATCAGCTTCTGCGCAATCGCCATCGTGCCGTCACCACCGGCGACGATCAGCGCGTCGATGCCGAGCCGCGCCATCTGCGCGACCGCTTCTCCCGAAGCATCGACGTGCGCGACGGTGCCATCCGGTCGCTCAACCGAGCGCAGCAAGGGATTGCCGCGATTGACCGCGCCGAGCACCGTCCCGCCGCGCGTGAGCAAGTCGCGCACGTGGGTTTCGTCCAGCGGCAACGTCGGGATCGGATCAGTCAGCAAGCCGTCATAGCCTTGACGGATGCCGACGACTTCCCAGCCGCGCCGATGCGCAGCGGTGAGCACGACGGCGCGGATGACCGCGTTTAAGCCCGGAGCGTCGCCGCCACCGGTGAGGATACCGATACGTTTTGGTTTCATGTCTGCTGCCATTATACGCACAGATGTGTTAAAATGCAGCCGATATCCGCACAGGAAGCAGAAGAATGGCACGCAAACGATCCAGCACTCCGCGTTCTCGCCGCAAGAGTGATGCCGAAGCCCGCGTCGAGCGCATCACGTGGGCGCTGTTAGTACTGGTATTCGCGGTCCTGCAACTGCTGCCCTCAACCACAGCCGTGCCCAATTTCTTCGTCCCCTTCATGGGCGCGCTGATCCTGCTCGGCTCCGGCTTCTACCAATACCGGCGCGGTTGGCAGGTCAGCCCGGTGACGTGGATCGCCGGGGCGTTCATGGCGTTCTTTACCTACTACAACTTGAGGCTCGATCCGAATCACAATTTTATCGGCGAAGCACTCATTGTCTTCTTTGTTGTAATTATCTTCGGCGTCATCACCGGCGAAACGTAAGAATTAGCAAATTTGACAGGCTATTGCTTGACATTTCGCCTAAAATGCGCTATTTCATCAGCATGACCTTGTGCATGTTGAACGAACCCAACCATGACTGAAGCTGCTCAGCGTTTAAACGTAGAAGATGTGCGAAAACTCGCCCTCCCACTGGGGACGCGCGTCGTCGCCGGCGAGGGCTTACTCTTAAGCCGCCCCGTGGCGTGGACGAGCGTCATTTACCCCAACGAAAGTACCGCCTCCAAAGCGATCCAGCATGACGAGTTGATCCTCGTCGCGCCGCGCGAGAGCAACGCGCGCCAGACTAACGACGTCGACATCGTGCGCTGGGCGAGCGAGGTGAAAGCGTCCGCCGTCGTCTTGAGCGATACGCCCTCTCCTACCGCGATCGCCGAAGCCAATGCTTACGGAATTCCGGTGATGGCGCTGCCGGTCGGCGCGCGGATTCGGATGGTCGAAAAAGCGGTCGTCAGCTTACTGGTCGATCATAAGGGACAGATCGAGCGGCGCGGCACGCAGATTTATCGCCAGTTGACCCAGATCTCGTCACGCAACGAAGGCATGGCGGAACTGATCAGCGAGATGGCGCGGCTGACCAACAAAGCAGTGGTCATTCAGGACAAACGCCTGCAAATTCTCTACAGCTCGGTACAACCGCAGTTTGTCGCCTACTGGGAGGAGATCGAAAACTTCCTGCGCAAGCTGGATAACTTGCCGGTCGAAATGCAGGATCGCCACCGCGTCAACGAGATCGAGGACGCGGTGCTGATGCAATCGCTGCCCACGCCGGGGATGGCGCGCTTGGTCTCGCCGGTGGTCACCAAGGACATCGGGCGCGGCTACCTGTCGATCATCGGGCGCGACAACGACCTTGACGACATCGACAGCCTCGTCGCCGAACACGGCGCGGCGGCTTGCGCGCTGGAAATGGCAAAAGCCAAGGCGATCAGCGACACCGAAAAGCGGCTGCGCGGGACTTTCCTTGACCGCCTGCTGATCGGCGACGTCAGCCAGCAGGAAGCGATCCGGCAAGGCGAGCGCTTCGAGCACGACATGCTCAAGACGCACGTGGCGGTCGTGCTCGCGTGGCAAGGTGAAAAAACGCCATCGCTGCGCCGCTTGGAGACGATCATCAACAGCGTGGTCTCAACGCAGCACACCGAAGCATTAGTCTGGCAGCGCGAGCGCGAAAACGAAGTTCTCGTCTTTCACGCCAACGACGATAAAGAGCCGGTCAACAACGCCATGCGGCTCGCCAAGCTGTTTACGCAGGAAATTCAGCGGCAGTACCCCGGCGCGAAGGTCGCTATCGGCTTGGGGCAAGCCGCTCACGACATCAGCGCATGGCGCACCAGCTACCGCGACGCCGTGCAAGCGCTCGACCTCGCCATGCGGCTGCAAACCGATACGCCGCTCTACATCGGCGATCTCGGCGTCTACCAGTTGATCCTGAGCCTCTCCGACCGCGAAAAACTGCTGGCGTTCTGCGAGCGCACGCTCGGTCCGCTGCTGGAATACGACATGCGCCAGCACGCCGACTTGATCAAGACGCTGGAAGCCTTCTTCACCTGTCACGGCAACTTGTCGCAGACGGCGGACATGCTGATCGTGCATCGGAATACGCTGCTCTATCGCATGAACCGGATCAACGAGATCGCCCAGATCGATCTAAACCGTCCAGAGATAAGACTGGCGCTGCATCTGGCGCTAACAGTACGTCGCTTACTGACGCTGAACTAGCGCAACTTGTCGTGGTTGTACAAGTGCGCTAAGCTTAGTTTCCCTTTTCACAAGAGCGAATCTAGGCAGATTGCCGACCTAATTATGCAATCTGCCTAGAATATCCGCCAAATTTTATTGTAGTTTTCCCCTACCATCTTTCCTATAATTCATACTAGAGATTCTATCCTCTCCCTTTCGTACCTTTAACTTAGCTAGTGAGCTGTGTAAGAGGAGCGCAATGTCTAACTCCAATTTTCACGCCGACGTTCCTCACCGGGAAGATACCCGCGAACGCGATGCCTGCGCCCTGATCTGCTCCGTCCGTAAAGGCGGTCAAGCGACGCACGGCAACGTCAAACGCACCATTGAAGCTCTCACCCGTATGGGACACCGTACCGGTTTTGTCGATGGCGAAGGCGATGGTGTCGGCATTATGACCGACATCCCCCGCGAATTGTGGGCGAAAGCGCTCGCCCTGCAAGGGATGCGTTCGTCGCTGGCGACCAGCGCCTGCTTCTGGGTCGCCCACCTGATGATCCCGAATACGATGCACAATGATTACGAGCGCCTGATCGTCGAGATCAGCGAGCGCATCCGCAATGCCGGTCTCGACATTCTGATCGAGCGCGCCGGTAAAGTTGACTCTTACGTGCTCGGCGCGAATGCCGAGAAGAATGAGCCGCTGTTCTGGCAGATCGCCGGGATGAACGGTCGCGTCGCGCCGGATCGCCTTGAGAACAAGATTTACCGCCTGCAAATGGAGATCGAGCGCGAGTTCGGCGTGCATTTCCCGTCGTTCTCCTCGCGCAGCGTGGTCTACAAAGTGCAGGGCACGGTCGAAATTCTGCGCCGCTACTATCCCGAAATCCGCGACCCCGAATACGCCTCGACGGTCACGCTCGGTCACGCCCGCTACAGCACCAACACCAACCCGATCTTCGAGCGCGCCCAGCCGTTCAACGTGCTCGGTCACAACGGCGAATTCAACACGATCTCGCGCTTCCGGCTGGAGGCGCAGATGCTCGGCATCGACCTCGCCGACGGCAACTCCGACTCGCAGGACGTCGATCACCTGATCGACGCGCTGTGCATGGAATACAATCTCGACTTGATCGAGGCGATGGAATACGTCTTCCCGCCCTACGATCACGACCTGATGGACAACGACACCGAAATCCACGCGATGTACAAAGACATTCGCCGCGCCTTTGGTCCCTTCGCGCAAGGTCCGGCGGCGATTGCCGCCCGCGTGGGCGATCAAGTCGTCTTCAGCGTCGATGCGCTCGGTCTGCGTCCGCTCTGGTTTGGCGAAACCGAGAAGGAATTCTTCGCTTCGTCCGAGCGCGGAGTCTACCCACTCGACATGATGTCGTCCGACCCCAAGCCGCTGGCTCCCGGCGAGAAGATCGCCATCAACATCCAGCCGGGGCGCAACATCGAGGTGCTCGACTACCCGGCAATTCAGCGCCACGTCTATCGCAAGTGGCGTGACCGCGCCAGCAGCACGCCCCCGAAGAAACAGACTTTCTGGTCACTGAGCGACTCGATCTTCCCGCCGCAGACGCCTGCCCCGCGCGGCGGCAACGGCGGCGGCTTACCGCTGAGCAGCCAACCCGTCCCGGTGATGACCAGCGAAGCGCCGGTCGCGCTGGCACAGGCGACCGCCCAACCGCTGCCGTGGCTGACCACCGCTACCGCGCTCAACACGACGACGATGGCGGCGCTCGGCTGGGAACGCTATCACCTCAACGTCATCCAGACGATGGCGGAACTGAATAAGGAACTGGTCGGTTCGCTCGGCTGGGACGGTCCGCTCGCCTCGATCAGCCAGACGCGGGTCAACCTGCCCGACTACTTCAAGGAAACCGTTGCCGTCGTGACCAACCCGGCGATCGACCGCGAGCGCGAGCGCGCTCAGTTCTCAACGGCGGTGATCATCGGGTCACGCCCGGAGATCGGCGCACCGGCACACGATTTGTTCGTGCAGGTCGACGTGCCGCTGTTGATCGGCGGGCACCCCGATCTCGGCAGCGAAGCCGACATGCGCACGGTCGCCGACCAGCACGGCACGCTCACACTGGAAGACCTCGTCAACCAGTTCGGCGACCGCGCCGCCTTCCTCTCGACCAGCGCCGCCTTGGGTGAGAGCATCCCCGACGCGCTGGAGCGGCTCAAGCACGATGCGGTGACAGCGGTCACCAACGGGATCGCCTGCCTGATCCTCGACGACACCGACGTCTACGGCGGCGAGCGTCTGTGGATCGACCCGCTGCTGGCGGTCGCTTCGGTGGATCGCGCGCTGCGCGAAGCCGACTACCCCTCCAATCTGCGCCGTCAGGTCGGCATCGTCCTGCGCTCCGGCGCGATCCGCGACCTACACGACGTGGTGATGAGCCTCGGCTTGGGCGCGAACGCGCTGGTGCCTTACGCGCTCTACGCCGTCGGGCTGGACATCGCCCCGCGCGCGCCGCGCGAAGCGCTTTCGTCGGAGGACGTGGTCTATCGCCTCAACCGCACCATCAACGCGCTGACGACCGGTATCCAGAAAGTCACCTCGACCATCGGCTGCCACGAACTGCGCGGCTATGGGCTGTCCTTCAGTTCAATTGGACTCGCGCCGTCGGTCGCGCAGACCTTCGGCACGGCGAATTACTTCGGCTCCGAGGAGCGCGGCACGACGTGGGATCGACTGCAAGCAGACGCCGAAGCCCGCGCGACCGAACTGCGCGGCGAAGTCAAAACCAAGATGGAGAACCCCGACCGCCTCTATCCGAAGATGTGGAAGAAGATTGAGGACGTGGCGCTCGGCAAACTGACGCTCGACGATTACACCGATCACATGCTGCGGCTCGAAGGTGAAATGCCGGTCGCGCCGCGCCACCTGATCGGTCTCAAGACCACCGACAGCACCATCAACCCCGGCGACGTGGACATCAGCATCAACGGTCACGACCTGCCGGTGCTGATCGGCGCGATGTCGTTCGGATCGCAGGGCGAACTGGCTTACAAAGCCTACGCCGAAGCCGCCAGCCGCCTCAACATCCTCTGCATCAACGGCGAAGGCGGCGAACTGCCGGAGATGATGGGCAAGCACAAGCCCAATCGCGGCAATCAGATCGCCTCGGCGCGGTTCGGCGTCAACATCGAGTTCTTGAACTCGTGCGCCGTGCTGGAGATCAAGATCGGTCAGGGCGCGAAACCGGGCGAAGGCGGTCAGCTTCCCGGCTACAAGGTGACCGAACAGGTCGCCATTGCGCGGCGGACGACCCCCGGCGTCGACCTGATCTCGCCCAGCAACAATCACGACCTGTACTCGATTGAAGACCTCGCCCAGTTGATCGACGAACTCAAGACGGCGAATCCGCTGGCGAAAGTCTCGGTGAAAATCCCGGTCGTGCCCGGCGTCGGCATCATCGCCGTCGGCATCGCCAAAGCGGGCGCGGACATCATCAACATCACCGGCTACGAGGGCGGCACCGGCGCAGCCCGCGCGCATTCGCTCCGGCACGTCGGCTTGCCCGCCGAGATCGGCTTGTGGCTGGCGCATCGCGCGCTGATCGAGAGCGGTCTGCGGCAGGACGTCGAACTGTGGTGCGACGGCGGCATGAAGAGCGGGCGCGACGTGATCAAGATGCTCTGCCTCGGCGCGAACCGGGTCGGCTTCGGTACGCTGGCGATGGTCGCCATCGGCTGCACCATCTGCCACAAGTGTCATGAAGGCACCTGTCACGTTGGCATCACGACCCACGTCCGCACGGTCGAAGAAGCCGAAGCCAAGGGCATCAAGCACTTCGAGCCGCGCGATTTCGACAACGCGGTCGAGGGGATCGTCAACGTCTTCAACATGCTCGACGAGGACATCCGCCGCTGGGTGGCGAAGATGGGCTTCACTCGCGCGCAAGATTTGGTCGGTCGCGCTGACCTGCTTGACCAGATCGGTAAATGCGACGAGATTGACCTCCGCCCGCTGTTCCAGTACGTGCCGATCCCGGCGCGCGAAGACCTGCCGACCGGCGTCGGTCGCCTGCTCTCACGCCCGCGTAACACGCTAACCAAGCAGATCACCTCGTTAATCGCGGAGTGGGCGGCTTACGGCGACCACGAAATGACCTACGACGACGAGCAGGTCATGGCGATGGACCGCGCGCTCGGCACGCACCTCGCCGGCGCGATTGAACGCCGCGATTTCAAGGGCGCTGAGAACGTCCACGTCGTTCACCTCCGTTTCAGCAACTCCGCCGTCCCGGGCAACGGACTGGCGGCTTTCCTGAGCGACAAACTCGACGTGCTGGTCGAGGGTGGCGCGCAAGATGGCGTCGCCAAGTGCGCCAAAGGCGGCACACTGGCGATCCTGCGCGGACTCAACCACGACGGTAAGCGGCTCGACGGCTCGGTCGGCAAGAGCTTCGCCTATGGCTCGCAGTACGGGCGCTTCATCGTGCAGGGCAACGCCGACACCCGCGCCTGCATCCGCTTGAGCGGCGCGGATGTGGTCTTCGGCGGCGAGGTCAAAGAGCCGCTGCGCGACGAGATGGGCGGCTTGGCGGCACGCGCCAACCTCAAGGGCTATGCCTGCGAGTACATGACTTCCGGGCGCGTCCTCGTGCTCGGCGATCCGGGTCCGTGGATCTGCGCGGGCATGTCCGGCGGATCGCTCTACCAGCGCATTCAGCCGGAGATGAACCTGACGGTCGACGCGGTGCGTCGCCGCATCGCCAAGGGCGCGACGGTGGACATCTTCGAACTGGACGAAGAAGGCATCAACGACGTGCGCGACCTGCTCGGCTTCTACATCCAAACGCTGGAAGACAACAATCAGGCGAACGAAGCCGCGCACCTCAAGGCACTGCTGCATCACCCGCAAGAACACTTCGTGCTGGTCGCACCGCCCGCCCGCAAGAAGGTCGCGGTCTAGGCGCGGTCTCATTCAACTCGGCAAAGGGCACGATCATCGCTATCGTGCCCTTTTTGTTTACTTTATAGCGTAGAATGCAATTATCGCTGGCTTGAGGGATAGACCCCATGAAAATCGGCGCAAACATTGTTGGCATATTGATCTTCATCATCGGGCTGATCTGGTTCCTACAGGGGATCGGCGTTTTGCTGGGCAGCTTCATGAGCAATACGACCCAATGGACCCTGATCGGCATCCTGATGCTGATCATCGGCAGCGGCATCCTGATTTATAATTACCGACGTCGGTCGTCATCGTAGTTGATTGACGCCTCAGCGGAGATGTCATTCGTCCTATCTCCGGCGCATCCTCTGGACATCATTCTCGCTGGCGGCTATACTCCGTGACACTATGCACATTGGAATCGACGCACGCCTAACTTATTACCGCAGCGGCGGAATCAGCACCTACATCGTGCGCCTCGTGGAAGCGCTGGAGCGGCTCGACAGCGAGAACCGCTACACGGTTTTCCACAGTCGCAAGGAAGATGAGGATGACTCGCTGATCGAGCTGAGCGCCGAGCACTTCCGCCGCGCTGAGCTGTGGACGCCGTCGCATCACCAGCTAGAGCGGATCGCGCTGGGAGTCGAGCTGCTGCCGCACAACCTCGACGTCTATCACACGACCGATTTCATCCCGCCGCAGTTCGGCGCGCGTCGCCAGATCATCACCGTGCATGATTTGACCTTCCTGCACTACCCGCAGTTCCTCACCGACGAGAGCCGTCACTACTACAACGATCAGATTCAGTTCGCCGTCGACCACGCCGATCACATCCTGACCGACAGCGAAGCCAGCAAGCAAGACTTGATCGCGCTGCTGAGCGTGCCGGCAGAGAAGATCACGGTGCATCTGCTCGGCGTAGACGAGAGTTTCCAACCGCTGCCGCCGGAGACGGTCGATCACTACCGGCGGGCGCTCCAACTACCGGAGGATTACTTTCTGTTCGTCGGCACCTTCGAGCCGCGCAAGAATATTGTCGGGCTAGCGGAAAGCTATCAGGCGCTGCTGGCGCGGCAGCCGGATGCGCCGCCCTTGGTGCTCGCCGGACGCGAAGGTTGGAACTTCGACGAACTGCGCGATCAGATCGAGGCGCTCGACCTCGGCGACAAACTGCTCTGGCGCGAGGCGATCCCGCAGGACGCGATGCCCGCACTCTACAACGCCGCCGTCGCGCTGGTCACGCCATCCTTCTACGAGGGCTTCGGCTTCCCCGCGCTAGAGGCGATGGCGTGCGGTACGCTGCCGATCGTCAGCAACGTCTCGTCGCTGCCGGAAGTCGTCGGCGAGGTCGGCTTGCAGGTCGACCCGAACGACCGCGCCGCCCTGACCGCCGCGCTCGAACGGGCAATCGGCGACGAAGCATGGCGCAAGGCGAACGAACAGGCGGGCTTAGAGCGTGCCGCGACCTTCAAATGGGATCGCACCGCTGAGATCGCTTTATCAGTTTATCAAGGACCCGCCGCCGGTTAGCTCAGCGGTGTGGGCTTGATCGCATCCACAGGTTTCTATGCAGATTTTACTGCTTACGCCCGCCTTTCCGTATCCGCCGCATCAGGGTGGCGCGCTGCGCAACTTCGGCATCATTCGCGGGCTGCACGCCGCCGGACACAAAATCACCCTGATCAGTTTCAATGAGGGCATCACCAGTGGTACGCCGCTGCCCGGCTACTGCCAGCGGATCGAGACAGTCGATCCGCCGCGACGGGGGTCGATCCATCGCCTGCGCGATCTGCTGCTGACGGGTCAGCCGGATTTGGCGCGCCGGTTGGAATCGCCGGAGTTCCGCGACCGGCTCCGCACCGTGCTGGCGCAAACTCGCTTCGACCTCGTCCAATTCGAAGGGCTGGAAATGGCGATCTATCTGCCGCTCGTTCGCCAGCTTCAACCCCACGCCAAGCTGATCTACGACGCGCACAACGCCGAGTTCGCCCTTCAACACGTGATCGCCGAAGTCGAGAGCGGCACTCGAAGCCGCCTCCCCGCCGCGATCTACTCGCGGATTCAAGCCCGCCGCATCACGCATTTCGAGCGCTCGATCTGCCAACAAGCCGACGCGGTGATCGCCGTCTCGGACGAGGATGCGGACGCGCTGCGGAGCTTCCGCGCCGATCAGCAAGTCTACGTGCTGGCGAACGGCATCTTCACCGAGGATTACGCGGCACCACAGCAAGGCGTCGAACTGGGCGACTCGGTGTTGGTCTTCACCGGCAAGATGGATTACCGCCCCAACGTCGACGCCATGCAGTGGTTCACCACCGCGATTCTGCCCAAAATTCGGACCGTCTGCCCGGAAGCGCGGCTCTACGTCGTCGGGCAGAAACCCCACGCCAGCCTGCAAGGGCTGCGCGAGGACGATGCCATCGAGGTGACAGGCTGGGTGGCACAGGTGCAGCCCTTTCTTCATGCCGCGCAGGTCTACGTCGCGCCGCTGCGAATGGGCAGCGGCACCCGGCTGAAAATCCTCGAAGCGATGGCAGCCGGCTGTGCCGTCGTCGCCACCTCCGCCGCCGTCTCCGGGCTGGATGATCAAGCCCGCGCCGCGCTGATCATCGCCGACAGCGAGACCGACTTCGCCGACGGGGTGGTTCGGCTGCTGCAAGACGCCGATCAGCGTGCCAAGCAGGGGCAACAGGCACAGAAAATCGTCCGGACGCTTTATGACTGGTCGGCGTTGATCCCACACCTGCTGGACATCTACCGGGACGTTGCCGCTCAGGACTTAGGCAGTGGATAGAGAAACGCTCGTCCGGCGCAACCGCAGCATGGCGGAAGCCTTTCACGCCGTACCACTCAAACACCAGCTACGGCGAGCGGCGCTGCAAGCCGCCGCTGCGATCCCGGTGCCGACGCAGCATCGCTCCCAGCAGAACGAACGGATCCTGCTGCTGCGTCCCGATCATCTCGGCGACGTGCTGCTGACGACTCCGGCGATCCATGCGCTGCGCGCCGCCCACCCCGACAGCGAGCTGCACGCGCTGGTCGGACCGTGGTCGGCGAGCGTGCTGGCGAACTTCAGCGATCTCGACCTCGTGCTGACGCTCCCCTACCCCGGCTTCACCCGTCAAGACAAGCTGAGCTGGCGCTCGCCTTACCAACTGGCGGCAACCACAGCCCGCAGTCTGCGCCGCATCGGCTACGATACTGCCATCATCCTCCGTCCCGATCACTGGTGGGGGGCGCTGGTCGCTCATCTCGCCGGAATCCCCCGGCGCATCGGCTATAACCTGCCCGATGTCGCCCCTTTCCTGACCGAGTCGCACGAATCCGCAGCACGAACACGCCGTCGTCCAGAACGCGCGCTTGATCGAGCCGCTGACCGGCGCGCTCAAACCGGACGAATTGGAATTCCGGTTCCCGGTGGACGACGTCGATCGCGCATGGGTGAATGGTTACTTGTCGGAATGGGGAATCGAACGCGGAACGCCGCTGATCGCGGTGCATCCCGGTTCGGGGACACAGGTCAAGCAGTGGGATGAGGCGAAATGGGCATCGGTCGCCAATACGCTCGCCGACCAGCGCGACGCGGTGATCGTCCTGACCGGCGGCGATCACGAGTTGGCACTGTGCCAGCGGATCGCCGCGCAAGTTGAAAGCGACGCCGATCATCACGGCGGGCGACACCAACATCGGCTCGCTGGCGGCGCTGTTCGAGCGCTGCGACGTCGTGCTCGGTCCCGACAGCGGTCCGCTGCATTTAGCGGTCGCCGTCGACGCGCCGACCGTCGCCCTGTTCGGTCCCGCCGATCCGGTCGAGTTCGGATCGTGGGGTTCGCGCGAGCGGCATCAAGTCCTCTACAGCAACATCGGCTGCCGCCCCTGCCGGGTGATCGACTGGGGCAGCGACGACCTCCAGTATCACCCCTGCGTCCGCGAGATCAGCGTCGGCAGCGTCCTCGAAGCCGCCCGCCGCGCGATCAACTCTTAGCTACGCTGGGCGTCCTTGCGGCTGCGGCATGACACCAAGCTGCCGCATCAGCGCCGGGGTGTCCCAAACGTGCCACAGATCATGCCCCCTGCCATTAATGTAGCTCACGAAGTGCATGTGGGCGACACTGATCGATTTGCCGGTTGGCGGAATCGGAGGCACATTGGGAATATGGAGCATACCGGTATGCGTCCCGGTCATGGTCGAGTGAAAAGCGACGATCTCGTCGTCGGCGACCATGTGATGGATTTCGAAGTGCAAATCAGGGAAGGCGGTCCGCAGCCCGGTGACCACTTGTTTCACGATGGATGATGAAATCCGTTCCCAATGGTTCCTGATGGTCGATGGTGTCAGCCGAATGCTGTTCGTCGATTACCGAGAGATCACCTTGATTGAAGGCGCGTTCCATAAATTCACGGGCGAGTGCCATGTTCGCTGCTGCAGACATATCAATACTCCACTAATTGTAGTTGTACTACATTGAACATCCTTATGGTATACTCAAACGATGAAGAATGTCAACCAGCAACTTACCCACCGCCAGCGCCAAGCGCTCGCCACGCGCCAATTGATCGTCGCTTCAGCGACCGCGCTCTTTCTTGAGCAGGGCTACGTCGCCACCACCATCGACGCGATTGCCGCACAAGCGGGTGTCGCCGTCAGCACGGTCTATTCGATTTTCACCAACAAACGGGGAATTCTGAACGAGATCCGCCAGCAGTGGCACGGTCAATCACAGATCAAGGCGATTTTGGCCGAGGCGATCGCCCGGAACGATGCTGAGCACTTCCTCGAACAAGTCGCGTATGCGTCGCGCCGCCAATGGGAAACCGGCGCGACCATGATGACGATCTACGAGAGCGCCGCCGCCGCCGATGCCGAAGCTGCCGCCGAACTCCAAGCCGCGCGCGACGGTCGGCGCGCCAATTTAGGCGGATTTGTGAGCACGATCTACCCATTATTGCGGCAGGACATCGACAGCGCGCAGGCGACCGCAATCATCCTCGCCCTAACGCTTGCCGAGCTTTACACCGAACTGGTCACGGTCGCCGGATGGTCGCCCGACGCCTACGAGCAGTGGCTCAGCCGATACGCTCAAGCGGCAGTTGCTGCCAGCTAATCGGGAATCGTGACGTTGCTCAAATCCTGCGTCGGCTTGGGGAAAGCGACTTTCATGTCTTCGAGCGTCTCGACCAGCGCCCGCGTGATCACGATGTCGCGGTACCACTTGTGATTCGCCGGAACGACGTACCACGGCGCGTACTCGGTGTTGCACTTGGTCAGCACGTCCTCGAAGGCGTCCATGTAGTGATCCCACTGCTCGCGCACGGGCAGGTCGTCAATCGAGAACTTCCACCACTTGTCCGGGCGATCCAGCCGATCCTGTAGGCGCTGCTTTCTGCTCGTCTTTGCTGATGTGCAGGTAGAACTTCAGGATGCGGGTGCCGCTCTCGTAGAGATTGCGCTCGAATTCATTAATGCGCTCGTAGCGCGATTGCCAGACCTTGCGCTGCACCAATCCGTTGACGCGCACGACCAGCACGTCCTCGTAATGGCTGCGGTTGAAGATGCCGATGTAGCCCTTCCCCGGCGTGTGCTGGTGAATCCGCCAGAGAAAATCGTGCGATAGTTCTTCCGACGTCGGCGCTTTGAAGCTGGTCACCTGCACGCCTTGCGGGTTGACGCTGTCGAAGACCTTCTTGATCGTGGAGTCTTTGCCGCCCGCGTCCATCGCTTGCAGGACAACCAGCAGCGACTGCGTGTGCTGGGCGTAGAGCTTCTCCTGTAGGTCGGCGAGCTTGGCTTCGAGCTTCTGCTCCTCTTTCTTGGCGTCGTCTTTGCTCCAGCCTGCCGTGAAATCGGGATCGTAGTCTTTCAGGTGGACTTTCTTGCCGAGCGGCGGGATTAACTGCTGATCTGCCATAAGAGTTGCCCACTCCATATCTACTAACCAACTATGAGGAGACTAACGC
Source organism: uncultured Chloroflexia bacterium (assembly GCA_963727545.1). Classification (GTDB taxonomy): domain Bacteria; phylum Chloroflexota; class Anaerolineae; order Aggregatilineales; family Phototrophicaceae; genus Flexifilum. The sequence continues at coordinate 259,306 of CAVSGS010000005.1, forward strand.
CTCTGCCGATAAAATGATGTAAAAAGGCGGTATCCCCATGTAGTATACCCGGTACAGTACCTTATCCTCAAAGGCTGCCAGCGCTTCTGAGGACTTTAACGAAAACTTCTGTCGTCCAATGCGAACCCCGTAATGAGTCGTTTGGCGGCGCTGTTTGATACTGGTCAGGGCATGACCGTCCACGCCATAAACTTTCCCGACAAGGACATTGCGAAGCCTGACCAACATGAAAGTGCCAGATAGTGCAAAAATGAATAGCAACCATAACAGTAGATATGGCAGCAAACGATCTTGAACCAGTAGTAAACCGATCAGGGAGAAGACAGCGAGTATCCAGAGAAATATCGACGCGAAAACGCCGATGAATACAAAACTGGGACGATATTTCAGCAGCAAGCTGCGTTGATTCGCAGTCAACTCCCGTTTTTGATTTGCTGCTAAATCTTCAGCGTTGAATTGTAGTCCGCTGCTCAGGCGCTCATTCAGAAGAATGTTCTGACTGCCCATATCCTTTCCTAAAAGTCCGTATTGGCGCTGGGCGTCACCGTCCGCGTTTCCTCGTTGCGATAGGTGACCATCCCCGCTCCCGCGCCTTTGATCTTGCGGACGTAGCGACGATCAGTCACGTCGACGATGGCGCTGCTCTCGCTGCGGTTGGCGCTGTAGTAGGCAGCCAGCGCCGCGACCCGCTCGATCAGGCTTTCGGGGATCTGCCGCCCATCGACCTTGATGATCGCGTGTGCACCGGCGACGCCGCGCGCGTGCAGCCACAAATCCTGCGGACCGCCCTTGTCGAAAGTGACCATCTCGTTCTGGCGGCTGTTCCGCCCGATCCAGATCGACAAAGCCATCCTTACTGACGATGCGCAAAGGCGCGCTCTTGCCACCGCCGCCCATGCGCGCGCGCGGCTTGCCTTTCCAGTAGCCCTGTGCTTGCAGCGCCTGCTGCACCTCGTCGATTTCGGGCCAGTTGTTCGCCAGTTCGAGGTCGGTTGCCAACTGCGCGAGCCAGCCGAGTTCGTTTCCGGTCTGCTTGATCAAACCGGGCACATCGTCGAGCGCGCGCTTAGCTCGATTGTACTTGTCGAAATACTTCTGCGCATTTTCGAGCGGCGTCAGCGCCGGATCGAGCGCAATCACCAGTTCGGGCGCATCGAGGTCATATTGCGCCCGCAGTTCGGTCTGCTTGGGCTGGATCGCGTACTGATAGGCGAGGATCAACTCGCCGCCTTTGCGCAGCAACTCGCGCTCGCTCTCGTCGGTCATCGAACGCTGGAGCGAGGCTAGCTTGCCTTCGAGCTTGCCGCTCGCATCCTTGATCGCGGCGCGGATGGGTTCCTTCGCGGCGTTGTAAGCGTCCTCGCCGGTCGGCGCGGAATAGTAGCGCGTCATCGCTTCGCTGACCAACTCGACCGGATGCCACCCGTCGATGCTCTCCAACGGATAAACGCTGTAGGCATCGACCAAGCCGTCGCTTTCAGCGATCCCCGGCTGCCACTCACGCCGCTTCAGCGGCTCGACCACTGCTTGCAAAGCGGTCAGCAGCTTTTCCGGGTCGGCGGCAGTCGCTTTCTGATCGTGGACGCCGCTGGCGCGGAAAGCGATCTCGCGGGCGAGCAGTGGAACTCATCCCCAACAGGTGCGAGGTCAAGACCTGATGCGTTTTGCGCTTGGGGTCGTGCGTGACATCAAACGCTCCGATCAGGCTTTCCAGCGTGATCGTGAACGGATCGAGCTTGCCGATTTGCGGCGGCGGCGGGACGTACTCATGCGCGGGCAAGCTGACGCGATAGCGGTTCTCGTCGGGACCGACGCGGCGCATACAGTCGAGGATCACGCCGTTCTGTACCAGCAGCAAATTAGCACGGCGCTCCATCGGCTCGACGATGATCGTCAAGTCGCCCTCCTGCCCCTGCACGTCGATCTGGAGGATGCGATCCCATGCCGGTTGGCTGACGTGGGTGATGATGCCGCCTTCGACGTAGCGGCGCACCAGCAAGCCGAGCGTGGTCGGCTGCTGCAAGCCCCGGCGCAGCTTGTCCGGCACCAGATGGACGCGCGGCGTCTGCTGATCGGCGCTGAGATAAAGGTAGCGGCGCTGATGGCTGCCGTAGATTTCCAGCCCGATGCCGGTTTCATCCACGCTGAGTAAATCTTGGATGCGCCCGCCGACGAGCACGTCCATGAACTCGTCAACCAGCGCGGAAATGGTAAAAACGTCTAGGTTCATAAGCCGTATTGTAAGCTAAATAGGAAAAGATTTTAACCGCCAAGACGCCAAGTACACCATGAAAAGTTATAGCTTGGCGATCTTGGCGTCTTGGCGGTTCGATTACTTCGCGTCGGGCGTGAGCAGATAGGCGATGATGTCGCCCAATTCTTGATCGCTGATGCGTTGGGCGAAATCCTTCGGCATCACGTCGGGATAGCCGGGGACGAGGTAAGCGCCCGGATCGGTGATCGACTGGTAGATGTAAGCCGCAGCCGTCAGCGGCGGGTTGCGCGTCGCCGCCCGTGCCGCGATCCCTTCCCACGACGGCGCGACCCCGTTCGCCGCGCCAACGCGGTGACAGACCACGCAGCCATACTTTTCGAGCGCCGCCTCAGCGTCTTCGGGATGCGCGTTCGCCAGCAGCGCCGTGACCCGCTCCTGATAGCTGTCCGCCGTGAGCGTTGCGGGCGCAGTCGTGCTCGGCTGCAAGTTGGTGAAAGCGTAGATGAAAATCACCGTGAAGACGATCAGGAACCCGATCACCAGATAGACGGGTAGACCCAGTTTACGCCAATTTAATCGTTGTCCAGACATAAAAGTGCATTTCGGTGCAAGGCGAAGCAGACGTCAGACGTAGGGGCAAGGCATGCCTCGCCCACTCAATTCACGTAAAGCGTCTGCTTCACAGGCTAAAGCAGAAAAATGTCGAGGAGCATCGCCATAAACAGGAAGGCGAGATAAGCCGTCGAGAACTTGTAAGCGCTGCGGGCTGCCGCGCCGGTCTTCTTCTGGATCAAGATGATCGACGCGCGGATCAAGCCGATGCCCAGCACGACCGCCGAGAGACCGTAGATCGCGCCCAAGAAGCCGAAGAACACCGGCAGCAGGCTGATCAGCAAGAGAATAATCGCATACATCAGGATTTGCTGGCGCGTGACTTCCTCACCACGAGCGACCGGCATCATCGGCACGTTGGCGCGCGCATAATCAGAATTGACCAGCAGCGCCAGCGCCCAACTGTGCGGCGGCGTCCAGTAGAAGATCACCGCGAACAGGATGAAGGCTTGATAGCCCAGCGTTCCGGTCACGGCTGCCCAACCAACCAACACCGGCATCGCGCCGGCACCACCGCCGATCAGGATGTTGAGCACGGTGTTCCGCTTGAGCAGCATGGTGTAGACGATGACGTAGTAGACCGCTCCTCCCAACGCCAGACCCGCCGCCAACCAATTGACGAACATGCCCAAGATCAAGGTTGACCAGACGATCAACGCCAACCCGAATAGCAGCGCGTTGATCGGCTCGACCCGCCCCGACGGAATCGGGCGGCGCGCGGTACGGCTCATCTTGGCATCCATGTCGCGGTCGTAGTATTGGTTGATCACGCTGGCTCCGCCCGCCGACAACGCGCCGCCGACCAGCGTAGCGATCAGTGTGACCGGGTTAGGCAGACCATTCGCCGCGATCACCATCGCGACCAGCGTCGTGAACAGCAGCAGAATAACAATCGGCGGCTTGGTCAGCGCCAGATAGGTCTTGAGCGTCGTCTTGACACCCGGCTTGTCTAGTTGAGGAGAGGTCCCGACTGTGGTTGCCATTCATCTTCCCATCGCTCAGCAGTATTCATCAACTCGATTACACTAAGAACAATCAGGGATGCCCACGTCGCCGCCGCGAACCCGACGTGCGCCGCCGACCAGAGGGCATCCGCGCCGCTGAAGACGACCATCGCGCCCACACCGGCTTGACACAGGTAAAACACGAGCGCCAGCGCCGCCCACGTGCGGATGCGTCCGCTGCGGCGCGTCCACGCCGACCAGACCAGCAGGATCAGCGACAGCCCCAGCGCGACGACGGCGAAGCGGTGCAGCATGTGAATCGTCTGCAGCGTCCCCTGATCGAAGGGGAAGATCGCGCCATTACAGAGGGGCCAGTCGGTGCAGGCGAGCGTCGCACCGCTGCCACGGACCAGCGCCCCGGTTAAAATAATCACCAATGCCAGCGCCGCCGTCAGATAGCCCAGCACGGTGAAGGTATCGCGAACGTAATGCTGATCCGGCGTGTAAGTGGCGATCAGCGCCGCGACGATCAGCGAAGCAAGCAGCAGCATCGCCGTCGCTAGGTGCAGTGTCACCAGCGCCGGGGTCAGGTCATTAAGGACGACTGCCGCCCCCAACCCGGCTTGCGCCGCGTACAGGAACGCCGCCAAAATGGTCGCATAAAGGGCAGCGCGACGCTGCTTGCGAAAATCGCGCACGGCAACAATCAACGTCAGCACGCCGAAAATGCCGATCAAGAGCGCAAACAGGCGGTGGAGCCACTCGATCCACGCAGTCAGGTTATCCAGCGGGGGAAAAATCGTGCCATTGCAGAGGGGCCAGTGATTACCGCAGCCTAGCCCGGAGTCGGTGACGCGAACCACCGCGCCAAAGACGATCAGACCCACCGTCAAAAGCGCGGTCGTCAGCGCTAGCGACGGGAACAAACGTGAACGCATTCTACCCTCTAAGCTTTCTCCTGCCGGGTGATCCAAGCGGCAGCGCTGCGGACTCCCGTTCCAGTCGGGCAGCGCACCCGACCCTAAAAAGGCAGCAAACCGCCTTTCCGTTTCGATATCTTACCCGTTATGGTCGGTGACCCTATATTACCACAGACTTACAGATTATATTTCGAGTACTACGACCACAAGTTGAACTTATTTGGCACTTTCGGCTTGGGTTTGCGCCTTAGTACGCCGCATACCCCAATCGAGCAGCCACAGCACGATCCCAATCGTCACCGCCATCCCGACCAAGTTAAAGAGGACAAAGGCGATGAGAATGAAGAACTGGTTGGCTTTCCATGGCAGCATCACCGTCGGCGAAGCATCCGGCACGCCAACCTGCTGGAGCACGGGCAGCACCTGACCGTTGTTGGCGATCAACAGCGAAGTCAGCCCGCCGCCGATCAGCAGCAGAATGACAAGCACGACGAGAATCGTAAAGCGCTTCACGTACAGCCTCCGCATTGTTTTTAGTGCAAACCAGATGTTTAGCTAGATTGTACTCTTTGGAACAAGCTCCTGCAAGCAGAGATTACAACTCCGCTGCCGCAGCGTCACCGTCGTCGTCATGGTCATCATAAATTGACGGCGGCTCCTGCAAATTGTCGTCCACCGCGTCGAGCAACTCACTGCTCGCGGTGTAATCGGCGGCGAGCAGTTCCGGCTCGGCAAGCGAAATGGTCGTCGCTTCGCGCGACATCGTGCGGTCCTCGCTTCGCGTAACCGTCGCTGACGGCACACGCGGCAGCCGGAAGCCGAAAGTCGTCCCGACGCCGAGGACGCTATCTCCCCACACACGCCCGCCGTGCTGTTCGACGATCGCCTTGACCAGCCACAGCCCCAAGCCGATACCCGCAGCCCGTCCACCACCTTGCACCGTCGAGCGATAGAACCGCTCAAAAATGTGCGGCAGGTCCTCCGCGCCAATCCCGGAACCGGTATCACGCACGCTGACTTCGACGTCATCGTCGTACCCGCGCGCGCTCAGCCAGACCGTACCGCCGCGCCGGTTATACTTGATGGCGTTGCTGATCAGTTCAACGATCACCTGTTCAAACTGCCGACCGTCCGCCTCGATAGTGCCTAAATTCGGGTCAATCTCAAGCTGAAGCGTGATCTCGCGGCGCTCCGCCTGATCGCGGACGAGGTCGAGCGAGCGGGCAGCGACCACCTCCGGCTGGCAGGCAGACAGGTTCAAGGGCGAACCCGCCTCGATTCGCCCCAAAACGACCAGACGGTCGATCACGCGCTGCATCTGCCGCACCGACGAGAGCGCCCGCTCACTGAAGTATTCCTGCCGTTCGGTCAGCGGTCCGGCAGCCTGAGTCAACTCGATGAACCCCATGACCGACGTAAGCGGACCGCGCAGTTCGTGGGCGAGCAGATTGACGATCTCAGTCCAATCCTCCGGCTCAGCCATCGGCTTGCCCTTCGGTGAGCAGTGCGGGCAAGGCGGCGAACGCCCGCGCCATCCGCGTGCCGTACCACGTCAGCAGCGAGCCATCGACCAGATAGATCCGCCCGTTGTGCGCCGCCGGAACGTCAAGCGCCGCGAAGATCGGAATATGCAACTCGTCGAAGGCGAACGGCTCACTCGGCAGCAGGATCACGTCCGGCTGCGCGGCGATCACCTCGTCGAAGGTCACGCGGGGATAGCGCGTATCGTGCCCGACCACCCGCGGATCGTCGGCGGGCAGCGGCTCAGCTTCACCGAGATCAGCTTGCAGCGGAAAACGGCGCTCGCGCTCGGCGAAGACGTTGGTACCGCCGCAGACGCGCAGCAGATCGTGGGCGAAGGTATCGGCATTGAAAGTCATCAGCGGATCGAGCCAGATGGGGACAAAGACGCGGATCGGCGGATCGTGCACGATCCGTTCGAGCCAGTCGAGCGACCACTCCATCGCCCGCACCCGCTCGATCATGGTGCCGTCGTCAAAGACATCCATCATCGACCAGAGCAGATTAAAGGCATCGCGGACGGTCTTGGGGAATGTCACCCAGATGGGGATGCCCGCCGCTTGCAGCGCTTCGGCATCTTCGCGGCGGTTTTCCTCTTGATTCATCAGCACCAGTTCGGGCTGAAGCTCGATAATCCGGGCGATGTCGGGATTCTTCACCCCGCCGACGCGCGGCAGCCGTGCTACTCCATCGGCGGGATAGATGCAGTAATCAGTGATGGCGATCAGGCGGTCGCCGAGACCCAGTTCGAACAGCGACTCGGTCAGGCTGGGCACCAGCGATACGACCCGACGCGGCGGATACCCGGTCGGCGACTCCATCTGATAGTGATAGGTACCCGGTTCCTGCGTCATCGCCGTTTTGCTCCTAACGATGCACCAGTTGATCGCGCGCCGGACCGACGCTGATCGTGTTGATCGGCGTCGCGCATAGTTCCGCCACGCGGTCGATGTAAGCCCGCGTCGCGGCGGGCAGATCCGACCATTGGCGCACGCCGCCGATGTCCTCGCTCCAACCGGCGAGGCGTGTCGTACAAGCGGCAGCACGCGGCTCTGCTCGGCGGTCGTCGTCGGCAGATAGTCGATCTCCTGCCCGTCAAGCTGGTACGACGTGGCGATCTGAAGTTCGTCGAAGCCGCTGAGCACGTCGAGCTTGGTCAGCACCAACTCGCTCAAGCCGTTGACCTGCACGGCGTAGCGCAGCATGACCGTATCGAGCCAACCGCAGCGACGCGGGCGTCCGGTGGTCGTGCCGTACTCGTCCCAGAAGTTCTCGCCCGTCCCGCGCAGCCGATCCGCCAGCGCGCCGGAAAGTTCGGTCGGCAGCGGACCCGACCCGACGCGCGTGCTGAAGCACTTGGCGACTCCCACCACCCGATCCACCCACAGCGGACCAAAGCCCAAGCCGGTCAGCGCGCCGCCGGAGGTCGGCGACGAACTGGTGACGAAGGGGTAATCGCCGTGATCGATGTCGAGCATCGTCCCCTGCGCACCTTCGCAGACGATCCGCGCACCCGCTTTCAGCCGCTCGTTCAAGTAGCGGGTGGTGTCGCGGATGTAAGGACGCAGCCGCGCCGCCGCTTCGAGGTAGTCGAGCGCACTGGCGTGGGGATCGATCGGTTCGCCGCCTTCTCGGAGCAGCTTGGCATTCGCCGCCTCGATCTGGGCGTAGAGCGCCTCGGCGAAGTTCTCGCCGTCAAGCATCTGTCCCATGCGCAAGCCGCTGCGCCCGGTCTTGTCCATATACGCCGGACCGATCCCGCGCAGTGTGGTGCCGATCTTGCCCGCGCCAAGCGCATTTTCCGACGCCTTGTCGAGCGCGATGTGCGCCGGTGAGATGATGTGTGCCCGCGTGCTGATGACCAAACGCTCCGGCGTGACCTTCGCGCCCAGCTTGCGCAGGTCATCGATCTCGCGCAGCAAGCTGACCGGGTTGATCACCGTGCCGCTGCCGAGCACGCAGGTCACCTGCGGATGCAAAATACCTGATGGAATCAGGTGTAATTTGAAAACCTTGTCATCGACGTAAACGGTGTGTCCGGCGTTGTCACCACCGGCAAACCGCGCTACGACGTCGGCATCCGACGCCAGCCAGTCGGCGACCCGCCCCTTGCCCTCGTCGCCCCACTGCGCCCCAACCAGAATTGTTGCCGGCATTGCTCTCTCCCCTCAAGAAAGTACTGAGTGCTGAGTACCGAGTGCTGAGTAAAAAATCAAAACAGGTCGTCACTCTAAAAATATCTGCGTCTATTCGCATCGTAGGGGCGAGGCATGCCTCGCCCCTACAACCATCGCATTATGGTTCGCCCAACTTGACTCGCAGCCCAATTTCTTACTCGGTATTCAGCACTCAGTACTCGGTACTTCTTTTAAGTTCCGTAAGCCGCGCCGAGTGCGACCGTCACTTCGCCTAAACCCCAGATTTCGATCTCGCCGTCGGGACCGAGCGCCAACGCCGAGTCCGGCATGATGGCAACGGCGATCGCGGTCGGCTGCACGTCGAGCACCGGCTTGGCATAGGGCGCGGCATTGCGCACACCGACCAGCACCAGCGCGCCGATCAGCCACTCCAGCCCGATCTCGACCTCGTCGTCCTCGATCAGCCAACCGGCAAAGGCGAGCGCGGCAGCACCTTCCAGCAGAACGAGCGCGCCGTTCTCGAAAGCGGCTTGCATCCCCTCGAGCGCCGCGCCCCGCAGCGCGCCGCGCACTTCGACCGCGCTGGCGCCGCCCTCGATCACGATCATGCCCGACTGAGCGATCTGATCGCGGATGGTTAGATCGTCTTCACCGAATACGTCGACCAGAAAGGCAGGTGGCGCGCCCAAATCCGCTAAGTCGTCCAACAGATGATCGGGGTCGCCAGAGAAAGAAATACAGGCGATCCCGCCATCCGCTGCCATGCGCCCCAACGCCGCCGCGCGAATCTCATCGCTGCCGCCGCCGGAGAAAACCAGCCAACCGCGCCCATCAAGCCAGTGAAAGACGCTCTGCTCCGGCATTATGCCTCCGGCAGCACGTAGGCGGCAACGGCGGTCGCCAACAGCGCTACGCTGAGCGGCAGCGCTTCTTCGTCAATGCTAAAGCGCGGGTGATGATGCCCGTAATAAGCATCCTGCGTCATGTCCTGCGCGCCGACGAAGAAGAACATGCCGGGGATGTCGTCCATATAGGCGCTGACGTCCTCCGCCCCCATCGTGCGGGTGGTCGTATCCAGCGCATCCGCGCCGACAATCGGCGTGAAAGCGGCGCGCAGTTTCTTCGTCACTTCCGGGTTGTTGATCACCGGGATAGTCAGGTCTTGCGACTCGAACTCAACCGTGCAGCGCATCGCCTTACCCAGATTTTCGGCGATCTCGCGCATCCGCTCGAAAACCTGATCGCGGACGGCGGTCGTGAAGGTGCGCACCGTCCCGCGCAGTTCGGCGAACTGGGGGATGACGTTGTAGGCGTCGCCCGCCTTGACCGTCGTCACCGACAGGACGACCGTCTCCAACGGATCGACGTTGCGGCTGGGGATCGTCTGGAACGCCAGTACCATCTGCGCGGCGCAGACGACCGGGTCGATCCCTTGGTGCGGCGAAGCAGCGTGACTGCCCTTGCCACGCACCTTGATCGTGAAGGTGGACGCGCCCGCCATCATCGGTCCTTCCGGGACGCCGAGCTTGCCGACCGGCATCGAATTCCACAGGTGTAAGCCAACCGAGACGTCCGGGCGCGGATCCGTCAGCACGCCGTCGCTGACCATCGCCGCCGCGCCTCTGCCGACTTCCTCGGCGGGCTGAAACACGAACTTGACCCGCCCCGCCATCTCGTCGCGGTGGGCTGCCAGCAGCTTCGCCACCGCCAAGCCGATGGTCGTGTGCCCATCGTGACCGCAAGCGTGCATCTTGCCGGGGACGGTCGAAACGTAATCGAACTCGTTTTCCTCTTGAATCGGCAGCGCGTCCATGTCCGCCCGCATGAGAACGGTCGGACCATCATGCGCGCCTTCCAAAATGCCGACAACGCCGGTCTTGCCGACGCCGGTCTGCACTTCCATACCCAAATCGGTCAGTTCGCGCGCGACGATCCCCGCGGTGCGGATTTCCTCGAAGGCGAGTTCGGGATGGGCGTGGAGATCGCGCCGCCGCGCGATCAATTCGTCACGCATCGCCGCTGCTTGTGCTTTAAAATCGATTGCCATCGCCGTGTGATCCTCTTTTCAGCAGCATTTCTGCTGGCTGCTAATCTCGGAAACTTGACTCAGCGGTCGAAAATGATGTGCCGGAACGAGTTGCTGTAGCGTTTGTAGTCCGCCAGCGATTCCGGATCGACGTTGTTGCGCATCCGTTCCGCCATCGCTTCCATGTCGGCGATCTGGCTCTTGTGCTCGCGCAGCGCCAGAATCTTGGTCTCGACGTAATCGGTCACGTCGATTTTCATGTTCGGCGTCGGCGTGCTGCAAATGAACAGATGCTTGACCTTGTGCGGCGCAAGCTTTTCGTCGCGCTCCAATTCGATGAAATTGAGGCGGTCGCGCGCCGTCGGATAGATCGAGTCGAGCGTCGCCTCGGCGATCGCGCGGTGATCCGGGTGATTGAGTCCCCGGTCGCCATGCCAGAAGACGGTCGGGTCGCCACAGACGATGGTATCGGGCTGGTGCAGGCGAATCTGGCGCACGATGTCGCGACGCAGATCGAGGCTCGGCTTTAACTCACCGTCGGGATAGCGCAGAAAGATCACTTCTTTGACGCCCAACGCGGTCGCGGCGTTGCGCTCCTCGACTTCGCGGATCGCCGCCAGCTTCTCGCTGGTCATCTCAGGATCAGCACTGCCTTTATCACCGCTGGTCGCCAGCACAAAGGTGATATGCGCGCCTTCGGCTGCCCAGCGCGCGAACGTCGCCCCGCAGAAAAACTCCGGATCATCGGGATGGGCGAACACCCCCATCACTCGCCTGATCGGTTGTTCTTGAGTCGCCATGAATCAACATCTCCCTGAGTGATACCGCGTTTCACCTGACTAACTGATCGTGGTCTAATTACGAGACGCTGAGTTTAACAAACTCGCGAGGTTCCGTAAACTTTTCGCGGGCACATTGGTTCGCTAATCCGGGGCGTCGTCTCAGCCGATCAGGTCATCGGAGCGGGTTCAGGCTTGTAAAGCAAGCCCACCCGCCCCCATGAGAACAGACCGATAGAGACAACAAAAGAGGTATTGCGCGGCTATTCCGCTTCGTCAGCGCTGCCATCGTCGGCTTGCGCGGACGTATCAGCATCGGCTTTCGCCTCCGCACCGGGTTTCGCGCCGCAGTCGCACTCGCCGTTTTCCTGCTTGGCGCAGGGTTCTTTGGCTTTCTTCGCCATCGCTTCGAGTTCCTCCAGCGGCACGAGTTCCTCGCGCTTGACCAGCGTCAAGCCGTCGCCGACGGCGACTAACACCGCATCTTGCAGCGGCAGCACGTCGATCACGCGCCCTTCGCCTTCCGGCGTGCCGACGCGCTTATTCTTCTTGGGCAGCTGCTGACGCGCCTGCACGTACTGCTCGTACTCGTAAACGAGACAGCAGCGCAAGCGACCGCACATCCCGGTGATCTCCGACGGGTTGAGCGAGATACCCTGCGCTTTCGCCATCTTGATCGAGATCGGGCTGAAGTCGGTCAGGAAGGTCGAGCAGCAGCGCAGTTCGCCGCACGCGCCGAAGCCGCCGAGCAGCTTGGCGACGTCACGGGGACCGATCTGCCGCATTTCGACCTGAGCGGGCAAGCTCTTGCTGAGATCGCTCCACAGCTTGCTGACGTTCACCTTGTCTTCAGCCGTGTAGAGATAGCTCAGCAGGCTGCCGTCGTAGTTGTAGAGTGCAGCGACGAACTTGACGTCGTCGAAGCCACCGAGCTTCTTCGCCTTCTCGCGCACGACCCGCAGCGCTTCATCCTGCTGCAATTCCCAGTGTGAACTGAGCACAAGGTCACGCGGTGAAGCGATCCGCAGGATCGGCTTATATTCACGCTGCTCGTCTTCCACGACATTAAAGTTGACGACCTCGCCCATCTGCCGCCCGCGTGTCGTCTCGACGATCACGTAGTCGCCGACTTGAAGATCCGGATAGTCGGTATAGTCGAAATGATACAACTTGCCGACCCGATGAAAACGCACCCCGACCACTGTGCGCTGGTTTTCCACGATTTGATCTGTCATCCGAGAGCCTTAATAACGGTAACTTTATGCTTACGCTGCTTATTATAATAGGTGATCACCGCCGGAGTGCAAAGAGTTGACAAAATTTTGGCAAAGTGATAGTTTCAGTTATTCTAAACTGAGCCTGCCGCATTCGCTCCTGAAAAGCGCGAGACACGTCTCGCGTTTGCCATTTGAAAGCATCCGCAAATGACAACGCTCATCATGAAATTCGGCGGCACGTCCGTTGGGATGACGATGGGCTTGACCCAACTCTTGAGCATCGTACTCTACGAGCATGAGCATTGGGAACGCCTTATCCTCGTCGTCTCGGCTCTTGACGGTGTAACCGATCAACTGATCGAAGCCGCCCACCTCGCGCTGCTCAAGAACCGGCGCGGCTACCGGCGCATCGTCGCTACGCTCCGCACCCGGCACCTTGCGCTGATCGAGCATCTGCCGCTCGGCGTCACCGAACGCAACGCCTTACAGACGGACATCGACCGCCTGCTGTTCGACATGCTCGACGTCTGCCAGAATATCCCGGATAACCTGAGCGATAACGCCAGCCCCGAAGCCATCGACCAGATCATCAGCACCGGCGAGCGGCTGGCGACGCGGATCGTCGCCGCGCTGCTGCGCCAGAATAATTTGCGCGGCGTCGCCATTGATGCCAACGACGTGATCGTCACCGACGCGGTCTTCGGCAACGCCACGCCGATCCTATCGCTAACCCGCGAGCGGATCGACACGCACCTGAAACCCCTGCTCAGCCGGGGGATCATCCCGGTGATCACCGGCTTCATCGGCGCGACGCCCAAGGGCAAGATCACGACGCTGGGACGCGGCGGCAGCGATTACACCGCCTCGATCCTCGCGGCGTGCAGCGACGCCCGCGAAGTCTGGGTCTGGACCGATGTCGACGGCATGATGACGGCGGATCCGCGTGAAATCGCCGGCGCGCGCGTGATCCCGACCCTCTCCTACGACGAAGTCGCCGAACTCGCTTATTTCGGCGCGCGCCTGCTCCATCCCCGCATGATCGGTCCGCTGCGCGAGCAGCAGATCACGCTGCGGCTGCGCAACGTTTTCAAGCCGCAGCAGGCGGGCACGCTGGTGCAGAGCGGCACGGCTTCGACCACCGGATTTAAAGCCGTCACGACGATTCAAGGCTTGGGACTTGCCGCGCCGCACAGCGGATCGCTGGCAGCGATCACCACACTGGTCGACAAAACGATGGCGGAGATCAGCGGCAGCCACACCGAAGTGATGATCGCCGCCCAGTCGTCGGCGCGGACGTTCATCTGCTTCGTGATCCCGACCAGCGCCGGACCTGACGCGCTGCATCACCTGCAAGCCGCGCTCGCACCCGCGCTGCGGACGCGGGAGTTCGTCGACTGGACCATGCGTCCGGTCAGCGTCGTGACCGTCGTCGGATCACACCTCGGCAGCGCGCATGGACATACGTCCGATCTGCTGGAAGCGTTGGAAAGCCTGCCGATTCTCGCGGTGGCGCAGGGACCGGCGCACGTCAGCTTCTCGGTCGTGGTCGACCCCGAAAAGACCGAGGCAGCCGTCGCCCACATCCACAATTTGATCCTCAATAGCGATTGAGATAGCGCTCGACTTCCCACGGCGTGATCTGTTGATTGTAATCGTCAAGTTCCTGCTGCTTGACCGCGACGTAGCGGTCGCTGATGTAGGGACCCAGTGCCGCCATGATCACGTCGTCCTGCATTAGCGCATCCAGCGCCTCACCTAACGACGTCGGCAGCGTCTCCAACTGGCGCAGCCGCGAGCGTTCCTGCCGCACCAGCGATCCCTCGAAGGCTTCTTCCAACTCCATCCGCTGACGAATGCCGTCTAGTCCCGCCGCCAGCATGACCGTCGCCGCGAGGTAGGGGTTGCTGCTGGGATCGGGGCAGCGCAGTTCGATGCGGGTATGCCCTTCCTTGCCCGGCGCGACGTGCGGCACGCGGATCAGCGCTGCGCCCGCCCGGTTGACGTGCGCCCACGTCACGTACTTGGGCGCTTCAAAGCTGACCGCCAAGCGCTTGTACGAGTTGACCAGCGGCGCGAGCACCGCCGTCATCGCGCGGGCGTGATACAACTGTCCGGCGAGGAAGAAACGCGCCGTCTCCGACAATCCATACTCGTGGTTACCATCAGCGAAGACGTTATCGTCCGAGCCGAGTTCGTGCAGGCTTTGATGGGTGTGCATCCCCGAACCGGGCAGATCATTGGACGGGCGCGGCATGAAGGTGCAGTGCAGCCCGTTCTGCTGCGCGACCGTCCGCAGCGCGACCCGCGCCGTCAACACGTGATCGGCAGAGGTCAGCGCCGGGTGGTAGTCGAAGTCGATCTCGTGCTGCCCCGCGCCGATCTCGTTGTGCGCCGAATCGACCCGAATCCCCGAATCCAGCAGCGTCAAAATCATCTTGCGGCGGATGCTCTGCGAAAAGTCGTCGGAGATGTCGAAGTAGCTGGCGTCATCGTTAGTCGTCAGCGGCATCAAGCCCTGCGAGCGATCCTGCTGAAACAGGAAGAATTCCAATTCAACCCCGGTCTTAAAACTGTAGCCCATTTCCTCGGCACTTTTCAACGCCTTAATCAGCACGTTCCGGGGATCACCGATGAAAGGGCTGCCGTCCACCGTCCGCACCGAGCAGATCAGCCGCGCCGTCCGTTCTTCCGGCGGATCCCACGGCAGCACGACAAAGGTATTCAAGTCCGGCGCGAGCACCATGTCGCTTTCGGCGACCCGCGCGAAGCCTTCAATCGAGGAGCCGTCAAAGTGCATCCCGTTGTCGATCACGGCTTCGATCTTCGCTGCCGGGACGGTGACGCTCTTGACAATTCCGGTGATGTCGGTGAACCAGAGGACGACAAATTTGACCTCGCGGTCTTCGATAGCGGTCATCACCGCCGCTTTGTCCATCATAACTTTCTCGCTTTCAAACAAACGCAAATCGGCTAACATGGCAGCATCGCCCCAGCTCATCCCGGTTTATGTAGGGAAGTGTAAAGGTCAGGGGCACGCCCATTAAAGGGCAAACTCACCAAAATCCCTGTGCGTTCCTCAGTCTACCATACCTAAATGACCGAGCAGTGCGTCAATCGCCAGCAGATAGCCGCGCCAGCCAAAGCCGCTGATCTGACCGAGGCAGACCGGCGCGAGCAGTGAAGTATGCCGAAACGACTCGCGGGCGTGGATGTTGGAGAGGTGAATCTCGACCACCGGCAGATTGATCGCGCTGATGGCATCGCGCAGCGCCACCGAGGTGTGCGTATAAGCGCCGGGATTGAAGACGACGCCATCCGCCCAGTTGCGGGCGACGTGCAGAATGTCGATCAGCGCGCCTTCGTGGTTCGACTGCTCGGCGCGCAGTTCGACGTGATGCAGCGCCGCGTGCGCCATCGCCGCGTCGTTGATCGCATCGAGCGTCATCTTGCCGTAGACTTCCGGCTCGCGCGTGCCGAGCAAATTGAGGTTGGGTCCGTGCAGGAGTAAAAGTTTTTTGGTCATGGTGGTCAGCTTTTTCAAAAAACACTAACTTATTTTAACCGCCAAGACGCTAAGTGCGCCAAGATATAGGCAAGTAGGGGCACGGCGCGCCGTGCCCCTACATATGATGTGTGATCTGTTTTTCAAACGGTGAATTTGAGCCTACTCAAACTCCAAATACGCCAAGAGAGAATCTGAATTGTATTTCTTGGCGTTCTTGGCGTCTTGGCGGTTCAAATGTTTTGCTTTACAGCTTCTCCACCGCCGGGATGACCTCGCTGCCGAAGCGCTCCAGCGGCGCGATCTCGTGGACGTTACCAGCCATGTTGAAAATCGCCTGATCGACGCCGAGCGCCGCCAATTCGCCGCAGAAGTCGATCACCTGCTGGCTGCTCATATCAGGTGTGATCGAGCCGAGTGTTGTCTTTTCGATCTCGGCGTAGTCGCGCCCGACATCAGCGCAGTGTCCTTTGAGCACGTCGAGCTTATGCTTGACCGAGTCGAGATTGGTCGGTCCCGCGAACAGGTTGCAGGCGTCACCGTACTGAGCGACAAAGCGCAGGGTCTTTTTCTCACCACCGCCGCCGATCAGGATCGTCGGGTGCGGCTGGCTCACCGGCTGCGGGCGGGTGATCGGCTCTGCCAGTTGATAATACTTACCCTCGTAGGGCGTCTCGTCATCGCTCCACATCTTGTGCGCGATCTGCAAGATTTCTTCCAGCCGCGCCATCCGTTCGCCGGTCGGCGGGAAGGGCACGCCCAAGCCATACGCCTCGCGCTCGTACCAGCCCGCGCCGATCCCGAAATAGGTGCGTCCGCCGGCGAGCACGTCGAGGGTCGTCATCGTCTTGATCAGGATACCGGGATAGCGGTAAAAGCCGCCCGTGACCATCAAGCCGTGCTTGATCCGCTTCGTCTGCGCCGCCATGAAACCCTGCGCCGTGTAACCTTCCAGCATCGGGTCGTGCGGATCAGAGTAGCCCTGCATCTGGAAGAAGTGATCCATCACCCAAAGGCTGTAGAAACCAGCATCATCCGCCGCCCGCGCGATCTCGCCCAGCTTCGCACCGATATTCTGCGGGCTGCCGGACCAGTTGAACGATATCACCTGTAGACCAATCCGCATGGGGAAAACTCCTCTTGTGTTTGGAAACCGAAGCCTGACCTATCCACTCTACAACTTAGAGTGTACTCCAAGTCAAGCGGGCTTTCGCGATCGGGTTCGCTCATAGTGGCGGTTTAAACAGAACCAACCAACGGTGTCCAGCCCGTCGTTACATGATCCCCATTCGCGCAAAAGACGCAAAGCAGAACTAACTACTTTGCGTCTCGGCGTCAGCGGGTTACGATGGCATCCACGGCACTCAACTCATGGTTGATTTAAGGTGAATTATGGATAGGCTGCCTGCACAGATCAGGTCTCTCGGGTAGGGTCAAGCGAAGGTTGCCTGCCGCTACAGCAAAAATCTTTCCCTAGATCCTTATCCATAACTGGCGTTAGTTTAGCGACGGTTTATCCAAAGGCGGCGTCCATGAAGCGGGCAGCGGCTTGGTCAAAGACCGCGCCAAGTTCCGTCTCCTTGAGCGCCTGAGCAGCCATGTGAAATTCGATGCCTGCGCCGACCAGATCGATAGGACGCGGCTCCGGCTCAGGATCAGGCAACGGGAACGGGAACGGGGACCACGGGAAAGGCGGCCATGGGAACGGCGGCCACGGAAACGGGATCGGGAATGGGAACGGACGGGGCCACTTTGTACCGCAGAATTCGTCGACGAACTGCTCAATCACGCCGCGTGACGCCTCGGCGGTGAAGGTCCCTTCGCGCAATGCTTGAGCTTGCTCGCTGGAAACGACCATCTGGATGAACTGGCGAGTCAGCACTTGCCCGAAGCTCATGACAGGACCGCCCGGTCCTTTAGGGTTAACCGTTCCACTCGGATCATCCGGGTCGCCGTGGTACCAAGCATTCCCACTCAGACTAGCAAGCACGCTCAGTAATCGCTGTTGATCTAGAGTGATGTTGCCGCTCATTTCGCACTCCTCACTGATATCAGCGCGACAGGATTGCACGCTTCTATACAATAAATAGATGCGAGTTAGAGCGGTTTATCACATTGAGCAGCAACCCTGACTGCAGCACTTCGATTTCCGGTCTGGCGGGCAGATCGAGAGAGGATCAGACCAAACCGGCATCATCCCCCGCTCGCGTGATCTCGCCCAGCTTCGCGCCGATATTCTGCGCGGCTGCCGGGTCTGTTGAACGACATCACCGGTAGACCAATCCGTCTCCTCTTTTGCTCGGAAACCGAAGTCGTGCCCCTTCACGCTACAACCTAGAGCGCACGCTAGGTCAATTAGGCTTTTGCGGCGGTCAGCATCGGCTTATTCGACCATCACCGAGATCGCGCGGACGTCGGTCAGCGTCACCGTCGTGCCTAAGCGCAGCGTATTGTGAATCTCGGCGACGGTATCGGTGTAGCGCATCAACGCCTCGATCTCCGCCTCGCCCGCCTCGGCTTCAACCAGCGCGCTGTAGGTGATATTCTCGGCGACGCTCCCCGGCGCGTCCGCAAACGTCCCGTCGACCTTAACCTCGACGCGCTTGACCGTGATCCTGCGTTTGGCAGCCTCGCGATAGAGATCGTTGCAGTAGCAGCTCGCCAGCGCGAGAAACAGCAGTTCGCCGCCGTTCGCGCTCGACCCGTAACCACTGGCGCGCGGCGGGATGTCGATCACGTGGGTGTTAGCATTGGTCGTGAGCGCAATTTCATGCTGATTGTGCTGATTGTTCACCTCGACACCGATGCTGATCATGGGTTACGCTCCTCTCAAATCCGACAGGACCTCAACCACTTGCTCGGCGGGCGCATCTTCGACGATCACCGGCTTACCGAGCGCTTCCAACAGCACAAAACGGGAATGACCACCGCGCCATTTCTTATCGGTGGACATCGCCGCGTAGAGCGCCTCCGGGTCGAGATCGCCGAGGCGCACCGGCAGTCCAAACCGTTTGACAATCGCTTCGACCTGATCCGCTAAACTCGCGTCGATCATGCCCAGCGCCGCCGAAAGCCGCGCCGCCGCCACCAAACCAACGCCGACCGCCTCGCCGTGCAGCCATTGATAGCCGCTGACCTGCTCGACGGCGTGGGCGAAAGTGTGACCCAGATTGAGATAAGCGCGAACATTCTGTTCATAGGGGTCGCGCTGCACGACATCGACTTTGACCTGTACCGCTCGTGCGATCATCGCGACCGCGTCGCCGTCGGGCGCGATCAAGTCAAGCAAACCCGGATCGGCGATCAGCGCGTGTTTGATCGCCTCGGCTGCGCCGCAGCGCCACTCGCGTTCTGGCAGAGTCTTCAGCACGTCGGGATCGATCAGCACGGCGTCGGGCTGCTTGAACGCCCCGACGAGGTTCTTGCCTTCCGGCAGATCGACGCCAACTTTGCCGCCAACACTCAAATCGACCATCGCCAGCAGGCTGGTGGGGATTTGCAGCAGACGCACGCCGCGCATGTAGGTCGCTGCCGCGAAGCCCGCCGTGTCGCCGACGACGCCGCCACCCAGCGCGATCACGGTCGAGCCGCGATCCAGCCCCCCCGCGACCAGCTTGGCGTAGAACTCGCGCACCGTATCCAGCGTCTTGTACTGCTCGCCATCGGACATCGTGATCAGCACGGCGTCCGGCAGCCGCGCGACCAGTTGCTCGCCGTAGAGCGGCGCGATCGTCGTGTTGGTGATCACGGCGCAGCGCTGCTCCAAGCCCCACGCCACCGGATCGAGCGTCGCCAGCGCGCCCGCCTCGATTACGATCTCGTAGCGATTGGTCGGTGTGGTGACCGGAAGGCGGCGCGCGTGCGGACTCTCAACCGCCAGTGTAATGATCTCCGCTGCGATCTCACCGGGCGATTTACCGGTCGTATCGACGTGGATCGGGATCGAGGCGTAAGCGGCACGGCGTTGTTCGAACAGCGTTTCCCAATTCGTCGCCAGCGGACGATCGTCAAACTCATCCAAGCGGGCGCGGATGATCTCCGGCGGCGCGTCGAGGCAGACGACGAGTCCGGTTTTTTCCAGCAGCGCGCGATTCGCCGGGTTGACCAGCATCCCGCCGCCGGTCGCGATCACCAAGCCTTTCTCAGTCGCCAAGTCGCGGCAGACTTCGCTTTCGAGCGCGCGAAAAGCCGCTTCGCCTTTGGTGGCAAAAATCTCCGCGATCGACATCTCGGCGCGTTCGACGATCAGGTCGTCGGCATCGACGAAACGACGTTCGGTCTGCACCGCCAGTTGGCGTCCGACGGTCGTCTTGCCGACGCCCATAAAGCCGGTCAGGATGATGTTCTGTTCGTCAGGCAATAGGTCACGGGTAATCAAAGCGCCACTCCACATTGTTCATCGGCAAGTCTTCGAGACGCGCGCGACGCAGCGCCTCAAAACGCGGGCGCATTTCTTCGACGCTGTCGCCGCCGAGTTTTTCCAGCAGCGCGTCGGCGATCACGACCGCCATCATCGCCTCAAGAATGGGCACAGCGCGCGGCACGGCGCAGGTGTCGCTGCGCTCGTAGGTCGTCTGCGCGGCTGCGCCGGTCGCCAAATCGACCGAAGCCAGCGACTTCATCACCGTCGAGATCGGCTTCATGGCGACGCGCGCGAGGATCGGCTCGCCGGTGGTGATCCCACCTTCCAACCC
This sequence comes from uncultured Chloroflexia bacterium, assembly GCA_963727545.1. Classification (GTDB taxonomy): domain Bacteria; phylum Chloroflexota; class Anaerolineae; order Aggregatilineales; family Phototrophicaceae; genus Flexifilum. The sequence continues at coordinate 279,874 of CAVSGS010000005.1, forward strand.
GCCGGCGCGATTGGTCGTCCGCGTCAGCGATCCGCCTTCGCCTAAGCCGATCTCGTCGTGAACCTGCGATCCGTATTTGCCCGCGTTGGCGAACGCTGTCCCGATCTCCGCGCCCTTCATGGCGTGGACGCTGACCATCGCGGCGACGATCCGTCCATCGAGGCGGCGGTCGTAGTGGACGTGCGAGCCGAGTCCCGGCGGCACGTTGAGCGCGACCACTTCGAGGATGCCGCCGAGGGTGTCTTTATCAACTTTCGCTTGATGGATCGCCGCGTGCATCCGCTCCGCGCCTGCCGGATCGGGGCAGCGGACGTCATTCTGCTCGGCGTCGCGGATGCGATCTTCAAGCGCGTAATCGTCGGCGAGTTCGACCGCCGCGTCGCCGATCTGGACGACGTAGCCGCCGATCACGATCCCGAACTCCGCCAGCAATTTGAGCAGCACCGCACCGACCGCCACCCGCATGGTCGTCTCGCGGGCGCTGGCGCGTTCCAGCGGCAGCCGCAAATCACGATAGCCATACTTGATCGCGCCGGTCAGGTCGGCGTGACCGGGGCGCGGCGTGGTCATCGGCGTGATGTCCTTCTCACGCCAGTTCTTATAGTCGCGGTTCTCGACCAGCATCGCAATCGGCGCGCCGGTGGTCTGACCAGCGACCACGCCCGACGTGATCTGCACCGTGTCGTGCTCGATGCTCATGCGCCCGCCGGAGCCATAGCCTTCTTGGCGGCGGCGCAGCTCAGTGTTGATGTCGGCGGCGGTCAGCGGCACTCCGGCGGGCATCCCTTCGAGGATCGCCGTCAACATCGGTCCGTGACTACTCGCCTGCGGTCAGAAATCGGATCATGTGTAGGTACTCTCTCTGCGAAAAAGCTAATTTAACCGCCAAGACGCAAAGAACGCCAAGAACTGCTATCAACTTTTACCTTGGCGAACTTGGCGTCTTGGCGGTTCGTCCTCATTTTAACTGCGTCTGCACCGCCGCGAACATCACGTCGAGCGGCGGTTCGATACCGGTCCACAGCTTGAACGCCGCCGCACCCTGCCGCACCAGCATCCCTAGCCCACCGATGGAACGCCCGCCCGCTGCTTCGACCTGCGCCATCAGCTTGGTTTGCGCCGGACGGTAAACCATGTCGTAGAGGGTAACGCCCGTGGACAGCGGTGCATCATCCGGCAGCGGCGAGACGTCGATCTTCGGCTGCATCCCCACCGAGGTGCAGTTCACGATCAACTCAGCAGCGGCGACCGCCGCCCCCTCGCCGACGACCGCCCGCACCTTAAGCTGATCGATCAACGCTTGGGCACGCTCCGGCGTCCGGTTGATCAGCGTCAGCCGCGCGCCCGCGTTCGCCAAGCCATAGACCGCCGCGCGCGCCGCGCCACCCGCGCCCAAGACGACGACTTGCATCCCCGCCGGGCTGACGCCGTGCGCCCGCAGATCGTCCATGAAACCGCCCACGTCGGTGTTGGTGCCGGTGTTGTGGCGAAACTCAATCGTATTGACCGCCCCCACCGCCCGCGCGATCGCGTCCGGCTTGACGTAGGGCATCACCGCCTGCTTGTGGGGCACGGTCACGTTCAGCCCAACAAAGCCGTGATCGCTGAATTCACGCAAGCTGATGCGAATGATGTCCGGCGGAATGGCGTACTTGTCGTACTCCCAATCCAGCCCCAACGCTTTGAAGGCGGCATTGTGCATCGCCGGGCTGAGGCTGTGCTCAATCGGAAAGCCGATCACGCCGACGTGTTGGGTCATCGCTCACCCCCTGCTCCCTCGCCCTGAGGAGAGGGGATAAAACCAGCTAGGCTGAAGCGCTGATCGAGCAATCTACGGCGAGTTTGCGCCCCTCCCTGAAGTCGGGGAGGGGTCGGGGGTGGGGTTAATCGATTCATGCCTCGACCCTCAAATCCTTGACCACCACGTCCGCGCCGAGGCTCGCCAGCGTTTCGGCGTAACCGGGGAACGAGTCCGAGGCACAGCGGGCATCGAGCACGGTCGTTGTGCCTGCGGCATTCAGCCCGGCGACGACGAGGCTCATCGACAGCCGGTGATCGTCGTGACCGTCGACCGTCGCGCCGGTGAGCACCTGCACGCCGTCGATGACGAAGCCGTCTTCGGTTTCGGTGATGGTCGCGCCGAGCTTCGCCAATTCCGCCGTCATCACTGCTAGCCGATCCGTCTCCTTGACCCGGAGTTCCTGCGCATCGCGGACGGTGGTCGTGCCTTCGGCGTTCAGCGCCGCGACCATGAAGATCGGGAACTCGTCAATCATGCGAACGACCGTTTCCCCACCGACGCTCACGCCCTTAAGGACGCTGTGCCGCGCGCGAATCGTCCCCACCGGATCGCCTGCCTCGGTTCCGGTCACGGTGATCGTTAAGTCCGCGTCCATCGCCAACAGCACGTCGAAAATCCCCGTGCGGGTCGGGTTCAGGTTGACGTTGGTCAGCGTGAGGTCGCTGCCGGGGACGATCAGCGCGGCGACGACCGGGAAGGCTGCCGACGAGGCATCGCCGGGCACGGTGAAGTCCATCGGCTGGAGCGGATTCCCCGGCATCAGCGTGACGATATTCCCGTCGGTGACAAGTTCGACGCCCATCGCCGCCAGCATCCGCTCAGTGTGATCACGCGCCGGTCCCGGCTGCGTGATGACGGTCGGACCCTGCGCGAACAGCGCCGCCAGCAAAATCGCGCTCTTGACCTGCGCGCTGGCGACCGGCATCTCGTAGTGGATGCCGTGCAGCGCGGCGGGCTTGATCGTCAGCGGCGCGTAGCCGTTGACGCCGGAAATCTCCGCGCCCATCTGCCGCAGCGGATTGATGATCCGGTTCATCGGGCGGCGGCGCAGTTGATCGCTGCCGTCGAGCACGCTCCCGAACGACTGCCCGACCATGATCCCGGTCAGCAAGCGGATGCCCGTCCCGGCGTTGACCAGATCGAGCGGCGCACCGGGTTCGCGCAGTTCGCCGCCGTGAATGGTCAGATCGCCTGCGCCCTTCCGCTCGACCGGCACTCCAAGCGCCTGAATCGACGCCAGCGATGCCTCAGTATCACCCGCCGCCAGCCACTTATGGACGTGGGTCACGCCGTTCGCCAGCGCCCCGAACAGCACCGCCCGGTGCGAAATCGACTTATCGCCGGGGACGGTCGCTTCCCCTTTGAGCGCCCCACCGGGTCTTACAATGAAACAATCTTGCGCCATATTCTCGCCTCGTCTATGCCTGTTGTTACTCCGTAGGGGCGTAATATATTACGCCCCTACAAACTCTGCAGCTTGCGGAAATTTCGTGTAGGGGCGCAGCGCGCTGCGCCCCTACCTTTGCGTCTTTGCCTCTTTGCGCCTTTGCGTTGAATCTTTTTCTTTTACTCAGCACTCATGCTCAGCACTCAGCACTATTTTTTCGCTTCGTAATTCTTCGCCCACTCGATCCGCGCCTCGCGGGTCGGGCGCAGCAGATCGATCAGCTTGCCGTTCTCCTGCGCGATCAGGCTGGCTTCGATCATCGCCAGCTTCATCCGAAAGACCGCCAGCAGCGTCGCCACCGCCTGCGTATTGGTGCCGAGGATGTCGCCCATCATGCTCAAGTCCTGCGCCGCCAGCCGCGAGGTATCGCGGAAGCCGCCCGCCGCCAACTGCCAGACGGCGTCGTCTTCTTCGCCCTGCTGGGCGACGGTCGCCACCAGCGCCGCACTGATCAGGTAAGGCAGATGGCTGATCGCCGCGACGACGTGATCGTGCCGATGCGCGTCCATCTCGCTGGGCACCGCGCCAACCGCCGCCGCCAAGCCGAGCGCCCGCGCCACCGTCGCCGGCGTCGTGCGCCGCGACGGACAAAACACGAACGGTCGCCCCTTGAACAAGGCGGCGTCGCTGGCTTCGATGCCGCTGGACTCTTTGCCCGTCATGGGATGCGCGCCGATCGCCTGAATGCCGATCGGCAGGCGTCCCATCGCGTCGCAAATGTCCGCCTTGGTGCTGCCGATATCCAACAGCAGCGTATTCGAGCGCAGATACGAGCCGATCCGGTTCGTCACCATGTCGAGGATCACCCGCACCGGCGCGGCGAGAATCACCACGTCCGCTTCGCTGACGCCTGCTTTGAGATCGTCGGTCACCGCGTCGACAATGCCGTGCGCGAGCGCATACTCGCGCGCCACCGGATCCAGTTCCACGCCGGTGATCGTCTCAGCGTAAGCGCGCAGCGCCAACGCCAGCGATCCCCCCATCAAGCCCAAACCGACCACCGCCAGATGGCGACTGGTAAAACCGCTCGTAAAGCCGCTGTTGAACCCGCTGCTGACGCCACCGTTAAAGCCACTGATAAAGCCACCCACCTCGCTCAAGCTGACCTTCCTACCGCGTTGGCAACCTGCCGTACCGCGTTCATCATCTGTTGGAAACCGGCGAAGGTCAAGCTTTGCCGTCCGTCGGACAGCGCCTTGGATGGGTCAGGATGCACCTCGATGATCAAGCCGTCCGCCCCGGCAGCGACCGCACCGAGCGCAATCGCCGTGACGTGCTCGGAGTAGCCGACCGCGTGGCTCGGATCGGCGATGATCGGCAGGTGCGTGCGCGACTTCAGCACCGGGATCGCGTTGATGTCGAAGGTGTTGCGGGTGTACTTCTCGAAGGTGCGAATGCCCCGCTCGCAGAGCATGACGCGGTTATTCCCGTGCGCCAGCACGTACTCCGCCGACATTAAGAGGTCTTCCATCGTGTTCGCCATGCCGCGCTTGAGCAGCACCGTCTGCTGGCTTTCGCCGACGGCGTTGAGCAGCGGGAAGTTCTGCATGTTGCGCGCGCCGATTTGGAGCACGTCGGCGTACTCGGCGACCATGCCGACCAGCCCCGGCTCCATCACCTCGGTGACAATCGGCAGTCCGGTGACTTGGCGCGCCTCGGCGAGCCACTTCAGCCCTTCCTCGCCGTGTCCCTGAAAGCTGTAGGGCGATGTGCGCGGCTTGAACGCCCCACCCCGCAAAGCAGTCGCTCCCGCCTCTTTGACCGCGCAAGCGATCTCGATGGTCTGCTCGCGGCTCTCGACTGAGCAGGGACCGGCGATCACCAAGACCTTATCCGCGCCTGCTTTCGAGCCGTTGAGTGCGACCTGCGTCTGATGCGGGTGATACTCGCGGCTGGCGAGCTTGTAGGGCACGGAAACGCGCATCACGGTATCGACGCCCGCCATCGAGCTGTAGTTGTCCTCGCGCAGCGGCGTCGGGCTTTCACCGACCAAGCCGATAATCGTCCGCTCGTCCCCTTCGGAGAGATGCGGATCGTAGCCATCCTCTTTGACGCGGCTGATCACGTTGGAGATTTCGCGCGCGCTGGCGTCCTTCTTCATCACGACGATCATAATTCACCTCAGTATTTGGTGAGTGGTTCTTAGTTTTTAGTAAAAGAACGGCGGTTTACACCTGCGCGCGGCTTGACTAACAACTAAAAACTGATCACTAACGACTAATCACTAATTGCTATCTGTCTCGGCATTGACCGGCAGCGCCGGGATGTCCGGTCGGAGTACCGTCGCCCCGCGCATGAAGATGTGATGCAGGTCGGCGTTGCTTTTTTCGGTGTTCCAGTGGATCAAAATGCGAATGCAGCGCGGAATCCCGGTCGGCACGCCCATCTCCTGACAGCCGATCAGCGCGACCTGCGTCCAGCCCATGTCCCGCGCCGCCTTCGCCGGGTAGGCGGCGGTCAAGTCGGGCGTGGTCGTAAAGATCACGCTGGCGACGTCATCCTCGTCAATCGCATTCGCCTGTACGATGCGCTCCAGTAACTCCCGCGTCGCCGACCAGATGGCTTCAGCGTTGTCCTCGTCGATGGTGGTCGCACCACGCACACCCCGAAACTTCATAGCTTCCTCCCCATGCCCATGCAAACAAAAAGGGCGCGAGCTTTTGCTCTGCGCCCTTCGGTTAGCGAATTTCAGTTGACCGACTAGACAGCACGCAATGCTCGACCTTTGGCTATGTCGCTAAAGTAATAAAAATAAAAGTAGCGATAGGTCTGAGCAGGCAGCATCGGTGCAAATTCACCTTGTCGATCCGTTAGCGGAGAGCATAGCATGGTTGCGGAAAGCTTGTCAACAGCCGCGCGCGACCTCCTGAAAAATCTGACGAACGCGCGACAGTAAGACGCATTCACACGACGAATATTCGGCAAAACTACGCATCTGCTTTCAGCTATTCACAGCGTCGAGCGTGCCAGCGCTTTCAGTTGACGCAGATGTGTTTCCGCGCGCCGCTGCAAATCCTCAGGATAGACATAGCCAAGCGCCGCGCCCACCTCGACAGCGACACGGTGAAATAACGCAATCGACCGATCGAGCGCTACCCAGTTCGCCGCTAAATCAGCGCCGGTGTAAGTCTGTTCTAATTCGTCCCAGCAGGTTGGGGCTGAGCCAACGCTTCAAGCCACGTCCATACAGCGGCATTTTCACCTGCCATTGATGAGCGATCTCGATCTGCCATTGCAATAGGGGCAGCAGATGCTCATGCAGCAGCATAGCATCCATGAGGTGCTTCGCGGCAATTAGGTCGTCGCGCCACAGATATTTGGCAACGTAGATCGCCACCAAGAAGAAATCCTCGACATGATACTGAAACTCCGCTTCAGTCGGCGGCGTAGGGATATACGCTTTGTAAGTCGGCGGTTTGAGGTCGGTAGTCAGTTGATCCTTGTCCAGCAGCACGCGATAGCCCGCGTCAAACTCGTCGGGCAGCATCGGTTGTGCGGCGATCGATCGAAACTGTTCGACGGACATCAACGTGAAGTCGATTTTTAGACCGCCTTCAAACTGCACGACATTGCCGGAACGCTCGAAACCATCCTGAACCAAAATCGGATCGCTGTACATCACCAGCACCCGCCCGAATGCTTCCAGCCATGCGCGATCCGCCGCAAAGGGGTGGATGTCGGTTAGGATCAAAATCACGTCGTAGTCGGAGAGCAGGTCAAGGTTCGCACCGGGAACGCTGCTCGGCACGGCGCGGGTACTCGTCAAAATCATCGTCCGGACGGCATCCAATGCGCTTCGCCCCACGCGATCAGATGGGCAATGACCTCTGCCTCCGGCGCAAAATTCAGCATCCTGATCGTCTCGCCGCTAATCGAGCGCGCGTCGCAGCGTCCCCGCGAGTTCGCGGACGGGTTCAACGCCGCCCTTTCCGGCTCGCACCAGCGCGCTGCCGACGATGAAGCCATCGACCAGATCGCTCATCCGCCGCGCTTGCTCCGGCTTGCTGATGCCGAAGCCCATCACCAGCGGCGTATCCAGTTGTGCTCGCAGACGGGCGATGAAATCGGTCAGGTGCGGCGGCAGTTGATCGCGCACGCCGGTGATGCCCACCAGCGAAACGACGTAGATGAAACCGGTCGCTTGGCTGCCCACCAACGCGATACGCTCGGCGGTGCTGGTCGGCGCGAGCATGTAGACGTGCGCCAGCCCTGCCTGCGCGCACAGCGCATCGATTTGAGCGCCTTCGTCTGGCGGCAGGTCCGGGACGATCAGACCGTCCGCACCGGCGGCTTTGGCATCCCGAATGAAATTCTCCGCGCCGTATGCCAGAATCGGGTTGACGTAACCCATCATGATCATCGGCTGAGTGACGCCGCGCGCGCGCAGTTCGCGCACCGCTGCAAACACCTTGCGCGTCGTGATGCCGTTTTCCAGCGCGATCTGCATCGCCGCCTGATTGACGGGACCATCCGCCAGCGGATCGCTGAACGACAGCCCGATCTCGAAGCCGTCGACGCCTTCCGCCGCCATCGCTGCAATCGCGTCGATCGATTCGGCATAAGTCGGGTAGCCAATCGGGAAATAGGGCAGGAACGCCGCGCGATTCTCCGTCTTGGCTTGCGCGAACATCGCCGCTAAAGCCTCAAGTCCGGTTTTTGTTTGCGTCATGATTTCGCCTCGTTTCGTTTTTGCGCCAGCAGCCAGCGATAGATCGCCGGATCAATGTAAGCCCGGTCGGACGTACCGCCGTGCGTGGCATCGGGATAGCGGGTATAGCCGAAGTTCGCGCCGATCTCCGCCAGCGCCGCCGCGACGTCGTCCGCGCCGCTCACGGAGACCGCTTGATCGAGCGCGCCATGCACCAACCACAGCGGCAGCGCGCGCAGGCAATACAGATCGTCGCGCGTCAGCACGCCGTCGATGAAAGCGCTGCCACCGACCGGCAGCAGCGCCGCGAAGCGTTCCGGTCGCTTGACCGCCCACGTCCACGTGCCATAGCCACCCATACTGAAGCCGGTCAGGTAAACGCGATCCGGGTCAATCGGCTGTTCCGCCAGCAGGTCGTCGAGCAGCACGTCAAGCTGATCAGTGATCGCGCTCCACACGTCATCAGCGGGGCACTGCGGCACGGCGACGTAGGCGGGAAGCTGCACGACACCCGTCTCGATGGCACGCGGCAATCCCCACTGCTTGACCATGTTCAGGTCGTCGCCGCGCTCGCCGACGCCGTGCAGAAAGATGATCAGCGGGCGCGGGTCGGGTTCGATCCCTTTGGGGCGATAGAGCAGATACTTGAGCGTGACTCATGTCGGCTCCTTGAGCGGGCGAGTCAGCGCGTTGATACCCGCCTGCGCGATCTCCTGCGCGATGCTCACCCGGAATGCCCAGCTTTCGGCGTTGCGGTCGTACTCGGCGGCAGCGCGACGCTGGGTCTCGGCATCCGCCGCCTGCGGCAGAAACCGATCCGCCGTTTCCCAGTCCAAACCATCGACCAGCACGCCCTTGATCGTGAAGCCGCCGCGATGCAGCAGCACCACCCATTCGGCATCCGAGCCAATCGCCTTGACCGGATCGGCATTCGCCAGCAGGAAGCGAGCCGCCGCGCGGCTGAGTCCCTTCGACCCGGCGCACAGATCGAGTTCCTGCCCGACCAGATACGAGAACACATCGTTGGCGATGGTCTCGGTCTGCTGAAGCGCCTGCGGATGCGTCGCCATCGCCGCCTCAGTCCGCCCGATCACGAGGTAATCGGCGGTTTGGATTCGAGCGATGGTCTGGCGCAGTTCGTCGGGGTAGAGTTCGCACCAGCGGATCAAGCGGTCGCCGTCGACGTAATGGACGAACTCCGCGCCGGTTTGCAGCGCGAGATCGAGCGCCAAAAATCGCCCGGACTCCCATTCCTCGCGCTTGCCGATGCGCACGTCCGGCAGCGATTCGAGCAGTTCGAGCGCTTCCGCATCCGGGTCACGCGGCATCGTCACGATCATGCTGTGATACCACGGCGCGAAGATCGGGTAGAGCCGCCGCAGCCGCTCCGTCTCGCCGCGCGGATTCCACGCCATTGCCAAGCAAACTTTGTTTGCTGAATTCGTCATGCTCCCAGCCTCTCGCGCATAAATCGCAGAATCACCGGCTTCTTCTCAAAACCTACTTCCAACGCTTCGACGCCTGCCGCATCGAACCAGCCCAGCGCCTGTCCTTCGAGCAGCGTCAAGCTCGCCGCCGGACGGTCGAAATCGGCGCTGAAGACGTGGACGATCACGTCCAGTTCGCCGGGGATGCTTCGCACCGGGCAAACGTAGTCGTCCCAGTGGGTCACCGGGAAATCGAGGTCGAGTTCTTCGCGGATTTCGCGGTGAATGGCGTCCTCGTAGCTGGCGTCCTCCGGCTCGACCGCGCCGCCGAAGATCGTCCAGCAGCCGGGATAGCGAATCCCCGGCGTGTGATCGCGCTGCTGAAGCAGGACCTCGCCGCGCGGGTTGACCGGGATCACCGAGACCATGTGTTTTTGCTTCAGATTATGCCACTCGCAACCTCTTCCCGACTTGCAGGGAGCGGGCGCAATGCCTCCGTAGATTCACGCGGTACTGCATTCACGCCTAATTTCAGCGAAATTACTTACCTTCTAGCGCCTTAATCACGGTATCCAAATCCTTGTCGCCGCGCCCGCTGAGGTTGATCAGGATGATCGAGTCCTTGGGCATGGTCGGCGCGCGCTTGATCGCTTCGGCGACGGCGTGCGAGCTTTCCAGCGCCGGGATGATGCCCTCAAGCTGGCTGAGCTGTTGCAGCGCGTCGAGCGCTTCGTCGTCGGTGGCGTAGGTGTAGAAGGCGCGCTCCAACGCGCGCAGATAGGCGTGTTCGGGACCGACCGAGGCGTAATCCAGCCCCGCCGAGATGCTGTGCGTGTTCAAAATCTGCCCGTCCTCGTTCTGGAGCACGAAAGATCGCGTGCCGTGCAGCACGCCCGGTCGCCCTAGGCGCGGATCGGCGAAGCGGGCGGCGTGCTGCCCGCCCTCGATGCCGAAGCCGCCCGCCTCGACGCCGATCAGGTCGACGTTCTCGTCGTCGCGGAAGGCGTGGAACAAGCCGATCGCGTTGCTGCCGCCGCCGACGCAGGCGATACAGACGTCGGGCAGCCGCCCCGCCAGTTCGACGATTTGCTGCCTGGCTTCGACGCCGATCACGCTCTGGAAGTCGCGCACCATCATCGGGTAGGGATGCGGACCGAGCGCCGAGCCGAGCAGGTAGAACGTGTCCTCGACGTTGGTCACCCAGTCGCGGATCGCCTCGTTGATGGCGTCCTTGAGCGTCTTGCTGCCGCTCTCGACCGGGATCACCTCCGTGCCGAGCAGCTTCATGCGAAAGACGTTCGGCTGCTGGCGGGCGATGTCGACGCTGCCCATGTAGACGTGGCAGTCGAGACCGAGCAGCGCCGACGCCGTCGCGCTGGCGACGCCGTGCTGACCCGCGCCGGTCTCGGCGACGATCCGCTGTTTGCCCATCCGCTGCGCCAGCAGCGCTTGACCGAGCGCGTTGTTGATCTTGTGCGCGCCGGTGTGCGCCAAGTCCTCGCGCTTGAGGTAAATCTGCGCGCCGCCGAGCGCCTCGCTCAGCCGACCGGCGTAGGTGACGGGCGTCGGTCGCCCGGTGTAGGTCTTTTGCAGGTGCGCCAGCTGATTCTGGAACTCCGGATCCGCCATCGCTTCGGTATAGGCGGCGGTCAGGTCGTCCAGCGCCGGGATCAGCGTCTCCGGCACGAAGCGCCCGCCGAACTCGCCATAATAGCCGCGCTCGTCCGGGACGTTGGTCGTGTTCGTTTCGATATAGGTCATAAGTCGCTCTCAGTCTCTGGTGAGTTGAAATATTCACCACCTAATTTGCCATTCTTGACATGCATCAAATGAATCGCCCCGCCCTCCGAATACTTCATGTACCCGATGAAATCCTCGAATACATAGGATGCCAACCAATAGACAAAAGGTATGTGATGCTCACGCCAGAAGTCATCATGGATATTTCGTCCAGAGTATTGCAGACAATAGCGATACACATCGCGGTTATTTTCAGCGGGCATAGCTGTTCGCCACATCCGTTGAAAACTTGAGATATTCTCGCGCTCTGGATCAGGCGCTAGAAAGTGATGATCGTAGAAGCCATCCCAGATATTCCCGTACCCGTAGTCTTTGTCCACAAGATCAGGTTTTTCTTTTGGCTGATAATTACAATTCGTAAGACAACGAATCGCATCAATGGCTTCTTCTGGCGTATCCTCACGCAAATCACAGCAGATCACAACATCGAAATAGTCGCTCACGTCGCAAATCCTTACTTCTTACACACCTGCTGCTTTCGCCGCCGCGATGAACGCCGCGACCTTCGCCGCGTCTTTGCGACCGGGCGTGTCGCCCTCGACGCCGCTGGCGACGTCCACGCCCCAAGGCTTGACTGCCGCGATCCGCTCGGCGACGTTCTCCGGCGTCAAGCCGCCCGCCAGCAGCAGGCGCGGCGTCGCCTCGCGCACGGCAACGGCGACCTCAGCACTCGCCTGCTCGCCGGTGCCGCCGTAGAGCTTGGGATTATAGGCATCAACCAGCAAGGTCGGGATGCGTTCGTCGGTCGGCGCGATACTGCCCATAATAGGCGGCGTCGTCGAGCGCTTCGGCTTGGCTGCGCGGGCGCAGCGCCTTGAAGCCGATCCCGCGCAGTTCGCGCAGCAGTTCGCCCGATTCGTCGCCGCTCAGTTGAGCATAGTTCAGCCCGACCTGCTCCATCGTCTGCGAGATTTTGCTCAGGATTTCGTTGACGAACACGCCGACCAGCAGCGGACACGCCGCGCCGAGTTCCGCCCGCAGACCATCGCATAACGCGCGCGCCGCCGCCGGTTCGAGGTAGCGCGGACTTTTGGCGTAGAAGTTCAAGCCGAGCAAATCCGCTCCGGCACGCGCCGCCAGCAAGCCGTCTTCCAGCGTCGTGATCCCGCAGATTTTGACCTTAATCACGCTGCGCCTCCTCGCGGCTGACCGCTGAACGCCCGCACCTGCGCGCCGATATCGCCCGCCTTGACCAGCCCCTCGCCGACCAGCACAGCGCGCGCGCCGAGTTCGCCCATTTTGCGCACATCCTCGACGCTGCGGATCGCGCTTTCGGCGACCAGCGTCACGCCGTCCGGGATCAGCGCAGCGATCCGCCCGGTCGTGCCCAAATCTTCGCGGAAGGTCTTCAGGTCGCGGTTGTTGACGCCGATCAAGCGCGGATTGATCTTCAGCGCGCGTTCGAGTTCCGCTTCATTGTGGACTTCGACCAGCGCCGCCATCCCCAACTCAGCGACCAGCGCGTGCAAATCGGCAAGCTGAGCATCCGCCAGCGCCGCTGTGATCAGCAGCACGGCGTCGGCATTGGCGGCGCGCGCCTCGTAGACCTGATACGGATCAATGATGAAGTCCTTGCGCAGCACGGGAACGCTCACCGCCGCCCGCACCTGCGTCAGATAATCGAGGCTGCCCTGAAAGAACTGCGCGTCCGTCAGCACCGAGATCGCCGCCGCGCCGTTCGCCGCGTAGGTCGTGCCCAGCGCCACCGGATCGAAATGCTCGATCAGCACGCCCTTGCTCGGCGAAGCGTGCTTGACCTCGGCGATCAGGGCGACGGTCTCCTTGTGCAATGCGGCGACAAAATCGCGCGGCGGATCGGCTTCGCGGGCACGACGGGCGACCTCGGCGAGGTTATCGCCGATCTCGGTCAGCTTGACCGCGAGGATTTGGTCGAGGATCGTGCCGGTTTTGACAAAGCTCATTGGTTGGCTCCCGTAGGGGCACGATATATCGTGCCCCTACCTTTGCGTCTTTGCGTTAGGTTTTTAGCTTTTAGACAACGGTCTCTTGCGCCAGCTTCTGGCTGTAGGCGATCAGCGCGTCGAGCCGTTCGAGCGCCTTGCCGCTGTCGATCACCGCCGCCGCCTGCTCGATCCCTTCGGAGAGGCTGTCGGTCAAGCCGCCCGCCATGAACGCCGCCGCCGCGTTGAGCAGCACGACGTCACGCTTGGCGTCTTTGATATCGCCCGCGAGGATGCCACGCAGGATCGCCGCGTTGATCTGCGCATCACCGCCGAGCAGTTCGGCGATATTCGCCCCCTTGAAGCCGTATTCTTCAGGATCGAACTCGTAGGTCGTCACCGTGCCATCTTTGAGATAGCTGACGGTGTTGGGTCCGGTGGTCGTCAGTTCGTCGATGTTGCCGTAGCCACTGACGACCAGCGCCGTCAGCGAGCCGAGGTCGTTGAGGACGTGCGCCAGCATCGGCGTCAAGTCGGGTGTGAAGACGCCCATTAGCTGCCGCTTTGCCCCCGCCGGATTGGTCAGCGGACCGAGAATGTTGAAGATCGTCCGCACGGCGATCTCGCGGCGCGGACCGATCGCGTTCTTCATCGCCGGGTGCAGCTTCGCCGCGAACAGGAAGCCGATCCCGACTTCATCGACGCACTTGCCGACCTGCTCCGGCGTGAGGTCGAGGTTGACGCCCAACTCGCCGAGCACGTCAGCGCTGCCGCATTTGCTGCTGGCGGCGCGGTTGCCATGCTTGGCGACTTTCAACTCCGCTCCCGCCGCGACGAAGGCGACGGTCGTGCTGATGTTGAAGGTTCCCGATTTGTCGCCGCCGGTGCCGCAGGTATCGAGCAGCGCATCGTTGGCGGTGGCAGTCGGGACGCGGTGAGCGTTGGCGCGCATCGCCAGCGCGCTGCCGACGATCTCGCCCTGCGTCTCGCCCTTCATCCGCAGTGCCATCAAGTACGCGCCGATCTGCGCCTGAGTCGCCCCACCGGTCATAATCTGGTTCATGACCGCTTCGGCTTCCTCCTGCTGGAGATGCCCGAAGCGGCTGATAATGTCAATTGCGCGTTGAATGTCCATCGTTTCCGCCTAATGTATTTTCATCACGAATTTAGTTTGCGGTGTCCGTAGGGGCGTTCAAGGCTTGCGAAGCAAGCACAACGCCCCTACAACGTGTCGATCAGATGTCCTACCCCGCCGCGACCGGCACCTTCAGTTCAAGGAAGTTCTTCAGGATGCGCGGTCCGTAGGTCGTCAGGATGCTTTCGGGATGGAACTGTACGCCGAATACCGGATACTCCTTGTGGCGCAGCCCCATGATCTCGCCTTCTTCGGTGAACGCCGTCACCAGCAGCGACTCCGGCAGCGTGCTTTCCTCGACGATCAGGCTGTGATAGCGGGTCGCCTCAAAGGGACTGGGCACGCCGTCGAAGATCACGTCGTCCTTGTGATAGATTTGGCTGGTCTTGCCGTGCATCAACCGCCCGGCACGGTGGACGACCCCACCGTAGGCTTGTCCGATACACTGATGACCGAGACACACGCCCAAGATCGGCGTGGTCGCGCCTAGTTCGCGGATCACGTCGAGCGAGACGCCGCCGTCGTCCGGCGTGCCGGGACCGGGCGAGATCAGGATATGCGACGGATTGAGTTCGCGGATCTGGTCGAGCGTCACCTGATCGTTGCGGACAACCTGAATATCCGCCCCCATCTCGCCCAAGAACTGAACGATGTTGTAGGTGAAGCTGTCGTAATTGTCGATCACGAGGATCATAGTTTCGCCTCCAGTTCGTGCGACGCCCGTCGCTCTAGCCCTTCAAGGTGCATTACGTCGTCAATGGCGACCAGTTCCCAAGCGTCGTCTTTGGCGCGAATGGTCGTCACCGAGGTGTTGTCGAGATCAACGTCCAGCGGATCGTAACCGGGGATCAAATCCGCCAGCAGAACCTTAATCGCGGTCGTGTGCGAGAGGATACCGACCGTCTCACCCGACTCGCGCTTGAGGATGTCGTCGAGCGCCGCCCGTACTCGCGCCCGTACGTCATCGCGTGACTCGCCGCAGTCAACGCGGTAACCATCGACATCCGCCAACATCGCCGCGTAGTCATCGGGATACCACGCCTCGATCTCGGCGCGGGTCAAGCCCTGCCACAAGCCGATGTTGCGCTCGCGCAAGCGCTCGTCCGAGATCGGCTCGAAGCTCAATCGCTCGGCGAGGCATTCCGCCGTCTTGAGCGCGCGGCGCAGGTCGCTGGTGTAGAGCGCGCTCATGCCAATGTTGCGAATGAAGTTCGCCAGCGCGCGCGCCTGCCGCTCGCCCAGTTCGTTAAGCGGAGTGCTCACCCAGCCCTGCCAGCGCCCTAGCTTGTTCCAGTCGGTCTCGCCGGGACGGATGAATACCAGTCGTTTCACGGTCATGTCGATTGCTCCTCAATCAGCGATTAGCTGTTAGCTTTTAGCGGCTAGCTTAGAACATTACTTTAGCCCGCGAATTTGCTTTTGCTAAAAGCTAAGCGCTAACAGCTAATGGCTGCTTTACATCAATCCGCGTTCGGCACGCTCGATGGTCACGGCGAGCGCCTTCGCTTTGTTGAGCGACTCCTGATACTCGGTCGCCGGGACGCTGTCGGCGACGATCCCCGCGCCCGCCTGCAGGGTGAGCGTGTCGCCTTGAATCATGGCAGCGCGAATGGTGATGCACATGTCCATCGAGCCGTCGAAGCTGAAGTAACCGACCGCACCGCCGTAGGGTCCGCGCCGCGTGCCTTCCAGTTCCTCGATGATCTCCATCGCCCGGACTTTGGGCGCGCCGCTGAGCGTGCCCGCCGGGAAAGTCGCCCGCAGCAGGTCGAAGGCATTCATGCCCGGTTTAAGCACGCCCTGCACGTTGCTGACAATGTGCATAATGTGCGAGTAGCGCTCGACGTACATCATGTCGGTGACTTTTACTGTGCCGTAGGTGCTGACCCGCCCCAAGTCGTTGCGCCCCAAGTCCACCAGCATGACGTGTTCGGCGCGTTCTTTGGGATCCGCCAGCAGCTCAGTCGCTAACTGTTGATCTTCGGTTTCGTCGCGTCCACGCGGGCGCGATCCGGCGATCGGTCGCGTGGTCGCGATGCCGTCTTCCAGCCGCACCATCATCTCCGGCGACGCACCGACCAGCGTGAAATCGTCGCTGAAGTGGAGCAGAAACATGTAGGGTGAAGGATTGGTCGCCCGCAGCGCGCGGTAGATCGTCAGCGGCGAGGCACTCGTCTTGCGGCTGAGCCGCTGCGAAACGACGATCTGGAAGGCATCACCAGCAGCGATGTACTCCTTCGCCTGCCGGACGTTTTCCTCGAACTGCTCGCGCGTGAGGTTCGAACGCAGTTCGTCATGGATTGGCGCGCCTGATTCTGCCGGGATCACCAGCGGCTTGACCAGCGCGTCGGTGATCGTCTCGATCCGGCGCAGCGCATCGTCGTAGGCGGCATCGACTCCGTCAGTGTTGTGAGCGTTGGCGAGAATGATCAGTTGATGCTTGGCATGGTCGAACATGACCAGCGTGTCGATCAGCATGAAGGCGGCGTCGGGCACGTCGAGGTCGTGGCTAGCGGTATCCGGCAGCCGCTCGAAGTAGCGAACGATGTCGTAACTCAGCATCCCGACCGCCCCGCCGACGAAACGCGGCAGCCCCTCGACTCGCACGGCATTGACGCGCCCGAACTCCTTCTCGACGGCGTGGAGTGGATCCTCGCCGTCGTTGAGCGGGCGAGTCGTCGTCACGCCGTGCAGCGTCCGCGTAACGCTGCCATTCTTGATGCTGATCACGCCCTTGGGGTTGACGCCGAGGAACGAGTAGCGCCCGACGCGCTCGCCGCCTTCGACGCTCTCCAGCAGAAACGAGACGGTGCCGGTCTGCGCCAGTTTCATGTAAACGGAGACGGGGGTTTCGAGGTCGGCGAGCAGCGTGCGATAGACCGGCACGAGATCGCCCTGCTCGAACAACTCGTGAACTTGCTCCCGGCTGGGCAGTACCGCCGGTCGCGTGAGGCTTGGAGAAAGAACCATGTGAGCACCACTCCTCTATCAGGAAATACAAAACCGCTTCCCGTATCAAGGACGAGAAGCGGTTCCCGTGGTGCCACCTTGCTTGCCACGATCCATGAGGATCGCAGCCGCTCGTTTGGGGTGCGGACGTGTATCGTAAACGATACCAGTCGATACCCTGCGCCTTGATAACGGGTGCGCGTCTCCCGGTTTGGGCTACTGGCCGTCTTCGACGGCTTTTCGTCCTCACAACTCCCCAGTCCATTCGACCGCTGCGCTCGTGCGCCTTCTCAGCTTCCGGCTGCTCTCTGGAACGCCGCTCTGCGGTGTACTCGTCTGGATCAACGTCTCTGTTGTTCTAGATTGGTTTTAGAGTAGCCACATTTTGCGAGGCTGTCAAGCCTCTGGTGTATAGCGAACCGCGCTTTTTTCTTGCGAAGTCCCTGCAACCATGCTATACATTCCGACCGGATTCCATAAACTTCTCGGAGACCCCGGATGTCAACTCAAGCGAAAATCAAGATTCGCTTTCGCATTGCGCTTGATAAGCTCACGGGACGAAAACGCGCACGCCCCAATTTCATTGTCATCGGCACAGAAAAGGGGGGCACAACTTCGCTCTACGCCTATCTAAGTAGGCATCCACAGATTATTCCGCCGCTTACAAAAGAGCCACACTATTTTTCGCTTTACTATAATCAGGGTGCTCGTACTCCGGATTGGTACAAAGCTCAATTTCCACTTATGCGGGAGATGGAAATGTGCGCTCGTCAAAACCACCATTCCTGCCAGACCTTCGAAGCATCAAGTAGTTATATTTCGTATGCGCGATCTGCTCGCCGCATTCACGAAGCGATGCCCAATGTGAAACTTGTGGCATTGCTTCGTAATCCAGTTAATCGCGCGTATTCACAATACAATCATCAAGTACGTGCAGGCTCCGAGACACTATCTTTCGAGGATGCAATCGACCAAGAAGATGTACGTCTTCAAGGTGAAATTGAGCGTCTGAAGCAAGATGACAACTACTATAGCGCTGCTCACCATCGGCATGGCTACCTCCATCGGAGCATCTATATCGAGGAAATTAAGCCTTGGGTGGAACTATTTCCACCTGAAAATCTCTTGATCGTTCGCAGCGAGGATTTCTATAAAGATACGCAGCGCATCTATAGTCAAATCCTCGGTTTCCTTGGGTTGGAATCTCTAGAGCTAGAAGCGACGCAGCGCATAAACGCTGGCAAGTACGATCCTATGAAGCCGGAAACACGCGCACGCTTAGTCGAGTACTTCAGTCCCTACAATCAACAGCTCTATGCTTATCTGAATCGCGATTTCGAGTGGGATAACTAGGTAGACACCTGCCATTTGGCAGTCCGGTTTCGACAATCATTTTCTAACGACATGGTCGAGTCCGCCGCTGCTCGCCGCGCTCAGCGCTCATCCGCTTTCCACGCTTAGCCGATTCAAGCAAAGCACTAACCAGCCCAACAATCGCAATTTCCTTAAGACATTGCAGAAGACATTGCAGCGCTTTGTGCAGCGTCAAGCATGCATCCTTTTCCCGTTCCGGCGCGGCGTACTATACTCTTGTCTAATACATTCGTTCTAGACGAGGACGCGCATGACCAACCGCGAAATAGCCGAGATCGGGGGGCAATTGAGCTACGTACAAAGCCAACCGAGGCCAGTTGGTTTCGGTTGGCTGCAGAAGACGAGATAAGAAGTCAGTCTATTTACGCACGCGGTCGTAGAGTAGGCACAGAGCGCCGCTCTCGGTCGGGGTGCTGCTGGTCAGCGACCACGACGACGGCGGTAATCCATCCTCCAACAGCCGCGCACCAGCGCCAACGATCTCCGGGCATAGGGTGATGCTGAGGCGATCTAGGGCATCAGCTTCAAGCAGCCGCTTGATAATGCTGCTGCTGGCGAGCACGATAATGTCGCCGCCTTCATCCTGCCGCAGTTCGCTCACGATCTCAGCCGGATCGCGGTTGACGATCCGGGAATTCGCCCAGCTAGCCGCTTTGAGTGTGGACGAAAAAACGATCTTCTCCACATCATTAAGCCAGCGCGAGAAAGCCCGGTCGTGCGGATCCGCGTTCTCGTCGTCGGCGACACCGGGCCAGTATGATCCGAAACCCTCGTAGTTTTTTCGACCCAAGAGCACACTAGTCGCCGGACTGGTGACGGCGATCATGTGGTCGCGCGCGCCGTTGGTGATCGCGTGCGGGACGATCCAGCTCATGTCATAGTCGCCGCCTGAGCCGGTCGTGCGACCGTCAAGCGACAAGCTGATGTTGGCGACGACCGTGCGGGTGTTGGTAGCCTTCGGTTGAGTAGTCATGGTTTTATTCCTTCCTTCGACTTCAATTCGGAATGTTCACGATGACTACAGGATATAGCCGGAGCTAAGGCGCTGTCTTGAACAAAATGGCAAGGACTTATGCAGACTGATGCGCAACTTGCGCAGGCGTGTAGCCGGTAAGCTGCTTGAGGTAGCGCGTGAGGTGGGGTTGGTCGGCATAGCCGGTCTGAAACACGACGTCTTGGATCGAATGCCCTTGCTGCAAGAGCGCCAGCGCCCGTTCGACCCGCTGCAACTGCAAAATGTGATTCTGCGACTGCCCGGTGACTTGCAAAAAGCGGTGGCGGACGGTGCGGTCGGCGACCGGCGGTATTTGCCCCATAAGCGCCGCCTTCACCACCGGATCAGTCACGAGCAACTCCTCGCGCACCAGCCGATCAACAAACGTATCGGCATTGCCGTAGTTCGGGAACTCCCACGCCGAACTTTTTAGCCAGAAGGATCGGCTTGACGCTTCGGGCAGCAGCAGTTCGGCATCGCGGACGTTAACCGTCGGCAGATGGGGCATAAAAGTGCCGAGCTTGAACCGGATCCAGAGCACTTCCGCGTCCTTGATCCATGACGTGACGCCGGAGGTCATCCACGGTCCAACGACCAGCGGGCGGACGCGCCCCTG
The DNA here is from genome assembly GCA_963727545.1 of uncultured Chloroflexia bacterium. Classification (GTDB taxonomy): domain Bacteria; phylum Chloroflexota; class Anaerolineae; order Aggregatilineales; family Phototrophicaceae; genus Flexifilum. The sequence continues at coordinate 299,966 of CAVSGS010000005.1, forward strand.
CCACGTCGAGAACACCAGATACCAGTGTGACGACGCCGGACGAGTGACTGATGCGTCGGCGACCGTGATGCCGCGCATCACTTTGTCGATATAAGGCGAATCGGATAACCGCTCCTCATAGATCAGGTCGTTCACAACGCTGCTCCGGCAAGTGATTGGATAGGCAAAGTATACTCTAGGCGCGGCGTGAAATGAATTCCGCGCGTAGGTTTTGATGATCGGACGACCGACAAACGTGACGCCAACCAAGTCGTCAGCCGAGCGTGCGTTTTCCGTTCCGGCGCGGCGTGCTATACTCTTATCTAATACATTCGTTCTAGACGAGGGCGCGCATGACCAACCGCGAGATAGCCGATATTTTCGACAATATCGCCGACATGCTGGAGATCAAAGGCGAGATCATCCATCGCATCATGGCGTACCGTAATGCCGCCGGTGCGATCCGCGACCTGCCCCGCGACATCAACGCCATCGCCGCCGAGGATGACCTCGGCTCGATCCCGTTTGTCGGCAAGATCATCGGCGAGAAGATTCAGGAAATGCTCGACACCGGCAAGCTCGAATTCTACGAGGGTCTGAAAGCGGAAGTCCCGGTCGGCGTGGTCGACATTCTGCACGTCAACGGCGTCGGACCGAAGAAAGCGAAATTGTTCTGGGATCAGGGCATCACCACGCTGGAGGCACTCGAAGCCGCCGCCCGCGAGGGCAAGCTCAACGGGATGCCGGGCATCGGCAAAAAGAGCGAGGCGAAAATCCTCGACGGCATCGAGTCGCTCAAGCGGCGCGCCGCCAACACCCGCACCTCGATCGGCGTGGCGCTGCCGCTGGCGGAGAGCATCCTCGCGCGGCTGCTGGCGCTGCCCCAAGCCCTTGAGGGCACCGTCGCCGGGAGCATCCGGCGCGGTCGCCCGACCATCGGCGACATGGACTTGCTGGTCGCCAGCACCGATCCCATGCCGATCATGGACGCTTTCGTCGGCATGGACGAAGTCGCCCGCGTGCTCGGTCACGGCGAGACCAAAAGCTCGGTCGAACTCCACAGCGGGATGCAGGTCGATCTGCGCATCCTGCCGCCGGAACGCTGGGGCACGGCGCTGCAATATTTCACGGGATCGCAAGCGCACAACATCCATATCAGGGAGATCGCGTTAGCGCAGGGCTACAGCCTCAACGAGCACTCGCTGACGCAGGTCGAGAGCGGCGAGAATATCTACTGCGCCACCGAAGCAGAAGTCTACGACAAGATCGGGCTGGCGTGGATTCCGCCGGAAATCCGCGAGGATTGGGGTGAAATCGAGGCGGCGCAGCAAGGTAAGCTGCCGAACCTGATCACGCTCGACGACATGCGCGCCGACCTGCACATGCACACGGTTTGGAGCGACGGCAAATTCAGCGTCCGCGAGATGGCGGAGGCGGCGCTCGAACGCGGGCGCGAATACATCTGCATCACCGATCACTCGCAGGGCGCAACCATCGCCAACGGCTTGAGCGTCGAGCGGCTGCTGCAGCAGCACGAGGAAGTCCGCCAAGTCGACGCCGAGCTGCGCCCGTTCCGCGTCTTTCACGGCACCGAGATGGAAATCCGCGCCGACGGCACGCTGGATTTTCCCGACGAGGTGTTGGAAATGCTGGATTTCGTGGTCGCGTCGCTGCACGTCGGCTTACGCCAGCCGCGCGAACAGGTGACGGCGCGCATCCTGAACGCGATCAATAATCCGCACGTCGACCTGATCGGGCACCCACGCGGGCAGTTGATCCTTGAGCGCGATCCGGCGGATCTCGACATGGATCAGGTCTTCGCGGCAGCCAAGCAAAGTGGGATTGCGCTGGAAATCAACGCCAATCCGCACCGGCTCGACCTCGAAGCCCAGTACGCCCGCCGCGCCGTCGAACTGGGCATTCCGCTGTGCATCGATACCGACGCCCACCGCATCGAGCAGATGGATTTACTGCGTTACGGCATTATCACAGCGCGGCGCGGCTGGGTCGAAGCCAAATCGGTGATCAACACGTGGTCACTCGATCAGTTTTTGGAATGGGTAACCAAGCGAGGACATCATGCCTGAGCAGCCATCCGATCAACTCGACGATACCCAAAACTTGACCGGTACTCAACCGCTCGATTTGCCGGAATGGACGCCGCCGTCACCAGTGACGACTGGACCGCCCACCCCGCCGCCACAGCGCGGCGCTCGCAAGCGCAAGCCGCGGGATCGAACGCGCAGCGCGTGGTATCTCCCGGCATGGTCGGTCGGCTTGATGCTGCTGCTGGTCTTCGGCATCACCGGGGCGATCGTCATGTTGGTCTACACGCTCGGCGGACGCACCGGAACCGGCGGCGAGCCGCGCGTCCTGATCATCACCGCCGAGCCGACCGCCACGCCCGCGACGCTGCCGACCAACGCGCCAACCATCGCCAGCGGAGAGGTGCAGAGCTTCGGGATTCCGCTGCCGACCTTCGCGCTGGAAGGTCCCACCCTGCCGCCGATCATCCTTTCGCCGACGCCGTTGAGCATCACCATCGGCTCGACCGTGATCGTCAACAGTGACACGCTCCGAATCCGCCCGGAGCCGAGTTTGGATAATACCGAGAAGTTTTTCGCCAACCAGAACGACCGCTTCACGGTGATCGGCGGACCGGAGCAAGGCAGCGGTTTGACGTGGTGGCAGGTCCAAGACCCGGACGATCCAACTCGCAACGGCTGGGCTGCCGCCGATTATCTCGACGTGGCGGTGCAGTAGGCATTTACCTCACCCCCTAACCCCCTCTCCATGTAATGGGGGAACAAAGCGTATGAGGCGAACTTAGGTGACGTGAATTATGGTTAAGAAATCTGAGGGAAGATTTTCGCCGTAGGGGCACGATATATCGTGCCCCTACACGAGAAAACCAACTTGCAGAGCCAGCTTACCCATAATCCACGTTAGGTACGAAAACATTGTTTCGGGTGAATCTCTGATCAGGAAACATCTATGTCTGACGATCTCGCGCAGCGCGCTGCTGAACTCCGCAGCCAACTGAATTACCACATCTACCGGTACAACGTCCTCGCCGACCCGGTGATCACCGATCCGGAGTACGACGCGCTTTACAACGAACTGCTGGCGCTGGAAGAGGCGCATCCCGAACTGGTCACACCGGATTCGCCGACGCAGCGCGCCGGGAGCGACCTCTCGGAGGACTTCCCCAAGGTGCGCCATCCTGCGCCGATCTTGAGCCTCGCCAACGCTTACGACGACGAAGGCATTCGCGCGTGGGAAGAACGCAACCTCAAGCTGCTGCCATCGGGCACCGAACTCGACTACACGCTAGAGCCGAAGCTCGACGGCTTGACGGTCGTGCTGACTTACGAGAGCGGCGTGCTCACGCTGGCGGCGACGCGCGGTAATGGCGAGGTCGGCGACGTGGTGACGCCCAACATCCGCACGATTCGCAGTATCCCACTGCGGATTCCCACCAATCCCGCCAAGCCGCCCGCTCCGGAGCGGCTGGTCGTGCGCGGCGAAGTCATGTTCCTCAAGTCGGATTTCGAAGCGCTGAATCAGCGCCAAACCGAGCAAGGACTGCCCGTATTTATCAATGCCCGTAATGCGGCGTCGGGCGCACTCAAGCAGAAGGATTCGCGCGTGACCCGCTCGCGCGCGTTGACCGCCTTCTTCTACCAGATCGTCGAATCGGTTGGGATAACGCGGGATACGCTGGATAAGCAGTGGGATATGCTGGAATACTTGCGGGATATGGGATTCCTGACCGCGCCCGATGCGCGATTCTATCCCACCTTAACCGACATTATCCAGCAGATTCCCGCGTGGGAATCCCGCAGAAACCAACTCGACTACGAGATCGACGGGATTGTGATCAAGGTTAACGACCTCAATATCGCCCGCGAGTTGGGTGTTGTGGGAAAAGACCCGCGTGGCGCGCTCGCTTACAAGTTCCCGGCGCAGGAAGCGACCACCAAATTGTTGGATACTGTGGTTAATGTGGGGCGAACGGGGCGCGTCGTCCCCAACGCCGTGTTGGAGCCGGTCTTCATCGGCGGCGTGACCGTCAGCAGCGCGACGCTGCACAACTTTGACTATGTGAAATTGTTGGATATTCGCGTCGGCGATACCGTGATCGTCAAGCGTGCCGGTGACGTGATCCCCAACGTAGTCGGTCCGGTACTCGGCGCGCGCACCGGTGACGAGCGCGAAATCGTGCCGCCGGAGCGCTGCCCGTTCTGCGACACGCCGCTGATTCACCCCGAAGGCGCGGTCGATTGGTACTGCCCCAACGTCCACTGCCCGGAGCGCGTTTACCGACAGGTCGAATTCTTCGTCTCGCGCGGCGCACTCGACATCGACGGCATGGGCGGGCAGACCGTCCGCACGCTGATCGCGCAGGGGCTGATCGAGGACGAGGGCGACATCTTCAGCCTGTCCGCCGAAGACCTGCTGCCGCTGGAAAAGTTCGCCGAAAAGCGCGTCGAAAACCTGCTCGCCTCGATTGAAGCCGCCAAACACCGCCCACTCGACCGCGTAGTCACCGCGCTGGGGATCGAGGGCGTCGGCTCGACCGTCGCGGCGTCGCTGGCGTCGCATTTCGGCTCGGTCGACGCGCTCGCCGCCGCGTCTGCCGAAGACCTCGAAGCCGTCGATGGGATCGGCAGCGTGCTGGCGGAGAGCGTCGTCGCATGGTTCGCCGATCCCTATCACCAGTCGGTGTTGGAGAAACTGCGCGCCGCTGGCGTCGAGATGACGGCGCAGGCGCGCGAGCAAGCCGGTAATCAGCTTGAGGGATTGACCTTCGTACTCACCGGCACGTTACCCACTTTATCCCGCGACGAGGCGACCGAATTGATCGAGGCGCACGGCGGCAAAGTGACGAGCAGCGTCAGCAAGAAAACCAGCTACGTCTTGATGGGCGATTCACCGGGCAGCAAAGCCGAGAAAGCCGCCAAGCTCGGCGTCGCCATCATCAGCGAAGATGAATTAAGGCAGCTTTTAGCCGTCAGCGATTAGCGGTTGGTTCGTAGTTTTTAGTTCTTTGTCTTTGGTTTTTAGCTGAAAGCTGACTGCTGATAGCTGCCAGCTTCTTTTCAGGAGTACTCATGCCCGGAACGATTGTTATCAAGCCGAACCGCGAGAAACCGATTCGGAATCAGCATCCGTGGATTTTCTCCGGCGCGATCGAGGCGGTGCGGGATAATCCCGCCCCCGGCGACGTCGTGACCGTGTTATCCCACAGCGGCGCGTTTCTCGCGCGCGGCTACTGGAATCCCAAATCGCAAATTCAAGTCCGCATCCTCACGTGGCAGGACGAACCCATCAACGAGGGTTGGTGGTGGCGGATGATTCACCGCGCCGTCGCGCTGCGCCGCGAGTTGTACCTCTCGCCTGATGAACCACCGACCAATGCTTACCGTCTGATCAACGCCGAGAACGATTTTCTACCCGGACTGATCGTGGATCGCTACGGCGATTGGCTCGTCCTTCAAGCACTCACATTGCACGTCGATCAGCAGAAGCGCGAACTCGCCCAACTGCTGGTCGAAGTCTGCGCGGAGTTCGACCTTGAAATCAAGGGCGTGTACGAGCGCAGTGACGTGGATGTGCGCGGCAAAGAAGGGTTGAAACAGGAAACCGGGCTGCTGCTCGGCGAAGAACCGCCCGAACTGATCTGGATTGGCGATCTAGCGCGGGTCATGATCCCGGTGGACGTGCGGCACGGGCACAAAACCGGCGGCTATCTCGACCAAGCGCACAACCGCTGGCTGTTCTTCGAACTGTTCTCGATGAGCCGGGAATTCGAGGTGTTGAACTTGTTCAGCTATACCGGTGGCTTCGGCTTGTTCGCGGCAGCCTTCGGCGGACGTCGCATCATCAACGTCGATGCGTCACGCGAGGCGTTGGAACTCGCCGAAAAAGCCATGCTCAATATTTTCGACCCGGACGACGAAAATGAGACCAAATCGTCGGAGTACATTCAAGCCGACGTGTTCGAATACCTGCGCGATGCCGTCGCTGCGGGCGATCAGTTCGATGTTGTGGTCTGCGACCCGCCCAAGTTCGCCCACAACGCCGGACAGGTCGAGAAAGCGGCGCGCGGCTACAAAGACCTCAACCTGAACAGCTTCAAGCTGGTCAAACCGGGCGGCTACCTGATGACGTTTTCGTGCTCCGGCGCGATCAGCCGCGACCTGTTCCAGAAAATCGTCTTCGGTGCGCTGGCGGATTCCGGTCGGCAGGCGCAGATCGTCCGCTTCCTCAGCGCCAGCGACGATCACCCGGTCGCGCTGACCTTCCCGGAAGGCGAATATCTCAAGGGCTTGCTGCTCCGCGTGTACTAAGCGGCATCCTGAGTGACGAGTGTTGAGTTAGGCATCAGCACTCGTCACCGACCCTAGCTTTGCTTATCGCCTCTGAAAATCCACTGGATGCCGAATTTGTCGAAGAACTGTCCGTAGACACCGAACGGTAAATCGTGCAGTTCTTGGAAATGCGCCTGATCTGCGCCTTCGGCGAGCCGATCAAAAATCGCCTTCAACTCAGCGTACGTATTGCCGATCACAAAGATGGCGAAGGTATTGCCTTGAATGGGGTCAAACTCCGGCGACGCCATCCAGTCGGTCGCCGAGATTTCAATCTCGCCGCTCTTGAGATGCGCGTTGATCATCCGGTTGTGCTTCTCCGGGGGAAGCTGATCTTTCATGGGGGAATCGCCTAGTTTGACAAGACTGAGTTCACCGCCAAGACACTCGTGGTAAAACGTCATTGCCTCAGCACAATTGCCATCAAACAGGAGAAACGGTGTACAGCGTAACATGGGTCATCACCTCTGAAGGGTGTCCGTCGCTGAATCTGTGTCCTTCTACTGCCGTAGGCGGACATTTTCAGCGCGCAGACTGTCTTTCACTCAATCCTCAGTTCTGCTTTGTTCTTCGGCTAAGCGCTTGATTTTGCCCAGCGTCTCGTACCAGCTAATCTCGCTCAAGCCGAGTTTCTCGCGGATCGCGTTGGGGTCGACGTCGGCGCGGTAATCGCGGACGGCGCTGGTCCAGCGCAGCATCTCGAACGAAATCTTGGCGTCGAGGTCCGCGCTGCGCCCCAAGTCTTCGAGGATGTATTCGAGATTGCGCGCCGTGCAGGTGATCAGCGTGTTCTTGGGCGTGTACTGCGCTAAATACTCGTCCAGCAGCGGCAGCCACGCCGCGTCGAGCGGGATCAGCCGCTCTTTGTAGACCTGCTTAGCGTTCTGGTGCTTGACCTTGAGAGTCGGCGGCGTGCCTTCGCGGATCACGTCGGCAGGCGTCAGGCGCATGGTCTCGCTTTTTTTGATGCCGGTGTCGAGCAGCAGTCGAAACAGCAGTTCCGGGCGCGCATCGGGTTTCTCACCACGCCGGAGCTTGCTCGCCGCCTCGATCACCCGGCACACTTCACCCGGCGCGAGAATCACCGCCAGCGGCGCAGGACCGGATCGCTGCAAGACCGCTTTCGCCGGGTCGTGCGGAATCGCGCCGACTTCGTGCAGCCATTTGAAGAAGACCTTCATGGTCGTCACCCGGCGCGCATAAGTCTTGCGACTGCACGACACGCCGCGCCGGTGCTCCATCCAGTCGAGGAATTCATTCAAGCCAGACGTATTTGCCGCGCCGATTTCGGTCTCGCCGCCGCAGTGCTCGATCATCAATTGCAGGTCGGACGTGAACGATTTCACCGTATGTTCCGACTTGCCCTCCCGCAGCAAATAGCGCTGAAACAATGTCACCGTATCGCGCAGGCGGGTATGCGGATTCAGGTCATCATCGGAGGTTGGAAGCGTGGGAAACAGCGGCATCTGCCGGATGTCCGACATACTGCACATCCTCAGTGTTCAATCATGCCTTAACCTAGCACAAATGGTCTATATCTGTCAAGCGATTGACTCAGCGGCGATCCGTCCAGTCGGGGCTGCCATAGACTTCAGCGGTGAAACGCTCGACCTCACCCCACTCACGAGCAGACAACTCCCCCGGCGTCAGGTCGAGATCGAGCGTCTGACGGAAGCCCGCGGCGACCGTCGCGGCGGCGGTCTGCCAGTCGATCACAGTTCCGGTCACGTCCGCCAGTGTCGCAGCACGTCCGCGCACTTGATCCTTCGCCGCGATCCGCTCAGCCTCGCTGGCATAGTAGAGAACGTCGCAGATCCGGGTAATGTCACCCCAAAGCGGGAGCGTGCCGTGCTGGAGCAAGCCCTCGCGCCGCCGAACCTGCGCGCTGCCGACCAACTTGCGCCCGTCCACCGTGATTTCGTAGTGCGAGGGCGTCTCGAAGCACACCGGACTGGGTGCAGCGTTCGCGCCTTCAGCCGCGCGATCGGCGTGGGGATGCGCACCGAGCACTTCCAGCGCTGCCAACAGCGCCATGCTGATCCGGCGGTAGCTCTCGACCACGCTGATCCGCGCCAATGGGTGATCGGCAGGCAAGGCAACGCTGTAAGTCAGTTCGTCGGCGTGGAGGATGGCACGCCCGCCAGTCGGACGGCGAACAATCCCCCAACCCCGCGCCGCCAGTCGATCCGCATCGGCTTCGCGAGCGTGCTGCCCGTAACCCAGCGATAAGCACGGCGGCATCCAGCCGTAAAAGCGCAGCGTCGGCGGCGCATCGCCCGCCGAGACCGCCGCCAGAATCGCCGCATCGACCGCCATGTTGCGCGCACCATTGGCTGCACCCAGCGTCGGCTGATCGTAGATCAAGCGCCATTGACGCACAATTCACCCCTGCCTATACTGATTCGAGTCTTGAAGGAAAAATGGTCACACTCATGTTTGATTTCGAGTCGGATCGAGACGATCCGCGTTTTGCTCGCCCTAACGAAAATACCGACCCGGCAGCGACTCAGCAGCAAGTGCCTGCCAGCCCGGTCACGCAGCAGCGCCAGCCCGCCGTCATTATAAACGATAGCCGTCGAACTGAGGGCAGCGCTGAAGCACAAGCCATCCCGATTCCCCCGCCGCTCCCGGCACCGCAGCCGCCGCGCGGAAACACCCGCGAGCGTCCTCAAGGGCGCGCGCCGCGCCAACGTGCCCCCAAAGCCAAACGCAGCGACTGGGTCTGGTTGATGCTGGCTGCGGCGCTCATTCTGGTGTTCAGTGTCACGGGGATCGGTCTCGCCGCGCTTGTTCAACGCTAACCGGGACAGCAGCGGCTCAAGCCACCTGAACCGACCGCACCCGACATCGCCGCGCTACCGACGCCGGTCGATGCCCGTACCCGCTACGAACCAAGCTCGATCCAGAGCGGGCAGACGGTGACGCTCGACGATGGCGAGGAGATCACGCTCAAAGCGTGGGATGGCACCTCGCGCCTGAACCTGCTGCTGCTCGGCATCGACCGTCGCCCCGGCGAAACCGGACTCGCCTATCGCACCGACACGATCATGATCGTCAGCCTTGACCCGAAAACCCATTCCGTCGGGCTGCTGAGCATCCCGCGCGACCTTTACGTCCAACTGCCCGGCTACAGCGCCAAGCAGCGGATCAACACAGCGCTCCCGCTCGGCGAGCAGCAGCGCGCTGGTTACGGTCCCACGCTGGCGATGCAAACCGTCCAGATGAACATCGGGATGCCGATCAACGACTACGTGATCGCCGACTTCAACGCGCTGATCAAGCTGGTCGATACCATCGGCGGCATCGACGTCGACGTGCCCGCGCCGATCGCCGACTACAATTTCCCCGACATGGGCTACGGCTATGACCCGTTGGTGCTGAGCGCGGGGTTGCAGCACCTCGACGGCTACACCGCTCAAAAATATGCCCGGACCCGGCACGGTGACAGCGACTTCGACCGCGCCCGCCGCCAGCAGCAGGTCTTGTTCGCTATCCGCGACCGCGTGCTGAGCCTCGATGCGCTGCCCCAGTTGATTCTGCAAGCGCCGAGCCTGTATGCCTCGGTCAGTCAGAACGTCAGCACCGGGCTGACACTCGACCAGATGATTTCGCTGGCGCTGTGGCTCAAAGACCTACCCGCCGAGAACATCACCACCGGCGTGATCGACCAGCACTACGTCACCGACTACACGACCGACGACGGCGCTGAGGTGCTCGTCCCCTACCCGAACACGCTGCCCAACTTGCTCACGCAGGTCTTCGGCAGCGATTACGCCGTCCAGTAGCCAGATAGTTTATTCGTAGGGGCAGAACTGAGTTCTGCTCCTACCTCCGTCACATTCATTGGTTGAATCAAAAGCGCTGACTACCACGCCCCAGTTTTTCAACTCGGTACTCGGTACTCAGCACTCGGTACTTCAAAAAAGTCCTGCTATGCCGTGTGTGCGATGTTTTGAACCTGCTTTCGCAGGGTGGGGACTATCACGGCGATGGGGTCTTGGCGCGAGCCTATCACCTTACCGCCAGAGTTTAGTCCCCCTCAAAGGGGTGTTGGCTCAAAACCCGGCGCGACATCACGCGCACAGCAGGTTGATTCTGTTATACCAGCGGCGTTGAGAGGTGTAAAGGGTGAGCTGACCGAATTTATCCCGTTTTTAACAAAGAAAACAAAACATTAAAGCTGCGATGACTCATCCTTCTAGGCGGTGATTTTGAGCTAGAAAATTGCAGATCAACCGCGCGCTAATTTGCGCGAGCCTCGTGGAATTTCTGGGGGCGTTGATTTTGGTATCCGGCGGCGGAATCGTCCCCGGGCTGACACAAGTCGCACTGTTTCGCCCCGTCGCCAAACCGGTATTCGAGTAGAGCACATTCGCGAATGTGCTCTACTCGATTGCATTACGCAGATGCCTAATCCATGCTCGGTTCGGCTGCGGTCGGCACCGGCAGCCCCAAACCTTCGGCGACGCCGCGCCCGTAAGCCGGATCCGCCTTGTAGAAGTGGACAATCTGCCGCTCTTGGATGTACTGCGGGATGCCCTTCATGCTGCCGACGATGTTCTCGATCAGCCGCGCTTTCTCGTCCGCATTCATCAGGCGGAATAGATTTCCGGGCTGCGTGTAATCGTCGTTGCCGTCACGATGATTGTAGCGATCGCCATCACCGTCAACCGGGAACGGCGGCTCGGCGACCGACGGGTCTTGGACGGGACCACCCATGCTGTTCGGCTCGTAGTTGGGCGCGCCGCCGAAATTCCCGTTGTGGCTCATGAAGCCGTCGCGCTGGTAGTGATTGACCGGCGCATGCGGTTGGTTGACCGGCAGCGTCTCGTAGTTAACGCCTAAGCGATAGCGATGCGCGTCGGTGTACGCCATGATCCGTCCTTGCAGCATCTTGTCCGGCGAGAAGCTGATGCCGGGGATGATGTTGGAGGGCGCAAACGCCGACTGCTCGACTTCGGCGAAGTAGTTCTCAGGATTGCGGTTGAGTTCGACAATCCCGACTTCGATCAGCGGGAAGTCGGCGTGGGGCCAGACCTTCGTCAAGTCAAACGGATTGTAGGGGAACTGCGCCGCCTGCTCGTCGGTCATGACCTGAATCGACATCTTCCACTTCGGGTATTCCCCGTGCTCGATGGCGTAGTACAGGTCTTGGGTGGCGTAGTCAGGGTTCGACCCCGCCAGCGTCTCGGCATCGCCCGCCATCAGGTTCTTGATGCCCTGCATCGTCTTGACGTGGAACTTGACCCAGATACGCTCATTATTGGCGTTGATCAGGCTGTAGGTGTGGCTGCCGTAACCGTTCATGTAGCGGAAGCCGTCGGGCGTACCACGATCACTGAACAGGATCGTCACCTGATGCAGCAACTCCGGCGAGAGCGACCAGAAATCCCACATCATCGTCGGTGACTTGAGGTTCGTCGCCGGTTCGCGCTTCTGCGTATGGATGAAGTCAGGGAATTTGAGCGGGTCGCGGATGAAGAAGACCGGCGTATTGTTCCCAACCAAGTCCCAGTTGCCGTCTTCTGTATAGTACTTCATGGCAAAACCACGCGGGTCGCGCGCCGTATCCGCCGATCCCTTCTCACCTCCGACGGTCGAGAAGCGGAAGAAGCATTCGGTCTTTTTGCCGACTTCGCTAAAAACGACCGCCTTGCTGTATTTCGTGATGTCGTTAGTGACGGTGAACGTGCCGTAAGCGCCCGCGCCTTTGGCGTGAACGATACGCTCCGGAATGCGCTCGCGGTTGAAGTGCGCCAGCTTTTCCAGCAGATGGAAATCTTGAAGCAGCACCGGACCGCGCCGCCCTGCCGTAATTGAATTCTGATTATCGCTCACCGGAGCGCCGGAAGCAGTTGTCAGAGTTTTCTTCGCCTCATCGGTCATCGAAACTTCTCCTCACACACAAAATCTGTGGTTGACAGTAATGGAAAGTGATACGTTAAGTCTAGCACCGTTTAATTAGCATCACAAAGCAATTTGGATGAACAACACAAATACTTATCAGCCTCTCAGCGAAGGCAAATCAGGCGGCAGGCGGGGTTGATCGCAACGTCGCTGAGCGGCGTCACCGGGGGCGAATCGTCACCACAGTAAGCATAATAAACCGCCCGATTTGTTCCCTCGGCGATGGTCTGTGCCCGCTCCGGCGAGGTGCCCCACCCGATCCGTCGCTCGGCGTAGAATTCAATGCTGTAGCCGACGGTCGGCGCGTTGCTGAGGATCAAGTCTTGCGGCGTGGTCCGATCGTGGATGAACTGGGCGAAGCTACTGCCGGTGACATCATCGCTACCGGCGTAGAGTTCACGGAGATAAAACAGCGTTGCCGGGAGCGTGAACAGAATCAGCCCCGCGATCACCGGGGAGAGCCAGCGCGATCGACGGCGCGGCAGCAGCGACGGCGCAGCGCCCGCCAGCAGCGCAATGCCCGGTGCGGTGTAGATCAGGTAGTAGTCATGGATGAATGAGGCGTTGCGAAACAGGAGCATATAGCCGAAGCCCGCGATCACCAGCGCGATCACGATGCCGCGTCGCAGCCCCGCTCGCGGCAGCACCAGCCCCACGCCGATCAGCGCGAGGAGGAAAACGGTCGGCGAATAGAGCGTGATCAGTCGGACAAGCAGACGCAGACCATACTCTCCCCAAGTGAATGCGACCGATCCCAACTCGACGGAACTGGTGCTCGTCCGCCAAACAAAGGCGTTGATCAGGTCGGGGATGGCGTCGTTGAAGAAGTAGACGTAATAACCGAGCAGCGCGATCAGCGCACCGAGCGCAACCACGCCGAGCATGATCACGGCAATCCGGCGTTTGGTGTAGAACAGCGCTGCTATGCTGAGCAGCCCCACGACGATCAACCCACCCCACGCCGTCCACGTCACCGCGACGGTGAGCGCAACCATCCCCCACCACTTCGCCCGCGACGGGCGGCGCAGCCACTCGACCAACCAGAGCGCAAACAGCAAACTGAACATCAGCGCCGGCGCTTCGTGATCCGGCATTCGTCCGAAGTAAGCCAGCATCGGCGTGAAGGCGTAAGCCGCCGCGCTCCAGAGCGCGAACGAGCGCCCCCCCAACCGCCGCGCCAGCGCGTACAGCGCCGCGATCCCGATCAGCGTGCAGCTCGCCATGACGAAGCGGAGCAGCGCCTCACTATAGCCCGTCAGCAGCGCCGGGAACGCCGCCAACCAGACCGCCAGCGGCGGGTGATGCGTGTACGGCTCCATCGCGCCCAACAGGTCGGGGTTCGTATCGATGATGCCGCCCAACTGCCAGAAGCCATGCACCTGCCAGTTGCGCGTCGCGACGCTGAACCACGCTCCATTCGCCTCTTGGTGCCCGAACCACTGCGCGCCGATGCGAATGGTCAGCAGCGCCCAAGCGACCAGCAGCAGCGCGATCAAAAGTGGTGAGGTTTTGCGCGACATTGGCAGCGTCCACGTCTACAAGCAAAATAAAAGAGAAGCGACCGAAGCCGCTTCCCTCACTATATAACGAACCGCTCGACCAAGAACCTTGTTATTTCTTGTCGACCGCCGGATCAACCACGCGGATGTGCAGCTCGCGCAGCTGCTTCGGATCGGGTTCAGACGGCGCGTGCGCCATGATGTCCGCGCCGGTTTGCGTCTTCGGGAAAGCGATCACTTCGCGGATGTTGGTTTCGCCGCTGAAGACCATCACCAACCGGTCGATGCCCGACGCGATCCCGCCGTGCGGCGGCGCGCCATACTCGAAGGCTTCGAGCATGTGACCGAACTGTTCCTTCGCCTGCTCGAACGACTGCCCGATCAGCGGGAAAATCTTCTCTTGAATGGCGCGGTCGTGAATGCGGATGCTCCCGCCCGCGACTTCCTGTCCGTTGCAGACCAAGTCGTACTGCGATCCGCGCGCTTTGCCGGGGTCGGTGTCGAGCAGATGCAAGTCTTCCGGCAGCGGCATCGTAAACATGTGCTGCGACGGATCCCAGCGCTTTTCTTCCTCGTTCCAGTAGAATTCCGGGAAGTCGATCACCCACAGGAAGCAGAGCACTTCCGGGTCGATCAGGTTGAGTTCCTGCGCGATGTGCTGGCGCAGCGCGTCGGTCGCGAGGTAGACGATCTCGCGCGCATCCGACATGAACAGGAGCAGGTCGCCCGGTTCGGCTTCGACGCGCTCGAACAATTCAACCTGCTGTTCGACGGTGAAATACTTGCCAATCGGTCCCTTGACTTCAGCTTCGGGATCTTCCGGCAGCGCCATCCACGCCAAGCCCTTCGCGCCAACCGCTTTGACGAGGTCTTCGAGTTCGGCGGTCAGCTTGCGCAGCGCCGTCCCGCTGACCAGCGCCATCTTGGGCGCGCGGATGACTTTGACCGGCTTGCCCGCCTCGACGTTGCTGACGAAAACCGGGAAAGCGCTCTTGCCGGCAATGTCGCTGACGTCGACCGCTTCCAGTCCGTAACGCAGGTCGGGCTTGTCTGAGCCGTACTTTTCCATCGCGTCGGTGTAGGTGATGCGCAGGAAAGGGGTGTAAGTCGGCTCGCGCTGACCGATTTCGCGGGTCAAGCTGAGCATCAGCCCCTCGATCAACTGCATGACGTCTTCGCGTTCGACGAAGCTCATTTCGAGGTCAAGCTGAGTAAATTCCGGCTGACGATTGCCGCGCAGGTCTTCGTCGCGGAAGCAGCGGGCGATCTGGAAATAGCGCTCGTAGCCCGCGACCATCAACAACTGTTTGAGCTGCTGCGGGCTTTGCGGCAGCGCGTAGAAGCTGCCCGGTTGCAAGCGGCTGGGCACGAGGAAATCGCGCGCGCCTTCGGGCGTCGTCTTGAACAGAATCGGCGTCTCAATTTCGAGGAATCCGCGGTCATCCAGATAGTCGCGGATGAATTTGACGATCTTGTGCCGCAGGATCAACTTATCCTGCACCCACGGACGGCGCAGATAGAGATAGCGATAGCGCATCCGGGCTTCTTCATCGACGTATTCATCCCGGTTGATCAGGAATGGCGGCGTCTTCGCCGCATTCAAAATGGTCACTTGGCTAGGGATGATCTCGACTTCGCCGGTATCCAATTGAGGATTAGTCGTCCCTTCGGGGCGCAGCGCGACCGTGCCACGAACCTGAACCACGTACTCGCTGCGGAGATCGCTGGCGACCTTATGTGCTTCCGGCTGATTTTCCTCGTCGATGCGAATCTGCACCAATCCAGAGCGGTCACGCAGGTCGATGAAGATCAGCCCGCCCTGATCGCGGCGGCGATGCACCCACCCCGCCAGCGTGACTTCCTGCCCGGCATTCGCCGCGCGCAGATCGCCGCAGTTTTGTGTCTTTAACATGACTTGCTCCTGCGAGTGGGAATCGAATAATTTCGTCGTGTAAATCGCGTTAGAGCATAGCATGACAGGCAGCGGAAAGAAAGCGTAAGGTTATGGTAATTCCAATCGATCCAAGGTTTCATCACCGCGTTAACCACGTTTAAACTGATTCACCTACCAAGTAATTCGCAGATGATCGATTGTTAAAAACGGACACGCGCCCGGTTGCGCTTTGACTTAACCATTTGCGTAGATTTTCACAGCCCGTCCTGATAGAGTGGTCCTACGTGAAGCAAAACAATTTGGAGAGTCACCAAGATGATCGCAGCCGGGCTTATCGCCTTCCGTGAGGGCTTAGAAGCCGCGTTAATTGTCGGTATTGTCATTAGTTATCTGCGGAAAACCGGGCAGCAGCAGCTAACTCGTTTCGCGTGGGTCGGGGTCGCGCTGGCAATCCTGCT
The DNA here is from genome assembly GCA_963727545.1 of uncultured Chloroflexia bacterium. Taxonomy (GTDB): domain Bacteria; phylum Chloroflexota; class Anaerolineae; order Aggregatilineales; family Phototrophicaceae; genus Flexifilum. Next base: position 316,077 of record CAVSGS010000005.1, read on the forward strand.
CAGCGTGGTCATCGCTGCCGGAATCACCCTGCTAGGGATGGAACTCGAAGGCACAGCCGAGCAGCTATTCGAAGGCGTAACTATCCTACTTGCCGTCGGCATTCTAACGTGGATGATCTTCTGGATGCGCTACCAGTCGCGCACCATGAAGTCGACCATCGAGCAGCACATTCAGGCAAGCATTGACAGCGGCGCTACGGGACGACGCGGCTTAATCGCGGTGACGTTCTTGGCAGTCTTCCGCGAAGGCGTCGAAACGGCGTTATTTCTATCAGCGGCAGCGTTTGCCACCAGCGAGCTGGATACGCTGGTGGGAGCGGTCGCCGGTCTGGTGATCGCTGCGCTGGTCGGCTATCTAATTTACGGAGCGGCGCTGCGGCTCAACCTGCGCGCCTTCTTCAGCGTAACTAGCATCCTGCTGCTGATCTTCGCTGCCGGACTGTTCGCCAGCGGCATTCACGAGTTTCAGGAAGCGGGCTTGCTGCCGACGATGGTCGAACACGTCTGGAATACCAACGCCTTGATCGCCGGGGACTCGACCTTTGGGGAGGTCCTGCACGCAGTGATCGGTTACAACGCCAGCCCGTCGCTGCTCGAAGTCGTCGGCTACTGGGCATACTGGGCGTTCGCTCTGATCGGCGTGCGCTGGCTGGTGGATCGCCGGGTCGAGCGCCTGCAAGCACCGGTGACTCCGGTCAAAGCTATCGCCTGAGTAGGATCAAAAAAGGGCGTTCAGCGAGTGCCCATAAAAAAGCCCCACGCTGACCCCACCCCCGCGGTGCAAACCTTCGGTTTGCCTTGCGCTTCCCCTCCCCGAATTCAGGGAGGGGAGCGTGCCTTCGCCCATTTCGAGTGTGGGCAGTCAAATTTGACGACCACTCAACATGGCAGCGATATTTTTAAACGCCCTCGTTGAACGCCCCAACTCAGTCCTCAGTCCTTGAACCTCAGTCCTATCTTAACTCGGTACTCGGTACCTCTTTATTCACGCCGTGTGCAGATACGCCCCCGCCAGTTGACGATCCACCCAGTTGGCAATGAACGGATAGCGGTAATCACGCCCGTGATAGGTCTCAATAGCGGCGTAGGTACCGAAGAAGAGCATTGCCAGCGGCAGGACGACCACGCCACCGAGCAGCACGACGCCGACCAAACCCCAAAACGGCACAAGAATGAAGCCGACGAGGATCACCACCGCCAGCAGCGCGATCACCATGCCGATGCCCCAAACCAGCCCACCGATCAGCAGCAGCAGCAGCGCCCCAATCGTACCAACCAACTGCAAGACGAAGGCTTGCAGCGCGTGAAAGGCGACATAGTCGGACTTATTGCGGAACAGGAAGTAGATCACCAACGGAATGAAGATGCTCACCGGAACGATCGCACCGGCGGTGAAGATGCCCATCAACAGCGTGAGCCACGCGCTGGCGTGAGCGACTGCCGCCCACGTCTTCTCTTCGTCGCTGACGCGCATGGTACTGTAGCTGCGCGGCTTGGCGCTAGGGACACTGTTCATTTTTGACTTGCGCGCCCCCGGAATCACCGGACGGCTGTCGTCTTCACTGCCACTGCCATAGTAACGGCGCTCGTATTCGCGCACGGTTTCATCACTGTTGCCTGCCGACGACAAGCGCGATACGCGCTCTTGGTCATCGGTTGGTTGAGTTGAAGTCATCACTCATCGATAAACCCTCGTTCCGTTCGAAGTCTCGAATTGTCTCAATGTAACGTGTACATGAGTATATACGTAATTCACCGTCGAAAGTTGTGCTTGCGCTCGATTCTCGGCACGAGCGCAAGTCAGTTTCACCCTCTGTAAGATTTATACGCAGTTCGCGATCGCGGAGTTGCAGATCAATTTTCTCGCGATGAAATTGGTTCTGCTTGTCCCTGTCCGGCTGTCGGCAGCAGTTGTGGTATACTGCGCGGCTATGTTCTCGAACCAGTTCACCCTCTCCAAGCGACTGCTTGGCATCCTGATGCTGATCGGCGGAATCGTCGCCTTTGCCGCGATCCTGAGCATCGACGTACTCGACGTCGGGCGCGAGGGCGGCATCGGTCCGGCACAGCGGATCGCGCTCGGCGGTGCGGTGCTGATCGCGCTGATCGGCTTGACGCTGATTCCACTGGGCAAGCAGCCCGCCTAATTCCGATGACCACACTCACATCGACTCGCGCTACGCCGACGGAACGCCCCCTGCTGACGATCAACCGCATTCTGACCGTCGCCGCGCTGGTAATTCTGCTGTTTTCGTTCGCGGTCTACGTCGTCTACGCCGCTAACCTGATCGCCTTCCCCTTCGACTACGATCAAGGTGAAGGCTTCGAACTGGTCGACACGATCATGTTCAGCCACGGGCAATTCCCGTATCAGGATACCAACACCTATCCCTTCTATTCGAGCAACTATCCGCCGCTGTTCCATGTGATCGCCGCGCCGTTCGTCTGGCTGTTCGGCGCTGCCTACTGGTACGGGCGGCTGCTCGGCTTTCTGGGGACGCTGGTAACCGCAGCGGCGATCGGCTACGCCGTCTACCGGGATGGCGGCAAACGCCGGTCGATTGCGCTGCTGGCGGGCTTGGCATTTCTGGCATCGAACACGATCTATCACATCGGACCGCTGTTTCGCCAGCACATGACCATGGTGCTGTTCGAGACGCTGGCGGTCGTGGTCCTCGCGCACGCCAACGAGATCGAAGACACCCCGCGCCGCCGCCGAGCGATCTTCGCCGGGCTAGCGCTGGTCATGGCAGCCGGTTACACCAAGCAGCTTGCCGTCTTCACCGCCCTCGCCGTGTTCGCGTTTCTGTTCATCCGCCAGCCGCGCCGCGCCGTGATCTGGGGGATCGGTTTCGCGGCGGTCGGCGCTGCCATCTTCTTGGGTATCAACCTCGCCACCAACGGCGAGTGGTGGACCCAGACGATCGCCGCCAACGTCAACGACTTCATCCCCGATCAGACCGTCGGCTTATTCCGGCTCTGGTTCAGCTTGCACGGATTCCTGCTGGTCCCGGCTGTATTATATGCGGTTTACGAACTCTATTTCAGCCGGATCTCGATTTACGCACTCTGGTTCGCCGCGTCGCTGATCACAGGCATCCTCAGCGGTAAGTGGGGTGCGGGCGACAGCTACTTCGCCACTTCGATTGCAGCGCTGTGCATCCTCAGCGGTTTGTTCGCCGCACGCACGCTCAACCGGTCGTGGACGTTCCCATCGAACTACCTCAGCCGCCTACTCGATCTTCCCCTTCCGGCGCTTCGCGCCCGTGCTCGGCGCGCTGGGTCTGATCGTGATTCCCCTGCTCTACCTCGGCTACGGTGTGGCGACGCTGCACCTGCCGACGACCGGCGCGATTTTCGCACCGATTGCCAATGCCCTGAACCTGACGCCCAACGCGGTCAACGGCTTCTACGATTCAGCCGGACGGATCGCGGGCGGCTATGCCGACATCGGGCACTTGACCACGCAAGCCGACGTTGACGCTGGCTGGCACATCGTCGATCTGGTCAAGGCGACCGACAAGCCCGTCTTGAGCGAAGAAGCCGCTTTCAACCTGCTGGCGGGCAAGCAGGTGATCACCAACCCGACGCAGCTGCTCAACTTGGCGCAAAAGGGCTTGTTCAACTCAGAGGCGCTGATCGACATGATCGACCAGCAAGCCTTTGGCTTGGTGATCATGCGGGCGCAGTTCTACCCGGTCGACGTCCTACAGGCGATCGCGCGCAATTATCAGCAGAGCGAAACCGTCCCTATGAACGGCTTCAACTACCTGATCTTTAGCCCGCGAGCGCCGTAAATCCCCCAGTCCCTGACCTCGCCCCACCCGAAACGCATCTCAAGTCTAGTGAGAAAGGTTTCACTCGCGTGAACGTACAAGCGTTATTCCGGCACAACCTTGAACGGCTCGACGAACAAATTGACGAATTAGAGGAAGAACTCTCCACCAAGCTCGCCGGCGATCTTTCGCGCGGCGACCGGCTGTCACTCAACCAGTATCGCAAGCAGCGCGAGATTTTAGGCGCACTATTCGCCGCCACCAACGAGATCGACCCCGCCATCACGTACTGCCGCACGCACTTAATCGCCGCCGAACAACGGCATCGCCGACTGATCGCCAGCGGACACGCCCACGACCCCAGCCACGCCGACGAGTGGTGGGATGCTGAAACCGAACTCGCTTACTTGACCGAATGTCTGGAAAAGCTCGAAGCCGCCCGCGACAAGGACCGGCACTGAACCAGCCGCCAGCGCGCGATCAGCGGCAGATGACGCCTCATCCGAACGGGCTGCGATTGTTGTTCTTGCCGTTGATCAGGCTGATCGGGTGGCGCTGGGTTAGGAAATCGCGCTCGGCGCGCATCTGCCGGAGCAGGCTCTCCACCGAGCTTTCCAGCATCGGCAGCGTGACTTCAGTGCTGTGATCGTGCGCGGCGAGCATTCGCGCGTGCAGCGCAACCTCGCGCACGAACGCGCCCGGCTGCTGCACCAGATCGCCGATAATGCTGCGGTGATCGTCGTGCCACTGCTCGCGCATGTAGTGGCGCAGCATCGCCTCCGCCTGCGTTTCGTCCTCGATGGTCGGGATGATGAAGATGCGGTCGAGCCGTCCCGGTCGCTTGGCGATCCGCTCGTCAATCGCTTCGGGATAGTTGGTCGTCGCCAGCAGCAGCGCACCTTTGGGATTGTTGGGCAACTCGACACCATCGAGCACGTTGAGAACGCGGGCTTTGTCATCGCCTTGGAGATAGGCGTCAAGTTCTTCGACGATCAGCAGCACCGGATAGCGCGCCGAGGCGACAGCTTGCAGCGCCCGGTGAATTTTTTCAAACGACGCGCCGTCGCGGTCCGCGCCGGAGACGTAGACCACCACCCGGCGGTGCTTGATGGCGATTTTCGCCAGCGCCGCGCACAGCATCGTCTTACCGGTGCCGGGTACTCCGGCGAGCAGCAGCTTGCGGAACGGCGGCAGATTCAACTGGCGATAGATGTCGACTCCCTGCGTGAAAAAGGCTTCCATGTCGGCAAGGAGTTTCGTCTTGAGGTCGTCGTTGAGAATCACGTCGTCCCACTCGACGGTCGGGTCAAAGAACGAGTCGGTGCCGCCGATGATGTAAACATCGCGGCGGCGACGAATACGCGGGCGGACCGCACGCGTGCAGGCGAACTCGAAAGCCGCCCACGTTTCTAATTTGTCTTCCGGCACCAGCGCGATCGCGTTGAGATTCTGCAAGTCGCCGTTGAAATAGGCGCTGGCGTAGATCACCTCGAACGAGTCGCCGTCGTCAGACGAAAACTTGAAGGCGAACACCCCGGCGCTGGAAGTCAGCACCATTTTGCTGCCGCGCGCGCCGTAATCGCTGATCGGTGTGACCAGCGGGCAATCCAGCGGCTCCCAGCCAACGTACCGGGCTTTCCCGCGCAGCTTGCGCCCCGGCTTGATCTGATCGAGCGCGATCCGGTTGCTGCATTCAGTCGATGCCCAGACGGTCACACTCGCGCGATCCGGCGAACGCTCCGCCCATAAATCACGTGCCCAGTCGACCAGCATTTCGTACTGCATACCCCCAGCCTTCTGTCCACGTAAGCGCGGCATAGTCTTGAGCAGTGCGGAATTTCGCTTCATTGATGCTTGTCGACGATCCATCGCAAAGGAAATACCCTGTCCGGATGATATGTTTACGCATTATAGCACTTGCCAGAAACCCCCGATGCGATCACAATCAGCACGACGAGGAGGCTAGAGGTCGATGACCACCATCTACACAACTCACCCACGTTACACTGAACACGATGCCCCCGGACATCCCGAACACGCCGAACGCATTCGAGCAGTTTGGCAGCACTTGGACGATCACGGCTTAAGCGGGCGCATGAACGCCGTGACTCCCCAGCCGATCAGCGACGAGTCTGATCCTCACGGTGCACACGCCGGAATATCTCAAGGTGCTGCAACGAGTTAGCGACCAGCCACAGCAGCTGCACCTCGACGCCGACACTTACGCCGGACCGGACGCGCTGACGATCGCCAAGCTCTCGGCGGGCGGCGCGGTCGAGGCAGTCGACGCGGTGCTGGGCGGCAGCGCTGCGAACGGTCTGGCGGCGATCCGCCCACCGGGGCATCACGCCATGCCCGGTCACGGCATGGGTTTCTGCCTGCTGAACAACATCGCCATCGCCGCGCGCTACGCGCAACAGCAGCACGGCATCCAGCGCGTGTTGATCGTCGATTACGACGTGCATCACGGCAACGGCACCGAAGCCATGTTCTACAGCGATCCGTCGGTGCTGTTCATCTCGACGCACCAATACCCGCTCTACCCCGGCACCGGTGCCGTCACCGACATCGGCACGAAGGGCGGCGAAGGCTACACGATCAACATCCCGCTGCCGCCGAGCAGCGGCGACGCCAATTATCGCCGCGTGTTCGACGAAATCGTCTGGAAAGCGGCGGAACGCTATGCGCCGGAGTTGATCCTTGTCTCCGCTGGATTCGACGCCCATTGGCGCGATCCACTGGCGGGGATGCAGCTCACGCTTGACGGCTACGCCCACCTCACCCGCGAGCTGATGCGCATGGCGGATCAGTTGTGCGGAGGCAAAATCGTCTTTGTGCTGGAGGGCGGCTACGATCTCGACGCGCTCAGCGGCGGAGTCGGCAATGTCGCGCGGCTGCTGCTCGGCGACGCAGCAGTCGACACGCTCGGCAAGCCCACTTATCCGCGACCGGAGCCGGAGATCGACGCGCTGATTGCCATGATCAAGCAGGTGCAGGATCTTTAGAGACCGAGTACGTGCTTTTAAATTATGGTTAGGAAATTCAAAGAGAGCTTTATATCATCGGGGCGGCGCCTTTGTCGCCCCGACTTGAAGACAACCGTTTTACAACTCGACGACCTGACTATCTGAAGCTTCCAATGGCACCGGCTTCTCATTGACGAAATGATGTCGCTCGATCCGCCGCAGAATCACCAGCACGAACCAGATCAACAAGGTGGCATTGAGCGCGAGAAACCACGCCCCAGTGCCGACCGCCATCCCCACCGCCGCCGTGATCCAGATGCTGGCGGCGGTCGTCAGCCCCTTAATGCTGCGCCCATACTTGAGAATCGTTCCCGCGCCCAGAAAGCCGATTCCCGGCAGGATTTGCGACGCGATTCGCGTCGGGTCGCCGCCGGGAAACGCCAGATAGGACAGCACAGTGAACAGGCACGCGCCCGTCCCGACCAGCATATGCGTCCGCAGCCCGGCGTCGTGCTCCTTGCGCTCCCGATCCATGCCGATCAGCGCGCTCAGGAAGGCGGCAAAGAATAGCTGCAGGCTGGTGACAAACTGAGTCTCAAGCGGCATTTAGTGACTCGCTTCGATTTCCTGTCGGAGCGTGGCGATCTGCGCCTGAATCTTGTCCATGTCCGCCAGCTGGGTGTTATACCGCTGCGCCAGCACTTCCAATCGACTGAAGATCGGCGTCAACACCTGCTTGCCGTACTGAGTCAGGCGGTTGCGCTCGCGCTGAGTCAGGTTGTCAAGCGCCTCGTGATAGGTCTTTTCGATGTCGTCCACGCGAGCGTTCAATTCGCGCTTGGTGTCTTCGGTGACGCGGCGATAGTAACGGAGGGCAAAATAGCCCCCAAGCGCGGCGACCGGCACAGCGATGGCGAAGGCGGGAGCCGCCAGCGCCGCCGCGCCCACTCCGGCAATTGGACCGGGCGTACCAATTGACGCGATCAGCGCGACAATCACGCCGAGCGCCGCCGCGAGGATGCCGGTCGTGAAGCCGTTCATATTCGATTGGAACAATTCCTGCATCTCGCCGATCACCCGCCCGCTCGAATAGGATTTGAGTTCCGCTTCGGCAAGGTTGATCGCTTCCTGCAAGGCTTCGCGCTGTTCAGCGTAGACGTTCGAATCCAAGCCGGTGACTTCCTGCTCCAGCAGGTCGCGCAGTTGATTGAGCCGTTCGATCACACTGCGCCAATACTGGCGGCTGTTGTCGACCAGCGCGTTGATGTAGTTATTGGTCGCGTCGTCGATGTCGCGCAGCGCCCGTCCGACGACCACGTCTTGGAACTGCTGCTGAAGCTGCTCGCGGTTGACCGAGCGCCCGATCTTGCGGATCGACAAGTTCTCGTTGATGAACTGCAAGCCGCGCAGCCGCATTCCCTCGAACACGCTGTCGATCTGTGCGCGCGCGGCGGCAAGCTGACCGCTCAAGCCGGTGGACTGGGTTTCCAACTCGCGCTGCACGTCGCGGACTTTGACCGTATCCGCGCTGACCAGATCGCTGTTCTGCTTGATCGTCCCGTGATACTTCTTGACGACGCGGCTGACCATCTCCAACTGCGCCAGCAGCTTTTGCTGAGCGGGCGGCGTCTCGTTGAAAACACCGCGCAGATGTGCCTTGACCGCCTCGATCCCGCTGTCGCTCTCGCTTTGTCCGGCGCGCGCCGCCGCCAGCCCCTCTTTCGACGAGACCATGAACAGCAGCGGCTTGAGGTCGAGCAGCTGCTCGACCTGCTGCTCGACGAAGCGGCGGACTTCCTGCCGTTCGTTCGGGTTGAGCAGGTCCACCTGATTAACGACCAGAATGATCTTCTTGCCGTAATCGCGCGCCAGTTCGAGATAGAGCCGCTCGGTTTCCGCCAGCGCGCGTTTCGCCGAGATCACGAAGATCACGAGGTCGCTGCGATGCAAAAAGGCTTTCGCCGTCGTCTCGTGCTTCTGGAACACCGATCCGGTGCCGGGAGTATCGACCAGCGAAACGCCGACCGCACCGGTATTCGGATGCGCCCATTCGTAGATGCCGTCCTCGCGGATGTTCGGTTTACGAACTGCCGTTTCGCCGTAGCGGATCAGGTGGATCGCTTCGGTCGTCGGCGTGACGCCCATCGCCAGCAGGTTATCGCCGAGCAGCGCATTGACGAAGGTCGATTTGCCCGCGTTGAACTCGCCAATCACGACGACGAGGAAGAACATATCGCGCAAGTCCTGCGCCACGTCGAGCAGCCGCCGCCGATCCTCGGCTGCGGTATCGCCCAACTCCGCCAGCGCCGCCGCGACGTCCGCCATCAGATTCACTTCGCGCTCGCGGTAGGTCGCCAGCGCACCTTCAAGGGCAGTCGGAGTCAATGTCGTCAAACCCTGTTATCCTTTAACGTATCCACCATATTCGGTATTTCGTAGGGGCACGATATATCGTGCCCCTGCCACGTCTAGATCATATTCGCATGGTAGGGGCGTTATATATAACGCCCCTACGGATCGCCATTTTCGAAATTATCCCGGCAATTTGACGCCCAGTACGGTCGTCTTGCCCATGCCGTTGAGTTCACCCTCGATCTTGGTGATCTCCTGCCCCGCCGACTGCAGCCGCTTCATCTGCTCGACCTGAATCTCCGTCTGCGCCTCGATCAAGCGCGTCAGCGGCGCGATCGCCTCGCGCCGAAGCTGCATCCCGTAAGCGATCTGCTTATCCGCCGCCCGATTGAGCACCTCAAGGTAGCGCGCCTGCAGTTGCAGCAGCCGCTCGGTGTAGGCGTTTTCGAGCATTCGCCCGCGCAGCGGCAGGAACAGCAGCCCCAACAAGCCGAGCACCACCAAGATCACGAACACCAACCAGAACGGCGAGTCGGGCTGGCTCGGCGGCGTCGCAAAGACGAAGAAGATCACGAACACGATCAAAATCAACTCGTAAGCCGCCATGTAGAGCAGCGTATTCCGCACCGAGCGCTCCAAGCGGGTCGTTTCGTCCTGCTGCGCCGCATCCTGCGCCGCTTCCAAATCCGGGCGAATGACCTGCAGCGCCGTCCGGTCGTACTTGACCGGCGCTTGGATCGTGCCGATCACCTTGCTCTTGATCGTCGCGGGGAGCGCATCGACTTCGCGCTTGGCATACTTGACCAGATCGTCGATGTCCTGCACGTCGCGCCCTTCGATGCGCGGTGCCAGCTTATCCGACACGTCGATGATCTCGCGGATCGGCTCGTAGACCTTGTGCCGCTCGAACTCGGTGCGGGTGTAGGATCCGCGCTTGACCAGCCGCGCTAAACCGATCAGTTCCATAAAGCCGCGCACCACCGAGCCGAACGCCCGCGACAAGCCAAACATCTCGCGAATCGCCTCGCTGCCGCGCATAGTCGCATCGCCGAATTTAGCGCTGACGTCCTCGCCGACCGACTTGACGATCTTATCCTGCTCGCGTTTGAATACCGTTAACTGCTGCTCGATGTTCTGCGAAATGCTCTGATAATGGTCGAGCGCGGACTGGTTACCGCGCACAGTATCGAGCGCGCCCTGATGCACGTTCTGGACGATTTGGAGCGGCGTTTGCAGCTTCTGCTTCAGCCGCGCCAGATCGCTCAACTGACGGTCGACGTACTCCTCGATTTGGTTGAGACCACTGGCTTTCCAGAGTTCTTCGTCGAGCGTGCCATCGGGCAGGCGTGCTTGCATCGCCTTGCGCGCCGACGTGAACCAGATTTCCGGCTTGAAACCCAACTGCGCCCGGCTCTGATCGAGCACGTAGTCCTTGACCGTCTGGACTTCCTCATCGCTGAGCAAATCCGCCTGATTGACCACAATGATCACGTTGGTGCCGTAATCCTTGAGCAGCTTCAGGTATTCGACGTTGTGGGCGGTCATCGCCTGTGTTGCCAGCATCACCAGCAGCACGGTATCGCTGCGATGCAGGAACTTGCGGGTGATGTCTTCGTGGGTCTTGAAAACCGACTCCAGCCCCGGCGTATCGACAAAGCTGACCTTTTGCAACAGCGGTGAGGGGTAAAAGACGGTATCCACATCACCGGTGCGGCTGCGCGAGGGTTCTTCGCCCCAACGTAAAATGTTGATCCGGTCGGTCGTTGGCGTCGGACCAATCGAGAGCAAATCGTGCTCGCCCAACAGCGCGTTGATCAGGCTCGACTTGCCCGCGCTGAACGGTCCGATGAAAACCATCATGTAGGGATGATCGGCATGAAAAAGCGCGTCGCGCATCTGCGTGACCCGCTCATCATTCAGCCCATCAATCCGCGGGATAACTTCCAGTAAATCGGTGATCAGTTCATATTCACGGCGACGAATGGCTTCATACTGCGTCGCCAGCTTGCCTTGCGTCTGTTCTGCTTCCAACGTTTGCGCCTCGCGCCGCACCTGTGCGGGCACCTTGTGCCGCAATTTAGAATGTTTGATATACTATACCATACCGCGCCTTACCCGTCAGCGTCCTTCGGAGGGAGCATCATGAAGCGTCGATTTTTCGCGCTCCGGATCATCAGCATGATCTACAAAATCCTAGCTCTGCTCGCGTTTGTCGGCATGATCATCGCCATCGGGTTCATCTTGATCGATACGACGACTTTTCCGACGATGGACTCGAAATTGCAGCCCCTCGGCATCGCCTTAGGGTCGGGCATTGTCGGCACGATCACCCTGCTGGCTGTTGCGCAGTTGCTCGATTTGTTGATGGCGCTGGAAGCCAACACGCGCATGACGACGGTCATGCTCCAGCGAATGGGCAGGGTCCTGCAGGAAAGACTATAAGCACCGCATGATGTTGAACAATTCAATTCGCTATGAGGACGAGGCATCAGGCGCATCCCTGTACTGTGACCGCGTCCCCATCGGCAGCATTGTCGCCGAGACCGGCACGCCGGTCTACGTCTACAGCCTATCCCGCGCGCTGGCGAATCTGCGGCGGATTCAGGCGGCTTTTCCGCGCGCTGAGATTCACTACAGCGCCAAAGCCAACGCCAATCTGACGCTGCTGCGCGCGCTGGTACAAGCGGGAGCCGGGATCGACGCCGTGAGCGGCGGGGAAATCTACCGCGCGCTGACGGCGGGCGCACCGCCGGAGCAGGTCGTCTTTGCCGGCGTCGGCAAGACCAGCCAAGAACTGTACTACGCGCTCGAACAGGGGATCGGCTGGTTCAACGTCGAAAATGCAGGCGAAGCGCATCAACTCGACTGCATGGCGAGCGTCGCCGGGACGACCGCGCGCGTCGCGCTGCGGCTCAACCCGGACGTGACCGCTCAGACTCATCCGCACATCGCTACCGGGCACGGTGCAGCGAAATTCGGACTGACGGCGGACGCTGTGCGCGCCCTGCTCGATCGCGCCGACGAGACGCCGCATCTGCGCTACGAAGGCATCCACATCCACATCGGCAGCCAACTCCACGATACCGCTGCGACCGTCGAGGCGCTGCAAACCGTCCGCGACTTGATCGCCCCCTACCCCAGCATTACCACCATCGATCTGGGCGGCGGGCTGCCGGTCGCTTATTCAGCAGACGAGCAGATCCCGGAGGTCGAGCGCTTCGCCGAGGTGCTCAATCCGCTGTTGGAAGGCTACCACGTCATCCTCGAACCGGGACGCTCGATCATCGCCGACGCGGGGATGCTGATCACGCGGGTGCTCTACACCAAAGCCCAAGGCGGTCAGCAGTTCGTGATCGTGGACGCGGGCATGACCGACTTGATCCGCCCGGCGCTCTACGACGCGCATCACGAAATCGTCCCCATCCGCCGCAGCGATCAGCCGACTGAGATCGTACAGGTCGTCGGACCGGTCTGCGAGACGACCGACGTACTGGGGCGCGGCGTCGCGCTGCCACCGGTCAAACCGAATGATTGTCTTGCCATCCTGACGGCTGGCGCATACGGCATGGCGATGGCGAGCAATTACAATGCGCGCCCGCGTCCGCCGGAAGTCGTGGTTTCGGAAGATGGCGACACGTGGTATCTTGTGCGCCGCCGCGAAACGTGGCAGGACTTGATCGCACAAGAGTTGGACATTCCATGAGCGCAAAACGAAAAACCGTCGTCGGCGTGATCTTTGGCGGGCGCAGTGTCGAACACGACGTTTCGATCGTGACCGGACACCAGATCATGAACGCCTTCGATCCCGAACGCTACGAAGTCGTCCCGATCTACGTTGACCGTGAGGGGCGCTGGTTCACCGGCGACCCGCTGCGGGACATCAAGAACTTCAAGAACGAGGTCGTCAGTCTCGCCGGAGTCGAAGCGACGCTGCTGTCGCCGAGCGTCCAGCATCACGGCTTGATCGTCAACCCGACGCCCAGCGGCTTGTTCGGCAAGAGCCAGATCAAGCGGCTCGACGTCGTTTTCCCGGCGATTCACGGCTCGCACGGCGAAGATGGCACCATGCAGGGCTTGTTCGAACTGGCGGACATCCCTTACGTCGGCTGCGGCGTGATGGCATCGGCGATCGCCAATGACAAGCTGCTGAGCAAAGACGTGCTGCGGCAGGCGAGCGTCCCGGTCGTCGATGCGGTCGGCTTCAGCCGCGCCGACTGGCTCGACCATCCCGACGAGGTGATCGCCCGCGTGACGGCAGCGCTGAGCTATCCGGTGTTCGTCAAGCCGGTGACGCTCGGTTCGAGCATCGGCATCGGACGCGCCGACGACGAGAAGCTGCTGCGCGCGTTGATCGACGTAGCAGCCAGCCTCGACCGTCGCTTGCTGGTCGAGGGCGCGGTCACGGACTGCGTCGAGATCAACTGTTCGGTGCTCGGCGACGACCGTAAGCTGGAAGCGTCGGTCTTGGAGCAGCCGGTCTCGTGGGACGAGTTCCTGACCTACGAGGAGAAATATCTACGCGGCGGCGAAGGCATGAAAAGCGCCGACCGCATCATCCCGGCACCACTCAGCGACGAACTGACGGCTCAGATTCAGAACTTGGCAATGCAAGCCTTCCGCGCCATCGACGGGCGCGGCATCGCCCGGATCGACTTCCTCGTCCGCCCCGAAAGCGGCGAAGTCTTCCTGAACGAACTGAACACGCTGCCCGGATCGCTCTCGTTCTACCTGTGGGAGCCGACCGGCATCCCGCCGCGCGAACTCGTCCACCGGCTGGTGACCATCGCGCAGGATGCCTACGCCGAGAAGCGCCGAAGCACCTACAATTACCAGACCAACTTGATCGAACTGACGGCTTCGCGCGGACTGAAAGGGATCAAGAAATAGGCGCAAACCGCAGCAGTGTACGCCGAGGTTTGCGCTGGGCGTTCGCGGAAATCGCGGGGCTTAACTAGAATACAGACTGTTATCGAGTCGGCATCGTTGGAGTTCGCGTCGTGCGCTTTTGGCTGCTGTTGGGGCTTGGGTTGATTGCTGCGGGTATCGCCCTGTCTGGCTGTACCGCAACCGGAACACCGGTTCCCCCGACGGCGACGCTGCGCGGACCGATCGTCCCGACGCGCGTGATCCCCAGCGACACGCCGACGCCCACGCCAACCGATACGTTTACACCCACCCTAACGCCGACCTTTACGCTCACGCCGGTGCCGAGCGACACACCGACGCCGATCCCGCCCAGCGCGACTCCCACCGCAACGCCGACATCCATTCCGTCAGAAACGCCCACGCCGATCCCGACGGAGACCTTCACCGCCACTGCGACGGCAACCGATATTTCTACGCCAACCGAACCACCGACCAGCGCGCCGTCAGCGACGCTTGAGCCGACTATTGCGCCGACGCTGCCGCCCACCCTGCCGCCAACGCCGCGTGAGACCGTGAACTACCAGAACTCGACGGCGCTCGACCCGGTGGCACTGAGCGATCTGATCGCGCTGGACAGCCTTGTTTCCGGAACCATCGACAACCAGCACCCGGCGCGGCTCTACCCGATCACGGGCACAGCGGGCACGATCCTCGACGTGGCGATGAAAGCGTCCTCCGGTGATCTCGATCCCTTCCTGATTGTGCTCGACCCGAAGGGGCGCGAGATCGCCCGTGACGACGACGTCAGCACCGACGACCACAACGCCGCCGTCACCGGGCTGGAACTGCCGGAGAACGGAATCTACGTGATCGTCGCCGGGCGCTACCGGCAGATGTTCGGCGAAACCACTGGCAGTTTCGATTTGAACGTGACTGCCGGTTCCGCGACGACACCGGTCACCGGGACATTCGCGCAAGTCACCGGTTACAACTCGCTGGTCGATGGCTCGCTCGACAGCAATCACGACACCGACTTATACACGTTCCGCGCCGCCGCCGGTGACGTGATCACGATCCAGATGTCGCACTCGTCCGGCGATCTCGATCCACACCTGACGCTGACCGACAACCTCGGTAATCCGCTGATGAGCAACGACGACAATCTGCTGATCGAAACCTTCGACGCGGCAATTCAAGGCTATATCGCGCGGCGATCCGGCTACTACACGATCATCGCGTCGCGCTACAGCGGCAACCAGAACGCGGGCAGCTACCGGCTTAAACTTGTCCGCGAGGGGCAAAATACGTCCAGCGTCTATGCACCGCTCGATCCGGTGAATTCGACCACCATCAACGAGAGCGGCGACACTTACATCAACTACAGCGCGGGCGACACGATTGCCAGCGATGGCACCGAGCACACGCTGCAAACCCTGCTCACTTTCCACCTGCCGACGCCGCCCAATGGACGGCAAGTCCAAAGCGCCGAGTTAGAATTCGAACCCTGCTACGAGACCGGCGGTGGCTTCAACACACTCGGCGAGATGACGATCTACCGCGAGAACATCGGGCGACTCAGCCAAGCGCGAAACGTCGTGCGCCCGCTGCCGGGCGCGCGCATCCTGACCGCGCAGGCAAGCTGCGATCCGCTCGACGTGACCGCGCTGATTCAGAACCTCTACGCCATCAACGACGCGAATGTCCAGTTCCGCCTGCTGTTCCGCGACCACACTGACAACGGCGTCGAAGATCAGGTGCAGTTCACGCCGCGCTTGCTGCTCACCTTCGCCGCGAACTAGGCAAGACCCGCGCCGGATTTCATTCATCTTACGCTCAAGCTTTCTCGCTATTATTCGAGCATAAGCCGTCCGCCGAGCGTTGGGAGCGGTTAGCGGGTGTGTTATGCTTACCCGCGTGTCGTTGCATATGGGCAGTAACAGCCGTAGAGAGCAATAGTGCCGTATCAATCCAGTGGTGGTCGCCGCAACAATGTGCAGCTTGGCGTCGGGCAGTCGATTTGGGCGGGGACACCACCGCCCGCCATCCCGGAGCGCGTGCTCGACGGCATTCCGGGCTGCCTGACGTGGCTCACGCTGCTGCTGTCGGTGATCGGCGCGGTCGCTTTCCCCCGCGCGCTGCTGATCATCGCGATCGGCTTTGCCCTCTACTCGGCGTTCCGCTTTATCCTCTCCGGCATCGGCAACCTGATGGGACTGCGGATCGTCCGGCGCTGGCGCACGATTGACTGGTGCGAGCGCTACGAGCAGAACGCACCGCCCGGATCGCTGGCGTGGGACGACGTGATCCACGTCGTGATCATCCCCAACTACAAAGAACCGGTACCCGTACTGGTCCACACGCTCGAAAATCTGGCGCAGCAGTATCAAGCCAAGCAGCGGATGATCATCGTCATGGCGATGGAAGCCGCCGAAGAAGGCTGCATCGAGAAAGCAAACTGTCTCCAGCGCCAGTTCGAGCATCGCTTCCGCCACTTGTATTACACCGTCCACCCGCGCGGACTGCCCGGCGAGATGCAGTGCAAATCCGCCAACGAAGCGTGGGCGGCGCGCTGGATCAAGCGGCGGCTAGTGGACGAACTCGACTATGAGCTAGACAACATCCTCGTCACGACGATGGACGCCGATACGCTCTGGCATCCGCATCACTTCGCCGCGCTGACTTACCTGTTCGCCACCAACCCGGAACGTCACCTGCGCTTCTGGCAAGCGCCGATTCGCTATCACAGCAATATCTGGGACATCAACCCGATGATGCGGCTGCTCAACGCCTACGCGACCGCGCTTGAGCTGGCATCGATGGCAGCGCCGTGGGACACACCGATGCCGATGTCGTCGTACTCGCTGAGCCTGCGCTTGCTCGATACCAGCGGCTATTGGGATTCCGACGTGATCGCCGACGAGTGGCACATGTTCGTCAAGGCGTTTTTCGCCCGCAATGGCGAAGTCAAGGTCGAACGCGTCTTTCTGCCCTTCCTCGCCCAAGCGACCACCGGCGATAACTGGATCGAGGTGATCCGCAACCGCTACGCGCAGACACTCCGTCACGCTTGGGGCGTCAAAGAGGTCGGCTTCACCATCGCCAAGATGCTCGAACACCCGGAGATCGACTTTCGCCCCAGCTTTCGCCTACTGTTCCGCGAAGCGCACGACAACATGATGGGCGGCGCGGGTTGGGTGCTGATGACGCTCGGCTCGCAGCTTCCACTGATCCTCCACCCCGATCTGCTGCTGGAGTGGCTGGCGCGCGGCTACAGCGATCCGCTGTTCGTGCTGCTGCAAGTCGCCTTTGGGATCGTCGGCGTGCTCGGCTTCGTGTTCTGGATACTCGACGTGAGCGAGCGTCCACCGCGCACCCGTCCGCAGACGTGGCGCGAACGCTTCTACACCCTGCTGAGCTTTCCCATGCTGACGGTGCTGACGCTGATCTTTCTGGCGCTGCCGACCATCCACGCGCAGACGCGGCTGCTGCTCGGCGTGCCGCTGCAATTCCAAGTGACGAAGAAGCTGTAGCGATAGTACCGAGTACTGAGTTGCGCGGCTTAGCTCAATCAGAAAAAACGGTTTAAACTCACACCGGAAAACATCAAGCTAGATCTTGTTACTCAGCCTTACTCGAATCTTGGTTTTACTCAGCACTCGGTACTCAGTACTCGGTACTTCTTTTAAGGAGCGAAGCGCATGGCAAAAGTAGGCTACATCGGCTTAGGGATCATGGGCGCGTCGATGGCGCGCAACTTGATGAAAGCCGGACACGAACTGGTCGTCCACAACCGCAGTCGCGCGATTGTCGATCAACTGGTGAGCGAGGGCGCGACCGCCGCCACCTCGCCGAAGGAAGTCGCGCAGCAGGTCGATTTCGTCTTCACCAACCTGCCCGACTCGCCTGACGTGGAGTTGGTCGCGCTGGGCAAAGACGGCATCATCGAGGGTGCGCACGCCGGGTTGATCTTCATCGACAACAGCACGATCAAGCCGGAGACCGCCCGCATGATCGCCGAAAAGCTGGCGGCGGTCGGCGTCACGGCACTCGACGCGCCGGTCAGCGGCGGCGATGTCGGTGCGAAGAACGGCACGCTGACGATCATGGTTGGCGGCGATCAGGCAGCGTTCGACCAGACCGTCCCGCTGTTCGCGGCGATGGGCAAAGCCTACGTGCTGGTCGGCGACAGCGGCGCGGGGCAGATCGCCAAAGTCTGCAACCAGATCATCGTCGGCGCGCAAATGGTCGGCATGGCGGAAGCGTTGATCACGGCGCAGAAATCCGGCGTCGATCCAGCGCGCGTGGTCGACGCCATCAAGGGCGGCGCGGCGCAGATGTGGGCGCTCGACGTCAAGCCGCCGCGCCTGTTCAAAGGCGACCGCCAGCCGGGATTCAAAGCCTACATGCAGCACAAAGACCTCGGCATCGTGCTCGATACCGCCAAGACTTACGGCATCCCCGCTCCACTGACGGCGCTGGTGATGCAGCTTTTCACGGCGATGCTGGAACAGGGCAACCGCGAACTCGACAACAGCGCGGTCATCTCGGTTTACGAGTTGCTGGCGAACATCAAACTCGACGAGCCACTGAAGCAAGACTGAACTAGGTAACTCACAAGGATCGAAAAATGAAATTCGGCTTTACGCTACCCAACATCCTCTCGCCGATCAGCTATGCGACGGCGATCAAGACCAGCGCGCAGATTGCCGAAGCAGCCGGCTTCGACTCGATTTGGACCTCCGACCACATCCTGATGCCGAACGAGTTTCCGCAGTACGGCAAGGGGACGGAATCGATCACCACACTGGCGTATCTTTCGGGACTCACCCAGTCGGTGACACTTGGCATCAGCGTGCTGGTGCTGCCGCTGCGCAATCCGCTGATCGCCGCGAAGGAGTTGGCATCGCTGGCGCATTTGTCCGGGCGCGAGTTGATCGTCGGCGTCGGCGTCGGCTGGAACAAGGACGAGTACGGCTACCTCAACGCCGACTTCAAGCATCGGGGCAAGCTGACCGATGAATACATCCGCATCATGCAGCACTTATGGACGCAGCCCCGCGCGCCCTACGACGGGCACTTATCGCTTCTCCGGGGCGACCTTCTCGCCCCATCTCGACAACCCGCCCCGGATCTGGGTCGGCGGCGAGTCGGACGCCGCCCTCAAGCGAGTCGCCGCGTTCGGCGAAGGCTTTCACCCCAACTGGAAGTTAGGGGATCTCAGCTACGGCGAGAAGGTACGCCGCATCCGCGAACTGGCACCCGACAAGCCGATCAGCATGAGTTTGCGCGCCAACGTCGATATGAGCGATGGCGCGGCGAAGATCATCGACCAGATCAGCCAACTGCGCGAGGTCGGGCTGGATTATCCGGTGGTCGGCTTCAAGCACGAGACGCTCGGCGATCTGGTCGATGCGATCGAGCAGTTCGGGCAAGAGGTGATCCCGGCGCTGCGCGACTAAGCGCGCTGATTTGAGTTCACCCTCACAGTGATTGTTCGTAACCGCTATAATGAGGGTATGACAAAAGAACGCATTCAAAAACTCATGGCGCAGGCGAACGTCGCCTCGCGCCGCGCTTCCGAAGATCTGATCGCGGCGGGGCGCGTGCGCGTCAACGACGCGGTCGCCCAGCTGGGCGACAAAGCCGACCCGGAGACCGACGTGATCACGGTGGATGGCACGCGCCTCAAGTTCGACGACCAGCACCGCGTGTATATCGCCCTCAACAAGCCTAAAAATGTCTTGTCGACCGACAAGCCGCACCGCACCGATAAGCGCCCGACGGTGGCGAGCTTGATCGGCAGCAGCGACCACCTATTCTCGGTTGGACGGCTGGACGCCGACAGCGAAGGCTTGATCGTCATGACCAACGACGGCGATCTCGCCTTCCGGCTGACGCATCCGCGCTACCGGCACAGTAAGACCTACCGCGTCGAGGTCGTCGGCTTGCCAACTGCCGAGACGCTGGAGGCGTGGCAAGCGGGCATCGTGCTCGACGATGGCAAGACCTCGCCCTGTAAGGTTGACGTGGTCAAAGGCAATGTCAAAGGCTCGATTCTGCGCATCGTCATGACCGAGGGCAAAAAACGGCAGATTCGCCGGGTCGCCGCCGCGCTAGGGCATCCCGTGACCCGGCTGACACGCACTCACATCGGTATGTTCGCTCTAGGCGATCTCGCGCCGGGTGAGTGGCGTGAACTGACGGCGAAAGAGGTCATGCAGCTCAAGACTCCTGCCCCCGAAATCAAGCAACTGCGCGGTCAGGCACGCGGACAAGGCTGGCGTTTCACCAAAGAAACCAGCATCGCCGACGAAGGTGATCCGCGCCCGTCAGCGCGCCCATCGCGGCGCAGTTCGTCGGATCGCCCGCCGAAACGACGTCCGGGTGGAAGCCATACCGTCCGAAGGGCTTCGACCGACGCGGAGTCTAGCCGAAGTTTCGACGGATACACGCCCGGCTCGCCGACCGGCGCGGCGGAACTCGACGGATCGCCCGCCGAAACGACGTCCGGGTGGAAGTCATACCGTCCGAAAAGCCTCGACCGACGCAGAGTCAGCCGAAGTTTCGACGGATACACGCCCGGCTCGCCGACCGGCGCGGCGGAACTCGACGGATCGCCCGCCGAAGCGCCGACCATTTGGCAATCGCCCCACCCGAAATGCAACGACTGACGCGGCGGAAGGTTCGGCAGATTCACGTCCGGCGCGCTCTCGCCCAACCGGGAAACGCTCGACAACGTCGGAGCAGCCAGAGCGTTCGTCGGAACGCCCGCCGCGCGCGAACAAGAAACGGATTATTCCGCATTCCAAATCCGGTAAGGGTGGCAAGCCCGCTCAGCGCCGCCGGGGCGACAACCAGCACCGCAGCCGAAAGGACAACCCGCGATGAGCAGCATGACTGCCTCAGTCCAAGAATTTGTCGCCGCTCAGCCGAAATACACATGGCGACGGCGTTTGCTGCGCGGGCTGATCGATTTCGTGTTCAGGATCATCTTCAAGATCGAAGTCACCGGCTTGGAGAACATCCCCGCCGAGGGATCGTCGCTGCTGATGATGAACCACATCACCCTGCTCGACCCGGTGCTGTGCATGGGCTTCGTCAAGCAGCGTTTCGTCGTGCCGATGACCAAAGTGGAAAACCTCGAAAACCCGTTGATCGCGCCGTTCGTTCGCTGGTGGGGATCGTTCTCGATTAATCGCGGCGAGATTGACCGCAAGGCATTGATGAACTCGATTGAACTGCTCAAGAGCGGGCAGTTGATCCTGATCGCGCCGGAAGGACACCGGCACCCCGAAGGACTCTCGCAGCCGAAAGATGGCTTCGCCTACATCGCCACCAAAGCCGACGCCGTGATCGTTCCGACGACGATTTCCGGCGCGGTCGGCTGGCTGGACAATCTCACCCACTTCAAGCGCACGCACATTCAGGTCAATTTCGGCAAACCGTTCAAGTTCAAGACCGGCGCGAACGGGCGCGTCTCCCGCGACGACCTCACGCCGATGATGGACGAAGCGATGTATCAACTCGCGCAGGCAGTGCTAGACGAATCACGGCGCGGCGTCTACAGCGATCTGAGTAAAGCGACGACCAACCACCTCGAATTTGTGTAGCGACATTTGTGCAACATTACCACTGAAAAGGCGCGCAACTTCTTATGGATTCCCGTAGTCGTGAATCCGAAAATGCCTTTATGATGGAAGCAACGATCGATGACGAGGAAAGGTGGCGCGCCGCAAATATCTCCGGCTGACAGATAGCGCATGGGCTTAGTCATTCACATAGTGAATGACTTAAGCTGACGAGGTGGCGGTTTCTCACTTCACCGTGAGACTAAGCGTGAGGCTCACTAACGTAAGCTTCATGTGAAAATCGAGAGATCAGCGGATGCCGCCGGGGCGCAAACCACCGTCCCCGTCTGTCTACCTCCGTACAACGAAAACAACCCGCGAAAGCACCGGGCGACCGGCTGACAAGCGGTGCGTGTGTGGAACGCAAGATCGGTTCGTCGTGACGAGTCCGATTTTGGCTTCGCTGCTGCGTTTGAGCCGCACGGCAGCGAGCGTCTTGCGTAGATGTCCACAACGGAGGAATCCTACTATGTGCGGTATTGTCGGTTACGTTGGCAATCGTGAAGCCACCGCGTTGATCGTGGACGGCTTGCAGCGGTTGGAGTATCGCGGCTACGACTCGGCGGGCGTCGCCGTCGTCGAGCACGACCAAATCGTCGTGCGGCGCGACGTCGGCAAGCTGATCAACCTGCGGGCGAAGCTCGCCGCCTACCCCATCGACGGCAAAATTGGCATCGGTCACACTCGCTGGGCAACGCACGGCGTCCCCGCCGAGCACAACGCCCACCCCCACACCAGCATGGATGGCGACACTGTCGTCGTCCACAACGGCATTGTCGAGAATTACCTCGAACTGCGCGAAGAACTTACAGCGGAGGGCGTCGTCTTCGCCTCCGAGACCGACACCGAAGTGATCGCGCATCTGGTCGCCCGCTGCGCCGCCAACGGTCACGGCGACATCACGACGGCGGTGCAGCAGGCGGTCAAGCGGCTGAAAGGCGCTCATGCCATCGTCGTGCTGAGCAAGCGCCAACCGGATCGGCTGGTCGCGGTGCGGATCGGTAACGCGGGCGGCGTCGCCATCGGCTTGGGCGAGGGTGAGAACTTCGTCGCCTCCGACATCCCCGCCCTGCTCGAACTGACCCGGCGCATGATCTTCCTCGAAAGCCACGAGGTCGCGACCATCACCGCCGATGCCATCGACGTGCAGACGCTCGACGGCGATCCGATCACCCCGGCTGTCCACGAGATCGCGTGGGATGCGGTCAGCGCGGCAAAGGGCGAATACGATCACTTCATGCAGAAGGAAATCTTCGAACAGGCGCGCAGCCTGACCGACACCCTGCGCGGGCGCGTCGATTTCGAGCGCGGGAGCGTATCCCTGCCCGAACTCAACCTGACGGCAGAATTGGCGCAAGCGCTCCAGCGAATCGTGATCGTCGCCTGCGGCACCAGCTATTACAGCGGGCTGGTCGGCAAGTTCTACCTTGAGCAGTTGGCGCGGCTGAACGTCGAAGTCGATTACGGCAGCGAGTACCGCTACCGCGACCCGATCATCGACGACCGTACCGCCGTCCTCGCCATCACCCAGAGCGGCGAAACCGTCGATACGCTGGCGGCGCTCGAAGAAGCCCGCGCCAAAGGCGCG
This sequence comes from uncultured Chloroflexia bacterium, assembly GCA_963727545.1. Lineage (GTDB taxonomy): Bacteria > Chloroflexota > Anaerolineae > Aggregatilineales > Phototrophicaceae > Flexifilum. The sequence goes on from CAVSGS010000005.1 coordinate 339,253, forward strand.
ACGCTGTGGAGCATCGTCAATGCGGTCGGCAGCCAAGCGATGCGCCTGAGCGACGGCACCATCGCCATGAACGCCGGACCGGAAATCGGCGTCGCCTCGACCAAAGCCTTCACCGCCAGCATCGCCGATCAACTGCTGCTGGCGCTCAAAATCGGGCAGCTGCGCGGGACGCTCAGCGACGAGGCGCTGCGCGGTTACGTCGAGGCGATTGCCTGCCTGCCCGATCTGGTCGGGCGGGTGCTCGACCAGCACGCGGCGATCCACGAACTGGCGCAGCGGCTCTATCAGCACAGCAATTTCCTGTATCTGGGGCGCGGCATCAACTACCCGATTGCGCTGGAAGGCGCGCTCAAGCTCAAGGAGATCAGCTACATTCACGCCGAAGGCTACCCGGCGGGCGAAATGAAGCACGGACCGATCGCGCTGATCGACCCGTCGATGCCGGTGCTGGCGATCGCGCTGCGCGATGCCGTCTACGACAAGATGATCAGCCAGATCGAGCAGGCGAAGGCGCGCCGCGCCAAGGTGATCGCTCTGGCGACCGAAGGCGACCACTTCATCGCGTCGAAAGCCGACGAGGTGCTCTACATCCCGGAAGCGCCGACCCTGCTGACGCCGATCCTCGCCGTGATCCCGCTGCAACTGCTCGCCTACGAGATCGCGGTGCTGCGCGGCGCGGACGTCGATCAGCCGCGCAACCTCGCCAAAAGCGTCACCGTCGAATAGGCGAGTCCGGCAAAATTGCGACTGTGTCAGGGCATGGCACGCGCCGTGCCCTGACGCGCCGATTCCATTCGGTTGCTGGGCTTTCTCGGCGCAGGTAGAATCACCCCAAAGTACGCCGAGTAAAGAGAATTATGTTTGCAAATCCCCTTACTTTAAGACAATCGAGCAGTAACTATCGCTGGGTCATGTTGATCCTCTGCGCCCTGACGCCCCTGTTGGTCGTGACCCTGCCCAACATGTCCCTACCGCCGCTGTTCGCCACTATGAGCGAGGATCTAGGCTTGTCGCTGGTGGAAGTCGGCACGATTTGGGGCGCGGGTTCGTTCGCGGGCATCTTCTTCGCCTTGGTCGGCGGTACCCTTGGCGACCGCTTCGGCACGCGCGCGACCCTGTTCGCCACCTGTTTGATGACCGGCGTGCTCGGTCTCGCGCGCAGTTTCGCCGTCGATTTCACCACACTGTTGATCGCCGCGCTGTTGTTCGGCATCTTTCAGGCGATCATCCCGGTGATGCTGTTCAAGCTGGCGCGTCAGTGGTTCCCGCCGGAGCAGCTCGGCATGGCGAGCGGCGTCATTTCGTCGGGCTTCGCCAGCGGACTGCTGCTGGGTCCGCTGCTCAGCACCAGTTTGATCCTGCCGACGCTCGGCGGTTGGCGGCAGGTGCTGCTGTTCTACGGCGTGATCGCCATCGCGATGAGTTTGGTCTGGTTGGTCGTTCACCCGGCGGAGCACCAAGCCGAAGCGAGCCGACCACTTCGAGCCGGCTTCAGCGCCAGCCTGCGCCACGTGATCGGGCTGCGCGAGTTGTGGATTCTCGGCATCGGCGGCTTGGGCGTCACCGCCTGTTTTCAGGGCTTCAGCGGCTATCTGCCCACCTACCTCAAAAGCATCGGCTGGGCAGACCTCGACGCCGACCGCGCACTCGCCGCGTTCTTCATGACCAGCGTGCTGGCGGTGGTGCCGCTCTCGATGCTCTCGGATCGGCTGCGGCTGCGGCGGAGCTTCCTGATTTTCGCCACGCTGGTCTTATCGGTCGGCATCGGGCTGCTGAGCATCATCGACGGCTCGCTGATCCTGCTGACAATCGCCGCGACGGGGATCATTTTTGACTCGCTGATGGCGATTTCGAACGCCAGCGTGCTTGAGGTCGAGGGACTCGACGGCGTGTACGCCGGGACCGCGATCGGCTTTGCAACCATGATTCGCAGCCTCGGCGGGACGTTCTCGCCGCCGGTCGGCAACGGGTTAGCCGTCTTCGGCTACAACATCCCCTTCTTGTTTTGGGGAGCGATGGGCTTGTTCGGGGTGTTCATGTTCGCGTTCGTGCTCAAGTCACGTCAAACCGCGCCCACTGAGGCAGGATCGATTGAGGTTAGCTAGCGCAATAAGTGGGTCTGCCCTAAAGGGCGCACACGTGGGTGCGCCCCTACAACGAAATTGAATGTCAGCGACCAAGCGACTTTAGCGCAAAAACCCCTAGTCGCCCAGACTGATGCCCAGCGTCCGCGCGGTGGTGACCCACGGATGATCGAGCGGCACCGTTTTACGCTTGCCGACGACTTCCGATAGCGGCACCGGCTCGGTCGTCTCGCCGCGCACCGCGATCATGACGCCAAAGACGCCGTTGTGGACGTACTCGGCACACGCCACGCCCAGCCGCGTCGCCAGCAGCCGATCCGCCGGGGTGGGAATTCCGCCGCGCTGGACGTGACCGAGGATCGTTACCCGTGATTCCAACCCGGTCAGGGCTTCAAGCTGCTGCGTGAGCTTCTGGGTCGTGGTCAGCCGCTCCGCCTCCAGCGCGGCGAGTTCAGCACGCGCTTTCTTGCTTTTCGCTTTTTGACTGGCAAGCTGAATCTTCTCGTCTAAATCTTGCGGCATCGCGCCTTCGGACACGGCAACGATGCTGAAGGCTTTACCGTCGCGCACGCGCTGGCGAATCGAGTCAGCGACGCGTTCCACGTTATAGGAAATTTCCGGGATCAAGATCACGTCAGCGCCACCGGCGATGCCCGCGCCCAATGCCAGCCAACCGGTCTTGTGCCCCATTATCTCGACCACAATAATGCGGTGATGGCTGTGCGCGGTACTGTGCAAGCGATCGATTGCTTCAGTAGCAATCGATAGCGCGGTGTCGAAACCAAAGGTGATGTCGGTCATCGCCACGTCATTGTCGATGGTCTTCGGCAGCGTGATGATGTTCAGCCCCTGCTGCATCAGGTGATAGGCATTTTTCGCCGTGCCGCCGCCGCCCAAGCAGATCAACGCATCCAAATGATGGTGATGGTAGGTTTCGACCATCACGTCGGTCATGTCCATCGTCTTGCTGCCGATCGGCATTTTTTGCGGCTTGTCGCGGCTCGTCCCTAGTATGGTGCCGCCGATCGTGAGAATACCCGACAAAGCCGCTCCGTCGAGCTTCACAGTCCGGTTTTCCATCAGCCCCCGGAAGCCGTCGCGAAAACCAATGATCTGCATCCCGTAGGCGTTCACACCGGCTTTGCCAACCCCACGAATTGCCGCATTTAAACCGGGGCTGTCGCCACCGGCGGTCAAAATCCCGATATATTGTGTCACAGCAAAACTCTTTTCCCTGCTAAGCGGCTCAATTTATCACCCCGGAACGGGACGTACCAAGATTATAACAACTTTCAGAATCACCGATCCATAATAATGGCTGGTTACGCAGGAAATGGAAAGCAACACTGGGCAATGCTCGCCGTCTTTGAGCGTTGGTTCAGAGAATGCCCGCGATCTCCGCCGCGCTGTAGACGAGGAACAGCGCCAGCACGACATTCACGACCAGCGCGACGCGCGGTTGGCGCAGATAGCGCTTGAGGAACGAGCCGAACAGTGCCCATATCGAGGTCGCGCAGAACGCGGTCGCGGTCAGCAGCGCAGCCGCCGCGATCACGAGCAGCGGGTTTCCCGTGATCGGCGCGAGCAGCGTGCTGAACAAGGTCAAGCCAAATACGATCAGCTTCGGATTCAGAAGCTGCAGCAGAACGCCTTGAGTCCAGCCCATGGGCGGTGCGTCCTCGCCGTCGAAGTGGTAGCTCGCTCGCAGAATTACGTAGGCGAGGTAGAGAATGTAGCCCGCGCCGACCACGCGCAGGATCGGCTCAACCGTCGGGATCAGGCTCAGAAAGGCACCCGCCAGCAGCCCACTGAGGGTGAACATGGCAAACGCGCCGGTCGCCAACCCGATCAGGTAGGTGATCGTACTGCGATAACCGTAGAGGATGCCCATCGAAGCGCTGCTGACGTTGCTGGGACCGGGGGTGAAGATCGCAATCAACACAAAGGAAACGAGCGCAAAATCGATCGTCATCATGAAATTCCGTAGGTGAGTGAAATTAGCGAGGGTGCTGTTTGATTTCGCGGGCGTATTCACCGGGCGTTACGCCGATGATCCGCTTGAAGTGATGGGTCAAATGGCTCTGACTGCTGAAGCCAACCTCGACCGCAGCGTCAACCAACGGCGTACCCGCTTCGATCAACCGCTGCGCCTGACGAATCCGCACGTTTTCGAGATAGGTGTACGGGGGCATCCCAACTTCGGCGTGAAAAACCCGCGTCAGATAATACGGACTGAGCGCCGCGTAATCCGCCAAGTCCTGCAAGCTGATCCCCTCGGCGTAGCGAGCTTCAATCAGGCTGCGCGCCCGGCGGACTGCCTCGCGCTCATGCCCGATCCGCTGGTTGATCGGGCGCACATCGGCGTAGCGCTTGACCAGCAGCGCCATCGTTTGGATGAAGCGCGTCTCATACTCCAAGGCGCTCGTTCCGGCGATCAGCGACCGGTGCAAGCCGAGGATCGCCGTCGTGACCTGCGGATCATCCACGCGCAGCGTGCTGAAGTACGGCAGCCGGGAATGCTCGCCGGTCAGTTCGCCGACGACCTGCTGCATCGCGGCGGCGGTCGGGTAGATCGAGCGCAGTTCGAAGCCGTTGGCATCGGCGGGTTCGCCGGTATGCACCGACTGCGGGTTGATCAAGATCAGACCGCCGGGAGGCGTGAAATACTTGCTGCCGCCGTGCGTAAACGACTGCAAACCGCGCTGGATCAAGCTAATCACGTAGTAATCGTGGCTGTGCGGCGGATAGGCATGTCGCACGTAAAAGGCGTGGAGCAGCCCAACGTCAAGCCGCAGATTATGCCCGTACTTCGCCCATTCTGTGTTTAGCATGATGCTCCCCGAACTCACGTCCAAAATACCACGAGTCGAGCCAGATTGTCTTGCATCATCTTGCGCTCTATGCCTGAGCGTTGGGCGTTTGCCTGCCGGATTGCGCCTTCGGATTCGACCGCAGCAGCAGAATCGCGGCAGTCGCAAAGAGGATCGCGCCGGTCCAGAAAGGCGCGGTCGGCATGACGTGATCATAGACCCACCCGGCATACAGGGGTCCGAAAATGTTCATCAGGCTGCCGAGCGCGGTCGTCACGCCCATCAAAACGCCGATCTCGTGAGGCGACACGCGATTGGTCGAGAGCGTGGTCAGCGTCGGGAAAGTGAAGCCGCTTGCCGCCGCGCTGAAGACGAGGATGGCGAAGATCAACCCCATGACCGGGACGAACACCACGACCAGCGAGGCAAGCGCTTGCAGCAGCAGGCTGGCAGCGCCGACAGCTTTCTCACCGTAACGCGGCACGAAGCGCGGCACCAGCAGCGCCTGCACGACCGCAATCGCAATCCCGAACAGCACCAGCAGCAGCCCAACCTGCCAAGGTTCGGCGTTGAATAGGTCAATGACGTACAAAGTCTGAATGCTGTTGATGCCGTTGAAAGCGAAGTTGAACAAGGTAAGAACGATCAGCAGCCAACCGAGCGCAGGCTTACGCAGCATCGCGCCAATCGCGATCAACGGGTTCAAATCACTGCCGCGAATCGGGTCGGTGACGCGCCGCTCTTTGGGCAGCGATTCGGGCAGAAAGAAAAAGACCAGCAGCAGCCCGATCAGCGACAAGCCCGCCGCTGCGAACATCGGCGCGTCGAGGCTGATTTGACCGACCGCGCCGCCGACGGCGGGTCCGAGGATCAACCCCAAGCCCCAAGCCACGCCGACCAGCGTGAAATTCTTCGCCAGATCGTCCGGCGCGGAAATGTCGGCGATATAGGCGGACGCGGTCGAGAGGTTGCCGCCGCTGATTCCGTCGATCACGCGCGCGAGGAACAATATCCACAGCGCGCCGCCGACGCCGAAGATCACGTAGCCGACCGCCGAGCCGAAGATGCTCACCAACAGGACGGGGCGGCGTCCGTAGCGGTCGCCGAGCTTGCCAAGCAGCGGCGCGGCGAAAAACTGTGCTCCCGCGTACAGCACCGTGACCATCGTGACCATCAGCGCGTCGTCGCTGTAGCGCTGGACGATGTAAGGCGCAACGGGCCACAAGAAAGTCAGCCCCATAATGTCCATCAACATGATGAAGAAGATCACCGCCAGCTTGCGCCGGTTGGACGGTTGAGTCGCCCCCGCAGGCAAAGCGCTTGGATCGATGGGTGCGCCCATGTACTTTTCTCCGCCGTCGCCAGTGACGGTCGCCGATTTGAGCGAAAACGGGGATTATAGCAGCTTATAATCGCGCGTGAATCGAAAGGAGCAGCCGAATTCGACTGCTCCGCGACGCATACGGGCGGGGCAGCGAACGCCTAGACGGTCACCGGCATGGCTTTCATGCCGTGCAGCAGCAGCGTCGGATTCCACTCTAATTCGTCCACGTTCACCGCCAGTTCCAGATCGGGGACGCGGCGCAGCAGCGTGTTGAAGGCGACCGCCCCTTCCAGTCGTGCCAGCGGTGCGCCGACGCAGTAGTGAATGCCATTGCCGAAAGCGATGTGCTTACCCGGCGTGCGCGCGACGTCGAACACGTCAGGGTTGGGGAATACCTCCGGGTCACGGTTCGCGCCCAGCAGCGAAGCCAGCACCATCTCGCCCGGTTGAATCAGCTGCCCGTGCATTTCGACCGGTTCAAGCGCCCAGCGCATGGTCGAGGTGCCGACCGGACCTTCGTAACGCAGCATTTCCTCAATCGCATTCTTGATCAGGTCGGGATTGGCGCGCAGCTTCGCCAACTGATCGGGGTGCTGAAGCAGCGTTAACATCCCGTTGCCGATTAGATTGACGGTCGTCTCGTGACCCGCCACCAGCAGCAGAAAGACCATGCTGATCAATTCCTGCTGGTCGAGCTTGTCGCCGGCTTCTTCCGCCTGCACCAGCGCCGTGATCAAGTCGTCGCGCGGGTCAGCCCGGCGCTGATCGAACATCTCGTGAAAGTACATGATGAACTCGATGGCAGCCGCACCGATCTCCTCCGGATTGGTGCCGGTCGGTCCGCCGAGGACAATCGTCTGCGACCAATAGCGAAACTTCGCTTGGTCTTCGGGTGGTATGCCGAGCAGTTCCGCGATCACCGTCACCGGCAGCGGAATAGCAAATTCGGCGAGAAAGTCGCCCTGTCCTTTGGCAAGCAGCGCGTCGATCAGTTCGTCGGCGATCGCCTGAATCCGCGCTTCGAGTTCACGGATCATGCGCGGCGTGAACGCCTTGTGGATCAGCGCGCGCAGGCGGGTGTGATCGGGCGGATCGACCGTCAGCATGTGCCGGTTGATCGAAGCCGCCGCCTGCATCATGCCCCCGCTGCGCGCGTTTTCGCGCCCCGGAATCCGAGTCATGTCTTTGGTGAAGCGGTCATCGTTCAAAAGTGCAATCGAGTCGTCGTAGCGCGTGAGCAGCCACGGCAGACTGCCCATTTCTCGATGCGGAACGTGGTAAAGCGGCGCTTCAGCGCGCAGCCGCGCCAGCGCCGGATGAGGATTACGCAGCATTTCCGGTGTGTACAGATCGATCTCAAGCGGCATCAACATGGATCAGCTTCTTCCACTAATGGTTCACATGAACTTGTGATTTCTGCGATACAATGTATCATAAGTCGGCGTCAGCGAGTGTCAAGCCGCAAATCCCCTGCCAACCGAGCCTTGTAGATGAGCAGTGAACCATGAAAATCGATCGACGAGTCCAACGAACACACCGCGCACTCATGGATGCTTTGGTGGTATTGGCGCTGGAAAAGCGCTACGACGCGATCACGATCCGCGACATCACCGAACGTGCTAACATCTCATATTCGACTTTTTTCCGCCATTTCCACGAAAAAGATGAGTTGTTGAGCGAACTGCTCCTGAGCGTCGTCGACGAACTGGTCCAGTTGGTCAACCACAACCCAGACAAATCGAAGGAAACCGAAGGACTGCTGATCTTCCGGCACGTCGCCGCGAATCAGGCGTTTTTCCGCGTTTTGTTCAGCAGTCAAGGCACGAACCGCGTGCTGCAAGACCTCCAAGCGCAGATCGCCACCAATCTGCTGGATACGTTCGTCTTCGCGCCGAATCCGGCAGTACCTTCGGAGATTGTCGCCAATCATTTTGTCGTCGGCGTCATGGCATTGATCCGTTGGTGGCTCGAACACGACATGCCCTACACCGCCGAGCAGATGAGCGTGATCTACAGCCTACTGATCGCCGCGCCGCTCAATAATTTCATCGCACCGCGTGAGGCGCTGCCTAACCGAGTTCAAACCTACGGCTGATTGACTCTTGAACATATGTTCTATATAATAGAGTCATGTATATCCATACCGTTCCTGATACGATGCAAAAGCTCACGCAGATGGGCGATGCGACGCTGTTCGAGCCAGCCGGGGATACGCCACGATCGGAACAGCAGCACTACCAATCGCACAGCCTTGCCGAGTGCATTTCCCACGTCAGCACGCCGACTGGCAAAAAACCGGTGCTCAAGACGATGGTCACGACGGCGTGCGAGCGCAACTGCTTCTACTGTCCGTTTCGCGCCGGACGCGGCAAAACCCGGCGTGTCTCGATCCGCCCGGACGAGCTAGCGGGTGCATTCGATCAACTGCAGCGGGCGCGACAGGTCGAGGGTTTATTCCTCTCGTCGGGGATTATCAAAGGCGGCGTGACGGCGCAGGATAAAGTGATCGACACGGTCGAGATCATCCGACGCAAGTATCACTATCCCGGCTACGTCCACCTCAAGATCATGCCCGGCGCGGAGTACGATCAGGTCAAGCGCGCGGTCGAACTCGCCGACCGGGTCTCGATCAACCTTGAGGGCGCAACCGCAGATCGGCTCACGGCGCTCGCGCCCAAAAAGGATTTCGAGGGCGAGCTGCTCCAGCGCTTGCGCTGGGCGCACGAGATTCGCCAAAGCCTGCCCCCCGGCAAGCACACCAGCATCGTGACCCAGTTCGTCGTCGGCGCGGTCGGCGATACCGACCTCGAACTGTTGGCGCTCAGCGACCGGCTCTACCGGCAGCTGCGCCTCAGCCGGGTCTACTACTCCGCCTTCAGCCCGGTGATCCAGACGCCGTTCGAGAACCTGCCCGCCGTCGTGCCGCAGCGCGAGCACCGGCTGTATCAGGCGAGTTTCCTGCTGCGCGATTACGGCTGGGACGTGGAAGACCTCAACTTCACGCAGACCGGCAACCTCGACCTCGACGTCGATCCGAAACGCGCATGGGCGGATGTTCATCTGCGCCACACACCCATCGAGATCATGACGGCAACCCGCGAGCAACTGCTGCGCATTCCCGGCATCGGTCCGGTTGGCGCGGACGCAATCATTAAGGCGCGCGCCCGCGGTCGGCTGAACGATCTCAGCCACCTGCGCAAGATCGGCATTCGCGCGCCGGATCAAGCCGCGCCTTACGTCTTGCTCGACGGCAAGCAGCCTCCGCAGCAGCTTACGCTGCTCTGATCGCGCCGGACCGCTGACAAGCTGAACCAAATCCGTTATAATCCGCACGGACTTCCAGAGGCGAGGATAACCCCGTGCAAATTCTGATAACTGGCGCCGATGGCTTTGCCGGTCAGCATTTGATCCGTACCTTGAGCGTCACCGATTCTCCGAATCAGCTTCACGGTACGACCTTCCGCGAACTCGCCGCGCCCTTGCCCAATGTCAGCTATCACACGCTCGACTTACGCGACGAGCACGCCGTCGCCCAACTGATCGGCGACCTACGCCCGCAGCAGATCTATCATCTGGCAGCGCAGGCGAACGTTGGACAGTCCTACGATGCGGTCTGGAGCACGCTCGAAAACAACATCCGCGCGCAGTTGAACCTGATCCTCGCTTGCCTCAAGCACGACCTGCGTCCGCGAATGCTGATCGTCAGTTCTGGCGACATCTACGGCGACCGCGCCAGCGATCACCCCGCCCGCGAGGATACACCGCTCTGCCCGACTAATCCCTACAGCGTCAGCAAGGTCACGCAGGATATGCTGGCGCTCCAGTATCACCTGAGCAACGACCTGCCGATCCTGCGAGCGCGCCCCTTCAATCATTTGGGACCGGGGCAAAAGCGGGGCTTTGTCGCGCCGGACTTCGCCTACCAGATCGCGCAGATCGAGGCGGGCTTGCAAGAGCCGGTGATGCGGGTCGGCAGCCTGTCCGCCGAGCGCGATTTCAGCGACGTGCGCGACGTGATGCGCGCCTACGCCCTGATCATGGCACAGGGCACGCCGGGTGAAGCCTACAACATCGCCAGCGGGATCACGCACACGGTGCAGCACCTGCTCGACATCTTGCTGAGCTTCAGCCATGCCCAGATCGGCGTCAGCATCGAAACGGCGCGACTGCGTCCGCACAGTATCAGCCGGACGTGGGGGGACGCCACTAAGCTGCGTGATGCCACCGGCTGGCAGCCGATCATTCCGTTCGAACAAACCCTGCGTGACGTGCTCGACGACTACCGTCAGCGCGTGCAGATGCAGGTGTAGTTAGGGACGAAATCAGCAATATGAAAGCCATCCTTTACGACCAACCCGACGAACCACTTTATCTCGGAGAGGCGGACAAGCCACAGCCCAACAGCGGCGAACTGCTCGTCCGCGTGAGAGCCGCCGCCCTCAATCGCGCCGACCTACTCCAGCGACGCGGCGGTTATGCGCCTCCGCCCGGCGCTTCGCCGATCCTTGGGTTGGAAATCGCCGGCGAGGTCGCTAGCGCAGCGGGTCAATGGCAAGTCGGCGAACGCGTGATGGCGGTCATTACGGGCGGCGGTTACGCCGAATATGCGACCGTCCCCGCAGAACTCGCGATCCCGATCCCCGATAATCTGAGTTTCGAGCAAGCTGCCGCCATCCCGGAAGCCTTCCTCACTGCCTACCTGAACCTGTACACACTCGGCAACCTGCGCGAAGGCGAAAGCGTGCTCGTCCACGCGGGCGGGAGCGGTGTCGGCTCGGCGGCGATCCAATTAGCACACACGGGCGGGAGCCGCGTCTTCACGACCGCTGGCAGCGAGGATAAACTGGCGCGCTGCGGCGAACTCGGCGCGGACGTGTTGATCAACTACCAGACTGAATCCTTCCTAGAGCGCATCCGCACCGAGACGGAGGGCAAAGGCGTCGACGTGATCCTCGACTTCGTCGGCGCGCCCTACTGGAACGATAACCTGATGGCGCTGGCGATCGGTGGTCGCCTGATACTGATCGGTTTCCTCGGCGGCGCGTCCGGCGACCTCAACCTCGGCGTGATTCTGGGCAAGAGCCTCACGATAAAGGGCACGACGCTGCGACGTACACCGCTGTCGCAGAAGGCGGCGCTCGTTCAGGCGTTCGTCGAAAACGCCCTGCCCCGCTTCGCCAACGGCGCGATCCAGCCCATCGTCGACCGGGTCTACCCGCTCGCCGAAGCGGAAGCCGCCCACGACTATATGGCAGCGAACGCGAATTTCGGCAAGATCGTCCTGAGCATCGATTAAGGCAGTTTGCACAGAGGAACACCAATCCGTTTCGAGATTGTTGCACATTGACGCAGCTTTGTTAAAATAGCACAATCATTGCGAAATGAAAGTCAATAGGTGCAGCAATGTCCGATTGCCGCAACACCAACACCGACACTAATACCAACCCACCAGCTTAGGCGGGGTCGTATTGTGCTTGGATACCCACACCCCGCATTGACGGGGTGTTTTTGTTTTTTATCTTAGGAGGCATCATCTTGACATCAAAAGAATCCGTTACCAGTTTGAATCAACCGCAGTTTGTAGTTCCGCCGGAAAATCGGATTCCCGTGAACGGCTATCCGGGTCAGATGATGACGATCCCGCCGTCGCGCATGTTTCTAATCCGCGACGCGCTCAAGGTCTTTCGCGCAAACAATGGCGCAGATGCGGTCACCTACGATGCCTCGCAGGGCGACGGTGGCGCGAGTCTTCCCGGCGTCCCCAGCGCGATCCTCGAAAGCGCGCTTCAGCTTCAGTTGGAGCATGGCAGCGCCTACGATCAGCCGTTCGGTACGGCGAGGTTCCGTGAAGCTGCCGCCGGTCCCTATTGGAACCTCCAAGCGGCATCCGGTTGGGGTCCCGAAAACATCGTCTTCACGCAGGGCGGGCGCGACGGCTTGCAGAAAGCCTACGGCGCGATGATCGCGTTGGGCACGCACGAAGTCGGCAGCGTGCTGGTCGTCTCGCGCGTCCCGTGGATCAGCTACAACTGGGGTCCCTACGCCGTCGGGCTGAACGTCATGCTCGCGCCGGGGCTGCCCGAAGAAGGCTGGCGGCTCACGCCGGAGGCGATCCGCACTTGCGCCGAAGTCGCCGCCAGCGAAGGACGCAAGATCGCCGGGATCGTGATCACGTCGCCCGACAACCCGACCGGGCGCACCATCCCCTTGAGCGAGCAGATCGAACTGGCACGGACGGCGCTCGAAGCGGGCTATCCCTTCGTCCTGTTCGACTGGATATATCACTGGGTCACCGATGGCGGGCACAACGACATCAACGTCGTGCTGCAAGCCTTTGAGCCGGAACTGCGCGACCGCCTGATGTTCCTCGACGGCTTGACCAAGAGCCTCGGCGCGTCGAACGTCCGCAGCGCGCATTTGCTAGCGGGTAAGGCGGTCGTCAAGCAGATCGTCAGCCAAGCTTCGCACGGCGTCATCCCGGCGTTCTTCTCGCAAGCCGTCGCTATCGCCGCCTATGAGATGGGCTATGAAGAAGCTGCCGCGCCGATCATCGTGCCGACCCGTGAGAGCCGTCGCGTGCTGCGCAAGGCACTCGAAGCCGAAGGGCTGCGCTTCGTCATGGGTGACGGCTACTACGCTTTCATCGACTGCGCGCCCTACATCGAGGCGGGCAACTTCGGCGACAGCGAAGGCTTGATGACCTATCTCGCCGAGCAGTACGGCGTCGCCGTCGTCGCGGGCAAGTATTTCTCCGATGCGGGTTCCGATTGGGTGCGCTTCTCTTACGCGCAAACACCGGAAAAAACCGGCGGCGCGGTCGCGCGCATGTTTGAAGGCATGCACGCGCTCAAGTAGATCGCGAATCCGTAGGGGCGCAGCGCGCTGCGCCCCTATAAATGCCCACAGCCTCAAATTGGGTGAGACGATTGTAAAATCCCCGTAAAACCCAGCTTAGAGTTCCGCGCAAAAATCCGAATTAGCGGTATCATTAAGGCTATCTAGCTATCAGAGAAATGAGAGAAACCTATGGCTGAGTCTGGGCTGTTTGCCAAACGAGACACAACCGCGATCACCTACTCATCCGTCCAGCCGTTGATCCGCTGGACCTATGCGTGGATGTTCGTCGGGCTGGTGGTCACCTCGATCATCGCGTCGATGACCGATACTACCGCCATCTTGATTCAAAATCCCGGCTTGATGATCGGCGCGTTCATCGGCGAACTCGTCCTCGTGATCGCGCTAAGCTGGGCGATCACCCGGTTGTCACCGGCGATTGCCGCCTTGATGTTCATCGGCTATGCCGCGCTCAACGGCTTCACCCTGTCGCTGATTGTTCACGCCTACACCGCGTCGTCGGTGACCGGAGCCTTCGTAGCGACTGCCGGGATCTTCGGCGTGATGACGCTGTTCGCCTTCACGACCGAGATCGACTTACTGCAGTATCGCAACTATCTGTTCATCGGCTTGATCGGGCTGTTGGTCGCGCTGGTCGTCAACATGTTCATTCAGAGCAGCGGCTTTGACTTGATCATCAGTATCGGCGGTGTCCTGATCTTCGTCGCGCTGACCGCCTACGACACGCAGAAGCTGAAGTACATGGCAGCCTCGCCGGAGTACCAAGCGGACGGTGAAGCGGTCGCCAAGTACAGCATATTCGGCGCGCTGCAGCTTTACCTCGACTTCGTCAACCTGTTCATCTTCATCCTGCGCCTGACGGGTCGCAGACGGTAAATAAGAAGCTGTCAGCGGTCAGCTTTCAGCTAAAGACTCTTTCTGCGCAGAAACACGTAGAGGCGTTACATTGAACGCCCCTACGCTTGTATCTTCTCGATGCGGTGGTCAGCTAGAAGTTCTTAGCTGACCGCTGATTGCTGAACGCTGATCGCTAATCCCTACCCGCCGAGATACGCCTCGATCACCGCTTCGTTGTGGCGCAGCGCGTCGGCGCTGTCGGCGTGGGTGATGTAACCGGATTGCAGCACGTAGCCGCGATTAGCGACTGCCAGCGCCATCAGCGCGTTTTGCTCCACCAGCAAAATCGTCGTACCCGCTTCTTGATTGAGATAATGTACCACTTCGAAGATTTCGCGCACGAGCAGCGGCGCGAGTCCCATCGACGGCTCATCCAGCAGCAGAATGCGGGGGCGCGCCATCAGCGCCCGCCCGATCGCCAGCATTTGCTGCTCGCCACCGGAGAGCGTGCCGCCGTACTGCTTCTGTCGCTCCTTGAGGCGCGGGAAGCGCTCGAAAACCTGCTCCAAGTCCCGCGCGAGGTTGGCATTTTCGCCCTCGCGGACGAAAGCCCCCATTTCCAGATTTTCCAGCACCGTCAGCCGGGTGAAGATTTTGCGTCCTTCCGGTGCCTGCACCACGCCGCGCTTGACGATCTCGTGCGGGCGCAGATGGGTAATATCCTCGCCGTTGAGGATCACGCTGCCGTGTCGCGCCGGGGTGATGCCGCTGATCGTGTTGAGCGTCGTCGTCTTGCCCGCGCCGTTGCTGCCGATCAGCGCGACGATCTCGCCCTCCTCAACCGTCAGCGAGATGCCTTTGAGCGCCTCAATGTTGCCGTAAAACGTGTGAATGTCGTCTACTTGCAGCAGGCTCACGAGTGTTCCTCCGTGCCGATAGCTTCGTCCGGCGTGGTCGAGCCGAGATAGGCTTCAATCACTTTCGGATCGCGCTGGACTTCGGCGGGCGTCCCCTCGGCGATCTTCTGTCCGTAGTCCATCACGCTAACCTGATCGGATATGTTCATCACCAGCTTCACGTCGTGCTCGATCAGGAAGATCGTCAGCCCGCGATCGTCGCGCAGCCGCCGGATCAAGCGCATCATGTTTTCGGTTTCCTGCGGATTCATGCCCGCTGTTGGTTCGTCGAGCAGCAGCAGCAGCGGATCCGACGCCAGCGCCCGCGCAATCTCAAGGCGGCGCTGCAAGCCGTAAGGCAAGTTGTGCGCGAGTTGATCGGCAACGTCCGGCGAGAGTCCGACGAATTCAAGCAGTTCCATCGCGTGTTCGAGCGCGGCAAATTCCTCGTGAGACGCGCTCCGCAACCCCAACACCGCCGCGATCGGGTTGGCGTGCAGCCGCGTGTGCATCCCCACCATCACGTTTTCGAGCGTGGTCATACCGCTGAACAAGCGGATATTCTGATAGGTACGCGCGATCCCACGCTGCATGATCCGGTCAGGCGTCAAACCGTTAATCGAGCGCCCGTCCAGTAAAATATCGCCGCCCTCCGGCACATAGAAGCCGGTGATACAGTTGAAAAAAGTGGTCTTGCCCGCGCCGTTCGGACCGATCAAACTGGCGATCGCGCGGCGCGGAATTTGCAGGTCTACCCAGCGCACGGCGACCAAACCGCCGAACGCCTTGACAACTTGGTGTGCATCCAGCAGGATGTCGCGCCCGGTGTCGTTGTTCGTGCTCGCCATCACGCCGCCTCCTTCGTTCCGGGCTGGGTTTGCTGCCGATGATCCTGAAGCCATTCCGAGAGTTTACGCACCGGCGGCGGGATCAAGCCTTCCGGCATGATCAGCATCGACGCCACCAAGAGCACGCCGAACGCCAGCAAGCGATAGTCCGAAAGTTCGCGCAGGGCTTCGGGCAAGCCAACCAGCATCAGCGCCCCGACGACCACGCCGGGGATCGACCCCAAGCCGCCGATGATAATCAAGCTGAGCACGTTGATCGACACCATCACCGTGTAGCTGTCCGGGTACGCGCCATAGAGCCGCGTCCCGGCAATCGCCCCGCCCATCCCGGCGAAGGCAGCACCAATCGCGAAAGCCAGCAGCTTGGTGCGGATCAAGTTGATGCCCATCGCCTGAGCGACGTCCTCGTCGGCGCGCATCGCCATCCACGCCCGCCCTAGACGGGTCGCCGCCAACCGCGCAACGACGAAGGCGGTGAGGACAATACCCGCCAACACCAGATAATAAATGCCACTCGACCCGGTCAGTTCGAAATGCCACGCCGGGTTGATCGAGGTCAAGTCGATCAACGGGCGCGGGAATGTCGCGCACGCCCTGAGCCGCGCCGAACAAGTCCTTGAAGTCGTCGAAACGCACCAACAGGCGGATGATCTCGCCGAAACCGAGGGTCACAATCGCCAGATAGTCGCCGCGCAAGCGCAAGATCGGGATGCCGAGCAGCACGCCGAACAACGCCGCGATCAGCATCGAAAGGGGCCACGCTTCCCAGAAGGTCATGACGCCGGTGCAGATCGTCCCGACCGTCTCCGGCGTGATGTCACGGGGCGAGACGCCGCCGCAGGTGAGCAAGCTCGGCGTCGTCAGCAAGCCAATCGAGTAAGCGCCGATGGCGAAGAAAGCCACGTAACCGAGGTCGAGCAAGCCCGCGTAGCCGACCACGATGTTCAAGCCGATGCCCATGATGATGTACAAGCCGACCAGATTGAGCACGTCGGTGATGTACTGCCCCAGAAACGCCGGCGCAACGACCAAGAGCAGCAGCAGCGAAATCCCCGCCACCGTCTGTGCCTGCCGTCGCTGCGGTCGCGTCAAGTGATCGTAACTGGTATCCACCCGCGCGCCGAGCCTCGGCACCACGCCAAAGCCGATCACGTAGAGCACGAAAGTCAGCGCCGCCGCCGTGACCGTCATCGCGTTTTCGGCGTTGAGCACGCCGATGATTGCCAGCGTCAGCATGAAGTAGATCATGCTGTTGTGGAACGTCCGCCCGGCTTGCGTCGCTAAGCCACCGATCCCGGCGACAAAAGCGAAGATCACCGCCAAGGGCAAGATCGCGCTGCCACCGGCGACGTTCAGGATCACCGGCAGTTCGCCGTTGCCGCGCAGCAAGCCGCCCGCCTCCAACCCGCCACCGTTCGCCAGCACGCCGAGGATCACGCCGGCGATTAAGCCGGGAATGGCGCTGATCAGCAGCGTGACCAGCCATGAGCGTCCGCTGATCAGCAGCGCGACGACGTAACCGAGCGCGAAGACCCCCGCCAGCGCCAAGCCGTCGGGCAGCGTCATGATCTGGGAAATTTGGCTCTCCAGCAAACCGATCACGACGGTCATGCCGATCGCGCTGAGCAGAACCCCGCGCCAGCGCCCCGGCAGCGTCAGCAAAATCGCCACCACAACGCCGATCCCGGCAGAAATCGCCAACAGGATCGCCAAGCCGGGCACCATCTCCTGCCCAAAGGTAAGCGTCTCACCGATCGGCGCGGTCAGGTTGGCGAAGACGAAGCGCAGATCGACGTTTGCCTCGATCACGACCAGCGCCGCCAGCATCACACCCACCAGCAGCCCACCGAGTACCGCCGTAATCCGCATCGCGCTGCCGCCGCGAATCCGCGAACCGGCAGCCAGTGAACCGGCACTGATCATGATGATCAGCACAACAATGCTGAGCGACAAACCTTGAACGACCTCGCGGTCGGCGAAGGAGACGAAAATGCCCGACAGCGCGAGGATGACCGCGACGATACCGGCGTAGAGCGCGTAACGTAAGCTGTGGCTAATCATGCTGCTACACCCGTTTGCTGGCGAGGACTTCGCCGAAGATACCGGTCGGGCGGAAGATTAGGATCAAGACCAACATTCCGAAGGCGATCACATCCTTCAACTGCTGCGACAAGCCCAACAACGAAGGCGCAACCAACTCCATAATGCCGAGGATCATCCCGCCGAACATCGCGCCGGGGATATTGCCGATCCCGCCGAGCACCGCCGCCGTAAACGCCTTAATGCCGGGAATAAAGCCGATAAACGGTGATACCTGCTGGTTGTAAAGCGCGTAGAGCACACCGCCCGCCCCTGCCAGCGCCGCGCCGAGCACGAACGTCGTCACGATCACGCCGTCGACGTTGATGCCCATCAGCGCCGCCGTCGATTTGTCCTCGGCGACCGCCCGCATTGCCTTACCGGTCTTGGTGCGTTGGACGTAGAACCAGAGCATCGCCATGAAGACGATAGCGACGAAGAAGACAAGGAAATGGATCGGCAGAATTCGCAAGTTCATACCGAGCACGTTCACGTCGTAGCGCCCGCTGATCAGGTCGATCCCTTTGCAGACCGTCGAGCCGTCAACGGTCGTACATTCCTGATTAGGGAACACCTGCGGCAGAATGTAGAAATGCACGTCAGGGTAGCGCCGCGTGCTCGCCCCAAACAAGCGCAAGAACAACTGCTGCAGCGAAATCGACGCGCCAATCGCCGTAATCAGCGGGACGAGGCGCGGCGCGTTCCGCAGCGGTCGATAAGCAATGCGCTCCAGCGTCACGGCGACCACGACCGACGCGATCACCCCGACGAGGAGCGTCAGCAGCAGCGCCAGCAGCGGTTGCGAAGTCAGCAGTCCACTGTTGTTCATCGCCGTGATCGCAAAAAAGCCGATGTAGGCACCCGACATAAAAACCTCGCCGTGCGCGAAGTTGATCATGAACAGGATGCCGTAGACCAGCGTGTAACCCAACGCGATCAGCGCGTAGATGCTCCCTTGCGCCAGACCGAAAATGAGGTTGCGGGTGAACCGTTCCAAGTTATAGCCACCCGACTGGATGTTGTTATAGGCGACCAACACGAGGAAGATGATGAAAATCAAGCCCACCAACCGGAGCGGATTGCGGATCGTGTTGTTGAGGATCCAGTCGAGCGGGGTGGTACGCGGCGGTGTGATATGCGGTGCTTCCGATGCCATAAGAACTCCAGAGAACGTGGCTCTTCTGTCGATGTGCGATTGTGGCACGGTTACTGAGCGCGGTGCAACCTGCTGTTTACCGAAAAACTAAGCGACAGATTGTACCGTGTGCGCAAGCTCACACACAGGTTACATATGAGCCAGATTTAAAGGACATTGCACCCTGTTTATAACCGAATTTGGGGAAAAATTACAAAATTACAGAGGCGGGTCGCGACCCGCCTCTGTTTTGTGCTGAGGAACTTCTACGGGCGCACGGAGTGTGCGCCCGTATGTCAAACCAGAATTAGCTGGCGGCAGTCGCCTCCGGCGTCATTTCCGCCATCGGTGCTTCAGTGGCTTCAGGCGCCATCTCAGTCGCAGCAGCCATTTCTTCAGTGGCTTCCATCGTCGGCTCGGCGGTCATTTCGGCTGCCGGGGCTTCGTAGGGGGTCAATACGACCTTGCCATCGACCATGCTGCCGGTGTAAACCTGAACGAACGTCCCGTTCTCGACGTGGAAAATACCAATGTCAGAGGTCGAGGTCTCGCCCGTGCCGTCCGCGCTCAGGACACCGGTCAAACCCTGATAATCCTTGAAGCTGCGCAGATAGTCCTTCAGCGCGGTACGATCCACCACGAGGTCGCCGTTCGCGTCCACCGTGCCGACCGACTCCACACCATCCAGAATCAGGTTCACTGCGTCGTATGCCGTTGCGTGATAAGGAGCCGGCGGTTCTTCACCGTAGGTCGCCACGTAACGGTTCAGGAAGTCCGTCAGCGCTTGGCTGCTCGACGCAATCGCGGCAGTGGCGTAGATGCCTTCCGAAGCTTCACCCGACAGATCCACGACTTCCGTGCCCTGAATACCATCCGCTCCCATGAACGGCACAGTTTCCAGACCAGCGTCCGCCCGCTGCTCAATCAAGCGCGCTGCTTCTGCCGCGAACCCACCGAAGTAAATCAGTTGGGGATCAGTCTGTGCCACGTCGTCCAGCAGACCGCGGAAGTCGGTGTCACCCACCTGTACCGCGTCCGACGAAACGACTTCGCCGCCCAGCGCTTCGAAATTCTTGGTGACCACGTCGACCAGACCCTCACCATACGGGCTGCCGTCGTGAATCGTGGCGATCTTGCGCAAGCCAAGCACGTCGTAGATGTACTGTGCGGCGATCGCGCCTTGGAACGAGTCCGACACGACCGTGCGGTTGAAACCACTGTAACCGCTCGACGTCAGGTCAGGCGCGGTGCAGCTCGGGCTGATGCTGGTGTAATCCGCTGCGTCGAAGATCGGGGCGGCAGCGCGACAAGCGCTGGAGCACATCGGTCCCACGACACCAACAATGCTGCCGTCCGAGGCGAAGCGATTCGCCACCGACTGTCCGCCGTCAGCGGAGCATTGATCGTCTTGCACGTCCAGCGAAACGTTGAATGTCTTGCCGTCGACCGTCACCGTCGGGCGGTCTTCCAGCGCTAGTTCTGCACCACGCTGAATGTCGATGCCGAGCGGGGCAATGCCCTCGCCGCTCAAACCGGTCGCCAAGCCAATGACGATGCTCTCGTCCGGCGAAACCATCACGGTCGGACCTTCCATCATCGGTGCTTCAGTCGCGGCAGGCATCATTTCTTCGGTCGCCGTCATTTCCATGGTGGCTTCTTCCGTCGCCATCATTTCCTCGGTCGGCTCCATCGCCACTTCGACGGTCATTTCTTCCGTCGGCATCATTTCGGCGACAGCTTCTTCATCCGACTCCGTCATCTCTTCAGTCGCCATCATCGGTTCCGTCATTTCAGGCGACGGCACCATGGCAACTTCCATTGTCGCTTCCTCAGTCGGCATCGCCGCTTCGGTCATTTCCTCGGTCGGCGCAGCCGCTTCTACCGTAGCTGCCGGGACTTCAGTCGGAACCTCGGTCGGCGGCGCAGCGGTATCCGTCGGACGCGGTGTCGGGGTTGGCGTTGAAGCCGGTTGGCACGCGGCAAGCACAACCGTGAAAACGAGGATCAAGATAAAAGCCCAACGTTGCTGAGTTCTTGACATGCCTTTTCTTCCTCCGTGACGACGATCTACGCAGATAAGCTATAAGAATGCGGATGCACCATTCATCATAACAAGATTTATTGCATCAAGCAAACTACTTCTGTTGGTATTATTGTCCAATAAACGTTTGCAGATTCTCGGCGTTGTTTAAATTTACAGCGGATTTCGAGCTATCGATCCGGCGCAGCAGCCCGGTGAGGACGTCTTTTGGTCCAATTTCGACAAACGTCGCTGCCCCGGCAGCGATCATCGCTTCGACCGATTCACGCCAGCGGACCGGGCTGACCAACTGAGCACCTAACTGGCTGCGAATGTCTGCCGGATCGCTCAGCGGCGCGGCGGTGACGTTATCGTAAACCGGAATCGACGGCGGCTCGAACGTCGTCGTCGCCAGTGCCTTACGGAACTCGTCCGCCGACGGCTGCATCAGCGGCGAATGGGCGGCAATGCTCACGGCGAGTTTGAGCGCGCGGCGCGCACCAGCGGCTTTTGCCAGTTCCAGCGCGTGATCGAGCGTCTCATTGTCGCCGCTGATCACGACCTGTCCGGGGCAATTGTCGTTCGCGACGACCAGCACGCCACCGGTATCGGCGCGAGCTTGCGCGCAGATGCCGCGCACAGCGTCGATGTCGAGCGCCAGCAGCGCCGCCATCGCGCCGGGAGCCTGCGTCCCCGCCGCTTTCATCAAGCGACCGCGTTCGCGCACCAGCCGCAGACCATCCTCGAACGACAGCGCCCCAACCGCCGTCAGCGCCGTGAATTCGCCGAAGCTGTGCCCAGCCGTGAAGGCAGGTACCGCATCAGGACGCTCGGCTTGGAGCGCGCGCAGCGTCGCGATGCCGCAGACATAGAGCGCTGGCTGCGTATTGATCGTGTCGTTGAGTTCGTCCGCCGGACCATCAAAACAAAGGGCAGAGAGGGAGAACCCCAAGAAATCGTCCGCTTGTTCAAAGGTTTGACGCGCTGCGGGATATACGTCTGCAATGTCTTTGCCCATGCCCACCGTCTGCGAACCTTGACCGGGGAACATGAAAGCAACCGCTGACCAATCGACCATAGCCGACTACAACTCCGAGGTTGTGAAATTAGGTACAGTGATAAGCATAACCTAAACGGCAAACAAAACCAACAACTTGGGTTAAAAGCGCGTAAGAATATCAGCTTGGTCCGCTCGAAGCGCGACCGCACGCCCTACCCCGCCCGGAGAAAACAAAAGAACCGCACCTAAAGTTGCAGGTGCGGTTCTTCACTTGGTCGATTCTGAGAAGCGTCCGGCGTTAGCTTTCGACTTCGAGGACGGTTTCGCCCTTATACGTCCCACAGTTCGGGCAAACGCGGTGCGCGACATGATACTCACCGCAGTTTTCACAGCGAACCAGATGATTCAGGGACAGCGAATCGTGTGCACGGCGCCGATCACGACGGCTCCGAGAGTGTTTTCTTTTCGGCAGCGGACCCACAGGATACTCCTCTAAATTCCAAAGCCGATCAGCCCCGACCGGCGATACGGCATCAATGAAGGGGATTATAAAGGTCGGGCAAGGGCAGTGTCAAGGGCGGTCGACCGGCTCGGCGACCCAGTTTTCCGGCAGCAGACCGGCTAGCGACGGATCGACGCGCTCCAGCACGGCATTGGCTTCGACAAGACTGGTCACGGCGCGAAACGGCATCTTGATCAAGTTAGAGCTGAGCACGCCGAAGAATTGCAGCAGTGAACTGTTCGTGACCATGATCGTCCAGCCCATATTCCGCTCGTGGCGAAAGGCTTCGATCTCCTTCAGCATCGGTCGAAAACTCCGCGGCAGCTTGTCGACCGCGCGAGTATCGATCAGCAGATGCACCGGCGCTGTTCCGGCGCGGATGTGCTCCAACGAGATGACATTGCTTTCTTGCATCTCCTCGATCGTGAACGCGCCCCAGTCGCGCGCGATCGACACCCGCCCTTCGAGATACCATTTGACTTCAAAAGGCATCGTCAGCCCCTTACCTAGCCTATTCGGTTGCGGTCGCTCGATGCCAGCAGTATATAACGAATCGGGTCAGCGGCGAAAGCCTACTCACCGCCTTGGAAATAACGCTTGCCTTGCAAGCCTTCCGGCAGCAGTTCCTCATCGCCGTACTTGGTGTAGCCTTCGCCGTAACCGAGTTCCTTCATCAGCTTGGTCGGCGCGTTGCGCAGCTTGAGCGGAATCGGCAGGTTGCCGCGCTGCTTCACGTCGTCGAGCGCGGCGAAGTAGGCATCACCCGCCGCGCGATCCTTGGGCGCGCTCGCCAGATAGACCGCCCCTTCAGCGAGGTTGTGCTGGCATTCGGGGTAGCCGATGATTTCGACGGCGCGGAAAACGGCGTTCGCAACCGACAGCGCGTTGGGATCCGCCATGCCGACGTCCTCGCTGGCGAAGATCACCATGCGACGGGCGATGAACTTCGGGTCTTCGCCGCCGTTGACCATCCGCGCGAGGTAATACAACGCGGCGTCAACGTGACTGGCGCGCATACTCTTGATGAAGGCACTGATTGTGTTGTAGTGCTCCTCGGCAGCCTTGTCATAACGCAGCTGCTTCGATTGCAGCGCATCCTTCAGGTGATCCAGCGTGATCGCGCCGGGGTATAAGCTGCTGGTCGCTTCGAGCAGGTTGAGCGCCTGCCGTCCATCACCATCGGCGAAGCTGACGAGAAAATCGGCAGCATCGTCAGGCAGATCGACGCCGAGTTCCCGCGCCCCGCGGGTGACGACCTCGTGAACGTCCTCAGCGCTGAGCGACTCCAAGACGAACACCTGACAGCGCGAGAGCAGCGCCGGGATCACCTCAAACGACGGGTTCTCCGTCGTCGCGCCGATCAAAATCAGCGTGCCGTTCTCGATGAAAGGCAGCAAAAAGTCCTGCTGCGCCTTGTTGAAGCGGTGGATTTCGTCCAGAAACAGCACCGGCGAAGCGGTTGGTTTGGCTGGCTCGTTCATGTTGAACAGGTCGCGCTTTTCCTCGCGGCGCGTGCTCTCGACGATCTTGCGGATGTCGTCTTTTCCGGCGGAAACCGCCGACAGTTCGAAGAAGGCGCGTCCGGTACTGTGGGCGATAATCCGTGCCAGCGTCGTCTTGCCAACGCCGGGCGGTCCCCAAAACAGCATCGAGTGGATGCGGTCACGCTGGATCGCCTGATAGAGCGGTTTGCCAACGCCGACAAGATGTTTCTGCCCGATGAACTCGTCGAGCGTATCCGGGCGGATGCGATCCGCCAGCGGGCGTGAAGTGGTAGCCATAAGCCTTATTCCCCTCCTAGACCGGGGGCCAGAGCGTCGGGACAAGGAGCATAACCAGTCCGAAAATCAAGACGGTCATCAAGATGCCGACGCGGGCAAAGTCAGTAAACTTATAATGTCCGGGACCATAAACCATGAGACAAACGTGATCGAGCGGCGTCAGATAGCCGTTGGTCGCGGCGACGGCGATCATAATCACGAAGGTGCGCGGGTCTAGCCCTAACGTTTGCGCCGTCCGAATAGCGACCGGCAGCACGACGATCGCCGCCGCCGCGTGCGAGAGCGGCGTCAGCGCGACGGTCAGCAGGAAGAACGCCGCCAAGACAATCAGCGGCGACGCCGTCCCAACGACGTTGACGATCTGCTGGGCGAGAAATCCCGCCGTCCCGGTGATTTCCATCGCCCGACCGAGCGCCAGCATACTACCGATCAGCATCAACACTTTCCAATCGACCTGCCGGTAGGCTTCCTCCGGCGTGATACAGCGCGTCATGAACGAGACGACCGCCCCACCGAGCGCCGCGACCGGCAGCGGCACGACGTTGAAGGCTGCCAGCAGCAGCGAAACGGCGAAGATCAGCACGGCGCGCGGTGCGCGGCGCAGATCCGGACGTTCGGCTTCGACGGTATCGTCGAGGATGCGGAAAGCCGACTGCTGCTCCAACACGTCGATGTTCGAGCGGTTGCCCTGCACCAGCAGCACGTCGCCGAGGTGCATGCGGATACTGCTCAACTTCTGGCGGATCGGCTCGCCGTAACGGTTGACCGCCAGCACCTGCAAACCGAAGCGCTCGCGGGCGTGCAAGCCGCGCAGCGTCCGCCCGATGAACGGCGACCCCGGCAGTAAAATCACCTCGACAATGCCGATTTCGCCGGAAGCGACTTCTTCGGGACTGAAGCTGTGATCCGCTTTGATGTCGACACCGGGCAAGTCCTGCACCTTGATGATCTCGCTGCGCTCGCATTCGACCAAGAGCGTATCGCCCGCCTCGAAGCGCAGGTCGGGACTCGGTGCGAGGTAGCGCCGCCCCTCGCGGACGACCCGCAGCACTTGCAGATCAAGATCGCGCCCTAAGGCGGTGTCCGCGAGCATCCTGCCGACGAACGACGAATTCGGGCGAATGACGACCTCGGTCACGTAAATGCGGCGTCCGAGCGTTTGTTTCGCCGGTTCGGGTGGGATGCGATCCGGAATCAAGCGACTGCCGATGAAGTACATGTAAGCCAAGCCGGTCAGCAGGATCGGGATACCGACCGGCGTCAGCTCAAAGACGCCCAGCGGCGCTAAGCCGTACTGCGTGATCAAGCCGCTGACGACGATGTTGGTCGAGGTCGCAATCAACGTGACCGAACTGGCAAGAATGGACGCGAATGCCAGCGGCATCAGGAACTTCGCCGGGCTGACTTTCGCCCGGTGCGCCAGCCCGATGACGATCGGCAGGAAAAAAGCGGTCGTCGCGGCGTTGCTCATGAATGAGCTTAAGCCGCTTGCCGTCGCCATGATGATCAGCGAGATCCGTTTCGGCTTGTCGCCCGTGAGTTGAAAAATGAAGCGTCCAACCAACTCGACGACGCCGGTTCGCATTAGCGCCGCCGTCATGATTAGTAAGCCGAGGATCATGATGACGGCATCGCTGCCGAATCCGGCAAAGGCTTCTTGCGTCGTCAACAGCCCCGTCAAGATCAGTGTGACGACGATACCGAGCGCGATCACGTCGGAGGGAAAGCGCTCGGTCGCAAACAGGATCAACGAGACCGCGATGATGGCAAGAACCAGTGCAATCTGTGGATCCATACAACTCCGTCAATCGAGAAACAGATGCACGCGAAAACGCAGCAATGCTCCATTATGCCAAGTTTTGCGCATTTTGTAACGTCTAAAATTACTGCGGGGCGGGATCAGGCGTAGTCGTCATAGTCGGATTAATCTAGGTGCAAGTACGGGGTATTTTCGCCGACGCAGGCTGCGAGCGCGCTTGTGAAAATCCCGGTGGGGGTTAGACTTAAGCTTGAATAATGCGCAACGCCACTGAAACGAGGCACCAAGTGAGACAAAATCACGCGCTGGCACAACTTCGACAAGGCAAGCCCAGCATTGGCTTATGGCTGCACAGTCACAGTTTCCACATTGCCCGGATCGTCGCCGCGCAGGGATTATTCGACTGGTTGATGGTGGATCTGGAGCACACGCCAATCGACCTGTCGCTGGCGTCGATGACCCTGTCGGCGATCACCGACGTAAGCGGCGGCACCTGCACGCCGCTGGCGCGCATCGCTCAGGGGACGATGTACCAGATCAAGCAGGCGCTCGATTCCGGCGCGCAGGGGATCGTCGTCCCGATGATCAACACGGCGCAAGACGCCGCCGATGTCGTGCGCTTCGCGCGCTATCCGCCACTCGGCGAGCGCGGTGGCGGCGGACTGATCCCGCACTACGGTTTTGGCACCACCGATCACGCCGAATATATCCGGAACGCTAACCGGGAGATTCTGGTCGCCGTGCAAATCGAGACCCAGACAGCCGTCGAGAACGTCGAGGCGATCGTGGCAACTCCCGGCATTGACCTGATCTTCATCGGACCCTATGACCTCCATCTCTCACTTGGTTTAGCACCGGCGATGTGGAGTGATGAGCCGGTGTTTCAGGCAGCCGTCCAGAAAGTGATCGCCGCCTGTCGCCAGCGCGAAATGCCTTACGGCACCATCATTTCCGACGCCGATGGCGCACAAGCGCGCCTCGCCGATGGCTTCACGCTAATCGGTCTGGGGACCGACTTAGGTCACCTGATCAACGCGCTCAACGCGCAGATGAATCGTCTGCACCAACTTTCTAGCCTTGCATAACATCCTTATTGACAGCACAGAGGAACTCTCGTCATGACCATCGATGAACAAGCGCAAGCCTTCGGTATCGAACTCGTCACCGGTCAGCCCGGAGGCGATCTCGCCGCTGGCGCGCGCGTCGGCAACACGATTTATCTCTCCGGGCAAGTCTCGACCGGATACAAGGGCAAGCTCGGCGCAGACTTGACTACCGAGCAGGGGCAAGCTGCTGCGCGAGTATGCGCGGAGCAGTTGATCAAAGCGGTCTACTCGGTCAACGGCACGCTGAACAACTTGCGCTGCGTCAAATTGCTCGGTGCCGTCAACTCCGCCCCGGATTTCATCGAGCAGCATCTCGTGATCAACGGAGCATCGCAGTTGTTCTGGGACTTGTTCGGCAAGCGGGAGCGCGGCTATCACGCCCGCAGCGCTTTGGGTTTCGCCTCGCTGCCGCTGGGCTTCGCCGTCGAAATCGAGGCGATTTTCGAGGTCATCGACGAGTAGCCTCAGGGACCAGAAGTGGGGGCGTGTCGAGTTGCGCCCTCACTCAAACGTCAACTTCCCGGTCGTTTGTCCCCGCACCACCAACCGATCCGCTCGCTGCTGTCGCTTCAGCAGACTTAGATAAAGTAGAACTGGAACCTTAAGCGATAACGCCCAGCTTTGGGTATACTGGAACCAGTATTTCAAATTCAATGAGTGCACCCATGCTGGCTACCGTTCATTCCTGTGCTGTACTCGGTCTAGATGGTTACATCGTCGACGTCGAGGTCGATTTCAATCCCCGCGCCGGGCTGCCTTCCTTCACGATCGTCGGGCTGCCTGACGCGGCGGTCAAAGAAAGCCGCGAGCGCGTCCGGGCGGCGATCAAGAACAGCCGCTTGCAGTTCCCGAATAAGGGCTACGTCGTTAATTTAAGTCCCGCCGACTTACCTAAGCACGGTCCCGCCTACGATCTCGCCATCGCTGTCGGCGTGCTGGCGGCAACCGATCAGGTCCCGCTAGGCGCGCTCGACGGCGCGATCTTCGTCGGCGAGCTGTCACTCGACGGCAGCGTGCGCCACGTCAAGGGCGTGATGCCAATGGCAAATACCGCGAAAATTCAGGGCTACCACACGATCTACGTCCCCACTGTCGACGCCGCCGAAGCCGCCTTGGTCGAAGGCATCGACGTGATCCCGCTGGAAACGCTCGGTCAGTTGGTCGAGCATCTCTACGGCTTAAACCCGATCGCGCCCTGCCCCGCGACCATCCAGCCCGATGACCTGAACGTCCCGGTCGGCATCACCGACTTCGCCGACATTCGCGGACAGGAGCAGGTCAAGCGCGCGCTCGAAATCGCGGCGGGCGGCAGCCACAACATCCGCATGAGCGGACCGCCCGGTTCCGGCAAGACGCTGCTGGCACGAGCCATGCCGGGCATCCTGCCGCGCCTGTCGATGGCGGAGGCGCTCGAAGTCACGCGGATTTACTCAGTGGCGGATATGCTGCAAAGTCAGCATCCCTTGATGCAGCAGCGACCATTTCGCGCCCCGCATCACACCATTTCGCACGCCGGTCTGGTCGGCGGCGGATCGATCCCGCGCCCCGGCGAGATCACGCTGGCGCATCGCGGCGTGTTGTTCCTCGACGAAGCGACCGAGTACAACCAGCACACGCTAGAAGTCTTGCGTCAGCCAATCGAAGACAAGATCGTGACCATCAGCCGGGCGAGCGGCTCGCTGACCTTCCCGGCGAACTTCCTGCTAATCCTCGCCATGAATCCCTGCCCCTGTGGCTATTTCGGCGATCCGGTCAAGCCCTGCACCTGCACCCCGGCGATGATCCTGCGCTATCAAAGTAAGCTGTCCGGACCGCTGATCGACCGGATCGACATTCACATCGACGTGCCCCGCGTCGAATACGATAAGCTGACGCGTATCGAGCGCGGCGAGCCATCCACTGCCATCCGCGCCCGCGTCGAGCGCGCTCGTGCTCGCCAGATCCAACGCTTCGCCGGGTTGGACGGACTGTTCGCCAACAGCGACATGGGCGTCGGCGAAATCGATAAGTTCTGCAGCCTGTCGCCGGAAGCGCGGCAGCTAATCGACCTCTCGGTGCGCCGGATGCAGTTGAGCGCTCGCGCTTATCACCGCGTGCTCAAATTGAGCCGCACCATCGCCGACCTTGCCGACAGCGACCGCATCGAGGTACAGCACATCGCCGAAGCGGTGCAGTACCGCCCGCAGCAGCCGATCATGTAGCGAACTCGGCGATAGCTCGTATAATGGGCGAGTTCGCCGCCCACCTCGGAGCATCGCCCACCAGTTATGGAATACCTGCTCATCGCCTTGGTCGTCTTCTTCGGCACGCTGACGCAAAGCATGATCGGCTTCGGCGTTGCGCTGATCACCGTTCCCCTGCTGCTCCGCCTGCTCGATCCGCCAGCGGCGGCGACACTGGTCGCCATGTTCTCGCTGCCGCTGCAAATCATTATCATGTGGCGCTACCGCCACGCCCTGCAAATCCGCCCCTTCTGGCGCGTGATCCTCGGCGTCATCGTCGGGATTCCGATTGGCGTCACCCTGCTCACTCAACTTGACCGGGGTCTGATCCTCGGCGCGCTCGGCATCTTCCTCATCACTTATGCGCTGTACAGCCTGTTCCGGTTCCAACTGCCCACCCTCAAGCGTCCAATCTGGGGGCTAGGCTTCGGCTTCGCCTCCGGCATCTTGGGCGGCGCTTACAATACCAGCGGTCCCCCCTTGGTGATCTACGGCACCGCCCTACACTGGACGCCGGAGCAGTTCAAGGCAAATCTGCAAGCCCTGCTGCTGATCAACAGCCTGCTCGTGATCGTCGCGCACGGGTTCGCCGGACACATCACGCCGATCGTCTGGCAGAACCTCGCCGTCGCGCTGCCGATGGTCGCCGTCGGCAGCGCTAGCGGATTCCGGCTGAGCCGTTACGTCAACGAGGCAGCGTTTTACCGCCTCGTGCTGATCATGCTCCTGCTGATCGGCATCAGTCTGCTGCTGCCCTAAACTGGCTTCAGGTATGGCGAGGAATTAAAAGGGAAATTCACATTGTCGGGGCGACGGATGCGTCGCCCCGACGCGAAAAACTCATTTTCGGAGAGCAGCTTTCCGCCTGCTTAAGGCAGCCCAAACTCGCAGCGAGTGGCGGTTACCGAGCAGGTCGCCAGTACAGCGTCATGCAGCTTGACCTCGAAATCGCCCTGCGTCCAGAATACCTGCGACGGCGCAATCGTAATCACGCCGCGGCGCGTGCGGCACGAAGTTGGTTTCGCCAGCGTGTCCTTGATGTCCCATGACCAGACCTCAAGGCAGTCGCTTGCCGCCAGTGCTGAGAGCGATCCGCTCAACCACTGGGTGTTCCAGCGCGCGACAGCAAAGCTGGTCTGTGCCCCCGCGAACACCACCTCGGCGATGTTTGCCGCGCTCCCGGTATTGTTCCAGATCGAGAACGACTGCCGATCGTAGAGCAGCACCATCCCGCCGCCGGAGGTGGAGGCGACAACCGGTGCTGCCGTCGCGGTGGGCGTGGGATTAATGCTCAAGGAGGCTGTCGTCGCGGTAGGCGCGGAACTAATGCTCGAGGCTGTCGTCGTTGCGGTGGGCGTGCGACCGCTGGCGGGCGTCGCCGTCGCGGTCGGAGTCGCGCTCGATCGAACGATGGTCGCCGTCGCGGTCGGAGGCAGTGTCGGGGTCGGTGTCATTTCCGGTAGGTTCGACGCGGTATCGCCGGTCAGCGACACGACCGCCAATGCCATCACGCCGTTATCGTCTTGATACGCCACCGTAATTTGATCGCCGGCGTTAGCCGGCAGCGGCAGCGTATTACTCCACGACTGCCAATCGTCGAGCGGACGCCCTAAAGCGTCGAACAAGCGCACCTGTCGGGCATTCAAGAGAAACGGCGCGCGTGCCCACCGATAGCGCTCGTTGGAAAGATACAGCTTCTGATTTTGCAGATCGGCGGTCGCGGGCAGAATATCCGGGCGCGACCCGAAATCGACCACGTACATGTGACCAAGCTTATTCGGGATCACCGCCACGCCGACCTCGCGATAAGCAGGATTGAGCGCAGTATTCCGGTGAACGGTCGAATTCGCCCAGAAGTTCATGGCTGCGGTGGTAGTCGCGCCCACGTAAGCGATCTCGCCGACGGCGGTGTTCGCACTCGTAGCATATGAGGGCCAGTTATAGGGTGGCAGTACCGCGCGCTCGGGGGGCATTTCGCCGAAGCGCCCGACGTGAATCTGCTCGCCTGCCGGGATCTGCGGCAGCGACGAGACGTAGTTCGCTTGATCCAGCGCCATCTGCATCAACGTATCGTTGACCTGTAGGGGCCAGATGCCATTGGTCATCCGCCAGCTATTGATCAGCAGCAGCAGAGCATGAGCAGCTTGGTCGTCCTGCGGCAAATTCGGATCCGCCAGACTCGATTGGTGCGGCATCAGCAGCAGCAGCAAACTGAGGGCAATGATCGGGAGCACGCGCCTAATTGTTAACCGCATAACTGGTCGTCCTTTGAACTCAGTAAATTCGGCGCTAGATCGGCGACATGCCATCGCCAGAGCGCCTCAATTAATTTGTTATCACATCTGCTTCGTAACTCAACATACTCCTATTTAGGAACCGATGCAATCGGCAGCCGATGCAGGAATCAAAAACCCTCGCCACCAATTAAGGAGCGAGGATCTGTCGCTACCGCCAATCCTTGGTGCTCAAACTGCCGCCTAAGTTCCCGTCATATACTTCGCGCGGATCGGGGCAATCGCATCAAGCTGATCTGGCATCAGCAGCGACCAGAACTCATCAGGCGTGACAATCCGGTTCGCGCCCGCCCGCGCGTAATGCCGCAGCCAGTCGAAAAAGACGTCCGTGCCCAAAGTCTCGCGCAGATCAGCCAGCATGAGCACACCGCGCAGGTAAACCGCGTTGATGTAGCTGCGAATACTGGCGAATTCGTAGACGCTGCTGTCAACCGGCTTGCCGCGATCATTCGCCGAGACGAAATTGTTGACCCGGAAGCTCCACCACCAATCTTTCAAGTCGGGGTAGAACTCCTCATAGAAGATGTACTCGCTGTAGGTCGCCAGCGCCTCGTCGAGCCAAGGATCGAGTGCTTGATCGCTGCCGATGCGCGCATACCACCACTGATGCGAGGTCTCATGCACGGTGATGAAGGTCAGGTAAGACTGCGCGGTCCCGGTATTGGTGCGGAACCAGTCATCGCTGACAAAGACGATGCCGTTGAACTCCATCCCATCCGGAAAATCGCCCTGAATCACGAGGAAACGATCGTAGAGATACGCCCCGAATAGATCGGAGTACATGGCGAGGCTCTGCGTCGCCGCCGTGAGCGCCTGCTCCGCGCTGTCCACGGTCGTGCCGTCCGGCGTCTCGACGGTGCGGTCGCCAAAACCGTAGAGTTCGACGGTCACGCCACTGGACGTCGTCCGCGTCATCACCCGGTAATAGGGGCTGAGGCTGATCGTGAAGTCGCGCGCGTCGGCAATGGTGTAATGCCACTGATCCCCGGTGTGATCGACCAGCGTCCCCGGCGCGGCAACCATCATGCTGTCCGGTGCGTCCGGGACAGTCAGGGTCACGTCCCAATCCGCCACTTCGACGACGGTTTGCTCGCCAATCGCGAACACGTCATGGGTGATCCACTCGCCGTCACGCCGCTCTGCCAACGCCACCAACCACTGACCGAGATTAAGCTGGCGGTTGCTGTAACCGAGATAACCACCAAACCCGCCGATGCCGCGTCCGATCGGGGCAACCGTGACCGTATAAGCGAGATCGATGTCAATCGGGCAGCCGGGCAAGACCGGCGTGGCAAGGTCGAGCGTCAGCCGCCGCCCCGCCAACTCGTAGCCGAGCAAGTCATGATCGGTCGCCACGGTGTTGAGTGTGAAAACTCCGGCATAACGGTTCGGCTCGACGTCGAACACGACCTGTTCGTAGGGATCGCTGCTGCGGTTGATGGTATGGATGTGCTGCAAAACCGTCGCGCTGTGGTGATCGTAGTTGATGGTCGCGTTGACGGTGTGCCGGGTCGTCGGCAGTCCGGCGGTCGCCTGACACACGTCCGCCGTCGGCGTAGCGACCGGCTCCGGGCTGGCGACGGCGTGCAGCGGTCGCGCTACCGTCGGCACTAACGTAGTGACGATCCGCAGAGTTGTCGCCGTCGGTGGCAGGGCATCCGTCGTATAACAGGCTGCCAAAATCAAGCCAAAACAGAACCAGATCAAACGCCGCACCATCGACCGCCCTTACAACCAATCCACGAAAACCTGCGTAGTTATAGCATGGATGCGACGGTAATCAACAGACCGTAACGCAAATCGATAACGTGTGTTATGCTTGATCAGGTTATTCACGAAGCACTCATTTTTCAGGTCTCATTTTCAGGAGGAACGTCCTTGACAACGGATCAGATACGCGGACTTATCCAGCTTACCCGCTGGAAGGAATACGTTCCCTTCGTCGTTCCATTAACGATTATCGGCGCGCTGCTCGCCGCTCGCCCGCATGGGGTTTGGCTCGATTGGCGGCTGATCGCCGTGACATTCGCCAACATCCTCGCCGTGGCTTATGCCTTTATGATCAACGACATTGAAGACGCGCCCGACGATGCGCGTGATCCTGCCCGTGCCGCCCGCAACCCGATCACCAGCGGGCGCATTCCGGCGAGTATCGGTTACACCGCTTGCCGGATCGTCGCCGCCATGACGCTGATGCTCTACGCTTTCGGCGGCTTCTGGGTACTGCTGATCGGCGTCGGGACGCTGCTGCTCTCGCACCTCTATTCGTGGCGTCCGGTTCGTCTCAAGGCGTGGCCCATCACCGACATCCTCTCCCACTCGCTGATGCTCAGCGGCTTGCTGCTGCTGGCTGGTTATTTTATCTATCACAACGCCCCCGGCATCGTCTGGTTCGTCGCCGCCGCCGCGACCCTCGTCTCGGTCTACGGGCAGTTGTACAACCAACTGCGCGACTACGACATGGACAAAGCCGCCGGACTCTACAACACGGCGATCATCCTCGGCGCTGCCAATACCCGGCGCGTGATGTACTTGACCATCGCCCTTGCTCTCACCTGCTTGCTGGCAGCCATCGTACAGGGTGTTTTCCCGCTCTGGCTGGGTGTCGTCGTCGTCCTCAGCATCCCGGTGAGTATGCTCTTTCGTCCTCGCACCGATATGCGCGGCACGGTGACGGTCGATCCGAGCGGCGGATTGCAAATTCAAGCTTTGATTTCGCTCAACTTGATCATCGCCGTGTGGCTGATCGAAGTCGTCGTGACACAGGTGCTGATCCACTAATATGACGCTCAACGATCTGCATAACATCCTCTTCAACGCTCACATTCTGTATTCGTTCGCGTTAGGGGTTTGGAGTTCCTACATGGCGTCCCGCAACGAGCCGATCTCCGGCAACTTCTGGGGCGCGGTGGCAACAATCACGATTTTGGCAGGCATCGTGCTGCTGCTCGGCATCATCATGACGCTCGAAGGGCTGCGCCCGGAGCGGATCGTCACCTACTACCTGTATATGAGCTGGTTAGTCATCATCGTGCCGGGGCTGTTCACGCTGCTGCGCGGGCGCGACGACCGCAACGCCGCCATCGCCTTCGCGATTCTCTGCTTCTTCAATGCCGCGACGTCGGTCAGTATGCTCCAGCGGCATATTGTCGGACCGTGGCTGCTGCCGAATGGCTAGCCGTTTTTTAGCACTCGTAGCGGGGCTGCTGCTGACGGTTTGCGCCTGCGAGCCGGAAGCCACCCCGCTGCCGGTCAACCTCGACCTCGAAGCGACGGCGGCGCCCCAAGTAACAACCGAAGCGACCCCCGCAACCGTGCGTTATGCCCTTGCCCCGAACCTCGTTGATTACTTCCCGGATGCGGTCAAAGCAGAACTGAACGATCACACCGAGTTCATCGCGCTTGATGCGCCGCCGAATCCCGCCGATCTCGGCACGCGCTACGACATCGTCGTCAGCTTTGGCGAACTGCCGAACGGAGAAAAGGTCGCTGGCAGTCTCAACCTTGAGCTTGCCCTGCATCCCTCGCTGGGACCAACCAGCGATGCCAATGTCTATGGCGTGATCCAAGCGGCGACCGCGCCGCAGAATATCATCGCCATGCTGAATATCGCGGGCGCTCAAGCCAGTGAGCAGCCTCAGCCCTCTCGCCTTGCCCTACGTGAAGCGCTGGCAAATGCGGGCTATCCCGATGGGCTGGACATTACTTTTGCCGCATCTCGCTACGCGCCGGGACAGCAGGAAGTCGTCCAACTGCTAGAACAGGTTGGTATCCATCCCCGCTTGATCGACCTGAACGGCGCATCGGCGAACGACACGCATCTCGTGCTGGATACTCAATATGATCGCGGCGAACCTTTCCTCGATTACGGTGTGATAGGCAGATACAGCATCCCCATCCGCTATGCCGCCGTGCCCAATCTGACCGTCACGTTGGATCAAGGCGGATTCCCATTGGCGGACTGGCAGTAAAACCGCTCAGCGTTCTTGGCGTCTTGGCGGTTTAAGGCATTACAATAGACCCGTCTGGAAAGACGAGGTCTTATGCACATCATCCTGTGTCACGAAAATGCGGATTTCGACGCGCTGGCGGCGCTGCTGGCAGCCCATAAGCTCGATCCCGCCGCGATCCCGGTGCTGCCCAATCGCCTCAACAGCAACGTCGAGGCATTCTTCACCCTCTACCGATCCGCCCTGCCCTTCGTCGCTCATAATGAGTATCGATCCGAGCAGATCGAACAGATCACGCTGGTCGATACCCAGCGTCTCCCGCAGGTAAGAGGCATCAAGTCGGAAACGCCAACCCACATCATCGATCATCACCCGCTGGATCGCGATCTCGCGGCGAACGAGACCTTCAGCGGCGAGCGGCTCGGCGCGACGACGACCCTGCTGGTCGAGCAGTTGCAGACGCAAGCTATCGCCTTGACCGCGCTCGAAGCGACGCTGTTGGCGCTCGGCATCTACGAGGACACCGGATCGCTAACCTACGGCGAGACGACCGCACGCGATCTTCAGGCGGCGGCGTGGCTGATCGAGCAGGGGGCGGCGCTGGACGACGTGCGCCGCTGGCTCGAACCACCGCTCAACGAGGCGCAGCAAGCACTGCTCGAACGGCTGGTTACGGACGCCGAGACGCGCAGCATTCAGGGCTACACCGTGACCGTCGCCGCCGCCAAACTTGATACCTATCTCAACGAGATCAGCGCCGTCGCGCACCGCCTGCGCGACACGCTCGATCCGCAAGGCTTATTTCTGATCGTGCAGATGCCGGGAGCGCTCCATCTGGTCTGCCGCGCCACCGACGACGCCATCGACGCCGGAGCGATTGCGCGATCCTTCGGCGGCGGCGGGCATGCCCGCGCAGCGGCAGCGACTTTGCACGATACGACGTTGGCTGAAGCCGTCGCCGCGATCTGGCAGCAGTTGAACCAGTCGATTCAGCCCGCCGTGCGCGTCGCCGATCTGATGTCGCACAGCGCGCAAACGCTCGACGCCGACGTGAAACTGGGGACGGTCGTCCGCAAGCTGCGCCGTATCGGTCACGAGGGCTTCCCGGTCGTCGCCAACGGGCAAATTGTCGGCTTGCTGACGCGCCGCGACGCCGACCGCGCCGTCGAACACGGCTTGGGCGATCTGACCATCCGCGAGGTCATGTCGGCGGGCGCGATCACGCTCAGCCCGGACGATCCGGTCGCGCTGCTCGAACAGCGGATGGTCGCCAGCGGGTGGGGGCAAATCCCGGTGGTGGGCGACGACGGCGCGCTGCTCGGCATCGTCACCCGCACCGACTTGATCCAGTATTGGGCACAAACGCATCCGGCAGCCCAGCCGATCCCCGCCGAAACGGTCGCTGCCGACCAGATCGCGGCGGTGCTCGGCAGCAGCGCCGCCAAGCTGATCGACGTGGTTGCCCGGCAAGCGCGGGAACAGAGTGTGACGCTTTACATGGTCGGCGGCGGCGTCCGTGATCTGCTGCTGAACCGGGCGAATTACGACATCGACTTCGTGGTCGAAGCCGATGCCATCCGCTTCGCCGAGAGCCTGCAAGCGCGCTACGGTGGCACCGTCCACAGTTATCGCCCCTTTGGTACGGCGAAATGGCTGTTGAGCGACATCACCCTCGACGGCAGCGGCACGATCTCCGCTGACGGATCTGCCCGATTACGTCGACTTTGCGACCGCGCGCAACGAGTTTTACGAACACCCGACCGCGCTGCCGACGGTCTACAGCAGTTCGATCAAGCCCGACTTAGGGCGGCGCGACTTCACCATCAATACGCTTGCCGTCCAGTTGAGTCCAGCGGGCGGGCGCGTGATCGACTACTACGGCGGCTTAGCCGATTTGCGCGCCGGGCTGATCCGCGTGCTGCACAGCCTCAGCTTCGTCGACGACCCGACCCGCATCTTGCGCGCCGTGCGTTTCGAGCGGCGGCTCGGCTTCACGATCGAGCCGCGCACCGCCGAACTGATCGAAACTGCCCTGCCGATGCTCCGGCGCATCACCGGCAACCGCGTCCACAACGAACTCACGCTGCTGCTGCGCGAACCCGATCCGGTCGGCAGCTTCACGCTGCTCCAGCAGCGCGGCATCCTCGCAGCGATCCACCCGGCATTTACCATCCCGGAGGTGGACGAACTGCGACGACGGTTTACCGGCGCTCAAGTCCCGCTCGATTGGGTCAAGTCGACCCCCGATCCGACCGATCTGGACTGGTGTTTGCTGCTGGCGAACGTTCCGCCGGACGACCTGATCGCGCTGCTCGATCATCTGATCTTCAGCCGACCGCTCACCGGCGCGATCCTCGACACCGCCCGGCTGACGCAGAATCTCAACGGCTTGGGCGAGCCGGAAACCAAGCCCAGCCAAGTCGTCGCCCGCCTGAACGGGATCGACGATCTGGCGCTCTTGGCAGCGTGGATCATCACGGACGGCTTGCCACGTCAACGGATTTGGCAGTATGCTAACGAGTGGCGCGCGGTACGCCCGATCACCAACGGTCACGACCTGCGCGCGCGGGGGCTGAAATCCGGACCCTGTTATGCAGCGATCCTCTCACGGCTGCGTGATGCGCGGCTAGACGGCGACATCACGACCGACGCCGCTGAGAACCGGCTACTGCAAACACTGGTGGACGAGGGCATCTGTAATGACGGCACTGAATAAATCGCTGCTCACGGTCGAATTACCGGTCGAACTGCGGTTAGCAACTTATGACGACTTGCCCAAACTGGAATGGTACGGGCAGTACACCCACTTTCGCGTTCTGTTTCGGCGTACCTATCAAGAGCAGCTTCAGCAGCGCCGCCTGATGCTGGTCGCCGACTGCAACGACTTTCCCATCGGGCACATTTTCATCCAACTGAGCGGCGGCGAGCAGCACATGGTGGACGGACATCGCCGCGCCTATCTCTACTCGCTGCGGGTGATGGATATGTTTCAGGGACGCGGAATCGGCACGCATCTGCTCGACGAAGCCGAGCAGATCGCCCGCGAACACGACTTTCGCTGGACGACCATCGCGGCGGCGAAAGATAATCCCCGCGCCCGCCGGCTCTATGAGCGCATCGGCTATCACGTCTTCAGCGAAGATGAGGGCAATTGGAGCTACACGGATCACAAAAATCGCATCCGTTACGTTCACGAACCCTGCTGGGTCTTGGAAAAACGCCTCGACCTGCGGTAGAATGCCAAGGTTAGGACGATGTTACAAATCTTTTGGAGGATTTGTAAGTATGGCAATTGAGCAAAGCGCAGCCGTGCGCGTCATCCGCTGGAGCGGCGGACAACATCCCACTCTCTCGAATATCACCCGTCAAATGCAAAAGGAAGGACTCCGCCCGTACGTTTGGGACAACGCGCCCAATCATCGCTATGCGGTGCGCAGTCACGGGTATCACAAGGTGATGTACATCGTCGAGGGCATTCTGGAGATCACGCTGCCCGACAGCAACCAGCGCGTCAAACTGCGCGCCGGTGACCGAGTCGAGATTCCGGCAGGTGTGCGGCACGGAGCGATTATCGGCAGCAGCGGCGCGAAGTGTGTCGAAGCCGCTGGGGCGCGACCAACTCAAGCGTAAGCTAAAACAGGTAACTTGACCGGGGGTGCGATCCCCCGGTTTTTGTTGCCCACATCGCAGCGACTACCTCACCGCAGCACCCACCCGTATCTCGTGTATAATCGAGCTTTCGTCTACTCAGCGGAATAACACGCTTTGCTCTTTCAGCAGCAAATTCGATCCATTCCCAACGTCAACGTGAATTTCTGGTCGTTCTCGATCGGTGGTCTAGTCCGCCGCCCGCTGATCCTGTCCTATGCCGACGTTGTGGCGCTGCCTGCGCAAACCCTGCGCGCAGCCATCACCTGCGCCGCCCGAAACAGCGATCAGCCGCTGATCGGCGAAGCGGTCTGGCGCGGCGTTCCCCTGACCGCCCTGCTCGACGAACTTGACATCCAGCCCAACGCCCATTATGCGCACATCGCCGCCGCCGACGGCTACACGACGGTGCTGCCACTCGACGCGCTGGCGCAAACGCTGCTCGTCACGGCGATGGACGACGCCCCGCTGCCGCTCGAACATGGCTACCCTGCCCGCTTGATCGCCCCCGGCTTGCACGGCTACAAGATGCCCAAGTGGATCGAGCGGATCGAACTCAAGGAATCCGCCGACGGTGGCTTCTGGGAGGCGCAGGGCGGATCGCTCGACGGCACAGCGGGAGTCGCCGCTGCCATCACCGGGCAGGAGCCGACCGCTGACGACGCGGTCGTCTTCAGCGGCGTCGCCTATGCGAGCGAGAAAGCGCCGACCGCCGTAGCGATCAGCATTGATGGCGGCGACTGGATGCCCGTCACCGTCGAACCAGCGGATCGGCACGCGCTGACCCACTGGCGCGTCGATTGGACGCCGCCCGGAACCGGCGATTTTCAGGTCGCCGTCCGCGCCAGCGACGGACGCACCGATGCTCAGCACAGCCTCATCGTCAGGATCCGCTAACTTATGCTTTCACGACGCCAATTCTTGCAGGCAGCCGGGATTACGCTGGCTGCCGTGCCGCTCACGCAGCTTGAGTTTCCCGTCGCCGCGGCACCGAATTTCGAGCCGCTCTACGGGCGCGCGCTGGCGACCGCACCGATCTACGCCGCGCCCGATCTTGCCGCGCCGATCACGGTACAGCGCTGGAGCGACAGCATCGCGCCGATCCTCGCCACCAGTGACGGCTGGTATCGACTGGCAGAAGGCTACACGCCTCGCGAACATTGGCAGCCGTTGATCGTCTCGACGCAGCGCCGCGAATCCCACGCTGCGCCGCCCTTCTGGGGACAAGTCAGCAGCGCGCTGGCGGTGGTGCGCGCTTATTGTGCCGCCGACGCGCCGATCGTCGCGCGGATCGGACACGGCGGCGTGCTGCGGGTGATCGACTATCTCCCGCCCGGTCAGTCCGACGGCATCGGCTGGTACGGCGTCGCCGACGACGAAAGCAGCGCCCTGCTCGGCTGGACGCAAACGCCAGCGTGGTCGCCCGCCAGCGGCGACTCAGCAGCACCCACGCTCACCCTGCACATTGACCAAGCAGGACAGCAGCTTGACGTTTATTCCGGCGATCGTCACCGGCTGACCGCGCCAATCTCGACCGGACGGGATCTTGATCCCGGCAGCTACTCGATCACGGATCGGCGGGTCGGCGCGGCATCTGATCCGCACGGCGCGGCTTGGCGGCTCAGCTTTGGAAAGGATTATCAACTCTGCGGCGTCTATTGGCATAATGCGTTTGGCAGCCCACACCCCGGAGCGGCAGTGCAAATCACGCCAGCTTTGGCGCAATGGCTGTTCCCGCGCGTGACAAACGTAATCGTCGCGTAAGCAAAAATCGGTATCATTAAAGAGACACCGTTTAGCGTAAGTTGGTAGTAGGAAAGATCGGCAAATGCAGCTAAGTTTCTCTCTTGCCTTGATCGCGGGGCTGGTTTCCTTCCTCTCGCCCTGCGTGCTCCCCCTCGTTCCGGCATATATCGGTTACATGGGCGGTCGCGTAACGAACACGGTCGCCGCACAAACGGCAGGTGGCGCCGCCGTCGCCATCAAGCCGGGACTCGGCAGTCGCTTTAGCACCATGCTGCATGGGCTGGCGTTCGTCGCCGGGTTCACCTTCGTCTTTGTGGCGATCGGCTTGCTCGGTACCGCCTTCGTCAACCAGATCGGGCGCGCGAACATCAACGTGATCACCGGGATCATTGGGCGCGCGGGTGGGCTGCTGATCATCTTCTTCGGCTTGCATTTCATGGGCGCGCTGCCCGCGCTGTTCAACCGCATTCTCGCGCGGCGACAAGCCCTCAACACAGTGCTGATCGCGGTCGGTGCCCTGATGATCGTCGGCGCGACGCTGTTCTGGATCTTCGAAGACTGGCTGTTCGCGCTGCCCTTCTTCGCCCTGTTCGTGCTCTGGCTCGTGCTCGGCGGCGCGTTCAGTACACCGGAGAAATTCTGGACCGACGCGATCATGGCGGTGCAGCGCGCGCTTTACACCGACACCCGCCGCCAGATGGTCGCACAGGGACATCAAAGCTACGCCGGATCCGCCATCATGGGGGTGATCTTCTCGGCGGGCTGGACACCCTGTATCGGACCGATCTACGGCAGCATTTTGACGATGGCGGCGACCGGCGGCGACGTCGCCACTGCGGGCTGGCTGCTGCTCGCCTATTCGCTTGGCTTGGGCATTCCCTTCATCGTCGCCGCCTTCCTGCTCGACAGTGCGCAGGGCATTCTACGCCATCTTCAGCGCCATCTGCACACGATCGAACTCGCCAGCGGCGCGTTTCTCGTCCTCATTGGCGTGTTCGTCGCCAGCGGCAATCTGCAAACGCTGAGCCAGAATTTCGCCAACCAGTTCGCCGACTTTTCCTACAGCCTTGAAGACTGCGTCGTCAAGCTGAATCAGGGCGAGATCGGCTTGGGTGATTTCTCCAACTGCATGAATGGCACTGGCACGACCGAAGCGCCGGTTGAGACGTCCGCCCTGCCCACGCCCCCCACGTTCCTCGCCGCACCGAGCGTCCTTGAAGTCGCCGAAGCAGCGCCGGAAATCGGGCTGGAAGTGGGCAAACAAGCGCCGAGCTTCACCGCGCTGTCCTCCAGCGGTGAGACGGTCAATCTCGCTGACCTGCGGGGCAACCTCGTCGTGCTCAATTTCTGGGCGACGTGGTGCCCACCCTGCCGCGCCGAGATGCCCTCATTCCAGCAAGCTCACCAAACGTTCGCCGATCAGGGCGTCGCTATTCTCGCCGTCAATGCGGGCGAGGCACCGGAAGTCGTCGCGGATTTCCATAACGCTATGGGGATCACCTTCCCGATGCTGATCGACCAGAGCCAGATCATCCAACGGCTGTACGGCTTGCAAGGTTATCCAACCACCTACATCCTTGACCGCAGCGGCGTGATCATAGCGCAGCACGTCGGCGGGCTGACCGCTACCGACATCTACAGCTTGATCCAGCAAGGACTGGCGACCTAACGCCGCCGATGACCTCGAACAGCAGGTTTGGCTTGGCAACCGGCGCGATTATTTGCTTGCTCACCGCGGCGACGATCGTGATCGCCGGGGGGCTGCCGGATCGCGCGACTTACAGCGGTCAGGTCAACGCCGAGGGGCAGCCGGTCGCGCCGGAAATCGGCGCACTCGCCCCACCCTTTACTGCGACAACGCTCGACAACGTGATCCACTCGGATGATCTACGCGGCACTCCCGTCTTGATCAACTTCTGGGCGACATGGTGCGTCCCCTGCCGCGTCGAAATGCCGGAGCTGCAAGCTT
Organism: uncultured Chloroflexia bacterium; assembly: GCA_963727545.1. Classification (GTDB taxonomy): domain Bacteria; phylum Chloroflexota; class Anaerolineae; order Aggregatilineales; family Phototrophicaceae; genus Flexifilum. Next base: position 382,118 of record CAVSGS010000005.1, read on the forward strand.
TCCACGAAGCCCAACCCACTGTTCGCGTGATCGCGGTCAATCTTGGCGAACCGCGCAATCTGGTTGTAGACTGGGTGGCTCAGCTTGGGCTTACCTACGACATCGCGCTCGACCCGGATGGCGTTATCGCCACCGCTTATCAGTTGCGCGGACAGCCCACGACTTACGTTGTCTCACCCGGCGGCGCGATCGTGAACATCTTTTACGGCGCGACCACCCGACAAGCGCTGGAAGCCGCGCTCGAACCATTTTTGAGGAACTGAATGACCACCGAACTAACCGGCTCCAAACGACGGGCGCTGCGCCTGAATATCTGGATGCTGAAGCTCTCCCGGCACTGGCTGCGCGTCGCGCTGATCGTCATTGGCATTTACGCAACGCTGCCGTGGGTCGCACCGACGCTGATGCACTTCGGGCTGACCGAACCCGCTCACGTCCTCTACTTCATTTACGGACCGTTCTGCCACCAGTTCGCTTTCCGCTCATTCTTCCTCTATGGCGATCAGGTCGCTTACCCGCGCGCCATCAGCGGCACAACGCTAACCCCCTACGAAACCTACATCATGAAGTCGCCGGAATTCGATCAGGCATTGTCGAATTGGGTCGGGCAGCCGGGGCGCAGCACCTTTTCGAGCGTCGATCAATTCGATCCGTATCTCTGGACCTATGATCTGCAATTTGCATCCAAAGACTTTTTTGGTGACCCGCGAATGGGCTACAAGCTGACGCTGTGCGAACGCGACATCGCCATCTATACGATGCTGTTCATCGGTGGGTTGATCTACAGTATTCCGGTCGTGCGGCGACGGCTGCGCCCGATACCAATCTGGTTGTACATCGTCCTCGGATTGATGCCGATCGGCATCGACGGCTTCAGCCAACTCCTCGGCTACCCGCCTTTCAGCCTGTGGCAACCGCGTGAGACGCTGCCGATTTTCCGGGTCGTCACCGGCGGCTTGTTCGGCTTGATGAATGCGTGGCTCGCCTTCCCCTATCTCGAACTCTCGTTCCGTGATACGCGGCAGCAGCTAGAGGCGAAGCTGGCACGGGCTGGAATTCACGTTTAGCTTACACCGACCAACAACGAGCGCTTACTCCCGCAGGCGAATGTGTTTGTGTCAAGCCATTGGGATTATTTCGCCAACCTAAACATCCCGCCACTGCCCAGTACCCATTATCATTTTTCACGATAACTTTAGCGACGAACAATCTGGACCGGTCATCAGGACGCAAAAACAGCGAGCTTGCAACTCGCTGTTTTCGTTACTCGAAATCTGGAGGGCGGATGCCGTGATCCGCCCAGTTTGTAGGTAACGAATTCGGTCTATTCGCCACCCCCGCCAAACGATGACGTCCATGTCGCCGTCGGCGTGCGCGTCGGCGTATTTGACGGAGTTGCTGAAGCCGTCGGCGTGCGCGATGCCGTCGGCGTATTCGTCGGCGTGTAGGTGTCCGTCGGCAAAGGCGTGTTCGACGGCAACGGCGTGTTCGACGGCAACGGCGTGTTGCTCGCCGTCGGCGTGTTCGTCGGCGTGTTGCTCGCCGTCGGCGTATTCGTCGGCGTATTCGTCGGCGCAGTACAGGTCACGTTGCTGCTGGTGATGGTGGTTCCCGGCGACACCGCGTAGACCGAAGCCGGTACTCCATTGATGAACACCTTAAGCCGCAGGGTTCCGTAGTAAGTTTGGGGCGGGATAGTCGTGATCGTCGCCTGTGCACCGCCAGCAAGGGCATCGATCGGTCCACCGTTGCTTGACGGATACACATTGTGCCACTTACCGCCGTAGTATTGTTGCAAGCGCCAAGTGATCGTTGACCCCGCCGGCATGGCATTGCCGCTCGTATTACGAATGGTCCACGTCATATCGCCGGGATAACTACACGTCCCTGAAACCGTGAAGCTAAGCGGTATCAGCGTCGGTGACGGCGTGAACGTGGGCGACGGTGTAAACGTGGGCGACGGCGTAAACGTCTGCGAAGCGGTAAAGGTCGCTGTCGGCGTGTAAGTGTTGGTCGGCGTGTTCGTCGGCGTGAAGGTGTTCGTCGGCGTGAACGTGTTGGTTGGCGTGAAGGTATTGGTCGGCGTTGCCGAGGGCAACGGTGACGGTGCCAACCGGGTCAAGAAGTAGCATTCGGAGTCGAACACAAACGCCGAGTTAGCAAAGTCTTCAGCAGTCACTCCGGGGAAGTCGTGCGACAGCGTACCGTTGGCACCACCAGCGAAGAGAATGTAGAGCGGTCGCGTTGTTCCGGCACTCACGGTCAGCGCCCGACCAGAGATCCACGTCCCCTCACGATTGCTCAAACCCGAGCTATCGCTGCCGCCAATGGTCGGCGGCGTCACGTCCTGCCCCGAACCCGCATACCAGAGTTGGGTACTCCCACTCACGGCATTCGGATAACTGCCATCCCCCCAAACCTCGCTCAGCCTCATCGTCGATGAGCCATGCCGATTCCAGTTGATCTGGAAGCCAATCAAGGAGATTGGCACGGTGCCGTTATTGGTGACGTCAAAGCGAACCATGTCGCCCGGCTCGAACATCAGCGGCGAGATTTGAACCGGCGTATCGACGCATTGGAGCGTATTCGTCGCGGTCGGCGTATTCGTCTCGTCGGTAGGCACCGGCGGATTAGTATTAAACTGCGTCGCGCAGTCGGTCGTCGCGTTCAAGTCATCGAAGTAGAAGGTCGTCCCATTGAAGCTTGACAACGGTATGATCGACAGCGGCACCGGCGCACTCGTGAAAGTAAGCGTCCAAGTACTGGTACCGGGCGGCAGCGTCAGATTCGCCGATCCGCTGAATGGATACTCCGGTGCCCCCGGAGGCGTTGGCGTGCCGGCGCCGACGGTGACATCGTTGCCGACGTCGGTATAAGGCGATCCATTGTCGAAGCCATCCCAGATCGGCTGATCGTTGAGCTTCATCGCCGTAGCCCCCATCCCGGTGAAGCCGGAAGGCGGCGCCCAGACGACCACGACCCGGCTCAGGTAGGTGGCGTAAGGCAGCGCATTATTGATCGTCACCGTAACCTTATCATTGCCATAGCCGATAGCACTCGCCGTAATGTCGCTACACTGGAACTCCTGCGTCGGCGTATTCGTTATCGTCGGCGTGAGGGTCGCGGTCGGCGTATCAGTCGCGGTCGGCGTAAAGGTATTGGTTGCAGTCGACGTCGGCGTATAGATGTCAGTTGGGACCAGCGTCGGCTGGTCAGGCAAGTCACGACCCGGCGGCACCGCCCGCGGGCTGCGGAACGCTTCGTTGACCGCAACACGACGCGCTTGCAAAGGTAGATAAGCTGCCAAACCGAGCGGGGTAATCAGCGGATGATTGAAGGTGATTACGATGTAAACCGTATCGCCCGGACCGCCCGCATCCAGCCAAGGACGATCTACGTTATCCGTCCAACCGTAGGAGGACAGTAGATCATTCGGTTTTTCTTCAAGCAGACAAACCGGTGCCCGCGGATCGGTGGACGCTGGCGGCTGCAGCGGATTCCGGAAGCGCGTATCAATATCACCGGAAGTGTCCGATTCATCCATTTTAGCGCGCGAACTACACATCATCACGTCGAACCAACCGCGCTCGTCAGAATGGCGAAGCTGCTCATAATCGGGACTGCCCGGCAGCGGACGATCCCAGACTTGATACCACGGCACCGTGCTCGGATCCGGATAGTGACCGGAGGCAACCGACCACGACAGCGGATTTTCAGTCCAACCGGCAGGCAGTCCAACCTGTGGGTCGGGCAGCACTTGACCACTCAGACCAAGCCCGGCGGCACCGCGCCGCGCCTCGTTCCAAATCGAAAGCAGACGGGCGAGGTCTTTACGGCGGTTCTGATCTTCCGGGTCGGTCGGGTCGCAGTCGTCGCCACCGTAATAGGTCGCGTAGATCGCTTCCGGACCATCTTGATAGACCTCGACCGGATCCAGCGTGTTGAAGCCGGGGAAATCACCATTAGGCAGAGTCGTTTTGACACCGCGTTGGGCGAGGTTACGCGCCGTGATCGCGGGGTCGCCGTCCGGGTTTTCCTCATTCCGCACACACGGGACAATTGAATTCAAATCGCCGACCCACGAGGTATCCGTCGTGTCGTAGATCTGCAAGTCCAGCGGATAGAGGCTGTTATCGTAGACGCCGGTCGAGGCGTAACGCGCAGCCGCTCGCGCGGCGTTTTGCAGCGTCACCCACGCCTGAAAAATGCGCCCAAACTCGATAATGCCAAACAATAAGATCAACAGAATGGGCAGAGTGATGGCAAACTCCGCCAGCGTTTGCCCCGTTCTGCGCCTATCATGCAACGCTCCGCGTTCTTCCATCTAGCATCCCCCTACTGCGACAACCGCGTGAACATGCGCGATGCAATTTCGTTAAATACCTGTTCCAACTCCGCGCCCGATGATGCTACGAAGAAGTTCCCGCAGCTTTGACGCGGTGGTTTAGGATCATAAACGTTGCCGTTTCCGTTCAGTACGCCCGTATAAGGTTCCTCGCAAGGACCTCGCTGTCCCCAGTCGGGCGAACTCGGATTAATACCGTTCCCGATGCGCGACGCCCCCATGTCCTGCTGCCAGTAATCGCTGTCGATCTGGAAGTTGTCACCCACGTCGGCAATGTAACGGAGCAGTTCCTCGCCGAGATAATCAGCAGCCCGAAGTCGGCGCAAGGTCGCATTATCGCCAGCGCCGCCCGCAGTTTCGCCGCGAATACAGGCGTAGTCGGTCGCACTACAAACCGTGTGAACCAACTGTCCGGTAGTCGGATCCGGCTCCATGTCGTAGTTCAAACCGAAGCCGATGGTGAAAATGGTCGGCAGCAGCTCATCGCCGAAGCGGGTGCAGCCGGTCGCGTTGGGGAGATCGGCGACGCCGATACAGTCCGCCCAGTCGCGCGCGTAGTCATCGACGTTGTAGTAATTGATGCAGTTTTCGTCAGCCGGAACAAGGGCATCGTCCGGCATGATCGCGGTGGTGCCGCAGTAGTGACGATAATCCGGTCGTAGGTCACTACAAGTCGGGAAGTTGCGCGACTGGAGCAGCTGCGTCGATCCGGGATCGTCGACTGGGGCAGTCGGGTCGTCCGATCCGTAGGGGCAGAGTCCAAAAGCGCCGTAGCCACCGGCTCCGGTCGTCGAGTTCCAGATCGGTCCGCCAGTTCCCAGCAGCGGGCTATAGACGTAACTAGGAACTTCGGGATTGGTCGACGCCGACGGGACTTTCGCGTATGGATCCGGCTGCGAGATAGTGGTATCGCTGCCAATGCGTGTCACCGGATTGCTCGCGCCGGCTGCGCCGTCGCTCAAGAGCACCATAATCCAGACCGCACCTTCGCGTCGTCCTTCCGAGTAGAGCGTCGCACTCCCCTGTGCCAATGCACCGCCGATATTCGTACCGGCGCACGACGCGCGAAGTTCGTAGCTGTTGAAACGCGCATCCGCACCTGACGCAATTGCCCAATCAGGGGTCGTAACCACGTCGTCAAGCAGCGCGGTGTAGCGAGGATCACCATTTGGATACCACTTCCCTGCTGCATCAAGCCATGGTGTGTCGATCGCCGCCCGGTCGAAAGGACAAGCTCCATCAACCGGATTGGTCACGATGTCGCCGATGCTGACGCCATTCAGAAGGTTATCGTAAGTACGGGGGGTCTGGAGTTGTTCCGTACCATCCACCAAAGCATCCCAGAGACCATCACCGTTCGTATCCACGTAGCTCGAATACTCAGCGCGGACGCCAACGACTTGATGCAGGGTTTCGACCGCGCCCTTGCGCAGCAGGGTATTACCGGACGGGTCGGACGGGTCCGCTAGATTGTGTTGAGTTTCGATCATCGTCGCCTGAGGTCCGTTCGGACCGTCAGGGTCGACCGGATAAGCGGCGCGGTCAAAGGTGACAAATGCGACCCGGTCACCACGCAGGAAGTCAAGCTGAGACAGGAAAGAGTCCGCCGCATTGCGCGCTTTCTGAAACGGCTGACAGATCAAGTCGCTGAAGTCCATATTCCCATGAGCATCAAGGAGACCATCGGGATCATTGCAGCAGCCGAAGTAGTCGTACATGGGCACGAAACCCATGTAATAGGGGTTGGTTGTATTCGGATAATAGGTGACTTCGTTATGGACATCCCCACCCACGCCAGCGAAATAAGCGGAATATTCATCGTATAACTCGGGTTTAACCGGAGCACGGTACAGCGCGCTCGGAACGTAGGCGCGCACCTGACAAAACTCGCGCGGTTCCTGTCTTCCCTCCGGTGTCGTATTACCAACTCCAACCGGCATCGTTACGGTTCGAAAACCACTGGGATAATTCACAAGATCCGTCGTCGGCTCAAAAGCGATCGTGTTGTCGCGGAAGTCATTGTCAGGCGGATTCGTGCGCAGAATCCGGTTATTGAGCGCGTGCTGGGTATTGCCGCTGATCTGCGCCCACGGATCGTTATGCCGCGCAGCAGGATCTGGGTCATTGTTGGTATCGAAGGTCGACCAACCGATCAGCGGCGGGACGTAGCGGACGCCCAGCTTAACCTCATCGGTTGGATCAGCAGTCGTCATGTTCGGCACGTGATCCCAGTCGTCGTAAGTCGTCTCGTTGAGCATCGACTCGGACACGTCGAAGATCAGCACCACGTCGATAACCGCCGTCTGCGAGATCGCCAACTCGGTCAGCGTAATCGTCGGGTAGCCCAGCAGCCGCAAGAAAATCGTCGGCGCGTCGATTTGGGCAGTCACGCGCACGAGCTTCAATTCATCATCGGTACAAAGTTGTTTATAGCGCGCCAACACATCCGGGTCGGCAGCCGGATTGTCCTCATTATGAGTTGGTCCGGTCGGATTCAGAGGATCGTTGGGTACCGCAATGAAAAGCGGATGGGCATCCGGGTTCGGCACATGATTGGTAGGCGGATCTAGAAACAGCGGTGCGTCATAAGCATTGCCGTTGTTGTCGCGGGCGATTTCCTGCGTGCGACAAGTCTCGACGACCACGTTTTTCGGGTCGAGTCCGTAGACTTCAATGAACTGCCGGGCTGCCAAGTTGAGATTCGCGATACTGCTCGCTTCGCCTTCGGCGATCCCGTTATCCGGCGTCTCATCGACGACGCGCCGCATTTGACCGGCAGCGGCAATTGCCGCCGCGTCAATCGCCCGGCGCATCGTGCTGTAGCGGATGAACAGAACCGATACATCGGTCACGATGCCGACAAATCCCAACAGAGCGAGAAACCCAACCGCCAAGATAATCAGCGATTGCCCGGTCTGACCTTTCTTACGCCAATGTCGCCACAGTTTCATAATCTACCTACTAAACCTCGTCCGATTAAACTGAGCGAGTCTCACGGGAAGATAATGTAAGGCTCTACCGTAGACAGTGGGAAGGCTGCCCACACGTTGATAACCATTTTGCCATCATCATTGCCGACTGCTTGGAAGACAGGCGACAAGACCGGAATTTTCAGCAGCATCTCGTGTTCCCAGTACATCTCGACAAGGATCAAGCCCTGACTGGGCAAGAACGATTTACGAGCACTGTTGTTAAGCTGATAACCCGGAAGATTCATCAAGTCTTCGACCTGCCGGACCGTCCATTCAGAGCCGGTACATGCGGTATCGGGAATCTTGTGATTGCCAAACAGCGGAAAACCGATCTGCTTTTCGGCATTGGCAACATCACCGGCAAGGACGATTTGATCGTAGCCTTCGACTTCGGTAAAGCTGTCAGTGCCATCAGGCGGCGCTACGTCGCGGCGACCGTTATGGTTGATGTCGAAAGGATCGCGCCCTTCATCTGCCGGACGCGAAAACACACTAGCGCCATCCGTGTCACACTCATTCGCGTTGGTTGGATAACGTCCGGCAACGACGACTTGAGGATCGTCATTATTGAAGGGACGATAGGGATAAGGAGCGAGAGCGCCGGGATGCGCCGAAGGATCGACCAGTTGCAGCGCATAGCCGGTCACGATGATGTCGTCAATGCCGTTCGACGGGTTAATCGACAGCGGTTCCATCGTCGTGAGCATCGTGCAGATGATTTCGTTATAGAAAACGCGGTCGACATAGTCGGGTTGGCAGGCTTCTTCGCCATGATTACCAGTGGTCAACCCCGTCACGCTATCCGAGGTATTGTCGGGACGCCAGCGATAACGATAGCGATCCTCATCAGTGCCATTGTCACGCGTAGCAATGTTCCCGCCAAAATCAGCGGGCAGCGAAACCATCCCATTCGGCATCCGGAACCCGGGATCAAGCTCAACGTTGGGGACGTAGCTGCCTTTATTGTCCCAAAAGAGCGGGGATTGCTGGTCTTGAAGCACCGCGCCGCGCCGCGCGCCAGCACGGGTCACGTCCAGCAAGGAGAGGTAATTGTTGGCGAACCAGCCGATCTCGATCAAACCGGCGAGCAGAATGATCAGGATCGGGGTGATCAAAGCCAGTTCGACAACACTTTGACCAGACTGACGCTTGCCATAAACGGCAGGCGTTCCATCGAGGACCTGTATCAGCTTGACGAAGCTTGCGCGCATGTCCCACCCTCACGACCGATCCTAACAGTTTCGATCATACCATAAGGGAAGCCTTAAGCGCGTTCGGCTACTGTGAAGAAAATGATAGAGTATTTTTACAGAGCGCCGCTAAAATGCTCTTCTTCAACCTGAACTCGTGCCTTCACAACGTAGCCGCGCCCGTGCCGGGATTGGATCACACCCGGACGCTCAGGATCCAACTCGATCTTGTGGCGCAGGTTGTGAATGTGATTGCGCACGAGCGCCGCATCGCCCACCCCATCCGGATACTGCCAAACATTCGCCAACAAGTCTTCAGTCGAGTGCAGCTTGTAGGGCGCGGCACACAAATAGCGCAGCAGATCAAATTCGACGCGCGTGAGCAACACTTCCTGCTCATTGACAAAAACGCGACACTGCGCCGGCATGATCCGAATAGCGGGTACGTCGCTGTCCATATAATAGGTCGCGCGGCGAATGTGGGCACGAACCCGTGCGGCAAGCTCGCGCGGGACAAACGGCTTGCGGATGAAATCATCACCGCCGGAGTTCAAGGCATCGACCACACTGTTGGGCGCGTTCGTCCCCGTAAGAAAGATGATCGGCGTATTGGCGGTGTGCGGCTGCGCGCGCAGCTTGCGACAGAGCGTAATGCCATCCATATCCGGCATCATCGCATCAATAACAAACAGATCGGGGCGCGCCGACGAAATCGTCTCTAGCGCATCGTGGGCGGAATAAGCGCGCAAAACTGTATAGCCTTCGCGCTTGAGCACCAACTCGACCATATCGAGGACCTGCGCATCATCATCTACAATCATTATCTCGTACATATATCATACTCAGGGGTTATCCTATCCACTGCCTCAGTATAGCCGAGAAACGGCGCTGTTCACCGGAAAATACATGAAATATTTGTGAAATACCGGGGCGCGCCGAGTTCGCCTCCCTTAAGCCGAGATCATATAGCCAACCCCATGAATGGTGCGGATATATTTCCGATGAGTCCCCTTCTCGATTTTGGCGCGCAGGTTACGAACGTGCGCCCGCACGAGGTCCGGATCGCCGGTGTTGGGCGGATATTCCCAGACGGCTTGGAGCAAGTGCCCCGGCGAAAGCGCCTGATTGGGATGCTCCATCAAGTAGCGCAGCAAGCGATGTTCCGTCGAGGTCAGTTGAATGGTGAAGTCGTCAATGTAGGCTTGATAGGTATCCGAATCGAGCCGCAGATCGTTCAACTGCAGTACCGAATCGTTCTTTTTGTCGCGGGTGCCCCGCCGAAGCAGCGCACTGATCCGCGCCCGCAGTTCCGCCAACTCAAATGGCTTGATCACGTAGTCATCGGCGCCCGCGTCCAACCCGTTGACGATGTCGTCGGTACTACCCTTCGCCGTCAGAAACAGAATCGGCAGCGGGATGAAGCGCGGATCGTCACGCAGCTTGCGACAAAGTGTGATCCCATCCATCTCCGGCATGATAATGTCCAGCACCAATAGATCCGGAATTTGCCGTTCGAGGATGCCCAACGCCTGCGCTGCCGAACTCGCCAAGGTGACGTCATACGCCTCGTTCTTAAGTACACGTCCAACGGTTGCCAGAACCTCTGGATCGTCGTCTACCGCAAGAATTCGAACCATGCTTACGTTCTCCTCATGATGGGAAGGCGCACCTTGAACTGTGTTCCTTCAGAAGATGTAGTTACGGTGATCACGCCACCGACGCGATCCACCACCTGTCGACAAATATGCAGCCCTAACCCGGTCCCCTCACCGATGGGTTTCGTCGTGAAAAAGGGCTTGAAAATCTCGCTAACGATGTCGTCGGGAATACCGGGACCGTTATCCCAGACGATCACCTCAATAACCCCATCAGCTTGATCGTAGCCGGCTGCAATCCCGATCAAAGCATCCGGCATGCCGACGAGGGCATCGTGCGCGTTTAAGATCAAATTCAGCCAGACATCATCGAGTTCGCCGGGCACAGCACTCACCGGCGGCAGCGGCGTTGACGGTGCCTCCACCCGCAGGTGAATCCCCTCACGCTCGATGTGCGGGCGAATCAGCGTGACGATCTCCTCTATAGTGTATATCACATCCACCGCTGAACGTGGTATGTCCGCGGTCGTCGGGCGTGCCATCGCTAACAAGCGACGGACAACGCCGGCGGCACGCTTGCCCGACCGCGAAATCGCGCTCAGCGCTTCGGCAGTCTCAGCATCCTGCGGCACTTTTTCGAGCAGCAGCTCAGTATCGAGCACAATCGTCGTCAGTGGGTTGTTGATCTGGTGGGCGACGGCGGCTGCCAGTTCACCCATCGCCGAAAGGCGCGCCGTTTGGATCAAGCGATTCTGCGTTTCCTTGAGTTCGTGCAAGCTGGCTTCAAGGTCGCGCACGAGATCGACGTTCTCCAGCGCAGTCGCCGCCTGCCCGACAATCGCGCGCCCCAGATCGATTTCGCGGGGGCTAAAGGCACGAGCGTGCAGCGTATCGGCAAACAACACGAAACCCTGCATCTGCCCGCGAATGATCAGCGGCAGCGCCAGCAGTGAGCGGCTCCCACGCAGCGCGAACAGCATTTGAACAGCGGGCGGCAAATCTTCTTCACCGGCATAGTAATTGAGCGGTCCCCGTTCCAGCGCTTCCATCAGGTCGAGAGAAATCGCCGGATCGAGATAGGGCGCGAGTTCAGCACTCCAAACCGCCTTTCCCGCCGCCAGCGACCGTTTTAAAGCCGAGCGATCGGACGAAAGCAGCGCGAATTCAATCCAATCAGCTTCCAACGCGGCGCAGGCATCGTTGAGCGGCTTGAAGGAATAGGCAAAGTCATTTTCACTGGAAAGCGCTGCCAACGCTTCGAGCACAATCCGCTGCGCCAGAAAAACCAACTCGGCGGGCGGGGTTTCGCGGGGGGACTGCACATAGTAAGCCTGAATCGCGCCGATGACTTGATCCCCGGCAAGCACGGGCAGCACCAACATCGCCCGCGCGCCGACACAAGCCAGATACTCGCTCTCGACCGAGACGTCGCGGTTGCCCCACAGCATGACGGGACGGTGATTGCTCAGCGCTTGACGGATAGCGGGGCGGTCAGCGAGTTGGATGACTGGCTCGAAGCTGCTGCGCCAGCGCGCCTGCTGCGACCACGCCAACAGGTCGAGCCGCTGCTCTCGGTCGTCCCAGCGATACACTTCGGAGTAACCCACGTTCAAGACGCGGATGAACTGGTCGCAAATCGCCGGAAGGGTACGGTCAAACGAGAGCGAGGCATTGATCGCTTGGCTGGCGTCGATCAGCGCCTTAAGTTCGTAGGTCCGGCGGATACTTTGCCCGTGAACGCGCGCATTCTCGATCGCGACCGCCGCGTAAGACGCCAAGTTCATCAGCAAATCGCGGTGCCGCTCGGTGAAAATGTCGTGTTTCTGCTTGTTGTTGACGCCCAGCACGCCCAGCGTCTGCCCTTTGTGGATGATAGGCACGTAGAGCAGCGAGTTGACGAAATACTCGGTTTTGACTTTCTGCGGACCGCTGGCTGCCAGCAGCAGCGGCTGCCCGGTCTGATAGACCGTCCCGGCGATGGTATCGCGCGTCTTGATGCGGAAGTTATCCGCGACTTCAAGATCGATCCCGACTTTCGCCCGCAAATAGAGCTGACCGGACTGTCCATCGGGCAGGAGGATCATGCCTTCTTCGGCGTTGGTCAGGCGACGCGCGGCGGCGACGATACGGTTCAAGACTTCAGTCAGGTCGAGTACTTCGGTCAGTGAGCGAGCCAGCGCAAACAGCGTTTGCATTTCTTCGTCACGCCAGAAGATTGAGGTATGCACGCCGACCGGCGGAGCAGGCTCCGGGGCAAATTCGCGCGGCAGCCCCGAAAAAGTCGGCATCCGCAGCGCCCGCGCGACGCCGTTACGGATACTACCGCCTTCTAAGTCGGTGAGGACGATCTCGCCCGCCCAAGCCTCCTCCGGCACCAGCGGCGGCGGCGCATAGATCAGCAGCGGCGGATGGCGCGGCAGTCGTGCCAAGGTTGCCGCCGTATGGTCGCCAGTATTGCGGTTGATCATCTCCGCATCAACGACAATCACCTCGAACAATTCGTACTTGAGCCGATACAGCACGTCGAGGTGCGAGTAAGCCGTATGGATCGCGAATCCGGCATCTTCCAAACCCTGCCGGATTTGCTGTACGATGTCGTAATTGCCTGTTACCACGAGCAAATTTCGGAATGCCATACGTCGCTCTACCCGGTATCGTCGTTACGACACGTCGTCGCTGGTTCAACGGCTCACGCCGAAGTCAACGCTTGCTCAGCCGCTCGCGGCGGCGCTCCAAATCGTCATCGACCGCCGTTTCCGCTGGCGCGGTCGTTGGCTGAGGTTGGCGCTCGGTTTGATTGGGGGACTGAGCTGCGAGATCATCCACTGGGACTTCGGTCGAAGCGCTCACGTCGGCGCGCTGCGCGACCATTTCGCCCAAGGAGGTGATTTTCTCGCGCGCTTCACGCAGGACGTTGGCGAGGTCAGGCAGCGGGCTGTTCTCGACCGCCTCCGGGTGTTCCCGGCGGGCGTCGGCGACCACTGCATCAAGTTCGTTAACACGCTGAATCAAATCTTCGGTGGAACGTTGATGGTTGCGCAGATCCGCTTCGGCGATGGTCAAGCGCTGCTGCGCCCGCTGCATGTGCTCGATCGCGTAACGCGCCGCAGCATCGTCGTCGCGCGCGACGGCAGCGTCCGCCTCACGATCCCAACGGTCGGCTTCGTCGGCGTAACGCTGAATCCGGGTCTTGATCTCTTCTTCGTAACTCACCGCCTCGTTGATGCGGTCGCGCAGCGCCGTGATCTCGCGATCAAGGCTCCTGCTCAAGCGCGGCGACCGGGGCGTCTGCTCCGCGCCGCTCGCGCCGGTCACATCCCGCAGGCGTGAGTTCACCAACACGTTGAGTTTCTTAAACAGGTCATTCATAACAGTTATTATACTGTTTTCAGACCTCTAGCCGCAACTAGCCCGCTTCGCTTGAGCTTGCCGTACAGTGACCGTCCCATGCCAGCGCATAGACCTTCATGTTGCTGGCGCCGGGACCGCCACTCAAGGCAGCGGTGCCGTGCGTGTCGAAGACCTCACAGAGGCGGGGATCGGTCAAGTCGCCGCCCGGCACTTGATTGTCCAGCGCCATCAAGTAACGCACATCGCGCGTCTGCATGAACGTCCAGAGCGCATCCGGGTGCCCCACCAGCGGGATCGCTTCTGGATCAACCAACCCGGCGATGTCGAGGATCGGACGGTCGGTGAAGTAGCCGATCGCGCCAATGTCGTGGGTGGCAACCAACTCATCCGGTGGGATGTTGTCCTTGATCCAGAGCGCGGTAGCGACCATCTCCTGATTGATGATGGCGACGTCTTGCGTGTAAGCGCTCAGCCCTAACCCGAAGGCGAAGATCACGAACAGGACGGCGGCGGTCCCGGCGACGACGCGCACGACCACCCGCCCGATCAGTGAAGATCGGGTCAAGCGCAGCAGCCACGCCATGCCGATCACTCCAGCGACAATCAGCGCGGGCAGCGCCGGGATCACGTAGCGTCCGTGTTGATATTCGAGCGGGAGCGTCACCGCGTAGAGCACGATCAGCGCCACGCCCCAGAGCGGGAGCAGCAGGTACAGCAGCGCGCGCCGGTCGCGTGGGAGCAGAAACAGATAAGCGATCATGCCGGGGATCAGCAAGATTTGCCCGCCCGCCAGCAGCGGCTTGGTCACATTTTCGATGCGCCAGAGCAAGCCCAGTTCGAAGTAGGGCGCGCTTTCGGCGCGTTTGGCGGCGGCGGTGTTGGGGAGCAAGCCGCCGGTCAGGTTGTAGTTGTAGATCAGGTAGGGCGCGAGCACGATCAGCCAGCAGATTAGCGCCGCTCCACCCCAGACGATCAGACGATCCCATTTCATATTCGGGCGGACGATCAGCAGCGCCAAGCCGATCATACCGACCAGCATGACACCTTCCGGTCGCGTGAGGGTCGTCAACCCGGCGGCGACGCCAAAGACAGCACCCCGCAGCGCGACCGCCCGGATCGTCGGCGAACGCGGATCGAGTTCGCGCCACGCCAGCCAGATCAGCAACAACGTGAACATGCCGAACAGCATCGTCTCCATGCCGGATGCGCCCGCCCAAATCAAATGCCACGCGCCGACGACCGCCAGCCCTGCCGCCAAGCGGCACGTACTTCTGGTCGGGCGCAAGCCGCGCTGCCAGCCGTGCGCCGATCAAGCCCGCCAGCGCCAGCATCAGCGCGCCTAAGCCGTGCGTCCATCAGACGAAACGGAACGTCGAGCTTATAGCCTGCCGCCAACACGACCGTATACAGCGGCGAGGTCGAGGCAGCGCTGGCTTCGCCGGGGCGGAAAGCCCAGTCACCATAGACGGCGAGATTACGCCCGTAGGTTTGATGAATCCAACTGTCATCAAGCGGGAAATCGCCCCCGGCAGCAGCGACGTAGAGCGCAACCAGCACCAAGGCGACGAGGACAATGACAGCATCGTAACGACGGCTAACGGTGGATGGCATAGAGCCTCGCGGAGTCGAACGGAATCGGTGTCAGAAAATCCGGCGGCGAATCAAACAGCGGACGCATCGGGATGGTCAGTGCCGCCGGGTCATTCTTCACCAGCAGGTAATCGATCCCGTAGCGCCGCGCCACGTCGAGCAGCACGGCGGGCGCTTCGTTGGGGATGGTCGCGCCCCCCATGCCCGTATAGTAATACAGTTCCGCCGGTTCATCACTCAAGATGCGGGCATCGGCGGGCAGTTTGGCGCGTAGCTCGGCGTAGATCGCCGGGTCTTGGGGCGTCACCCGCCCGGCAGCGCCGAGATAAACGCTCAAGCCGAGGGTGAAAGCGACCAGTCCGCCGGAAAAGACCAGTTTCGCCGTCTCCGCGTGCCAGTGACGGCGACGGCGCGCCACCCACTCGACCGCATCGTCCAAGCCGACGACGCCCAGCGCCGCCCAAAACGGGATCAGCGCCGCCGCCGAGTGGAGCAGTCCGCCGCGAAAGCCGGGAAACGGGAAGACGAAGGTCATCGCCAGGTGCAAGCCGAGCGCATAGAGCGCGAACGGCAGCAGGAAGCTGTCCCGCCGGCGACGCCACAGCCCGATCAGCATCAGCGGCGCGAGGACGATTGCGCCCTCGACGGCGACGAAGGTCCAGAAGTTGTTGATCACGGCGTCGCGGCGCGAGTCGATCAGCGCGGTCAAGCCGCCGGATGAGCAGCGTTTGCGGGCTGGAGTCGGGCGGATAGTTGAACAGGTCGTCGTACTGGTCGAACCAAATCGCCTGCGTGCCGCCGAGCGGCAGCGGCGTGCCGATCTCGCGCAGATTACGGGCGAAGTAAGGCAGCATCACCAGCACGTAGCCGAGTACCAGCGCAACCAACGAAACAAATATCCCGCGTAGGGGCGCACGGCGGTGCGCCCCTACAAAGACGATCACCATTGCGGCAACGATGCCGAGCAGCATCCCGTCCGCGCGGGTGAAGTGCCCAAAACCTGCCAGTGCGCCCGCCGCGAACCACAATAGGATCGCGCGGGAGACTCCCCCTCTCCTCACGGAGAGGGGGTCGGGGGGTGAGGTCAGCAATCCGATCATGACCAAACAGAGCGAACCCACGAAAGCGTAGGGTGCGACGGTATCGATTTCGCCCCAGAACTTGAGATAGAACGGGTTGAGCAGCGTCAGCAGCCCGGCGATCCACGCGTGGCGGCGCGTCCCGCCGAGCCGCCAGCCGAGCCAGAAGCCGACCAGCCCCGTCGCGGCAAACAGCAGCATAAATGGGATCTGCGCGACCGCGTAATCGCCGGGAGCCTTGAACAGCGCCATGCTGATCCCGGCGAGCACCGACGTGAGCGGCATCCAGTAGAGATGCGACGGCATGGGTAGGCGATCGGGCGCGCCGATGTAGGTCCAGACGTAAGCGTCGGTCAAGCCCTGCCCGCTGGCGAGTCGCGTCGCCGCGTTGAAGTGATAGTAGGCGTCGGCGTAACCCGGTGCTTGAATCAGCCGGACGATCACGACCGCAGCGATCAAGGCGACGAGGGCAAAGAGCAGGTAATCACGCCGGGACATAAGCAAAGAGATTAACGCAGAGACGCCAAGACGCCAAAGACGCCAAGGTTTGTAGGGGCACACGCGCGCTGCGCCCCTACGTGCGATATACACGTTAATCAAGTAGCACCGCCTCTTGGCGCAGGCGACGATAGAGCGCGACGCAGACGCCGATCAGGATGGCGGTGCGCGCCAGCACCAGCGTCACGAACGGCAGCAGCAGCGATCCGGTGATCGTGCCGCCGGTATCGCCGGTGCGGATGAACAAGAACGGATACTCGGCGAAGGTCACCAGCGAGAGCAGGACGACGGTCGTCACGCCGTCGCGGGTCGGGAAGCAGAGCAGGATCAGCGGGACGATCTGCGCCAACCACTGCGGACTCCAGCCCTGCGCCTGCACGAAGAAGATCAGCACGGTGATGGCGACGAAGGCGACCAAGCCGCGCGCGTCGAAGCGCCGCGTCCGCCAGAAGACGAACGCGCCGATCAGCGCCGCCGCGCCCAAGCGAACGACGCCGGGGATCACGGCGGGCTTGCCGCTGAGTCGATTGGCGTTCGCCGGATCGAGTCGTTCCTGCGGCGCGCCGAAATTGCCAGTCGAGTAATTGCCGTCGATTAGCGCCCAGACCGTCTCGTACGACGACTTGTTGAACTGCGCCGTCAGCGAGGGCGCGGTCATGGCGGCGTTCTGAGCGAACAGCAGCAGGTAGACGACGCCGAAAATCCCGACCGAGATCAGCGAGTAGCGCAGCGCCGAACGCAGATCGCGAAAGCGCCAGACCGCACCGAGGATCAGCAGCGGCGTGAACTTGATCAGCCCGCCAACACCCGCAATCACGGCGGAGCGCCCGTCGCGGCGTTCGATGAGTGCTGCCAGCGACCAGAGCAGGAAGAAGGCGACCAGCGGCTCGAAGTTCCACCAGATCATGACCAGCGGCGCCAGCGTCAGCGCGTAAACCCACGCCAGCGCCATCCCGGTCGCCGCGCCGTGCAGCCGCGTCCCAATCCGCCGCAGGAGGACGAGATTGCCCGCGTCAAATGCCAGCATGATCGCACCGAAGATCAAGGCGAAACCGTTGTAACCATTGCGCCCGAACAACTGAAAGACGAGCGTGTCGAGGAAGGCGGGGATCGGCGGGAATTCGCTCCACCAGTCGCGGAACGGCAGCAAGCCCTGCCCCGACAGTGATCCCAGTTGGAAGTAGTAGAAGAAGTCGCCGCCCGCCGTGACGCCGCGCTCGATCCCCTGCGTGAACAGCGGTTGGTAGACCATCAGCAGCATCAGGCGGAAGGTCACGAACAGGATCAGCAGTAAGCGAAAGTCGTTGAGCAGGGTTGAGGTTTGGATGGCGGTTGTGGATTGAGATTTCACGGGTTTTTACCCCACCCCCAGCCCCTCCTCGACTTCAGGGAGGGGAGCAAGCCGGTCGATTTCGCTTGAGAATTTCGACAATGGTCGAGCCAACAATACATCAAACAATTTTCCGGTGTCCGCATGGAAAGCCTTACGATTCGCGCACGAAAATCGACGCCAGCGCGTCGGTGTAGACTTCCTGCCAGCCCGGTTCCGCGCGCAGTTGACGCGCCAAGCCGCTCTCCTTCTCGACCAGCACGGTGTTGATCCCGTAGCTGTCAAGCGTCTCGCGCCAGCCATCGCCGCCAATAGCGGTTTGCAGATATTGGGTCAAGAAGGCATCGCCGTAGAGATCGGTCCGCCCATCGACGAAGACCGGATAGTCGGGCGCGGCAAAGAGCAGATAACCGCCCCAGTTATAGCTGTTGAAGATTTGGCGCGGCGGCTGTTCGCGCTCGATGTACTCGACCGCCGCGACCGGCAGCGCCGCGCGCAGCGCCGGATCGACCGTCTTGGGCGACAGCACGACCGCGACTTTCAGCAGCGCGCCGAGCAGCACCACGATCACCAAGATCAGGTTGATCCGCGCCATACCGGGCGTGACCCGCTGGACGGATTTCAGCGTCCAGCCGCGCTCGGTCAGCACCGAGTCGAGGTGATAAGTCAGCACCGGGGTCGCGGCGACGGCGAAGACGGCGATATTGCGTCCCGCCAGCAGCGCCATGAACGCCGTCCCGCTGACGAGGATGAAATCCGTCCAACTGAGGCGACGTTTACTCGCGCCCGCCGCGCCCAAGACGCCGAGCAGCAGAAAAATGAAGCCCCACGTCTCGCGCCCCTGAAAATTAGGCGAGTTCCATTCTTGAATGAAATTCCGCAGCGCGCCAATCCCGACCGTCTGGAAGGGCACGAGCAGCATTTGCAGCCCGTAGGGATTGATCACCAGCGCCGCCGCCGAGATCAGTGCGATCACGATCAGCTTGCCGATCTGCCGCCACGTCAGGTAGCCACCCTGCGGCGCGAAGATGCTGTCCGAGGATCTCCCCGGCGATCACGCCGCCCATGAAGATGAAGCCAATCGAGAAACCGGCGTGCAAGTTGCCCCAGACCGCCATGATGATCGGGATCAGCCAGAGGCGGTCAATCTCTTTGCGGCGGTAGAGATAGAGCAGATAGAGCACGACCGCGCTGAGCAGAAACGAGAACATCTGCGGGCGCGGTGACCAGAAGACCGCCGCCGCCGCCGAACCGAGGATCAGCGCGAAGGCGCGCAGGTAGGGGCTGCCCTCGCCCATTTTGTAGACGAAAAACATGCCCGCCGTCGCCAGCGCCGCCATGAAGATCGACAAGCCCGCCGCCCCGCCGATCTGCCACGCGGCGTAGAGGACGATCTGCGACCCCCAGCTATGGTTGATCCACGTCTCGCCCGCTTTGGTGAACGAGAACGGATCGGCATAGATCATGCCGTGCGTGAGGGTGTACTCGCCGCTGCGGATGTGCCACCACGTATCGGTATCGACCGGGACGCGCGCCGCCAGCGCGAAGATCAGCGCGAACAGGATGATCGTCATCGAGCGTTCGATGGTCAGGCGACGGAGCATGAAACGTCCTCAGTGACAGCGATGGAAACAGATCCACCCCCACAATAGCATCGATCTGTAGTAAGGAAGCGTAAAGCGCATCTCTGGAAATTAAACAGTTCTAGCTGCTGTAGTCAATGTACCACGTTGCCAAACGTTGACTACTCCAAAGCGCCGCCAATATCGCCGGGACAAAAATGAACACAATGCGATAAGTTGCGCCATCAGTCATACCAATGACGAAAATTAACTGAAATACACAAGCCACGACCAATGACGAGAAAACACAAAAAGGCGGAAACTAGGCGAAATTGCCTGAATTCGATGGTGAAATTGGAAGATAGAACACCGTAGTTACCAAGTAAAGTAACCAAGCCGCCAGCAATGCGGCGATAATGCCAACAACCAATCCGAAGGGCAAGCCACATAGTGCGCCAATCAAATAGATCGGCAGTCCTGCCACAAAACCGCACACCAGCCCTAATACAATGCCCCTCCGAACGGCACGGCGAGTCAATTGGCTTAGGATGTCGCTGGTGAAGATGGGCTTAGCCGTCATGATAATTATCCGTCTAAACCCCGCTCATGCTCAGCACCTTGCCGACCGTCCGCAGCAGAATATTGAGGTCGAGAATCAGCGATTGGTGGCGGATGTAGTAGAGGTCATATTGCAGCTTGATCAGCGCGTCCTCGTCGTTCGAGCCATAGTCGTAGCGCACCTGCGCCCAGCCGGTCAAGCCGGGACGGACGATCAAGCGGGTGCGGTAGAACGGGATTTTCTCCTGCAAACGAACGACGTGTTCCGGACGTTCCGGTCGCGGACCGATCATGCTCATCTCGCCGCGCAGCACGTTGATCAACTGCGGCACTTCGTCGAGCCGGGTCTTGCGGAAGAAACGCCCGACTCGCGTCACACGCGGATCGCCCCGGTGCGAGAAAACCGCGCCGGTCTCGGCTTCGGCATCAGCGACCATCGAGCGCAGCTTGTAAACCTTATAGATGCGTCCGTTGCGCCCCACCCGATCCTGCGTGTAGAAGACGCCGCCGCGCGAATCGAGCCGCTGGATCAAGGCGATGAAAGGCAGCAAAACAGCAAACGCCGCCAATCCCAGCAGCGCCAACACAATATCCATGCCCCGTTTGAATACCTGATAAGGATCGAATGTGCCGTCAGCGTTCTTGATCGGCAGCAGGACGACCGCCCAATCATTGTTGACATACTCGACCGGGACGCGCCCGGTGATGTTCTCGTAAACCAGCGTCATCGGCGCGATCGTAATACCGTGCTCGTAAGCATCCATCAACGCTTGAAAGGTCTCGACCGGCAGATCGTGGCTCGCGGTGATGATCACCTCGCTGATGCGATCCCGGCGAGCGAAATTCATGAGGTCGCGTCCGGTACCAAGCACCGGCGCATCGTCAAAAACCTGTCCCACTTCCTCCGGCTTGGTGGCAATGATGCCGCGCACGTCGTATTCGTCGGCGGCATGGATGCGCAGCGCGTCGAGCATGGTCGCCGTCGCCTGATCCGCGCCGACGATCAGCGTCCGGCGCGGCTGATAGACCCAACCAGCGAGGAACGGGCGCGCCAGCCGCCATGCGCTGATCAGCAGGAACGAGGCGATGCCGTAATAGAGGATAAACAAGCGCGGCAGCGCCAGCGGTGGCGAGATGAAAAAGACGATGACGTACACCACCCACGTCTGCGCGGTGATTAGGAGCAGGCGGCGCATCGTCCGGCGGCGACGTGCCGACAACGACAGATCATAGAAGTCGTTGGCACTCGCCAGCAGCAGCCACAGCAGCACCAAGGCGATGAACCAACCGCTCTGCGACCAGATGAAGTCGAGCGTAAACCGATAATGGGCGACGATTGTCCAAATCCGCAGCGCAATGAGTACCGAAAGGATCACGGCGACGATGTCGCCCACTGCGATCAAGACGCGGCGTTCGGAAATCTGAAGCTGGAGTCGGCGTCGCGGCGACGGCGAAAAGAACATGCTCATCCCCCCAACCGGTAGAGCAGCAGCGCCAAAAGCAAGCTAACCACACTCACGAGCGCGCCGGGCAGCAGCCAGCCCGGTTGATAATCAAACCGGACTTCGTGCAAACCAGCATCCACTTGGATCGCTCGGAAGTTCAAGTTGGCACGGTAGATCGGCGTTTCGACGCCATCGACCGTCGCCACCCAGCCGGGATAATCGGTATCAGCGACGACCAGCCAGCTATCACGCGGTGCGTCGACCGTTAGGGTGAGCGTGTTGCCTTCGTCTGCCGCAACCGCGACTTCCCCCGCAATCGGCTGCGGATCAGCACAATCGCCGACGCCGAGCATCTGAAGCTGTCCCAACGGCTGCCACGCTGGATCGACTAGCGCGGCTTTGAGCGAGTCCTCATCCTCGTGCCAACAGACCGCTCCCAGCAGCCACGCCCGCGCCGCCGGTTGATCCAGCGATTGCCGATCCGGCGTATAGGTCGCGCCGACGCCCGCCGCTTGCAGCAGCGTCGCCGATGCTTGCGGCTGTCCTTCAATCAAATCGAGGTAATCGGCGAAATGCCCGATCAGCAGCGGCTCAAAGTTATTGAGCAGCGGCAAGCGATCAATCAGGTTGAGGTTGGGCAGCGGCGTCTGACGCAGGTCGCGCCACTGATCGACTGCTACCGTGTAATCGTTGAAGCGAAAATACTGCTCGAACTTGACGTTTTTCTCAGCCGGTGCCGTCCAGTAGGCGCGCACTGGAGTCGCCTCAGCGGCAGCGGCGGAATCGTAGAACGTCGCCGGGATCGCCGGGTTCAAGCCCCACCCCGCCCAGACCAGATCGAGGGCGACGACGACCAGCACGATCACCGCCCAACGGCGATGCGCGGCGGTATTCGGCTGGGGCTGAGTCAGCGTCAAGCTACCGGCGATCAAGCCAAGAATACTCAGCGCAAAAGCAGCATGTTCCAGCAGTGGCAGCGCAGGCGAATCGCCTTTGAGCAAGAACGGAGCGATCGCCGCCAGCACTGCCGCGATCAAACAGGCGAAGGTCAAGCGCGCCGTCCAGCGACGCAGACGAACCCCGCGCGCCCAAACGGTCACGCCGATCCCGGCGAGCACGCTCAAGCCGGTGACCGTCCATAGATGCCAGCGCTCCGGCGCTTGAAACAGATTAAAAGTCGGCACGTTGCGATAGAGGAAGGGAAAGATCGGCGTATTGACGCCGAGCGCAAAGACGAAGCCGACGATCACGACGATCAACCAGAAGAAGGTCGTCGCGTAAATCGCGGGGCGATCCGGGTCGCGCCAGCGGACGATCCTGCCGATCACCGCCGCCAGCGCCGCGATCAACGGGATCACGCCGACGTAAACCGCATCCTCGAAGAAAGCGCGCGGCAGCAGATAGGACGCATCCGCCGGTGTGCCGAAGACATTGGG
Source organism: uncultured Chloroflexia bacterium (assembly GCA_963727545.1). Classification (GTDB taxonomy): domain Bacteria; phylum Chloroflexota; class Anaerolineae; order Aggregatilineales; family Phototrophicaceae; genus Flexifilum. Next base: position 405,069 of record CAVSGS010000005.1, read on the forward strand.
CGCGAACAGGTTGAGCACGCTGGCGGGCGCGTAGCTGTAATTCATGGCAAAGTCGAAATCGACGCCGCCCGCGCGCTGCGACTGTGCCAGTAGTTCGGCCGTGGCGATCAACTGCAACCCGGCGATCCCCGCGCCAATCAGCAGACATCCGGCGACGCCGATCAAGCGCCGCCAGCGGAACGGGCGATGAGTCAGCGTCCACCAGAGGGCAAAGCCACCGACCAGCAGCAGGCTGTACCATGCCATCTGCGCGTGCCCGGCGAGCAGCAGCAGCGCCGCGAAGATCGCCAGCAAGCCCCCGCTGCGCGGGCGTCCGTTGTCAAGCAGCCGGAGCGCTGCCCATAAAAGCCAAGGCAGCCATGCTACCGTTTGGATGATCGGATAAGTGCCGGTGCGGGCGACCAGATAAGCCGATAAACCGAACGCCAGCGCGCTCACGCCGCTGCCGAGGGTCGAAGCGCCCAAGCGATGGGTGAAACGCTCCATCCCCCAACCGGCGATCAGCAGGTGCAGCACCGCGACGAGGCTCATCGTCTGCGCCAGCGGCAGCACAAAACCGATCCAGCTAAAGGGATAGAGCAGCGACGATTGATAGTTGGCAAAGAGCGGCGCCCCCGCGCCGTTGAGCGAATTCCAGAGGGGAAGATGCCCGGCGCGCAGCAGATCGAAGGCAGATTCACGCCAAGGATAGAACTGAAGCGCGGGCAGCCCCCAAAACAGGACATCGCCCAACAGGAGTTGGTAAAACAGAATCGCCAGCGCCAGCGCGAGGATCAGCAGGGATAAGCGTGAATAAAGCCGCATCAAGGTCTGACTTTCATAAGGACAATCGTCACGACGACCACCAACAGCAAGGTTACACTGGAAACCAGCGCAGCGATCACGGTCAGCTGATTCAACGTGGCGATGGTCGCCGCATCCGGCAAATCCTGCCAGCCGCTCGCCCATGCCGGAAATTCGCTAAAATCGGTCGTCAGCGCCGGGTCACGGTTGGCGTAGACGTAAACGCCATCCACTCGATCGACCAGTTCGAACGCGGGCACAGATAACGGATAGGCGGAGACGACGTGAGTCACGCCCCATTGACCGAGCACTGCCGGGTCCGGAACGGCAGCTTGATTCGCCGTCGCTAGATCGTCGCCTTGTACGCCGATCAACGGCGGCAAAACGACGCTGTAACCCGATGCGGAGATGCCCCCACCCTGCTCGACCGCCGCAGCGATGCCGCCCAACTGAAAGGGATCGACGCCACCGAACAGACGCAAATGATAATCCGCCGCGACCTGCTGCTGCAAACTGTAGGTCGGCGAATAAACGCGATCTGCCCCCAATTCGGTGAGGCGCTCGGCAAGCTGCACCTGATCGGGCGGCAGCCATGCCGCCGAATCACGCCACTCCAGCCAACCGCCGCCGATGATCGCCAAGTCCGCGAAGACGACCGCCATCAGCGCCAGCGCCAAGCGATCCCCGCGCAGCCGATCCGCCAGCAGCAGGATCGCGCCGAAACCGCCACCGCCGATGATCAGCGACCAACCGTTGATCGTCGGCAGCTTCAGCAGCGCGAAACCACCGATCAGCAGCGCCGCGACCATCCCGGCAAAGGCGATCAGCTTGCCGCGCCGCCAGCGCCGGTCGATCAACCACTGCGCGCCGTAACCCGCCAGCAGCGGCGCGATCAAGGCGACCACGAACCATGCCCGCGACGGCACCCGAAACCAGAGCAGCGCCGGGATCAGCTTAACTAGCGTCGTCCAGAAAGGCGCATTGATGCCCAACGCGTAGAGCGCAGCGATCCCGACCGCCGCCGTCCAAAACAGGCGCCGCGCCGTGATCGCGCCGATCAGCGCCAGCGCTAGCACCGGCAATCCGACCGCCGTCAGCGTCTCGATATTGCCACCCCGCACCGGCAAAAGCAACCCGATCCACCCCGACGGGTTGCAGCGAGAAAATCCCGGCGTCGGCGGGGGTGATCGCGCCGCGACTGAGGTAAGGTCGCCAGCCAAGCAGCGGCAGGGTCAGCGAAAGTGTCAGCCCAACGATCAACAGCAGCGCGGGAACAAAGCGCCACAGTCGCCGCAATTGATGCAAACGAAGCGCTTCGTAGAGCGCGTATGATCCCGCCAGCGCGTAGGCGAACAGGCTCAAACGAACATCCGCCAGCAGAATCAAGCCGCCGAACAGCGCGACCAAGAGCACATCCCGTAGGGGCGCAGCGCGCTGCGCCCCTACATCGATGATCCGTTTGAACAACTCGTCCAACCGCCCACATCAGCAAGGGAAACCACGCCAGCGCGTAGAGCAAATCGAGATGTCCCGCGCCGGTGTGACCGAGCACGCGAGGCGAAAGCGCATAAGCCAGCGCGCTGATCCCGGCTGCCCATTCGCCCAAACCGAGCGACCGCGCCCACAGCCACATCCCCGCCCCGGCGATCAGCAGGTGTAGAACGATCATCAGGTCGAGGTGATAGATCGGCGGCAGCAGCAGCGCGATCCATTGCAGGGGATAGGCGGTCTTGTTGAGGGGATCGGCGGCGAAAGGCTGCCCCGCCATGATCGTCTCGCGCCAGAGTGGGAAGCTGTGCTGATCGAGCACCGCCTCGCGCAAGAACTGCGCGGCGGGCAGATGCGAAGTCACCGCATCCGAGAAAGTCGCGCCGGGATTATAAGGCAGCGTACCGGGGCGAAAGCCGGTCGCCAGCAAGCAGACGGCACCAAGTACAACGATCAGCAGCCTAACGCGCATAGACTCGAACGCTGCCGACCTGCTGGACCAGTCGCAGCGACTCTACGCATGTACCCGCACCTAATTTTGCTTCTTCGGGACCATAAATCACGTAACGCACGTGGTATTGATCGAGCAGCGCGGCGCAGTCGCCGGTGCCCGCATACCAATCAGTGACGGCTTGTTTCTTCTCAGCGGCGTCGAGTGTCTCGTAAGGATGTCCGTAGACGACTCGCGCCCCTGCCCAACCGGGAATCCACGCACTCGCCAGCGGCGACGCCAGCACCACGTCATCCGACGTTGTGCGTTCCTTCAGCCAGTTTTCGTAGACGATGGCGTAATCGCGCTCAAGGAAGATGCCGACCGCAAGCTGTGGTTCACCGACGATGGCAGGCAGTACCGGCAGAAACAGCATCAAAACCTGACTAATGACGATCAAGGGAATGAAGACGGCAAACACGTAAGCGCGCCAGCGACGGTTGATGCGTGGCAACCACACATCCTCGATCGCGCGGGTCGCAAAATAGCCAATCGGGATCATCAGCCCGACGGCAAAGCGCCGCTGAATGTTCAAGGGCAGATACATGGCGATCACCGCAGCGACGATCCAGAGCAGGAACAACCGGTCGCCGTCGCGCTCGAACCGCCGGATCGCCCGGATGATCCCCGGCAGCGCCACAAACAAGGGAATGCCAAAACCGAGGGCAAGCACCGGCAATGACGGCGAGGGCGTAACGTTTTGCTGATTCCATTCCGCCATCGCCGGGTTGTAGAGCACCGTCAGCGCGTAATAGACGGCAATCGGGATCGCCGGGACGATCACCGCCAGCGCCCAACGCACCAGTCGCCCCGGTAAACGCCGCGTCTGCCACCAAATCGTGGCGACGTAGAGGCTGATCGCGGCGCCCAGCGGCACCAGCGCTTGCGGATAGAGCAGCGCCAGCGCCACGCTCAAAACCGAAGCAAGGGGCCACGATGCGTCAATCGACGGGTCTTGATCTGCCCCCGGTCGAAAGGCAATGACGAATAAGCCCGCCAGCAGCGCCAAACAAGCGATGGTCAAGGGGAAGTGAACGTTCATGAACGTGCTGTAAAACGGGAAGGCTTCCGGGATCGCAAAATCAGGGAACTGCTCGGTCTGCAAGAGCGGCGCAGCCAACCAACCCAACCCGGCACCGAGTACGGCGATACTGAAGAAGATCCGGCGCGCGCGGATGCGCATCCAGATCGACGCTCCCAACTGGTAAATGGCGACGTACATGAACAACGCCGCCCCTGCCCGCGCGACGTGGAACATCACAATTGGGGGCAGCGCGATCAAGCGCGCCACGTGCCCCAACAGCAGGTAAATCACTTGAATAAACGCGCCGCTGTGCTGCTCTGGCGTGTGCTGGAAGTAAACCAACCAGCTACCATCGTAGCCGAGGCGCATTTTGGAAATGTAGGTCGCGCCATCTTGATAGTTATGGAGCACGCCCATAAACTGCCAGTTGGACGTCCCCTTCAGCGCAACCCAGAGCAGCGGTGAAAAAGCGAACAGCACCAAAGCGCTGCCGATCAGAATCACCCAACGCCACTCCGCAGCCGTAATATGGACTGTCTGTCGCGATTGCATCGAGCTTATCCTGAAGTATGGTACAGCGGGATTTTCCCACACTGGCGGCATTGATCCCCCTCACGACAACTATAGCGCATTGGTCCCCCACTTCGCAGTGTCTCTATTGTAACCACTAGTTGACCAGAAAAGTGCTCAAGGAATTGTCGGAAAATCAATAAAATCAATGCGGAATACACAGAACTCTCCGTAAAATAAGTAAAGGTAGCCATCTAACCAGCAGGGACGACGTATGGGCTTTGATGCTGAAAACTTCGGATTAGGACTGATCGCGGGTTGGGCGACCGCCTACGGAGTCTACCGCGCCCGCCACATGATTCGAGCGACGCTCAATTCAGTTGGCAAAGGCGCCGAGACGGTGCAAAATTCGGCAACGCGCAGTGCCGACAGCCGCTATATCAGCGATCTGATCGAGCAGTGCGAAACCACGCATCTCGCCGGAAAGTACGTCAAGTTAAGCGAAATCGTCATCGAGCCGCGTTTTCTGCCCACGCCCGAATTCGCCGTACCCCCGGATAACGAGGTCGTTCGCAGCGTCTACCGGGTCGTACCCAACCTGCCCGATCATCCCTATTTGGAAGCGCCGTTCAACGTCGAAACGCTGTCGATCGCGGAACTCGCCGAGGGCGCGACCGCGCTGGCACTGCTCGGTCTCCCCGGCAGCGGGCGAACGACCGCCCTGCTCTCGATCGCGCTGCACAGCCTCGGCAAGCTGCGCTTCGTGCCGCCACCGGACAAAGTACAGGCGCAGCTTGACGCCGAAGAAGCCAAGCTCGAAGAGAAAGAGCGCGCCGTTCGCGTGCAGGAACGAATCGTCATGCAGCAGCGCGCGCGGGAACGGCTCGCCAACGAAGCCGGTAAAGTCTTCGACGCTGACGCCGATCAGGAAAATCTAGAGCAGATTCCGCTGTTCAACCGTCTGATGCCGGTTTACGTCCATTTCGTCGATCTGATGGCAGCCGCCGCCGAAATGGGGTCGGAAGTCGATCCGGCTGAGCAGGTCGTGCGGGCGGTGCAGGATACCGTCAAGCGCGTGACTGCCAGCACCATCCCGCGCAATCTCTACAAACGACTCAATCGCGGGCAGATTCTGCTGCTGGTGGACGGTTACGACGATCTCCCGGAAAGCGACCGCCTCCCGGCGCTGGCGTGGCTCAGAGCATTTCTGGACCAGTACCGCCAGAACTTCGTGATCGTCACCGGTCCGGCGACCGGCTACGGTCATCTGCTGAATCTCGGTTTGACGCCGGTCTTCATGCGCCCGTGGAGTGATCTCGATGTGCAGCGCGCCGCCGAGCGCTGGGCGAACGCTTGGGGGCAAATCGGCAAGAAGCGCCGCAAAGCTGCTATCCCCGAAGACGACGCCATCGAACAGGCGACCATCAACGCGCGCGCGCTCAGCCCGTTGGAGACGACTCTCAAAATCTGGGCGACCTATGCCGAGGACACCGAGATCCCCGGCGTCGAAGGCTGGCTGCGCGCCTACTACAAGCGCCACGTCGCCAACTCGGAAGACTTGCTGCTGCAAATGGCGCAGATGGCAGCCTTGCAGCTGGACGAAGGCTCGATCAGTGCGGAACGGCTGCTATCGCTGGCAATCGGCAGTGATTCGGTAGCAGTCGCTTCGACGGATGTCGATACGTCCGATGCCAACGGCGAAGTCGCCGAGACGGAAGCCAAAGGCTCCAAGCGCGACAAGAAGAAACCCGACTCGGAGACGACCAGCACGCAGGGCAAGCTGCTCGGAATCCTGCGTCGAAGCGGGCTGCTGACCCGGCATCGCGGCGACCGTTACCAGTATCGCCACCCGCTGCTGGCAGCGTATCTCGCCAGCCTGATGCTGAAGGATGCCGCGCAGGAAACGCTGAGCGAAAAGGCGGCGCTGCCCGCGTGGCGCGATGCTATCGCCTATGCCGCGCTCAATCGCCCGCTCGATGCGCTGGTCGCCGAGCGGATGCGTGGTGCGCCCGATTTAGCGCTCAACCGGATCGTCGAGATGGCGCGCTGGCTCGATTACGCCGACGTGAGTGTCCCGTGGCGCGGCGCGGTGCTGAACACCCTTGGTACCCAGTTGATCCTGCCGAGTCAGTATCCGCTGATCCGCGAGCGCGTCACCGCTGCCTTGATCGACGCGCGCGACAAAAACGTGGTGCTGATCTTCCGCAAAGCCGCCCGTAATGCCGATCCTGACGTGCGTCGCCTCGCCTGCCTCGGCATGGGTGCAGTCGGCGATGCCGAAGCCCTGCGCGACCTGACTCCCCTGCTCAACGATCAGGACAGCAACGTGCAGCTCGCCGCCGGGATGGCGCTCGGCGCCATCGGCACGGAGGAAGCGCTCGAAGCCATGATCGGCGCGCTGACCGGCGGCGCCGAGCAGCTTCGGCAGGCGATGGCGGAAGCGCTCGCCGCGATGCCGGAAGAAGGTTATCCGACGCTGTACGAAGCGGTCACGCATGAGGACTTCTTGCTGCGCCGCGCCGCGATCTTCGGTCTGCGCCGTCTGCGGACGACGTGGGCGCTGGTTGCGATTTACCGCGCCTTCCTCGAAGACGAGCAGTGGTACGTCCGCTCCGCCGCACAGCAAGCCTTTCAAGAGATGACTTACGGTCGCACCGAAAGCCTGACCAACCCGTATCCGAAGGTCGAGGAGATCGAGTGGTTGCAGGTCTGGGCAGCGAGGCGCGGCGACAATCTGCCGGTCGGCGATGGTGCCAATCAAATGCTGCTCAAGGCGCTGGTCGAAGGCGAAGCCCCCATCCGCACGCTGGCGGCGCTCAATTTGGGACAGTTGGGCAAAGTCGATACGATCCGCGCGCTCTACACGGCGCTGCGCGATGGGCGTGAAGAAGTCCGCACGGCAGCGCACCGGGCGCTCGCCGATCTCGAACTGCAGATCGGCGAAGAACTCCCCTCGGCGGTCTAGTCCTCGCGGCAAACGAAAAAACACGGTAACTTTTTAGCATGAAGTCGAATTTTCAGAGGGGCGCTCTGGCGAGCGCCCCCAGAGCCATGCCGGATTCCCAATGCATTACTATCAAAGCGCCGCTATGACCAAATATGATTTTCGCACGTTGACACTGGACGAACTCGACCCCGCCTACGCCATTCTCGAAGAAGTGACCCAATGGCTGCTCGATCAAGGGGTGCGTCAATGGCTCCAGCCGCTCCCTTACGAGAGTTACCGCCAGCGCCAGCAGCAAGGCGCGAACTTCGGCTTGTTCGCCGACGGCGAACTGGCGGCGGTCGTCTCGCTGCTGGACGATCGCCCCAGCTATTGGGAAAAACACCTGCCGAAAACGCAGTTCAAATGGTTGGCGACGTTGGCATCGTCGCGGCGCTACAAGGGGCAGAATTTAGGGCAGTTGGTGATCGAGCGGGCGGAGGAATATCTCGCGGAGGCGGGGTTCAAACAGGTCTATCTCGATTGTCTTTACGGCAACGGGATTCTGCCCAAGTATTACGTGCTGCTCGGCTTCGAGCAGGTCGCGCGGGCGGACGTCACCTTCCCCGGTGGGACGTTCGACAGCGTGCTGATGCGCAAACGCCTCGCCCAGCGGGCGTGACGAAATAAAACAAAGGCGCACAGCCGTGCGCCCCCACAGACGATTCTTCAATTCAGCGTTCAGGATGCCGGTTCGGCTGTCGCCTCGGCGGTGACTTCTGCTGTCGGCTCCTCGGTTGGGAAGCCGGGCGGAAGCTGTTCGTTCTCGGCGGCACAGGGGATCACCCGGTCAAAATCGGCGTGCATGATGTAGGTTTGATCGCCGACTTGCAAGAGGATGCGATAGCCAAGCGTCTGCTGCGGGACCGGTGTGCTGCTCGATGGCGGACAGTTGAGCGTGCTGTCGGTCCACTCAACCGGCACCACGTCGAGCAAACGAACGCGGCTGGTCGGTAGATCGAGATCACCGGCAATGATCTGCTGCGCCTTCTCGACCAACACTGCCGCGACCGAGTCGCGCTGGATCAACGCTGCACCGCTGCTGGCAGACGGCGTTGGTGATAAAGCGGTCGCCGCGATGACATCTTCAGGTGCCGACAAATTACCGGGGGTTGCGGTGGGCGGAGCGGTCGTCGGCGTGAGGGTTGCCGTCACGGGAATGAGGGTCAGCGTCGGGACAGCAGTATTGCTCGTGGCGGTCGGCGCACACGCCGCTATACCCAAAACAATCAGAAGAAACCACCAACGAGCGTTCAACGGCTGCCGATCATCGCCTCGACTTGCTCAATCGTTACGCCTTCAATGCTGACAATCTTCTCGCGCCCGCTTGCGCCCGCCACGATTTCAAGCGCTGTCGTCGAAATGTTGAGGCGTGCCGCCAGAAAGTCGATCAGTTCTTGATTCGCCGCCGGATCGCCCGCCGGGGATGCCATCAAGCGCACCTTGAGCACGCCGTCATCCTGCACGCCCACGATCTCGGTTCTTTCCGCCTGCGTGACCACGCGAATGTTCAGCGCTGCCCCGCCTCGGGCGTCGGTTATCTCAAATCTGCGATTTGCGGTCATCATGTCTGTGCCTCGTCTTCCAATGCGTTGGAATACAGACATGGTATCATGCGCTTGACACCGACACAAGCGAATAACGGCTAAGAACTCATGAAAAATTTCCTTAGAACGTCCCGCTGACTCGTGCGGTTTAGGCGCATGATCGTGCGCGCCGACAAGACTACTGGGCAATCCGCGTTTTAGAACAGCAGGCGCAGCAGCACCGTGATGATCAGGAAGACGACCAACGGGCTGAAATCGACCATGCCGGTCTGCGGCAGCAGATCGCGCACCGGCTTGAGGATCGGCTCGGTGATGTCGTAGATGAAGCGGATAATCGGGTTGCTGCGGTCGAAGTTGGGAAACCAACTCAGCAGCACCCGCGCCAGCAGAATGAATTCAAACAGCGTCAAGATGTAATAGATGATGATCATTGCCCGTTATACTCTCTCTCTTTGCCCAAAGATCGCGCGTCCAACCCGAACCAGCGTCGCGCCTTCCTCAATTGCCACCGGATAATCGTCCGTCATGCCCATGCTGAGATCGGGCAGCGACAGATGCAGCGACTCCGCTAATGCCGTGCGGAGCGCTGCCAAACTTGCAAAGACCGGACGTGCCAACTCCGCGTCGGCGACGATCGGCGCCATCGTCATCAAGCCGCGCAGATGCAGCCCCGGCAGCGCCGCGATCTGCGCGACGTCGCCCTCAAGCTGCTCGCGCAGCGCCGGATCCGACTCCCAAGCGTGCGCCACGAAGCCCGCCTTGCTCGCCTCACCGGAGACGTTGATTTCGAGCAGCGCATCCAGCACCACGCCCTGATCGACCGCCGCGCCGGAGAGCTTCTCCGCCAGCTTGACCGTATCGATCGAATGCACGACCTGAAACAGCGGCGGAATCAGCTTGGCTTTGCGGCTCTGCACGTGCCCGATCATGTGCCAGACGACCGGCTGGTCAGCGAGCGCTGACACAACTGCCGGAATCTTCATCTCTGCTTCTTCTACGCGGTTTTCACCGAAATGTTGCACGCCCGCCGCAGCCGCTGCTAAAACCGCGGCTGCCGGATGGGTCTTGCTGACAGCGACCAAGGTCACGTCCGCGGGGTCGCGCCCAGCGCGCGCGCACGCCGCCGCAATGCGATCGCGGACGCGATCTAGATTATCGGCGATCTCACTCATGCTAGGCACAACACCGCACCAAACCGCCCGGTACGCCCTCGTTCGGCTCGATGCGAGAAAAAGGCATCGGTATGCTCGGCAGTGCAGATTCCGGCAACCTCGATCTGCTCGACGCCGGCGCGTTCCAGATCAAGCCGGTTCGCCGCCCACAGGTCGAGATACGCCGTGCCATCCGCCGGATCGCGGCGAATCAAACCATCCGTGCTGCCGAAATGGTCAACGACCGCCGCGACGACTTCGTCGCCAACTTGATAGCGGTCGGGACCGATACTCGGTCCGATTCCCGCTTGAATGTCCGCCGGGCGCGAGCCGTAGCTCCGCGCCAGCGCTTGAACGACCTTGCCGCCGATACCCTGCACCGTCCCGCGCCACCCAGCGTGCGCCATGGCGATCACGCCGCGCACCGGATCGTGAAACAGGATCGGGGTGCAGTCGGCGAAACGCATCGAGAGCGTCGTACCCGCTCGATCGGTCATCATGGCATCAGCGCACGCTAACCAGCGCCGTCCGCGCACCGGCGTGTCCGCGATCACGATGTCAGCGCTGTGAACCTGCCAAACACTGCAAACGCGCGCCTCGTCAACGTCGAGCGCCGCATACATCCGTTCATGATTGCGGCGGACCGCGCGCGGATCGTCGCCGACGTTGCCACCCAAGTTGAGCGAGCCGAACGGTGCGCTGCTCACGCCACCTTTGCGACTGAAAACACCATGCTTAAGCTGCCGCCAGATGGCAAAGCGGTAGTATTCCAACCCGTCTTGCGTAATCTGTTCCACATTGCCCTCCAAGTGAGGGGATTATACCGTGAGTTAAGATTAAAAAGGTATACTGGACGGTGAATATGGCGTTATACTGAGTAAATTATTGCTATCGTCGCTGAACCTCTACCCCTGAACCCTTAATAGAAAGGAGGCGCGGTAAGCTGACCGGACGGACAGCCCCTAACCGCTATGAGTGCTCATGACCGACACTAGAGAGCGCCGCACTTCCAATTTGATTTCCGTCCTGATCGTCGACGATCATCCCTTGTTCCGCGAGGGTTTGCAGAAAGCGCTGGAACTCGAAGACGACCTCGAAATCGTAGGACAGTGTGCTGACGGGGAGCAAGCGTTACAGGCAGCAGCCAACTTACAGCCGAATGTTGTTCTGCTTGATATTAATCTTCCCTCAATCAATGGTTTGCAAGTCGCGCGGCATTTAAAAGCCGAGCGCAGCGGAACCGCGGTCGTCTTTTTGACTGCTTATCACGACGATCAGCAAGTGCTCCACGCCATGCGCGCGGGAGCATCCGCTTACTGTCCCAAAGACATCATGGCTGACGATCTGATCGACATCATCCGTGACGTCGCCCAAGGCTATTACGTGATCGGCAGGCAGCGCATGAGCGGCAGCGATCTGCAAAGCTGGATCAGCGAGAACGTTGAGGCGATCAGCGGTCCTTACATCGTCGACCCGGACGAACACTACATCCCGCTCAGCCCGCGCGAACTGGAAATTTTGCAGTTCGTCACCAACGGTCTGAGCAACAAAGAAATCGCGATTCAATTGAGAATCAGCCAGCAAACGGTCAAGAATCACATGACCTCGATTCTCAAGAAATTAAATGTCCAAGATCGCACTCAAGCCGCCGTTACTGCGCTGCGGCATGGTTGGGTCCGTATTCATAACCGAGGATAGAGCTATGGTAGATCGAGAATTCCACGCTGACTCCCGATCCAGAGACGAACTCATCGACAAGCTAACGCAAGAAATGAAGCAAATTCGAGATAAGCTGAACGAGTTCAAGATCCAGATCGACCAAACTCAGCTCGTGGTTGACCGCGAACAGCAGCGCAATAACGACGTCTTCACCGAACTACGGACGGTGCAGGACAACATCGAGACCGTGCCGCGCCAAGATATTCGCGCCAAGTACGACGAAGCCATCGAAGCGCGTTTCCGGCTGACGACGATGCGCGGGCAGCTGGAGAAATTCATCAGCACGCGCGATCAACTCGACCAAGAGCAATTGCTGCTGAAGGAGATGCTCCAGCGTTTGCAAGGCGTTGACATCCTACCGGCAGCGCCCAGCAGCGCCACCGACGACGGCAAGGACAGCGGCAAGGGGTCGATGAACATCGTCCGCATCATTCAGGCGCAAGAGGAAGAACGGCAGCGGCTCGCTCGCCAGATGCACGATGGTCCGGCGCAATCGCTGACCAACTTCATCTTGCAGGCGGAAATCTGCCAGCGGCTGTTCGACCGCAATCCCGCCCGTGCCGCCGAAGAACTCGACAACCTCAAGACCGTCGCCAGTGTGACCTTCCAGAAGGTCCGCGAATTCATCTTCGACCTGCGCCCGATGATGCTGGACGACCTCGGCGTCGTGCCAACCGTCCGCCGCTACGTCGATTCGTTCCGGGAAAAGAACGACATCGACGTGAAGTTGGACATTTTCGGCGACGAGCGGCGACTGGCAACGCACCGAGAAGTGATGATCTTCCGGGGCATCCAAGAACTCATGGCGATGGCGCGCGATTACGCCAACCCAACGTCGATCTCGATCCGGCTTGAACTGGGCAATACGGTTGTGAAAATCTCGGTCGAGGACAACGGGCGCGGTTTCGACGCCGAAGCTGCCCTGAATGGTGAGGAAGGCTATCAAGACCCGCGCGTGCAGAGCTTGATCACCCTGAAGGAAAAATACGAGTTGATCCGCGGCTCGATGACCATCCTGAGCAGCGAGTCCGAAGGGACGGCAGTGCGGATCGAACTACCGATCAACGATTGAAGCATTAAGATGTGAGCGGTTTTCTCCCGTAGCGACAGGACAATCTACCTGTTTGCGATTTGGCGTTCATCGCTTACACTAAATTAAGAAAACAAGCGCGTAAATTTATCTTTTGTCCAAGACTGCCGCTTGCAGTGGAGGACAGCGTTCATTCGGAGGTATTCATGGGACGTTTGCGTATATTCCTGATCGCTGCGATCCTAATCGTCATTATCGCTTTGGTGATCGTGGTCGTGCTGCCCCAGTTGAACCAGCCTGCCCCGACCGCCGAGACCGATACGACGACGCAACAACAGGTCGCTCAAGCTCCTCAATCGACACCGCTGCCTACTGCGACGCCGATCATCTTTGTTGACCTCGTCATCGCGGTGCAGGAACTGCCACGCGGAATCGTCATTCCGCCGAACGCAGTCGCAATTCGCCCATGGCCGCAAGATGCCGCACCGATCAACGCGATCACCAACATGGACGACGTGGTCGGCAAGCGCGCCCGAACCGACATCTTCCGCGAGCAGCCCATTCTCTCGAACATGGTCGTGGACGACCTGACCGGCGCAGCGCACGTTGGCTCGGATGCGGCAGCCGTACTGCCGAACGGACTGCGCGCCGTCTCGATCCCGGTTGACCGCCTCACCAGCATCGCTTACGCGCCGCAGGACGGTGACCGCGTTGACTTGATCATTTCGATGCTGTTCGTCGACGTGGACGAAGCCTTCCAGAGCCTCGTGCCGAACGACATCACCTTGATCAAGGTCACCCAAGACGGCATCGTCATGGGTCAGAAAATCAATGGTCGCGTTGACAGCACCGGACTGGGGCAAGCCATCATCAGCCCGTCAGAAAATCCGCGCCCGCGCCTCGTCACCCAGATGACCATTCAAGACGCACTGGTCGTTCACATGGGCAACTTCCCGAACGACGGGCGTTTCATCGGCGTACCGCCGACTCCAACGCCGGTACCGGTCGAGGGTCAAGATCAGGGCAACGGCACGCCGCCGCCGCCGACCCCGACTCCGCCGCGCCCGGACATCATCACGCTGGGCGTTACCCCGCAGGAAGCGGTCGTCCTCACGTGGTACATCGAGGCAAAAGTGCCGGTCACGCTCGCGCTGCGTTCGGCAAGCGATACTGCCCGCGCTGCGACCACCGAGGTCACGCTCGATTACCTGATGGGACAATACGGGATCAGTCTGCCGGGCAAGCGTCCGTTCACAATTGAACCGGCGATCCGCAGTATCCGGCAGTTGTACGCCAGCCAAGAAATTTCGCTCTCGGACACCACCCAGTAAGTGATGATCCGATCGAGGATGTGAAAGAATTATGCAGGACAAACAGGACAAGAATGACATCCGGGTGTTGATCGTCGACGACATCGAGGAAACGCGGGAGAACATCAAGAAGCTGCTCTCCTTCGAGGTGGAGTTTAAGGTCGTCGGGTCGGTGGGCACAGGGCGTGAAGCGCTCAAGGCAACGCTGGAGCAGCGCCCCGACATCGTGATCATGGACATCAATATGCCCGATATGGATGGCATTCAGGCGACGAACGAGATCACCAAAGCCGTCCCGACCGCCGCCGTCATCATGATGTCGGTGCAAACCGACGCCGACTACATGCGCAAAGCGATGCAGGCAGGCGCGCGGCAATTTCTGGGCAAGCCAATCGACCCGGATGAGCTGTACAGCACGATCCGCTCGGTGTACAAAAACTACGAGCCGATCCGCCGGCAGGCGATGGCGATCCAAGACATTCCGATGGAAGTGCGCAAGGCGAAGCCAACGTCGGTAGAGGGCGGCGAAATCCGAGCCGGACACATCATCGTCGTCTACAGCCCGCAAGGCGGCGTTGGCTGCACCACCCTTGCGACCAATCTCGCCGCCGGCTTGATGCGCAAAGGGGTCAAGGTGCTGCTGATCGACGCCGACCTTCAGTTTGGCGACGTCGGCGTGTTCCTCAAGCTGCAGTCACAGTCCACCCTGCTCGATCTGGTCAACAAGATCGACGACTTGGATACCGACTTCTTCGACAGCATCGTCGCCACGCACGAAAGCGGACTCAAGGTACTGCTCGGACCGCAGCGACCGGAATATGCGGACGAAGTGGAAGCCGTGCCGACGGCAGTCGCGCGGATCATCGAGAAGATCGCTAACAATTACGACTTCATCGTGGTCGATACCAGTCGCAAGATCGACGAGCAACTGCTGTCACTGGCGGACATCGCCGCGAAGATCGTGCTGGTCGCCACGCCGACGCTAGCGGCGGTCAAGAACACCCGCTTTGTGATCGATTTGTTCGAGCGCTTGAATTACCCGCCCGACAAAACGATGCTGGTCTTGAACCGGGTTGAGGACGAGCGCAGCCGCAATCGCGTGACGATTCCGACGGAAGTGATCGAGAAACACCTGAAAAGAACGATCGAGGCGAAAATCCAGCTCAACGAACCGATCGTGCTGAGTGCGGTCAACAAGGGTATTCCGGTGGTCGCTTCGCGTGACCGCAGCAAGTCGCCAGTCAAGGACCTGCTCGACTTCGCCGATCACGTATATGCGTCGCTGATGAGCAGCAATCTTGAGGCTGAAGGCGAACAGGATGACAAGCGCTCGAAAAAGATCGGCTTGGGCTTCCTCGGCAGAAACTAAAGGGACGCCGAACCCGATTTGCGTTTAATGTAAGAGCAACGGCGAAGACTGGAGACGGATGCCATGTCGTTATTGAGACGGATTGAAAAAGGCGGCGGATCGGGCGGGAACAACGATCCCGGTCAAGACGATAACCTTGGTGCTGAGAGTGGTGGCGCTGACGAGTCTCGTCTCGCCGCTATGCGATCGCGCAACCAACAGGTGATCGGTCGGTCGCAGGGGCGCGCTGAAAACTCCTACGTCGATCTGAAAACGCGCGTGCAAAATCGTCTACTCGCCGAGCTTGACCCGTCGATGGACTTAGCCCGCAAAGGCGAAGTCCGGGCGCACATCGAAGAATTGTTCAACGCAATTCTCGCCGAAGAGAGCATGGTCTTGGCGCGGCAAGAGCGCCAACGCCTGTTCGAATCGATTGTCGCCGAAATCCTCGGCTTCGGTCCGCTGGAAGTACTGCTGGCGGACGAGACCGTGACCGAGATCATGGTCAACGGACCAAAGAATATCTTCGTCGAGCGCAAAGGCAACATCACGCGCGCGAACATCGCCTTCGAGGATGACGATCACGTGCTGCGCATCCTCGACCGGATCGTCGCGCCGCTCGGTCGTCGTGTGGACGAGAGTTCGCCGCTGGTGGACGCCCGTCTGCCGGATGGCTCGCGCGTGAACGCCGTCATCCGCCCGATTTCGCTGGTCGGTCCCACGATCACGATCCGTAAATTCTTCAAGAAACCGCTGACGACCGACGACCTGATCCGCTTCGGATCGATCACCAAAGAGATCGTCGAATTTCTGCGCGCGTGCATCATTGGGCGCTTGAACATTATCGTCTCCGGCGGTACCGGTTCAGGTAAAACAACCCTGCTCAACGTCCTTTCCAGCTTTATCCCCAACGACGAGCGGATTGTCACCATCGAGAACGCCGCCGAACTGCAACTGCGGCAGGAACACGTCGTCACACTGGAAAGCCGCCCCGCCAACATTGAGGGTCGTGGTGCCATTTCGATCCAAGACCTCGTCGTGAACTCATTGCGTATGCGTCCCGACCGCATCATCGTCGGCGAATGCCGTGCCGGTGAAGCGCTGGACATGCTTCAGGCGATGAACACCGGTCACGACGGATCGCTGACGACGGCGCACTCCAACAGCCCGCGCGATACCATTTCGCGGCTTGAAGTGATGTGCCTGATGGCAGGTATGGACCTGCCCGTCCGCGCGATCCGCGAGCAGATCGCCAGCGCGCTCGACGTGGTAGTGCATCAGGAACGCCTGCGCGATGGTTCGCGCAAGGTCGTCAAGGTCACCGAAGTGCAGGGCATGGAAGGCGACATGATCACGATGTCCGACATTTTCGAATTCGAGCAAACCGGGGTCGAAGGCGGCAAGATCGTCGGTCGCATTCGCCCGACCGGTATTCGCCCGAAGTTCACCGACCGCATCGAAGCAGCAGGCATTTACCTGCCGCCGTCGGTGTTCGGCGTTGGTCGCTACTAAATACAGCAGCGGGAAAGCTTGACGAGCTTTCCCGCTTCCTTCTACAATGATTTCAATGCGGTCATGGAGTAACCACGATGACGATTAGTCCGGTTTTGATCATCGGTGTCGCCGTAGCGATCGCTATCGGCGTGATCATCTGGGGAATCATCAGCGTCCGGTCGGAAAAGGACATCATCGAAGAGCGTCTTTCCCGCATCGAAGACGCGAACATGTCTTATCTCGACTTGGAAGAGACCTCAGAGGACCAAGTCACCGAGAAGAAACCGAGCGCGATCCAGCAGCGGCTCGAACTCGCTGGTCTCGGAACGAACTTTCGGGAGGAAGTGGCGAGCACAGCTTTCGCGCGCCGACATCAAGCTGACCGTCTCCGAATATGCCGCCGTTCACGTCATCAGCGTGTTTGGTTTTTTCGCACTGGGTTACTTCGTCTTGTTCGGGCAGCAGTTGGTGATGGCGATCGTCTCCGGTTTCGTCGGCTTTTTCGCGCCCCGCATTTACGTCGCCCAGCAGACATCGTCACGGTTGATGAGATTCGAGAGCCAGCTCCCGGACACACTCGGCTTATGGGTCAACGCGCTGCGCTCCGGCTACAGTGTGCTTCAGTCGATGGAAGCGATCGCCCGCGACGCACCTGAACCGACGGCGACCGAATTTCGGCGCGTGGTGCAGGAAGTTCAGTTAGGCATCGACATGGAAGACGCGCTGGAGCATCTGCTCAATCGCGTCGAAAGTGAAGACCTCGACCTCGTGATCACGGCAGTCAATATTCAACGCGAGGTCGGTGGTAACTTGGCGGAAATTCTGGAAGTGATCAGCCACACTGTCCGCGAGCGCATCAAGCTGAAGGGCGAGATTCGCGTGCTCACCGCTCAAGGACGCGTCACCGGCTACCTGATCAGCTTCTTGCCGATCATTCTGGCGTTGTTCCTCTACACGATCAATCCCGGTTACATGGGTAACCTGTTTGAAAATCGCATGTGTGGCTGGCCCATGCTGGGGCTTGGCTTAGCGCTAATCGGGATCGGTTTTGCAATTGTTCAAAAGATCGTCGACATTGACATATAGGTGAATTATGCAACCCATAATCGTACTTGCTATCGTCATCGTCGGGACGATTGTCTTTGGAAGTCTGGTCTACGTCGGTATGAAAGAAGACCGGGGACGAGATCCACTGCAAGAACGCTTGCAGGAATATGACGATAAAGAACTGCCGCAGTCACTCGAAGAAATCGAGCTTTCGCTGTCCTTCCGCGACCGCGTTCTGCTGCCGATGATGCGGCGGTTCGCCCAGATTACGACGAAATTCACACCGCAGAAACAGCTTGAGGAAGCGCGGCATCAGCTTGAACTGGCGGGTATGAGCATGGACCCCGCCTCGTTCTTCGCCATGCGCATCATCGTGACGATTGCCTTCGGCTTGGGCGCGTTCTTCGTCTTCTTCGTCGGCTCAACGTCCACCGCACCGGGCACAGCCCTACTCTACACGTTGGGAGCGGTCGGTTTGGGCTACTTCTTCCCGGTATTGTACGTGAAAAGCAAAATCTCACGCCGACAGGAAGACATCTGGCGGGCACTGCCGGACGCGCTTGACCTGTTGGTGATCTGCGTCGAGGCGGGTCTCGGCTTCGACATGGCGATGGGCAAAGTTTACGAGAAATGGGACAACGACCTCGCTATCGCCTTTGGGCGCGTGCTCCGCGAGATTCAGTTAGGCAAGCTGCGCCGTGATGCCCTGCGTGACATGGCGAACCGGATGGACGTCCCCGACGTGACCGCTTTCATCGCCGCCATCATCCAAGCCGATCAACTCGGCGTGAGCATGTCGAAAATCCTGCGCGTCCAGTCGGACCAAATGCGTGTGAAGCGGCGTCAAAAAGCGCAAGAAAAAGCCCACCAAGCACCAGTCAAGATGATGCTGCCGATGGTCTTCCTGATCTTCCCGTCTCTGTGGATCGTGCTGCTCGGACCATCGGTGATCATCTTGTTTGGTAGTAGAGAGGTGGGCGCAGTCTTTTAATCTCCGCTCGCTGCAAAGCCTGAGGAGGTCAGAATCACAAGTAAAGTCAATCACACTCAGGCTCATGGTGAGCGCTCCGCTCGTCTGAGCCTGAGGCGCAGTTTAGACGCAGGCATTGACCTGCTTTTCCCCCCGCGCTGTGCGGGCTGCGGGCGCGTAGATACGCGCTGGTGTACCACCTGCCAGCAAACACTCGACGCCTTCCCCCTGCAAATTCACCAAGCAGCGCTTCCGCCGCTCGCGCGCAGCGCGGCAACCGGACTCCACGAAGGCAAGCTGCAACAAGCCGTTCACGCTCTGAAATATGAGGGTGTAGTGAGTCTTGCCGCGCCGTTGAGCGCTCGTCTACTCGCCACTCTGGAGGTGCTCCATTGGAAGTTCGACTTGATCGCCCCGGTGCCGCTTCACACTTCACGACAGCGCTGGCGGCGATATAATCAAGCACACCTGCTGGGTGATGCGCTGGAAGCCGCTTTAGACATCCCGTGCGAGCCGAACGCGCTCGAACGGCTGCGCGCTACCCCGCCGCAGGTCGGGTTGAGCCGTCCCCAGCGACGGACAAACGTGGCAGGCGCTTTCGCGGCAGACGCGGTGGTGGTCGCGGGAGCGGTCGTTTTACTGGTTGATGACGTGTTTACGACGGGCGCGACACTGCAAGCCTGCGCGCAAGCAGCGCTCGACGCGGGTGCTCGAACCGTCTACAGCTTGACGGTCACGGCGGCACCCTGATGAGCAGTGCAGCCCGCTAATTTACCATAAGGAGTTCGAGATGATGGACATTGACATTCAGGGTCACAACATAAAAATCACGGAAGCACTGAGCGCTTACGTCCACAAAAAGCTCGACAAACTCGACCGCTACCTGCCCAACATTATGGAGGTGCGAGTCGAATTGGGGCGCGAACATACTAAACGTGGTGAAAACCTGTCCGTCGCCCAGATTACGGTACGCCACCAGCGCGGCGCGATTCTCCGCGCTCAAGAGACGATTGGCGGCGAAATCGAGTCGGCGCTGAACCTCGCCGTCGACAAAATGTATCGCCAAATCCAGCGCTTCAAGGGCAAACGAACCCGCAAAGGACGCGGCAGCTTCTCCGCTTCACTGGAAGAACTGAACGTCGCTGAAGCGATTCCCGAAATGGAAGCTTTCGAGGAAACTGCCGAAGAAGCCGCCGAGCAGCAGATCATCCGGCGCAAGGACATTGCGATCACGGCGATGAACGAGGACGAGGCGATCGAGCAGATGGAGTTACTCGGTCATACCTTCTTCGTCTTCTTCAACGAGGCGACCGGCAGCGTCAACGTGATCTACAAACGGCGCAGTGAAGGCTACGGCTTGCTCGTCCCGCACGTCGAATAGACCTACTACGGGGGCAGGATCAAATCCTGCCCCTACCCCTTACCACATTTTCCGCAGCAGCCAATACTTCTTGAATTCGTACCACGCCATCAACAAACTGAGACGCAGCCCGTGCAGTCCATCGGTGTAACCTTCGAGCGTCACGAAGCGCCACCAGAACTGACGCAGCGGCTGCAAAATGTAATTTTGCGGCTTGGGGTGAATCCCCTGCTCGAAGAGGATTTTCGCGTCGTAAGCGCTGTAACGGCGCTGTTTGGCGAGAAACTGAGCGCGATCGCGGTAGTTGTAGTGAACCAGCGCGTGCTGAAGCGTCCCTTCTTTGCCGTCGAGGACGACGACTTCGTGCACCTGTCGCTCTGGATCGTAATGGGCGTGACCCACCCGCAAAAGCCGGGTCTGATAATCGGGATACCAGCCCGCGCCGCGCGTCAGCTTGCCGAAGATGTAGTTATCACGCGGGATGCGGAAACCGGCGTAACCGGGATAGTCGAGACTTTGGCGGACTTCGACCGCCAGCGCGGACGGGACGCGCTCGTCGGCGTCGACGAACAAGACCCAGTCCGCCGAGTCGCGCACGGCGTCAAGAGCGGCGTTGCGCTGATTGGCGTAGTTATCAAACGCCCGCGCGATCACCTCCGCGCCCGCCTCACGCGCGCGGTCAACCGTCTCGTCGGTGCTGTGCGAGTCGAACACGATCACGCGATCGGCGAAGCGCAGCGTCTCGATGCAATCGGCGACGTGTTCCGCCTCGTTGTAAGTCAGGATAATCGCCGTCAGCCGCACGATCTCACCCTCGCTTCAGTGCGAGCCGCTGCACGGTGCGATAAGCATCACGCAGCGCCGGATCGTCGGTCTGACGCCCCTTGAGCGCCATGCCGACGGCGATCATGCCGCGCGCGATCAGGCGTTTCAGCACCGGATAATGCCGGTCGAACAGGATCAAGCGGCTGGTCCATAGATCGACGATACTGCGCGGGCGCACCTGCCCGGTGCTCGCGCCGCCGAGATGGATCACGCGCGCCGCCGGGACGCAGCAGACCTGCCAACCCGCGTCGTGAATGCGCCACGCCCAGTCGATCTCCTCGCAGTACATGAAGAAGCGTTCGTCGAAGCCGTTGGTGCGCTCGATCACCTCGCGGCGCAGCATCATGGTCGCGCCGAGCACGAAATCGACCGGAAACGGAAGCACGCGCTCATAGAGACTGCGCGGATAGCGCCCGTTGAACTCACTCTCGTAGAGGCGTCCCGGCGTGGGGAACAGTTCGACCCACAGTTGGCGCAGGTCGGGAAAGGCGAAGGCGCTGTGCTGAAAGCGTCCATCTGGATAACTGAGGTGCGCGCCGACCAAGCCGGTGGTCTCGTCCGCCAGCAGCGTCTCGTAGAGCGTGCGGGTCGCATTCGGTTGGGTGATTGTGTCGGAATTGAGCAGATAGATCGCGTCGGGCAAACCGTCAGCCCGCAGCGCTTCGATCGCGAGATTGTTGGCGCGCCCGAAGCCGACATTCTCCACGCAGGCGATCAACTTCACCTGCGGGAAGGCTGCCGCAATCGCTTCGGGCGATCCGTCCGTGGAGCCGCTGTCGACGACGTAGACCTCCGCCGCAAGACCACTGCCTTCGAGGTCAGCGTAGAGGCTGCGGAGCGCCGCCAGCGTCAAGTCGCGCGTGTTCCACGAGACGACGATCACCGCCAGCATTACTGTCCTAGCTGCGCGAGATCGATCCCGGCGCGGCTGATGAGCGTCCGCAAACTGGAGAAATCGGCGGGCGTGACCGCTAGCAGTTGATCCTGATCGACCAGCGGGCTGAGCAGATCGGCGCGCGATCCATTGCCGATGCCGATCAGGGCGTCCGTGAGCTGCTGCTGCTCGCCAAGCGGCAGTTCAGCGGGATAAACCAAGACGGCATACGGGATGGTCGGCGATTGATCGAGCAGCTTCGTCGACGAGCGCGCGCTGACACGCAAATCGTTGTAGGCGCTGAGGGCGATCCCGGCAGCATCACAAGTCCCGTCGGCGACCGCGCGCACCATATCATTCGGATCGGTATAATCGGTGACTGTCGCCAGATCATCCGGCGAGACCCCCGCCGCCCGCAGCATCAGCATCGGGATCAGCCACGAATAAGCATCGGTGACACCTAAGCGACAGAAAGTCTTTTCGCTCAGGTCGCCCGCGCTCGTGATCGCTGAGTCACTGGCGACGACCAACGCCGCCGCCTCGCCGGTGGTGGTATTGGAGCGCAGCCCGCGTTCGACTTGAAGTACCGAGCTACCACAGTTGCGCGCCTCGGCGGTCAGCGCGCCGAGACCGCTCAGCCACGCCGCGGAGATCGTCCCCGTAACCGAATCGCAGAGCGCCGAGAGCGCCTCAGCATCAGTTTCGACTAGTTCGACCGTGACGGTCAAGTCGGTTTCTTCGAGCAGCGCGGCGGCTAAAGCACTGGTGGTCGAATCGACCAACTCGGTTGCAGCAGCACCGCCGGTCGACGCATCAGCCGCGAGCGCGTCCGGCGCGACGATCACGAGCTGCAGCGGATTGCCGGTCGAACCCAGCGGAATCGCCGTCGGCAGTGGCGGCAGCGCCGTCGAACGCGGCGTCGGCGACGGTGACGGGCGCGCCGTCGCGGGCGGCGCACTCCGGCGGCACGAGGTCGCCGTCAGCGCAATCGCGAGCAGTACAAGAGTGAGGGTGATGGCTTTGCGGTTAATCTTGCCCGCCTCCGATCACGAGTCCGGTCAATATGAAATCTATATAGGTATGGTAAAGGCGTTCGTGGCTCGATTCAACTTAAGGTTCGCTGCCACGCGATGCCCAACCTCAAGCTGGCGGTGGATCGATCTGCACCTGCCGCGTGCCGACGACGTTGTTGACACTGGAGATCTCGACGCTCTCATGGATCAAGCCCGCCCAGCATTCTTGCGGATTGCGGATGGTGTCGTCGGTCATCCGCACCGCACCCCAGACGACCGCGCGCGCGCCCGCCGGCAGATAGTAGTACACATTGCCGGTGTCGGGATCGTGCACCACGTCGAGCGTGTCGGCGCTGCCGAGCGCCCAGCGCCAAGGATAGTCGCTCATGGCGGAGGTACAGTCGATACCAACCCGCCACGCCCCCGGCTCATCAGGCAAGCCAAGCGTCGACGCGCGCTGATCCCACTGGTAGACCGTACCCGGTTCGGGTCCGGTCGTGCGGATCGGCACGTCACCGTAGTTCTCGACGGTCAGCTTAAAGACCAGCAAATCGCCCACCGGCAGCGTGATCGTATTCATCGTCAGCAGCGCCGGATCGTCCGGCGGCGTGACCAGATCGCCGGCGTGCTCAGCGCTGGTGAAGAACCGATCTTCCCACGAGCGCGCCTCGAAAACGACGGTCGCACCGGTCGGCTGAGCGACGATCTGGGCGAAGGGCTTACCGCCCTGTTCAATCGTAATTTGGGAGGTCCGCTCGACGACCTGCCCGACCGCATCCTGCGCGCTGGCGACGACGGTATAGGTGCCATCCGGCGGCGGATCGGCGTTCATGTCGACGCCGCCATCGTAATCGAACAAATGCCGTCCCGCTTCGCCGGGGCGCACGTCCTCTTGACGCTCCGAGAGCGGATACTGCGTCCCCTGCGGACCGACCAGCATCACCTTGAGATCGGCGGGCTTGCTCAGGAAAGCATTGATGTAGGCGCGGTCGTTGATGCCGTCCTGATTGGGCGTGAACACGCGCGGCGAGACACTGAATTCGGGCAGCAGCGGCAGCGCCGCGTCGCCGTCGGCGATGGTCAGCGTGCCGGTGTGCGCGTCGGTCGCGCCAGACTCATCAACGGCGGTGAGCGTCCACGTATACACGCCATCCGGGATCAAGCGGCGGACGATCTGCTGACCGTCGAAATTCTCGCCGGGCAGCGTGAACCCGGCGACGACGCCGCTAAAGGCGACGCGATAATCATCGGGGATACGGGCTTCATCGTCGCGGAAGCCGTAGACCGTGCCATCGGCGGCGGTGAAGTTCAGGGTCACGTGAGCGTTGCGCGACAGCCCATAAGTGAAGACGGTCACGTCGTCGCTGCCATCGGCATTGGGGGTGATCGTCTCCGGCGCGAACGCCGCGTCAAGAATCAGCGGGCGCGGCGGCGCGATCAGCATTTGCCCGATCAGCACGACCACAATCAGCGCCACTAACGCTGTGAGAACCGTCAGCCAAATTGGAATCCGCATTAAACCAAGTATCCTGCCATTTCCGACCGCGCCTAAGTCTAAGCGGATCAAGGGCAGAAATCAATGCGGGGCAAGCTATCAAAGAACCTTTGAACCGCCAAGACGCCGTGCAACCTTCGGTTGCCATCGCCAAGGGCAATTAATACGATCTATCATGTCCCTACGGAAGCAGCCGCTGATCGACCGGCTTCCGCTAAGTCTGCATAGGTATCATGACTTCTTGGCGTCTTGGCGGTTCACTGATCTTTGCCCATGAGTCGAACGTATATTCTACGCTTTCGCCGCCGTTTGCATTGGTGTAGAATAGGGCTATTCCCCCATTTTCGCGTTTCATCATTAAGGAAATAGCTTGACTGATACCATTGGCGCAAACGATTTTTACACCATCGAGAATGCCAACATCGATGCCAACGGCTTGATCGAATGCGCGGTCATCCCCTTGCGTGACGGGGTGATCTTCCCGAACGTCATTTCGCCGATCTCACTGCTGGGCAAGCGCGCGCTGGCGGCTGCCGAAGCCGCTCACGAGGAACAGCACACGCTGATCGGGCTGGTGCAAACTGACCCGAATGCCGTCGATCCGGGTGCGGACAAACTCTACCCAACCGGTGTCGAGATCGCGCTCGGTCGCATTCTGCGCCTGCCCGACGACAGCTACAGCGCGCTGGCGCAAGGTCGCCGCCGCGTCGAGATCGTCGAATTCACCAAAACGCACCCCTATCTGGTCGCCCAAGCACGCATCCTCGACGAGGTCAACCCGAGCACGCGCAAAGCCAGCGCCACCATGCAGGCGGTGCTGAATTTATTCAAGCGCGCCATCGAACTGAACGACAACATCCCGGAAGAAGTGCTGCTCTACGCGCTCAACGCCAATAATCCCGGCTGGCTGGCGGACTTGATCGCCTCGACGCTGACGCTGCCGACCGAAGATCGCCAGCATTTGCTGGAGATGCTCGACGTCGAGGAGCGGCTCGATCGCGTTGCCGAACTGCTCGATCAAGAGCTGAACGTGCTCGAACTGAAGGATGAGATCACCAGCCAAATTCACCAAGAGATGGATCGCACGCAGCGCGAAATCTATCTGCGCGAGCAAATGCGGATCATCCAAGGCGAACTGGGCGAAGAAGACGTCTTTCAGCAGGAGATCAGCGAAGTCCGCGAGCAAATCATCGCGGCGAACCTGCCGCTCGAAGTGCATGAGAAGGCGACCAAAGAACTCTCGCGGCTGGCGATGATGCCGCCGATGTCGCCGGAAGTCGGCATCGTGCGGACGTACATCGACTGGCTGACCGGCGTGCCATGGAACAAGGCGACCGAAGATCAACTGGACGTCAAGCGCGCCCAGACGATCCTCGACCGCGAACATTACGGCTTGCCCAAAGTCAAAGACCGCATCCTCGAATACATCGCCGTGCGCAAGCTCGCGCCGGAGCAGCAGAACAGCCCGATCCTGTGCTTCGTCGGTCCGCCCGGCGTCGGCAAGACGTCGCTAGGCAAGAGCATCGCGGCAGCGCTGGAGCGCGAATTCGTGCGCGTCAGCCTCGGCGGGGTGCGCGACGAAGCCGAGATTCGCGGACACCGCCGCACTTACATCGGCGCGCTGCCGGGGCGGATCATCCAGACGATGCGCCGCGCCGGGACGGTCAACCCGGTCTTCATGCTCGACGAGATCGACAAGCTGGGCATGGATTTTCGCGGCGATCCGGCGTCGGCGCTGCTGGAAATCCTCGACCCGGAGCAGAATTTCGCCTTCTTCGATCATTACCTCGACGTGCCCTACGACCTATCGAAGGTGTTGTTCATCACGACGGCGAACGAACTCGACACGCTGCCGCCCGCCCTGCTCGACCGGCTGGAGATCATCGAGTTCAACGGCTACATCGAGGAAGAGAAGATCGCCATCGCTCGTCAATTCCTGATCCCGAAGGTGATCGAGGTCAACGGGCTGGAAAATCACAAAGTCCACTTCAGCGACGCCGCCTTACGATCGCTGATCCGCGAGTACACCTACGAGGCGGGCGTGCGCAACCTCAACCGCGAGATCGCCAACGTCTGCCGCAAAGTCGCGCGGTTGGTGGCGGAGGGTAAGCGCCATCCAGCGGACATCGAGGTCAAGCACCTGACGCGCTTTCTCGGTCCGGCGCCGTTCGACGACCTGCGCGCCAACGATCAGGACGAGGTGGGCGTCGCCACCGGCATGGCGTGGACAGCCTTCGGCGGCGACATTCTGACCATCGAGGTGCAGGTGCTCCCCGGCAAGGGATCGCTGATGCTGACCGGTTCGCTCGGCGACGTGATGCAGGAATCGGCGCAAGCAGCACTAAGCTATCTGCGCTCACGGGCGGAGGACTTGAACATCCCGCACGACGATTTCGAGAATTTCGACATCCACGTGCATCTGCCCGAAGGCGCCGTTCCGAAAGAGGGACCGTCAGCCGGAATCACGCTAGCGACGGCGATGATCTCGGCATTCACCGAGCGTAAAGTCCGCAGCGACTTCGCCATGACCGGCGAAATCACGCTGCGCGGCAAGGTGCTGCCGGTCGGTGGGGTCAAGGAAAAGGTGCTCGCCGCGCGCCGCGCGCTGATCAAGCAGATCATTATGCCGAAGCAGAACGAGCGCGACCTCGTGGATATTCCGAAGGGCGCGCGGCAGGATCTCGACCTGCATTTCGTCGAGAATATGCAGGAGGTGATCGATTTGGTGCTGCTGCCCGCGCCGGAAGGCGAACGCAAGATCGACCGCCTGCGCCGCGAACGCAAAGACGAGGACGAGGACTGATTCTGAACCGCCAAGGTCGCCAAGTACGCCAAGCAGAAATCTGATTCATGCGTTCTTGGCGATCTTGGCGTCATGGCGGTTCCATCATTTTTTGATCGTCGCATAGCACACTTCGCAGAATTAGGTACAATTGGCTTATTATGAGTTCGGAAGACCTGTGGCAAATCGTTAAATCAGGACGATCCGAACGCCTCGATTGGCTGAGCGAGAACGCACCGCTCGACACGATGGCGACGATCCTCACCGCAATGGCGAACAGTCATGGCGGGACGTTGGTGCTCGGCATCATCGGACCGGCGGCGACGGTCGTGGGCGTGCGCGATTCGGGCAACGCCATCGACCGGGTGATTCAGGCAGCGCTCAGCGTCGAGCCACCGCTGATCATCCCGATGCCGCGTGCCGTCCCTCTGAAAGACAAACAGGTCGTCCTCGCCCACATCCCACCGGGAATGCCGCACGTCTACGCACTCGACGGGCGCTATCTGACCCGGCAGGGCATCGAGAATACGGCGCTCAAGCCGCGCGAACTGCGCCGGTTGATCATCGAGCGGGGCGAACTGAGCTTCGAGACCGAAATCGCGCACGGTGCCAGCCGCGACGACATCGATTGGGACAAGGCGAAAGCCTACGTGTCCACGCTCGGCGGCATCAACGAAACCGAGGTCGAGATAGCGCTGCTGCGGCGCGGCTGTCTCGCCCAGCAAGATGGACGTTTACGTCCCACCAACGCCGGCATTCTGCTGT
This sequence comes from uncultured Chloroflexia bacterium, assembly GCA_963727545.1. GTDB lineage: Bacteria > Chloroflexota > Anaerolineae > Aggregatilineales > Phototrophicaceae > Flexifilum. The sequence continues at coordinate 433,077 of CAVSGS010000005.1, forward strand.
TCGGCAAAGATCCACAGCGCCACATTCGCGGCGCCGAGATCACCGCCGCCCGCTTCCCCGGCGATTCGATGGGCGACACCTTCCAGCGCGAGGACATTGTCGGCACGATTCCCGATCAGATTCGGCGGGCTGAAGCCTTCCTGCGTGACCATCTGCGCAAAGCGGTCAGCCTCGGCAAGACGATGGAGCGCGACGAAGCCTTCGAATACCCGCTCGAAGCGGCGCGCGAGCTGGTGGTCAACGCCGCCGCCCACCGCGACTACACTATCGCGGGCGATGGCATCCGGCTGTTCATCTTCCGCAACCACATGGAAGTTCACAGCCCCGGCGGGCTGCCCGGTCCCGTGACGATCGACAATATCAAAGACGAGCGCTTCTCGCGCAACCCGGTGATCGTCCAGATTCTCTCGGACATGGGCTTCATCGAGCGGCTCGGCTACGGTGTCGACCGCGTGATCGACCTGATGCGCGAGCAGCATCTCCACGCGCCGGAGTTCGCGGAAACAGCAGGCGGATTCCGGGTCTCGCTGTTCAACGATCCGATGCCGGAAGCCGCGATCGCCGCCGCTGAGGACAGCGCCGCACTGGTCAAGCTCAACGGCGAGTACAAGGGGCAGGCAATCAACGCCCGGCAGGAAGCCGCCCTGCTCTACCTGATCCACGACGGTAATCCGCGCATTACCAACAGCGATCTGCAAACGCTGTGTCCCGAAGTCCATCCCGAAACGATCCGCCGCGACCTCGCCGATCTGGTCGCCAAAGATTTCTTGCGCAAATTGGGGCAGAAACGCGGTTCGTACTACGTGCTCAACAACAGCGAATCAAGCCCATAGCCCCGGCAAAGCAACCCCTTTGACGCTCCGCCAGCGACCAAAATACTCATCGTCAGGCACGCAGGCACCCTCAGCAGACTTGACTATCGCTAAGATGGTTGCTCCTTTTGCTTGTCTGTCCTATAGTATTACTATGGCACTTTCCGAAAAAAGGAATAGCGACATGCGGCGAACAGGCTTGATCTCTCTAATCGCATTGGCGTTGACCGCGATCCTACTGGCATCGGGGTGCTCGATGGCGCCGCAAAGCGCCGTCGCGCAGCCGCCCGAACAAATCTCGACCGCGCCACCCAATGTCACCTGTCAGGAACTCGTTTCACTGGCAGAAACGTCGGTCGGGCTGGTTTGCAATGCGCTCGGTCGCAACCAAGCCTGCTACGGTAACCAGTTAGTTTCGGTTGACTTCGATCCGGGTTCCAACTTCGTCTTCCAGAAGTCGGGCGATACCGTCGACCTGCTGGCGGTGCGAAAGATCAGCACCGCGCCGCTGGATTTGACGACCCATGATTGGGGCATCGCCGTCTTGAAGGCGCAAGCCAATCTGCCGGACACGCTCCCCGGTCAGAACGTGACCTTCTTGCTGTTCGGCGATACCACCGTCGACAATCCATCGCCGGACATGCGGGCGGTGACGGTGAGCACACGCATCGGGGACGTACAATGCGCTGACGCGCCGGATGCCGGTGTGTTGATCCAGTCGCCGAACGGCACGCAGGTGACGATGAATCTCAACGGCGCGGACGTGACGCTCGGCTCGACCGCCTTGGTCACGACCAACCAAGATACGAACCGGATGACTTTCGCGGTCGTCGAAGGCACGGGAATTATCACCGCCTTCAATGAGACGAAAATCGTCCCCGCCGGGGAGAAAACCGGGCTGCCGCTGGGCAGCGGTCCCGACGGAATGCAGGTTTCCGGTCCGCCGTCAGAGCCAAGCCCGTATGATATGTCGACGATGCACAATCTGCCGGTCATGCTGCTGGATCGTAAAATCACGGTTCAAGACCCGAATACAGTGACGATCACGCCGACGGAAGCACCCGTAATCAGCGTCACGGCGACGCCGACGGCGGCAACTGCCGCCTGTACGCCGCGCAGCGATTGGGGTGCTCGCTACGTGATACAGGTGGGCGATAACCTGTCGACCATCGCACTCAAGCTGAACATGCGGACGGCGGATCTGCAAGCGGGCAACTGCATCGACAACCCGAATGCGCTGATCGCCGGGCAGTCGATCCGCGTGCCGCGTGCCGTACCGACCAACACGCCGCTGCCACCGACGGTGACGCCGACGCCCAACGCACAGATGAGTGGTCCCAACTTGCGAGCGGACAACAACCCGATTGGCTACCGGGAATGCACCACCATCCGCTGGGATGTGGACAACATCAACTCGGTCTATTTCGAGGGTCAGCCGGTGATCGGGCACAACTCGCGGCAGGTTTGCCCCGGCGAGACGACCACTTATACGCTGCTGGTGATCCTGCTGGATGGGTCGCAGAAGTCCTTTACGATTACGATCAACGTCGGTGCCGTCTGTGGCAATCAAGTCTGCGAACCGGGCAAATCCTACAGTACGTGTCCAAGTGACTGTCTCGGCTAGCTTTACTTCACACCGCAAGGGGCGCAAATTGCGCCCCTTGCGCCTCTCCTCGTCTTAAGTTCTGTGGTATCCTAACGGCGCAAATTTCTCATCAGGATAGAAAGTATGCTCTTGCGCCGAGTTGCCATTCTGCTCCTGCTCATCACTGCTGCTTACAGCGCCACCGCGTGCAGCACGCTCAACCCGCCGACCCCCACGCCAACTGCGACTTTTACAGTCACGCCACTGCCGACCGATACGGCGACCTTCACGCCGATTCCGCCGACCGATACGCCGACGCTGACGCCGGCGCCGACCGACACGCCGACGATCACCCCGACGCCGCTGCCGAGTCCGACGCCGTCGAATACGCCGGGACCGTCGTTCGCCTTCGGGATCGACAGTTCGCAGTCGCTCGACATCCCCTCGGACATGATCGCGCGGCTGGGTTCGCCGATGATCGCGTTCATCAACACCAACAATCGCACGGTTAGCAACGCGACGCCACAGCCGGGCAATAACGTCGAGACACTCTACTACGTTTCGCCGACGAATTCGGCGTCGCGCGTCGCCATTACCGAATTGGATGGTTCGACCGGGCGGCAGATTTTCATGTCGCCGAAGGGCAATTCTTTCGCCTACCTGCAGCCGCAAGGCGGAGCCAGTACCATCGGCTTGTACGTCGCCGACCTCTCGATCCGTTTCAGCGCGCGCGTTTTGCCGATTCGCTCGCTGACGCAGCGCGGCATCTACAGCGAACCGTCGTGGTCGCCGGACGGCAGGCGACTGGCGATCACGGTGCAAACCGCCTACGACCTCGACATCTACTCGATTGAGTCGGATGGCTCCAACCCGACTCCCCTAATCCGGCAGGGGTCTTACGATTTCTGGCCCGTCTGGTCGCCGGACGGCAGCTACCTCGCTTTCGTTTCGGATCGCGCCGTCTGCCCAAGCTGGATTCCCGGCGAGCCGGGCACCTGCGACGGCACCGATCAAGCGCCACCAACCGGGGGCAACATCTTCTTGCTCAGCATCGCTGATGGGTCGGTGCGGCAGGTCTCCGACGTGTGGGTGAATGAGCCGCCGGTCTGGGTGAACCCGCGCCAACTCGCCTATGCCAGCGGCGATCCGCTGTTTGGCGATCCGGTACGCTCGCTGTGGACGACCGACGTCGTCAGCGGCGAATCGCGCGAGGTCAAGCTCAATACGGGCGACGTACCGCTCAAGCTGTCCGAAGCGTGGTCGCCGACCGGTCAGATGGTGGTCTTCCAAGCGGCGGGCACGACCAGTTCGATCGTCTTGGCGCAGATCAACGGCGTCGAGGTCGGACGGATCACCGACAAGCCCTTCGCGCGCTACGGAATGAGCGCGGCATGGTCACCGGATAGTTCCAAGATCGCCATCGGCGGCGTCAGCGGACAGTGCCCCTATGGATCGATCGTCTACGACAGCAGCTTCAATTCGATTGCGCTCCCCAACCCACCACCGACGATGTGCGAACCCGCTTACTCGCCGGATGGACGCTGGCTCGCCTTCAGCGGTATCAATCCGCGCGTGGACGGGCGCAGCGACGTCTACGTCGCCAACCCGAATGGTTTGGGCGCGGTCTCGCTGACCGGCAGCCTGCGCGGGCTGATCGACCTGCTCGGCTGGGTCGGCGGCTAACGCTGCGGGTGACAGAAATCGCGCAATCAGGCTAACTCTGTAGGGGCGTTATATATAACGCCCCTACTGGTATCAGAATTGCGAAAACTTACATTCATGGAGGACATTTTATGACCCAGCTAACCGAGCGGATCGCCGTCGTCACCGGCGGGAGTCGCGGGATTGGGCGCGGCATCGCGCTGGAACTGGCGCGCCGCGGCGCGACCGTGGTCGTCAACTACAACAGCAACGCCGACGCCGCTAACGAGGTCGTCGCGGCGATCAAAGCGGCGGGCGGTAATGCCGAAGCAGTACAGGCGGACGTCAGCCAAGAAGCCGATGCCAGCCGCTTGATCAAGACGGCAATTGACAACTACGGCAAGATCGACATCCTGATCAACAACGCCGGGACAACTCGTGACAACCTGATCATGCGGATGAGCGCCGCCGACTTCGACACCGTGATCCAGACCAACCTGCGCAGCACGTGGCTCTGCTCGAAAGCCGCCGTGCAGTCGATGATGCGCAAGCGCTACGGGCGGATCGTCAACATCACCAGCATCAGCGGCATCATGGGCAACGGTGGGCAGACCAATTACAGCGCCAGCAAAGCCGGGATCATCGGCTTGACCAAGGCACTCGCCCGCGAGGTCTCGTCGCGCAGCATCACCGTCAATGCGGTCGCGCCCGGTTTCGTCGCCACCGACTTGACCGCCTCGCTGCCGGAGGACATCGCCAAACGTATCAACGAGAATATCCCGCTCGGTCGCTGGGCGACCATCGAAGACGTGGCGCTGGCAACCGCCTTCCTCGCCTCCGACGAAGCCAGCTACATCACCGGGCACATCCTCAACGTCGACGGCGGGCTGGCGATGTAATTCAAAGAAGTTCTGAGTACCGAGTACTGAGTGCTGAGTAGGGCAAAAACGCACCATCATTGCCCCAATAGCTTTGACTCAGTACTCGTTGCTCGGTACTCGGTACTATTTGGGGAGCGAGAGCGTGCCTACCATCTTCACAAAGATCATCAAACACGAACTACCGGCGACGATCGTTTTTCAGGACGATCGGGTGACCGCCTTCAAAGACATCCATCCGCAAGCCCCGGTGCACATCTTGATCGTACCGAATCACGAAATCCCGACGGTGGACGACGTGACGCCGGAAGATGAGGCGGTGCTCGGTCACATGTTCGTGGTCGCCAAGCAGATCGCGCGCGATCTCGGCATCAGCGAGAGCGGGTATCGGCTGCTGATCAACTGCAAGGATGATGCCGGACAGGAAGTCTATCACCTGCACATGCACCTGCTCGGCGGGCGTAATTTGGGTCCAATGCTGGCAAGACGAGGGTAAAAACAACCTCACCCCCTGCCCCCTCTCCGTAAGAGAGGGGGAAACAAGCAGACGCTCTCGTCGCTATCGTGGGGTGAGGTTATCTTTTAGCTGGCGGCGGTCGCTTCAGCCGTCATTTCGGGGGTGACTGCTTCGGTGGCTTCCGGTGTGATTTCCGCCGTCGCCGCGAGCGCTGGCTCAACCGTGGCTTCCGGCGTCGCTTCCGCAGTCGCCTCAGAAGTAGCGGGAGCGTAAGATTTCGCCCGCTCAATTTCAGTATCGATATAAGCGAGAATCGCTTGGTAGTCGGTCAACGGCTGCTGCTTATCATCGGTCGGGACGACGCCGTTGACGGTGATCGTCGGCGTGCCTTGGAAGTTGAGCAGCCCGCGCGCTTGGCTGAGCGCCGCCGCGAGGATGTCGCCGGTCGTGCTGCTGCCGATGCAGCTATCGTATTGACTGCGATTCAGTCCCAGCGCATCGACACCGCTCAGGATGCGGTTGTTGGTGAACGCCTGCACGCCATACTGCCCGTTCCAGTCAAACAGCGCGTCGTGGAACTGCCAGAATTTGCCCTGTTGTCCAGCGCAGATCGCCGCCGTCGCCGCGCCCTGTCCGTTCGGCAGGCTGCCATAGCCGTAAAGCGGGACGTAGGTCAGCGCCATGTAGCCATCTTTGACCCGGTTGACCAGCTCGTCAATCATCTCGGCGTGGAAGTCGCGGCAGTGGGTACAGTCGAAGCTCGAAAGCTCGGCGACCTGTACCGGCGCACTCGCATCACCTAAGCGCGGAAACTCTTCCTCGGTACGGGTCTGCGTGATGCCCTCGTAGCGCGTCGCTGATTCCGCCGGAATCGGCGCCTCGGCGGGCGCCCGGACGATCAAGACAATGAACACAACCACGGCGATGATCGCGACCGCGATGATCCCCCCGGTAATGATTTGCCGGCGGCGGCGTTCGCGCTCGCGTTCCTTACGGCGTTCGGCAGTCCGGGCTGTTTGGCTCGCCGATGGCTTCGAGGATGTCGTCGTTCTCGTTTTGTTGCGATCTTTCGCCATAAAAACCTCACCCTTGGATTAATCCGCATAAGGATACAACGAGAGCCGCAAACTGCAAAGCATGATTAGCCAGAATAAGCATTCGTAGAGTCATCTGACAAAAAAAGACTTTTCAGGTAAAATAACACGCCATCAATCCTGACCGTCTCCTAGTTTTAATCTCTCTCCCGCCGGCTGTCGTTCGCCGGCAGCTTCAGCGACAAAGGACGTTTCTATGCGAGTAGATACTTTCGGTACCCGTGGTACGTTCGACACCGGAAACGGCGAAGCGGTGATCTACCGCTTGAGCAAGCTTGCCGAACAAAATATCGGTCACATCAATCAACTCCCTTTTAGCATCAAGATTCTGCTCGAAAACACGCTGCGTAACCTCGACAACTTCGAGGTCACGGAAGACGTAGTGCGCGAGATCGCCAACTGGAACGCTCCCGCACCCCAGCAAATCGAAGTGCCGTTCAAACCGGCGCGCGTCGTCTTGCAAGACTTCACCGGCGTCCCGGCAGTGGTCGATCTCGCGGCGCTGCGCAGCGCGATGGATCGCTTTGGCGAACCGCCGCGCGAGATCAACCCCGGCGTCGCCGTCGATCTGGTGATCGACCACTCGGTGCAGGTGGATCGCTTCGGCACGCAAGATTCGATCCGCTTCAACGCCCAGCGCGAATTCGAGCGCAACCGCGAACGCTATGAGTTCCTGCATTGGGGACAGAAAGCCTTCGATAATTTCCGCGTCGTCCCACCGGCGACCGGCATCGTCCATCAGGTCAACCTCGAATATCTGGGGCGGGCGGTCTGGACGAAAGAAGAAGATGGGCAAACGGTCGCCTTCCCTGATTCACTGGTCGGAACCGACAGCCACACCACCATGATCAACGCGCTCGGTGTGTTCGGTTGGGGTGTCGGCGGCATCGAAGCCGAAGCCGCCATGCTCGGTCAGCCGATCTACATTCTGATGCCGCAGGTGATCGGCTTCAAGCTCAAGGGCAAGCTGCCCGAAGGCGCAACGGCGACCGACCTCGTGCTGACGATCGTCCAAATGCTGCGCAAGCGCGGCGTGGTCGACAAGTTTGTCGAGTTCTACGGACCCGGCTGTGGCAAGCTGAGCCTGCCCGACCGCGCGACTATCGCCAACATGGCACCCGAATACGGCGCGACAATGGGCTTCTTCCCGGTCGACGACGAGACGCTCAACTACCTGCGCCGCACCGGACGCGATGAAGCGCTGATCCAGTTGGTCGAGCGCTACACCAAGGAACAGGGCATTTTCCGCACCGACGATACACCGGATCCGGTGTTCACCGATGCGCTGGAACTCGATCTCGCCGACGTGGAGCCGAGCATGGCAGGTCCCAAGCGCCCGCAGGATCGCATTCTACTGCGCGACATGAAAGCCACGTTCGAGCAGGCGCTGAGCGCCCCGGTCGATCAGCGCGGCTTCGCGCTCGGCGCAGAAGCGCTGCAGCACGAAGCGCTCGTGCGCGACAACGGCAACAGCGCCAAAGTCGGTCACGGCATCGTCGTGATCGCGGCGATCACGAGCTGCACCAACACCAGCAATCCGATGGTGATGATGGCGGCGGGCTTGCTGGCGAAGAAAGCGGTCGAGAAAGGCTTGGATACCAAGCCCTACGTCAAGACCAGCCTCGCGCCCGGTTCGCGCGTCGTCACCGAGTATTACGACAAAGCCGGACTGACGCCCTACCTTCAGGCGCTCGGCTTCCACACCGTCGGCTACGGCTGCACCACCTGCATCGGCAACAGCGGTCCGCTGCCCCAGCAGGTCGCCGAAGCCGTGCGTGAAGGTGATCTGGTCGCCGCTGCTGTGCTGAGTGGCAACCGCAACTTCGAAGGGCGCATCAATCCGTTGGTCAAAGCCAATTATCTCGCCTCGCCGCCGCTGGTGGTCGCCTACGCGCTCGCCGGAACGGTCGACATCGACCTGACGACCGAGCCGCTCGGCAACGACAAGGATGGTCAGCCGGTTTATCTGCGCGATATTTGGCCCACGCAGGAAGAAGTCCTCACAGCGGTGCAGCAGGCGATCACGCCGGAGATGTTCCTACGTCAGTACGGCAACGTCTTCAACGGCAACGAGACGTGGAACGCTATCCCCAGCACCGAGGGCGACGTTTATCAGTGGGACAACAGCAGCACTTACATCCATGAGCCGCCGTTCTTCGTCGATATGCCGCGCCAACCGGAAGCCGTCAAACCGATCAAGGGCGCGCGCGCGCTGGCGCTGCTCGGCGACTCGATCACGACCGACCATATCTCACCAGCGGGCGACATCGCCGAGGACAGCCCCGCCGGTCGCTATTTGAAGGCAAACGGCATCGAGAAACCCGACTTCAACACCTACGGCACCCGCCGCGGCAACCATGAAGTCATGATCCGGGGGACGTTCGCCAACATCCGGCTGCGCAATCAGTTGGTTCCCGGCAGCGAGGGCGGTGTCACCATGCACCTACCCGACGGCGAGGTCATGAGCATCTACGATGCCTCAGAGAAGTACATCGCCGAAGGGACACCGCTGGTGGTGCTGGCGGGTGCGGAGTACGGCACCGGATCGAGCCGCGACTGGGCAGCCAAAGGCACCCTGCTGCTCGGCGTCAAGGCGGTGATCGCCAAATCGTATGAGCGCATCCACCGCAGCAACTTGGTCATGATGGGCGTGCTGCCGCTCCAGTTCAAGAATGGCGAAGACGTCAAGAGCCTCGGCTTGACCGGGCGCGAGACCTTCGACATCGTCGGCATCTCCGGCGAACTGTCGCCCAAGCAGGACGTTCAAGTGATCGCCACCACCGCCGACGGCAGCACCAAGGAATTCACGGTCACGGCGCGGCTGGATACCGAGGTCGAGGTCGAGTACTACCGCAACGGTGGCATCCTCCAGACCGTGCTGCGCAAGTTCCTGAACTAAACTCAACCCCTCGCCCCTGCCCCTCTCCCACGCAGTCGCTTCGCTTAGGGGGAGAGGGGGAACAGATCGAGGCAGCGAAGGATTATGCTCTTAAGGGCGCACGGTTGTGCGCCCCTACCGTTTGTATAGGATTTCACTTTGAGCGACAGAGTCACGATTTACAGCGACGGCGGGTCGAAGCCAAATCCCGGTCCCGGCGGCTGGGCAGCGCTGCTGATCTACGGCGAGCATCAAAGCCAGATCAGCGGCAACGATCCGCACACGACCAACAACCAGATGGAACTCACCGCCGCGATCAAGGCGCTCGAAGCGCTCACCCGCCCCTGCGAGGTCGATTTCTACACCGACTCGCAGTATTTGCGGCAAGGGATCACGACATGGATCAAAACGTGGCGCAAGAACGGCTGGATGACCAGCGCCAAGAAGCCGGTGCTCAATCGAGAACTGTGGATCGAGCTGTACGATCTCACCCAAACCCACCACATCGATTGGCATTGGACACGCGGTCACGCCGGTGATAAATTCAATGAACAAGTGGATCGGCTGGCGACCGAAGCACGGGAGAATATTGCAAACTAATGAGATGAGGTGCAATCATGTCTCTGGAATTGATAAAAGCCGAAGTGACTTCGCTTTCGATTGACGAACGCAAACAACTGCTCGATTACATTCTAGAATCACTGATTGCCGAACGAACAAGAACACGCAGCATTCTTGAGTTTGAAGGTGTGGGTGAGGAACTACGCGACGATCAAGTCGATCCGCAAGACTATGTGAACCAGCTACGCAGTGAGTGGGATCATCGTCCGTGAAAGTAGCAGATGCTCTACAGGGCATTCATCAACTCTACATAGAAACAGCGCCTTTCGTCTATTTTGTCGAACGAACGCCAACCTACGTGGATCGAATGCGTATCATCTTCTCGTTGGTTGATAGTGGGAAAATAGAGGTGGTAACGTCTGTAATTACTCTGACTGAGGTACTGACGAAGCCATTGAAATCGATGAACAGGAAATTGGAGAGAGAGTATATCGACTTGTTACTCACGAGCCGGAATATGCAGCTTATCGCCATAAACCCTGCCATCGCCAGCCGAGCCGCACATTTGCGCGCTCAGTACAATCTGAAAACGCCCGACGCGCTCCAAGTTGCCGCTGCGATCGAAACAGACTGTCAAGTATTCCTAACGAATGATGCGAGTATACGGCGCGTAAAAGAGATCGCGGTATTGATGGTGGACGATCTCGAACTCGATTTATCGCCCAGTCCGCCAGAAGCATAATTACAACTATACGAATCGGAGCACACACCCATGTCGAAAATGTCCGACCGAGTCGCCGACTTCGGCACGACCATCTTCACGGAAATCAACATGCTGGCGCAGCAGCACAACGCGCTCAATCTCGGTCAGGGCAAGCCGGACTTTGACACGCCCAGCGACATCGTCGCGGCGGCAGTGCAGGCGCTGCAAGCGGGCAAGTACAACCAGTACGCACCCGGTCCGGGCACGACCATCACTGCGGCAGGCAATTGCCGCCCACGCCAACCGCTTCTATAATCTCGACGTTGATCCCAACGCGGGCGTGGTCGTCGCGGCGGGCGGCACCGAAGCGATCTTCTCGTCGGTGCTCGGCTTGGTCGACAAAGGCGACGAAGTCATCGTAATCGAGCCGTACTTCGACAGCTACGTCCCCAACATCACCATGGCGGGCGCAACACCGATCTACGTGCCGCTGCATCCGCCGTCGTGGACGTTCGATCCCGACGAACTGCGTAAAGCCTTTAACACCAAAACTCGCGCGATCATCCTCAACACGCCGCACAACCCGACCGGGCGCGTCTTCACGCTCGAAGAGATGACGCTGATCGCCGACCTGTGCAAAGAACATGACGTCACCGTGATCTCGGATGAGGTCTACGAGCACCTGACCTTCGACAACGCCAAGCACATCCCGATGGCGACGCTGCCGGGGATGTTCGAGCGGACGGTAACGGTCAGCAGCTTCGGCAAGACCTTCAGCGCGACCGGCTGGAAAGTCGGTTGGGCGTATGGCGCGCCGGAACTCGTGACCGGCGTCGGGCGGGCGCACCAGTTCGTGACGTTTGCCGTCAACCACCCGGCGCAGGAAGCCGCTGCCTACGCGCTCAGCCTGCCGGGGACGTACTACGAAGAATTTCAGGCGATGTACACGGTCAAGCGCGACCTGATGATGCGGGCGCTCAATCACGCGGGGATGAAAGCGCGCCAACCCGAAGGCACCTACTTCGTCATGGCGGATTTCTCGGAGGTGTTCGACGGCGACGACATCGACTTCGCCAAATACCTGACCAGCGAGATCGGCGTCGCCTGCATCCCGCCGACCTTCTTCTACAGCACCGGTCACGCCCACATGGCGAGCACGCAGGCGCGCTTCGCCTTCTGCAAATCCGACGATCTGCTGCAACAGGTGGGCGAACGGTTAGCGAATATCGGGAAGTGAGTAGCTGATAGCGATTAGCCTTTAGCGGTCAGCGGTCAGCAAGAACACAAGCGAAACCCCATCTTCGTTTCGCAAATATGGTTTTTAACAACAGCAGGGGCACGATATATCGTGCCCCTACGTGATCTGCCGTGTATTCATTAGCTGATAGCTGACCGCTAAAGGCTGACAGCTTTTTACAACGCAAACGGCAGCGCCCCGGCGACGAACAGACCGCCGAGCAAAATCCCCAGCACAATTGCCGTCAAGATCGAGGCGACGACCATCACCACCGCCGTGATCCACTTCTGATTCGGGTCAGTGAACAGGTGCAGGCGCTCGAAACCTTCGGCGATCAGATAGACTTCGTAGATGTCGAGCAGCAGCGTCAACAGCCCGGTGCCGATCCCGAATAGGTTGAAAGCTAAGCCAAGTCCACTGGCGGTGATCGCCACCGGTGCCCAGACAACGGCGACCGTGTAGCTGTGCTCCAGCAGCGAGCCGCGCCCGCCTTGATTGAGCGCCCAACGATGCGAAGCGTAACAGCCGACATACAGCGCCGTCAGTCCGATAACAATGCCGAAGAACGGGGTCAGCAGCACGGCGATGATACTGAACAGCGAAGTCGAGTAGCGAATTTGCAGAAACAGAGCGTTGAAGATCGACAAAACAGCGCTGCCCGCCGCCGCCGTCCCTGCGACTAACCAGAAGCGCCACCACGTCGCCCGCGCGACTTCGTCAGCGTAGACGCCGGGCTTGCGCAGCAGAATGTCGAAACCGGTGCGGATCAGCATGACGCCATCACGGAACAGGTTTTCCCACGAGACCCGCTCCGGTGCGTCGGGGATGTGAAACGGCAGCTTGACGCTGTTGGCGAGATCGTCGGCTTCGCCCAGTTTCGTCGGTTCCAGTGGATGAATCCGCGACTTATGCTGACCGGCAGGCTTGGGTTCAGGCGTCGGTTCGGGGGGGGCTGCCGCTGCCGCTTCGCGGGCGAGGATGCGATCCAGCACCTCGCGGGCTTTGGCATTGCCGGGATTGATCTCCAAGACCTGCTCAAGATGCTGCTTGCGCAGCGTTGGATCGCTCTCAGACGCCGCCAAGTAGTACCACGCCTGCTCGTTTTCGGGATCAATTTTGACTACTTCGGATAGCAAATCGTGTGCTTTCTGGCGGTCGCCCGCCTGAAAAGCAGCAATTCCCTCCTGCAGCCGGTCCTCTCCGGGAAACATATGCGCCTCTTCTCAGCCTTCGCCTCGATAATTGCCAGTAAGGTTTCTTTTATTATACGTAGATTAGCGCGCAGCACCGTTGATCCGTAGTAGAATCGTCCTGTTATGGATTGAGGAACGCCGCTAGTGCCTGATTTAATCACTGATTTGGAGACAATCCGCCAGCTTGCCGAAGCGCGCCGCGCCGAATTCGACCTGCTGCGGCTGCTGCTGGAACGCCGTACTAAGCTCGACGACGCCAAACTTGACGCCTTACGTCGAGCAGGTCGCCGCGCCGATCGTCGCCGCCATCGACTGCACGCAGTGTGCCAACTGCTGCCGCAGCCTTGACGTATATCTGGTCGCGGACGACGCCCGTCGCCTCGCTGATGGGCTGCTGATCCCGCTGGATGAGGTGGAGACGCGCTACGTCGATCACGAAGCAGCGGAGCAAGTCGACGAATGGGGCAAATTCCGGGCGCATCCCTGCGCCTTTCTCGACGGCAAGCTGTGCTCGGTTTACGCGCATCGCCCGGAGTCGTGCCGCGCGTACCCTGTGTTCACACCGGATTTTCGCTGGCAGTTGGCGGACACCATCGACGGGCGCCGGTCTGTGCCCGATCATCTACAACGTGCTCAGCGAGCTGTGCGATCAACTGCTGCCGCACTCAAGCGAGTCAGCGTAGCCGAAACGTCCAGTTTTCGGGCTTGAGAAAGCTCGTGAAGATCGCTATAACGTCCTTGTAGTTGTAGGGGCGCAGCGCGCTGCGCCCCTACACACCACCTATTTCTCTCGGAGCGCAAATGCGTTTACCTGCCCTACTGATCACGGCGCTGCTGCTGACGAGCGCCTGCAACCTCAACAACCAACCGGCGACGCCCACCGCCCTGCCGTCAGCACCGCCGGTTCAGGCGACGATCACGATCCCGCCCGCGACCGATACCCTCTTACCGGGCGTCGTCGCCACGTCGGGCGCGACGCGCACGCCCTTCGGCAACTCTGGTGCGCCGACAACTCAGCCGATTGGCACGCCGGGAGCCGTCGCGACTGGTAGCGGCGGTGAAAGCGTCACCATCAGCAGCCCCGCCAACGGCGCGACCGTCGGCAGCGGTCCGCTCTACGTCAGCGGCATCGTCTCCAGCCTGTCGAACGATCAATTCGTCCTGCAAGTCTTTGACGCCAATGATCAATCGATCACGCCGGAACAGACGATCACGCTGAGCAACCCGAACCACGTCGCTGATGTGCCGTGGTCGGCATCGGTGCTGGTCAATGGCTATACCGGCGCGGCGCAAGTACGCATCAGCGCTCAAACCGCCGACGGCACGACCACCGTGATCGGCGCAGTGAGCGTCAATATCGTACCCGCGACCGCCAACGCAAATCCCGCGCCGTCGAGTGGCAGCAGCATCACCTCACCGGCGAACGGCAGCGCGGTTTCCGGCAGCCCAATCGCCGTGACCGGGACAGCGGGCAACATCCCGGAGAATCAGTTCACGCTGCTCCTGCTCGATCCCAACGGCACGGTGCTCAACAGCCAGTTGATCACACTGACGGGCGCGGATCAGTACACCGTGCCGTGGTCGGCATCGCTGGGCACGAGCGGTTATCACGGCAGCGTCGAAATCCGCGCGGTGGTGATCCGCGATGGGCAGCAGATCACGATTGCCAGCGCGACCGTCACACTACAGTGACGAGCTGTCATCCGACGATTCGAACGCGGAAATCAGAGGTTGAATCGCATCGATCAGCGCTGGCACCGAAGTCGTGACCGTTTCCCAGACGACATCGACATTCACTTTGTCGTAGGCATGGATAAGAATGTCGCGCATTCCCGCCATTGTCTGCCACGCGATCTGTGGGTGTCGTCCCCGATATTCACTCGATAGCCGCTTCGTTGCCTCACCAATGATTTCCAGACAGCGGTTCACCGCATCTTGCGTTTTGAAGTCGGCGGCAAAATCTGCTTTGGTCATTGCCTGCGTGTATTTAAGGATGCGCTGCGCCGCGTCAACAATATCGACCAGTGAGTCGAGATCACGCAACATAGATCACCTGTGCCGAGTCAAGAATGCGTTGGCGACGGTGAGCATTACAACTCGCTTCGACCGCATCACGCATAACGAGATCGACATCGCGCCCCAAAATGTCGGTGAGTTCGTTCTGCATTTTAACAAAGTCGAGCAGCGTCCAGCGGGTTTGAGGCGTGAACGTCACTAAGACATCAATATCGCTATCGGGTCGAAAATCTTCTCGTAAAACCGATCCAAAAAGAGCCAGTTCGGCGATCTGCCAACGCCGACAAAAGTCGTCGAGTGCTGCTTGTGGAATATCGTAGTTTTTCAACATTTTGCCATTTTCCACATCGGACGCTCTGGTGTAAAGTATACCGTTAGTTCTTTCCGATCCGCGAAAAGGTAGTCATGAGTACCTCTGAGCATAAACATTTCATCGCCATCGCCGGGAATATCGGCGCGGGCAAAAGCACGCTGACTAACTTAATCTCGCAGGCATTCGGCTGGGAGCCGTTCTACGAAGCCGCCGCCGAAAACCCCTATTTAGCCGACTTCTACGCCGACATGACGCGCTGGAGCTTCCATTCGCAGGTGTTCTACCTCGGCAAGCGACTGGAACATCACCGCCTGCTGGTCGATCACCCCGGCAGCGTGGTGCAAGACCGGACGGTCTACGAGGACGCCGAAATCTTCGCGCGCAACCTCTACGAGCAGGGACAGATGTCCGAGCGCGATTACGACGCTTATCGCCGCCTCTACCGCGCCGTGAGCAGCTTCCTGCCGCCACCCGATCTGATCGTCTACCTGCGCGGGAGTGTCGCCAAACTGAGCGAGCACATCACCCGGCGCGGCAATGATTACGAGCGCGGCATCGCCCCGGCATACCTTGCGCACTTGAACCGCCTCTACGAAGCGTGGATCGGCGACTGGACGGCGTGCCCGGTCGTCACCATCGAGATGGACGACATGGACTTCTTGCAGAACCAACGCGACCTCGACAGCGTGATCGCGGCGATCAACGGATCACTAAAACAGCGGACCTCCTAAGCAACAGCTACTCAGTAGGGGCACAGCGCGCTGTGCCCCTACACCGTGCCCAAACCCCCGACTGACTCAATCTCACCAACTTTTTGTTTAATATGTCCAAACCTCAATGGACAAACCTTGGCGCACGTGCTATACTGCATTCAACCTATTGATATGATTAATCTGATGAATACCTTCTGGATTAGCATTCATGTCTGAAATAGACCTCGACTCTGACCTGCTCGACTACCTCGTCAGTCAGGGATTCCAACCGGGCGACCGGTTACCCACCATCAGCGAGCTGCAGGACGAGCGTCATCTCGGTATCAGCATCAGCAAAGTCCGCGAACAACTAGAAGTCGCCCGCGCGCTCGGCTTGGTCGAAGTCAAGTCCAAGACCGGCATGAAGATGAAGTCTTACAACTTCACGCCCGCCGTCAGCCTCAGCCTCCTGTTCGCCCTCGCCCAAGACCAGCACAATTTCGAATTGTTTGGCGAAGTCCGCAATCACATCGAAGTCGCCTTCTGGAACGAAGCCTGCGAGAGTATGCTCGAGGAAGACAAGCAGGTCATGCGCGAATGTCTCGACAGTGCCCGCGCCAAGCTCAACGGCAAGCAGATTCGCATCCCCAACGACGAGCACCGAACTTTTCACCTCACGGTTTTCAAGCGGCTGGACAACCCCTTCGTGATGGGCATCCTCGAAGCTTATTGGGACGCCTACAACGCTGTCGAACTCAACCGCTATTCCGATTACAGCTATCTCCAGCAGGTGTGGAGCTATCACGAACGCATTTTTCAAGCGATCTGCGACGGCGATTACGACGCCGCCAAAACGCTGTTCGTTGAACACACCAACTTGATCCGCTATCAGCCCCGGATGCAGCGCATTCACGCCGCGCCGGACATCGAAAGCTCAGAGACACAAGGAGATTTTATTTCACCCAAATAGTTTTATTTCGCCTCGCACACTAAATCGTGATCGCAAAGTCATAGGACGTGAAAATGGCAGTTGAACTTCAACCTGAAGCACAGATCAGCGGTTACAAAGCCGGAGTCAACGACTTTGCGCTGATGGTGGCGACCAAGAACGGGTCGGGCAGCCAAACCTCGAACCTCGTCTTGATCCGCTCGCTCTTTAAGATGGGCATTCCCGTTAGTGGTAAAAATCTGTTTCCTTCGAACATCAAGGGCTTGCCAACGTGGTATACGATCCGCGCCAGCAAGGACGGCTACACCGCGCGGCGCGCGACGACTGAAGTCACCGTTGCCTTCAATCAGGACACGGTCACCGAGGACATCCACAACGTCCCCGAAGACGGCGTGCTGATCGTCAACAGCGACCTGAAGTACAACGTCGCCCGTCAAGACATCACCGTTTACGAGATCCCCGTCAAAGAGATCATGAAGCAAGCGGAGTTCCCGAGGGACTTCGCCGACCGCATCGCCAACATGGTTTACGTTGGCGCTGCCTGCTTCCTGTTCGAAATTCCGCTGGATATCGCTTACGGCGCGCTGCTCGACCAGTTCAGCGGCAAAGAGAAGCCCGCCAAGATGAATTACAACGTCATCGAGCTGGCTTATCAGTGGTCGAAAGCCAACATGACCAAGAGCGACCCCTATTACTTCGAGCCGCTCAACTTGACTGAAGGCAAAATCCTGATCGAGGGCAACGAAGCGGCAGCCCTCGGTGCGTTATTCGGTGGTGTGAACGTCGTGGCGTGGTACCCGATCACGCCCTCGACCAGCGTCGTCGATAACATCATGGGACATATGGGCATCCGCAAAGACCCGGAGACCGGCAAGAACACGGTCGCCATCGTGCAGGCAGAGGACGAACTCGCCGCCGTCGGCATGATCATCGGCGCAGGCTGGGCGGGTGCGCGCTCGATGACCGCGACCAGCGGTCCCGGCATCAGCCTGATGGCGGAGTTCACCGGCTTGGCGTACTTCGCCGAAATCCCGTGCGTGCTCTGGGACATCACCCGCATTGGACCGAGCACCGGCTTGCCGACGCGCACCGGTCAAGGCGACCTGCTGTTCCTGTACTACCTCGGTCACGGCGATACGCGGCACATCGTCCTCATTCCGGACGGCGCGGAAGAAGCTTTCGAATTTGGCTGGCGCGCCTTCGACGTCGCCGAACAGTTCCAGACGCCGGTCTTCGTCATGAGCGACCTCGACCTCGGCATGAACCTATGGCTGAGCGATCCGTTCAAGTACCCGGATACGCCGATCAATCGCGGTAAACGACTGGATAAGGTCGAACTCGAAGAATTCTTCGCCGAACATGGCGAGTGGTTCCGCTTCCGTGACTACGACGCCGATGGCATCCCCTACCGCACTGTTCCCGGCACCGATCATCCGCGCGCCGCTTTCTTCACGCGCGGCACGGGTCACAACGACATGGGCATCTACAGCGAGCGCAGTGACGACTGGGTGCAGAACCTGAATCGCATTCACCGCAAATTCGATACCGCCCGCAGCTTCATCCCGCAGCCGGTGATCGACTACGACCCAACCAAGTCGATCGGCATTATCTCCTACGGCTCGAACGATCCGGCAATCCGCGAAGCGCGGGATCGGATGGCGTCAGAAGGCATCGAGACCAATTACCTGCGCGTCCGCGCCCTGCCGCTGGCGGAGAGCGTGTACGATTTCTGCAAGAAACACGACCGCGTTTACGTGGTCGAGAACAACTTCGACGGGCAGTTGTGGCAGATTTTGCGCACCGAAGTCCCCGGCGATGCCTCGAACCTGATCAAGCTGGCACTCGGCGACACGCTGCCGATGACCGCCCGCTGGGTTCACTCTCGTATTTTCCAAGAAGAGCAGAAGTAGGCGAACGACTATGACTCAGACACCTGAACTGAAACGCGAAGATTATCGCGGCGCGAGCAAGAGCACGCTCTGCCCCGGCTGCGGACACGACTCGATTTCGAACCAGATCATCAGCGTTGCCTACGACCTCGGTTTACCGATGTGGCGCGTGATCAAGATGAGCGGTATTGGCTGCTCAAGCAAGACGCCGGCATACTTCCTGAAGGGATCGCATGGCTTCAACTCGGTCCACGGACGGATGCCTTCGGTCGCAACCGGCGCGCTGCTGGCGAACAAGAGTCTGACGGCAATCGGCATCAGCGGTGACGGCGACACCGGCAGCATCGGCTTCGGGCAATTCAAGCACTCCGTACGCCGCAACGTGCCGATGGTCTACATCATCGAGAACAACGGCGTCTACGGCTTGACCAAAGGTCAGTTCTCGGCGACCGCCGACGAGGGGCAGCACCTCAAGTACTACGGCACCAACGAACTGCCCCCGATCGACCTGTGCTATGAAGCGCTGGTCAGCGGCGCGACTTTCGTCGCCCGCAGCTTCTCCGGTGACGCCGAACAGGTGCGGACGCTGCTCAAGGCAGCCATCGCCCACGAAGGGATGGCAGTCCTTGACATCATTAGCCCGTGCGTGACCTTCAACAACGCGCCGGACTCGACCAAGAGCTATCCCTACGGCAAAGAGCACGAGATTCAGCTTCACGAGATCGAACTGCTCGCCGGTGGCTTCGTTCCGGCGAAGGAAGAAATCACGGTCGAACCGTATGGCGCGGGCGAAACCATCGAAGTCGAGATGCACGACGGTTCGTTCATCCGTCTGAAGAAGCTGGAAAAGGGTCACGACCCGCGCAACAAGGTCGAGGCGATCCGTGTGCTGCTGGACGCCGAACGCGAGCATCTGCTGATGACCGGGCTGATCTACTACGAAGAACCACGCCCGACGCTGCCGCAATCGCTCAACCTGACCGACACGCCGCTGGCACAGCTCAAGGGCGATCAAATGCGCCCCTCGAAGCAGGCGCTCGATGACCTGATGAAGCAGTATATGTAAAAGAAGTGCTGAGTACCGAGTACTGAGTGCTGAGTAAAAACGAGTCACGTAGGGGCGCAGCGCGCTGCGCCCCTACCCTCATAATATCAATCTTGCTGGGTTTTCTCGATCCTCTGCCCAACGCGCAGGATTGTATTGAATATATTCCCGCAACGCATTCAGCGATTTCTCACTACAAATCACATGTTCATGATAATTTCGCTGCCAAAGCGAAGCGCCCCGTGTTCTGTGCAGGTCATTAACATGCTTTGTTACAGCCGATTTGAACGACCGCACGACGGCGGCTAGGGAACCGGGGAGAATGTAGTGTAGGGGCGCAGCATGCTGCGCCCCTACGTCCGCCCGCAATATCACAATAGCATGTAGGTGATTCGGCATAACAACAAAAGCGTCAAGCTCAGCATGAGGGAAATGCTGAGGTAATTCATGCCAACATTGAGCTACGATTTGCCCCGCTTTAGATAATTTCACTACATCGTCAGTGACTTCCCCGAAAATACACTCGCGTTGGTGCGTACAGATGGTGACGAAGTAAGCGCCATCTAAATAAGCATAATCTGGCAGGCGAATCGAACGACGATGATGTTTTTCAGGATCAAATCTCACAAATCAAACCTTTACTCGCCTGACCTATCAGAAATAGTACATCATCTATCACCCCAAGCTTCAACGCATCCCCCGCAAATCTGGTGGTTGCGCCGCGTAAGCAAATCGGCAATAAATAGAGGCACTTCTAACCAACGAGGAGCCTTTCTCTTATGCCGGACTTTTATCGCCTAGACGCCGATGCAGCCGTAACACAACTCAACAGCGACGCCAAAAACGGCTTAGCGCCCGACGATATCCGCCAGCGGCGAGGCGAATACGGCGCGAACAAGCTCCCCAGCAGCGAACAAGTCAACTTGATCGCCCTCGTGATCGGGCAGTTCAAAAACGTCCTCGTGATCGTCCTGATCCTCGCGGCGGTGATTTCGCTGTTTCTGGGCGACGTGAAAGACGTGATCGTGATCCTCGCCATCGTCGTCGCCAACGCCGGGTTGGGCACCTATCAGGAATATCAAGCGGAACAAGCGCTCGAAGCCCTCAGTTCGATGCAGGTGCCGCAGGTGCGTGTCCGGCGCAGCGGCGAAGTCCGCCAGATCAGCGCAGAGGACCTCGTGCCGGGCGACATCGTGCTGCTGGGCGAAGGTGACCGTGTGCCCGCCGATGGTCGGCTAATCGTCAGTTCGAACCTGCAAGTCGAGGAAGCCGCGCTGACCGGCGAATCGCAGGCGGCGTCCAAGAATACCGCCGCCATCGAGGATGAAAACGTCGGTTTAGGCGACCGGCACAACTTCGTCTACATGGGCACGGCGGTCACTTACGGGCGCGGCGAGATGCTGGTCACCGGCACCGGGCTACAAACCGAACTGGGCAAGATCGCCAGCATGTTGCTGGGCGTCGAGGAGAGCGAAACACCGCTGCAAAAACGGATCGACCGCTTGGGCGTGCTGCTGGTGCGCGGCGCGGTCGCCGTCGTGATCATCGTCTTCATCACCGGACTGCTGCGCGGGATTGCGATTCAGGAAATGCTGATCACCGCGATCAGCCTCGCGGTCGCCGCCGTGCCGGAAGGCTTGCCCGCCGTGATCACAGTGGCGCTGTCGCTCGGCGCGTCGCGGATGGTCAAGCGGCACGCGCTGATCCGCCGCTTACCGGCGGTCGAGACGCTCGGCTCGGTGACGACGATCTGCTCGGACAAGACCGGCACGCTGACGCGCAACCAGATGACGGCGACACGCTTCGCCCTCCCCGGCTACGACGACGTCGAGATCACCGGCGTCGGCTACACGCCCGAAGGCGACTTCATCGCGCGCGGCGACGATCAAAGCGGGCGACCGCTCGATCCGCGCCAAGACCAGACAGTCGGGCGCTTCTTGAAGGCGATGGCGCTTTCGACCGACGCCTATCTCGAAACGGAAGGCGACGAGGTTGAGGTCGTCGGCGATACGACCGAGGGCGCGCTGCTGGTCGCGGCGCAGAAAGTCGGCTGGACGCGGGCGCAGTTGGAGCAGGACTTGCCGCGCGTAGGCGAACTGCCCTTCAGCAGCGAGCGCAAAGCGATGACGACCATCCACGA
This sequence comes from uncultured Chloroflexia bacterium, assembly GCA_963727545.1. Lineage (GTDB taxonomy): Bacteria > Chloroflexota > Anaerolineae > Aggregatilineales > Phototrophicaceae > Flexifilum. The sequence goes on from CAVSGS010000005.1 coordinate 455,160, forward strand.
AGTCAAGACCGACGATAACCGTGCCCTGTTCTGCGACTGCGCTTACCTGTCGATCACGAAAGGCGCGCCGGATCGCCTGCTCGACTGGGCGACGCAGGAGCACGTCCCGTCGGGACCCAAACCACTGACCGACGAGCGGCGGACGGCGTGGCAGAACGAGATCGACGAACTGGCGCAAGCCGGACTGCGCGTGCTCGGCATCGGCTACCGCCCGCTCGATCAACTGCCGGAGGAAGTCACGCCGGAAACCGAGCGCAACTTGATCCTACTCGGCTTGATCGGCATTCTCGACCCGGCGCGACCGGAAGCCCGCGCAGCGGTCAAAACGGCACGGGCAGCGGGCATCCGTCCAATCATGATCACCGGCGACCACGCGCTGACGGCACAAGCCATCGCCACCGATCTCGGCATCATCGAGCAAGGCGCGAAAGCCATCACCGGTGCGGAGATCGAGGCGATGTCTGACGCCGACTTGACGAAAGCACTGGAGACGCACGGCGCCTTCGCCCGCGTCTCGCCGGAGCACAAGCTGCGGATCGTCAAGAATCTGCAAGCTAAAGGCGAGATCGTCGCCATGACCGGCGACGGCGTCAACGACGCGCCCGCGCTCAAACAAGCCGACATTGGCGTAGCGATGGGCATCACCGGGACGGAAGTCAGCAAGGGCGCTGCCGACATGGTGCTGACCGACGACAACTTCGCCTCGATTGTCGCCGCCGTCGAAGAAGGGCGCACGATCTACGACAATATTCGCAAGTTCGTGTTGTTCCTGCTCAGCTCGAACATCGGCGAGATTCTGGTGATGTTCGTCGGCATTCTGATCGGCTTGCCGGTGCCGCTGCTGGCGATCCAAATTTTGTGGGTCAACCTCGTCACCGACGGCTTACCGGCAATCGCGCTCGGCTTTGAGCCGACCGAACCGGGCGTGATGCAGCGCCCGCCGCGTCCGGTCGCCGAAAGCATCTTCGCGCACGGCATCGGGCGCAAAATCGTCACGCGCTCGATTTTGCTGGCGGTCTTAACGCTCGGCGCGTTCTTCTACGGGCACGTCGCCCACGACCTCGACCCGTTCAGCTCGACGCTCGGCGTCGAGAAACTGACGGCGGCGCAGCTTACCGAGTTGAATGGCGCAGCGCCGCTCGATTGGGATACGCTCGACGAAGCAACTCGCCGTGACCTGCTAATCGCGGAAAGCGACTCAGCCGGAAGCACCGAAGGGCAAAGCGAAATCGTCGCCCGTGCCGACCGCATCCCGCGCACGGTCGCCTTCACGGTGCTGGCATTGGGGCAGATTTTCAGCGTCATGGCGATCCACGCCGGGGACAAGCGCTCGTTCTTCCGCGTTTGGTTCAGCCACAACCGGTTCATGCTCTGGGCGGTGATCTCGACCTTCGCCTTGCAATTGGCGGTGATCTACGTGCCGTTCTTGCAGTTCACGTTCGAGACTTACCCGCTGCGGATCGCGGAGTTGATCGGCACGGTGGGGATTGCCTCGCTGATGCTGTTCGGCACCGAGATCGAGAAGTGGATGATGAACCGGGGACAGGCGCAAGCAGCATGAGGCAGTTGCCGTCAGAAACGCCATAAAGCGTTCATGCTATACTGTGGCTAAGTTCCAACCATCACATCCGACTAGCAATCACGAGAGGAAAAGCACGCCCATGAACAATGAGCTACTCATCGTCATTGTCCCGGCGCTCATCGCCCTCGTCGGTGTACTTGTCACCATCTACTTTAATTCGCGCCAGCAGCGTCAGCAAAGCCGGCGCGAAGATTCGCAGGCGTTTACCGCCGAAAAACGCGCAGCTTATAAACAGTTGTGGGAAGAACTCGAACAAACAAACGTGAGCCTGCGCACGGGGAAACTCAGCCTCGATAAATATGATCAAGCCGTCCAGCAGGTGAACAGCTTCATCCTCAAACAGGCGCTTTTTCTCGATGCTGAAGATCAACGAGTAGCGAACCAATATCTCGAAGCACTCCGTCAGCTAGCGGGCATCGTCGAGAAGTATGCTGATCAAATCCCCGAACTCCAGACCGACTGGGCATCGACGCAGCGCGATATTCCGGTCAAAGCGCTCATGCAGTTTCACGCCGAGGAGCAAGCCGCCGTGAGCCGCCTCGACGAACTGCGCAATCAGATCATCGACAAATGCCGACAGGTACTTCAGCACTAAGCAAAAGAGCCTCGCTTTTTCGGAGCGAGGCTCTTTTGATCTCACGCGGTTTCGAGAGAAGTCCACGTTCCGTAGGGGCGTTATATATAACGCCCCTACAAAGTCCAATTTAGCCGGATCACGCGGGCTTGTTCTGGAGAATCGCCTCGATCTTAGCGTTGATCTCGTCGGTGATCTTCACGTCGAGCGCCTTGAGGTTTTCGTCCACCTGCTCCGGGCGGGTCGCGCCGGTGATCGAACTGGTGACTTGCGGGTTCTTGATCGTCCACGCAATCGCCAGCGCCGCCGGGGTCGTGCCCATCTCATGCGCCAGTGCGGTGAGTTGGCGCGTCTTTTCGATGCGATCCGCGCGCAGTTGATCTTCCGACCAATTTTCGGTCTTGGCGCGGCTGTTTTCGGGGATGCCGTCGTTGTACTTGCCGGTCAGGATCCCCTCCGCCAGCGGACTCCAGACGACCAGTCCCATCCCGTATTTGGCTGCCGCATCCTCGACCGAACCACCGACTTCGGTCTTCTCGACCTGATCGCGGTCGAACATGTTGTAGATCGGCTGCTCGACGACCGGGCGATCCATGTTGATCTTGGGCAGCAAGCCATAAGCCTCGTCGAGGTTTGCCGCCGTCCACATACTCGTGCCCCAGTAGAGAATTTTGCCCTGACGCATCAAATCCTCGATGGCGCGCATCGTTTCTTCGGTCGGTACGTCGGGGTCGTAGCGATGGCAGAAGAAGATGTCGACGTAGTCCATATCGAAGCGCTTGAGCGACTGGTTGACCGACTCGGTGATGTGCTTACGCGACAAGCCCCGGTCGTTGACGTCGTCGCTCATGGGCCAATAGCACTTGGTGCTGATGACGAGGTGGCTGCGGTTGTAATCCTTGATCGCCTGTCCGACGACTTCTTCGCCGCGACCGTAGGAATACATGTCGGCGACGTCGATGAAGTTGACCCCCTGCTCAATCGCGCGGTGGATGCAAGCGATCGAGCGCTGCTCATCGACGGTGCTGCTGCCGAAGGTCAGCCATGCGCCTAACGAGATCGCGCTGACGGTCAAGCCGGAGGTTCCTAGTTTGCGATACTCCATGAGTTCGTTCCTTCTCCTAATTCGGGACACCCTTATTTATGTGCTCCCGAGTATAACAGGTTCGTAATCCGGCACGAATATCCACGCCCAACCAAAAGACAATCGCTATTTGCGCCACAATCCTTTAAAATGGGCATAATAACGACTGATCAGAATAGTGAGGCTGCTTGAAGCAGAATATACGTATCGCTCCGTCGATCCTCGCGGCGGATTTTAGCCGGTTGGGCACGCAGATCCATGACGCGGAAGCCGCCGGTGCGGATTGGATTCACTTTGACGTGATGGACGGGCGGTTTGTCCCCAACATCACGATGGGACCGGTGGTACTCGAAGCCGCGCGTCGTTCGACGCAACTCCCAATTGACGTTCACCTCATGATTGTTGAACCGGATCATCTGCTGGAAGCGTTCGCTCAAGCAGGCGCGACCCGGATCAGCGTTCACTGGGAAGCCTGCCCGAACCTGCACCGCACGCTCCAGACGATCAAAGCGCTCGGCTGTGCGGCGGGCGTGGCGATCAACCCACATACCCCGGCGTCATTCCTCAGCGAAATCCTGCCGATGCTGGACGTCATCTTGGTGATGACGGTCAATCCGGGCTTCGGCGGACAAACTTTCTTACCTGAGACTCTCGTCAAAATTCGCACGCTGCGCGACATGGTCGGCGATCGTCGCATCGACATTGCCGTCGATGGCGGCATCAATCATGCGACGATCCCGGCGGTCATCGAGGCGGGCGCTGATCTGCTGATTGTGGGTAGCGCCATCTACAGCGCGCACCAACCGATCAGTTCTGCCATGGCAGGGCTGCGGCAGGTGATCGCAGAAACGGAGGCAAAAGAAAAGCCGGTCTAGACCGGCATTCTTAATTGGTGCGGTGTGAAGTTGAACGAGCCGTAAGCTAGACCTTCGCCAGCGTCTTGATGCACTTGGCACAAAGGTACTTGCGAACCGACTTACCGTTTTCCATCACGTGGACGCGCTGAATATTAGGTTTGAACATGCGCCGCGTTGCGCGCATTGAGAAGCTGCGGTTGTTACCGAACATCGGTTTCTTACCGCACATTTCACAGACTGCCATCAGCTTGCCTCTAGTGAAAACTGCCGTAACGAATAGCCGGATACTATCATAAAGGTGTCGGCTAAACAAGGGACAAGTAACGCAGAGGTAGGGCTGGGGTTCGAGTCTACACGGTTGAGTAATTTCGCAGAGCATACGGGTATTGATCGTGATTTTGAGCAAAGAAACGACTTCGTCGCCGCTGTCCAGTTATCGATGAATAGTTTTATTTGTGTCGAAATTTTCCCGCTTTTAGTAACAGGATACTAAAGTGATCACCAGACAATCTTTCCGAGCCAACGACAACACGATTGTCGACGGTCATTTGATTAAGCAGCTTTTTGGATCAGGCTTAGCATGGCTGGAAATCAACAAAGATCAGGTTAATCAACTGAACGTCTTCCCCGTCCCGGACGGCGATACCGGAACGAATATGTGGCTGACCATGCGCCACGCCTACAACGAGATCGCCCACCTTGAAGAGCCGCACGTCGGCAGGCTGACTCAAGCCATCGCTCAAGGGGCGCTTAAAGGCGCGCGCGGCAATTCCGGCGTGATCTTGTCGCAGTTGTGGGCGGGCGTCGCCGAAGCGCTTGAGGGACAAGAAACCCTCAACGCCAAGCTGCTGGTCGTCGCCAGCCGCGCCGGGGTCGAGAAAGCCTATAACGCGGTCGAGAAGCCGGTCGAAGGCACGATCCTGACGGTGCTGCGCGGGATGCTGGATGCGGTGATCGCCGCGTATCAGTCCACCAGCGACCTGATCGCCCTGCTGCGCCGGATGCTGGTCGCCGGGCGCGCCGCGCTGCGCCGGACGCCGGAACTCCTGCCGGTGCTCAAGAAAGCCGGGGTAGTCGATTCGGGCGGTCAAGGCTTGCTGCTGATCTTCGAGGGCATGATGCGGGCGCTGTGTGGGCGCGACGTGATCGCCGAAGCCGCGAACCACGTTCATACCACGACGCAGACGACGTGGCAAGACGCGCTTGAACCCGAAGACATCGAAGGCTATGGCTATGACGTGCAGTTTCTCATGCGCGGCGAAGGCTTGAGCGTCAATACGGTCAAGCAAGCGCTGGCGGATATGGGCGGTTGGTCAACGCTAGTCGTGGGCGATCCGAAGTTGATCAAGGTCCACGTCCACCTGCACGATCCCGGTCAGGCGTTGACTTACGCTATCAGCACCGGCGCGAGCATCGACGACGTGGTGGTCGAGAATATGCAGGAGCAGTACGAGCATTACGTCCAAGAGCGGCTGCAGCACGAGACTGAAATCCGCACTGATATTGAAGGCGTCGCCGTGATCGCGGTCGCGAACGGCAAAGGGATGCACGAGGTCTTTTCGCAGTTGGGTGCGGCGTATATCATCGACGGCGGGCAGACCATGAACCCCAGCACCGGCGACTTCCTCGAAGCGATTGACGCACTGGCAAATACCGAGGTCGTGCTGCTGCCCAACAACAAAAACATCCTGCTTTCGGCGCAGCAAGCCGCGACCAATGCCACCAACAAGCAGGTCAGCGTTGTGCCGAGCATCACGCTGCCGCAGGGAATCGCGGCGATGTTCGAGTACGGCAACCTCGCCGACGAAGGCTTTGACGCGCTGGTCGAAGGCATGGCGGCGGCACTACCCAGCATCATTACCTGCGAGATCACGACGGCGACGCGCTCGGTCGACCTCGAAGGCGTCAGCGTGCGCGAAGGCGAACTGATCGGCTTGCTCGACGACGTACTGGTCGTCGCCGGCAGTGACATGGCAATCGTCGCCCGCGAACTGCTGGAAAAAGCCGAAGCCGACAAATACGAGCGGATTACGCTATACTACGGTAGCGAATCCGATCATGCGCGCGCCGATTCGCTGGCACAAGACCTTGCGCTGACTTTCAGCGAGCAGGAGTTCGAGGTAGTCAGCGGCGGGCAAGCGCTCTATCCGTATATCATCAGCGTCGAATGAACATTCACGTCGTTACCGATAGCTGCGCGCACGGTGAGCTGCCGCCGAACATCACCGTCGTACCCAACACGATCAGCATGGAGGGCAAGACCTACCGTGAAGGGATCGACCTAAGCGCGGAGGAAGCGCTGCGCCTGTTCGCGCATCAAGCTTACGCGCCGCAGGTGCGCCCGCCAACGCAAGAGCAATACCTCGAAGTCTACGACCGGCTAACACGCGAAGCCGATGCTATCGTCTCGATCCACGCCTCGCGCGAAATCTTTCCAAGCTGGCAGAATGCCCGTGCTGCCGCGCAGCAGTTAGCGGGACGCTGCGAGATCGTCGTGATCGACTCGCGGACGATCTCGGCGGGACAGGCGATGTTAATTCGACTGGCAGCGCGAACTATCGCTGAAGGCGTCGGCACCGACGAAGTCGTGCGCATCCTGCGCGGCGCGGTCGAGCGCATTTACTCGGTCTACTACGTCGAAACGACCGATTTTCTGATGCAAAACCGGGTCATGTCCCCGGCGCACAGCATCCTCGGCATGATGCTCAACCTCAAGCCGGTGCTGACCGTCGAGGAAGGGCGGCTCGCGCCGATGGAGAAAGTCCGCACCCGCATTCAAGCGATCGAGCGCTTGGTCGAGTTTGCGACCGAGTTCACCGATTTCGAGGACGCGGTGATCGTGCAGCACAAGACCAACGGCAGCGAACAAAGCCGGATGCTGGTGGATCGGTTGGGCGTCGATTTCCCCGACCGCCAATTCCCGCACACCCTGTACGGCGCATCACTGGCAGCGCTGATCGGCGCTGATGCGACCGGCTTGGTCATTTTAGAAAATGAAGAGTTTGACGATGGCTTATAAAAAAATACGCTTCTTGACCGACAGCACTTGTGATCTGCCGCCGGAACTCATCGCCAAGCACCAGATCGGTATTGTGCCCTCGTTCGTCAACTACGGCGGGCAGAGCTATGCCGACGGCATCGACATCTCACGCGAAGAGTTCTACCGTCAACTCCCGTTAATGTCTGAATTTCCGACCACTTCGGCGATGCCGCCAGCACTCGTCGAGGAAGCCATGAGCGCGGCACTGGCAGACGCCGACCATTTGTTCGCAATCAGCGTCGCATCTAAGCTCAGTGGCATATATAATACAATGCGTCTGGCTGCCCAGAAGTTCCCGGCGGATCGCGTCACCGTGATCGACAGCGAGAGCGTTTCGCTCGAATTGGGCTTTCAAGTCTTGATCGGTGCGGAAGTCGCGGCAGAGACCGGCGACGTCGATCAGGTCAAAGAGACGATCGCGCGCGTCCGCGCTCATGCTCATCTCTACGCCGCACTGGAAACGATGGAGTATCTGCGGCGCAGCGGACGGATCGGCTGGGCATCTGCCAGCATCGGCGCGCTGCTCCAGATCAAGCCGCTGTTCTGCGTCACCGAAGGCGAGGTCAAGCCGATCAGCCGAATCCGAACGTTCGGGCGCGCGGTGGAAGAATTGATCCGGCTCGCGCACGCCGACGCGCCGCTCGACCGGATGGCGGTGATCTACATCGCCGACCGCAGCGGCGCCGAGAAACTGCGCGAACGGTTGGCAGACATTGCGCCGCCGGACACATTCATAGCAAGCGTCACGCCAACCATCGGCTCGCACGTCGGCACCGGAGGGTTGGGCGTCATCACCGTCAGTAGTGCTTGGAGAAATTAATGCCATCCGCATTGGAAACGCTGGTCAAAATCCTGAAGCTCGAACGCGAGCAAGGTTACAAAAACACCGCCGTGATCGGTGGGCTGGCGGCTTACGGCACCGCGTGGAAACCCAACGCGCACGCCCAAGCCCGCAAGCCCGAACATCACATTCTGGTCGACGAACTGTGCGACCTGCTCGGCGGCTATGAGGCGCTGCCCTCAAGGGATGAGCGCCACGAGAAGATCAGCTACATGCTCGACCGCATCACCGGGCGCATCGCGCCACCGCCGGAGTATCTCGCGCGGCTGCCCAAGGAGGAGCCGCCAGCGGCTGAGTCCCAAGCTGAAGAATCCCATCAGCGGCGCGAGCGCAAGGGCGCGAACATCCCCAAAGAGATGCGGCGCGAGCGCACCGATCGCCCGGAGCGCAAGAAACGCAATCGACGGGGCAGCGCCGAGACGCCAGATCAATCGAATCAGCCGAAAGCAGCGGAGCAGCCGCCCGCCGACCAGAACCAGAATAAGAGGCGAACGTCGAAAGGTCGATCCGGATCAGCCGACGACGATTTCAGCCGCATGGAAATCGAAACCAGCAGTTCGGGCAAGCCGATGGTCTCGGACATCCCTGCCCCGCCGCGGCTCGCCCGTCCGCCGCGCAAACCGCGCCCGCCAATCGATCCGGAAGCCGCCGCCGACGTGATGCGCGGTTTAAACGCGCCGGTCGAAAAGGTCAAAGGCGTTGGTCCGAAGATGGCGACGCTGCTGAACAAGCTGGGCATCTTCACGATCAACGACCTGCTGTTCTTCCTGCCGCGCCGCTATGATGACTATACGCAGCTCGCCTGCATCAATCACCTGCGCGAGAATCAAATGGCGACCGTGATCGGCACGGTGCGCTATACCGAAGTCCGCGCCGGACGCACCGGACGGAAAGATTTCTACATGACCATCGACGATGGCACGGCAACGATGGGCGTGACTTTCTTCGGTCAGCACTTCCTCAGCCGCCAAATCCGGCGCGATCAACAGGTCGTCCTGCACGGACAGACGTCGATGTACCAGAACCGGATTCAGATGACGAACCCGGAAATCCAGTACATCGAAGTCGAAGACCTGCAAAATCTGGGCATCGTCCCGGTCTATCCATTGACGGACGGACTCAACCGCCGCAGTATGCGCCGGCTGATGGAAAAGACGGTCGAGTACTGGGCGGAACACTTCCCGGATTACATGCCGGAAGGCACGCTCGAACGCACCGAACTGGGCGACCTCGGCTGGGCGATCCAGAATCTCCACTTCCCGGAAAGCTGGGATCACCTCGAACACGCGCGGCGGCGCTTCATCTTCGACGAACTGCTGCTGATGCAGTTGACGATCATGGCGAACCGGCGGACGTGGCAGGCGACGCCGAGCGCGTCGCTGACGGTCAGCGATGAGCAGTTACAAACTTTCACCGAGAGCATGTTCCCCTTCCCGCTGACCGGGGCACAGCAGCGCGCCGTCGCCGACATTCGCGGCGACCTCGCCAAAACGATCCCGATGAACCGACTGCTGCAAGGCGACGTCGGTTCGGGTAAGACCGCCGTCGCCGCGACCATGCTCGGCATCGCGCTGATGAGCGGCAAACAAGCGGCGTTGATGGCGCCGACCAGCATCCTCGCCGAGCAGCATTATCGCGGCTTGAGCGCCGCTTTCGCGCAGATGCCCGCCGAACTGCTGCCCCGTGAAGGCAAACCGGTCGTCGCCCTGCTCACCGGCTCGATCAGCAGCGGCGACCGCGACGCGATCTATCGCGGCTTGGCGGACGGCTCGATCGACATCGTGATCGGTACGCACGCGATCATCCAAGAGGGCGTCGAATTCAACGACCTCGGCGCGGCGATCATCGACGAGCAGCATCGCTTCGGCGTCGAGCAGCGCGGTGCGCTGCGCGGTAAGGGCACCAATCCGCATCTGCTGGTGATGACCGCCACGCCGATCCCGCGCACGCTGGCGCTGACGCTTTACGCTGACCTCGACCTGTCGATCATCGACGAACTGCCGCCGGGACGCATCCCGGTTCGCACGCGCGTGATCGACCCGCCGCAGCGCGAGCGCGCCTATAACTTCGTCGAAGATCAGGTTGAAGAAGGACGGCAGGCGTTCATCGTCTATCCGTTGGTCGAAGCCTCGGAAACCATCGAAGCGGAGTCGGCGGTCGAAAACTTCGAGCGACTGTCGAAAATCTTCTACAACCACAAGGTCGGGCTGCTGCACGGTCGCATGAAACCCGCCGAAAAAGACGAAATCATGGAGCAGTTCCGCAACCACGACTTCGACGTGCTGGTGACGACTTCGGTCGCCGAAGTTGGCGTGGACATTCCCAACGCCAGCATCATCGTGATCGACGGCGCGAATCGCTTCGGCTTGGCGCAGCTGCATCAATTTCGCGGGCGCGTCGGGCGCGGCGGACACGCCTCGTACTGTCTGCTGGTCTGCGATACGCCGCTGCCGGAAGCTCGCGAGCGCTTGACCGCGCTGGAACAAACCAACGACGGCTTCAAGCTGGCGGAGATCGACTGGAAGCTGCGCGGTCCCGGCGACTTGATCGGCACGCGCCAAAGCGGGCAAGCCGAACTCAAGCTGCTGGAGCAGATGCAGCCGGAACTGGTCGAACTGGCGCAGCGCGAAGCCAAAACGATCTACGCCGACGATCCCGAACTGACGTCGGCGGAACATCGCCTCTTGCGCGAACGGATCGACCAATTGACAAATGCCCGCAGTGACGTGAGCTAAACTGGAAGTGACGTCAAAACATCTGCGGGAGTTCAGCAGTTGAAACCGATCCAGGAACAGACGATCCTCATCACCGGCGCGACCGACGGCTTAGGCAAACAGGTCGCGCTGGAACTTGCCCATCAGGGCGCGCTGGTGCTGCTGCACGGACGCAGCCAAACCAAGCTCGACCAAACCAAGCAGGAAATCGCGCAAGCCGTCGCCAATGCGCGGCTCGAAACTTACCGCGCCGATTTCGCCGCGCTCGAACCGGTGCGCCGCCTCGCCGGTGAGGTGCTTAAGCAGCACCCGCGGCTCGACCTGCTGATCAATAATGCCGGAATCGGCGGCGGTTCGGGACAGCGTGAAATCAGCCAAGATGGTTACGAACTGCGCTTTGCCGTCAATTATCTCGCGCCATTTCTCCTGACTCAGCTTTTGCTTCCGGCGCTCCAAGCCGCCGCCCCGTCACGGATCGTCAACGTGAGTTCCGCCGGGCAGTATCCGCTCGACTTCGCCGACCTCATGTTCGAGCAGCATTACGACAGCTTTCAGGCGTATCGCAAGAGCAAGCTGGCGCAGATCATGTTCACCATCGACCTCGCCGAGCGCTTGCAAGGCACCGGTATCACTGTCAACGCGCTGCACCCGGCGTCATTGATGCCGACCAAGATGGTCTACGAGATGTTCGACCGCACCATGAGCACGGTCGAGGACGGCGTGAACGCAGTTCTCTACGTCGCGACTTCGCCGGAACTCGACGGCGTGAGCGGCAAGTATTTCGACCAGCAGCGCGAAGCCCGCGCCAACGCTCAAGCCTACGATCCGCAGGCGCGGCAGCAGCTCTGGGCAGCCAGCGAGCAGCTCACTCAGCAACCGTAAGGTTCATTTTCGATACTGTCGAGTATCATGAAATTGAGGGAACCGCTCCGGCGCATGGATTGATTTGCGCCGGTTCTCATTAAGGCGTAGCGAAATTTCTAGGTATCCTTTAAAATACCTCCTGTCGCTAATAGGAGCATCTGCATGACTGTTCGCGCGTTGTATCCCGGTTCGTTCGACCCGATTCACAATGGTCACATCGACATTGCGAACCGAGCCGCCCGGATTTTTGACGAGGTGATCGTCGGCGTTTACGACATGCCGAAGAAGAAACTGCTGTTCGACGGCAACGAGCGCTTCGCCCAAGTCGAGCGGGCGTTTGCGGGCAGTCAGAATATCCTAGTTGCGAAATTTTCGGGTCTTACTGTAGACTATGCTAGAGAGGTCGGTGCGACGGTGCTCGTGCGCGGTCTGCGCGTGTTTTCCGATTTCGAATTGGAATTCCGCATGGGCTTAGCCAATAAGCAGTTGGCGCCGGAGATCGAAACGGTGTCGATCATGACCGACATCCAGCACATTTCGATCAGCAGCAGTACGATCCGGGAAATCGCCGAATTAGAGGGGAACGTCTCAAAAATGGTTCCTCCCTTCATCGCCGAGGCGCTGGCAAAACGGTTTGCTGAGCTGCGTGCCAACCATAACAGCCCCGGCTACATGTATAGTATCCGGGATTAAGGAAGGGGACGGGTTATGGATATTCAACATTTGGTGGACCGGCTGGAAGACTTGATTGACGAGGGGCGGCACATGCCCTTCAGCAAGTTTACAATGGTCGATGAAGAGCGCGCGCTCGAATTGATCGACCAGATGCGGATTTCGATTCCTGAGGAAATCGAGAAAGCCGCGCGCGTGCTGGCACAGCGCGACCGCATCCTCGCGCAGGCGAACGAAGAAGCCGCCCGCGTCGTTCAGCTTGCCCGCGAGCGGGGTGACCAGTTGATCGACCGCGAAGCGCTGGTGCAAGCCGCGCAGAGCCGCGCCGCCAACATTGTCGAAGCTGCCCGTCAGGAAGCTGAAGGCATCACCGGCGACGCCGATCACTACGTGCTGGACAGCTTGAGCACGTTGGAACAAGACTTGGTGAAGCTGCTGACCATCGTCCGCAACGGCATCAGCGAAGTTCACACTAACCCCGGTCAAAGCGGCGAACGCACCCAGCAGATCGCCGCGCCGCAAGCGCCCCAGCTGCGCGAGTCGGTCGAGGTCGTGGTCAAGCCGGAGCAAAAAGAAGAATAACGGCTCGAAATCCCCAACCCCTTCATGCGGGGATACTTGCCTTTTCCCTTGAATCAAACAGGGCGCAGCTTAGTGCGCCCTGCTTTATTTCCTCGCTCGACTAACGCGAACGTCAGTTGTGTTTAACAAGAGCCAGTTCAAGGAAACGAACTTAATCGGCAAGGTTTTTAGCACTTTGCATTGCTTCCCTCATAAGCTTGGGCACATCGAAGCTGATCGGCAGCTGAGCACCTTTAACCTGAATGACTTCACCGGCAATGACATTGCCAACGGCGAGCGCTTGGCGTACTGAGAGTCCCTGCCTTCTAGCCACAAGGAACGCCGCAAGGAAATTATCGCCCGCGCCCGTGGAATCTACCGCTTCAAGCTTCCGGGTAGGCACCAAAAATTCTTCATCACCAAATCGAGCGAAGGCACCCCCGGCATCCAAGGTAACAACCGCATCAATCGCCGTCTGAGCGAGCTGGACTCTCACCGCTTCGAGGGATGCCTCTGGCTCAAGTCCCACTAGCACCGCGGCTTGCTCAAGGTTGCCTGCCACCATCTGCGCCTTGGGCGCAAAGCTATCGAAGAAATCTCGATAGCCAGCAACGATTTCGATGCCCGCAAGCGGGAGTACAAACGGCACATCAGCCGCCACTGCCGCTTGCACACAGCGCAACATGGCAGCTTCGGATTCTGGACCAAAAGCGAGCGCACCCCCATCAAGCAGCACCAGCTCTGCGTTCTGAATTGCTTCGACATCAATTCGAGCAGGACTCAACCGGGCGTTTGCACCATGAGTGAAGATAATCGTGCGCACGTCATCATCATCGTAGAGATAAAAGTCATAACCGGTAACCGCGCCAGCTTCGAGTTCGGAGAGGAACTTGAGCGAAGCCTGCTCGCAATTTGCAACAAAAATTCGACCGAAGGGGTCGTTTCCACCAACGCCCATAAATCCGCAGCTGATGCCAGCACGCGCCAGCAAGTTAGCGGTGTTTCCAACCGAGCCACCGCTCGTGGGATTGGGAAGTGTCCCGTGATTTTTCTCAAGCGCAAGGCGAATTTCCTCCATGCGCTCCACGCAATAATGGAAGCACTACCCGGTGTAAGTCCAAGTTCGCGGAGCTCAGCGGAGCTAGAGGGGAGGTCGATACCAACCGTAACCGCACCAAGGGCTACTATAGCAGTCATGCTGGCAAATCCCGGTATTCCGTAAGGGGCACACGGCGGTGCCCCCTCACTCACTTGATTCTAGGCGTTCTGCCCGACCATGCCGCTCATCAGCAGCACGGCGAATCCGGCGACCGCCAAGCCCGCGTAAGGCGTATGCAGCTGCGTTCCGGCGAGGATCACCGCGCCGAAGCTCAAGCCGGTCGCCAGCAGGCGCGTCTGGAACATGCGGACGTTGGTCACGGCAACCGCGCCGCACAAGGCGACCATCAGCGCCAGCAGCGGAATCGCCAGCACGCCGATCATCAGCGTGTCGGGATCGAAACCGTAGGTGAACCAAACCAGCAGTCCGCCCAGCGAGATGGTGATGAACGGCAGCAGGATGTCGGCTAAGAGCAGCTGCAGCCCATCAACCGGCAGGAATTGGCGCAAGAAGCGTTCTTCGATGTCGGAGCGGAAGACGTGCAGCATCCCGAACGGCGGCGCGACTCCGGCGGCGATCACCCACAGAATCCAGACCTGCGCCGGCAGTTGACGAATGATAATCTCGATACCGAACGCGGTCGCGACCACGCCCCAAAGCAAGCAGGTCAGCAGCATCGTCGGGTGACGCACGTAAGAGAGCGCCGCGCGGGTGACAAAAGTCGACGTACCCTGCGCGCGCGGCAGGCTCAAGAACGGCTTGCGACCGGCTTGACGTGCCTGCAAGCGAATCCGCGCCTGCACATCGATCATGCGCCACGCTAGCAAACCAAGCGCTTGAATCCGCGCGTAGAGAATACTTTCGTCAACCGCGTGGATCATGTTGATCCGCTCGCCGAGCCAGAAAGTCACGCCGACGCCGACCACCGCCAGAGCGATCAGCAGCGCCAGCGCCCACCCCGGCGCCTGACCGAGCATCACCAGCAGCGGAATCCGCGCCAGCCAAAGCATCCAATCGGGGAACAAATAGGCGACGCCCAACAGCAGCAGCGGCAGCAGCCAGAGATAACGCAGCCGCCCGATTCGCGGGCTGATCAGGCGCAGCAAGCCGAGCATCCAGCCGACCGCCCACGTCAGGATGATCAGCGGGAGCATCGACCCGATCAAGCGCAGACTTGCCGCGCCGTAATCATCCGGGAACAGCGCCCGCGAGACGACCGTCCCGAAAACCGCCACCGGCAAGCTGATCAAGATCAGCCGCAAGCTCACCTGCCGGACGAAACCGACGATCACCGGCGCAGCGCGCGAGATCGGCGCACCGGCGATGTAAGCAATGTCGGCAAACGACAGCTTGAGCGGCGTGCTGTTGAGCGCGTTGACCATCACGTAGACTTGCAAGACGAAGACCGCCGCGGCAAAGACGTTCAGCAGATCGCCGACGGTCGAGAGTTCGAGCAGCTTGCCGATGCTCGCCGCCGTCTCGAAAGTGAACGTGCCGACGGTGTAGAGCCAGAACAAGCCGATCAGGATCAGGTAGAGGACGTAAAGGTTCTGGGAGAATGAGGCATCTTGCGGGCGATAGCCAAGCACACGCAGCCAGTAGACCGCCGTGTCTTTGAACTGTCGCCAGCGCAGCCAGAACAGCGCTTGAACGTCACGCATCAGAGACTGTTTCCTCGTCTTCGTCTTCGCCGTACTCGGCTTCGTATTCCTCTTCGTCCATTTCGCGGCGTGCGAGGATCGCGGCACGCAGCAGATTGTCGAGCGTCAGCGCGTCGGTGACGCCGTAGTTCTCGCGCATTTCGTCGGGCGTGCCTTCGGCGATCACCTCGCCCTGCTCCATGACGAAGTAGCGATCCGGGTGGGCTTCCGGCGGCAGTTGGTGACTGCTGAGCACGATCGTCATGCCCTCGTTGCGATGCCGGTTGAGTTCAACCCACAGCTCATCCGCCGAGACCGGGTCGAGCGGACCGAGCGGCTCGTCGAGCAGCAGAATCTTCGGCTCGACCAGCAGTGCCATGCACAGCGCCAGCTTATAGCGCATCCCGCGCGAGAAGGTGAACGGGAAGGCATCCCGGTTGCTGAGCAAACCGTAGCGGTCGAGCAGGTCGGCGGCGCGTTCTTCCCACCCGTCAAGACGATGCGATTGCGCGTTGAATTGCAGATGCTCCCACGCGGTCAGTTCGTCATAAAACGGCGGCGTATCCGGCACGAGGACGATGTGGGCGCGGGCGTAGCGCTCGTTCTGGTCGATGCGTTCGCCCATCAACTCGACCACACCATCGGTCGGGCGGGTCCATCCGGCGATGCACTTGAGCAGGGTCGATTTTCCGGCACCATTACGCCCCACCAGCGCGATCAACTCGCCGCCGCCCTCGATCACCATCGACAGGTCGGTGAGCGCGTTCAACGAGCCGTAACGATAGCTGACCTCGTTCACGACTAAAAGCGGGGTTTCGTCTTCCGCCATAAGCTTCCTCTTTGCCTAACTCAGTTGGATAACAGAAGAAGCGTATTGTACAGCCACCGCGCGGCATTTGTCTATGTTGGCACAAACGCTAAATTGGTGGCGGGCAGGGTCAAAGCAACGCGCGTAAAGCGATCCGGCGCGGTCTCGACGGTGAGCGAACCACCGATCACCGCCATCATGGTGCTGTGAAGCGCCAAGCCGTGCCCGCTCTGGTGCGCCGAACCGTCCGCACGAGCCAGTCCGACGCCATTATCTTCGATAGTCAGCGTCAAACCGCCCCCCTGCCCCACACTCACGCCGAGGTGCAGCGGACGCTTGGAATCGCCGCCGCGTCCATAGACCGCCGCATTGCGGATCGCCTCGCGCGCCGCGTAGTAGACGACCTCGGCTGCCAGCGCCGGGAGCGTGTTGGCTGCCACCTCAACCGCCGGATCGACGCGCCACGTCACCCGGTCAAAGGCACCGCCCAACTCGTCGTCGAGCGTCTGGCGCAGCGCCGGGATCAGCCCGATTTTGCCGACTTCCGGCGTGGGCGCGGTTTCATGCAACAGATCAGCGATCTGGTGGTGGAGTTCCGCCAACTGATCGACCACGCCGCCGGACGACTCCGGGTTGAGCGTGAGCATCGCCGCGTGCAGGCGCGGCAGCACCTCGTCGTGGAGCATCCGCCGCGTCCGCCGATCCACGACTTGATTCTGGGCGAGGCGCTGGCGCTGCAAACCCATCAAACGCTGCGCCAGTTCCGCGCTCGCCTGCATGTCGATCAAGCGCTCGCCGCTGGCGCGGGCGAT
Source organism: uncultured Chloroflexia bacterium (assembly GCA_963727545.1). Classification (GTDB taxonomy): domain Bacteria; phylum Chloroflexota; class Anaerolineae; order Aggregatilineales; family Phototrophicaceae; genus Flexifilum. Next base: position 472,308 of record CAVSGS010000005.1, read on the forward strand.
CTCGATTTCCTCCTGCGTGTAGAGGCTGCCGTTACGCTTCTCGCCGAGCAGCAGCACGCCGATCAAGCCGCGCTCGCTCCAGAGCGGCACCGCCCATGCCGCCCCACCGTGCGCCGCCGGATCGACGCCGACGACCATCGCCTGCGGCGCGGCGAAGCGCTCGATCAGGTCGTTGAGTGGTGGCAGCGTTGCCCGATCCGGGTAGACGATCCCCTGCCCGATCAGCGGCGCGAAGGCACCGACCGGCAGCAGATAAGCGCGGCTCGCGCCCAGCACTTCGTCGCAGAGCGCGCGAAACGGCGCGGAGATGTCGAAGGCGGCGGGCAAGCTGCCGGCGGGCAACCCCCCGGTCAGGTGCTCATACAGGCGCTGACTGGTCACGAACGGGCGCAGGTGCTCGATGTAGCGCTCGCGCTCAATGTAGGAACTACGGCTGAACAGCGCATAAAACAGCGTCACGACCAGCGCCGTCAGCAGCACGAGATAGATCGGCGGCACGTCGACGGTGAGTCCGGCGCTCATCACCGCGCCGAAGCCGAACGCCAGCAGAACGGCGTTCCGCCAATGCTGCATGAAGCGCTGCTGCGGCAGTGTTTTGCCGGTGAAGACTTCGTAACGGGCGACCGCCTGCCCCAGCGTCAAGACCGCCAGCAGGATCAGCCCGGCAATGATCAGGTCGGAATAAGCGATCCGCAGCAGTTCGTCGAACTGGACTTCGTAGCGCGCCCCCGCGTTGACGACGACGCGGAACATCACCCAGCAAACCAGCACCCCGACCAGCAGCAGCACCGCCGAAGTCGCGATCAAGAAGGGCTGCGCTCGCCGCCGTGCCAGATCGCCCATCATGCGGCGAGCGGGTCCCGGTCGCAGCAGCGCGTCGAGCGCGAAACCGATGCAAAGCAGTGTGCAAACCGGATAAACCAGCACCAGCAGCGGAAAGCCAAGGATCGTCGGCGTCGGCGCGAGGATCAGGTTAATCGCTTGCTCGTAGGTCGGGAATGGGTTGGCAAACAACAGTAACGCCCACAGCGCCAGCATCAGCACGGCAGCGATACCATAGAGCAGATTATGCCGCCGTCGCAGGGGCGAGTCGCGCCGCTCCCAGAAACCGACGTACCAGAGCATCGCCGTGTACCACGCGAACGGCAGCGAGATCACCATGCCCAAGCCGAGAATCCACCAGAAATTCATCACACCGCCGAGCGTGGTCAGCCCCAGCGCGAGGATCACCGTATGGCTGACGAAAAAAGCGCCACCCGCCAGCAAACCGCCGCCGATCAGCCAGACACCCCACGAGCGGCGCTCGGCGTTGAGCAAAATGGTGAAACCGAGCCAGAGCAGCAGGATCGTGTTGGTCAGCGAAACGGCGATTACCGCCCACGTGGAGAGATGGTAAGCCAGCATCAGCCCTCCCAGACCGTCCGCGCGCCGCGCTCGTCCAGCGTGTAAGCGACGCCGTCGTCATCCCACGTCAGCAAGCGTCCGGCATGGACGATCATCACCGCCCGCGTCCGCGCGACTTTCTCATCGACCGTCGTCTCGTTCAAACCCCAGACGGCATAAATCTGCCCGTTGGTACGGCTGATCGTGCGCTTGTCCCGAAAACCGAGCCGCGCCGCAATCTGCTCGTTGGTCATGCCCTGCGCCAGCATCCGCGCGACCACCTGCTCGTTCGGTTCGAGCAGCGCCATCGGCGATTCTTCGTCCTTCTGGCGGACTTCCTGCACCCGCGCCGCGATCTCCGGGTCGATAAAGCCGCGTCCGGCGACGGCATCGCGCAGCAGCGGCACGATCATGCTTGGCAGCAGATAATCCGACTTGCGGACGTAAGCGTAGTGGCTGAGGATGCCGGAGCGCCGGAAGTCGCGGTAATAGGCGTCGTCGTCCTGAATTGAGTAGAAGACAATCGGCAGGCGCGGCAGTTCGCGGCGGATGGCGACCGCCGCCTCGATGCCGTTGATCGCTCCGGCAAGCTGCACGTCCATCAGGATCGCGTCGGGCGCGCCGTCAAGCGCCAGATCGAGCGCCTCCTCGCCGCGCGCCGTCGCGCCGATCACCGTGACCGCGCCGGTGTTCTCCAGCCCGATCCGCAGCGCCTCGCGCAGCTTATCCCCATCCTCGACGATCAGCAGATTGATCATTTCGCGCGTAATCCCATCCAGTCATGAACTTGAACCGCCAAGTCGCCACGGACGCCAAGTGCAATCCATCTAGTTTCCATTCTACCGGGGATTCAGATCAAGCACCCGCGTGCGCGGGGTATAATTACGGGCATTCGTGCGGATCGTTATGGGGGATCGATGCGCCTCGTTTACCTCGCGCTCGGCTGGTGCGCCGGGATCGTCCTCGCCAACAGCGGGTTACGGCTGCCGCTGCTGTGGCTCGGCTGCGCGCTGATGTTCGCCCTGTTCGCTTGGCGCGTCCGCCGCGTCGAGGCGGTGGCGCTGCTGTTGTTCGCGCTCGGCGGGCTGCGGATGGCGATCACGCCGGTGACGAGCGATCTGGCGACTTACAACGACCTCGGCGGCATGACGATCAGCGGCGTGGTCGTCGGTGAGCCGGATCACCGCGATGACCGGGTACAGCTCCGCGTCGCTGCCGCAACCGTCACCCGTATCGGATCGACCACGCCGACCGACGGCTTGGTGCTGATCGACGCGCCGCCGCTGACCGACGCCCACTACGGCGATAGCATCAGCGCGACCGGACTGCTGCGAACACCCGGCGCGAGCGACCGCTTCTCCTACGCCGACTATCTGGCGCGGAGCGGCGTCTACAGCATCATGCAGGAAGCGGCGGTCGAGGTCACGGCGCGGGCGGGCGACAGCCTGATCGGGACGCTGATCGACCTCAAGGCGCAGGCGAAACGGCTGATCGACGCCGCGCTGCCGGAGCCGCAAGCCGGTTTGCTGGCGGGGATTCTGCTCGGCAACGAGCGCAGCATCGCGCCGGAGGTGAGCGACGCCTTCGCCGCGACCGGCGCAGCGCACGTGATCGCCATCAGCGGATTCAACATGGCGGTGCTCAGCGGCGTGATCGTCGGGGCGCTGCGCCGCTTGCGGGTTACGCCGACCACCGCCGCGCTGATCAGCATCGCGGTGATTGGCGTCTACACGGTATTCGTCGGCGCGAACCCGGCGGTCGTGCGCGCGGCGCTGATGAGCGGCTTGCTGGTGGTCGGGCGGGCGCTGCGGCGGCAAACCTATCTCCCGGCGTCGCTGGCGTTCGCGGCGCTGGTGCTCTCGGCGCTCAATCCGCTGGTGCTGTGGGACGTCAGCTTTCAGTTGAGCTTCTTCGCCACGCTCGGCATGGCGCTGTTCGCCGACCCGTTCGCGCCAGCCTTCGACAAGGCTGCTGGAGCGGCTGTTTCTGCCGAGATTCCGGCGCTGGCTCGGCGCGCTGCTGACCGAGCCGCTGATCGTCACGCTGGCGGCGCTGACCTTCACCCTGCCGCTGACGATGCTCTATTTCGGACAGGTTTCGCCGGTGGTGCTGCTGGTCAACCTGCTGATCGTGCCGGTGCAGCCCGCCCTACTGCTGATCGGCGGAGCGGCGACGCTGATCGCCTTCGTGCTGCCACCACTGGCGCAGATCGTCTACTGGTTCGACATGATCCCGCTCTCGTGGACGATTGACACGGTGCGGCTGCTGGCGCGGCTGCCGGTCTACGAAGTGTTCATCTCCGGAACTGCGATTGCTGTGGGCTTTGTGCTTGTGATCGGACTCGCCATGATCAAAGCGGTACAGCCGGGCTGGTCGCTGCGGCTGCGGGTGAAACATCGAGGAACGACTGGTCGTCAGCGCGGCGCTGATCGCCGGGTTGGGGCTGGTCGTGCTGATCGGCGCGCTGCTGATCAGCCGACCGGATGGGCTGCTGCACGTCTGGCTGATCGACGTGGGCGACGCCAACGCCGTGCTGATCGAGACGCCGCGCGGCGCGCAGTTCTTGATCGACGGCGGGCGCTACCCCTCGCGGCTGCTGACCGCGCTCGGCGATCACCTCCCCTTCACCGACCGCACCATCGAGGCGCTGTTCCTGACCCAACCGGACGCCACGCAGTACGACGCGCTGCCCGCCCTACTCGATCGCTACGCGGTCGGCGTCGTGCTCGATCACGGGCAGCCCAACCTGAGCGACCAATTCGCCGCGCTGCACGCGAAACTCGCCCAAACGACGACCGAGCTTCAAGTCAGCGCCGGATACACGCTCAGCAGCGATGACGGCGTGAGCATCACCGTGCTCAATCCGGATCATCAGCCGGGGCTCGGCGAGTCGCTGGACGATAACGCACTGGTGCTGCGCCTGACTTACGGCGGCGTCTCGTTTTTGCTGACGTCCGATCTCAGCGAGGATGGGCAAAAGGCGCTGCTCAAGCGTGGCGAGCCGCTGACGGCATCAGTGCTGCAAATCCCGGCGCACGGGACGGCGCTCGACAGCGATTTTCTCGCCGCCGTCAAGCCAGCAGTGGCGGTCGTCGGCGCGGCGCACCCCGACCTCGACGTGCTCGATCAGTTGGGCGACGTGCCGGTCTACCGCACCGATCAGGGCGGGACGATTGCGCTCAGCAGCGACGGGCGCGATTTATGGGTCGTTCAGGACGAGCGCGCCGCTTCGTGAGTGCGCCAGTAGATCAGCGCGGCAATGACGAGGCTGGTCAGCCAGTTGATCGCCAAGTCGGAGAACGACGACTCCCGATCCGGCACCAATATTTGGGCGACCTCGGTCAGCAAGCCGTAAATCAGACAGGTGATCAGCGCGGCGGCGAGCGCATGGCGCGCCGGTCGCAGCGCCCACCACAGCAGCGCCATCAACCCGGTGAAGGCGACGACGTGCCCGGTCGAGAGGAATAACTCGCGCGAGGCGCTCGGCGGTCCCGGCGGCGCGGGCGGTCCGACCACCGGACTCCCGCTCGATTGCAGAGGGTCACGGTGATCAGCGTCAGCCACGCGATCACGTAAATCCGGCGAAAGATGGGTTGTTGCAGCGTGTTAATCATGGCAACAATTGTAACGAGCGCGGGCGGGTTTGCCTGACGACAAGCTGACGCTTCGCAGACGGCGATCCCGCAGCGGAAAGGTAGGGGCGTTATATATAACGCCCCTACGACGGTCTGTTTACAGTAATCACATGCGCGAATTCTACGCGCGGGGACTATTGGGAATAGAGCCGTTGATAGACCCCGTGCGTGTGCAAGAGTTCCTCGTGCGTGCCGGATTCGACCAAGCGCCCGTACTCGAGCACGAAGATGCGGTCGGCGTTCTCGATAGTCGAGAGGCGGTGAGCGATGATGAACGCCGTCCTGCCGATCATCAGACGGTCGAGCGCCGCCTGAATCAGCCGCTCCGACTCCGAGTCAAGCGCTGACGTCGCCTCGTCGAGGATCAAAATCTTGGGGTCTTTGAGGAAGGCGCGGGCGATGGTCAAGCGCTGGCGCTGCCCGCCGGAGAGAAAGCCGCCGCCCTCACCGACTTCGGTATAGATGCCCTTGGGGAAATGCTGGATGAACTCCCATGCGTTGGCGGCTTTACACGCCTCGACGATCTCGGCTTCCTCCGCTTCCGGTTTGCCGTAGCGGATATTGTCGTAGATCGAGCCGCTAAACAGGATCGGCGTTTGCAGCACCACACCGACGGCGCGGCGCAGTGATTGCAGCGTGGCGTCACGCACGTCGCAGCCGTCGATCATCACCTGCCCCTCGTCGGCGTCGTAGAAGCGCGGGATCAGGCTGACGATCGTGCTCTTGCCGGAGCCGCTGGGTCCGACCAGCGCAACTTTCTCGCCCGGCTCGACCACGAACTTGATGTCACGCAGGACCGGTCCCTGCTCGTCCTCGTCATTGTGATAGGCGAAACAGACGTCATCGAACTCGACGCGCCCTTCGACATTTTCGAGATCCACCGCATTCGGTGCATCGCGGATTTCCGGCTTCTGATCCATGATCTCGAAGACGCGATCGACCGCTGCCATCGAGTTGGCAAAGACGACGCTCAGTTCGGAGAAGCGCTGAAGCGGCGTGTAGAGCGACGGCAGATACATCGTCACCGCGATCAAATCGCCAACCGTCAGATGCCCGTTAATCACCTGATAGCCGCCGTAGAGCATCACGATCAGCGGGGCGACGTTGACGATCACGCCGGTGATCGCCAAATTGATGCTTTGCAGGTAAACGCGATACATCGACGTCGAGAGCAGCTTTTGCGACTCGCGGTCGAAGGTCTGCTCCTCGAACTGCTCGCGCCCGAAGGCGCGAACGACTCGATTTCCGGCGATTCGTTCTTGCAGCGTCCCGGAAAGCGCCTCGATCTCCTCCTGCACACGATGGCTCGATACTTTGATCGCGCCCTGCGAGCGCCGGAAGAAGTAGAGGTAGAACGGGAACGTCACCAGCGCAACCAGCGTGATGCCCAAGTCGATGTTGAGCAGGAAGTAGGCGATCAAGACCAGCGAGATCAAGTCCATCCAGATGTTGGTCAGCGCGCTGCCGACCAAATTCTGGGCGATCTCGATGTCGCTGATCAGCCGGGCGACAATGCCGCCGGATTTGTTGCGGTCGAAGAATGACGCTGACATCCGCAAAATGCGGTAGTAAAGCTCGTGGCGCAGGTCGAAGACGGTTTTGTAGCCGGATTTCCCGGCGTAGTAGTGACGAATATAGACCAGCGGCGTCCAGAAGAAGATGAAGATCAGGATCAGCCCGCCGAGTGAAGTCAGCAAGGCGCGCATTTTCTCGTCAGTAGTCAGGGTGGTGCTGAGGAAAACGTCGTCGAGCAAATAGCGCGTCATCTGCGGGACGAGCAGCGGAACACTGAACTTGACGATGCCGCCCAGACTGGCAGCGACAACCTGCCATTTATAGGGACGGACATAGCTAAGAAACCGAACAAAATTATTGCGTCGTTTCGGGATCGTTTGAGACATGAGATTTCAGCTTGCGTTGCGGCACGATTAATTTATTATCAAAGTGTGCCGGGAGAAGCGCAAGCCTAAATTGGATATAACCGTTAAGAGTTCCATGAAAAAAGCACAGGAAGCGGTGCTTTCCTGTGCTCGATGATGCTCATGAATCCGGCGAGTCAAATTCGGCTTAGTGCCCTTGCACGACGAGCCAATAGAGGAAGAAATACGACCCGCCAGCAAAGGACGTGATAATGGCGGGGATGGTCGCCTTGTTCTTACGCGCCCGCGCCATGCCGATGGCGATTAAGGGGAAAACAAACATGCCCACATTAATGACGAACATGCCGAAGTCGTTTTTAGCGATAATCACCTGCTTATGCTGATCGATCGCGGCAACGCTCAGCTTGGCGACGACGGCAAACAACAATACGCCAGCGATCAAAAGCGTCGGAATCATGTTCTTATCAGGCATAGTGAACAGCGTGATCAGCCCGAAGAAGAAAATGATATAAAGGAAAAAGCTCCAAATGATAGCTTGACCACTTCCCGGTTCAAGCAAATGAAGAATGTCTTGAAAGTTGATACTATTCATTGCCAATGACTCCTGCGGATGATGCCTAGAACAATACTATCATGCAACTTGAATATGTTACACTAGAGGCAGTTCGCAACTCCGTTAAGCCGATGAGGTTGGGTCATGCTGCGTCCTGCTTTTGAGCGCCATCGGCAGCAGCTAAGCCGCTGGTGGCAGACAAATCCGGCATCGACACGCGCGCTGCCGAGCTACCTGCTGCGCGCGATTTCAAACTTCATCAGCTACGGAATGCGCCAAGCTGCGGCACTTGCCTATTACGCGGTGTTCTCAATCTTCCCGCTGACGCTGCTGCTGGCGGTCGTGATCAGCCGGGTGGTGGGACCGGTAGTTGGACCGGACATCGCCACACAGCAGATCGGGCTAGGCATCGAACCGTTTCTGCCCCCGGCGGCGACTTCCCTACTCGACTTCTTCCAGAAGAATCTGACGCAGGCACTCGATCAAGGCGCATCGTTCAGCCTGATCGCAATCGTCGGGTTGGTCTGGTCGGGCTTGGGGCTGTTCTCGAACATCACGACGTCGCTCGACTTCATCTTTCACGTGCCCTCGAATCGCAGCATGTGGCGGCAGCGCTTGACCGCCGTGATCATGGCGCTGGTATTGGTGATCCTGTTAGCCACGTCGTTCATGACCTCGGCGGTGCTGCGGCTGGTCTCGGCGCTGCTGCTCGAACGCCCCAGCTTGTGGATCAACATCGGGTCGATCTTCCTGCCGCTCGGCTTGGACATGATGATCTTCGCCCTGCTGTTTCGCTACGTCCCGGCGCGGCGGGTACACTGGGATGCGGTCTGGCCCGCCGCGATTTTCGGCGCGGTCGGGTGGGAACTGGCGAAATCGGCATTCGGCTGGTATTTGCTCAACATCGCCAACTACCAGTTCATCTATGGCACGCTCTCGACGGCGATTGTGCTGCTGTTCTGGGCTTACGTGATCGCCTCGATCTTTCTGTTGAGCGCCGAATTCTGTGCTCAGTTGAACGAATGGCTGCTGGATCGTCACTGGCAGCAGGCAACTGAGCAGTTTTTAGAGGGAAAAGTGACACCGCGCCTCCCCAACGCCAGCAATGTAGAGTAAACTAAACACGCAGCTTGCCGCGCTGTGGTCGATGCTGACTACTTCGGTCAATTGGCGAGGCTGCCAGCTTGAACGTGTTCGCCATTCGTAAGAGTAACCATGACTGATTCCCCAGAGCTAATCCCTGAAAGCGAAGACGCAGCGCCGATTATGGACGAGCGCAGCATTTCGCGGCGCATCGCTTTGCAGGCATTGTACGAAATCGACTTGGCGCATCACGCCGTCGGCGAGGTGCTGACCATTCATCTGCAAACCCAGAAGCCGAACCGCAAGGTCACGCGCTACGTGCAAGAACTCGTGCACGGCGTGGTCGAGAACCGCGACGTGCTCGACGAGGCAATTCGGACTTACGCCCCGGAATGGCCCCTCGACCAAATCGCCGTCATCGATCGGAACATCCTGCGGATCGCGATCTTCGAGTTCGCGGTGCGCGCCCGGACACCGGTCGGCGTAGCGATCGACGAAGCAGTTGAACTGGCGAAGCTGTTCGGCGCAGACGGCGCATCAAGTTTTATCAATGGCGTGCTCGGCGCGGTTGCCGACGATGAAGTATGGCTACAGCGCGTAAGCGCACAGCAAGCACTACAATCACGATCAGCGGAAAGCGAAGATCATGGCGACGAAGACACAACCCCCACAAACTAGTCTCCCCGAACCCCCGGTGGATGGCGATGGGAACGAGCTGCGGATGTCGCTGCTCGAACATTTGGAAGAACTGCGTAACCGGCTGTTCAAAGCCGCCTTCGGGTTAGTGATCGGTACTGGCGTCGGCGCAGTCTTCGCGGGGCAAATCTTCGAATATCTGCTGCAACCGTATGGCAAGCAAGTTCAGGTGCTCGACCCGACCGGCACCGTGACCAATTACTTCCGCGTCGCGTTGATGATCGGTGGCATCATCGCCGTTCCCCTGATCACTTATCAACTGATGATGTTCATTCTGCCCGGCTTGACCCGCAAAGAGCGACGGATCGTGCTGATCTCGCTGCCCGCCGTCACTGGGCTGTTCTTGATCGGCGTCGTGTTTACGTGGTTCCTGCTAATCCCGCCTGCCCTCTCCTTCTTGGCAACCTTCCAGAGCCAAATCTTCTTCGTCGAGTGGACAGCAGACGGCTATCTCGGCTTCGTGACGTCGCTGCTGTTCTGGATGGGCGTCGCCTTCGAAACGCCGCTGGTCTTCTTCGTCATCTCGCTGTTGGGCTTCGTGCAAGCGCGCACGCTGATCAGCAACTGGCGGGTCGCGGTGGTCGGCGTGGCAGTCGCAGCGGCGGTGATCACGCCGACGGTTGATCCGGTCAACATGTTCCTCGTGATGGCTCCGCTGTTGACACTGTACGCCTTGAGCGTCCTGCTGGTCAGCATCGGCAGCCGTATGAACCGCAACGGAGCGAACGCCGGGTGAACCCGATCCGCATTATCGGTGTGCCGATGGACTTAGGACAGCGACGGCGCGGAGTCGACATGGGACCGAGCGCCCTGCGCTACGCCGGGCTGCAAGAGCGCCTGAGCAAGCTCGGCTGGGAAGTGATGGACAGCGGCAACGTCAGCGTGCCGGTGATGGAACAGGTCGTCAGCGACGACGCGCGAATGCACAACGCTACCGCGATTAGCCGGGTGTGTCAGGCGGTACACGATCAGGTCAAGGCGGCGCTGATCGCTGGTGAAACCGTGATCACGCTGGGCGGCGATCACAGCCTCGCGCTGGGATCGGTCTCGGCGGCGCTGGAGCAGCCCGGTCGCGTCGGCATCCTGTGGATCGACGCGCACGGTGATTTCAATACACCGGAGACGACGCCATCAGGTAATGTTCACGGAATGGTCGTTAGTTCGCTGATGGGCATGGGTCCCGACGTGCTGACGATTGGCACGACGCGGCTGCGCCCGGAACAGATCGTGCAAATCGGCATCCGCGACCTCGATAGCGAGGAAAAGACCGCGCTAGCGCGCAGCGGCATCAAGGTGATGACGATGCGCGACCTCGACGAGAATGGAATGGCGGCAGTCGTGCGGGCGGCGCTGAACGCGCTCGGCAACGTCGATGCGATCCACGTCAGCTTCGATATGGACTCGCTCGAACCGCAGATCGCGCCGGGAGTCGGCACCCCGGTCCCCGGTGGACTCACTTACCGCGAAGCGCATTTGCTGCTGGAAATGCTGGCAGATGATGGGCGCGTGCGCTCGCTCGATATTGTCGAGGTCAACCCGATCCTCGACGAGCGCAACGCGACGGCGCGGGTCGCCGTCGAACTGGCGGCGAGTTTGTTCGGATCACGGATTTTGTGAGGTACAGCGATGGCTGAGGCAACGGTACACGACATCCTGAAGACGCTCAAGAAACTGACGCCAGAGCAGAAACAGTGGTTGCAGGAAACACTGGCGACGACACCGCCACGCACCCGATCAGAGGAAACCGACCACGTGCATCACGACGAAGACGAACACCACAGCAAGGATGACGAACACGACGATTGATCTATGTTTCAACTCTTTAAGCCTGCCAGCGATTTAAGCTAAGCCCTTGATGCTCAATCTACTCAACCGACGGAAACGAGCGCGGCGCGTCCTCGTACTGGGGCTAGACTGCGCCAGCCCACACCTGATCTTCGACCAATTCAAAGCCGAACTGCCGACTTTTTCCCAACTCGCTGCCAGTGGGACGTGGGGCGAACTCGAATCGGCGACGCCCTGCATCACCGTGCCCGCTTGGGCGAGCATGATGAGCAGCCGCGATCCGGGCGTGCTGGGCGTCTACGGCTTCCGCAATCGCAAGGATTACAGCTACGACCACATGGTCACCGCCGACAGCGACTTCATCCACGTCAAGCGCTTGTGGGATTACTTAAGCGACGCGGGCAAACAGTCGATCCTCGTCGGTGTGCCGCAGACTTACCCGGTTCACCCGATCAACGGGGCGATGGTCAGCGACTTCCTGACTCCCGGCAGCGGTGCGAGCTTCACCTACCCCGCCATCCTCAAAGCGGAGATTTTGCAGCGCTACCCCAACTACAAGTTCGACGTGAGCAACTTCCGCACCGACGATAAAGAGCGCCTGCTGCAAGATTTGCTCGACATGACGGCGATGCAGACCGGGCTGGTCAAGCATCTGATGAAAACCCGTCCGTGGGATTTCTTCATGTTCGTCAACATCGGCGTCGACCGCCTACATCATGGCTTCTGGCACTTCCACGATCCGGCGCACCGGCTCTACACGCCGGGTAACAAGTTCGAAAACACCGTCCGCGACTACTACAAAATGATGGACAGTTTCGCCGCCGACCTGCTCGAAATCGCCGGGGATGACACCACCATACTGGTCGTCAGCGATCACGGCGTCTCGCGGATGGATGGTGGCATCTGCATCAACGAGTGGCTGTGGCAGAACGGCTGGCTGAGCTTCAAGACGCCGCCGGGACCCGGCTTAACGCGGATCGAGGACTGCGCCATCGACTGGGCACATACCCGCGCGTGGGCGAGCGGTGGTTACTACGGGCGCGTCTTTCTCAACGTCGCCGGTCGGGAGCCGAACGGCATCATCCCGCCGGAACAGTACGAGGTCATGCGCGATCTTCTGGCGGCGGGGCTGGCGAACATCCCTGATCCCGATGGACAGCCGCTCAACACGCAGATTTTCAAACCGCAGGAGATTTACCAGCAGGTCAACAACATCGCGCCGGATTTGCTGGTCTATTTCGGGGATTTACATTGGCGCGCGGTCGGCAGCGTCGGCTTCGGACGCCATTGGACGCTCGAAAACGATACCGGACCGGACTACGCCAACCATGCGGTACAGGGGATGTTCATCCTCAACGAGCCGGGTAAGCAAGGCGCGGGACGCGTCGAGGGGCATCAACTGATGGACATCGCCCCCACCCTGCTCGACCGCTTCGGCTTGCCGATCCCGCCGGAGCTGCAGGGACGCGTGATCGATTAATCCTCAACATCTTTGCCCACTTCGACGACGGGCAGATCGCCGCGCCGCTGGCGCTTGAGCACTTCGGATTTCAACTGACCGCAGCCCGCATTGATGTCGATGCCGCGCCGGATGCGCAGCGTCGCCGGGATGCCGTAGTCGCCGAGCACGGCAATGAAGCTATCGATGCGCTCGGACGCGGAGGGACCGCCATCATAGCCGCTGGTCAGGTTGAGCGGAATCAGATTAACGTGGCAGTGTAAGCCCTTTGAGCAGCTTGCCGAGCGCGTGCGCTTGATCGGGCGTGTCGTTCTCGCCCTGAATCAGCGTCCACTCGAAGCTCATGCGCCGCCCGCTTTTCTCGACGTAGTCGTAACACGCAGCGATCAGTTCGCTGAGCGGATAACGCTTGTTGACCGGCAGCAGCGCGCCTCGCTCGGCATCGGTCGCGGCGTGCAGACTGACCGCCAGTTTGACCTGCAAGCCCTCGTCGGCGAACTTGCGAATCATCGGCACCAGTCCGACGGTACTAACCGTAATGTGGCGCGCGCCGATGCCGAGATCGCGCATCAAGCGACGCACCGCCTCAAGCACAGAATCGTAATTGTGGAACGGCTCGCCCATACCCATCAGCACGACGTTGCTCAAGCGCTCGCCGCGCGCTTCGAGGTCGCGGGCGTAATAGAGCGCCTGCTCGAAGATTTCGTCGGCGCTCAGGTGGCGGGCGAAACCCATCTGTCCGGTCGCACAGAAGACGCAGCCCATCGCGCAGCCCGCCTGCGATGAGATGCAAGCGGTGCGCCGGTCGTCGTCGTACTCCATCAGTACCGCTTCGATCAACTGCCCGTCGTGCAGGCGATAGAGCCGCTTGATCGTCCCGTCGTGGCTGACTTCTTCGGCTTCCAGCGCCAGCGATCCAAGCCTCGTCTCCGCTGCCAGCCGATCGCGCAGCTTTTTCGGCAAATTGGTCATCGCGTCGAAATCGCTCACGCGCCGGTCATACAGCCATTCCCACACCTGCTTGGCGCGGAAACGTGGTTCGCCCCAGCTCACCAGCAGTTCAGCCAGCGCGTCCGACGACAGTGTATAGAGATCGATCATCGCCTATTTCCCAATCGAATGTACAAGAACAAGAGCAGCGCTAACAATAAGAGCAAAAATGTGACCAGCCCCGCTTGAACGCCCGGCTGTGAAACCGCCACCTGCAGCGCCGAGGGAATTGGCGTCGGCGTGGGCAGGCTGCCGGGCGGTCGCGGCGTCAAGGTCGGCGGAAGCGCGGTCGCCGTCGTCGATGGGGTAACCGTCGGCGGAGCAACGTAGGTGCGGATTCCACGCGGTGTGACCGACGGCGTAAAGGTAAGTGTCGGCGCGGGCGACGGCGTGAGCGTAATGGTGGGGAATGGGGTCGGCGGTGAGGTTCGCGTTGCCGTCGGGATGTCGGTCGGCGACTGGTACGGAGTGACACCGAACGCAGCCTCGGCAGCACGGGTAAAAATCCATTGCGAGATCGCCGGAACCAGCGCCGAGATCGGCTGCCCGACCGCCTGCTCGTAGGCGGTGGCAAAGTCGCTCGCATTGATGCGAGCGAGATCGATTAAGCCGGAAACTCCGACTTGATCGACGACGTAGAGTACCTGTGCGTAGCTCTGCGCTTGCCCAAGCGTATCAGAACTGGACGGCTCTAGTGCAGGCAGCGAATAAAGCGTTCGCTGACGCGCGGCTTGCTGCACCGGCAGCAGCAGTGCGTACTTGTTTGCCGGATCGTAGAACTGCTCCAACCCGGCGACAAACCACGCCGGGACGGATTTATCCTGCCACAGCGGGGCGTAAGCCGCATCAACCAGCGTGGCGACCGCGAAGGCTTCAGCGCCCGCCCCTGCCGGGACAATCAACCGGTCATAGCCGGCGAACACCGCCGCCTCGATTCCGTCGCTGCAGTCGACAATCACGCCGCTTTGCTCGCCGCTGACGTAAGACGTGCCATCGTCGCGCTGAGTGCAGTAAGCGGGCGTGTCGTCAAGCAGTAGATTGTAAGTCCGCGACGACCCGGTATTGCGGCGCAGCAGATCATAAACCTGTCGCAGCGACGCCGGATCAAGCTCCATCGAACGCGGCGCGGTCAGGCTAAAGCGCCCAGTCGGATCGACAGTGCGAACCCAATCTGCATGCGGATCGGCATAGACGAGCAAATCGTCGAGCGTTCCGGTGCTGCCATCCGTGCTCGTCAGCGACCACGAATACTCGATTTGCCCGAACAAGGGCGGCAAATCGTCAACCGGGATCGTCCACAAATAAGCAAGATCGGCGGTCGCAGCGTCAGGGTTGAGGATGGCGCTGGCGAGGTCGACCGGGATCACAAGCGGATCGCCCCCTTCAGGGGTCAGTGTCAGCGTCGCGCTGGCGACCTCACTCGCCGGGATGGTCAAGTTGACAGTGAAACGGATCGCCGCCGGAAAGATGATCTCGGCAGCACCGTCGCGGACGAATCCGCCGACGTTCGCCAGCAAGAACAACGGGAGGGTCAAGAGCAGCAGTTTCACAGTGACGTTCCCGCGATAATCGCTAATGCTAGTTGAACGAAGTTGTAGACGAAGTGCCCGACGATCGAGGCGCTGGTGCTGTAACGCCGCCGCAGCCAACCCAAGCCCAAAGCAGTCACGACGATCATGAGCGTAGCGGGCGTGAGCGTATATTGGGTATGCAGCGCGGCGAAGTAGATGCTCGTTAGCCAAATGCCAAAGACCGGCTGCAGCGCGCCGCGAAAGAAAATCTCCTCGCCGATTGCAACCGTAATCGAGATGATCAGTGCCAGCGGCAGCGAGTTGAAAGACTGCGCTAATTGCTCGGAGGCGGCGGTCTGCTGCTGAAGTTCCTGTGGCGAGACTGACTGCGTCCAGATCACACCCAGCACAATCACGAAGCCAAACAACAGCAGCCCAATACCAATTCCCCAGTTGAAATCCTGAACCGTCGGCAAGCGCAGTCCCAAACGTGCCAACGTCTGCGCACCAGAACGGCGCAGCAGATAGCCCACGCCTAAAACCGAGGCGGAGATCCACAAAACCTGCTCGAGCAGGATGTCGCCGAGACCAACTTGATTAGCGGCAAGTTCCTGCGCCAACCCACTGATCCCGCCGCCCAGCACAAACTGACTGATGGTCATCCAGAGCACCAGCAGCATGAGCACAAGCGCCGCCGTGTGTACCGGCAACTCCGGGTCATAGGTCGCGTCAGCCGGGAGCACGCGGCGCAGCAGTTGACGCACACTGTTAGAAGCGATCACCTGCAAACTGAGGATGCTGATTACGATGGTGATACCAAAGTTGAGTTCCGCCGTCCCCGGATCGATAGTAATGGCTTGAGCATCAACGGGAAGACTGAAGTACGCCGCCTGAAGTAGCAACACACTATAGAGAAATGGAAGCGCCGGCGCGACGTAGAGCAGCGCACGCAGCAACCCATGGTACGCATCGGTCACCAGCTGTTGATTAGCAACGTAAATCGTGACGCCGATATAGGTTATCCCGAAGAGGATAGGGAAAGCCGCGAAAATGTCCATAAACCATCGATCACCGCGTAGACGCTGCGAATATTATACACTGCGCCGGAACGAATTTCCGGCATTGACCGAGCATCAACGCATGTGCTAGAATTCGTGACACCATCTTCGGAGGGATGGCCGAGTGGTTTAAGGCGGTGGTCTTGAAAACCACTGTGCCCTACCGGGTACCGTGGGTTCGAATCCCACTCCCTCCGCTCGGTCAAGGCACTCGCAATTGGGGAGGTGCCAGAGTGGACGATCGGGGCCGCCTGCTAAGCGGTTGTACGGGGTCATGCTCGTACCGCAGGTTCGAATCCTGTCCTCCCCGCACTAGGTATCACAGTTTCAAGCAGAGCCCACATGACTTCAGTGGGCTCGATTGCTTTAATTTCCCCGCCTGAAATATAAATCTTCGTTAAAGTCATCTGCGCGATCTGCTGTCGTTCTTCCGGCGTCGCCTTATCCCAAACAGTACCAACACTTTCCAGCAGCTCCCCTGCTTGCTGCATGTCAAACGCGCGCTTGCTGACGTCGGCTGGCAACGCATCGAGCTGCTGCTTGAACTGAGCCCTCATCTCCTCGTACTCAGCTTCAGGAACCTCGCCTTCAATGTAAAGGCGGTGCAGCCGCTTCAACTTTTTCTCGAGCGCTTGGCGCTGCGCAGTAGCGGCTCAATACATCCAATCGAAGGTCGCAGCACAGCGGCTCAAGACTGTCAGCGCGCCAGAGGCCGCGTCAGGCACCCCTTTCGCCGCAATGACACCCCAAGAGGGCTAAAGAATGGCACCAAACACTGGACACAAACTGACTGGGTACCTACTTCGGAGCGCTGGCTCTGTGCCTGCGGCTGTGGTGAGGAGGTTCGCTGGGATGGGATAGGAAGGAAACGGCTCTATGTAGATGACGCTCATCGGATGCGCCATAAGCGGCGCATGAAGACCTCGAAGCTGTTCGGAAACTAGGAATCACAGCGACCGACAGCCGAGGAAAAGAAAAGCCCATGACTATGCTGGCAGGCACCATGGGCAATTCCAAGAGTGAATTCCGATCCACCGTTGAGTGGCAGACCTTTGATTTTGTTAGCCACATAATAACACAAACGGTGATCGCGGACAATCCCTCTTGGACAGCTCAACCGATGACAGAAAATGCAATGGAAGTTGCCAAGGAACACTGATTAGCAAGGCCTCACAACATCAGCGCAAAGGAAAAGCGCTACTTGAAGCCCGGGGTATTTATCGGTCTGCGCGGAAGCAGCAGGCTGGGTAACTGGCAACTGCAACTTCACCATAGTCGGATGGAAATATCCACTCTTCAACGAAGACGGTAGCGTGTTCAATCGCGCGAAGGCGCAAACCGCAATATCGTTGGAAGAACTACGACAGTCACGGCGATCCAAAGTACAGCTGGATTGGCGGCAAAGATGATCGAGCCCCTCTGTACTACTTGCTTCCGGATACGGTTCAAACGGTACGGGAACAGAACGGGCTAATCTATATGGTCGCAGGCGAAATCGACGTATTGACGATGTACGAAGCGGGTATCCAGAACGTCGTCTGCTGGCTCTCTGGCGAGAGCAGTGTTCCATCGTCGCTCGCTGTTGACCTTCAACGCTGGGGCGTGTCTAGGGTTGTTTACTTCACTGACCGCGATGAAACTGGCCGCCGCTCTGCCGAGAAGGTTGGGCGAATGCTGTGCGGGCAGCCGATCGAGTACACGGCGATCGAGCTTCCGGAATACCTCGGCGACAAGGGCGATATCAACGATCTATGGAAGTGGCACAACTTCGATACAGCCGAGTTTGTGGCTGAAGTAGAGAACTTGCAGGCAGATCTGTCCGCTATCATGGTTCACCAGGCGGCTAGTACAGCTTGCCCTCCGCTTGAAGATACCGTTGATGTGGCGCCTCAAAAGTCGGCGCTGGCTCGCCAATCTATGTCGCGCCTATCGTCCACTCCAGTTGACTGGTTTTCTGAGACTTCACAGTGGATTAAGGACGAAGTCATGCCCGCATTGAATCAGCGAGCGCCAGTGATTAACCGTCAAGGACGTCGCGAAATTCGCCGGTGTCCCGATCCGAACCACACAGATGCGAATCCGTCATTTTCGATCTCCTACGATCGCTCAAAGAACGACGGCATCCCCCAGTGCAGCTGTCATATTCAGGAAGAGCCTGATCCTTGGGGCCAAGTTGCCCAATGGGTGGGGGCGCGGCCCTTCATGGTGTGGTATCAGGAACGGAAGCAAACGCACCGCGGTGGCAGCGCTAATCCTACATTCGACCGGAGTACACCGATCAGTACGCAAAACGCTGTAGATGGCGAACTGGGAAATCGCGATACGATCGACTGCGGCGAAACTGAGACTTTAGCTGAAGACGAGCTCGAGGAAGCCCTCTTTGCGGATTTTTTCAGCAGTCTTGAGAACGAAACGCCTGCCCAGAGCTTTGTGAATGCTGCTGCCGTCAGCGGCGAGCCACCGACGGACGACGAAATCGGAGATGCCCTCATCGTCGAATGGGACGGCAAATACGCGTTCTTTCTAGGCCGCTGGCACCAATACGACCAAGGCTATTGGCTGCCGGCAAAGAACATCAGTAAGCCTATTTGGGATGGGCTGGTAGCGAACAAAGGAGCAGGAGTTCGCCCTTCAAGCGCAAAGGTGAAATCCGTTGCGGACTATCTCTGTGCCCAGCTCTTTGTCGACGATGATAACGTGAATTGCGGTGAAGGCGTCATCAATTTGCGCAATGGGCTCTACGACCTACGTGAGAACTGTCTGAAGCCGCACGACCCGTTGCGCTATCTCACCAAGCGCCTAGAATTTGACTTCGATCCGGAAGCGACTTGCCCAGTATTCGAGAGCTTTCTGACCAGTAGCGCGAGGCAAGAAAGCGAAGAGCAAACTTCGGAGCTGTGCAATCTGGTTCAAGAAGCGGTCGGTTATAGCCTTGCTGCCGATATCAATCGACAGGTGTCATTCTGGGTGTACGGACCATCGCGGACTGGAAAGTCTACATTCCTAAACTCGCTTCAGAAGCTGTTTGGTACGGCGGCCCTCACTGTGGATTTGAGTGCTCTTAAGTCAGAATTGTATTGTCTGGCAGATGTACCTGGCGCACGTATCCTCGTGTGCACATAAGCTTCAAGCAGGAGTATCTTGAACGACAGCATGTTTAAGCGACTGGTGAGTTGTGAGCCCATTCCCGTTCGGCAGATCTACGACAAACCGTTCGTGTTCACGCCTGAAGCGACTCTCTGGTGGTCGATGAATGAAATGCCAGCCAACCAAGACCGCTCTGACGCAGTCTACCGACGCATTATCGCGATTCCATTCACAAATCAGGTAGCGGAAAGCCAGATCGACTATTCGCTGGATGATAAGATCGCGTTGGAACTGCCTGGCATCTTCAATTGGAGCTTGGTCGGACGCCAACGTTTGGGCAACCAAAATCGATTTACGATGCCCCAGGTGTCGAGTGCCGTCATCGCCCAGTACAAGAGCATGAACGACACCGAAGCTGAGTTCCTGAACGATGCAGAATGGTGTCGACTCGATCCAGACGCTCTGACGAAGTCATCAGTCTTGTACGGCGCCTATTCGAAGTGGTGTCAGAATAACGGTATCCGCCCGGTGGCGAGTAGGCAAATCAACTGGGAGCGGCTCGGACTCACCAAGCTCAAACGTAGCGACGCGAACTATCTGGTGGGTGTCACCATTACGGAATCCGCCCAGCAACTGAGTTAGTCGGCAACCTTGTTCCACCTAAGCGCATGGAGCAATGGAGGGTATGGAGGATTAATCCATACCCTCGATTTTCAATAGATTTCATGTCAACTACGTGTTCAAACCCTAGTCTTCTATTTCTAGGCAAAATCTCGTCTATAGAAACATGCCTCCATATCCTCCATACCTCCACGACCAATAACATTTGTACTCCATAATTGGTACTCAATCTACGTCGGATCTGACTATCTATCGGGACATATGCAGTCGGCCAGTCTGGAAATTTCTATGGTCTTGCAAAAACTTCCTAGGAACTTTAGGGCTTGCCAAGCGCCGCCTTGAACCCAGTATCTTCCAGACGGGTAGAGACAGCTTCCATATAAGCAAGTGCAGATGACCAGAGCGGCGGCGCCTCGAGTTCACGCTCGCCACGGTAGGATCCGAGCCTCCCATCTCGTATACTTGTCGGACTCAGCACTTGAAGAACACTGGGATTGGAGTAGCCGTGTCTGACCGAACTGGATGATGTGCAGTGGGAAGACTATTATCAGCGGGTCAGCGGCCGCGCCCCGCGCCAACTCCTGCTCGATGTCGTACAGCGCTACAGCTCTGAGGTTCATGCCGAGCGTAGAGTGGCGATAGACCTCGGCAGCGGCGATGGCACCGAATCTGCCTATCTGCTCGCGCAGGGCTGGAACGTCCTCGCCGTCGACAGTGAACTCGCCGCCTTCCAGTATCTGACGGAGAAGATCCCGACGGAAGCACATGCCCGCCTGACAACTCAAGCAGCGACCTTCGAGGCGGTCGAGCTGCCACCCGCCGATCTGATTTACGCCGGCTATAGCATCCCCTTCTGTCATCCGGATCACTTTGACGGACTCTGGAGAAAGATCACCAGCAGCCTGCGCGGCGGCGGCCGCTTCGCCGGCCAGCTCTACGGTGTGAACGACACATGGGCAAGTACAGAGAGCATGACCTTCCTGACCTCAGAGCAGGTACAGCGGCTTCTGGCTGAATTCGAGCTGGAGTACTTTCGTGAAGAAGACGAAGACGGACGCTCATCGACCGGACCGAAGCACTGGCACGCCTTCCATATCATCGCCCGGAAACGCTAAAGATCTTGATGCCAGCGGCAGCTCATCGTCAACTGAGCAGGAGTATCCAACAGTGATACTCAGCAGTTCACAACCGGCGACGAGTGTAAAGCGATAGTCTCGCCTGATAGACGTCGGCTGCCGACAGAGCATCGGCTAATTCAGTTGACAAAAGTGATACACATTGCCATCTGATTCGAGCTAAAAGTGGATAACGGGGTTTAGTGTCGCTGATAAAGAGAATCGGCAATTTCATCTCACTTCTACAGATCCTCTGTATCTAATCCAGACAGGCACCACCGCCTCGATTTTCAGCAGGCTAAGAGCCCTCTACGGGCTGCCTGTGCCCCAGCTCACAGATCCTCAGCCACGACGTAACCTTGACTCTCAAACCGGAGACACACCGACCGGAGCGCCTCGAGGGCAGCGTCAGCCGCCGGTCGGCTGCGAAACTGCTCGTAGTCCGCCCGCCTGGAACCTCAATCAGGTTGGAGTTCTTCATCCGGGATCGGGAAGTTGAGCCGGGCGGCTGCGCCCAATCGCAGTGCGGCGGCATCATAGGCCCGGGCAGCGGTCGCTTCCTCGTCGAAACAGCCGAGATCGAGTCGCGTACCGGCAACACAGATACGTGCTCGCCAGCGCCCGGATGCCCATGCCACACTTCGGTATTTCGACGGTTCATTAGTTGCCGGAACAGTTTTCTTCCTAGGAAGTCGGTTCAGTAGGTCGTCAATGTCGGGACTTGTTGGGCGCTCGGGAAAGTTGACCCCAGCGAAATCAACGTTGAACAGGCGGGAAGCCGCGTTCATAGACCAGCGCGGCGGTCACCGGATCGTCGAAACGTCCCAGATGAAGACGACCACCAGCGACTCGGATGCGCGCCTCCCATTTCCCGGCGCGGAAACCGACTCCTTTGTAGCCGCTGGTATTGTTGACCTGCCGCCCTTTGTTCGCCTGATTTTGACTGCGCGTCGCAAAGTGCAGATTCTCGCGAGGCGTCCGATAATAGCGTCATCGACCAAGGCAAAATAGCCCTTGGTCAGAGCGATGGTTTGAGTCATTGGATTCGCTTTACGGATGGAAAGGGGGTGAAGATACGAGCGTTAATTATACTACGAAGCGACCCCGGCTCGAGTAATCTACCGAGAATCGGCAGCCCCGCGCCGTGAGACGAAAGCGGAAAACATCCGTCACGCACACAGGACCGCCGAGACTCAGTTAGGCGCGCTGAGGTTCCACTTCTTCTTCGATCTCGTGATCAGTGACGTGCTCGAAAGTGACCTTGAATCCGGGGGGCAGCGGTAGGCTGTCCAAGTCGACCTGCTTGATACTCAGCGCAACGTCGGGCGCTTCCATCAAGGCATCACGCAAAAAGCGGTCGGTTTGCATGTGCAGTAGATTATATGGGAAATGCGTCCGCAGTGCACCGATGTAAACCTCAAGATGAACGTCTGGAAAGCTAGTACGGTAATCCCTCATGATGGTAGCGACGCTGTTATAGAGGTCGCGGTATTCATCGTGAAAGACTTCGATAGTCCCTTCGTCCCAGCCGTTGAGTTGGGCGATCTCTTCGCTGTGGCGCCTAAACGTATTCGCGCGCTTGTCATTCACGTCAACGTGGATGATTTTCATGGGCCAGCCACGCTTGAGAATCGTGCCGACCACACTGACCGCCAACTCTGACCATGCATCACAAAAATAGATCGCCAGCTCCTTGTCGATCTTCGGGTCAAAAACAACCGGTTTCTGCTCGAAGACCGGTGTCACGTCCAAATGAAGCCGAGCGGCGGTCTCCTTGTAGTGCTTGTGAATCTGGAAAAACAGCCACACCAGCGACGGGATGAGCAGGACGATGAACCATGCCCCACTCGTGAACTTGGTAATGATGAACACGATCATCACGGTAAAAGTGACCAAGGCGCCGAACGCCGATATTGCCAGTTTCAGCCGCCAGCGTGGATCATAGAAGATCTTGGTTTCAAGTCCGTAGGTGAATTCGCCCGGCTTGAGCTTACCTGAACGCCAGAACCGCCGCGTCATCCCGGCTTGGCTGATCGTGAATGCCATGAAGACGCCAATCGCGTAGAGCGGAATCAGGTTGGTCACGAGCGCACCCGTCACCATGACGAGGATAATCGCGCTCACCGAGAGGGTAAGCACCCCCCACGTGAAGACCAGACGGCGACCGCGATAGGTCAACTGGCGCGGCAAGAAACCGTCACCGCTAGCGAGCGAGGCAAGCTGCGGGAAGTCGTTGAACGGCGTATTCGCTGCCATGAACAACACCGCAAACGCGCCCGCAATCGTCAGCACGTACGCGACGTAACCCAGTCCTTCACTGCCGTAAATGGAACGCGCCATCTGGCTGATGACGGTTTCGCTGTCAGAAGGGACAGCTTGAATCGCGTTCGCTAGAAGCGTAATGCTCATGAAAAACGTGATCAGGATCGCGCACATGACCACCAGTGTTTTGGCGGCATTGTTGGCTCTCGGCTGGCGGAACAACTGCGTGTCGTTGGAGATCGCTTCTACGCCCGTCACCGCCGCGCATCCAGACGAGAATGCCCTCAAGATCAACAGCAGCGTGACCGGTGCGAGGACGTCATTCTGAATCGCCACCACGCCTGTGACCGGCTCCAAGCTGCCGGTTAGCAGCTTGATGAACCCAACAATCAGTGTTCCGCCCATCGTGATCAGGAAGAAGTAGGTCGGAATCGAGAAAAGGCGAGCACTCTCCTTGACGCCTCGCAAGTTGATCAACGTCATGATGGCGATTACGCCGACGGTGACTTCGACGCGCAAGGGCGCTAAACCGGGAAACACGCTGATCACATTGGCGACGCCCGCCGCGATACTCACCGCGACCGTCAAAATGTAATCGGTCAGCAGCGCAGCCCCTGTGACCTGCGCGAGTTCTTCGCCCAAGTTCTCTTTAGCGACCCGATAGCCGCCTCCGCCCGCCGGATTGGAGAAGATCGTCTGGCGGTACGAAATCGTCACAATGGCGATCAGCAACGAAATAGCGATGGCGATCGGGATGGAGATCGCTTCTCCCCGGAAGCCAAACAGCGTGAAGCTGCCAATCGCCGCCGTGTTCAGGATGATTAACAATTCCTCGGTCGCATAGGCGACCGAAGAGAGCGCATCACTGGCAAGCACGGCGAGGGCGATGAAGTTCGGTGCGGTTTGGTGGGCTATATCGGCAGAGCGCAGGCGCTTGCCGAGTAGAGTTTCGGCGAAGTGTTCGCGGACATCACGGACAGTCATAGCTTTCTCCTGATCTGGTACGCACCTATTCTAGGCGGCGCTTTAGGAGAAGCAGTCAAAATTAGGTCAGTATTGGGTTCAAGAGCGTCAAAAAATCATCAAGATTGGGAGGCATGTAACCCCTCCACTGACCAATGCACTCAAGTACGTCGCTGAAAATCCTGCCGATTCTTCGAATCCATATCGATGTTGAGCTTCGCGGCTGGTCGATCACGTCCTCGCAATTCAGCGTCTTTACAGTTTTTTGACCGCTCTCGCGATCATCATGACCCCATTTTGACGGGTGACTGGACTACACTTTTCGTGCAAATCGGGAAAGTGTAGACGTTAAAGGCATCCGAACAACATCATGATCCGAGTGAAGGTGCTGGTCGTTGACGACGAACCTGCGATTCGTAAGCTGCTTGAGCGCGGCTTGACAGGGTACGGCTACCGCGTCGATGTAGCGACGAATGGGCAAGAGGCATTGACCAGCGCCGCACAATCCTCACCTGACATTATCGTCCTCGACGTGAACCTCGGCGTCGCGCCGCATGGGCTGGAAGTCTGTCAGAAGCTCCGCGAGTGGAGCAAGACGCCGATCATCATGCTGACGGTGCGCGATGAGAAGCCAATCCGGCTCGCGGCGCTGAATGCGGGCGCAGACGACTACATCACCAAACCGTTCGACATGGAGGAACTCGACGCCCGAATGCGCGCCGTTTTGCGCCGCAGCGCGGCAACGGAGGCGGCTGCTCCCAACGGTGAAGTCCACATCCACGACTTGGCGGTCGATCTAGTCAACCGGCGGGTCATGCTGCACGGCGATGAGGTCCACCTCACGCCGAAAGAGTACGACCTGCTGCGGCTCTTGATCACCAATCCCGGCAAAGTGCTGACCTTCGGTATGCTGCTGAGCGAGGTGTGGGGACTGCGTGCCGATACCAAGACGGATCACAACGTCCGCGTCCACATCAACACGTTACGCAAGAAACTAGAGGACGACATCTCGATTACACGCAAACCGCGCTTCATTTTCAATGAGCCGGGCATCGGCTATCGCTTTGCCGATATTGAACTCGCAGCAGTGCCCAACTAAAGACAGGAACACAACATGGCTGAAAAACCTACGATTATGGTTCAAATCGCCGACCACGCATGGACGCTGGACGCGGTTCACTGCGCCTGCCGGTTGGCGCGTCGCTCGCCATCGGTGATCGCGCTGGTCAGCATGATTCCGGTGCAGCACCCCGGCTGGCTGGGTACAGAATGGGGCAACATGGACTTCAGCAACTCGGCGAGGGTCGATCTGGAAGACTATCAAGAAACGGTATTCGACTACGGCTTGGACTGCCGACTGGTGGGCTGCCAATATATGGATTTCGCCGATGCGCTCGGAGATGCTGCCGAGCAGCTTGATGCAAGCGTCATCTTCGCCAAACTTCCGTCTACCCTGATCCCAGCGTGGTGTCGCTGGCAAGAGTGGCTGCTCAAACGTCGCTTCTCGAAGCAGCAGCGCCAGCTTGTCGAGACGACAGCAAGCCTTCCTGTGGCACCAACGATCGACCAACCAGCGCATGAAATGAGTTAAGACTAGCGCCCCCTCATCTCTCGTCCCGCTCGTCTTAACAGATTTTTGACCACTTTACCCCGCAAACTTGCAGACTTTTTACGGGTGCGCCTGCTACAACTGTCAGGTCGCATGACAAGGAGGTTGCAGATGGACATCCTGTTCATCGTGCTCGTGATTCTGTTTTTCGCCCTCTCGTGGGGGTTGATTGAACTCGCAGATCGACTGTCGGGAGGCTGACATGAATTGGTTGTATGTGATTGCAGGCATTCTGGCGCTGCTGCTGTTGATTTATTTGGTCGTGGCGCTGCTCAAGCCGGAGCTGTTCTCATGATGCCAACATCGAACGGAATTTTGCAGCTCGTCTTTTACATGGTGGTGCTGATTCTGCTGGCGAAGCCGCTCGGATCGTACATGGCGGCGGTTTACGAGGGGCGCTCGGTCGTCAATCGCGTTTTCGCCCCCGTCGAGCGACGGTTCTACCGGCTGATCGGCACGCGCGAAGACCGCGAAATGAACTGGAAGACCTACGCGCTGTCAATGCTGGCATTCAACGCCTTCGGACTGCTGCTGGTCTACGCCTTACAGCGTGTTCAAGGATCGCTGCCGCTCAATCCCATGAGTTTAGGTGCGGTGTCGCCTGATTCGGCGTTCAACACGGCGATCAGCTTCGCCAGCAATACCAACTGGCAGGGCTACGGTGGCGAGACGACCATGAGTTATCTCACCCAGATGGTCGGTCTGACGGTGCAGAACTTCGTCTCGGCGGCGACCGGCATGGCGATCCTGATCGCCCTGATTCGCGGGCTGGCGCGGCGCACGACGCAGGTGATCGGCAACTTCTGGGTCGATCTCACGCGCTCGATCCTCTACATCCTGCTGCCGCTGGCGGTCGTTGGCGCGGTCGTACTGGTCTCGCAGGGCGTTGTGCAGACGTTTGACGACTCACGCGGACGGCGCAGTTGGTCGAACCGGTGCAAGCGATGCCGACGGCAACGCCATCACTGAGCAGACGATCGCGGTCGGTCCGGCGGCGTCGCAGATCGCCATCAAGCAGTTGGGCACGAACGGCGGCGGCTTCTTCAACGTCAACTCGGCGCACCCGTTCGAGAATCCGACACCGCTGTCGAACTTCGTCGAAATGCTGGCGATCCTGCTGATCCCGGCAGCGCTCTGCTTACACCTTCGGCAAAATGGTCGGCGACACGCGGCAGGGCTGGGCGGTGCTGGCGGTAATGACGATCATCTTCGTGGCGCTGCTTGGCGTGACCGTTTACGCCGAACAGGGCGGCAATCCGAACTTTCCGGCAGCGCGTCGATCAATCCGCCAGCGATTTACAGGCGGGCGGCAACATGGAGGGCAAAGAGACGCGCTTCGGCATCGTCAACTCGGCGCTGTGGGCGACGGCGACAACCGCCGCATCCAACGGTTCGGTCAATTCGATGCACGACTCGTACACCCCGCTCGGTGGCTTGATCCCGATGTGGCTGATCCAGTTGGGCGAGGTGATCTACGGCGGCGTCGGCTCAGGGCTGTACGGCATGTTGATGTTCGCTATCGTCGCTGTGTTCGTCGCCGGGTTGATGGTCGGGCGCACACCCGAATACCTCGGCAAGAAGATCGAGGCATACGAGATGAAAATGGCGTCAATCGCCATCCTCGTCCCAGCGGTGACGGTGCTGGTCGGGACGGCGGTCGCGGTCGTCACCTCGGACGGACTCGCATCGATTTTCAACGCGCAGCCCGCCGCGCACGGCTTCAGCGAAGTGCTCTACGCCTTCTCGTCGGCGGGCAACAACAACGGCAGCGCTTTTGCCGGGCTGGGCGCGAATACGCCCTTCTACAACACGGCACTGGGCATCGCTATGCTGTTCGCCCGCTACTGGGTGGCGCTGCCGGTGCTGGCAATCGCCGGATCGCTGGCGCGTAAGAAGCTCGTCCCGGCGGGCGAAGGCACGCTGCCGACGCATACGCCGTTGTTCGTCGTCCTGCTGATCGGCATCGTGATCGTCGTCGGCGCGCTGACGTTCTTTCCGGCGCTGGCGCTCGGTCCGATTGCCGAGCATTTGATGATGCTCAATCGCTAACCTGATCGAGTAGGGGCACGATACATCGTGCCCCTACGGAAATCCACATACCGAATAAAGAGGAAATCATGACCCTTGAAACGAAACCAGCCGCGCGCCCGCTGTTCGACCGCGACATCATGGGGCGGGCGGTGATCGAGGCGCTGCGCAAGCTCGACCCGCGCAACCAGATTCGCAATCCGGTGATGTTGATCGTCGAAGTCGGCGCGGCGTTCACGACGCTGCTCTACTTGCCAGCCGCGCTGACCGATCAAGGCGAGTTCCCGCCGGATCGTGCGGGCTTCATCCTCGCCATCGCGGTGTGGCTGTGGTTCACGGTGATCTTCGCCAATTTCGCCGAAGCGATGGCGGAAGGGCGCGGCAAGGCGCAAGCCAACGCGCTGCGCAAAGCGCGCCGGGATGTCAGCGCCAAGCAACTGAGCAGCCCCGCGCGTGACGGTCACGTCACCGAAGTCTCGGCGAGCACGCTGCGCGAAGGCGACGTGGTGCTAGTCGAGGCGGGCGACACCGTCCCCGGCGACGGCGACGTGATCGAAGGCGTCGCCTCAGTGGACGAGAGCGCGATCACCGGCGAAAGTGCCCCGGTGATCCGCGAAAGCGGCGGGGATCGCAGCAGTGTCACCGGCGGCACGCGCGTGCTATCGGACTGGCTGGTCGTGCGCATCAGCGCCAACCCCGGCGAAGCTTTTCTCGACCGGATGATCGGCATGGTCGAAGGGGCGAAGCGACAGAAGACGCCCAACGAGATCGCGCTCAACATCCTGCTGGCGGCGCTGACCATCGTCTTCTTGCTGGCGACGGTCACGCTGCTGCCCTACTCGCTCTACGCCGTCAGCGCGACCGGACAGGGCGAGGTGATCACGGTCACGGTGCTGGTCGCCCTGCTCGTCTGCCTGATCCCGACGACCATCGGCGGGCTGCTCTCCGCCATCGGCATCGCGGGGATGGATCGCATGATTCAGGCGAATGTGATCGCCGTCTCCGGGCGCGCGGTCGAGGCGGCGGGCGACGTGGACGTGTTGCTGCTCGACAAGACCGGGACGATCACGCTGGGCAACCGCCAAGCGACCGACTTCATCCCCGCGCCGGGTGTGTCCATCGATCAGCTTGCCGACGCCGCGCAGATTTCCTCGCTGGCGGACGAGACGCCGGAGGGTCGCAGCATCGTCGTTCTGGCGAAAGACAAATTCAATCTGCGTGGGCGCGATTTACAAGCGGCAGCATTCATCCCGTTCACGGCGCAGACGCGCATGAGCGGCGTCGACGTGGATGGACGCTGCATTCGCAAGGGCGCGGCGGATGCGGTCAAGCGCTACGTCGCCGATCAGGGCGGGCAGTTCCCGCCGGAAGTGCAACGGGTGGTCGAGGAAGTCGCCCGTGTGGGTGCGACGCCGCTGGTGGTGGTCGAAGGCTGCCGGGTTCTGGGCGTGATCCAGCTCAAGGACATCGTGAAAGGCGGCATGAAGGAGCGCTTCGCCGAACTGCGGCAGATGGGGATCAAGACGGTCATGATCACGGGCGATAATCCGCTGACCGCCGCCGCGATTGCCGCCGAAGCGGGCGTCGATGACTTCCTCGCCGAAGCGACGCCCGAAGCTAAGCTTAAGCTGATCCGCGAGCATCAGGAAGGTGGTCGGCTGGTCGCCATGACCGGCGACGGCACCAACGACGCCCCTGCCCTCGCGCAAGCCGACGTCGCCGTCGCCATGAACACGGGCACACAGGCGGCAAAAGAGGCGGGCAACATGGTCGATCTCGACTCGAACCCGACCAAGCTGATCGAGATCGTCGAGATCGGCAAGCAGCTTCTGATGACGCGCGGCTCGCTGACGACGTTCAGCATCGCCAACGACGTGTCGAAGTATTTCGCCATCATCCCGGCGGCGTTCGCAGGCACGTACCCGCAGCTCGCGGCGCTCAACATCATGGGCTTGGCAACGCCGACCAGCGCGATCCTCTCGGCGGTGATCTTCAACGCGGTCATCATCATCTTCCTGATCCCGCTGGCGCTGCGCGGCGTGCCCTATCGCCCGGTCGGCGCATCGACCCTGCTGCGCAACAACCTCTTGATCTACGGCTTGGGCGGGCTGATCACGCCGTTCATCGGCATCAAGATCATCGATCTGATCCTCGTCGCGCTGCACCTGACTTGATTAAAGGACTAAACATGAACACGCGCATGAAAATCGACTGGGGGCAGGTCATCCGTCCAGCGATGGTTGCCCTGATTATTTTCACCATCTTGTTGGGACTGGTGTACCCGGCGGTAATCACGGGCATCGCACAGGTGATTTTTCCGCGTCAAGCCAATGGCAGCCTGATCACCGACGCCAACGGCACGGTAATCGGTTCGGAGTTGATCGGGCAGCAGTTCGCCGATCCGGCGTACTTCTGGGGACGGCTCTCGGCGACGTCGCCCCTGCCCTACAACGCGGCGGCTTCGTCTGGCTCGAATCTCGGACCGCTCAACCCGGCGCTGATCGGTGCGGACGGTACTGTGCAAGCGCGGATCGACGCGCTGCGCGCCGCCGAAACTGCTGCTGGCGTAGACGACGGCGCACCGATCCCGGTTGATCTGGTCACGTCGTCCGCCAGCGGGCTTGATCCGCAGATCAGCCCGGCAGCGGCAAAGTATCAGGTCGCGCGGGTCGCAGCGTTGCGTGGGACGGACGTAGCGACGCTTCAGACGCTGGTCGATCAGCACACTGAAGGGCGCTGGCTCGGCTTCTTGGGCGAACCGCGCGTCAACGTGCTGGAACTAAACCTCGCGCTCGATCAGGCGTTCCCGCTGCCGAAGGATCGTTGAGCCAGCTTTGCTCGGCTTTTGCTCGACTGGTGGAAGTCGATAGTGCTTCTACCAGTCTTTTGCTGCCATAATGAAGCGTGGACAATGAGAATGAACGGCGCGATGGACGACAAACGACCCGATCCCGACGAACTGCTCGCCCGTGTTCAGCAGGAAAATCAGCGCCGTCAACGGGGGCGGCTGAAGATCTTTCTCGGCGCAGCGGCGGGCGTCGGCAAAACCTACAGTATGCTTCAGGCGGCGCATGATCGGCTTGCCGAGGGCATTGATGTCGCTGTCGGCTATATCGAGCCGCACAGCCGCCCGGAAACAGCCGCCCTGCTCGATGGACTCGAAATCGTTCCGCCGCTGCTGGTGGAATTTCGCGGCACGCAGCTTCGGGATTTTGATCTCGATGCGGCGCTCAAACGGCATCCAACGCTGATCCTCGTCGACGAACTGGCGCACACCAATGCCGAGGGACTGCGCCACACCAGGCGCTGGCAGGATGTGCTCGAACTGATCGAAGCGGGCATCAACGTCTACACGACCGTCAATGTCCAGCATCTCGAAAGCCTGAACGACGTGGTCGCCCAGATCACCGGCATTATTGTCCGTGAGACATTGCCCGACGCTGTCCTCGAAGGCGCGGACGAGATCGAGTTGATCGATCTTTCGCCCGACGAATTGCTCCAGCGCCTGCGTGAGGGCAAGGTCTACGCGCCAGCGCAAGCCGAACAAGCGCTGCGGAATTTCTTCCGGCGCGGCAACTTGATGGCACTGCGCGAACTGGCGCTGCGCCGCACCGCCGAGCGGGTCGACAGCGAAATGCAAATCTACCGGCAAGATAAGTCGGTCGAACCTGTTTGGCCCGCCGGGGAACGGATTCTGGTCTGCATCAGCCCTAGCCCGATGGCAGCCCGGCTCGTGCGCGCCGCCAAGCGACTAGCGGCGGGGCTGCACGCCGAATGGATCACCGTCTACGTCGAGACGCCGCGTGCTGCCAAGCTCTCGGACGAGGCGCGCAGCCGCGTTATTATGACGCTTCAGCTTGCCGAGCAGTTGGGTTCGGAAACGGCGACGATCAACGGGCACAACGTCGCCGAAGAGATCCTGACCTTTGCCCGGAGGCGCAACGTCACCAAAGTGATCGTCGGCAAGCCGGTCCATCCCGTGTGGCGCGATCTCGTTTACGGCTCAATGCTCAATAGCCTTGTGCGCAGCAGCGGCGACATCGACGTCTACGTCATCAACGGTGAAGGGGCAACGCCCCATCCACCGGCACAGCATATTTGGCGGCGACCACATCAACTGCAGCCCTATCTGTGGTCAATACTGATCGTCGCCGCCTGTGCGCTGCTGGCGTTCCTGATGTTCCCCTACTTTGCGCCAGCTAACGTCGTCATGGTCTTTCTCGTCGGCATCGTGATCGTCGCCACACGCTACGGGCGGGGACCCTCGATCCTCGTCTCCATAATCAGCGTCATCGCTTTCGACGTGTTCTTCGTGCCACCACATCTGACCTTCGGCGTCAATGACACGCAGTACATTGTCACCTTCGCGGTGCTGCTGCTCGTCGGGTTGACGATCAGCAGCATGACTGTCCGCATCAAGGAGCAGGCGGAGACGTCCCGCGAACGCGAACGGCGCACGTCTAGTCTTTACGCCTTGAGCCGGGAATTCGCCAGTACCAACAGTATCGAGACACTCACGCAGACAGCCGTCAAGCACATTGAGGACGCATTCCAAAGCCGTGTCGCCCTGCTTTTGTATGATACGGATGGCAGGTTGGAGACCTATGGCACGGAACAGGTCGAGCCGTACCTGACCGAGCACGAGCGCAACGTCGCCCGTTGGGTCTACGATCACCGGCAGGTCGCCGGACGCGGCACGCAAACTCTGCCCGGATCGCAGGGACTCTATTTACCGCTCAGCACGTCGCAGCGGCAGATCGGCGTGCTCGGCGTCTTTCTGCTTCAATCCGACTATCTGCTCTCGCCCGATCAAATGCACCTCTTGGAGACTTACGCCAACCAGTCCGCCGTCGCCATCGAGCGAGCGCGGCTTAGCCAAGAGACGGAGCGCGCGCAGGTGCAGGTCGAAACCGAACGGCTGCGCAGTTCGCTGCTCAGTTCGGTCTCGCACGATTTGCGCACCCCACTCGCGGCGATCACCGGCGCGGCGAGTGGATTAATCCAGAACAATGCCAAGCTCGACCCGGCGCAGCGAGAACTCGCACAGATCGCCTACGAGGAAGCCGAGCGGCTGAATCGCCTTTTAGGCAACCTGCTGGAGATGACGCGGCTCGAATCAGGCAGCGTTCGGGTTGACAAAGAGTGGCAGCCATTGGAAGAGGTGATCGGCTCGGCGCTCGCCCGCATGGACGCCGCGCTTGGTGATCGTCCCCTGCAAACACATTTGCCCGACGATCTGCCGCTCGTCCCAATTGACAGCATTCTGATCGAGCTAGTGTTGGTTAACCTGCTCGAAAATGCCGTAAAATACACACCGGACGACGCATCGATTGAGGTGTCCGCTTACGCCGAGCCACAGCAGATCATCGTCGAAATCGCCGATCATGGCGCCGGGATTCCGGCTGGCGAGGAAGAACGCATTTTTGAGAAGTTCTATCGCAGCCGACCCACTGCCACAGGCGGCGTGGGGCTTGGCTTGACGATCTGCCGGGCGATCATTGAGGCGCACGGCGGACAGATTTGGGCAGACAATCGCCCGGATGGTGGCGCAGTGTTCCACTTTACCTTGCCGTTGGAGGGCGAACCGCCCCAAGTGAGCATGGAAGATGAGTAGCAACTCAGCCGTTGGAAAGGCGAAATTGCCCTTGATCCTCGTCATCGAAGACGACTCGCAAATGCGGCGGTTTTTACGCGCGACCCTCACGAGCAATGGTTACGATTTGCTCGAAGCGGGCACGGCGCAGGAAGGGATCAAGCAGGTCGGATTGCGCCATCCCGACCTGATTATCCTTGATTTAGGGCTGCCGGATATGGATGGGTTGGAGGTGACCCGCCAGCTCCGGGAATGGACGACTACGCCGATTGTCGTGCTGTCCGCCCGCGACCGCGAAAATGACAAGATCGCCGCGCTCGACGCTGGTGCGGACGACTATCTGACCAAGCCCTTCGGCACGGGCGAACTGCTCGCCCGGATGCGAGTCGGGCTGCGCCATGCGATCTTGGCAATGCAGGGAAGTGATGATCCGATCTTCACGACGGGTGACCTAAGAGTTGATCTTTCGCACCGGCAGGTCTTCATCAAGGATGTGGAAGTCCACCTCACGCCGATTGAATACAAGCTGCTGCTGATGCTCATCCAGCACGCGGGGAAAGTCGTCACGCGCCATCAACTGCTGCACGAGGTTTGGGGACCGAGCTACGTGTCGGAATCCCATTATCTCCGCGTCTACATGGCACAGCTTCGTCACAAACTCGAAGCGGACCCCGCTCGACCCCATTACTTGATCACTGAGGCGGGGGTTGGCTATCGCCTCAGGATTGATGATCAAACCACAAGTCTTTTGTAACAATCGGCGATCTCAGGACGAATTTACGTCTGGATCCATGGCAAAATAGCTTATGGATCGAACGCTGATCGGCGGGCGCAAGACAGCGCGCTCCGATCAGGCGCGGATATGACGTGCCAAATTGCGCACGCGACTTCAGACCGTCGTCCTGAAGAGAGCAAGCGCAAGGCGGCTGAACTGCTGCACTTTCCCTTTACGTCTGAGTAGTTGCGTCGCAGGAAGGAGCCGCAAGCCACGCGAACTCATTCCAAACCGCCAACTCCGCCTGCTCACGTTTCAGGGTTACTCGCCGCTCGCTCCAGATTGAGTGCCAGCAAACGCCGCAGAAGCTCTTCGTCACCTTCGGGCGTGCGGATCACGTCGGCGAGGTCGTCCCAGCCGTAAGCCGCCAGCACCGCGCGATCTAGCACGTCGTGAAGCTCGGCAAGGCGGGGCGCGAAGTCGATTGCCGGGTTCGCCCTGCTTGGCGCGAGCTTGCCCTCACGGTAGGCGACGACCGCGTTATACAGGTTCGTGAGCGTGCGATCCTTGAGCAGCTTCTCGCTTGCCCCAAGCGCGACCAGATCAGGCGGGTTTAGCCACACTTCACGTTCTTCGTTAAGCTGCTTTGCCGCCACGCTGATCGCCTGATAGTACGGCGAATCGGTGTTCTCTTGACCCGGCAGTGAAGGGGAGTGCGAAAGACTCGAAAGTCGTAGTAGGCGTGTAGCGAGCATCGTTGCCAACGCCTAAATATGTTCCCTGCCGCAGTGACCAAATCTCATGGGCATAACTGTGCAACACACCGAAGAAGTAATCATCCTCGCGAGCAAACACAATTAGCTGGTGATCGGGATGAAATTGCTTTTCGAACCATACAAATACCCTATGCTTTGACACAGTTGGAGTCACTGTGCGTGCAGCGTACTTTGTGACCAGCGATCAACGAATTCCCGAACGTCCATAAAACCCCACAGTGATTACAACGGCTGTCATTTAACCGCAATTGTAGCGTGTAGGGTTCAATTGAGCGAAGGCAGCTTGTTACAGAAGTGTTTCTTCTGTGGCGAAAGCGCGTGCATAGAGAGGGGGAGAAGAACGGGGTAACAGCGTCATTTTAAGGTCGGCGACCTGTAAAAATGAGGGGCGAGATAAAAAGCTTGAATCACCTTTGTGACAAGCCAATTTAGCACATGCGACTATGGCATTCAAGGATCCCGAATTCTGAGCGCAGGGCGCCAACAGCAAGGGGAAGCCGCTACGCACATTGTCGACTTAGCTTAGTGCGACCGAAGGGGCGGCAAGCTGGGACCGCCCCTTCTCCGCCGGACGCTATGGATCACAGTCGCGTTGCCAGAAACGGACGGCATTTGTCCCTCGCCCAAAATCGGAAGAGTGGATTCGATGCCCCCATATCGGCAGATCGAGTTACAATCGGCGCTATTCTAGTTGCCACAACTTAGCAAAGAACCGCTCATGGACACTAGCCAGTCACACTCAGGCGACAGAAATGTCGCGGTGATCGGTACCCGGGTCAGCGAGCTGGTGTCTCTGAAATCTCCGTCAGAGATAAGCCCCGTGCCCGCTATTTCCGATCAACCGGAGGAGGTTACTGGCATTTGGAACGACCCTGAAGAACGGAAAATTCCACCGCCCCCGAACACCACGACGCGGTTCCAGCACGCTATAGGCGCACTCAGAGCCGACTATTCACACCACATCACCTACTCCACTGATCGAATCGACAAATGAGGGACAGAAGCGTCCAATAACCACCCATGAAACGTTACACGTCTGAACCTGATCCAGACCAACATCAGGCTAGCGCAAAGAGCATGACCACCTATGACTATGTCATCGTTGGTGCAGGTTCTGCTGGCTGTGTGCTTGCTCATCGACTGAGCCAAGATCCCGGCGTAGCTGTGCTACTTATCGAAGCTGGCGGAGCCGACAAGCGCTGGGATCTGCACGTTCCCGCAGCTTTCAGCCGGTTGTATCGATCCAAGTATGATTGGGCATATTCCACTGAGGCACAGACTAACCTCGACAACCGTCAGGTCTATGTGCCACGCGGTAAGGTCCTCGGTGGCTCGAGTTCCATCAACGCAATGATCTACACACGCGGCACGCCATACGACTATGATCTTTGGCGAGACCTCGGCAATCCGGGCTGGGGCTTCTTCGATGTGCTGCCCTACTTCAAGCGGGCAGAGAACCACGAGGGCGGTGAGTCAAGGTTTCACGGAGTCGGCGGGCCACTCAACGTTGCCACTCTGCGCGACATTAATCTACTGACCCGCGCCTTCGTCACGGCGGGCATCGAACTAGGGTTTGAGCAGAATGATGACTTCAGTGGGCCACGACAAGCCGGAGTGGGCTTCCATCAGGTGACTCAGAGAAATGGGCAGCGTTGCAGCACTGCCGATGCCTATCTGAAACCGATCGGTTCGCGCCCAAATCTGACGGTTCTCACCCACACAATTGCGACCCGGCTCGTCATCGATCACAGCCGGGTTGTCGGTGTGGATTGTGTGCGTCACGGAGTGCATCAACACATTATCGCCCAGCGAGAAGTGATCCTCGCCTGTGGGGCGATAGCTTCGCCTCAACTGCTCATGCTCTCCGGCATCGGACCGGCCGATCAGCTTACTCCTCTCGGCATCCCAGTTGTGGAGGATTTGCCCGGCGTTGGTCAGAACTTGCAGGATCATCTCGGCGTCCTGCTGACCTACCACTGCACGCAGCCGGTTAGCCTCGTCAACGCTGAGAAACCCGGGAGTATTCTCCGCTATTTGCTGTTCAAGCAGGGACCGCTGACTTCCAACATTTCGGAGGGAGGGGCTTTTGTCAGCACTCGGCCGGATCTCCCGGCTCCGGATCTCCAAATTGGCTTTGTGCCTGCTTATGCCCAGAATCGCGATCTTCCGCGCCCAGCCGGACACTTCTTCAGCATTGGCTGCACTTTTCTTCGGCCGCTCAGCCGGGGCTATGTTGGGCTGAGATCAAGCGATCCGACCACTCCGCCCATCATCCAACCGAATTATTTGTCGCAGGCGGACGATCTGCTGCCGATGGTTTCCGGGTTCAAGCTCTGTCGCCAGTTCATTCAGGCAACTGCCTTCGCCCCCTTCCGGGGCGCTGAAGTAGATCCCGGCATCGAGATCCAAAGCAATGACGCAATTGTCGAGTACATCCGCGGCAGCAGCATGACCGTTGACCATCCGGTAGGCACTTGCAAGCTGGGAGCCGACTCGATGGCGGTGGTCGACGCCGAGCTACGCGTGCGCGGCATCAATGGGCTTCGTATTGTGGACGCCTCAATTATGCCAACACTTGTGAGCGGGAACACCAACGCCCCTGTCATCATGATTGCCGAGAAAGCGGCGGACCTGATCAGGGGGCTTCGTCCTGAAGGGAGGTCGTCCAACCAATCTCATGTGGACATTTGAAGTCTTAGCACAAGCCAACAGAGCAACTTTGGAGGAAATCCTCGTCGCCTCAAAACCGCCCGATTTCAACTATCTGAATGGTTATGGTTACGACGGCTTTAACTGCGCACCGGCTCGTTATCTCCCACTGCCCGCTCGCAAGTTCAGAAAAGTCTTTTTCCGCAAAGCAGCAGCCCGGTACGGGCTTAATCAATTTGTGAGTCCAGACGACGATGACGTAACGAGCCAATGGAACGTCAGGATGAAAAATAGCCGTCCGGTCGAAGGCGGTTACTTTCGGGTCGCGCCCAGCTCTGAACCCCGTTCTAGCAAGCCATTGAGCGCCTACCGTCATCTGATTGGGCTGGACTATAACGTTGATCCAAATCCCAAGTGGAACCTTCTCATGCGTGCCATATACGACTTGGTGGGGCTGCCCAACGAGGGGGATTACGGCGTCTTGCTTGGAAAAGCTTATCTACGGGTGCTGCCCGGCTGGTATCGATTTGCGACGTATTTTGTGCTTGGGCATCGTCGCCCGCAGGTCGCTGATTAGTGGTCATTTGATCTTGCGCTATGTGAAATGGACGAGCACCTGATTTGAGGAGAAGAACAGTTCATGAAATCCGCCACTGCTTTCTTCCAGCAAAAGCGCAACCTGCCAATTTTGGTCATCCCCTTACTACTGCTTATCTGGGGGAGGCTCATCGCCCCCGCACTTGGAGAAGCAAGCTTCACCAACGTAGCGCTGTTCGATAGTCCCTATCGCGGAGCGCTGCCACTCGGCAATGGCGGTGACGCGGTGGCGGATCATGTCGTCGTGATCGTCATCGACGGGCTGCGCCTTGACGTTTCCCAGCAACTACCAACGCTGAATCACTTGCGTGCGCAAGGTGCAGATCGGACCGTACAAGTTGGGCAGCCTTCGTTCTCGCTGCCGGGTTGGACGGTGATCGGCACGGGCGCGTGGCAGGAGCAGAGCGGTGTCACGACCAACTACTATACGGACAGCATCACGGTCGATACCCTGTTCGAGGAGGCGAAACGCAGCGGGCTAACAACGGCGATCATCGGCGACAAGCCATGGGGACAGCTTTACGACTCCGGCGTCGATACTGAACACCTCATGGACGAACTACCCGACGAGTACTCCAACCTCGAAGCCGATCTGCAATTCGACAAGGACACGACCGATCTTGCGCTTCAGACGCTTCAAACTCAGCCTAACCTGACGCTGATCCACCTGCTCAGCGTAGACAGCACCGGGCATGGTTGGGGCGGAGCTAGCTCTGAATATCTGCAAGCGGCGAATAATGCCGATAGCCAAGTCGCGCGGATCATCGATGCGGTTGATCTGGGCAATACCGCGATCTTCGTCACCGCCGATCATGGACATCTGGATCGCGGTGGTCACGGGGGCTGGGAGCCGGTTGTGCTTCAGGTGCCGTTCGTCGCCGCCGGAAAGGGAATCAAGCCGGGGCAGTATCCGCAGGCGCAACAATCCGCCATCGCCCCCACCGTAGCAACGCTTCTAGGAACTGCTATTCCAGCACACAACCAAGGCAACATTCTCTTCGACGAGCTGGATATGTCCGATTCACTCAAGGCGTCGCGCGCCGTCGATCTGGCAACTCAGATTGCCCAGCGCTACAACGCCATGATGGAGACCATTGGCGACTCGCGGCGCGTTGATGATCAAGCTCTGACTGCACGCGCAGACTGCGCTCACCAATGGCAGCAGCGACGAGGTGCTCACGGAAGCACAGAACGTGCTGAACAGTGCTTACACGCAGTGGGACGCCTCCCGCGCAGGTCGCTTGAGTCGAGAGCGGCTGGAACGAGTGCCGATCATCCTGCTGGTGCTCGTGATCGCGGCGCTCTATTTGTGGTGGTGGCGGCGTGAGGGTTGGAACTGGCGCGCACCGTTGATCGGGGCGGTGATTTACTTCGTCTTGTGGAATCTAAACTATTTCTTGATCCATCGATTTACCTACTCGATCAGCATGTTCAACCAAGAAGCACTGGTCGTTCCCTTCATTACCGGGCGGGTGATGGAGGCGCTCATATCGTTGGTGATCGCCGTGGTGGTCGTCGCGCTGCTCCGGCGACGGGCTGGAAACGGCGAAATCGCCCGCGACGTCATTCATACCATGCTGCTGGTGGCGCTGGTACTCGGTGCGCAAATCCTGATTTACTACGGTCTGTGGGACTTCTTGCCCTCGTGGTATCTCCCAGCGCTCGGTGCCGGCTTCAAGTTCTATCTCGACCTGTACCAAACGACCGCATTCTGGCCCATCTTGGCGTTGCCAGCCGCCGGTTTGCTGCCCTTGGTCGCGCTGCTGATCGCCGGGATTGCCAATCGTGTCCTGCCATACCGATGAAAGGGACTAGGTTAGAGACAGGTGGGGATCCGCGCTCATAAGACGTTTGCATTGCTTCGAGCGAGAGCATTTATTAAGCTGGACGAGTTTCGAAAACGAAGGGTGACTGTCATGGGTTCGATAATCTGAACCTTGGGATGTTTCTGGTATCAACTCTTGAGTGGTCGTAGCTGACAGATTCTGTCTGCAGTCGCTAACGAACCACGTCATACTCTACTATCTATTGCACTCGCAAGCAGTGAATGTGACCCACGCACTTCGTGCCTTTGGTCAGCTAAGGATCCGGGGACTGAATAGCGCCTTGATGCGTTCTCTTGCTGTACCGCGCCGAAAAACGCGGATATCCTACAGAGGAGACGATACCTGTCCTCCCCGCTACAAACAATTCACGAGAAGAAAGCCTTTTTGGGGGTAGCTCAGAAAGGCTTTTTTCTTGCCTGAGTGATGTTCGAATCCTATCCTCATTTACAGCAGATAAAACAAAGCTCAGCGAAGGTATGTTGCGATGACGACGGTCAATTTGAATGTGAAGCTGGCATTGCCCGAAGACGTCGAGTGAAAAGCGCGCGAGGAAAGGCTATTCACGGGCGAGAAAATTGGCGAGATGATTCCGGCGGAGGTACGGCGCGCTTGGGAAGTTCTACAAACCAAGCGCGCGCCGGTTCAGGTTGCTTTTCGGGAAAAATACAGACATCTGTCGGGGGATGATATTCAGGCAATGATTAAGCAGTGGGTTGACGAGACGGATGTCACCCCTGCTGAGAGCAGTTCATAGCGCATCAGTTCGTTACTCAGCCAGTCGTGATGGTAATCATGCTGCCGCTGCCGGACGTGTCAATGTCGTAGCGCAGGGCAGCCCCTTCATAATTGGGACTTTGCAGCCGCCCGTCGCTGCTCATGCCACTGACCGTTTGATCGTCGAAGACAACGCTAGAACCCCAGCCCTTCAGATGGACTCGGGCAGCGACGCCCGGCGGACGTTGGACGGTGAATTCAGAGCCGCTGCCGCCAAGCCGAATGGGAACCACGCGCGCAGGTTCGGGGAGCTCGACGCGGAACGTGCTCCCCGTGCCATTGGCTTCGAATTCAAGGAGATCCAGACCATCCAGTTCGGCAGTCATCACCGAGCCGCTGCCCTTGAGCGCGATCTGCCAGGGGATGGCGGTGCTTAGTGTGACTTCCGCTGCGCGCTTTTTCGTGCCCGGAAGCCAGAGACGCCCGGGATAGCGGATAGTGACCACACCATTTTTGACCTTCACGTCTGGCACAGGACCTTCGAAGCGGGCTTGGTAAAGTGCATCCGTAATGTCGCCTACGCGCAAGTTCAGCCTGAAGGCATCGGAGGAGATGATGAGTTGTGCCTGTTCTAGGTCACCCAACGGAGTAGAGAAAACCCCTTCGCTATCCAGCGCTGTCGCTCGCATCAGCGCAATTTCCTCCCTAGCGAGCGCGTTGCTGCGTTGAAGAAACTCCAACAGAAATGCCTTCTGCTCATCGTCATACTGCGCCGCCAATTCCTCCCAAGCGCTCCCAAGAGAAGCGAAGAGGGGACCCATCTTCTGTCCGCCGTCCGCGCCGTTTGCGAGCGTCACGATCACCCGACGACCATCATTAGGGTCGCGCTCCCGGTTCACAAGTCCAGCCTTCTCTAGGCGCTTGAGAATCGCCGTGAAGGTTCCGGTTGAGAGTCCCATCAGATTAGCAAGCTGACCAGCGGTGGCGTCACCCGTGGTTTCCAATATGTCGATGACCTGCATATCCGTATCGGTCATTTCAATTCGCGCCGCCGCTGCCCGGAAGAAGGACGCGGCCAGTCCATACCCCTGCCGAAGCTCACGAACCAGCTCTCCAAGGATATCCGGCTGTTTGTCTTGTGAACCTATTGACAAGTTTGATTTCTCCATCTAATATTAACTTGAATATTCAAGTTAATTTACCGGAAAACGACTAGAATATCTAGTAACATGGCAATATGTTAGCTGGATATTCAAGCGGATATATTGTAGCACAGGTCCGCACAAGCGGAAGGAATGAAGTAAATGCAAAACGAAGCAATCCAAGTGAAAGGGCTGCAAAAGTCCTACAAGCAGCTTCACGTTCTGAAAGGCGTCGATTTCGAGGTGAAAAGAGGCAGTATTTTCGCCCTGCTCGGCTCCAACGGCGCGGGCAAGACGACGATTATCAAAATCCTCACCACCCTGCTTAAACAGGATGGTGGAACCGCCGCCGTTAATGGATTCGACGTTGCGGCAAAGCCCGACAGCGTGCGGCAGTCGATCAGTCTGACCGGGCAGTTTGCCGCCGTCGACGAGATTCTGACCGGGCGAGAAAATCTGATCATGATCGCCAAGCTGCGGCATCTCAAAAATTCGCGTCAAGTGGCGGACGATCTGCTGAACCGCTTCGGCTTGACCGACGCCGCCGACCGCAGAGTTTCCACCTATTCGGGCGGGATGCGCCGCCGGCTCGACATCGCCATGAGCCTTGTGGGAAACCCGCAGATCATCTTCCTCGACGAGCCGACCACCGGACTCGACCCCGAAGCCCGCATCGAAGTCTGGAAGACGGTCAAAGCGCTGGCTGCGAATGGCACGACGGTCTTTCTGACCACGCAGAATTTAGAGGAAGCCGAGCAGCTTGCCGACCGAATTGCCATTCTGCATGAAGGGAAAATCATCGCCAATGGCACGCTCACAGACTTGAAGAAGTTGTTCCCGCCAGCGCAGGTGGAATATGTTGAAAAACAGCCGAGCTTGGAGGAGATATTCCTCGCCATCATCGGCAAGAAGGAGGATAAGTAACATGGAAGCTACCCAGAACCACTTTTTCGGCGACATGGGCGTCATGCTAGAACGATCCATGCGTCACGTTTTCCGCAGCATGGACACCATCATCACCGTCACCATCATGCCGATTGCGTTTATGCTGCTGTTCGTCTACGTGTTCGGCGGCGCGATTCAAACCGGCACAGACAACTACGTGAATTACCTGCTGCCCGGTATCTTGCTGATCGCAATTGCCAGCGGCATCGCCTATACGTCTTACCGTCTGTTTATGGATATGCAAAGCGGTATCTTCGAACGGTTCCACTCCATGCCGATTGCGCGTTCGGCGCCGCTGTGGGGGCATGTGCTGACCTCACTGGTATCCAATGCGATTTCGGTCGTCGTCATCATTCTGGTCGCGCTGATTATGGGCTTCCGCTCGTCGGCAGGCATATTGTCATGGCTTGCCGTCGCCGGCATACTCGCGCTGTTTACGCTGGCATTGACATGGGTCGCGGCGATTGCCGGGCTATCCGCAAAATCGGTGGACGGTGCCGGTGCCTTTTCCTACCCGCTGATCTTCCTTCCATTTATCAGTTCGGCGTTCGTGCCGACCGACTCGATGCCGCCGGTCGTTCGCGCCTTTGCCGAAAATCAGCCGGTCACCTCCATCGTCAATGCGATCCGCTCCCTACTCGCGGGGCAGCCGGTCGGCAATGATATCTGGGTTGCGCTTGCGTGGTGTGTCGGGATACTGATCGTCGCCTATGTGTTTGCAATGCGTGTATACAAACGGAAAGCGGCTTAGGTGCTCTATCTCAGAGGTCATGCGGCAGCGGCTGTATCTATCCGTGGACAATAATAGGGTTTGTTGTCTCTGTACGGGTTCAAAGCCTGTGAGACACCAAGAGGGCTAAACTTAAGCGATGCTTTCCCCATCTGAGATCAGTGAATGGAAGCAAATCAGATGGCAATAGATGAGAAAGTATCTGCGGAAGCGGTCGTGCGGGATATTCGCCGCCAGACGCGGAAGAAGTACAGTGCGGAGGAGAAGATCCGCATCGTACTGGAAGGGCTGCGGGGTGAGGACAGCATCGCCGAAGCCGACGAAGTCGTGATGCGCTGGCGTGTTTGCGGCACGCATCGCGGCGAGTTCATGGGCATCCCAGCGACCGGAAGGAAGGTGGCGATGACGGGCATGACTATCGGGCGAATGGCAGGTAACAAGATTATCGAAGGCTGGACAAACTGGGATCTGTTTGCCCTGATGCAGCAGCTTGGCGTACTGCCGATGCCGGATCTCGCGGGTTGAGCGTATTTCAATTCAGCAATCTGGATGCGACCAAATCTGCTTAATAAGGAGAATTCATGATGGGCAATCACACTCAAACTCATCATCACGATACCATTATCATTGGCGGCGGGCAGGCAGGGCTTGCCACCGGCT
Source organism: uncultured Chloroflexia bacterium (assembly GCA_963727545.1). Lineage (GTDB taxonomy): Bacteria > Chloroflexota > Anaerolineae > Aggregatilineales > Phototrophicaceae > Flexifilum. The sequence goes on from CAVSGS010000005.1 coordinate 516,373, forward strand.
ACTATCTGAAACAGCAGCAGCGCGACTTTGTCATCTTTGATGCCAACCAGCGGATAGGTGACTCCTGGCGGAAGCGTTGAGACTCGCTTCGACTGTTCACGCCGGTTGGCTATGATGCTCTGCCGGGGATGCCATTCACTGCCTCAGCGCGGACGTTCCCCACAAAAGACGACATGGCAGATTATCTGGAAGCCTACGCTCAACACTTCGATCTGCCGGTGTACACCGGAATGTGGGTAGAACATCTATCGCAACAGGGCACGGGGTTTGCGTTGAAAGTAAACGACCAGCAATATACAGCAGATCACGTCGTGGTGGCGATGTCAAGCTGGCAGATTCCCCGAATTCCGCCGTTTGCCGGGGAGCTTGACGCGAACATTGTTCAATTTCATGCAGGCGAGTATCACAGCCCCTCGCAGCTCCGTGACGGTGCTGTCCTGATCGTTGGGGCGGGGAATTCAGGCGCAGACATTGCGCTGGACGTAGCCCACAATCACGCAACGTGGCTGTCCGGGCGAGATACCGGGCACGTGCCCTTTCGCATCGAGAGTTTCCTCGCACGCTTGATCCTGATTCACATTGTCCTCGGACTGCTTTTCCACCGGATTCTGACGATAAAGACACCGATGGGGCGCAAGATGCGGCGAGAGGGACTAAACCACGGGATGCCCCTGATTCGGGTCAAGCCAAAAGACATCGCCGACGCCAACATTCAGCGTCTACCGAGGACAGTCGGCGTGCGCAACGGACAGCCGCTGCTAGAGGATGGGCGCGTCCTCGACGTGGCAAACGTGATCTGGTGTACCGGTTTCCGTCCCAACTTCTCTTGGATTGACCTTCCCATCTTCAGCGAAGGTGAGCCGATCCACGAACGCGGCGTGGTAAGTTCTGTGCCCGGCTTGTATTTCGTCGGACTCAACTTTCTGTTCGCGGTGTCGTCTGGGCAAATTCAGGGCGTCGGCAGAGACGCGAAGTACATAGCTCGGCAGCTTGCACTGACGAGTGCCCCATCGCTGGCACAACCGCACCCTTACCAAACAAGCGAAGCGCACCCGGCATAAGCGCCGCGTCCAGCGAAGTCGTTCAGGGCACGGCATACGTGCCCCACACTTTTTTGGAGGGGTCGTCTAACTCTGCAATCTCGCGACGACCCGAAACATGCTTAGGTCTGCGGCTTGATGTTCTGATTGATACGGAACAGATTCTCCGGGTCGTATCTGGCTTTCAGAACAGCTAGGCGCGCATAGTTATCCCGGTAGTCGGCTTTCACCCGATCATCTTTAGTCTCCATACGAGCGGTTTCACGGGCGTCTGTTCCACGCTAAAATCTGCATGCTAACATACGACGTGAAACGAGTTTAATGTCAACCATCGCTGATCATCTACGCGCGCAGCCTTACTTCGAGGAATGCTCCCAAGCCACGCTTGATCTACTGGTCAATCAAGCAATGAAACACCATTTTGAGTCTGGCGAGGCGATCTTCCACGAAGGCGACCCGGCGCTCGGCTTGTGGCTGATTGAGCAAGGCAGCGTCAAGATTTTTAAGATCAGTCTAGATGGCGCAGAACATATCCTGCACCTGCTCGGCGAAGGCAACACCTTCAACGAGATTGCTGCCTTCGACGGCGGTGCGAACCCTGCTCACGCGGCTGCGCTCAGCGAAACCAGCGTCTGGCTGATCTCGTTGGCGAGCCTCGATGCAGCGCTGGCAGCCGATCCGGTGCTGGCGCGGCGCGTCATCAGGCTGCTTGCCCTGCGCGTGCGCGGACTCGTCCACCGCTTCGAAGACCTGACACTCTACGGTGTTGTCGTGCGGCTGGCGCGCTTCCTGCTCCAGCAGGCGGACGACCCGGCGCTGAGTGCTCCCGGCGTCACCCGCACCGCCATCGCTGCATACCTCGCCACCACGCCTGAAACCATCAGCCGCGCCCTGCATACCTTAGAAGACAGCGGCGCAATCCGCTTTGATCGCCACCGCATTCTCATCGTGCGCGAAGACTTGCTCCGCGACCTCGCGGCAATGTAATTCATTGCTCAACTTGATCTAGATCAAGGACAACCTCGTCACTCGCCTGTATGCTGACCTCAACTATGAGGAGTTTGGCGATGACTGAGTGGTTTCCCCGACTTGATCGGAATCTCTGTACCGGCTGCGGCGACTGCATTGCAGTGTGCCCGACCAGTGCTCTTGCTCAGGTTGATGGCAAAGCTGCACTTGCCTTCCCCGACTTGTGCACCTACTGCACTGCCTGCGAGACCATCTGCCCGGTCGGTGCGATCGAACTCCCGTATCTCATCTGTAAAATCGAGGAATCTCATGAACAAACAAATTAGCCCCAATGTTGTTGCCTTCATCTTGATTGCTGTCGTGGTGGCTTTTCTGGCGATTATGCCTGTTTCCATTCAAATCACGCCGAACACCAGCATTGCACAGGCGGCGACCGCCACAACCGGCACGGCAGCTACGGACTTGTCGATGTCCACTGCCAATTCAGAGTCGAAGACCGTCGAATACACGCTGAAAACCGTTGTCGGACTCACGCCAGCGATGGCGTTCATCGGCGTTGGCGGCGCTATCGACGGCGTGATCAACCCGACCCTGAACGCTAACGTTGGCGATACGGTGCGCATCACCGTGATCAACGGCGACCCGGTCATGCACGACCTGAAGCTCGACGAGTTTAACGTCTTCACCGGCGAACTGACCGAGAAGGATCAGCAGATCACCGTTGAGTTTGTCCCCGACCACCCCGGCGATTTCATCTATTACTGCAACCAGCCCGGGCATCGCCAGATTGGGATGTTCGGCACGCTGACGGTCACAGGCGAAGCATCCGCCGATTACGTCGCTGCCACGCCCGAGACGCAAGCGGTCGCGGCCGTTCCAACTGCCGCCCCTGCCGCCGCTGATGCGGTTTCAGTGGTGCGCAACCCTGCTGATCTGCCTGCCCCGATCGGGGATCGCGGTCCGACCGACGTGCGCGTCGATCTGCACGCCATCGAGGTTAATGGGCTGCTCGCCGACGGCACGACCTATCGCTACTTCACCTTTGATGGCAAGGTGCCCGGTCCCATGATCCGCGTGCGTGTCGGCGATACGGTTGAACTGCACGTCCACAACGATACCAACAGCCAGATGGTGCATTCGATTGACCTGCACGCGGTCAACGGACCCGGCGGCGGATCGGTTCTGACCCAAACCAACCCCGGCGAAGAAACGGCATTCCGCTTCAAGGTGCTGTCGCCCGGCGTGTTTGTCTACCACTGCGCCACGCCGAGTGTCGCGGAACACATCGCCAGCGGCATGTTCGGACTGATCGTCGCCGAACCCGCCGGTGGACTTCCCCCGGTTGACCGCGAGTTCTACGTCATGCAGAGCGAGGTTTACACCGCCCAGCCGTTCGGCACGCAGGGTAACCTGACCTTCGACTATCAGGCGATGCTCGACGAACGCCCGCAGTATTACGTCTTCAACGGTGCTGCCAATGCCCTGACGACCGACGAAAACGCGCTGCATGCCAGCGTCGGCGAGACGGTGCGCATCTTCTTCGGCGTGGGCGGACCCAACAAAACCTCCGCCTTCCACGTGATCGGCGAGCAGTTCGACCGGGTCTACAATCTCGGCTCCCTGACGACACCGCCGATGACCGACGTCCAGACGACGGTCGTTCCGCCCGGCGATGCGACGATGGTCGAATTCAAGGTCAACGTGCCGGGGCGCTACATTTTGGTCGACCACGCCTTGAGCCGTCTGGAGCGCGGTTTGGCGGGTTACCTGATTGTGGATGGACCCGAGCAGCCGGACATCTTCCAGCAGATTTCCGTGACACCGGAGGCTGGTCAGTAACGCTCGCACGCTCTACCTGTTGACTAAATTGGAGGCGGGCAGACCCGCCTCCGTCCGTTTCTTGGTATCGATAGCGGGTGAATGAAGTCATGAACCGATCTTCAAGCTTAAGCGACCGGCAGATCAGGGCAGTTGCGCTTCCGCCGGAACACGGAAGCTGGGGTTTCCTGTTCGAGCCACTCTTGCTCGGTCTGTTGGTGGCAGGCTCCACCGGCGGGCTGATTTTCGCCGCTGCGATGCTGTGCGCCTTCCTGATCCACCAACCGCTCAAGCTCGCGCTCAAAGATCGACTGAAGGGGCGACGCACGCCCCGCAGCCTGCTGGCAGAACGTTTCGCTCTCGGCTATGGTCTGCTCGCACTGCTCCTGCTGGGCATCGTGGGTATCACGTCCGATCTACATTTTCTGGTGCCGCTGCTGTTCGCGCTGCCCTTGCTGCTCGTTCAGATCTGGTACGACGCCCATAACCAAAGCCGGGGGCTGATCGCGGAGTTGTGTGGCACGCTGGCATTGGGCGGCGCGGCTGCTGCCGTCGCCATCCTCGGTGGCTGGTCGTTCCGAGCAGCGCTGCCGCTCTGGTTGATCGTCGCCAGCCGCAGTATCCCCTCGATCCTGTACGTTCGAACGCGCCTCAAGCTGGAACACGGGAAACCTATTCGCCCCGATCCGGTATGGATTGCCCACAGCGCTGCGCTGCTCATCATCGTGCTGGCGGCAAGCGACTAATATTATTCCGGCGGCGGTCATCGGCGCTTCTGTCCTGCTGCTGGCGCGTGCGTTGATCGGGCTATCGAGGTGGCGCAAGCCGCGTCCAGCTAAACAGATCGGTCTCATGGAAATCGCCTATGGCTTGAGCTTTGTAGCCATTGCTGCCATGAGCTACGTCGTCAGCGGATAAACCACTCTATCTTGGCAAAGGAATGAATGATGAACGAAACACCCTATGCTTACTTCGACGGCTTTGACTACCCCGAGGATATGCCCGCTGATGGCATCCTGAGTCGCACGATTCTGGATACACCTTCCATCCGCTTGGTTTTGTTTTACTTCGCAAAGGGGCAGGAACTCTCGGAACACACCGCCTCATCCCCGGCGATCATTCAGATTCTAGCGGGTGACGCCCGGTTGGAACTTGGCGGCGACGTCAAAGAGGCGCATTCCGGCAGCACCGCCTACATGAGCGCGGGGCTGCGCCATTCCGTCTTTGCGAAAACGCCGGTGGTCATGCTCTTGCAGTTACTCAAAAGCCCGCGCCCGGACGCGCAGCAGTCAGCGACCAATTCGTGATATTGCTGTACAGGCGATAAGGGAAATATGCCACTGCTATCACGCCCATTCATCAGGGCGGGGTTGATCTATTTCATCGTCGGTTTGGCTGCCGGTGTGCTGACGGTTGGCTGGGTGATGTAGTTGATTATTGGCGTCGTCTACTGGATGTTCCCTATATACTCGAAGGACCGTCCCCGCCCAGTCGATTACTCAGCCGGGCTTACCTACCCCTAGGCAACCCTGCTTTTGCCTCTAATCCCTGATAATCAAGGATTTGGATCTGGTGGCGCTCGACCCGGATTAATTCTTCCTTTGCCAGACTGCGCAAGGCTCGGTTGAGCACATCGGGCACGGTGCCAAGCCAATTCGCCATCTCCGCTTGAGTCGCCCAGCGGGGGCGAGATAGCTGTCTCCTCGGTTGACTGTTCAATCAAGTAACGTGCCAAGCGTAATTCAATCGTCCGCAGCGATAAATCCTCGACCATCTGGATCAGCTGCTGCACCCGTTCAGCGAGGCGCTGAATGACAATTCGCCCAATTTCCGGATGCTGATCGAGCAGCTTGAGGATGACATCTTGCTGGATGAACCAGATCGTGCTTGGTTCGAGCGCAATGACAGTCGCAGAATTAGTGGACTCGACGAAGACGCTGATCGCATTGAAGACTTCACCGGGACCGATGAACTGCAAAATCTGTTCGCGTCCATCTGGTGACGTCTTAACCGCTTTGAGCCAACCCGTGTGAACAATATTGAGGGCGACGTCCTGTTCTCCTTCGAGAAACACGACCTGTCCGGCATCAAAATGCTCAATCTTCATTTGCCGTGCAATGGTTTCGATCAGCGCGGGATCGAGTCGAGTAAAGTAAGGCACACTTGAGAGCGCATTTCTTACCTGATTGACTGCATCATCTACCGACATAGCGCTAACTTCCGCATTCCACCTACCCCACCATTTTTACAGAGCTTCCCGCTCATTTTGGAGCAGATCAACCCGACAAGCAATCTTTCCGGATGAAATTCGACAAAAGTCGAAGATTTGCTCGCGCAAATGACGGAGACTGTACTCAGGCAAACAGCTTGGGCAAACGGAATAGCAGTCAGCGACCGATGGGATAGTGACCACATGTCAAACCGGCAGCAAACACGACCCATTCCGCTGATCGATATCAATCAATGTAACGGTTGTGGGCTGTGTGTTCGAGTCTGCCCCAACAACGTCCTGATACTGGAAGCCGGGGCTGCGTCGGTAGCAAATCCTCGCGCCTGTACCTATGTTGGTCACTGCGAACGCATCTGCCCGACGCAAGCTATTAGCCGACCATTTCAGATCGTATTCATTCCCCCACAGGAGCACGCAATGGAGTCCTTATTCTATCCAGACTGGCAGGAGCAGGTCGTTTTTTCGCCGGAAGGTCCACAGCCGCAGACCTTGATCGAGAATGAGAAATTAAAGGTCATTATTGCCGGACTCGAAGCTGGGCAGAAGATTCCGCCCCACCCTGAAGCATGGGCGGTGTACCACTTTCTCGAAGGCGGCGGCTGGATGACCGTCGACGACGACCGCTATCCGGTTGGTCCGGGCGCAACGGTGATCACACCCGAAGGCGCTAAGCGCGGTGTCGAGGCTGAAACCCGGCTTATCTTCCTCGCAACCCGAATCGCTTGAGCTGACGAATTAACCAGAAGAGGAAACTCGTGTTCAACCCCTATTTTCTCGTCGCATTTCTCTATATCGCGCTGGCACTACTAGGTGCGCTGGACGCTGCGCTGGTCAACTTTGGGCTGCTGCCTGCTTTCGCGGGGATGGGTTGGGTGAGGGTACATTTCATCACGCTGGGCGCCCTGACGGAGTTCGCTTTTGGCGCTGTCCCGATCCTTGTTGCTGCACGCACGAAACTGCCGCACCCCAAAATCCGCTGGGACATCTGGCTAAGCTTGAACTTGGGGCTGCTCATCCTGCTGGTTGGCATTCCGCCGATCAACGCCGTATTCATCACCGCCGGTGGCACTTTGGTCTTCATCGCGGTCCTCCTGCTCATGGTGCAGTTGGTGAAAATGCGGAGCGCAGGTACAGGAACGCAAACATCTGGCGGGCGAAAGTTCTATCTAATGGGCTTAGCCTATCTGCTGCTGGGTATTATCGTCGGCACCGGTTTATGGCAAGGTTGGGCGGTCTGGCTGCAAATCAAAGTCCCGCTCGAAGTCCATATCCACGCCAACAACTGGGGTTTTATGTCGCTGGTGTTCGCTGGACTGCTGGTTGATCTCTATCCGGGCTTTGCCGGACGTTCGCTGGCTTGGCAACGGTCGATCACGCCCATCTTCTGGATGATGACGCTGGGTGCGCTGGGGCTGGTGCTCGGTCCGTGGTTCCAATCGAACCTGTTTACGGTGCCCGGATTGATCCTGCATGTGAGCGCAACCCTCTGGCTCTTGCTAAACGTGATCAAACCGCTGGTGGGCACCCGCCAGCTCCGGACACCCGGCATGCTCCATCTCGTCACCGCCTACGTCTGGATTCTCGCTCCGATTCTCGTTGCTCCGCTGATCATCCTGCGGGTGCCGGGCTTTCCCGGCGCGGGCATCGAACAAAACGCGCCGCAAGCGCTGATCTACGGCTGGGTACTCCAATTCGGCTACGCGATCATCCCGTTGCTTTTCCGCCGCATCTTTCTGCCTGATACCCTCCCGAAGCTCGGCGGGAGCTGGTTTAGTCTGATCGCAGTACATCTGGGCGGGATTTTTCTCTGGGCTGGGATTTTCCTCCACGAGTATCAGGCAGCGCTGGATGGAATGGCTTATGGGTTGTGGTTTGCCTCGATGCTGCCGATCGCCTATGAATTGTGGCAGATTGTGCGCGCCGGAGTGGAGGCGCTAGGCGATAAAGAAGTATCTCCGGCTGTGCCAGTGTCCGGCGACTGAATTAAGCGGTGCAACGAACACTGCTTTGTAGGTCCTTCGTCAAGTGCTTAACGAGGGCGCAGCGTGCTGCGCCCTCGTTGTACGTTCACGTTTAGCGCCTAGAATACGTTTTATTGTCCACATCGACGATCAGCATCGGTTGGTGGTGCGTGAAGGCTGGATCATTACTGTTGATCTTTTCCATCAGCGCACGGGCGGATATGTCTTGCGGGACAATTACCGGATCGGTAGACATAACCGTTGCAACGGGAATGGTCAGGAGCGCGTCGGCTTCGTATTTGGGGATTATAACTGGCGCTATTCTGTGCCAGAAATATTGGAAGAGAGAAACTGGGTGTTAGAAGCCATTTGAAAAGTCACTGAGCGGCACGCAGACGTTGTATCCGAATAGCGATACGAAGAAAACACATTCCGGTGAACAACTCAGCATTAGGGCAGCGTGGCACATTTTATCATGTGCCTGCCAACTAAAGCGCTTAACCGGTGTCCACCGTTGGCAAAAAAGGGGAAGTTCATTACTACATCATGAACACGTGCTGGTCTAGGATTCAAGGAGATGTAATGGGTATTCGGAGGTGACTTCATGACCGACAAACCATCTCCGTGGGAAATGGTTCTGATGCTCTTTCTCGTCGCCCCCTTCGTTATTATGCAATTCGCGGACTTCAGCAACACCGACATCTCGATTCCAGCGCTGATAACCGCGATTCTCGCGTTCCTCGCCACCTTGGCGGGAAGACACCACATTTCCCGCTAAAGTCTGGTAATGTACCTCGGTCAGCTTAGAGATATGGGCGGTTTAGATGATTGACTCCGTAAAGCTGCAAATGTTTCTCTATGCGGCTCAGACTTTGAGTTTTTCGGAGGCTGCCCGGCAGCTTAATCTGACGCAGCCCACCATCAGCCATCACATCAAGACGCTCGAACAATCATTAGGCGTCGAGTTGTTCGACCGCTCAAGCCCCAAACTAAAGCTAACTGAGGCGGGTCAGTTGTTGCTCCCTTGGGCACGCAAGATGATTCACGAGTCCATCGAGATCCAACAGATGTTGGATTCCCTGCACGAGAATGTTGCTGGGAATCTGCGCATTGCCTGCAGTACGACCACCGGAAAATATATGCTGCCGCTCATTGCCGCGCGTTTCCGCACACTGCATCCCGGCGTGGAGGTTTCGATACTCGGCTGCACTCAAGAATATGTCGTCCCGCGACTGCTTCAACAGGAGGCGAATCTCGGTGTCGTCAGTTACGATGCCTGCGGTGGCGAATTTGAATGCCAAGAGTTCTTTACTGACCATATTGTACTGATTGCTCCGAAGGGGCATCCGTGGTCACTGCGGGACGGCATCGACATCGCCGAGCTCACCGAAGTGCCGTTCATTCTCCGCGAAGAGACGTCGGGGACGCAGCGCGTAATGCTCGCCGAATTGGGCAAGCACGATATCACGCTCGATGACATGGACATTTTTTTGCAAGTCGGCAATGCCGAAGCTATCGTGAAGACGATCGAAGCCAGTTATGGTGTTTCCTTTGTCTCCCGGTTGGCAGCTTCGTGGGCATTGGAAAAAGGTACGGTGGTCGAGATCCCCGTTCTAGGCATCGACCTACGCCGCGCAATCTACATGATTCGTCCAACAAGGTACTCGGCGAACCGGGCGGTCGAAGCATTTTGGAGCTTCGTCCACCATCCGATGAATGCCGATCTCATGCACATTGCCGAGATCTGATTCTTGATCCGCTTAGCGAAGGTTGGACCGCAGATCTTCGGCGCGAATTGGCAAGCGACGGATCCGCTTTCCGGTGACCGCATAAATTGCGTTCAATAAAGCCGGTGTCGCTGGCGGATTCCCCATCTCCCCGATCCCGGTGGGGCACAAGCCGTCGGGCACAATATGCACTTCGACGGTCGGCATCTCGTTGAAGCGGATCAGCGGATAATCGCGGAAATGACGCTGCACAACCTGACCGTGATCGAGCGTGATCTCCCCGTACAAGGCGCTGGTCAACCCAAAGACGATACCCCCTTCCATCTGCGCCTCGACCATGTCGGGATTGATGACTTGCCCACAATCGACGGCGCAGACGACCCGGTAAATCTTGAGATTGCCATCGATCACGGAGACCTCAACGACCTGCGCTACCGAGGTATTCCACGTCTTGTGAGCGGCAATCCCGCGCCCCCAGCCTTCCGGCAGCGGCGATCCCCATCCCGCCTCAGTGGCGGCGAGTTCGAGCACCCGCTTGATCGGCTCGTCATCATCCAGCAGCGCCATGCGGAACGCGTAAGGGTCGCTGCTGCTGGCGGCGGCGAGTTCATCGATGAAGCACTCGTTGATCACCGCATTCTGCGTATTGAAGACGCCGCGCCAGTAGCCGGTGGGAATCGGCAGCGACAGAGCACTGGGGTAAATGTCTTTGGTCGCGATGCTGTAGGGCACATCAATGCCGTGATTGAGATCCGTCTCATCTGCGACGTACTGAGCGGCAATGTGATGCTCCCACGTGAGCGGCGTGCCGTCGGCAGCCAAGCTCGCCCGCAGCTGGTGAAAGCTGGCAGGGCGATAGAAGTCATGCTGAAAGTCGTCTTCGCGCGTCCAGAATATTTTGACCGGCGCACCGATGATCATGGAGAGTTCGACTGCTTCGTCTACGTAGTCAACCCGCAGCCGCCGTCCGAAGCCGCCGCCGATCAGCGTTACATGGATGCGAATCGCATCCTCCGGCAGCCCGGTGATCGATTGGGCGTGCCGCTTCGCTTCCTGCCGGTTCTGGGTCGGCACCCAAACGTCGCACCCATCCGGTCGCACGTCGGCGACACAGATCATCGGCTCCATCGTCGCGTGGGCAAGATAGGGCACCTCGTAGAATGCCTCGATGACGGCGGCTGAATCATCAGTTGATGGCGTGGCATTGGCACCGATCTTGTCCAAAGCCATCCGGCGGATTTTGTCGCTGTCGAGGTCATAAGCCGAGCCGTAGTCCCAGCGGACGTTGAGCGCATCTCTGCCCTGAAGTGCCGACCATGTGTCGTCGGCGACCACCGCGACTCCGCTCTCGATTTCGACGACGCGGCGCACGCCCGGCAGTGCCAGCGCCGCTTCAGCGTCGAAGCTCGCCACCCAACCGCCAAAGACCGGACAGCGGGCAACGACGGCGTGCCTCATCCTCGGAAGAAACACGTCACTGCCAAACAGGGCGCTCCCGGTCACGAACGCTGGCTCGTCAATCTGCCCGCGGCGCGTGCCCATATACCGGAAATGCTCCGGGCTTTTGTACTCCAAATCGCAGCGTTCGGGCAGCGGCAGCGACGCCGCCACGTCGATCAACTGACCATAACGCAGCTGCTGCTCGGTGGGATCGTGGATGACTGCGCCATGCTCAGCGCGACAGGTCCCCCGGTCGACGTCCCATACATGTGCCGCCGCCGTGATCAGCATACAGCGCGCAGAAGCGCCCGCCAGCCGCAGCAGAAAGTAGGAATTCTGAAGACTCACGCTGCCGCCGGTCACTTGATCGCCGTAGATCGGGTCGGCAGGCGCTTGTTCGACCCGGATCATCGACCAATCGACTTCCAGTTCGTCCGCAAGAATCATCGGAATGGCGGTCTGTATGCCCTGCCCCATCTCCGAACGATGCACCATCAGAGTCACGCTGCCAGCGGAATCAATCCGCAGATAGGCATTGGGGACAAACTCATCCGGCTGATCCGCCGCTTGCACCTTCACGATCCGATCTGGCAAGACCAAGCCGAGCACCAAACTCGCGCCCGCCGCCGCTGAAATGGTGAGGAAGTCTCGCCGACTGATCGGCGCGCTGCCGTTCATAACTTCGCTCCGATCTCGATCGCTCGATGAATGGCGCGCCGGATGCGCTGGTAAGTTCCGCAGCGACAGACGATGCTGCTCATCGCTTGGTCGATAGCTTCGTCATCAGGTTGGGGATTACTGGCAAGCAGCGCCGCTGCCTGCATGATCTGCCCCGGCTGACAGTAGCCACACTGCGAGACTTTTTCCTCGATCCACGCCTGCTGGAGGGGATGAGTTCCATCCGGCGACAGCCCCTCGATGGTCAGCACTTCACGATCGCCGACTTCGCCGAGTTCGGTGCTGCACGCATGGACAGCCTGACCGTCAAGTAGGACGGTACAGACACCGCACCAATCCCCGCCACAGCTATATTTCGTCCCCGTCAGTCGCAGCGTATCGCGCAGCACCCACAGCAGCGGCGTCTCCGGGCTGGCTGCAACGGTATAGGGTATCCCGTTGACCCTGATCGTGGTTGCGGTCATCTCCTCAGCCTTCCTGATTTTCCCATGTATGAGAATCAATCTGTGCCTTGGTTGATCAAGACACAGATCAATTCACGGGTGAGCCGTACGGGTCTGTAGCTAGAAGACGTAGGTCATTTCCGCGCCATCGGCATCCATCAGGAAGGGCGGCGCTTTCTGGATGGAGATGCGCGAATCGCGTAGGTCTTCCGGAGCGATGCCCTGATTCTCCAGCGCTAGCTCGCATAGCACCACCTTGCCCCCCTGATCGAGGATGGTTTCCATCAGACCGACCGGATTCGGCAAGCCCTTCGGCGTGCCGAGATCCTCCAACGCGCCCTTGAGCGCCCACTTCGCGCCCGCAGGGCAGAAGAATAGGTGGACTTCATAGTCCAGCGCGATGCCGGACGACCCGAAAATCAGCGTCGGCATGATGTTCTTGGGAGCATCGCCATTGCAAACCACTACCATCTTTTGAGTCATGTTGTTCTCTCCTTAGAGACTGCACATTCAAAGTCAATCGGTTCCCGCAGTGACCAGCCCATCAGCCGGGCGCTGCTCTGCGGCTCGTTCCTGAACTCGTTCCAGATAGAGTGCCATCGGGCGATAAATGAGGTGTGACCATTTCCCGATACCCACCTCGGTATCCAGCATGGCGACCATCGCCATCACGTGGACGGTGTAGATCGCGTAAGTCGGCAGCGCCCAACCGGCGTAGCGGAAGATGTGGACGAGAATGCCGGTGATCGCGCCGATCAGGATGAACGCCGGGAAGAGCCAGTCGGTATGGTGCGAGAAGCGGTGCATCTGCTCGCGCTTGCGCATCCGCCCGATCAACGCTTCCGACGCGGCGTAGATCAGCACGATGGTGGCGTAATAGCCCAGCCAGCGCTGCGGGTTGTAGATGGGGTACAGCGCGTCGGTTTGGAACCAGCCCAGCAAGCCGACCACCAGCACCAGCATGATCAGGTAGCCGGACATCAGCAGCAGGTGATTGCGCCAGCGCCGCTGCTGCACCGGCTCGCCGCAGGCGCGCCAGCGCCGCTGCGTGAAGAAGTGGATGAGAAAGGTCTTGAACTCTGCCGCGTAAATCGACAGTGGGATCGGATTCTCCGCTGGTTTCATGATCAGCCGGTGCATTTCCAGCGTGCTCTTGCGCCAGCCGGTAGCTGAGGTAAGGCGAAGTGCAGCAGCACCAGCGCCCAGACCGAATCGACCGGCGCGAACTGATTCAGCGCCACGTGATCGGTGACGAGGTTGACGCCGCCCGTCAGCGCGTGGTAGCCGATCAGCAGGATCAGCACCAGCGCCACGTAGCGCGCGACCACCATCAGCACCGCTTTGCCGGAGCGGTACAGGCGCGCGCCCTCGCCGGAGCGGTCGTACTGAGCCGTCACCCAGCGCCGGATCGCCATCATGGTCTCGGCGGGTTCCGCGCCTCTGGGGCAGGTTTCGGTACACTGCCCGCAGTAGTAACACTGCCACGGATCGGTGCTTTCGAGGATGCGATCTTTCAAGCCCAACTGCGCATAGCGGATCAGGTCGCGCGGGAACGGATGCTGGTCGCTGGTCAGTGGGCAGATCGCGGTGCAGTTGCCGCAGTTAAAACAGGCTTCGGTGTTGACGGCACCGTAGGCTTTGAGTTCTTGCATAAAATTCAAGTCCACCCGCTGACTCATGCTTTCGCCTCCTGAGACATCCGATACAGGTAGTATTCACCGCACATCTCCGCTTCTTCTACGAGGTCGTACTTCTTCATCGCGGTGATGTGCCACAAAACCTGATCGGCTGGCAGTCCGGTCGCGGTTGCAACTTCGGGCACGGTTTTTGCGCCGTCGCGCAGCACCTGACAGAGCTGCCTGCGAACCGCCTGTTGTTCTTTGAGCAGCGCTTGCGTGCGCTCCACACTGTCCTTGTGCTGTTCCCGTAGTTGTTTGAGCACTTCGCTGCGCTTCTTGGCGTCAACTCGCGCGGTCATAGCTGCGTCTCCAGTTCCGGTATCGCTTCGACAATGGCGTCGATCATCGCGTCGTACTGGTCGACCGTCCAGCCTTGCAGGTTGATGGCGTGATTGGGGCACGCGCTGATGCAAACTCCGCAGCCCGCACAGTTGGCAGGCATGACGATCGCTCGCTGCTCCTCGTGACCATCCACCTGCACAGTTTGCAGGGTGATCGCGTCCTCGTAACGGCAGACGGTGAGACATTCACCGCTGCCAGTGCAGCGCTCAGGGTCAACCCTCGCGACGAAGGGCTGAAGCTCGACCATCCCCTAACTCAACAGGGTGCTGACCTTCGCTGCCGCTGCCGACGCTGCCGCGCAGCTTTCCTGAATGTTCATCGGTCCCTGCGCCGTCCCTGCTAGTACGATACCGGGGACAGCCGTCTCGACCGGGCGCAGTTTGGGATGCACTTCCAGCAGGAAGCGGTCGGTACCCACCGCGATCTTGAGCAGCTTCACCAAGTCATCAACCGGATTCGGCATCATGCCGACCGCCAGCACGACCAGATCGACCGGCACTTCGATGGCGTCGCCCTGCGTGAGTTGATCGTTGACCTGAATGAGCAGGGGATACGCATCACCGGCGGGCGCTTGAACCACCTGAGGCGGCGCGTCCCCGTGAAAGCGCAGGAAGCGCACCATGTTCTCCGAAGCGTTGACGTACTCGTCTTCGTGCCCGCGCCCGTAGGTGCGAATGTCCTGATAGAAATCGACGACGTTGACGTTGGGGAACTGCCGGTGCAGCGCGTTGGCGACGTGCAGGGTCGCGGTGCAGCACACCCGCGAACAGTAATTGTTGACTTGACCGTCGGGCTGCGGCGCGTGAATGCCCTCGATCTGGCGGCTGCCGACGCAGTGGATCAGCCCGACGTTGCGCACCGGGCGTCCGTTGAATTGCAGCGCGGCTTCGGCTTCGCTCAGCGCCAGCAGACGGATCAACTGCGGCAGCGTGATGACCTGCGCGAATTCGCCGTAGCCGTATTCGCCGCGCGGCGGCTCGTAGGGTTGGAAGCCGGTCGCCACGACAATCGCCCCGACGTTGATCTCGACCGTTTCCGGCTCGGCGTTCAGGTCGATGCCCCCGTGATCGGCTTGCTGGCATTTGCCGCAGCGGGTGCAGTGCGCCCAGTCGATCGCCGGAGCAGCGGGGAAACAGCCCGGATAGGCGCTGTAGATCGCCTTGCGCGTCGTCAATCCGTAGTTGAACTCGTCGGGCACGCGTTCCGGGCAGGCGTCGATGGCTGCCTGCAAATCGGCGACACCACCCTCCACACCGCGCGGCTGCTGGCGAATCTGGACGTGAAAATCGCCGACGTAGCCGCGCACGCCCGTGACTTCGGCGTTCGTTTGCACCGCGATCAGCGGGTGCGCTGTCACCCGGTCAATCAGTTCGAGCAGCAGCGTGCGCGCGTCCCCGCCGGTCGGGAAGACCGTTTCAAGCTGGGCGACGTGTCCGCCGAGAAACGGCGTGCGCTCGATCAGCGTGACGTGGATGCCGCGCCGGGCGATGTCCAGCGCCGAGCGCATCCCCGCTACCCCACCGCCGATCACCAGTGCGTGCTTTTCGGCGCTCAGCCGGATCGGGTCGAGCGGCGTCAGCAGGCGCGCTTTAGCGACGCCCGCTTTCATCAGGCGAATGGATTTCTCGGTTGCGCCCGCTTTATCGTCGTGATGCACCCAACTCGCCTGCTCGCGCAAGCCGACGTGATAGTAGAGGTAGGGGTTCAGTCCAGCGCGGGCGACGGCGTTGCGAAAGGTATGCTCGTGCAGCGCCGGGGCACACGCGCCGATCACGACGCGGTTGACACCACGCTCGCGGATGTCGGCTTCGAGGATCGCTTGCGCGGCGTCCGAACACATCGACATGTCGGTGCGGGAAACGACCACGTTCGGCAGATCGCGCAGCGCCCGCGCGACTCTTTCGCACGCCACCACGTCGCTAATGTTGCCGCCGCAGTAGCAGGTATAGACGCCAATGCGGATTTCGTCCTCGGTCATGCCCGACTGGGTTTCGTTCTGATCGACTTCTATATCAGGCATGGATCAATCCCTTCTCGACAGTGAACGCGGCGGTGCTCTCCGCTGGACTTTCCAGAAAGGCAGCCGTTTCCGCCGCTGCTGCGCTCGCCATCACGATGCTGTCCACGATGTCCATCGGTCCCGCCGCCGTGCCGGTGACGAAGATGCCGGGACGATCGGTCAGGCAGGGCGACAAATTGGGTGACGGCGTTGCGACAAAGCCGTCGTCGCTCACCCGCACACCATAGAGCGCACGCGGATCGTAGGCGGGCAGCACGCCGCCGGAGAGCACCACCAGATCGTGAGTGCGCTCGGCGACCACCGATCCTTCCTCGACTAGCTCGACCCGGACGACCGGGTTCTGCTGCTCGTCTTCGCTGATTCGGGCGACTTTGCCCCTGACAAACTGGATACCCATCGCCTGAGCGTTCTGGTAAAACTGCTCGTAGCCTTTGCCAAAGGTGCGGATGTCCATGTAGTAGATGGTGATGTCCGCCAGCGGCAGCGTGCCCGACAGCAGCATGGCTTGCTTGATCGCATACATGCAGCAGATGCGCGAGCAGTAAGGCACGCCCAGCGTTTGATCGCGCGAGCCTGCGCACTGCACGTAGGCGATCGAGTCAGGTTCTTTGCCGTCCGAGGGGCGCAGGACGTGCCCATAGGGTCCCGTCGGCGCGAGCAAGCGTTCCATCATCAACGCGTCGATCACGTTGCGCACGTGACCTGCGCCGTACTCTTTCTTCACGTCGGTCGGCGTGAGGTGAAAGCCGGTCGCCAGCACGATTGCGCGCGCGTCGATGTCAATGGACTCAGCGGTCTGCGTGAAATCAATCGCATCGACCGGGCAAGCCTTCTCGCACTTGCCGCAGAACAGACAGTGGTCGATGTCGATCACGGCTTTCTGAGGCACAGCTGTCGAGAACGGCACTCGCGCCGCCCGAACTGCTCCCAGATTCCGGTCGAATGCCGATGGCAGATCGACCGGGCAGACGTACTCGCACTGGCGGCAGCCGGTGCAGGTGTCTTCGTTCACGTAACGCGGTCGCTTCTGCACCTGAATGCTGAAACCGCCCCCATCTTCCCGGATCGCCTGCACGTCGCAGTAAGTCAGCAGGCGGATGTTGTCGTGGTGCGCGACCGCCGACATCTTCGGCGTGGTGATACAGCTGCAGCAGTCGAGGGTCGGGAAGACCTTGCTGAGGGTGATCATCGTGCCGCCGATGCTGGCTTCCTTTTCGACGAGCGCCACTTGGTAGCCTTGATCCGCGAGATCGAGCGCCGTCTGCATCCCGGCGATCCCGCCGCCGACCACCAAAGCATCTACCTGTAATCTTTCCGAAGCCATCGCCTTTCCTCTCATTGCACCGGTCTCAACCGGCGGCAGCCGCGAGTTCGCCGCGAACGGGACCGATTTCTTGCAGCAGCGCATTCATCCCGGCGACTTCCTTCAAGAAGGGTTTGGTGCAAACCGTACAGATCGCCACCAAACGCAAGCGTCGGGTATTGATTCCGCGTTCGCTCATCAGCGGATAGACCCGGTTGACGACCTCCGCTGTGCGCTCCGCGCCGCCTTTGTAGGGGCAGTCGGTGCCGCTGTACATCACGAGGATGGCGTCGATCCCGCGCTCGAAGGTGCGCAGATAGAACGACTCCGAGAACATCGCCGGGCAGACCACCGGCAGGATGTAGGTATTCGCAGCGTAGTCGGTGTGGAGCTGTCCCACCGAGTTCGCGCCCGCGTAGCCGCCGGAGAGCGTTGCCAGAATCAGAATTTTGGTCTGTGCAGATGCGCCGATTCCCATCGGGCACTCCTTATTTCAGCCGTTTGATGAAGATGCGGTCGTAGCCTTCCGCAGTGACGTAGCCCAGATATTCGTGACCAACCTTCTGCGCCCATCTTGGGATGTCCTCTTTGGTGTGCGGATCGCCCGACCAAATTTCGAGCACTTCTCCCGTCTTTACAGCACCAATGCCTTTCTTAGCTTCCAGCAGGGGACCGGGACAGGCGCTCCCGCGCGCGTCAACGGTCTTCACTGCCTGCAAAGTTGTAAGGTCGATACTTGCCATTTTGATTCACTCCTTCGTTCGATCATGCGAGCGGATGTTCAGCAATAAGCAGAAGATGGCAGCCGCGCAGGGACTCGCGCACGAGGCGGTAATAGATGGTGTTCCCTTCCCGGCGCGATTCCACAATTCCGTGCGCCTGCATCAAACGCAGGTGTTGGGACGTGTTTTGCAGCGAGGCTCCAATCGCCGAAGCTAGGTCGCTGACAGAACTCTCCTGTTCTGCCAGTGTCCACAGAATCAGCACCCGATTGGGGTTGCCGAATATTCGGCATAATGCGCTTTGCTGTCTGGCTCGTTCGAGAAGTTCTTTGTCCATCGCCAATCCACTACTTCACAACTTAATGGATTGATTTAAGTGTAGGTTGCAGCGCTGTGCGGCGTAAGTGAACAAAGGCACAAGCGATATTGGATCCTGCTATGGGAGGATATAGAAAATTTCTATAAGGAGATCAGGAGTAGGGTTGAGTTAGGAAATGGGCGGTCGTCACAATAAAAGAGCCTCACGACCCTGCCCTGTCGTGAGGCAAAACCTCTCCTCATTGGCTGTAAATACTGTGAAACTTTGGTTTGCTTACAGCAGCGCGCGTTTAAAGACCTGAACGTATTGATCGGCGACGTCGTCCCACGAGGGGCGCGGGTCGTTCATGCCGGACTGGGCAGATGCGGCATAGCGAAAGTAATCGTCATGCAGTTGGCGCAGTGCAGCAAGGATCGAATCGGGCGATAGCGGGTCGAACCAGAGCACGTCGGCGGAGCGTGCCGCGAGATGCTCACGCATGACGGGAATATCCGCGCAGAGCAGCGGAATGCCATAACTCAACGCTTCTTCGGCAGGGAAACTGCCACCACCTTCGGACAAACTCGCCATGATCACCGCCGCCGCGCCGCGCATGATGTGTGCCATTTGACCGTCAGGGACGTAGCCCAACGCATAGAAGTCGCGCCCATATTCCAGCTTTTGCCGCTGCACCACGCCCGCGAGATGATCGTGCAGCCAATAGCGGTTGCGACCCAATTGCCAGTCCGGTCGCAGAATCTGCGTGTATTCGCCCACCAGCACTAGCGGTAACTCTGCTCGCTCGGCAAAACGCGACCACGCTGTCAGTAGCGTGTCGTGATTCTTATGCACGTTGACGTTCGCGGCGTAGACCAGATAGCGTTCTGGCAGCGCGGGCAGCATTTCGAGAGTTGCTTCGGTACTAGCTGCGGACGCGGCTTGCGGCAGAATGTTGTGATAGATCACGGAAGCGCGCGCGCCCTGCTCGCCGAAATAACGGATGAGGTTCGCGCGCACGGTCTGCGACGACGTCACGAGTTGATCCGCCTGCGTGACCCAGCTTAAGGCGTAGCGGCGTTCGAGTTCCGTGCGTAATCCGCCTAGAATTTCGGGGAAATCGAGCACAGTCGTGTCTTGATAGGTGCAGACGATTGGCTTTGCAGTGGCGAGGATCGGCATCCCGTGCGGCCAAAAGACGTAGATCAGGTCACAGGTTTGGGCGTAGCGCGCCAAGTAGCGGTTTTCGAGCCACGCGCGATAGTTGGGCAGTAAGTGCCGCACGATTTTCTTGCTCAGCCGCTCCCAATCAGAGGAGTCGTCGGGGTTTTCGAGCCAGCGTAAAAGCGCAGGTTTCGGCACCAGTTGAAGTTTTAACGTGTCGGGCGCACTGGCAAAGGCGGATGCAGCCTCAGGCGGAATGACAAGCGCTAACTCGTCGATTTCCGGGTGGCGCGCCAGAGACATCATGAGCGACGATAGCAGACGAATGCCACCGCCAAGATTGACAAAGGGGCACCAGACCAGAACTCTCATGAGGGGTAATTAGGTGAAATCAAAATAATAAATCAAGTTGTTGTTTTTGGGATCGACGCCCGACGGTTGAAACCCTGCCGCTTCATAGAGATGTTTGGCATTGGCATTGGCGGGATGCACCTTGAGCATCAAGCGCTTGGTGCCGCGCAGCCGACAGATTGTTTTAGCGATGCTCAAGGTCACTGCACCGAAACCCTGCCCCTGAAAGCCGTGATCGATCAGTACGCCGTAAGCGGGAATAGCGTAGCCCGCATCCCAACCGCGCAAAAAGAACAGCCCGATCAGCCGCGCGCCCCAGAAAATACCCATGTAGATATCCTCCTGCACGCCGCGCAAAATCTGCTCGACCGAGGAGAAAGCAAAGTCAAAAGGGTGAAAATACTGAAGGTACGCGTCCGGCTGAGCCGAGAACAGTTCAGAGACCGCCTCAGCATCCGCTAGCGTGATCGGTTGGATGCGCAATTGATCGCTCATGATTCGCGTGAAACATTGACCACGTATTGATCTTCGAGGCTGCGCTTTAGAGCATCGCAGACGGTGCGAATGTCCTCACGGGTCAACTGCGCCGACGTCGGCAGATTGATGCCGCGCCGGGATAAATCGGTGGTCACGGGATAAGCCTCGTCGCCGTCTGCCTCGTAGTAGGGCGGCATTTGATGGAGCGGATAGAAAAACGGTCGCGTCTCGACGCCGCACTCGTGCATTTGCGCCATTAACAAATCGCGATCCGCGTTGGCTGGCAAACAAACTGAATACAGCCAAAAGACGTTCTTCGCCCACGCCGCTTCGACGGGAAGCTGCAGGTCGGTCGCGTCCAGTGCTTCACGATACCAGTGCGCCACTTCGATACGGCGCTCGACAAACCAATCGCTGCGCTCCATCTGCGCTACGCCAATCGCCGCCTGAACGTTGGTCATACGGTAATTGTAGCCAATGAGCGGAAACCAGTAACGACGCTGCGGATCCATCCCCTGTCCTTTAAAGAGCCGGATGCGCTGCATGAGCGCTTCGTCGTTGGTGACGACCATGCCGCCTTCGCCCGTGGAGATGATTTTGTTACCGTAGAGGCTGAAGATTCCTACATCACCAATACTGCCCACTCGCTGACCTTTGTATTCGGCACCAAAGGCTTCGGCGGCATCTTCTATCACGTAGAGGTTGTGCTGCTTTGCGAGCGCCAACAGCGAGTCCATGTCAGCGGGGTGCCCGTAAATATGCACGGGCATAATAGCTCTGGTTTTCGGCGTGATTTTGCGTTCAACGTCAGCAGGATCGAGCGTCCACGTCTGAGGATCAACATCAGCGAAGACAGGTTTCGCGCCACAGTAGGTAGCGGCGTTGGCACAGGCGATATAGGTGAGATCAGGCACGATGATTTCATCGCCGGGTTGAATGTCTAAGGCAACCATCGCGACATGGAGTGCGACTGTACCGTTAAAGACGGCAATCGCATATTTAGTGCCACAGAAAGCAGCGAAATCAGCCTCGAAGCGGTCGACATATTTGCCGCTGCCGGAAATCCAACCGGTGCGCAGGGCATCGAGTACGTAAGCTTCTTCATTGCCATTGATTACAGTTTCAGCGACGTGGATATACGCCACAGGTTCTAACCTCGTCTAGCCGACATCGACGTGACATCGAGATGATGAACGATCGTGAATTAGCTCTGTTAAAATGAGCGTACTAACTATAACATAGATGGTCTAGACAAAGCGGACTCCCTAGCCTGCGATCTACCCACGTTTGTGCTCATGGCAGTCCGTGTTGATCTCATGTGACATTTCGAAGCCTCCCAAGTAGGTTCCGGATTCGTAAGCTTAACCCCTACGGTGGTGCGATGAGTCAACGCGAATTGACAGCGACGAAGATCGAGCGTCGTCTAAGGGACAATTTGGGTCAAAACAGCACTTATGCGGAGTCCAAGCAGGTTGCGGAACTGCCCTCGAGCTATCCACAAAGCCACAACGTACTAAACAACCCTTTGATCGCGGATGCACCTGAAAATATGACTCCGTTTCAGCACTTGCGCTACACGATTGTCGTCAAAGTGCTGCATCGTATCAACCTCACCAGTTATCGCCGCTTACGCCGTGCCTACCAAGCCGTCGAAGCGATCCAGCATGATTTGAACGTTCTACTGCGCGAGCGTGATGAAATCGCGCACACGCTGCGGATGGTTGCTGCCGACCGCGATCGGTTGGCACAACAACTCCACGAGCAATCTGAAACGCGCCAAAACACCAATCAGGATACCGTAAGCAGCTTGACCAACACCGTGCTGACGCTGTCCGTTGAGCGCGAACGACTGCTCGGTCAAATGGCACTCGCCGAGCAAAAGTCCACTACGCTGAAGGAAGAAATTGAACGCGTGCATACGACCTACGAACGGTTGCAGCGCGATCACGAAAAGCTTCGCACCACTTATGATGATGTTCTCCATAAAAACATCGCGCTTGAAGCAACCCTGACTGCGCAGCAAACCGCCGCTGCGAACAATACAAGTGCAGTTGCCGAGGAACTGATCGCGCTGCCGCTGACGACCAAGCACGAGGCGATCATACCTCAAGCTAAGGCGGTACGGGACT
The DNA here is from genome assembly GCA_963727545.1 of uncultured Chloroflexia bacterium. Taxonomy (GTDB): domain Bacteria; phylum Chloroflexota; class Anaerolineae; order Aggregatilineales; family Phototrophicaceae; genus Flexifilum. Next base: position 539,161 of record CAVSGS010000005.1, read on the forward strand.
TTATGTCGGCGTGGGGCGACGTCGACAGTGCGTCCGAAGGCGACGCGCTTTACTACGTGCTGGAAACCAGCCTGCGCGGTTCCGAAGCGGAAATTAAGCAGCGCCAGCAGGAATATCTGCCCCACTTGACCATCACCGATCCGACTCTCCCCCTCGTCGACTTAGGATGCGGACGCGGTGAGTTTCTGGAGATTATGCGCGAACAGGGTATTCTCGCGTTCGGCGTCGACACGAATGCTAAGAATATCGAGGAAGTGCGGCAGAAAGAACTCGACGTTCGCCAAGAAGACGTGATCGATTTCTTGGAAAGCGCAGCGCCCAACAGCTTGGCGGCGGTAACGTCGTTTCAAGTGATCGAGCATATTCCGAACGCCGATTTACGCAAGCTGATCAAGTTGGCATACGAGAAGCTCGCGCCGGGTGGCATTCTGCTGCTGGAAACCGTCAACCCCTACTGTTTAGAGACGTTCCGCACCTATTACCTCGATCCAACCCATCAGAACCCGGTGCCGCTCGACTTGCTCAGCGTGTTGTATCAGTTTTACGGATTCACGGCGACTGAGGTCTTTTTTCAGAATCCGATCAAGCCCAACATACCTGCTGCGCAAAGCCAAGCACTCGCTTCTTTCTACCAAACTTACGCTTTGTTGGGGAAGAAACCGCACCCGGATCAGGAAGCCAAATGAGGATTGTGATCGCATCGACGTACGTCCCCTTCATCAAGGGCGGCGGCACGATGATCGTCGAAAGTTTGCATCAAGCATTGAAAGAACGGGGGCATGTCGTCGACAGCGTCTACTTCCCCTTTCGTTCGGATTGGACTGAAATCGCGCAGCAGACACTCGCGCTGCGCTGTTTGGATTTGACGATGGCATCGGGGCAGCGAACCGATCTGCTGATTACCATTCGCTATCCTGCCTACGCCATTCCCCACGACAACAAGGTGAGCTGGTTCATCCATCATCATCGCGGCGCTTACGATTTGTGGGGCACGCCGTATCAGGATATCCCGAACACGCGCGAGGGGCTGCACTTCCGCGACGCCATGATCGCATCGGATAACCGGTACCTGCGCGAACTCCGCAAGATTTATCCGATTTCGTCGGCGCTCGTTGAACGCTTGCGCAAATTCAACCAAATCGAAGCGAACGGGGTTTTGCTGACTCCCCTGCCCCACCCTGAGCCTTACTATGACGGCACACAGGGCGATTATTTCGTCTATTCGGCGCGCATCACGCCAAGCAAGCGCCAATCGCTGATCATCGAAGCGCTGCGTTACGTCCGTTCGCCCCTCAAAGTGGTTTTCATCGGCAAAGCGGATGTTCCGGCTTACGAGCAAGAAATTCGGCAGTTAATTCACCAATTCGGTGTCGAGGACAAGGTTGTGCTCCAAGGCTGGACGAGCGAAGCCGATAAAGCAGAACTCACGAGCAATGCGCTGGCGACGATCTACGCGGCATATGCAGAAGATGGCTGCGGCTATTCGACGCTGGAATCGTTTCACGCGCACCGTCCGGTCATCACCTGCACCGATTCAGGCGGCACGCTTGACGTGATCATGCACGAGCAGAACGGCTTGGTGGTCGAGCCGGAGCCGAAGCGCATTGCCGAAGCGTTGGAGCGGTTGTGGACTAATCGAGCGGAAACCGCAGCAATGGGTCAGCAAGCATTCGAAACGCTGGCGGAAAAACATATTCACTGGGATGCGGTCGTCGAAGGACTGACGACGTGAAAATCATCATCTTGAACACGCAAGCGCTGTTCATTTCCGGTGGCGCTGAATATCTCGCCGAGAGCCTCAAAACCAAGCTGGTCGAGCACGGTCATGAGGTGGAGATCGTGCGCATCCCTTTTAACTGGTCGCCTCCACAGCGGATTTTAGACAGCATTATGACCTGTCGGCTGCTCAAGATTAATGCCGTCGAGCCGGATCTCGTGATCGCGCTCAAGTTTCCTGCCTACTTCGTGCCGTTTGAAAACAAGAAGTTGTGGCTGCTGCACCAATTTCGCCAAGTCTACGAATTGTGGGGAACGCAGTATCAGGATTTGCCCAACACGCCCGAAGGCGAAGCGATCCGCGCGGCGATTATACAGGCAGATAATCGCTACCTTCCCGAAGCGCGCGCCATTTACACGAATTCCAAAATCGTCGCGCGCCGCCTCAAAACCTACAACAACATCGACGCCACCGGCGTATTGTATCCACCCCTGTTACACCCTGAAATTTATCGTCTAGAGGATTATGGCGATTACTTTTTCTATCCGAGCCGCCTCGTACTCTCGAAACGCCAAGCCGTCGCGATTGAAGCACTGCGTTACACCCGATCGCCGTTTAAATTAGTCCTCGCGGGCAACCCGGATGTCGCGGGTTATGACGACGAACTTAAACGCATGGTTGCTGCTCACCAGCTTGAAGACCGTGTGGTGATGCTCGGCTACATTTCTGAAGCGGAAAAAGCGCGGCTGATGGCGAATGCGTTCGCTTCACTCTACATTCCCTACGACGAAGACTCCTATGGCTACGTCACGCTAGAAGCATTCCAATCGCACAAGCCGGTGATCACGTTTACCGATTCCGGCGGCACGGACGAAGTGATCGAGCACGAGCAGAACGGTCTTATGCTCGAACCTTCGCCGAAAGCACTCGCCGAAGGCATGGAATGGCTGTGGGCGCGCAAAGCGCGAACGCGGGATATGGGTGAGGCTGCTTATCAAACGCTGGCAAAGCATAACATCGATTGGAATCACATTATAAGCAGTTTGCTGGCATAGGCGGGCGCTGATAGCCTAGTCCGGTTAGGTAGGTTTGTGCTGAAAATTGCGTGGTTTACCCCATTTTCGACCCAAAGCGCGATTGGTCAATGCAGCGCGATTATCGTCGCCGCGTTGATGAAACACGCCGAAGTCACGGTTTACGTCTCTGACACGATCGACGCGCAAGCGACGTGGCTGCCAAACGTGACGCAAATTCATTTGAAGTCTACGCCGGTGTCCGACATCGTCCGAGGGCTCAGCCGTTTCGACATCGCCATTTATAATCTGGGCGATAACTACCTGCTGCATGGCAGTATCTTCGCCGTCGCGCGCCAGTATCCCGGCATCGTGATTCTGCACGATTTGGTTATGCATCACTTTTTTTCCGGTTACTACTTTGCGGAACTGAATGATCAAGCGGGCTACGTCGATCAATTGGCATTCGCGCACGGAGAAGCAGGACGCCAACTCGGCAAGCGCGTCGTCGCCGGCAAAATGGGCAACGTGTGGGAAAGCGCGACAATGCTCCAATTTCACATGGCAAAGGCGGCATTGCATGGTAGCCTCGGCGTGGTGACGCACTCTGAATTTGCGCGACGTGAGGTCGAAACCTTCGCGGCGTATCCGGTTACACATATCGACTTCCCGACGCCCAAAATCACTGCGAAATCGCGCGCCCACGCCAACAGCGGTGGCAAAGTCCAACTTCTAAGCTTTGGCATGTTGAACAGTAACAAGATGATCGACCGCGTCATCGACGCCATCGGCGCGTCGCCGACGCTGCGCGCGCGCGTTCGCTACGACGTCATTGGCAGCGGAGAAGCTGCTTACGTCAAACGCCTACACCAGCGTATTCAGCAGCACAATTTACAGGAAACCGTTCACCTGCTCGGATACCAAGCGGATGACATGCTGCAAAGCGCGATCCATCAAGCCGACGTGATCGTCAACCTGCGTAATCCTCACTTTGGCGAATCGTCGTGGGTGATGCTCGAAGCAGCGTTTGCAGGGAAGCCAACAATTGTCTGGAAGCACGGCTACTACGATGAATATCCCGACAACACGGTCGTCAAAGTCACCGATGAGACGCTGGTCACAGGGCTGGAACGCGTAGTCACTGACGGAGCGCTGCGCGAGCAGCTGAGCCGCAATGTTCAGACGTATGCGAAAAAGACCTTCGTCACCGAACGCTACTGCCAGCAGCTTCTGGAGTTCATCACGTTGGTCAAACGACAGGTGCCGATCTTGCAATTGACCGATACCGTATCACGTTATATCGAAGAAATTGACCCTCAAAATACGGAACTCATCCGGCTCGTCGCCACCGAAATCAGCAGCTTATTGCCCCGCTCGTAGCGCCAGAATCCAGCCGCAGTGGTTCGCAAACCGCCTACTGGATCGTCGGGCAAGTTTGGTTGCCAACAAACAATAAATCGGGCTTATACTGCACCGTGATGTTATCCAGCAGGACCGCCGGATTATTTACGGCTTGAAGGATGTAGCCGCGAATGATTATGTTTTGCCACGCCTGCACCGACCGGAAGTTGATGGTGTAATTGGCAAGCGCGCGATTCGCGGGAATGGTCAGGAAGCAGTTGCGAATATCCGTCCAATCCGCATTGCCAATCACGAAGTTCAGCGTGCGGAACTGCGTCCCGCTGTTACCGACGTCGAAGTTCAGTTGGAATGTGCCACCTGCGGGGGCGCTGTAGGGGTTGAACTGATAAAAGCCTGAGTCCTGACTGCTGGGGCTGCGATGGTAAATCTGGAAGACACCGCCCGTGACTTGTGCCGATAGATCACCAAACGCTGCCCAATTCGCCATGCCCTGATTGAACGCACCATCGAAGATCAGATCGGTGTTGGCGGGTAGCAAGTTCGATTCATAAGCACCAACATCCTGCCGCAGATTGACGACCCGCGCAAAACCACGTTGATCGGTCGCCAGCGGAGCATTTGGATCGCCCGCATTGACGGCGATACTTCCCGGCAGCAGTGGGTGCGTCGAGGTTGAGCCGCCAGCATTTTGCAAAGCATCCAGATTGACCGCTGACATCGACACGTTGACCTGATTGCCCGCCGTATTGCCATTGATGGTCGACGAACCCTGATGTCCCCGTAGTTCCAATGATGTTGTAGCCCTGCGAGTTAAAGACCCCGTAAAGATCAGCGCCGCCGGTACCTGTCCCATTGCCGCCAATAATGCTGTTGTGAATATTGAAGGTCGTGCCTGCCGCGTTAGCGATGCCGCCAAACAGCCGCGCCGGATTGAAGACGACGGTGCTGCTGACCAGCGTCGCTGTACCCTGACTGACAATACCGCCGCCGTTATTGTTGGAAAAAGTGCTGTTTTCGACAGTCACACTACCGGGATAATTGCTGATCGCCCCACCGGAGGCGATGACGGGTGGATTGCAGTTCGTGCAGGCATCGCCTGCCGAGTTCCCGGTGAAAGTGCTGCCTCTGACGATTAGCGTGCCGTGATTGTGAATCGCGCCGCCATTGATGCGCCCCTGATTGCCCATGAAGCTACTATCAATAACGGTCATGGTGCCACCATAATTGTTAAACAGCGCGCCACCTTCGCCTTCAGGTCCACCATCGTTGTTGTTAAAAAGCGTGCGCGTGACGGTGATAGTGCCTTCGTTGAACAGCCCACCGCCGCTGCAAACGGCAATATTGTTGAAAAACACGCTGTCGGTGATCGTCATGACCGCATTAGGATGATTGTAAATCCCCGCCCCGCCGCACACCGCGCCAGAAACTTTGCCATTGGCGAAGGTAATGCCGGAAATATTCACCGGAACGGCTTGATAAACCCACAACAGGCGATAGTCGCCGCCGGTGTCGCGCCGAATCGTCAAGCTGCTTGCGCCGGGACCGACGAAATTCATGGCAGACTGGATCACAGGCAGTTGACTGCTCAGGTTGATGATTCCGGTCACGCTAAAGGTGATCGTATCGGTGCCGCTGCCCGCCGAGCAACCCCGATAGGCATTATTATTATTGGCAGCCGTGATCGCTTCACGCAGTGAGCAGTTGCCGTTGGCAACGTCTTCGTCGTTCAGCGTGTTGACGGTAATGGTCGCGGCATGGGCAGTTTCGAACGGAAGAAGGGTTAAGCTCAGAAAGCCACTGACAAGCAGCACGAGCAATAGCGCACGTATATTCATAGTTTCCTGCTCTAGCACTGGTAACTTACAATTCAGATTTTATTATAGCGACACCACCGTCGAGCACATAGCCACTCGAAATAGGCTTTATTGCCTATCAAAGTTGCCAGCCTTCGCCAAGAGCGGCTAAGCTCTGCTAAACGCGATCACGATCTGGCTACTGGATTGCGTCATGACCGCTTCAGCTTTTGATCGCGTTCAACCGAGTTTCACGGGTAGACAGTCAATGTCATCAACACCACCACTCATTTCGGTAGTGACACCATCATTCAATCAAGGACATTACATCGAAGCGACGATCCGCAGCGTGCTGGAGCAAGATTACCCGCAGGTTGAATACATCGTCGTCGATGGCGGCTCGACCGATCAAACGCTCGACATCTTGCGGCGCTACGAGGATCGGCTGAGTTGGTCGTCACAGCCCGATCAGGGTCAAGCGGATGCGATCAACAAGGGCTTCGCGCAAGCCAGCGGCGAGATCATAGGCTGGCTGAACTCGGACGACATGTACGCGCCCGGTGCGCTGCGCGCTGTCGCCACCTATTTTGAGCAGCACCCCGACGCGCTGTTCGTCTACGGCGACGCTATTGGCATCGACCGCACGGGTAAGCAGTATGGCGTTCGCCAGCATATCAGGCAGCGCCAGCGTTACCCCGATTCAGATTTCGACGTGCTGCTGCAGCGCTACGACTTTATCGTGCAGCCCGCGAGTTTCTGGCGACGCACGCTGTGGCGCGACATTGGCGCCTTGAACCTTCAGCTACGTTATTCGATGGATTATGAATATTGGATGCGCGTGGCAAAACAATATTCGCTCGATTACCTGCCGGTCCCCCTCGCCTACGAGCGGCTCTACGGAGAGGCAAAAACTGGCAGCGGGTCGATCGAACGCCTTGATGAAATTGAACAAGTCGCCCGGCAGCAAGGCGGCAGCGGGATTCCTGCTCACTACCGCGCCGAAGCCGCCGCGCAGTACGCCGCGCGCGGCATACAGCACGCGCTGCGCGGAGAATTTGCCGCCATGAACGCCGATTTCGCGGCGAGCCGCGCGCTGCAAGCGCCGTTTTCTCGTTTTGTCCGTTACTTGCTGATAATCCTGTTATTCGGCAGTCAAGCGATCCCGAATGCATGGCTGTGGCTCAATCGCTGGCGGACACGCCGAAAGTGGCGTTGGCAGCGTTAGCGTAAATCTGCTGCGCTGACGACCTCCCTCAGCCATTGCTGGCGCGTTTGTGCCCACGAGAACAACGCGGCGCGTTCGTAACCCGCGCGGATCAGGGCTTCGCGCTGCTGCGGAAGCCGCTCTAGGAAGGCGGCTGCCCAATCATCAGGATCATCGCTGTTCACGTACAGCACCGCAGCGGCGGCGACTTCCGGTATCGCCGCCACTGGCGCGCAGATCACCGGACAGCCTGCTTGCATCGCTTCAAGGAGCGGAATGCCAAAACCCTCGTACTGTGAGGTGAACAGCATAGCCTCAGCATTCTGGTAAGCTGCCGCCAGCTGCGCCTTTGAGCAATAGCCGAGATCGATCACGGCACCGGCAGGAGCATTCTGTGCGATCAGCGCGTCCAGATCGACGTCCGGCGGACGCCCACCGCTCAAGACCAGCTTGAGGTCAGGACGCGCCCGCCAGATGCGCTGCATCGTGTGCAGCAAGAGGTCGTGGCGCTTATGCTTCCAGCTGTTGGCGGGGTAAAAAATATACGGCGCGGCGGTTGGGGGTTCGGCAGCGCTCGGCAGCGCTAAATCAGCGCCCAAGCCGACGACCTCGATTCGCGCTTGGGCATCGGGGAAGTGCGCACCGAGCCGGTCGCGGGAAAAGTTCGAGAGTGTAATCACTGTTGTCGCCGCGAGTGATCGCTCGTAGACCTGACGACGCTGTTGCAGCTGAGCAGTCGAAAACAACTCCGGATGATCGAAGACGAGCGTATCGGGAATACTTACGACGTGGGCGGCATCGCGTGCGAAGCCGAACGGCTCGACGCCGAACAATGGACTGACGATCACGGCGGGGCGCAGTAACTTTAAAATGAGTTGGAAGGGCAAAAAGCGGCTGTAGGGAACGATGCGCACGCTGCCATCAAAACCGAGCCAGCGGCGAAACTGCGGCAGGAACCGCGCTCTGACGACGAGTAGACATTCAAGCTGAGCGGGCGCGGCGAGCAATCCGAGCGTAACCTCGCGAGCAAGCTGGCTGACGCCGCCGTTGTTGGACGGGTCGAGGTGCGCCAGATTGATCAGGCACGATTTCGCGTGCGCGGTAATGGCATCTCCTTCCGGCAGTGTCGGAGCACTCGCCCGCGCTGCCAAGCTGCAACTGCGAGCCAGTGGAACTGAGATCAGCCCGACGTTATTGTAACCGGACTGATCTCAGAAGTTGAGCGCAACGACCGCTATTCGACGGCTTCGGTACTGGGGACTTCAGGAGTCGCCTCACTCGGTGCTTGGGTCGCAGCGGGTAGTGTTGTCGGGACGGTAGTCGGCACCAGCGTGGGCGGCGCTAACGTCGGCGGCGCGGTAGGCGATGTGGTTGCCATCAGTGTGGGTGATGGCTGCAACGGCAGCGCGGCTTCGACTTGGACCTCATCGACCGACCACTGCCCCGTAATCGCAGTGTCGCTGGCAGGCGCCCCTGACCACAAGAACTGGACGTACACCAATTGACCAGCGTAAGCACCCAAGTCAAGCGTTTGCAGAGTCCATTGATCCGAAGGCAATACCGACGCGATGGTCAGCCACGTGATACCATCGACGCTAAGCTGCACTTGTGCCGTCGAGTTGGCGCCGGTCAGCAGCGATTGGAAGCTGAGCTGCACCGCACTCCCTACCCCTAAACCACGCAGGTCGAGCGGGCGTACCCAGCGCAGTTGTTCAACCTGCTGCGCCGTCGCCACTTGCCACGCGAGTCCACTAGCTCCATACGCCGCTTGATCTGTGAGCAGCCAGCCAGCGGACGCGTCCCAGTCGGGCGCGCCGTCGTCCATCGTCGCCACGACGGGCAAGGTCAGGGGCAGCGGTGTCGCGGTCAGCGCAGGCGTCAGCGTGATCGGGTCAGGCAGCGTCGGGAACGGCGACGCAACGGGCGGTTCGGTCGCCGTCACGGGCGACGGCAGCGTCGGGAATGGCAGCGCGGTCGGTAGTTGCTCGAAAGGCACCGGCGTTAGCGTCGCCGACGGCTGTTCAATGGGTTCAATCGTGACGGTCGGTGTCACTTCAGTCGTGAGCGTTGCCGTAGGCTGGATCGTCACCTCGCTGGTCGAGACGCTGTCAGGTTCAACCGTCACCTCAGAGGTTGAGACGATGTCAGGCTCAACTGTCGTTTCAACAGTCGCTGCTTCAGTGGCTGCTGGCGTTAGCGTTGCCGTCAGGGTCTCAGTTGGCAGAACCTGCTCGGTTGCGAGGATACTTTCCTCGTTTTGAGACACCGCCGCGCTCACAACCGGGCATTCCGTATCGGTCACCGAAAGGCTTGGTATTGATTGCAGTTCCAGATTATCGAAGCGGAACGGATAAACCGGATCAGTCGGATAAGTGCCCACCTGAATCCAGCCCTGTAACACAATGTTCTGCCACTGCATGGTGGTATGGGCACGCATGGTATAGGTCATCACCGGCAAATGCGCAGGCAAATTGATGAAACAGCTATGCAAGTCTAGCCAGTCGGCGTCGCGCACGACCATGTTGATCACGCGATTGGTATCGCTGTTATTACCCAGATCAAACGTGAATTCGAGATTGTCGCCTTCCCCTGCGCTGTAAGGCATGTACTGATAGAAACCGCCGTAGGTACTGCTGTCAAAGCGGGCGATTTCCATCATGTTGTTGCTGGACGGCGCGACGATCTGCATTTGCGCGTTGAACGCTGCCCACGAATTCAGCCCTGCCGTGAAATCACCTTCCTGCACCAAATTCGTGTTGATCGGCGGCGCAATCAGGCACTCAGTCTGGGTAACGCTCGTCACCGTCGCTTTGAGGCTGATATTGTCGACCGTCAGCGCCATGCTGGAGTCGCCGCTGACCTGAATTTGCACGATGGGCATAAACGCGCTGGTCGTCGGAAAGCGCAGAGTATAGGTTTGCTTGTTGCCATTTGGCAGCCATGGCACGTTGTAAACACAGTTGTAGTTCTGGCTCCAATCGGCGCTGTGAGCCATAACGTTGACCGTCTTGGTTCCCGTGTAATTGCCCAAATCGAGCGTGAGTTCGTAGGGTTGATTGGCAATCGTCGTCAAAGCAGACGTCTGATAGAAGCCGCCGCTGCCGTTCAGCGGCGCAATATTCAGCACACCGCCGACGACATTCTGGTTGGCGCTGGTGAACGTCCAACCGCTGGTGCCGTTGCTGAAATCGCCGTTGCTGACGAGGTTTTGCTCCAACGGAACAACCGTCACAGTCGCGGTCGCGCTGTTGGCTATGCCGTAGCTATTCGACACGCGCACCCAGTAGGACGTCGTACTCGTGAGCACGGGCGTTGTAAAGCTCGACGAATTCGTGCCAACTGGCGCAGAGGTGTTGCCGCTCGTGCCGCGATACCATTGATACGTCAATGGCGCGGTGCCGGAAGCCGTGACGGTCAAGGTGGTCGTCTGCCCGCTGATAATCGACTTGTTCTGTGGTGGCGTGGTGATGCTCGACGGCAAGCTGGTCAGTACCGCTGCTTCAAGGTTGAGCCGAGGCACAGTACCGTCACTTACCGTGATCGAGTGACCAGTCGCGCGGAACTTGCTCACAATCGTATCGACGCTCATCGTCGGCGCAAGCTGACGATAGACGGCAAACGCGCCGGTCACGAACGGCGTTGCCATCGACGTGCCATCCCAAGCGCTAAAGCCAGTACCGTAAACATCGGCGACCGTACCCACGGGGACCGACGAGGTGATATCCACACCCGGTGCGAATAAGGTCTGAACGCTGGCAGACGTGTTTGAAAAGTTCGCCAGTTGATCGCCATCGGTGCTCGCGCCGACGCTCACGGCGTAGCTGATACACGCCGGAAAACTGACAAACGAGTCATAGAAGTCATTGCCGGTTGCGACCACCGGCGCAATGCCCACGCTGCGCAGCAGTTGGAACATCGAGGTCATGCTGGAGCTTGTCGAGTTACAAGTCGACGAGGAACCGCGATCCGCGTCACCGAGACTGAGGTTAAGCGCAGCAATCGAATAGGAATTGCGCTGGTTGTAGACGTAGTTCAGCCCGGCAAGGATGTCGCTGTCGAAGGCGGACAAGTGATCTCCGTAGTTGTCATGGTACTTGGCGAAAACATTGATCGCCATGATATTCGCGGTCGGTGCCACGCCGGAGAACGACGTCGATTGATAACCGGCGGCGATACCGGCGACGTGCGTCCCATGCGCGCACTCCTTCACGTTCAAGTTCGTGAAACACTTCGAGGGCGACGCGGCTCCCGTACCCGTTTGGCTGGTCGATCCGTTCGGACAGTTGGAGACAGTGCCATACACACTGCCAGAGTAACACGCCTCGTTGACAACGCGACCACCAAAGAAGGGATGGCTTCGGTCGACACCCGTGTCAAGAATAGCAACGGTCTGACCGGTGCCCTTGTAGCCCATCGCCCACACCTGCGGCGCGTGAATCACTGGCTCAGCGCTGGCAAGCGAGGTCGTGTTTCTACCGTTCGGCTCAACCGTGGAAACGTTCGGCGAAGCGAGCAGCGCCACCAGTGCATTCTGGTCAACTTCAAGCGCTACAAACGGAATCGACCATGAGTCCGAATTGGAGAGCACAACGGCATTGTAAGCCGATAAACTTTGGATCAAACCCGCTCGGAACTGCTGAACAGTCGCGTCTTGATCGGCGAGTTGTTGTGTGGTTGCTTGATCGCCGTAACGGAAGGTCAGATTGAGCCCGACGATCACATTGACGCGCCCCTGCTCACGTACTTGCTGCAACAGGACGCGCTCCGTAGCATTCAAGGTGGACTCATCCAACGGCACCGGGGGGATGGTCGGCGCTGCTGCCGCGGTTATAGCAAGCTCACGACTTACAAACTGATCAGCCGCTAGAGTTTGCCCCAGCTCACTTTCCTCGACGGGCAGCACCGACGAAACCGCTCGCTGCGGCGTTTCGCTCGCGACAGTGTCAAGCGCATCACTGCTCTGCTTGACGCTGCTGCCGGTTGACTCAACGTAAGCGGCGTGGTCGGCTTCGGTGGTCGATAGATTGGCGCTCGGGATCCGACGGGAGAGCTCCACTGTGGGCACGCTCGCGACAGCTGCTGAATCACTTGACGCTGCCACAATCGATAACGTCGGAAATGGCAAAGCAGTCGGAATTGCAGCGCTGGGAGCAGCGGACGTAGCTGTTGGATTTAAGGCTACGCGCTGTGTCGACGTAGAACGAACGCTTGCCACCTGATCAATTGCCTGATCGATGGTAGTCATCACCGGCGCGTCATCGGTGGAAGCGAGTGTCACCTGCTCGGTCGATTTCACGGTCGCATCCAGCGCGAGAGCAACCTCGACGGGTAAGCTGACAGAAGACGCAGCGTCGGTGGGAACGACGGCGACCTCCATAACAGATTCCGATGGCAATTGCATTAAAGTTGGGACAACTACCACGCGATTTGGCGGCTGTACGTTCACGGTGATGATGAACAAAGCAACCAACAACACACTTGCGAGCACCACAAGGCGAAGTAAGTCGAGTTTCTTCAACAAAGGTATCCTCAAACAAAGTGCATGAAGCGAAATAGCGCTACAAAGTACGTCAACAATAATATATTCTACAACTTACCCTCTGTAATTTGATGGGGCAACTTAATAGTGAAACGTAAAAAGGATTCTTTAATTGGCTGTAATTATGCTTATAGGGATGGAAAACATCACGACGAAGCGAAAACAGTCGAAGTGAGATCGCCGCTATCGTGTTCAGGCAATCCGAGCGCGGCTTCATATGCGTGCGTGACCTCATCCGCGTCGCCGTCCATGACCAACTGCCCATGCTGCAACCAGATCACGCGACTGCATAACGAACGCACCGCATCGTTCGAATGTGAGACGAGCATCAAGGTACGCTTTTCTTCCTTAAGCTGCATAATCCGCACTTTGCACTTCTCCTGAAAGGCGGCATCGCCCACCGCCAGCACTTCGTCCAGAAACACCGTATCTGGCAGCGTGTGAATTGCCACACTGAAGCCGAGCCGCGTTGCCATGCCGCTGGAGTAACGCTTGACCGGAATATCGATGAAGTCGCTCAACTCGGAGAAGTCAACAATGTCTTTGAAAATGGCGTCGATCGCTTTGCGCCGCAGCCCTTAAATCGCGGCGTTGAGATAGATGTTCTCGCGTCCGGTCAATTCCGGGTTGAAACCCGCGCCGAGCGCCAGCAGCGGCGCAAACCGCCCGTAAATTTGTACACTGCCCGTCGTCGGTTCGGTCACGCCACAGAGAATGCGGAACAGCGTGCTTTTGCCCGCGCCATTCTGACCGACGATCGCAACGGCTTCACCTTTGCGCACCGTAAACGAAACATCGCGCAGCGCCCAGAACGGCTGCGTCTGCTGTTCAAGTTGGCGACGTTTCAGCCAACGCTTGAACAAATCGGCTGCTTCGTGACGCAGGCTAGGACGATACTCATTTTGCGTGTAACGTTTCCAAACGTGATCAGCAACGATGACGACATCGCTGTCTACCGACGCTGTAGAGTGTGGAAGCATACTACTTACCTTGACTTCGATTACACAAAATCGGCTAAGCGCCGCTCGTAAGCCTTGAAGAAGCTGTAACCCAAATAAAGCAACACGAGACTGGCGACGAAGGGATAGTAGAGGCTCACCCAGTTCGGCGCTTGTTGGTAGGTAATAATATCACGGTACGCCTGTACCAGCGGCGCCAGCGGATTGATCAAGAATAGAAACCGGTACTGCGGCGGGACAAAGGTCGTCGGGTAGACGATCGGCGTCAGGTAAAACAAAAGCTGCATGATGACGAACAGCAGCTGCGGGATGTCGCGCAGAATCACCGATAGGTAGCTTAACAATAAGGTCAGCCCCAATGTGAAACAGATGGTGATCACGAACAACACGGGCAGATAAACGTAGTAGCCGTTGGGCACCACGCCGACGAGCAGATCAATCACCAGCAGCGCGGCGAACATAAACGCGGTATCAACCAGCGTTTCGCCCAACTTGACCAGCACGAGAATCTCGCGCGGGAAATAAATCTGGTTGATCAGGTACATCATGCTAGTAATCGACTGGGTTGAGTTCATGATCGACTGGTTGAAGAACGACCACGGCACCAGCGCCGCTAAAAAGAACGAAATATAAGGCACGTCGCCGACGTCCATGCGAATGAACTGCCCGAACACAAACGCGAGGATCAGGGCTTGGGCGAGGGGCAGCAAAATAATCCACAGGATGCCGAGCGCCGTTTGCGTATAGCGGGCACGAACGTTGTTACGCACCCAGATCGCCAGCAGGGGGCGGTTGCCCCACAGAATGCGCAGATGCTCTACCATGTCGCGCTGGCGATGCTGCAGCACGCGCGCCGGAAACAAAATCAGCAGGATGCCAAACGCGATGGCAACGATCACCGCGTAAAACAACTGCAACAGCGATAGCTCAGGAAACAGAGCGACGATGCCGAAGAACATCAGCGTAATCGCCAACAGGAGATCGTAAAACTGCCACTTCGCCATGCTCACCGCCCAGCGCCGCTTGAGCGGCACCGTGATCGCCTGCGTGCCCAGCGCACAGACCGCCAACAGCAAGTACAGCGGCAGGCTTTGCGCGCTGTAAGCGGCAGGCAGCACATTGCCATAGGGCAAGCCCAGCCGAAGCTGCACGGCAATCAGCATCGCGCCGATCAGAATGAACAGATTCATCAAATGAGACATCGCAGGGATTTCAGACAAGTGAGCCGATTAAGTCGCGCCAAACTGTATCATGGCACCCCGCTGAAAACCAGCTTCGACCCGCCAGAGTTTCAGCACTTGAACGTTTAATCACCGGCAGATGCCGGGCTTAAAGGTCGCACCGGGATGCAGCGTCCAACCTTGCGCATGGTCATGACGCACGTGTGGCGCGAACCTTGCAGTCAAGGGGTTGAGCAGCGCGCGCATGGGCAGGGTCACGACGCGGACTGCGTGCGGCAAGCGAACGCCGATTTCCGCATAGTAGGCGGCGAGCGCCGCGGTTTTCTGGGCGGAATGCTCGCGAAAGGCAGCGAGGGGCTGCTGCACAGTGACCAAATCGGCGTGGCGAGCAAAACGACGCCACAGGTCGTAATCCATGCCATAATGCAGGCGCTCGTCCACCCCACCCGCTGTTTGCCATAATTCACGCCGCCAGAACGTACCTTCTTGACGAATAAAGCCGAGCAGCCGTCCGTGATACCAGCCGCGCACAATCAGGTTGCGAAATACTCCCGTGCGCAGCACCGGCTTCGTCATCTGATCGTTGGCATCAATGTTCATGCCAAAACCCGTAACCCACGCGATCTGAGGGTAGGTCGCAAACAGCGTACCGACGATCCACAGCGTTTCGGGCTGCAGCACGTCGTCGCTGTTAAGCCACGTCATAATCTCGCCGCTGCTGTGCGCAAACCCTTCGTTGATCGCCGCCGCCTGCCCCGCATCGGGCGTGCTGTGCCAGTAAGCAAGCTTGTCAGCATAGCGCTGCAGGTTCTCAATGCTGCCATCGTTTGAGCCGCCATCGATGACGATGTATTCAAGCTGCGGATAATCTTGAGAAAGCACGGAACGCATGGCGCGCTCAAGAAATACGCCTTGATTGAATGAAGGCGTAATGACCGAAATGCGCGGTAAGTTTGGCGTGACGGCGGCGATGGTCACATGAATACCTGTCTGGATCAGTTAAATAGTGTACGGATTGTACAGGTTGAGCGTAGTCCCAACCAGAACACGCAGCACGGCGTTAAAACGCGCCTTTCCCAGAAAGCACGCAGGGAATGGTCAGCAGCAGAATTTTTAAATCCAATCGCAGTGAATAATGCCGCACGTAGTAGAGATCCGCCGCGATGTTGTTTTGCAGCGGCGTCGCGGCGCGTCCGGTGATTTGCCACCAACCCGTGATGCCCTGCGGCACGACCATCCGTTCCCACTGCCACGGTGCATACTGCGCGGCAATCCACAGCACTTCCGGTCGCGGACCGACTACGCTCATATCACCGAGCAGGACATTGATAAACTGTGGCAGTTCATCGAGACTGGTCCGGCGCAGCCAGCGCCCAACACGGGTCACACGCGGGTCTTGCGGTCGCTTGACATAGAAGCCCGCCTGATCGTGCGGTACGAGTTCGTCGGCATTGAGCACCATCGAGCGAAATTTGTAAATCGTGAAGCGACGTCCGAACTGCCCGTAGCGCACCTGTCGAAACAGAATCGGACCAGCGCTATCGAGCTTGATCGCTATGCCGATCAGTACGAACAACGGCAGCGACATCAACAGCACGCCGAGCGAGAACACGATGTCAAACGCGCGTTTGATCACGCGCTGGGTCAAGCTTAAAGGCTGCCGCGCAGCCAAGCAGGCGGTGGTGGGCGTTGCAGTGAGCGGCGGGGATGCGGCGGTACACGGTAAAGCGGACAATTCGAAGTTGGTTTTACTTGAAATCATGCGACAACTGCTCGATTGTTCTGACGATACTTACCAACGTAGGTGACGAGTCGTATCCACCAGTGCAACGCGCTTGGTCACAGTACATCGTCGTCATGCTAACAAAAATAGAGCAGTCTGTCCACACACGCTTTACCGCTGAATTCACAGTTTCGTTAGCGGCTGTCTTCGTGCCGGCATGAGCACCAGAGCGCCCACAGAAAGCGAGTATTATAGACCAAGTAGCGCTGCGCTAAACGACGCGGTTCGTGAATCAGTCGAAACAACCACTCCAAGCCACGCCGCCGCATCCACAGCGGTGCCTGTGGCTTGGTCCCGGCGACAAAGTCAAAGGCAGCGCCCTACACCAATCATCAATGCCGACACATGCGGCTGGTAGGCTGCCATCCACAGGTCTTGTTTGGGTGAACCTAGTCCGACCCAGATGACATTCGCTGCCGACTGATTAAGCTGCTCGACCAGCGCCGGATCAACCGCCGTAGTAATCACCGATGGCGTGAGTGTTCCTGCCACCCGCAAGCCGGGAAAGCGGGTGGTCAATGTGACGGCAAGCTGCTCCGCGACACCCGCCTCGCCACCCAGAAAGAAATGACTGACGTCCGCATAACGGGTTTGTTCGCACAACGCCAACAAGATGTCCGGTCCATAGACGCGTTCCGCACTAGAAAAACCCCGTCGCTGCTGCACCCACACCAGCGGCATCCCATCGGCGGTAACCAGCGCTGCACCCTGTAACGCCGCAGCAACGTCGGGCTGCTCGACCGCCAGCATCAGGGTATAGACGGGTACCGTACAAACATAACGCGCCTGCCGCTGCTGCGCCCATTCTCCAAGCGTCGCGATTGCGTCGCTAAAGCGCTGCGCATGAACCCCGACGCCGAGAATATTGACACGTGGGGTGACAAAGTCGCCTTTCGATTCGATCGTTTGCGGGTTGGCGGGTTGGTGATCTGACGGCACTATGGCTCCAGTTGCAGCTGCCCGACGACCAGAAAATCAGTGGTGCTGCCCTGTGGTGTCAAAGCAGCGAGATAAGCTCCACTCGCATCCTGCACGCCGACGCTTACCGTATACGTTCCGGTTGGCGCATCCGGCGGAAAGTTCATGACGCATTCGTCGAAATAGATGTATTCGCCCTGCTGCCAACTGCTCATCGGGTGTAGTCCATCCGCCAGCGAGCCGGAGCAAGTATAGCGCGTGCCCGTTTGGTCATGCGTGAAAGAAAACACGTGCAGCGCCGCCGCCGGCACCGCACTGCGGACAATCCAATTAACCGACGGCAGATAGGTTTCGCCGCGGTGCACAGACAGCGGGGAGTTCCATTTCACTAGTTGGAAGCCGCCACCGATCACGCCGAGACTCGGTGGGCAGGTGTCCGCTTGCGCCAGCGACTCCCTCACGCGGGTCAGTGTAACAGGATCGGTACTCACCTCGACAGCGCCCGTTGGCG
This sequence comes from uncultured Chloroflexia bacterium, assembly GCA_963727545.1. Lineage (GTDB taxonomy): Bacteria > Chloroflexota > Anaerolineae > Aggregatilineales > Phototrophicaceae > Flexifilum. Next base: position 557,141 of record CAVSGS010000005.1, read on the forward strand.
AATAACCGATCCAACGGAGGGTAAGGTCAGCAGTAGCAGGGAAAGCGGCAGCGCAGTTAGGGATACTTGCCTGCACCACCACCACGTCACCGACATGCCAGCGCGGCGTCGTGTAAATACCGTGCACGGGATAAAACTGACACAGGTCAAGCGTCGTTTGACCGGAAACGAGCGCTGTTTCGGCGACATAGTTGAGATCGGTGCGCTCTGCCAGCGTGAGATACAAGGTCAAGTCGAGCCAGCCTCTGCTGGCGTCGGTCTGTAAGTCGTAATCGAGTACCTGCGGAGCCTGAGCGCTGGCGATCAACGGCGTTCGCTGCAAACCATCAGCCGCGACGACCGGATTAGCGGGACGTGCAGCGACGATCAGCACGATGTTAGCGACCGCCACCAGTGCGAACGCGGCAGCAGGAACCAGCGCGAGCAGCGCTCCGACCCGCGACCAGCGCTTCGGAAGCAATGAGGTCAAGCCCGCCGCGATCAAGATGGCGAGCGGGGGCAGTGCGGGCGTATAGTAACGCACCGGCGCGAAGATGGTACTGGTATGGTAGATCGTCGTGTTCGCCGCCGACGCGATCAAGGTGTTTCGCAGCAGCACCGTCACGACGGCAATCACGACCATCACGATCAGCAGCCCGTAGGCGGTGATCGCCGCGCGATTCCGTTTCACCAGCGCCTGCGCCGCTCCCGCGACGATGCCGACCAGCGCTAGCAACAGAATCGCCATGTAGACGTAAATCACCGCCGCGCGGGGCTGCAACGCCGTGAGCGGTTCCAACAGTGCGCTGCCGGTCGCTTCGAGTACGGCGCGAACAACGACTAGCGGCAGTTGCAGGTGATCGAGCAGCGAGACGGCGAAGCTATCGAGGACGCTGTAGCGCCCCAGCAGGTTGCCATACTGCTGCAAATTGAACAGCCCGATGCCTAGCGTCAGCAGCAGCACCACCCCGATGCCCAATAAAGCAATCGATCTGCCCCGCCGCGTAAAAATCAGCTTATACACCAGCACACTTAGCGCGATGATCAACGCCACCCAGCCCGTCAGTTTGACTAACGGTGCCGCTAAGCCAAAGACGATCAAAGGGATCAATAACCTTGCCGTCAACTTAGGCGCGCGCAGCACTTTCGCGCTGAAATAGAGCGTTGCCGCCGTGACGGTCAGTGCGAGCGTGTCGTTGTTGATCAGCATCATCGTCTGAAGCGTGTTCGGCTCGAAAGCAAGCAGCGCTGCCGCTACCCATGCGATTATCGCGCGGTCGGGGAATAAGACGCGCGCGGTCATAGCGGTAAGGACGACCGCGACCGCCCCGAACAGCACGTTGAGCAAGCGCAGCGCGTAACCGGCGGCGACCGTCCCCTGAAACGGCTGATCGTAGGCTTGATCGGTCGAATAGGTGGCAAGAATCGCGTTCGCCGCCTGACCACCGAGGCAGATCGTCGTCGGATTGATGCCATAGGGCACCGGCTGACCATTGTCGAAGGCGGCAACCACCGGCGCCGCCGACGATGAAGTAGAGCGGCGGCTGCGTCGCCTGCCGGATGTCCGCATCACCAGCCGGATAGTCATCGGGCGTCGGCAGCCGCCCCTGCGTGGTCAGGAAGCGAATGACGTTGTAGTAATCAGCTTCGTGTCCCTGCCACAGCGGAGTCAGAACGGCATGGGCAGCAGCGAGCACAAGATACAAGCTCACGAGGCTGTAAAGCAGGCGTTTGGGCGTCATCATCAAGGGCGAAATAATGCTTTCGGTTGACCGAGCGCGCGTCCGCGCACCGGTGCACATTATACTCGCTTGCACCTGAAGGGTGGAAAATCCGTATCTGAGGGAAATTCAAGTAACGTCACGATAGTAATCATGGAGGATCCTCCCAGACATACACCCGTTCCCCAGTTGAACTCAGCCTCGCTATTTCGTACCAAACACGCTATACTGATTGTTATTCTTCGTGTAACGACTGCCTTCCTAGCCAAAAGTCTGTCCGTTACTTCGCTTACGGATGCGCTCGATCTCCTGAGCGTCCAAGTCGTGACTCTTCCAAACCATCTCATCATCCTGTCGCGCAGAGATAAACCAGCGCATTTCCGCAGTCATTCACACCTGCTCCATCAGTCACCCGAGGACCTAGAGACTCGTTTCATACATCGTCTTCACTTTTCAAGGGAAAGCTTATGAATGAGATCGATCGCATCCAGAAACTGCTGCGAGAAACAAGAGCGGGCGAAAAAGGCTGGCAAAAAGTGTTAACTCACGCTGAGGGGAGCTACTCCAGAACGCTCGCCGAGAAAAATCTCAGCCGCCTCGCTGCTTTGCACGAGACTCTCTTGGGTCAGTTGCGGATCGCTGATACGCGGCTCCAATCCACCATCGATCCGACGAAGCTGCATCAGCCAGCGTCGTCATGATCTGAACGAGTGCTGCCGTTTTGTTCCACCAGCGAATTTCGCTGACCCGTTATCATTCCCGTCGTTCGGTCTTTCGAGAGAAGCTACTCATGTCTGAAGCCCTCTACCTTCCCCACCTAGAATGGCAAGCCCTGCTCGTTCTATATCGCCAGAAAGATTGGGTATCTAGCCCGCTGCTCTCAGTGGGGTTCAAAAGAACGGCTACCGCTCTCGTGAAGCATGAGCCGCCGCTGGCAGTGTGGATAGGACACCCATCGGATAACCGACTGCACATTACTGATGTCGGGATTGCTCTGCGCGAGGGCGAGGAGCACCTGCACTAATGCCGTAGCTACGCCGTGGGGCAGCATCGCCAAGGCAGCGCACGAGAAATATAACAGCTTATTTTACATTTCGAACTAAAGTGCTATAATGGATGATGAGGGTAATTTACATCAGCATTAATGATCCTCATGATTCTACTTCAGGTTTGATGGTGCCGGTTTATTCTCCGCTTCAGTCTAGGCGCGGTTTAGGCAGCTCCTGCTCATCAAACAACTACTTAGACGCCATCTGCTCCTGTGACACAATGCATGCTCGTAAGCTCCGTTGACTGAGGTGCGGTCGATCATTTCGATCTCCCACAACACCTCGATAGAGCTTGTCAGTATCCTCACCTGCTCGTAAGCAGGTTCTGCGAATTTCATCAAGACCTCGACACGATTTCGATACCGAGATTGTGTTCAGCCTAGAGTCGCTGGTCAGCCTTACGCTTTCCGCAAGTCTATTAATGAATGGATTAAAAGAGCATGAAAGTCTACTTGAAAGTTATCCTCTCTTTGGTGGTAATCGTTGCAGTACTCCTTTGGGCGGTCGATTCCGTGCGCGCTGGTACCTACAGCGGAACCGATCTCAATGTGGAACTCGGAAAAGGAGCCGTGACCGTAACGAATCCCGACGCCGCTCCGGTTGACGTGCAGTTGGTCAGCGCTGGAACGCGCTCGTTCACGGTGTCCAGCTCGATTGACGGTGTATCGGGTTCCTCGACAACGCAGGGTGAAGGCACTGCTCGCACTCAGTTGTTCGAATTCGCTGCTCCCACCGGTGCCAGCGAGTTCACGGTCACACGCAGTACGAATGTGAATCTTGGTCTCGACCGCGCCGACCAAGCTGGAGGTGTACTGTACAACCCCTCACGGAAAACGATACCCGGACAACCATCATTGCCGCCATCGTCGTCACTCTCGGCGCGCTTTATTACATTTCCCGAACGCTCAACCATCGCTGGATTGCCCTGCTGCGCGGCAAGCCAATGCCTGAGAAGACCGCAGATCCGTCAGCAGTAAGTGCTGCAACCGGGCAAGGTGGTAGTACGCTCCGTGCCTATGGGGATAACCGCGCCGACATTTCAACGCCATCCACACCTCTATAGCTATCGCGCTTGAATCGGACATCGATGCCTGTGCGAAAGTGCAGGCATTCGATTGCGCTGAGGAAATGCGACCGTAATTTCCATCGCTAGAACTAGCAGCGAGTCACTCATAAATTTACAGTTCCGCGTGAAGACGATGACAGGAAACCAATGCCTACCATTGCAGTTGACCAGCAAAAACAGTTCAAACTGACTGTCGTAGACGGTCTGCCCCAAGCCGCCGTCGAAATGATGGGCAAAGCCCGATGGGTGAAGTGTTGTCCGTTGTGCGGATGCACCCATCAGATTTTCGGTGTGGATGAGAGCATACCGTACACGCCGCTTTGTCAAACCCTCCCCGCCCTGTACAACGCCCAGCAAACGAGTTGGCACCACCTCCACCCGGACGTTTCGCAATATCTGACCCTGCACTTGGTTTGGGATACGAGCAAGGAGATCGCTCACGGGAAGACCAGTTAGTCAGCAAATTGTCAGTCTCGATAAGATCAAGGAGCGATCTCATGAACGATAATTCGCCTGCCAAGAAGTTTGATGCTGAAGAAGTAGGGCGTATCCACGCTCGCGAGCTGATCAACACGCTAGTAATTGAATGTCCTACTGCCGAGACATTCACCGAAGCGCGTACTCAAGCTCGGCAAGCGCTGCTCAAATTGCTCGACGCGGTTGATCCCGCCGAAGTGATTGAAACGGCTCGGACGAATGCTACTACGGAAGGAAGGCGGCGGGGCTATACCGACGAGAGTATACAGCGCCAGAAAGATCGCGGTAGTAAGCAAGATCCGCTCTTTCCTCCTGATCGACCAAAGCACTGGGACTAACGCGATTTATGAGGCGATGGTCACCGCCGCGCTTACGCCGCGCCTCGTCCAACAAGTGCAGCCGCTACATGATGTGCCCGATCCATTGCGAGTCGCCCGTCTTCTCGACCGGTTGACCGAGTAACTGTGCGACCTTCTCGCGCAGCGCTCCTGCCTTGATCCAAATCATGCTGCTCTGTACGTAGCTCAATCTCGGTTTGCAGCCACATCTTGGCTTGATTGAGCGTTTCCTGCGCCGTTTCGATGGTTGTCGTTGACAGCCTTCAGAAAAGAAAAAGGCGGATGCAGTTCCAAATTAATCGTTCCCTCGTGGTCAATCACAACCCTAGAAACGATGGGTCGCAGCAGGTCCTTTTGTTCGCTGCGGGCTTGTAGAAGCCCCGACCATAGAGCAGACTTGCCCACACTCAGCTACGGTTATTCAGCGCTACGAGTTGCGCCACACGATTCGCGGACGATCAACTCACTGTACACAATCGTTTTGACCGGAATCGTATCTTCACCCTGAATGAGGCGGTGGAGTTTCTGGAGCGCCAGCACCCCCATGTCGAACTTGGGAATGTTGACAGTCGTTAGAGGGGGACGGGTGTAGGCGCTTTCCAGTGTATTGTCGATACTCGCAATCGCGATGTCGTCCGGGATTTTCAAGCCAACCTCTCGAATCGCTTCCATTGCCCCAAACGCCGTCTTGTCACTGATGGCAATCACCGCCGTCGGATATTCAGCTTGTGCGAGAATTTCCTTCATCTGGATATACCCTTTTAGGGGATGTCCAGAAACCGGTTTTGGCATCCATACCGGCGGGATCAGCAAACCAGCTTCCGCCAGCGCAGCCATTGATCCACGAAAACGGTCGACTAAGCTGCTGTACTTCGGCGGACCCTGAAGCAATGCGATCTTACGATGACCGAGATTGAGCAGATGCCGGGTCACCTGATACCCTGCCATGAAATTGTCGCCGAGGACGCCGGGGAGACGCTGCTCGTCGAGGTGGTTTTCCACCAGCACAATCGGTACGCTCAAACGCTCCAGTTGGATCACCATTTCGGGGGTGATGTCGCCATCGTTGGCAATGGCAAACCCGGAAACCTTCTGCGCAAATCCGCGTTTCATGACGTCGACGTTTCTGGTCGACCGCTCGAACATTGAGAGGACGACGTTGTACCCCATACGCTGTGCTTCGGTTTGGAAACCCCGGATGATTTCACCATAGAACACGTCGCTAATGACTGGAATGGAGTTTTGTTCGATCAACAACCCGACCGCTTCGTTATGATCGGTGTTAACAGTGGGTTTCACTTTGTAGTTGAGGTCAGAAATCGTTGACCACACCCGCTGAGCAGTTTCCGGGGCAATACCGGGGCGATTATGAATGACCATCCAGACCGTCGTTGGCGAAACTTGGGCGGCTTTAGCAATGTTGCGCATCGTTGGTTTCGTTTTACCCACCGCCAGATCCTTTTTGTTTACTAAACAAATTCATTGTATTCGTATTCAGATTCGTTGACAAGCCTATCCAAATACCTTATTATGAAAATTAAAGTAGTATTTTTGCTGATCTGTGTTAGAAATAGAACTGATGAACCAGTTATTTATTGAACAGCGTTCGCGCTTGTTTACTGAACACTTAGATTGGTGCTACCAATCTTACTCTCCCCAAACCACTCAACCGGGCGATCCTCAAACTGCGTCAATCGGAGCATTGCCGGGTCTTTACTTATTCTTTTCTCCTCAGGCGGTTATTTCCAATGAATTTCATCAAAGTTGATACCAATCGTCGTTTAGGCTCTGTCGATACCAATCTATTTGGCGGTTTCGCCGAACATCTCGGTCGCTGCATTTACGGCGGCATGTACGAACCGGGCTCGCCACTCGCCGACGCGGATGGGATGCGAACCGATGTCCTCGAGGCGCTGCGGCGCTTAAGGATGCCGATCATTCGTTACCCCGGCGGCAATTTCGTCTCCGGCTATCGCTGGATGGACGGCGTGGGACCAGTCGGCGACCGCCCGACGCGACCCGACCTTGCTTGGGAAACTCTGGAATCGAACCAGTTTGGCACGAACGAGTTTATAAAGTTCTGCCGCAAAATCAATACTGAGCCGTATCTGGTCGTCAATTGTGGCGATGGCGATATGCGCGAAGCGCGCGATTGGGTTGAATACTGCAACAGCGCTCAGAATACGGCGCTGGCGAATTTGCGCCGCCAGCACGGTTTCGATGCGCCGCACAACGTCAAGTATTGGGGCGTCGGCAACGAGGTCGATGGCGAATGGCAAATCGGCTACAAGACGCCGCAGGAATATGCCCGCGCCTATAAGGAATTCGCCAAGGTCATGCGCTGGGTCGATCCGTCGATCAAGCTGCTGGCTTCGACGATCTCTAACTGGAATGCCGAATTCGTCGAGCGCACCCAGCTTTTGCTTGACCAAGCTTCCGACTTTATCGACTACCTCGCTATCCACTGGTACGTCGGCAATCGGGATCACGATTTCGCCAAATACATGACGAATTCCGAGTTGATCGACGAACGTATCAGTGTCGTTGAAGGGCTGATCCGTGCGATGAAGTTGCAGCGGGGGATTCAGCGCCCGATCAAGATCGCGGTCGACGAATGGAATGTCTGGTATCGCGCCCGCGGCGAGACTCTAGAGGAACGCAACAACCTCGAAGAAGTCTACAATCTCGAAGATGCTTTGGTCGTGGCGATGCACTTCAATGCGTTCATTCGTCACGCCGAGATGGTGAAAATGGCAAATATCGCCCAAATCGTCAACGTGATCGCGCCGATCTTCACCAATTCAGAGGGTCTGTTCTTGCAAACGATCTTCCATCCGTTCGAGCTTTACAGCAATACCTGCGGCAATATCGCGCTCGATCCCTTCTGGGAAGGCGACACCTTCTCCGGCGGTGAATACAGCGGGCTGCGAACGCTGGACGTCTCCGCCACGCTGGATGAGGCGAAAAAATCGGTGTCGATTTACGTCGTCAACCGCAGCGAGACCGATGCGCTGGAAACCACGATTACGCTCGACAGCGCAAACTTCGCCGGAGCAGTTCAAGCATACGTCGTCAACGGACCGGACATTCGGGCGGAAAACTCATTCAATCACCCTGATACTGTGGGTGTCGTCAAGACTAATCTGAGTGCAGCGGGCAAGAGTTTCGTTTACACCTTTGAACCACACTCAGTCACGGTTCTGGTCAGTGCGATTGAGTGATCAATCGAAAGCGAGGAGAAAGGTGAACATTCGGAGGTAAGGGAGGCTACCGGCAGCGTCGAGCCGACTCAACGAATAATCGCGCAGCACATAAATTGGATAGCTAGTTTTTTTATCTCGGAGGAAAAGAATGCCTAAGAATGGTTTTTCAAGACGTGATTTCTTGAAGCAAGCCGCCGTCGTCTCTGCGGCAGGCGCGCTTCCCCCGCAGTTGCTGGGAATGCCGCGAGCGGGACTCCTCGCAGCGCAGGTTGAGGAAGTCGCACCGGGCGTCCCGCGTAATGAGTGCATCATCCTCGAAAACCCGACCGGAACCGTCCTGCCCGCCGACGACTTCAACCGCTGGCGGAGCGGCTCCAACACCTATTCGACTGGCTTCCAGCAGCTGGCGCTGGATGCGCTGTGGTACATCGACCCGGATGCGGGCGTCGACGGCGTGTGGGACAATGCTCTCGCCGCTGAAAAGCCGATCTACAACGAAGACTACACCCAGATGACCGTCAAGCTGCGCGAAGGTCTGTACTGGAGCGACGGCGTCGAGTTCACGGGCGATGACCTGTTCTACACCGTCGATGTGCAGATGAAGACGCCGGGGTTCAACTCTACCGGTCTGTTCAATGGCAATATCGACCACATGGAACAACCCGATAAATACACGGTTGTCTTCTATCTGAAAGCCCCGAACTCGCGCTTCCACTCCGCTTTCACCGTGCGCTGGGGCGCTGTCTTCATGATGCCGAAGCACATTTTCGAAGCGCAGGAAGATCCGCTGGCTTACACCTTCTATCCGCCGGTCAGTCTCGGTGCCTATACGCTCAAAGACCTCGACCCGAATGGCAAGTGGTTCCTATGGGAGCGCCGTGAAGACTGGCAGCGGACTTCGGTCGCCCGCCTCGGTGAGCCGATGATCAAGTACGCCATGTACATTGACCCGGGTCCGTCGGACAAGCGCGTGATCGCCCAAACTGCTCATCAACTGGACGTAATCCACGACTGCACGCCCGAGGGACGGATCACTTTGGCGCGGAACAGCCCGACCTCGGTCGGTTGGTTCCCCTCGTTCCCGTGGGCGCACCCGGATCCGACGCTGCCGGCGGTCATTTACAATAACGAAGTCCCCGGTTTGGACAAGCGGGAAGTTCGTTGGGCGCTGACACTGGCAATCGATATCGTTCAAGTGGCGATGGCTTCCTATCGCGGTGCCGCCACCATCTCGGCGATCCACGTCCCGCCGACCGGCATGTACCCGCATTACTATCACGAGCCGCTGGAGTCGTGGTTGAATGACTTCACCATCAAGGTTGGTGGCGAAGACTACAAGCCTTACGACCCGACCGCCGCTCAGCGGATTGCCGACACCGCCCGTCAGTCGTTGGGTGACTTGGTGCCGACCGATCCTGACACCATCAAGCAGTATATTGGCGCCGGTTGGTGGAAAAATGACCTTGTGGCGGCGGAGCAGTTGATGCTCGACGCTGGGATGCAGAAGGTCAACGGCAAGTGGGCGCTGCCGGACGGCTCGCCGTTCCGCGTACCGCTCATGAGCATGAACGAAACCAACCCGACGATGAACCGCGCCGCGGCGATGGTGGTCGAGAACTGGGCAGCCTTCGGCATTGATACCAGCCTCAATTCGCAGGCGAATCCGTGGTCAATCATGACCTCCGGTGAGTATAGTGCCAACCTCGCGTGGACGATTGAAACTTGGGGTGGTGATCCTGACCTGTTCTTCTTCCTCCAGTTCTGGCACTCCAAATTCTATGTGCCGAGCGGCGAGAACTCGGCGGGCAGCAACAGTATGCGCTGGAAGAATCCGGAACTCGACAGCATTATTGAGCAGATTCAGCAGATTTCGTTCGACGATCCCAAGGGCATCGAGTTGGGTCAGCAGTTCGTCAAGCTTGCCGCGCAGGAAATGCCGATCACCCCGTTGATGGCGTACAACGTGTTCACGACCATGGACACCACGTACTTCAACGGGTATCCATCGGTTGACGATCCGTACACCGATCCGGTGCCGAACTGGGCGAATACCAAGTACATGTTCATTAAGCTCAAGCCCGCTCAGGCGTGACCTCGACACTAGATTGCGCCGACTTCGAGTTAATGCGAAGATAGTGAAAGCGATATTCGAGGCAAGCCAGCAGTAGCAACGTCCAACGCCTCCACTGCGGTTGTCTTCACCGGCGATCGCTGTGGAGGTTTTCTGTCATAATGGAAACGGTCCCATGCGAAAATTTCTCTTTCGGTATTTGATTCCGCGAATTATTCAATTTCTGACGATTATTTTTGTCGGGATTACCATCACGTTCATCATCCCTCGGCTGTCACCCACTGACCCGGTCGAAGCGCAAATCTCCATGATGATGGCAAGAGGAAACACGCTCGACGCGCAATCCGTCGAGTCAATGCGTGCCGCTCTGACCGAACTGTACGGGTTGTCCGGCACTCCGGTCGAGCAATATGTCGCCTTTTGGGGGCGCTTGCTCCGGGGCGACCTCGGTCCTTCGCTTGGCAATTTCCCGACCCCGGTATCCGAGATGATCGGTCAGGCACTGCCTTATACGCTCGGTTTGCTGGTCCCTGCCCTGATAGTTTCGTGGCTGTTTGGCAACTTTTTCGGGGCTTTGTCCAGCTACTATCCCGCAAACAAACCTTTGAAAGTGGTCGAAGGGCTGGGACAGGCGGCACGACCGATTCCGTACTACATCGTAGCCCTTGTTCTGCTCGTGGTTTTTGGGTTTTACATCCCACTCTTCCCGTTCAGCGGCGCATACCCGATCGGGACTCATCCCAGCTTCAGCGTGGATTTTATTCTGACCTATCTCTACCATGCCGCGCTTCCGGCAGCCACTTTGGTGCTGGTTGGGTTTGGTGGCTGGTTTGTTGGCATGAAGTCGCTCACTTCCAACATTATCTCTGAAGACTACGTGGTGTATGCCGAAACCGCCGGACTGAAGAAAAACCGGATCCTCACCCAATACATTATGCGTACCGCTATGCTGCCGCAGCTCACCGGACTAGCGATGTCGATCGGGACCGTTTTCAGCGGCGCGCTCATTATGGAGATCGTGTTTGGTTATCCCGGGATCGGCAGCCTAACGATGGTCGCCGTCTTCAGAAACGATTATTCGATGATCATGGGGATCGCGGTCTATTCGATCATCGGGGTGGCTGCCGCTGTTTTCCTCATGGACTTACTCTATCCCCTGTTCGACCCACGAGTGCGTTACCAATAGGATTGGAATTATGTTTAGAGTATTGCGCGATCTCCTCAAATACGACGGTCGCTTTCGTCTCGCTTTTATTTTCTTAGCAATTATAGTGGTGATGGTGCTCCTATCCTTTGTCTCGCCATTTGACCCGGGCAAGTCTTATGTGGTGGCGATGGACTCGCCGCCCTCGATGGAGCACATTTTCGGCACAACCTCGCGCGGGCAAGATCTCTTCTGGTGGTTGACCTTTGCTGTACGCAATTCACTGTTCCTTGGTGTGGTAACCGCGATTATCTCGCGTGTCATCGCCGTGTTGGTCGGTTTGACCGCGGGCTATCAAGGTGGCTGGGTTGACCGCGTACTGATGGCGATCAATGACACCTTCGTCGTTTTGCCGCTACTGCCTATCCTGATCTTGCTCGGTTTCTTGCTGCACGACCGGATGAGTCTGCTTTTCTTGGCGATTATCCTCGGGCTTTTCGGCTGGTCGTTCGACGCCCGCCTGATTCGCTCCCAAGTGCTCAGCTTGAAAGAGCGTTCGTTTACGCGCACCGCGCTTTATTCGGGAACGAGCGGCTATCGGATCACCATCAATGAGCATCTCCCCTTCGTGCTGCCGATTGTGTTTGCCACCACCATCAACAACATCTTATGGTCAATCGGCATGGAAGTCACTTTGAGTATCATCGGGCTTTCCGACTTGACCACCCCCACACTGGGAACTGCGCTCTTCTGGGCGAACCAGCATGGCGCGTTGGTCGCGGGGGTGTGGTGGTGGATCGCCGCGCCGACGCTGGTGGCTATCATCCTGTTCCTCGGACTGTACTTGCTCTTCATGGGCATCAACGAGTACATCGATCCGCGGACTCGCTTGCGTCTGATTGGAGGCTGACCCGTGACCTTACTAAGTGTGCAAAACCTCCATGCGTATTACCGAACCGAGGTCTACGGCATCTCCCGGACGGTACGGGCGGTTGATGGGGTATCCTTTGACCTCTTTCCTAATGAAATCTATGGTGTAGCCGGCGAGTTGAGCTGCGGCAAAACGACGCTGATCAAGGTGATCTCAGGCAACGCCAAACATCCCCTGAAAGCCTTTGAGGGCAGCGTCAATTACGACTTCGGTGATTACAAAGTTGACATGCTCAAAGCTTCGGAGGATGAACTCCGCGCGCACGTTCGCTGGAAAGAACTCTCGTATGTCATGCAGGGATCGATGAGCGTCCTCAACCCGGTACGCCGGATCATTGAGACCTTCCGGGACATCGTTTACACGCATGAGCCGGGTACGAATAAGAAGAAGTTTCTGGAAGATACCCGTAATCACGTCAACCGGCTAGGACTTCCGACCGACGTCCTCAACGCCTATCCGCACCAGCTTTCCGGCGGTATGCGCCAGCGCGTGGCAATCGCCCTAGCGACTGTGTTTCAGCCGTCCTTAATCATCGCGGACGAGCCGACCACCGCCTTGGACGTGGTGGTGCAGCGTGGCGTTCTGCAAATGATGAGAGACATCCAAGCCGCGAGCGGCAATACCGTGCTGCTGGTCACTCATGACTTGGCGGTGCACGCCAACGTGGCGGATCGGGTGATGATCATGTACGCGGGCAGGATCGCCGAAGAAGCGCCCACCGAAACTATTTTCAATGCGCCGCTGCACCCCTATACCCAGCACCTGATCAGTTCGCTGCCGATGATCGGCGAAAGATCGGCTAAGGCGAGCCTGAAAGGTTCACCGCCCAATCTCGCTAACCCGCCGAGCGGCTGCCGGTTCCATCCGCGCTGCCCGTTTGTGATGGATGTCTGCCGAACCGACGTACCGGAAATGGTTATGGTCAAAGATCAACACCGCGTAGCCTGCCACTTGGTCAAGGAGAGCGTACAATGAGCGACAGTGACAAACTGCTGGACGTTCAGCACGTAACCGTCGAATTTCACATTGGCGGACTCCTCGGCGGAACCATTCTGACCGCAGTCAATGACATCACCTTTGCCTTGGAGCGCAACAAGCCGGAGATTTATACGCTCGCCGGTGAAAGTGGCAGCGGCAAGACCACGCTCTCGCGCTTGCTGCTGCGCGACCTTGACCCAACCAGCGGTAAGGTGTTCTTTGAGGGACGGGATCTATCAACTATCCGCAAACGCGGCGAGTTCAACGAGTTTATCAAGAAGGTTCAGCCAGTTTTCCAGAACCCATTCGAGACTTTTAGCCCGCTGCGGCGGGTGGATGCTTACCTGCTCGATACCGCTGTGAATTTCAAGATGGCACCGAACCGTCGGGCTGCTGTCGACGTGGTCGATGAAGCGCTGCGTAACGTCGGCTTGTCGCTCGACGAAGTGCGGCAGCGCTATCCGCACGAACTCTCCGGCGGACAGATTCAGCGCGTATCGGTCGCGCGGGCGTTGATCTCTAGACCGAAGCTGATCCTCGCGGACGAACCCGTCTCGATGGTCGATGCCTCACTGCGGATGGAGATCGTCAATCTGTTCCAGAAGCTGCGCGACGAACAGAAAGTGAGCGTCATTTACATCACGCACGACCTCGCGACTGCCTATTACATCAGCGACCGGATCGCGATCATGCTGCGTGGTTACGTCGTCGAATCAGGTCCGGTGGTGGATGTTCTGGAACGTCCCGCTCACCCGTACACGCAGTTGCTGAAGGAATCAGTTCCCGAACCTGCTCCCAAGGAACGCGAGTCGTGGGCAAAACACATTGCGCTGGGAACAACTGAGGTTAAAGAGTATGGGCGAATCGGCTGCAAGTTTGCGGGACGCTGTCCTCACGTGATGGACATTTGCCGCAAGGCGGATCCGCCGGATATTCAAGTGGGGACGCAAACGGTGAAATGCTACTTGTATTCGGACCAAGCCGAGAAAACTGCCACGGGGGCATAGCGATGTCCCCATTTAAACTTCGGTACCATAGTCTCGCCTCCGCCACTCAAGTTTCCATTTAGGTCGGCGCGTGGACTATCGAGCAATTCAGTCTGTTGGACAGCAGTTCCAAGCTGACGCGCCGTTAGAGCGGCGCCTTCGTTTTTCAGTTTGAAGCCTAAGCATTATGGGCATCAAAATCAGAACACGACGGGTTGAAGCCCGTCGTGTTTGAGTTAGGCACTGGTTGTCCTAAAGTCGAGCGGCTGCTCGACGCCATCTAGCCGGTAACAGATTTTCATGCTCGCGTTCGTGAAGTCGACTTCAAGCTGCGCCCACGTCTCCGCATTTCGCCAACATAGCAGCAGCGACGACTCGTTGGACTCAAGTAGGGAGAACGTTCCTTGAAACGCCGGATGCTCGTTGCGGAAACGGATCAGCCTGAGCAGGTCTTGGACAATCGGTCGGTTGAGGGCGTCCCCCACTTCGTCCCAAGAGTAGACGTGGCGGTTGATCTCTCGCCCGACTTTTGTCTCCTCAAGCCGCTGCATGTCATTCCTGCCCGCTAGCAAGCCGACGTAATAGACCTGCGGAATGCCCGGTGCGAAGAATTGAATGGCGCGCGCGATCAGGTAGTCCCGGTCGTTTCTGCCGAGGGCATCGTAATAGGTGCAGTTGACTTGGTACAGGTCGAGGTTCGAGGCAGCCTGCCCCGTCGCCCGCCGGCTCTGCCCACCGCTGCGTTCGTGGATGGTCTCGACCAGCGCGTCGATCTCGTTCGCCGGAATCAATCCCGGCAGTTCCGAACCGTCGGCGTCAGTTGCCGCGCCGATGTCGATTACGCCGATACCGTCATGCGTGTCGAGCACTGTCACCGCATTATGAGGACAAATCGCCAGCCACTTCTTGAGATAGCGCGCGGTACGGTTGTAGATCGCGTGCAGGATTAGCGGGGGCAGTGCAAAGTCGTAGACGTGATCCACTTGGCGCGCGATCTCGATCTGCTGGCGGTAGTGAGAATGGATTTCCGCCAGCACCTCTAACCCTCGATCGCGCGCGTACTGCGTCAGTTCCTCAATGAAAGCGAACGTTTCCGGGATCATGAAGCAGCTCGTCCCCGGTTGCTTGATCGCGTAGCCGATGGCATCGAGGCGGATCGTCTTGACGCCGTGTTCATGAAAGCGTTGGAGCAGCGTGCGCCAGTAGGCATCGCCCTGCGGATCACGCACGTTCAGGTCGATCTGCTGGCTGGTGAAGGTCGTCCACACGATCGATTTTTGACCATCTGCTCGTGTTATCGTTGTAAAAGGCAAGCCGGGGCGCGGACGGTAAATCTCCAGTAACTCCGCTTCGGTCGCGCCGTTCGGGAAGACCGCGCCCAAGGTCAGGAACATCCCGCTGTAAGGCGATTGCTCCCCTCGCATCAGATAATCCTGAAACTGGTGCGATTGGCTCGAAATGTGATTGACGATCAGGTCGGCGGTGATCTCGTGAGTGGCGCTCAACGCGGTGATGTCGCCCCACGTCCCGACGCGCGGATCGACCAGCGCGTGATCGATCGGGTCGAAACCCGCGTCGGCGCCATCGACGGGGTAGAAAAAGGGGAGGATGTGCACACCGCCAAACACGCCCTTGAGCGGACCGTCTAGCAGACGCTGAAGGTCTACCAGCCGGTCACCACCCAAGCGGTTCGCATAGGTCAGCAGATGAACGCAGTTACGCATGGAGAGTCCTTAGCCTGCGGGCTGTCGCTAGTTCGCTTTTGCTGCTGTTTGAAATGCCGGAAAATCGGTTAGCGCCTGCTCATCCCTTGACCGAGCCTTGCAGCAGCGCCGCGATGATCTGGCGCTGGAACAGTATGAACAGGATCAGGGTCGGCAGCAGGATCAGGATCGTACCGGCGCATAGCAGCGGCACGTTGGTCGCATAGTGTCCTTGAAACGCGCCCAGCGCGCCTGCCATCGTCCGCTGGGTCGGGTCCTCGACCAGCACCAGCGCGATCAAAAACTGATTCCACGTCCAGACCGACATGAGGATGCCGAGCGAGGCAATCGGCGCGCGCGCCAGCGGCAGATGAATCCGCCAGAACAAATCCCAAATCGTGGCACCGTCAACGCGGGCTGCCTCGGAGATTTCACCGGGCACACCGACGAAGTGGGCGCGCATCCAGAACACCGCGAACGGCATATACAAGCCGATCAGCGGCAGTACGATGGCGAAGCGCGTGTTGTAGATGCCGATGGCACGTTCCAAGTAGTAGAGCGGGACGATGATCCCGGTAAAAGGCAGCGTCAGCCCGAAGACGAATAGGAACAGCAGCACCCGCGAGCCGGGGATTTTCAAGAGACCGATAGCGAATGCCGCCATCGTCGAGATCAGCAGCGCGACCGGCACGACCGCTAGCACGATGAACACGCTCGAACCGAGCAGCGCCGTCATGTTTGCCACGTTGAAGGCTTCGATAAAGTTGCCCCACTGCGGGTCGGCGGGCAAGGCAAATCCGCTCGGCACGGTTCCTGATGGATGGAGGGCGGTGATGAAGATGCTGATGAAGGGCAAAATCGTCGCCACCATCATCACGATCAGCAGCCCGCGTCCGGCATAGAGTTCAGTCCGTCCGATCTTCATTACGCGACCTCCCGGCTCAACCGCTGAATCGGGATAATCACGATCAGGACCAGCAGCATCAACATGACCGCCAGCGCCGACGCTAAGCCAATGCGCTGCTGCGTGAAGGCGAGGATGTAAATCTGGATGCCGGGAACCGCCGTCGAATTGCCGGGACCGCCCGCCGTCGTGACGTAAACGATGTCGAACGCCGCCAACGCCGCGATGGTCGTCACGGTTAAGCAGACGCCGATCTCATTGCGCAGCAGCGGGACGGTGATGCGGATGAACTCGGTGAACCAGCTCGCCCCGTCGATCCGCGCCAACTCGTAGAGCGATTGATCGATTTTCGACATGCCCGTCTCGAGCAAAACGGTACAGAAACCCAGTAGAACCCACACGCCGATCACGCCGACGGCGGGCAGCGCCCAGTCGAAGTCACCCAGCCACGCGCGGGTCAGCGCATCGAGACCCACGAAGCGCAGCGCTTGGTTGATCAAGCCGGGGAGCGCCAGCAGCCAGCCCCAAATGATGCCCGCCGCGACCAGCGGAATCACTTGTGGCAGAAACAGCACCGTGCGCGCGACGGTACCCAGCCGTCCGGTCGCCACGCGATGAATCACGCTGGCGGTCACCAGACCGAGCGCAACCGGGATGAAGCTGAACCAGATCACCAACTCGAAAGCGTTGACGATGGTTCCGAACAGATCAGGAACCTGTAACACTGTCTGGTAGTTCTTCAGCCCGACGAACGTCATCTCGCCGATGCCATCCCAGCGAAAGAACGAATATTGGATGCTCATCAACAGCGGCACAAGTACGAAAACCGCGTACATCGCGAGCGCGGGCAGCACGAACAGCCAACCGACGATCTTACCCCGGCGGATTTCGTTCCTGTGCGTGATTGGTCGAGACAATGCGGAAGTTGCGGCGCGTGTATCTAATGTCGTCATGATTGCCATCGTTCAATTGGCGGACGCAGGGATTATGCCTGCGTCCGCCACTACATTACGGAGAAATGCTATTCGGCGAGTTCACGCTCGTATTCCGCCTGAACCGCTTGGAGCAGACCGGCGGCATCTTGCCGACCGCCGACCATCTTCTGCAGCTCCGGCGTCCAGCCTTGCGCGAAGATCGCGCTGGTCGCGTTGGCGATGAAGTCCATCGAGGTACCGGCTTCACCGACCACCGGACCGGCAGCCAGCGTCTCGTTGGTGATCGAGCCTTCGGTGACCGCAGGCATCGTCGCGCCCGACGGACCGCCGGGGTTGGAGCCGCCGACACTCACGTCGATCTCACGCGCTTTGTCGTTGGTGGCGACCCAATTGAGGAAGAACGCGGCGCAATCCGCATTGGCAGCGTTCGCGGCGATACCGAAAGTCAATGGCGCGGACATCGCGGCGGGCGAACCACCCTCTTCAGCCGGCGGCATCAGGAAGAAACCAACGTTACCGGGCATGTCGGTGTCGTAACCCGCATTCTGCCAGTCGCCGTTGAAAATGAACACGCCTTCACCCTGACCGAAACGAGCATTGGCGTCGGTGTACTCGATGGCGTTGATGTCGGGCGGGAAGTAGCCCGCTTCGATCCACTGCTGCAGGTGCTGAGCAGCAACGAGATTATCCGGCGTATCGATGGTCGCGCCGGGTTTCTGATAGATCCAGTCATTGATCGGACCGACGGGACCGAAAGCAGCCATCAACTGCTGAAGCGGGAAAGCCAGTCCCATACCGCTCTTGGCACTGCCCCACTGCATGATCGGGAGCAGACCGGCATCCTTGGCGGCAGCCAGCAATGTCTCGAATTCGGCGACAGTCTTCGGCGGCTCGGTCATGCCGATCTGCGCTGCCTGTTCCTTGTTGTAGAAGATGCCCGTCAAGCTGTAGTTCAGCCCCATCGCATACAGCGTGCCGGAGCCGCGCGTGCCGTCCTCGGCGACGCGGTTCTGGTCAAGCTGTGGCACGGGCCACTGATCCCAACCGAAGGCGGCAGCGTAGCCGTCAAGGTCTTTGAGCAGCCCCTGATTGGCGAACGAGACCATCGTCGGCAGCCGGATCAAGTCAGGCGGGTTGTCGCCCGACAGCAGACGCGGCGTCGAGTTGATTAGGTTGGTGAACTGGTCTTGGCTGATGTCCCAAGTGACGTTCGGGTACTGAACTGCGAATTCATCAGCCAGCTTGAACGGCAGGTCGAATCCAGTCTCGAAGTAGGCTTTGAGCGTGACCGGGTCGCTGCCGCAGTCAGGCGCGGTGGCGTCTTGCGCCGAGGCAATCGGCGTCTGCACCGCAAAGGCGAGCACCGCAAGCACGGCGACGGTGGAAAGAATAAGCCAAAATTGACGTTTCACGTTAATATCTCCTATGTAATATCAGGTACAGCAATGTGCCGACAGAGTCAGGGTGCCTCCTGACTCTCTTTTAGTTACACTTATAGCACGCTCCTCTCTGGCTCTTATGAACTCTATCGTTATTCACCATTTCAACGGAAACTGCGCCGGTTCATTTTTACGCGCTTCTCGTTGCGAATAATCCAATCTTTAGAGCATCGTCCTAATCGGACCCCGTATACGCTTGCGTCGTCCCACGTACCACCAGTTCCAGCGGCGGCAGCTGACGCGGAGCCGCCTCGTCTGGCATCGTCAGCAGGTCGAGTAAAAGCTGCGTTCCGAGATAGCCGCTTTGTTCAAGATGCTGGCGAATCGTGGTCAAGCCGACGTAGCGGCTCAACTGCACGTCGTCGAAACCGATCACGGAAACGTCTTCCGGCACGCGCAGCCCCGCCGCGCGGATTGCCAGAATGCAGCCGACGGCTTGGATGTCGGACATGGCAAAAATGGCGGTTGGCGGTTCCGGCAGCGCCAAAAGCTGCTCGGTGAGTTTGTGAGCAATTTCCTCGCTGTGCGCGCCCAAACGAACGTACTCCACACGGTACGGTACATCGTGGTCATTCAGCGCAGAGAGATACCCTTCATAGCGCAGCTCACTGGTGAGAAATCCGTAAATGCTGGGGAACTCGTCGCCGACGTAGGCAATACGGCGGTGTCCAAGTTCAAGCAGATGCTGCGTAGCCATGTAGCCACCCTGCACGTTGTCCGCGCTGATACAGTTCAACTCCCCGGTACAGGCATCGGTCAGGGTGACGAAAGGCATACCGGACTGATTGAGCAAATCCCGTTGATCGTCGGAAACAGCCAGCGTAGCAACGAGCAAGCCATCGACGGCGGATTGCTCGACAATTGCGAGCAACTGCTCCGGGTAGCGATCCGGTTCGCTCACGGTGTAGAGGACGAGATTGAAATCGTTAGCGCGATCGTCAAGCGCGAGTTGAATTCCCCGTAACCGCTCGACAAAAGAAGGATGGGTGATAAACGGGAGAATTACGCCGATAGTGCGATGATGAATCCCGGTGGAGAGCTGTCGTGCGACCTTGCTACGACGAAAACCGAGCACCCGGATAGCACTCAGAACTCTTTCCTGAGTCTCCGGGCTGACGCGAGAGCTGTTGTTGAGGACGCGGGAGACAGTTCCCACACCGACACCAGCGCTCTTTGCAACGTCACGGATGGTCGGATTCGTCATTTAGAAACCCTGATATTCGAGTACATTACTCGCGTGGAACCGGTTCCACTGATTACTAATGGTAAGCCTATTTGATATTGCTGTCAAGCATTCAACACGTCGGCATATAGCCACTTAAAGGCGTTGATCGCGGTGATTTCACGAGGAAAAGCGTCATAAATAAACGTATTAACTAATTATTCTCAGTTGAATGTGATCTATAAATCAGAACCTTGTCCAATTGAAAAAATCTGGCTGGACTCAGGGAGATCGGCAAATTTAGTGTTAACACACTCGACGTCAAAAATCGCTAAGTGCATCAACCCTATTGAACCGAGTTGATACCTCATTAACCTGTCTGTTGACGAAACCAAGCGGCGGCTGTGCGCCCATTTCGGCACACAGCCGCTCTTATGATTTACTCCGAACATGCTCCACTCGTTGGCTACAGCGTGATCGGCACATAGATGCAAGCCAATAGCGATTGCCTTGCGGGTGTGTCTGAGGGCGATGCTACGAGACCACGCCGATCGTCAGCATGATGTTAGCGTAAATCCGCTGCTCGCCCGTCGCGATCACCAGCCCAACATCCGATTGACGCGCGAGTTCGTAGAAGGCGAAGCGTTCGACCCGCTGGAGTTCCTGCCCCGGCAGCAGCGCGTTGAACTCACCGAAAATGTCCGGTGTGGTTCCGTCATTCGGCTGCATCACGTGAACAGCTTCGACCGGAATCGCGCTGACCACCGCTTCGAGGGCATCGGTCGCCGAAACCAACCCCGGTCGCAAATTGAGGTAGACGTGGGCGGCGCTTGGGTTGGAGTTGGTGCTAAACGGGTAGTTTCCGTCCGCGATCAGCACTTTACTGCCATGTCCCATACTGCCCAGCGCAGCGAGGATACCGGGATGAAGCAGTTTTGTTTTGAGCATCGAATCAATCATCCTTTCCAGAGTCAAATTGCCCATCAGTACAAATTTGCCTGAAATCGCTGCGAACAAGTCCATTTCCGCCTCAGGCAAGCGCGACATATGCCAATATTCATCTTGTCATGCGGAATAAGTAATCGCGGATAGCGCTATATCCGTTTCTGATCGTAAGTGAGTGTTCCAACGAGCTGAGCGACGATCACATACACAATCCCGCTCCGTGGCAAC
Source organism: uncultured Chloroflexia bacterium (assembly GCA_963727545.1). Taxonomy (GTDB): domain Bacteria; phylum Chloroflexota; class Anaerolineae; order Aggregatilineales; family Phototrophicaceae; genus Flexifilum. The sequence goes on from CAVSGS010000005.1 coordinate 578,400, forward strand.
CTTCACGCTCGAAGTCCAATTAGGAAGATCTGCCCTTTGATCAGGCGGTAGCACGCAAGTTTGCCAGATAGTGACTGCGTGTGATCGAGCAAGGAATCACGACTTCCTTCCGCTGAAGTGACCACGGTTCGAAGTACGGGTGTTCGTTCGCACTGCTGCGACATGATTTCCCGCTCACAAGCGCAGTGGAGATCACTGCTCTTGCGGTGGTATCCCGCTCGATTTGCGCACGATCAGCTCTACCGGCAGCACAATTTCCTTAGGTTCCGTTGATGGATTGCCATTTAGACGAGATAAAAGCAGGCGCGTTGCGTGCTGCCCCATTTCATAAGCTGGTTGGGCAGCGACGGTGAAAAACGGATCAATGGTGATGGCGGTCGGCAGATCGTCGAAGGAGACGACCGACATATCGCCGGGGACATCCAATCCATGTTGGCGCAGACTGCGCATCACGCCAATCGCAATGAAGTTGTTGCCGGCAAAGATCGCCGTTGGGCGCGGATCAGCTTGGAGCAGTAGTTCGGTGTTATCGTAGCCCGATGCCGGGGTGAATTCACCCCAATACACCTGCAAGGTGCTCGCGTCCAAACCCGCATCGGCAACGGCTTGACGCGCTCCCTGAACCCGATCAAGCGCCGTCGAGTGGTCTTGGCGACCGGTCACTAAACCGATTCGCCGGTGTCCCAGTTCGAGCAGATGCCGCGTCAATTGATACGCTCCGCCCACCGAGTCACAGCGGACGGAATCGACTCGCTCCCCCGGAATCCATCGGTCCAGCACAACAAAGGGGATCTGATGATTGGTCAGCAGGGTCAAGGGGCTGAATGATGCCGGAACCACCAGAAAGCCGTCGACCTGTTTTTTCATCAGGAAGGTCAGGTAATCGTTTTGCTTTTCTGGCGATTCATCAGAGTTGCCGATAATCAGATGATAGCCGTTCTGGTTGGCGCAATCTTCAATTCCCCGCGCCACCGTTGTCCAGAAGGGATTGGTGATGTCAGAGAGCACAACGGCTAGCGTTTGGGTGCGCTTAGAGCGTAAGCTAGGACCAAGGGCATTCGGAATGTAGTTCAGCTCCAGAATCGCCGCCTTGATGCGCTGACGTTTTTCTTCGCTGACGTAGCCCTTGTTATTGATTACGCGCGAGACAGTAATCGGTGCAACTCCGGCACGGCTTGCAACATCCTTGATGGTCGCCAAAACTGAAAAACCTCAATAGTCGACGTGGAGTGGGCGAGAAGTATCAATTGTAACGTTGCGCGACTGTCTCTGCGAAACACCAACCTTGTGTACCACCGCTCGCCGCTGGTCTGAACTTACCCGAACTACCCCACTCGGCTGTGCCACATACACAGCGATGAAGCTGGGTCAGTCGACAACCTGACCCAGCTTTTTCGAGTAATGCGTCGAAAAACTTACAGACTACTGGTCGTCATGAAACGATCACTGATTCAGGGCTTGGTAGGCGTCGTAGGCAGCTTGGTTGATTTCCAAGTAGCGCGCTAGACCCAAGTTATCCAACCCTTGCACGTAAGCATCCCAATCGGTATCAATGTTCATCGAGCCGGTGACGAACGCCAACGAGCTAGAGTTGATGTAATCGTTGATGTTCTGCTTCAACAGCGCTTGTTCGTCAGCGACGGTCGGATCGGGCCAAATCAGCCAGAACGGATAGAGGTCGGACGACTGATGACCATTATACAGGTCGGTGGCGAGCAGCAGACGGTGCTCATAGCCGTCGTCGGTGTAGATGTCGGGCGACTGCACCCAAGCATCGCGGATCGCCACGTCGTCCAGATACTGCGCCATCGCGCCCCACAAATCGGCGTTGCCCGTGTCGGGAACGTTGGTGATGGATTTGTAGAGCGGCTCAACGGATTGGTTGTTCGCCAGTTCACCGGGCAGCGGGTCGCGCCAGTCGACATCCTTGATGCCGAAGATACCCGCCATATGTCCGTCGAAGGTGAACATGTAGTCGAGGATCTTGATCGCCGCGATCTGGACTTCTTCGCTGGCTTTGTTGGTCAGCACAAAGGTCGCACCCGGCAGTGAACCACTAATCATCGTAGCGAACTGAGTGCCATCGGGACCCGTGAGCGGGGGGATAGCATCGTAGTCGTAACAGTACGGCTTGTCTTCCGCAGCGCCGAAGCAGTTCACAAAGATGTTAGGATGCATACCGGCGGCGGCACCCAGCAGTTCGGCGGTGGCATTGTTGCCTTCGGCACTGTAGGCATCAGCGTTATTGGTGAAGGCGGTGTCGTCGAGCACGCCGGCATCATACAGGCTCTTGATGTAGGTCAGACCGTTTTTCCATGCTTCGGTGTTGGCAACGGTATTGACCTTGCCATCGTTGAGGATCAGGAAGGTGCGGTCGTCGTCATAGGTGAAAGCATTCATCAGGTAGGGGATCGGGCGGGTGCCGTAGTCCATGATCGCGCCGCCGAGAATCTCGTCCTGCTGACCGTTGCCGTTGGCATCCTGCTCGCGGAAGGCGACCATCGTGTTATAGAACTCTTCGGGCGTCGTCGGCACAGAGAGGTTCAGCTCATTCAGCCACTTGGTGTTCATCCACATCTTGTTGGCGAAGGAGCAGTGGTAGCACTGAACGAGCTGCGGCATGCCCCAAATGGTGCCATCAGGGGCGGTTGCCAGCGCTTTGAGTTCGGGGTAAGTCTCGAGCGCCGCTTTGACGTTCGGCGCATATTGATCGATCAGGTCGTTGAGCGGAAGGATCACGCCCTGCTGACCGTACTTGAGCAGGTCAATCTGCGAGAATTGATCGACCCACGGGATCAACATGAACACATCCGGATAATCGCCGCTGGCGAGCGAAAGGTTACGCTTTTCGGAGGCATCCGTCGCATCATAGGTCGTCGTCGTCCAATTGAACTTGACGTTGAACATCTCTTCCAGCGAGGTCGAGAAAACATTCGTCGCCAAATCCCGCTCCGGGTTCTGAGGCGAGAAAATGGTGATCGTGAGCGGGTCAGACTGTGCCGACGTCGGCGCAATCACCAGCAGCAGCGTGAACACCAAAAGGGACAAAACTAACAGCGTCTTCTTCATTATTTTTTACTACCTTTCCTAACCTGCACAAACCAATCTTTGTAAAAACAGAACCGCGCTAGTTGATCGACAGATTGTAGTTTCTCCTTTCTGTTACGGGATGGTAAGCTTACCATAGCGATTAACAACCAATTGACTCGGCAGACGGATCTGCCGGGAGGGTTAGCCTTTGATAGAACCGATCAACATGCCTTTGACAAAGTAACGCTGAACGAACGGGTAAATCATCAACACCGGCACGCTGCCAACCACGACGAGACAGTATTTCAAGAGGTCAGCCAACTGCCGCCGCTGCGCCAGCGCCGCCGGATCCATCGTGCCGCCGCTGGTCGTGTTGAGAATCAGGATGTTGCGCAGGACGATCTGCAGAGGTTGGAGTTCCGACGATTTCAGGTAGATCAAAGCGTCGAAGTAGCCATTCCACTGCGCGACCGCGTACATCAATGCCAAGACAGCGATAATCGGCTTAGAGAGCGGCAAGACGACCGACCACAGGAATTGCAGGTCGTTGCAACCATCCAATTCGGAAGCCTCGACCAATTCTTCCGGGATCGCCGAGCGGAAGAACGTCCGGGCGATGATCACCTGAAAAGCGGCGACGGCTTGGGGAATCAGCAGCGCCCAGCGCGTATCGATCATGCCGAGGTCTTTGACCACGAGGTAAGTCGGAATCAGCCCACCGGAGAAGATCAGCGTGAAGGTGATCAAAAACATCAGGATATTGGAGCCGTATAAATCGCGCCGGGAGAGCGGATAGGCGACCAAAACCGTCAGCACCACGCTGATCAGCGTGCCGGCGACAGTATAGAACAACGAGTTCAGATAGCCGGTGACGATCTGCGGGTTCTGAAAGGTGACTTGGTAACCACGCAGCGAGAAATCGACGGGGTAGAGCCAAACTTTACCGGCGGTTACCGCGAGCGGGTCGCTGAAGGAAGCGCTGACGATGTAAATCATCGGATACAGCACGAGAAACAGGACGACCGCCAAGAACAGATAGACAAAGAACATGAACACTCGGTCGCCCACTGAATCGCGGATGCCGTTGGTTCGTGCTAAAGCTCGTTGACTATTCATGAGCGTGCTTTTTCACTCCTCACCACAAGCCCGCGCCGGAATCGGATACACGTTTGGCAAGCTCATTCACAAGTAACAGCAAAATCATGCCGACGACCGAATTGAACAGACCAACGGCGGTCGCAAAGCTGTAATTCGCGTTGAGCAGCCCAATCTTGTAGACGTAGGTCGAAATGACCTCGGAGGTCGCCAAGTTGAGCGGATTTTGCAGTAGATACACCTTCTCAAAGCTGACCGAGAGCAGGCTGCCTACGTTCAGGATCAGGATAACCAAGATCACCGGCATGATGCCCGGAAGATCAACGTGGCGGATTTTCTGGAAGCGCGACGCGCCGTCGACTTTCGCCGCGTCGTGCAGTTGAGGGTCAATCCCGGCGAGCGCCGCCAGATAGATGACGGCAGCATAGCCGCTAAACTGCCACGCGCCCGACCACGCGAAAAGACCGGCAAACAGACCGGGGTTGGCGAGGAAGTTGATCGGCTGCTGACCAAGCCCCTTGAGCACCAGATTGACAACGCCCAACTGAGGGGAGAGCACCAACATCAGCATGGAAACGACGATCACCGTCGAGATGAAGTAGGGTGCATAGGTGACTAATTGGGTGAAGCGCCGGAAGAAGCCGTCACGGATTTCGTTGAGACCAATCGCGAGAATGATGGGGATGGGGAACCCGACCGCCAGTGAATATACGCTGATGGCAAGGGTGTTCCTGATCAGCGTCCAGAAGACCGGATTCTTGAAAAACAGGTCGAAGTATTTGAATCCCGCCCACGGACTGCCCCAAATCCCTAAGGTGACGTTGTACTCTTTGAAGGCGAGGACTGAGTTGGCAATGGGGATGTATTTGAAGACGAAAAAGTAGACTAGCGCAGGAATCATCACCAGATACAACTGCCAGTGACGGCGAAGACTCTTCTTGATGCGAGACCCGCGTGAGGCGCGCTGAGCATCAGCTAACAAGGATAGCTCATGCTGTTCTTCCTGAGCGGAAGCCGAATACTCCGTGCCAGTTCGTGCGCGAAAGATTCGCATAAGTGGAGAACCTTTTTAGAAATAAACGACTTTATGACAAATTATCTTTTGCGTTGACGATCAAGTGCTGGTGTTTGCTGCTCGTCTAACCGCGGCTGCTGCGAATTATGTTTTGATGGCAACAGCGATTTCTATCTTCCTCGTAGACCGTGTGGTAAGCGTACCACAACGTATAGTTTAGCGTCAAAAAACCAATTGTCAACCAATTATCATTGAAAAATCTGCGCCTTGCGGATTGCAGTTGATGCTCAGAAAACGAACTGAACTATAAGCAAAAATGAGGCTGTCCGGCTGGTGTGCGCTTGACCACATCATTTTGTGATCCGGTGTAACACCGACGCTGAACAGCCTCAATCACGCCTAAGTACTACTGGGGATCAGGCGGTAAACCGCACCCGGCACCGTGTCGAACTCAAGGACACTGCCCGTTTCAGTCTGCTGAACCTTGTCCCCCTGCTCCGTCTGAACCGTGAATTTCCCTTCGACGCGCACCCGGCAGCGATTCCCGTTCAGGGACTTGATCATCGCCCGCGCAAGCTGATTGTTTTCCCAGAACAGATCGACCTCGAAGCCGCCGCGCGCCCGCAGCCCGGTCACCGAACCGGTCGCCCAAACGTCGGGCAGCGCGGGCAGCAGATGCACGAATCCGGCGTGGCTTTGCAGCAGCATCTCGACCATGCCAGCAGCCGCGCCGAAATTGCCGTCGATCTGGAACGGCGGATGCGCATCGAGCAGGCTCGCATAGACACCGCCGCCCTCACCGTAGGTCAAATTATCGGTTTGGACGAGCGTCAGCAGGTAGCGGATCAGCGCATAGGCGTGGTTGCCATCGCGCAGGCGTGCCCAGTGGTTGATCTTCCACGCCAGCGACCAACCGGTACTGCGATCGCCGCGCAGTTCCAGCGTCCGGCGGATCGCTTTGATCAGTTCCGGCGCTTCGTCGAAGAGGATCTGCCGTCCCGGATGCAGCCCGAACAGATGCGACATGTGCCGGTGATGCACGTCGGCTTCGGTGAAATCTTGGAACCATTCCTGCAACTGCCCGCGCGCGCCGATCTGGAAGGGATAAATGCGGCTGCGCGCGGACTTAAGCCGCTCGGCGAAATCAGCATCGACGCCGAGCACGCTGCACGCATCGATGCAGGCGGTAAACAAATCCCACGCGATCGCATTATCCATCGTCGACGCCATGCTCACGGCGACCGGTTGCCCGCTCTCCGGGTCAAGGAATTCCAGTTCCGGCGAGGTGGACGGGATGGTCACGAGATGCCCCTTACCGTCATCGACCATGTAATCGAGCAGGAATTCCGCCGCGCCCTTCATCAGCGGGTAAGCCTGATCGCGCAAGAAATCAACGTCTTCGCTGAACAGATAATGCTCCCAGAGATGCTGGCACGCCCACGCGCCGCCCATCTGCCAGTTCGCCCAGACCGGATTGCCGTGCAATTCGCCGGTCGGCACCGAATGCCGCCAGATGTCGCTGTTGTGGTGTGCCGTCCAGCCGCCCGCGCCGTAGAATATTTTCGCCGTTTGCCGTCCGGTCACGCTCAATTCGGCGATCATGTCGAGCAGCGGCAGATGACACTCGCCGAGGTTGGCGCTTTCCGCCATCCAGTAGTTCATCTCGGCGTTGATGTTCATCGTATAGTTGGCGCTCCAAGGCGGGCGGATCAGGTCGTTCCAAATGCCTTGCAGATTGGCAGGCTGCGAGCCGGGGCGCGAACTGCCGATCAGCAAATAACGCCCGTACTGGAACAGCAGCACCTCCAACTGCGGATCGTGGTGGGCGGCAGCCGCGCGCAAATACTCGTCGCGTGACAGCGACAGGTCGAGGCTGCCTTGAAGCAAGCGTTCGTCGGTCGGGAGCGCGGCATAGTCGCTGCTGCCGAGATCGAGCGTCACCCGCCGGAACAAACTTTGGTGATCGGCGACGTGGCGACTCAGCAGCGCGTCGTAGGACTGGCTCAATGCCGCTTGCAGATATTTCGAAGCGGGCACGGAAGCGTCTTTGCCCTCGCGCGCCGGCGATTTGTCGAACCCGGCGAAGCTCGTCCCGGCGGAGAGCAGCAGCAGCACCGCATCGGCACCGCTGACCGTCAGCCCGTCGCCATCGTCGCTGAGCGTTCCGCCGCTGGGCAGCACGCACACCTGTGCCTCGAAGCGCATCCCCTCGCCCTCGCGATAGGTGATCGGGTCTTCGACATTGAGGTAGCTCGGCTCGACGTGCGCGGGAACGCTGCCTTTCAGGACAAGCGTATTTCCCGCATTGACGGTCGCCGTGTGCGGATGCAGTGAGTCCAGCTTGACGGCGAAATTCAGCTTGCCCGGTTGATCGCAGGTGACGCGCACCACGATCACCTGATCGGGGAAGCTGGAAAACACTTCGCGAGTGTAAGTCACGCCGTCGACGATGTAACGGGTGGTCGCGACGGCGCGGTCGAGATCGAGGTCACGGTAGTAAGCATCGGCGTCGGCATCCGTAAACGGGAAATCGAGCAGCAGGTCGCCGAGCGGTTGATAGGACTCGGTGAAGCCACTCTGCAATTTCTGAGCCGCCACGTTCGCTTCAGCGTAGCGCTCCTCGAAGATCAGGCGGCGGACTTCCGGCAGCGCTTGCAGCGCTTGTGAATCGCTCCAATCGCGCGGCGCACCGGACCAGAGCGTGTCCTCGTTGATCTGCAAGCGCTCCTGCTGAATGCCGCCGAAAACCATCGCACCTAACCGTCCATTGCCCACCGGCAGCGCAGTGATCCACTGTTGAGCGGGGGTTTTGTACCACAGCGTTAAATCAGTACGGGCTTGTGTCATGATAACTTTTACCTTATTTTCAGAGTAATTTTGAACGTATAGGCATGGTCACACGGTCGCTGTGCCGGCATCGTGATGTGGAGACCGTCGGCGTCCTGCGACCACGCGAGCATATCCGGCAAACCGAGCATCGAGATCGTCTCAATCTGCTCAGCGGCGAGCGGCGAACCACTCCCCAGCGACTTGATCAGGGTGCTTTCGCCCTGCCAACCGAGCGTGATCGCGTAGAGCGCGCCGTCTTTGCTCGTGAAACGAACGTCCTGCGCGGTGAACGGCTTATCCGCGAACTCCTGCATGTGTCCTTCGCCGACGGTCGTGTCACCTTCCCCGAAGATTTTCCAATGGCGCGTGCCGTAGATCGCCTCGCCGTTGACGCGCAGCCAATCACCCAGCCCCAGCAGCCGCTCACTCGCTTCTGCCGGGATCGTGCCGTCGGATTTGGGACCAACGTTGAGCAGCAGATTGCCATTCTTGCTAACGATGTCCACGAGGTCATGCACCAGTGTCGTCACACTCTTGAATTCATCATTTTCGACGAAACACCACGATTTGTAGCTGACCGAAGTATCAGTCTGCCAGTAATCCTCGCGGATGTCGTTGAGCTTGCCGCGCTCGATGTCGAGCAGCGCCGAACCGACTTCGAAGGCTTCCCCTTTGTACTGAAGCACCGGCTCGTCAATCCGGTTGTAGTAGTAAGCGGCGAATTTCTGTAGATACGGCTCGAACACCGCTTGGTTGATCCAGCCGTCGAACCAGAAGACCTGAGGCTGGAACTTATCGACCAGTTCGCAGCAGCGATCCAGCCAGTCGTCGAGGAATTTCGCGTCCGCGCGCGGACGCCAATCGTTGCTGTGCCACTCCGGCGAAGAATGGGCGGCATCCGGCGAAGATTCGACGGCGGGACCGTAAAAATCGTCATACTGCGGGTCTTGCACATCCGATGGGAACTTGCGCCCACCATCCAAAAACCACCAGTGTTCAGCGCGGTGATTAGATACGCCAAATTTCAGCCCGTGCTGGTGGGTAGCGGCGGCGATTTCGGCGACGATGTCGCGCTTCGGTCCCATCTTCACGGAATTCCACTCGGAGAGCGCGGTGTCGTACATCGGGAAACCGTCGTGATGCTCGGCAACCGGGACGACGTACTGCGCGCCTGCCCGCTTGAACAACTCGACCCATGCGTCCGCATCAAAGTTCTCCGCTTTGAACAGGGGGATGAAATCTTTGTAGCCAAACTGAGTTTGGTCGCCCCACGTTTCCCGATGATGCTGGAATTCGGGACTGCCCTGCCGGTACATATTGCGCGGATACCATTCGTTGGCGAAGGCAGGCACGCAGTAAACACCCCAGTGGATGAAGATGCCCAGCTTCGCATCTTTGAACCACTGCGGCACAACATACTGAGCTAATGATTCTCGCGTTGGCTCGTACTGCTCTCGTTCATCTTGCTGCGGCATAATTTCCCTTTCGTAAACGTAGTACGGATGACTGTTTTCGCCGGAGCATTCGACCGGCAGCATAGTTTGCTAAGGCGCAAGGGCAGCGACAGACGGATCACCGCTGAGACAGCCTGCGCCGCGACGATAAAATATGATGGATGGGAAAGCTGATTGGATTTTTGGATCACGCCTCAACACACCGGCGTTTGGCTTCGCTGCCAGAGCTGCTGCGACTGATGATCGGTCCCACTCCAGCACGATCGGTAACATCCTTTAAGATCATCAAAAAATATATAAACTCGTAATCGTCTAGCCGTGATGGAAAAGCACCGTTTTATTATTCTTTTCGTCTGCGCCCGCGAACTCGACAGCTCCACAAGCAGCCGAAACACCCCGATATGGTAAGCATACCATACGGAATTTTACCGTGCAAAGAGTCCAATAATGGAGCACAACGTTTGATTCCGGCTCCCTAGAGGTGGCTGGGCAGCCGCCCCTAGGCGCACGCGATTTCGCTTCAGACGACTGTCGCTCAGCTTTACCGCGCGAGATCGACCGTTATTGCCTGTCCGCTGTAGCTAACCTCACCTATCGGTGTGCTATTCTCGCCAACGATGATAGGATGGAACGTCTTCGTCGCGGGCATTCCGGGATAACTCCCCTGCCGCGCGCCAATGGTCAGCTTGCGTTGTTGGTCGTCCCAGTCGAGCGCGATGGTCGCAAACATCCCCTGCTCATAGTTGTAGTTGTCGCCTTCATCCTCGTACAACGTGAAGTGACCGTCTTGACCCGGATACACACGCAGCTCGAGCGGCGCATTGACGACTTCACCGGCGTGTTGCAGATCCGGCGCGAGCGGCAGGATCGACCCCGCCCGGACGTAGAGGGGAATGGTATCCAGCGGTGCAGCCGCCATGATAGTTTGTCCGCCGGGGTAACGAACCTCGGTCGAGAAATCATACCAATCACTGCCCGCCGGGAGGTAAACCGAACGGGTCTTGGCAGCCCCCTCAACCGGCGTCGAGCCAGCCGTATAGTACATCGGCGTAGTGACGGGGTTGACGAGCAGCGCCGGACCGAACATATACTGGTCGGCGACGTCGTAGGCGGCAGGATCATTTCGGAAGTCAAAGGGCAGCGCGCGGATGATCGTGTAGTCTTCGTGGGTGACCCGCCCCGCCAGCGAATAGATATACGGCATCATCCGGTAGCGCAGCCGCAAGAACTTTTCCAAAGTATCGTACATCGGTTCACCGGGATTGCCGAAGCGCCAGAGTTCGCGCGGCGTATCGGTGCCATGAGAACGAAACATCGGCAGGAAAACGCCGTACTGGAACCAGCGGACGTATAATTCGCGATAGCCCATGTCGTCCACGCCGAGATCGTAATCCCCGCTCCAGAACCATAAGTCCGGATCGTTTTTGACAAAGAATGCGCCAATATCGACCGTCCAGTAGGGCATCCCGGTCGCGCAGAAGTTCAGCCCATCGGCGATCTGGCGGCGGAGCGTATCCCACGTCGCTGAAATATCGCCCGACCATGTGATGGTGCTGTAGCGCTGTTGTCCGGCATACGCGGAACGGGTCAGGTTGACGACGCGCTTGTCCGAAGTCACCTTGCGCTGCCCCTCGTAAACGCCCTGAGAATGCAGCAGGGAGTAGGCGTTAATGAACTGCGGATCGAGGTATTTTTTCGCCTCATCCGTATTGATGCGCATACGTTCTTCCGGCTCCGGCTTGAACGAGCCGCGCCAATCGCTTTCGAATGGTTCGGTACAGTCGCACCACCAAGCATCGATGCCGTGTGTGAACAGCCCATCATTCGCTTGTTTCCAATACAGCGCGCGCGCCTTTTCCTGAAAAACGTCATAGTTTGCTTGATTACCAAGCAAACAGCCTTGATCGCGCATTTCGCGCCAGTTGTCACCGCCAGCGTTCATGATCGGCCAGATGGAGATCATCAAACGCGAATCAAGCTGATGCAGTTCGTCCATCATCGCCGTAGGATCGGGGTAGCGTTCGGGGTCGAGCGACTTCTGCCCCCATAATCCCGGCTGCCATGATCGCCAGTCTTGAACGATGCAATCGATCGGCAGCCCGCGCTCCCGGTATCCCTGTACGATGCTGATCAGTTCCGCTTGCGAAGCGTAATGCTCTTTCGACTGGATATAGCCGAACGCCCAGCGAGGCAGCATCGGCGCTTTGCCGGTTAGCTGCCGGATACTGTGGACGATTTGATCGAACTCTGGTCCGTAGATGAAATAGTAATCGATTTCATCGTCAACGTCCGTCCACAGATAGGAGCCGAAGGCATCGTCGTGAAACGCCATCAACGAATAGCTGTCGCGCAGGATGCCGTAACCGCGCGTCGAAACCAGCACCGGGACAACCGCCTTCATGTTCTGCTGGTACAGATACTGGTGCTGCCCGCGCAGGTTCATCATGCCTTCTTCGTGCGAGCCGAGACCGTATAATGCTTCGTCCGGCTGCCATTCGAACTCCAGCTTGGTGTGGAAGGCTTGGCGGTCGACGACTTGCTTCACCGAGGCGGTGAAGGCGCGGACGCCGTCAACCGCATCAACGACCTGAGCTTCGGCAGAATCGTCAAACAGGGATTTAACAACGTCCACCGGCATGAGGCTTTTGCCACCGCGATCCGGTTCTTTGGTCAAAAGCTGACCGGAGCCGTCCAAATAGGTGAGCGCGCCGGTCTGTTTGTTGACGCGAACCGACATTTTGCCGGTCGACAGCATGATCGTGTCGGCGGTTTCGCTGATTTCAGCGTCAACCGGACGCGGATCGCTCACGATCATCAGGCTTGGTTTGGCGCTGAATTCCACCGTCGCCGCGAAGCGCACGCGAATAACAGTATCCGAATAGGGGATCAGCCGGAGAAAGCCCCCGGCGACTTCAATTTCCACCACAGCGGCATGAGTAGAAGCTTGGGGCGAGTGCAAGTGTGAACTCCGTTCTTAAAGGAAACCATCCAACTAACGCGTGTTATCCCGTCGTGCTCGGCAGCGAAGAATTTAGCCTTTGACCGCGCCACTGGTCATGCCGGAGAGGATGAAGCGCTGCCCGAACAAGTAGATCAGCAGCACTGGCAGCACTGTCAGCACAATGTCCGCCGAGACGAGATTCCAGTCCTGTTGGAACTGCCCGAAGAAGTTATAGATCGCCAGTGTCATGGGCCAGAAAGTGCTGTTGTTCAAATAGTATAGCGGGAGCAGAAAATCATTCCAGACCCCGACGAAACTCAGCACGCCCGCCGTCACGACGACCGGCGTCATCAACGGCAGGATGACTGAGAAGAACAGCCGTAAGGGGCTACAGCCATCGATAATCGCCGCTTCGTCCAGTTCGCGCGGGATCGCATCGACAAAGCCGTAGATCAGGAAGACGTTGAACGGAATCTGTGTCGCCGCGTAGAGAACAATCATGCCGATCCGCGTGTTGATCAAGTGGGTCATCTGCATGACTTTGGTCAACGTGAAGAAATTCAGCGGCATGGCGATGCCCATGACGATGAAAAAGTAGATAAATCGATTGAGCGGGGTGCGGTTGCGCGCCAGCGTGTAAGCCGCCATCGCCGCGAACAGCGTGCCGATCACGGTCGAGCCGGTGGCATAGATCAGGCTGTTGACGAAAGTTTGGGCTAACTTCCCCCGCTCGACGACGGTGGCGAAATTGTCGAAATGGATCACCTCAGGCAGCGCTGCGCTCATCGTCCGCGCGCCGGCGGAGTCCTTGAGCGAATTGGTGAGCACCACGTACACCGGGATCAGTACCAAGAGGCAGGCGATAACCGCGATCATATTATTACCGGTGCGTTGGAAGAGCTTATTTTGCAGCATGATTACGCCTCAATCGGATCGTTCGTGAGTCGGCGGACGATGAAGAAGGAGGCAACCGTCATGACGACGAATAACACGCTCGAAAGCGCCGTCCCCACCCCATAACGCCCCTTGGAGAATTCATCAAAGACAGCGGTAAAGACGACGTCGGTCGCGTAGCCCGGACCACCTCCGGTCAAAACGTAAACAATGTCGAAGACGCGCAAGCCGTACAACAAGTTCAGGACAGTGACGACGGTGAGCGCCGGAACGAGCAGCGGCAGCGTGATAAAGCGTAAAACGGCAACTGGGCTAGCGCCGTCAATCTGCGCCGCCTCGTAATATTCGTTGGGAATCGTCTGAAGTCCGGCGAGCAGGATGACCATGATGTAGCCGACGCCTTTCCACGTATCGACGCCGATCACGGATCCCAGCGCGATATTCGGATCGACGAGCCACGGTTTCGCCAGCGCATCCAACCCGACTGACCGGAAGAAGCCATTCAAGATGCCGGTTCGCGGGTTCAGAATCGATCGAAAGACCAACCCGACGACGATGGTCGGCAGCACCACGGGCAAATAGATGATCACCCGATACAAATTGGTCAGGCGGCGGACACCGTAGTTCAGCAGCAAAGCGAGCGCCAAGCCAAAAATAGTTTTGAGAATAATCGTGTTGACGGAGAATACGAGCGTGTTTCTGATGTAACCAAGGTAATTGGCATTACTGGAAAAGATGATCTTGAAGTTGTCCAGCCCGACAAAATTGACTTCGGTCGAGTAACTACTCCAATCGGTAAACGAATAAGCGATGCCCATAAACCCCGGCAAGACAAGAAAAACGATGTAGAGGGCAAGCGCTCCAAAAGTGAAGTAGAGAGGATACGTTTTATTTTTCATCCCAAGTTCCGGCTGCTGTTTCCGATCCGCGTGGGCGACAGCCCAAACTGGTGGCGCAGTTTGGGCTGTCTTGCCAAAGGAGCTAGCGGGTGTTGTCAGTAATTAATTGCCCCAAGCCGGATCGTGCGCGGCTTCTGCCAGTTGAGCGCGCCGCTCATCAATCTTGGTCAGAACGTCCTGCGGCTGGATGGCGTTAGTGAACATTGCCGTCAAGTCTTGACCGATGTCCATCCACTGCGGATTAACGTAGTTCACGGCTGTCTGATAGACCGTGCCGCGTTTTTCCGGCGGGAACGAGTCCAGGAAAGCTTGCTGGCTAGGCAGCAGGTTGAATTTCAGCCCGTCGTCGTTGAACGGCAGCGTCCGGGTTGCCGGGTCGTTGTCGATCAGGTATTGCAGGCTTTCCGGAGTGGTCAAGAAATCGAAGTACTGCTTCGCCGCGTCGATGTGCTCCGAACCGGAGTAAATGAACTTGGTCGGACCGGCAGGGTTGATGTTCAAATTCTGGTTGTCCGCCAGCGGCATGACGAAGAAGCCGAAGGTATCCGGGTCGACGTCGGGATAATCATTCACGATGGTCTGCGGACCGGTGAGGTTGGTCAAGCCCATCGCGTATTGCCCGGTGCCGAGCGCTTCGGTCGTGAATTCGGTGGTATCTGCCAGCGCGTTGTCGCCGAAGCAGCCCATGTCGTACAGTTCTTTCAACTGCTCCACAACCGTGAGCATCGTCGCGTTGTCGGCAAAGGTGGCTTCGTTCGCATTGAGCATCGCCGCCAAACCGGGGGTGACTTCCTCGTAGCGCGGTCCCAGTTCCGGGAACCACAACACGTGATGCCAACCGGAGGCAATCGGCTCGAAGATCGGGAGGATGTCCGTACCCAGCAGCGTCTCGCAATCCGCCTTGAATTCGTCATAGTTGGTCGGAACGGTTAGGTTATATTGCGCGAAGATGTCCTTGTTGTAGTTGATGACCCACGTCGTGCCGGTCACGTCCCACAGGGTCAGCCCATAAACCTTGTCGTTGACGGTCGCTTGCGCAGTGACCAGTGGATCCATCCGGGCAACCCACGCCTGATCGGTCAAATCGACGGCGTTGGCTTCGACGTTGTAATTGACGATCAAGTCGGTGACGCCACTCTGCCCGCCGAAAATGTCGGTCCCTTCGCCCGTGTTCAGGCGAGTTTGCAGCACCGTGAAATATTGATCGGACGGGACGATCTGATAGTCGATGTGAATGCCCGTCTCGGCTTCGAACTGGGCGCCCAGCGCCATCTCGGCATCCGAGACCCAGCCTTGACTCGCCATGTAAGTCAGCGTCACGTTATCTTGCGCCTGCAAACTTCCGACTGCGAGCAGCGTGAGCAGCCCCAAAACGACGATGAAGGTAAGCTTTTTCATGACCCATCAATCTCCATAGAGTTTCCAAATGCGAAATATTCGATGTTTCGAAACTGCAGCAGGCACGCCAATGCTTGCTGTACTGAACCGGGAAAATGCAAAGTAAAATCTATCGGATGAACGGCATCGTCCTCCTTTCCCTTGAAACGCTGCATTTGACTTACCAAACGAACTTGTCCCTAGGCTGGAACTAGGATGAACGCACCTCCTTCGTGCTTTCCCGTATAACGAGCTTGGGCGGCACTAACACCTGCCGAGCAGCGACTTGGTCGTTTGCCAAGTTCTCGGTCATGAGGAGGGTCGCTTGATAGCTAATTTCGTAGGGAGACCACTCTAGAGTAGTCAGCGAAGGCGTAACGACGTCGGCAAGTCCACCTCCAAAACAGATCGCTATCACCGAGCAATCTTGCGGGACCCTACGCCCATACTGTGCCAGCGCCTTGATGCTGCCAGCGGCGGTCAAGTGACTCACGGTGATGATGGCGGTCAGGTCGGGGTCTTCCCGGAGGAGGTCAATTGTCCCCTCGAACCCTTCTTCGACACTGTTCAGCCCAATTTCGCGGTAGCAACTGTGCACATCTTCCGGCAGCGATTGCTTATAGCCCGCCAACGAGTGAACAGCGGGACCCAATCCGGCTTTGCGCCACGATTCGGGATAAGTCAGAAAACCGATATTGCGATGCCCTAGCTTCGTCAAATAGTCGAAAGCACGGGACATCGCGCCTTCAAAATGGAGGTCGACAAAGCTCAAACCGTCCAGATCAGCACACCGACCAATCATGACGAAGGGATAATCATTTTCACGCAGCAGATTGACGCGCCAATCATCCATGCGAACCTGCAGCAGAATGACGCCATCGACCTGATTGCTCCGATACATGTTGAGCAGCAATTCGGGCGTGAGCTGCGAAACGAGGAAATTCAGGAAGTATTCGCGCTCGCTCGCCCCGGCTGCCGCGCCGGTGATATAGGGGGTCTCGATGACGCCGCTGAGTTCGTGAGGCGATTCGACCGGATAGTGCAGCGCGAGAGTCATGCTGGCACCGCCCCGCAAGCGGCGAGCGGGAGCGTGAGGCGCATAACCCAAGTCGCGGATGGCTGCTTGGATGCGCTCGCGCGTTTCGTCGGCGACGTCTTCTTTGTCGTTTAGAGTGCGAGAAACAGTGGGAATCGAAACTCCAGCGGCTTTAGCGACGTCCGCGATGGTGACACTGTGACTTCGATTTCTAGACTTAAGGCTCTTTTTAGACACTACAATTCTCATTCCGATAACGTTATCGATAACGTTATCGGAATGTCTAAATTTTGTCAAGCAGCTCGTCGCTAGGCGGGAAAAGAGCGCGTATCGATCCGCCTGCCCCAATGCTCAACGATTGGGGCGGACTTCGCCGTTCCGATGGCGCACGCACACGCGAATGAAGGGACTGATAGTCGCCGGAGATCCTCCGCTATCAATCCCCTAGTTGCCTGCCTCCACACTTTTTCTTCTGCAAAACCGGTCGCGTCTACACTGGCATCTTCCTAGCGACGATCCAGCGGCACCAATCTCGAAAGAGGATAGAAACAAAGAGACCCGCTCAAACAGGTCTCTTTCGTGCCCAAAGTTTGCAAAAGCATAGTTTCATGAAGCAGACGAAGACGATCGATCATCGCCCGGAAATACCACTAGATCGACTAATTTGAACTTCGCCAAAGGTGATGATCAGCCCGTCCAGCGTCGGAATTAGCGCGGGCAGATCACAGATCCTCTTGCGCGATATAACCCTGACTCTCAAAGGTCAAACTTGCCGACTGGAGCGCCTTGATCGTCTCATTCGCTGCCGACAGACTGCGAAATTGTTCATAATCAGATTGGCTATCCCAAACCAGCACGAGCTGCGCCCGATCGAGATCATCGACTTGTTCCAGAAAGTAATCCCGGCGCAGCCCCGGCTGTGCCCGAACCAAGGGGAGATAGCGGCTGCATAACACTTCGCGCAATATCTGCATCTTACCCAGCGGAGTGCGAATCGCGGTGATTTGAACAAACATCGAATGGTCTCCTCTCGCAATCTATTCCTTCTCGCATCGGCAACGGCTATGAGGTTATTGTCAGCAGCGACACTCGCTGCCAACCGATTCAAGCAGCACAGACCAGCTTTCGCGAAATTACGCGATGATGTTATCGAGGGTTATTTTCCTCGACGATCGACAAACTCGTTTACGTGAGTTTAGGACAAACATTCCGCGCTGCGCTAGTGCTGGTGAGCACACGCTTGAACTGAATAATGTCAGATCTCAAATCGTATGAGACCGGGCATCTGCATTAATGAGGACTGCTCGATTTCGCCGCAGTCGAGCAAATCCGCCTTGATGAAGTACAGTTGCGTTGTCACTTGGTTACGGGCAAAAGCGTTTAATTTATCGGGTTGAGCCGCTGCGCCGGTTTGGTAGCCCTCTGTTTCATGTTATACTCGTGGAGAAATAAACAATTGCCTCGGCAATACATAAGTTAATCGGAAGCTCTCAGGTGTGCATTTCGTGTGAATAAAGGGGGGGAATACCGCCACACGAAATTCCTGTAAATAATTCCCCGGCGTAAGCCACTCGTGTTTGCGTATAGCCTTCCTAGCAGGATCGTTTCCGATCTGGAATGACCCCTTATTTTTGCGTTGGGTGTAACCGGCGTCACCGGATCACGTTGATTCGACGCGCCGTCGTAACATCATGAATCTTATTCGACAAGCATTAGGAGCAGAACATGCGTAAAACGATAGTTCTTGTGTTGGTTTTGGCACTGGTGCTGAGCGCCTTTAGCGCGCCAGTATCTGCCCAAGACGAGCCAATTCGCGTTGGTTCCAAGCAGTTCACCGAGCAAATCGTCCTCGGACAGATCATGCTGGTGTCGCTGCAGAACGCGGGTTATAGCGTCGAAGACCGCACGAACCTCGGCAGCACGCAAGTCAACCGGGACGCCCTCGTCAACGGTGAGATCGACGTCTATGCCGAATATACCGGCACCGCGCTCTACAACTACTTCAATGACGTAGATTGGGCGAACATTCCGCAGGAAGCTTACGGAAATCGCGCTCTGGGTTATGCGTTGGTCAGCTCTTACGACGCCGCGCTCAACGACCTCGACTGGCTGGAACCCACCCCCGCCAACAATACCTACGCCTTCGCGGTGAAGCGGCAGTTCGCTGAAGATAACGACATTTACACGGCGGCGGATTTCGCTGATTACGTCAACGCAGGCGGAGAAGTCTACATGGCGACCGGCGACGAGTTCGCCCAGCGCCCGGATGGTATCCCCGCGTTCGAGAAGACCTACGACTTTGACCTCGCCGACAATCAACTGCTGATCATCGCTGGCGGGACGCCCGCCCAGACCGAGCAGGCGCTCAACGAAGGGTCGAACAACGTCAACGTGGCGATGGCTTACGCGACCGACGGCGCGCTGAAAGCCTACGACTTCGTCGTGCTCGAAGATCCATTAGGAGCGCAGCCGGTCTACGCGCCGACGCCCGTGTTCCGGGGCGAAGTACTGCGCGCCCATCCTGAAATCGCCGGACTGCTCAACCCGATCTTCCGCGCGCTGGACACCGTCACCCTGCAAACGCTGAACGCGAAAGTGGAAGTCGACGGTGAGAATCCGACTGACGTCGCGACCGAGTGGCTGACTTCGCAAGGCTTTATCGGGAGCTAAACAATCGAAAGGTGTCCGACCAAACAGCCGGACACCGAGGCTGGACAAACCGTTCACGCAGAAGGTCGGCTTCCACCCGACCTTCTGCAAGTTTATCCGGGCAAATTGTCCCCCAATTTGCCGATCAGGAGGTAGTGCCATTAGTAACCGCATTTCGATCCTAGGCAGCATCATCGCCGCCTTCGGCTTCTTCTTCCTGCCCCTGCTGGAAGTCAAGCCGAACCGCCTAGCTTCAGGAATTCCGATCAACTTATTCGAGCTTCAGGGCGACCTGCGCTACATCGCCCTCTTCATCCTCGCGCTAGCACCGCTGCTCATCGCCTTCATGGGTGAGCGCAACCGCCGGGGCTGGGCGCTCGTCGTCATCGGCAATCTTGTCTTATTCTTGACCTTGCTCCTGCCCGCGAGCGCCGCCGCACATCTGCTCAATGGCGCGGAAACACTGTTCGCCGAAGGGACGCGCATCAGCAACCCGCGCATCTTTACGTCGAGCGCCATCGCCCTTGGGCTGCTCGGCGGGTATATCATCCTGTTTGGCGGGCTGCGCGATCTCGTCGCGGAGAAAGTCGGGTCGTGGCAGCGCGCCCTTGCCGGTTCCATCGGCATCATCTTGATCGTCGTCGCGCTGCTGAACGGCAGCTTCGACATTTACTCGATCATGGTCGAGTTTTCCCAGCGCGGTGAAACACTGGGGCAGCGCTTCATCGAGCATCTCGTCTTTGTGCTCGTCTCGCTGGCAGCCGGTCTCGTGATCGGCATCGCGCTCGGCTTGTGGGCAGCGCGGGACAAACGCATGGAATCGGCGATTCTGTACGTCGTCGGCATCATTCAGACGATCCCCAGTTTGGCGCTGTTCGGCGTGCTGCTCGTCCCGCTGGCTCGGCTCGGCGATCAGAATTTCTTAGACGTGTTCCGCTTCTTCGTCGCCACCCTGATTTTGGGACTGATCGTTTTCTTCGTCGTCGCGCGCATTCAGAGCCGTCTGCCCGAATTTCTGAAACCTTGGTCGATCATTCTGGCATTTGCCATCCTGTTCGTGCCGATCAGCCTATTCACCATTCTGGTCGTCACTTTCGGCTTCAAAGCCGTGCTCAACGTGTTCGTCGAGACCGCCCTCAGCCAAGCGCTGCTTCAAGTCGGAGTCGGCTACGTGCTGGCGCTGCTGACGTGGTCGCTGGCGCGCCGGTTCGATCACGGGCGTGCTATCGTGCGTTGGCTGCGCTGGGCAGCCGACGGCTTGCTGATCATTTCCACGCTTGCCCTGCTCATCTTGTTGGGGCAAGGTGCCGCGCAGGTGATCGGGACGCACAACCTGAGCGACTTGAGCGTCCGCGATCTCGGCGTGTCGGGCATCGGTACCGCCCCTGCCATCATCGCCCTAACGCTTTACTCACTGCTGCCGCTGGTTCGCAACACCTATACCGGCTTGCACAATGTCGACCCCGCCGTGATCGATTCCGGCAAGGGGATGGGCATGACGCCAACGCAGATTTTCTTCCGCATCGAACTACCACTGGCATTTCCGATCATCATGGCGGGCGTGCGCAACGCCGGGATCGCGCTGGTCGGCATCGCGGCGGTCGCGTCGATCATCGGCGCGGGTGCGTTGGGCGATTTCATCCTGCTGGGTGTCAACACCACCTCAGTCGATCTCATCCTGCTGGGGGCGATTCCGGCGGTCCTGCTGGCGGTGCTGCTCGACGCGCTGCTGCAAATGCTGGAAGGCTTGTTCACCTCGCCCGGTATTCGTCGGCAGCAGCAGTAACCCGCCGTCCAATGGAGCATAATGTGCGATGATTGAATTCAAGAACGTTGTTAAACAATATCCCAACGGCTTCCGCGCCGTCGATAATCTGAATCTGCTGGTGCCGGAAGGCGAAATCTGCGTCCTGATCGGACCGTCCGGCTGCGGCAAAACCACGTCCATGCGCATGATCAACCGCTTGATCAGCATCACCAGCGGCGAGATTTTCATCAACGGACACCCGAACACGGAAATGCCCGCCGAGGAACTGCGCCGACAGATCGGCTACGCGATCCAGCAGATCGGGCTGCTGCCCCACATGACGGTCGCCGACAATATCGGCATCGTGCCGCACCTGCTCAAGTGGGACGACCAGCGCATCCGCGAGCGGATCGACGAACTGCTGGAACTGGTCGGACTCGACCCGGACATCACCCGCGACAAGTTCCCGCGCCAGCTTTCCGGTGGTCAGCAGCAGCGTGTCGGCGTCGCCCGTGCCTTGGGCGCAGATCCACCGATCATGCTAATGGATGAGCCGTTCGGCGCGGTTGACCCGATCACCCGTGAGGTGCTGCAAGCGGAATTCCTGCAAATTCAGGAGCGCGTCGGCAAGACGATTATCTTTGTGACCCACGACATCGATGAAGCCATCAAGATGGGCGATCGCATCGCCATCATGCGCGACGGTCACCTGATCCAGTACGACACGCCGGACACCATCCTCGCCCACCCGATCAACCGCTTCGTGCGCGACTTCGTCGGCACCGACCGCACCCTGAAGCGGCTCGGTCTGGTGCGCATCCATAACTTGATGGAAACCAACCCGCCGACCTGCACCTTAGGCTCGACCATCGAGGAAGCGGCGCAGTGCTTCAAAGACTACGGCGCCAACTCGATCTTCCTCGTCGATAAAGACAGCCACGTCCTCAAGGGCTGGGTTGACCGCGAGGAATTGGAGCAAAATACCTCGCTGATCGACGCCATGTTCGAAGCGCCGTGGGTGGATATCGCCGTGCGTGAAGATGCGACGGCGCGCGAAGCGCTCAGCGCGATGGTCGCGCGCGGGTTCCGCATCACGCCGGTGGTCGACCGGAACGGCAAGCTGGTGGGCACGATCACGCTCAAGGCGTTGCAGGCGCTCGCCTCCTACGATCCACAAGCGGCTGCGGAAGCAAACGGAGGTGCTGCTTAAGTGGAAGCAGAAATGAGCAGCACAGCCACAACGTCCGTTAAATCGACGCGGCGGTTCCCTTCGGCGGCAGTCGCATGGCTGGTGGTCAGCCTATTGATCTTCCTCGTGGGCAATCAGGTCGTCACGATGCGGGACAAGGAACGCTTCCCGGACGATTTTCAACTGGTCGCGCAGCCGACGGAGACCGACAACACGGTTCACGTCGACGTCGTGGCGGGGACCTTCGCCTACAACGTGATCCCGCAGATCGCTACGCCGGTGCAGACGGGCACCTTCGAACCCGGCACGGATAACCCGGTCGCGGCGAAGCTGTTCGACGGTATCGCTGACGCCACCGAGATCACCATCGACGCGCAAACGATCACCATCACTTACGCGGGTGACAGCGAAGCGGAAGCCATGCTGCGCCGCGCCCGGCGACCCGTCCTCAACGCGGTGCACAATGATGCGGCAACCATCACCAGCCACGTCGGGGACGAACCGAATAAGTTGGTCTTTATGACCAGCGATCCGGGCTGGCAATACGGGCGCTACGTCGCCTCGCTGATCGCGGAGGGGCAGCAGGAAGTCTACGCCTCCCGGCAGGCGGGCGAGAACGGCTCGCCGCTGGCGCAGTTCCTCTTCGAGCAGGTCGCCTCGCTGGAAGCGCTGACGATCAACCCGGATAGTCTGGTCGTGACTTACCGCGACGGTGCGGTCGAGAAGCAAGTTGTCAACCACCTGCAATCGGCGCTCGACGACTTCTATCCGCGCGCCTCGCTGCAGCCCAACCTGTGGGTGTTCAGCCTCTCGCTCAGTTCCGAGCGACTGCTGAATATCTCGCCGCTGGATACGGGTGTGCCGCTGGTGGCGTTCACACTGGCGTTCGCGGTCGTTGAGTTGTTCCTGTTCGTCTATTTTGGCGGCAGAGATGAAAAGCTAATCCGCCCGCTGATCCGCGTGGTCGGCGTCTTTCTGCTGTTCTGGTCGATTTTTGGTCACGAGCCGCTCTGGGATTACGTCCTCGGCTTGATATTCCCCACCAGCAACCAGTTGGTGCACCCCAACGGCACAGTGATCGAGTTTGCGGCACAGCATCTTGAGTTGGTCTTCGTCTCGTCGCTGATCACCATTCCCGCCGGTTTGCTGCTCGGCATCATCGTCACCCGCGACGAATTCCGCGAAGTGCTGCCGTTGGTCAACAACCTCGTCAACAGCGGGCAGACGGTCCCGACGATTGCGATTGTCGCCTTCATGGCACCGATCATCGGCTTCGGCTTCTGGCCCGCCATCATCGCGCTGATCGTCTATGGGCTGCTGCCGGTGGTGCGCAACACCATCGCCGGGTTGGAGGCGGTGGACGACTTCGTGATCGATTCGGCGCGCGGCATGGGCATGACGCCCTCGCAAATCCTGATCCAGATCGAACTGCCGATTGCCAGCAACGTGATCATGGCGGGTATTCGCACCAGCATGGTGATCAACGTGGGCACGGCGACGCTGGGCGCCTTTGTCGGCTCCGGCGGTCTGGGTACGCCGATCGCCAGCGGACTCGCCATGACGATTGACTCCTTCATCCTGTTGGGCGCGATCCCGGCTGCGCTGCTAGCGATTCTGATCGACTACATTCTGGGGCGGATCGAATTCGTCATGACCCCGCGCGGACTGCAAATCGAAGGCTAGGACGCGAGACAGATCGACAGACGTTCCAAAGACGCAGCAAAGACGGCTCACGGGTAGACTGCTGAAGCGGTTACCCGTGAGTAAATACGCCGTCGCTGCGACCCTGCCGCCTGCGTAAGCAAGTTCCCCGCCAGCGGAGATCCACTGCGACGACCGACGCGCGTGGATAAGGGATAGTCAAGTCGTGATGAAGGAAATAGCTCACGCACCGGCAGCCAAACAACCAGAAACGAAGCCGAAAACCACCGCGCCCAAAGCGACACCACAGCGCAAGCCGAACCATCTGCAAAGCAGCGGCAGCCGCGCCGCGCTGGGCTGGCTGCAAACCAAGCTCGCGGTGAACCGCCCCGGCGACCGGTTCGAGCAGGAAGCCGATCAAGTCGCGGCGCAATTCGCTGCCCCTGCTCCACCCACTACGTCGGGAGTGCGTCGCTGCGCTTGCGGACGACCAATTACCAGCGGCGGTGAATGCGATCAGTGTCGCCGCCGCCGCTTGATGCTCCAACGGCGTGCCGTCGATGGTCACGCGCTGGCGAGTGTGCCGCCCAGCGTCCAGAAAACGGTGAGCAGCCAAGGACATCCCCTGCAAGCCCCGGTCCGCGCACTGATGGAACCACACTTCCGCCGTGACTTCTCCAACGTCCAAGTGCATACCGATGGTCAGGCGGAAGCCTCAGTCGCCGACGTCAACGCGCTCGCCTACACGGTCGGCGAGCACGTCGTCTTTGGGCGCGGTCAATATGATCCGTCGTCGACAGCCGGGCAGCGGTTGATCGCGCACGAACTCACGCACGTCGTTCAGCAGGCTGAAGGTGAAACGCCGACCGTTCAGCGTGACGACGGCGGAACGACCACCAGCGAACCAGACCAGATGTCGGCGGCTGAGGTCGAAACTCAGGTTGCCAGTTTCATCAGTATGGTGCATGACGTCGCCATCTCGCGCGTGCGTCAGAACAAAAAATCGCTGGAAGTTTGGCGGCTGTTCCTCGACACCCAGCTTTCGCCTGCCCAAGTCATGGGGCAGACCCTCGCCATGGAAGCGCAGCAGCTTGGTCAAGTCGCCCAAGCGGGTGGTTTCCGAACGCAAGACCTCTACGCGCAGTGGGCGAATACCAGCAATCCCGGATTTCGCTATCTATATCAGGAACAAATTCATGGACGCGCGCGCGCCTGTACTGGCTGTCATATCGCCAACTTAGCGTGGGGGCTAGAACGGCAAAACACGCGCGATTGGCTCACGCCAACGCAGCAGTTGACGCTGTTTTCATGGGATTTCCCCGCCACCCGCACCCCACAGCCCAGCGGTCAAGCCGCTCGGGCGACAGCCCCGACCGCGCTTCCGACGACCACGCCGCGCCCGGCAACGCCATCGACTGCCCCCGCAGCCCAGACAGCTCAAGCTGATCCTCGCACCGCAGCGCTGCGCCAAGCGATCGAACGCATTCACCCGTTCCTGCAACAGCTTGCTTACCGGTATCAAGTTCTGCCCAACGACGTGATAAATCGTGATCTGTCGCCGACGGATCTCGTGAGCCTGATCCACCGGAGCATTCAAGAGCGGCAGGACGGTTATGATGCCTTTATCCAGCACATCCAATCCGGCGACGTGAATCTGCTGGTGCTGGAGCAAATCGTAAATGCGCTTCTCCCCGCCGCTCCAGCGCCGGTTCGCCACGCGATTGAAGCAAAACTGGCACACGAGCGCCGGATGAAAGCGATTGCCGATGCGATCTTCTCGGTCGCCAAAGCCGCGCTGCTGCTGCTGATCATCTTCCCACCGACGTCCGCCCTTGGGATTGGCATCGCCGTCGCGGGCGGCGGTCTCGTCGCCATGGGTGGCGCGCTGCACTACGAGGAAGGCTCCATGCTCTCGCTCACGCGCGGCTTGGACGACGTGGTCGCCCCGGCTGAGCAAAATCGCGCGGTCGGGTTGATGATGAGCGGTGCGATGGACATGGTCAGCGGTGCGCTGACTTTCGCGGGCGGCATTTCCGCTTGGTCGTCCCGCTTGAGCGCCGCTTCATCGACGGAACTGTCATTGGCAACGCGGAGTGCCGAGGGTCTGGCGGCGGGGTCGATGGCGGGAAAAACCATCACGCGCGGACCGTATACGGTAACCTTCTCAGCCGACGGAATGACCGCTGTCGCCACCAGTTCGCTCGATCGCACGCTCGTGATGTTCATCAATCAAGAAGGCATTCAGGCGTTCCGAATGACCGGGAACGGCTTGCAGATGATCGGGACGCGCACGTGGGCGGAAATGGGCGGTGGTTTTTCCTCAGCCGCCTCAGCACCGGCTCAATCAACCGCGTTAGCCCGAACCGGATCAAGCGCACTCGTCCCAACTGGCGGCAGTTCCACCAGTCTGGGTTTCCCGGCTGCCGAGCCGATGCCCTTTCCGGTCATGGGTCCACGCAGCTTAGCGCCCGCCGCTGATCAGCCCTTTGGATTGCTGTCGGCGGGACGCCAGCCCTTCGGCTACTTCCCCAGAACGCCGAGTCCGCTGCTGCTCGGTACCGGCAATCCGACGACCCTCTCATGGCAGCAGGTGCGCAACTTACGCGGACCGGAACGGTGGCAGGCTGCCGAAAATTACATCACCGAGCTATATGGGGGGCAAGGACAGGTGCATCGCCCGATCACCCCCAGCCCGCAGGCAGCACCATTCCCGGTCGAAACTCCCGGCGGGCGCTTCACCGATACGACTGCCGCTGGAGGAGCCGGGCAGACGCTCGGCATTGAAGTGAAAACTTACCTTCGCTGGCGCACCGTCGGCGGCGCTGCGCGCGAGCAAACGGTGCCCTTGACCGACAAAATCCGCGAGCAAGTCGCCAAAGACGTGGCACTGCGCGCCGCCGACCGCACGTTTGATCCGCGCTGGATTTTCACGGATGCGCCGCCATCGCCTCAACTGGCAAATTACTTGCGCAGCGCAAGGATTACCTTTATCATCATGCACTAGCGACAATGTCATTTTAGCTTACACGCAACCAGACCTGACTGAGAGCGGAAATGCCTGACCTGACTCCTGAGCAAATTGCTATCCGGGATCGCCGCCGAAATCAATATCCCGACTTTGTCGAACAGAGTTATCCGGCGCTGGTCGAGTTCGCGCAAACACTGGGACTGGCGCAGCCGGAAGCGATTACAACTCAGCCCGCTGCCTTTTTAGCAGCCCTCAGCGCCTTTTTTCAGCACGAAGATTTTAGCGACCTCGCCGCCGAGGAGCGTAATTGGCTGCACGCCATGCTGACTTACTACGTCGGGCAGTACCTCATTCAGCGCTACGGCACCTTGTGGCAGCTTGACGAAAACCCCGACTCTAAGTTTTTCCTGCGCTACGTGATCACCTACTTCAAGGGCGGCTACAACCCCAACTTGAAGGTCGATCCGGCGAGCATCGTTGAGGAATATCTCAACCAACCGCCGGAACGCGATCTGGCTGCCCTGATCGGCGAAGTCGAGGGCGAAATCGAGCAGGCGCGTTCAGCGCCGTGACGTGAAAGTTCCGCCCCAGCCGACCGTTAATCGCCTCCGCCAGCACTCCCCCTCGCTGATGACCATCTGCGACCATTAACTCGGCAAAATCCTCGCCGCGATGGATACTTACCATGCGGGGCATGGGCGTTTGCTGCCACGGGCACAGCGACGACGCGTGTCGTAAGACGACAAGATCCAAGCAAAAGAAAGCGAAAACGATGAAAGCAATTATGGTCATGTTCGATTCGCTGAACCGGCATCTGCTGCCGCCCTACGGCTGCGACTGGGTCCACGCGCCGAACTTCGAACGGCTGGCAAAACGAACGGTCACGTTCGACAAGTTCCACATCGGCAGTATGCCCTGTATGCCCGCCCGCCGCGAACTGCACACCGGACGCTATAACTTCCTGCATCGCAGTTGGGGACCGCTCGAACCGTTCGACGACTCGATGCCGCAAATTCTGGCGCAGCACGGCGTCTACACGCATCTCGTCACCGATCACTTCCATTATTTCGAGGATGGCGGCGCGACCTATCACAACCGCTACAGCTCGTGGGAAGGGAATCGCGGGCAAGAAGGCGATTTCTGGAAGGGACAGGTTAAGCCGCTGGTGGATATCCCGCCGGTGACGCGGGTGCTGCCGGATCACTCGACGCGGGTTTGGAATCAGGATTTCATCAACCGCAGCTATCTGCCCACGCCGGACGATCAGCCCCAGCGCCGAACCTTCGAGCAGGGGTTAGAGTTCATCCACACCAACGCACAAGCCGATAACTGGTTCTTGCAGATCGAGACCTTCGACCCGCACGAGCCGTTTTTCACGCATCAGCAGTACAAAGACCTCTACCCGCACGAATACACCGGCACCACCTTCGACTGGCCCTCGTATGGTCCCGTCACCGAGCCGCCGGAAGCAGTCGAGCACATGCGCAAGGAATACGCCGCGCTGGTCAGCATGTGTGACGAGTCGCTCGGTAAAGTCCTCGACGCCTTCGACGAACTCGATCTGTGGCAGGACACTATGCTGATCGTCAACACCGATCACGGCTTTCTACTGGGTGAGCATGACTGGTGGGCGAAAAATCGCACGCCTTGGTACAACGAACTGGCGAATATCCCGCTGTTCATCTGGGATCCGCGCTGCGGATGCCGGGATGAACGGCGGCAAAGCCTCGTCCAGATGATCGACATGCCGGCAACGCTGCTGGAATACTTCGGCATCGAGCGCCCGCGTGACATGCAGGGCGTCTCGCTGCGCGAGACCCTCGCCAGCGACCAGCCCGTCCGCGAGTACGCATTGTTCGGTTTCATGGGGGCGCACGTCAGCGTCACCGACGGACGCTACGTTTACATGCGCGCGCCCGCGCCGGGGGCGAACGAGCCGCTGTTCGAATACACGCTGATGCCGGTTCACATGCGCGGGCGGTTCTCCATCGACGAACTCAAGGGACTCGAACTCGCCGAGCCGTTCTCGTTTACCAAAGGCGTCAAACTGCTGAAGATTCCGGCGCGGGCGGGCAGCGATTTCCACGACTTCCGCACGCTCTTGTTCGACCTCGAAACCGATCCCCAGCAGTTAAATCCGCTCGACGCGCCGGAGATCGAAGCGACCATGATCCGGGCGTTGATCGAGCTGATGCAGGCGAACGACGCCCCGCCGGAGCAGTACGAACGCCTCGGCTTGCAAGCGTGGCTGGTGTAGGATCCGATAAGTAGGCAGCGCCAAAGCGATGATGTAAAAGCAGCGCTCCTGAACGATTCAGGAGCGCTGCTGGTGTTCGCGCTGTGGTGATACGAGCGGTAGTCTAGGCGTCGTCTGCTTGTGTGTACTGAGCGTCGAGCGCGGTGAAATCGACCAAATGCGCTTCGACTTGTGCCCGGTCGCGCACCATTTCGCAGAGCAGATCAAGCGCCTCAATCACGCGATGATCAGTCAGCGAATAATAGACCGACGTACCCGCTCGATTAGTCTGCACGAGCGAGCGCTCACGCAGGATAGCGAGGTGGCGCGAGACCGTCGGCGGTGGCATTTCGAGTTCAGCCGCCAATTCGCCGACTTTGAGCGGTTTCGCCGCGAGGACGTAAAGCATCATCAGTCGTTTTGGATCGCCCAGCCCGCTGACGACGCGGCGGTGGAGCATGTCAATTTCTTCGATAAAGTGTGAGTCCAAGGTATCATTTTCTCGTTTCATTCGACTTACGGCATAACCACGCCGCGCGACTGATCGGCACCGCCAAATTACGATGTGTTCCTATACTCTGAGCTTCTCCAAGACGGGGCGCAGCTGCTGCTGTGCAGCACGACAATCGCTGCGTTTGCGGGTAGAAGCGCCGGTAGGCGAATGCCTACCCTCGCGCTCGTCCGGTTTTACAGCCCTTTCAGAAGTCGGCGCAGTTCGCGCGCATGTCCGGCTTCGTCAGCCGCCATCTCTTCGAGCTTGATGTTGAGTTCGACCAAGCCCAATTCCTCGGCAAGCGCCGCCCGTGCCCGGTAGTTCTCGACATCCTGTTTTTCCAGCTCAAGGTCGAGTTCGAGCATCGCCTTGAGACCTTCAGGCTTGGCGAACACCTTAGGGGTGGTGATCGGCTCGCCGCCCAGATCAAAGATGACGTCCATCAAGAATGCCGCATGACCCAACTCGTCGGCGATCTCAACTTTCAATAATTCCCGGAGTTCAACGCCGACAAACCCAACCGCCTTGCTCGACTGGTAGGTATAGCGGATCACCGTTCCGAGTTCAGCAGCGAGATCTTCATTCAGTCCTTGAATAAAAGCTTCCATCGACATCAGCATCTCCTTGATCGATTGCCTTATAATTAGCTGAGTTAGCGCACCGAGGTACTTAACGAAGGTGCCAGCGACAACAGCGCGAATTCGTGATCGCATTACGACGAATTGTACCATTATAGTGTACAAAATCAACTTTTTCGGTACAATAGCCGACGATCTTCAAGTGGGCGGATGAATATCTATGGCGGGACAAATCGAGCCAAATGTCGGGGCAAGGCTGCGAAGACTGCGATTACAGCATAAACTGTCGTTGCGCGAGCTAGCCGAGCAGTGTGGGCTGTCGTTCAACGCCATCAGCCGCATCGAGCGTGGCGAGAATTCGCCGACAGTCTCCACACTCCATCAGTTAGCCACCACTCTCAACGTACCCATCGCGGCTTTCTTTGAGGACGCGCAGGAGGAAGCCACGGTCTTTATTCAGCGGGATCGCCGTTTGCGCTCTAACGCGAATGGCATTCTGATGGAGAGTTTAGGGATCGGGCTGCGGGGTCAGCAGCTTGAGCCGTTTCTCGTCACGGTCGAGCAAGGTGCCGGTAATGCCGATGACCCGATCACGCATGGGGGTGAAGAATTCGTTTACTGCCTAGAAGGCAAGATCAATTACTGGGTGAACGACGAACTGTACCAATTGGAAACTGGTGATAGCCTCCTGTTCCAAGCGATCCAGCCCCACTGTTTCCAGAACTCCGGTGATTGTCCTGCCCGCCTCATGTTCGTCTTTCAAGCCGCTGACGGTAAGCTGCTCGCGGGACAGCATCACCTGCGCGCGTGATCGGCTTGAGGCGCGCAGCACCGCACGTTATTGAGGAATGAGGATGTCTCTGGCAATTGCCTGTTCGTCAGGTGGGTATCGCATCGCCTTCATCCAAGGCGTATTGAGCAGCTTCGAGAACGCGAACATCAAAGCGGACGCCTACGCCGGAACATCTGGATCGGTCATTCCTGCGGCGCTAGCGGCGATCGGTCAGCACGATCAGCACGGTCTCGCCTACCTCAAAGGTTTGCTAGAGTACAAAGCACTCGGCAAAGGTATGAGTGGGGTTTTTCAGGAGACGATTCGGGTTTGGGCACCGCTCATCCGCGAGCAAATTTGGCAGCCGGGCAGACCGCGGCTCGTCGTCCCGGTCAGCGCGGTTACAACGCCCGAAGCCGCCGAACAAACACAGGGCAAAGCTTTTCGCCGTTTGGGACGCCGCTTGCTGCTGGCAACCCACCAACATCCAAGCTGGGTGACAGCCCATCTACAGCCGGAATGCTTCGATACCTACGCCGCCGATCCGAATTTACGCCTCACACCGGATAACTTCGGCGAAGTTGCCTATGCTTCGTCGCGGATGCTGCACGCATGGGATGTTCCAGCGTGGATCGCGGGGCGTCCCTACGTCGATGCCTCATATACCTGTTCGTGTCCGGCGCTGGAACTGGCGGAAATGGGCTATGAGGAAGTCGTCGCTATCTCACCCGAATGCGGCGTTTTCTATCACGATCTTGCTGGTGCTGAGGAAATCCCACCCGTCTGGCAGGAGACGCAGATCCACCAGATTCAGCCAGACATCGATCTAAAAACTCTGGGCGTCGAGTACACGCAAGCGACCGAAACCGGGGTGCTCGCCGCGTATCGGCTTGGCGAGGAAAAGGGGTGCGAATTTCTGCTCGGCTGGAGCCAACGCCCACACCAAAACTGAGAAACCGGGGGTCGGTTTCTCGGCTTACCGGCTAATCGGGCTGAAAGACATAGCCGATCCGCGCCTGATTTTGAATGTAGGCGGTCGGCTCCAATTTCTTGCGCAGCCGCGAAATATGCACCCACAGATATTGCGTCTCAGTCAGATATTCAGGTCCCCAAACCCGTTCCAACAACGTTTGGTGGACGACCACCTGCCCCTTGTTCTTGACGAGCACGTTGAGTAAATCGTACTCAATCCGCGTGAGCACAATCGGCTTGCGGTTCACGTAGACTTGGCGACGAGCGAAATCGATCCGCAGGTCTCCGAAATCGAGCGGCGCTTCGGTGCGATCCGCCAGATGCTTGCGCCGGAACAGCAGCTTGATGCGCGCGAGCAGCTCCGCATCCGAGATCGGCGCGACGACGTAGTCTTCAGCCCCGGCATTGAGCGCATCAACGCGCTGACTATCGGTGGCTTTGTCGGCGATGACGACGATCGGCGTCTCATCCACCCGGCGCATTCGCGGAATCAGCGTCAAGCTATCGGCTTCTGATAGCGCACCATCGATCACAATCAGATCAAGGTGGACCAGTTTCGCTTCATCGAGGGCATCCAGCGGCGAGGTCGGCATAATCAACTCGTAACCTTCGCGCTCAAGCAGTCGAGCAAGGTTCTCCGTGATACTCGACTCCCCCGCGATCAGCATAACTGTGTCCGGCTCGCGTACCGGCGCGCCAGCGCTCCGATCAGCTTCTAGAGCAGCGGGTTCTTTGACCCGGGTGAGGAGTCCGCTTTCCGCTTCGGTTGGCAGCGGGAAGGCGACCGTTAAGCGCTGCGTTTTCCCGGCGACCATCACGTTACGGATGCGACATTGGAACAGTTGGATGAGCAAATAGAAGGGATGCACGTCCTTCGACAAATCCACCGGACCATCATGCGCCACCACGTCGAACGGTGACAAATCGCCGAGGTGACGTCCGACGGTCAGCGGTTGTTCGATGGCGAGTTGAAGCGCATCGCCGACTTCTTCCAGACTCACCGAAATCGAGCCGCCCGGCTGACAGCGCGCGAGCGAGTCCTCGAACAGCCGGATCATAGCGCGGCGTGCGATCTGCGGATCGAGTTCGATTTCGTACTGCCCCGGCTTACAGTTATAGTGAATCGGCGGGGTGCTGTTGGCAAATTCATCACTGATGAGACTGCAAATCACCTCATTGAGATCGACTTGCTCGTACAGATAATCTTGATAGGTTGGGTTGATCGCCGAGTACTGAGCAACGTTCTGGACGAGTTGGCGCATCGCCATCACGCCATGCCGGACATCCGTCAAGCGAGCGAGACGCTGCGTATTTTGATCCTGATTGCCACTGTTGATGAGCAAATCGATGTTGTTGGCAAGTCCCGCGCCCGTCTCTATCAACGTGTTCACGAGGAATGAGACGGTATCCGTCGGAATAACGTCTTTTTCGACCGCGTCCATGATCTGAATGAAGCCGATCCAGCTTCGGTGCCATTTTGGATAGGCGTCGATGGCGATAAATTCGACGCGAACCGTTTGGTGCTTCCCGCTGGACAAAGCGAATTCCACGATCGGGTAATTGTCTTTCGGCTGACGCGAACTGCTGTTGATGCTGTCCACCGCGGCAAAGAGACTCTGCCGCGCCACCTCCGGATCCGCCGCCCGCGAAGACAGCCGGTCAAGCAGGACGAACGACTGTTTGTCCAGAATTTCCGACGGCTTGACGTCCATCAATTCCATCGCCTGCGGGTTGAAGAACGCAACTCGGTTCAGGTCGTCGACGAAGAAGATACCTTCACTGATGCTCCGCAGAATGACTTCCAGCCGAGCGCTCTTTTCCGCCATCGCATCAATCAGGGTGATGCGCTCTAGCGCCTGCCCGGCTGCCATTGCCAAGTTGCGCACAAGGGCGACGTCGTTTAGCCCGAATTGCTTGGCGGGTGCGATACTGATGACCATACCGCCGATCAAACTGGCGGAGTCTTCCAATGGGAAGAAGATCAGCCGGCGCGAACCCAGCGCGCGAAACAGCGGACGCAAGGGGTTGGTCGGGCTAAGCTGCGTTTGACGGATGATCCCGCCCTCAAGCTGGGTGGTATCGACCAAATCGTCAATGTTATTCTGCTTGAGCAGGTTGCTTAACGTATCGCGCGCACCGCTCAGTTCAGGACTCGAATATACCGTCGTTTCTTCGTGAGTCGCCCCCATCAGCCAGACCAAAGCGCGATCGACATTGGGGATTTCTTCGATCAGCCGGCACAGCGTCGCCGCGATCTCCGAGCCGGTTGAAGCGTGAAACAAGGTCTGCCAAGCATTCAGCAGCGTCTTGTTCATTTGAACTTGGAAATTCTGCGCCTCTTGGAAGAATGCGTTTTGCAATGACCCGACGAGCTGGCTGGCGAGCGTCTCGAACACGCTGATGTCTTCAAGCTCAAACTGCTGTCCCGGATTGCCAAACAGCACCAGCGTCCCAATCGAGTCCGCGTGTTGGCGCAGCGGAATCACCAGCACCGATCGCGCATCAGGCAGCAGCGGCAGCGGGCGATAATAGCGATCCGCTAAGACGTCCTGAAACGCTTCGATCACGCCATTGAAAATCGGACGGACAAACGGATCGGTGACGGTCTGCTCCCGCATTTCACGCATGAAACGCGGTTTACCTCGCCCAGAGTAATTGCTGACGTAAACTTGCGTGAACTCGTTGTCCGGGATAATGACGGCGCAACCGTATAAATTGAAGGTCGCGCAAATCAAACTGACGGTCTTCTCTATGAAGCCGTTGGGTTCCGTCTGGGTATTGAGTTGTTGAGTCAGGTGCATGATCTGATATAGCGCGACTTCGCGCCCATAATCGCGTCGGAGTCGCTGACCACGCCGAATGTTGAGATTCAAGCGATTCTTGAGTTCAGCAAGCGAAATACCGCTGCTCAGAACGTCATCGGTACCCGCATCCATCAGGTTGGCATGATACGCCCCGGATGAATTGCCCGTCACCACAACGAGCGGAACTTCCGGTTTACGCCGCTTGATCTCGACGATGACTAGATACATTTGATCGACAAAAACCGTGTCGCACAGCACGATCAAGTCATAGGTTTGGTCGAATAAACGACTTAACGCCGTCTCAATGTCATCAACTCGGTCATAGACGTAACTCGACGGTAATTGACAGTGCTCTCCAGATGGCAGTGCTCCGATAACTAGGATTTTTTCGGGTTTACTGCTGGAATGCACATCGTCGTCTGCTTTGGTGCCAAAACTTGTCATGTAGCGCAGTAACTCCCATGATTGCCGATCAAGTTTCAGAATTGAACGGGAAAGACATCATCCCAAATCCAAATGATGGGAAAATGAGTTCCAGCGTCATCATCCCCAGCTGAATAACCGCCCACCCGCGCAGCGGATAGGGCACGCCGGGACGAATTCGCTCGTGGTTGACACGGACGCCATTTGCACTATTCGCGTCGGTAATACAGAGCTTGTCATTTTCAAAGGTGAGCAGCGCATGACGGCGTGACACTCCCAGCTCGAAAGCGCCATATGGATCAAGATCGATGTGGGGTACGTCGATATTCGTGCTGCTTTCCCGACCTAAGGAGATGCAGTCAGACACATAGAAGATGAGTGTAACGCCCAATTTGGCGTTGTGGAGTGCCACACGCCGATGCCCGGACATGGACCACTCCGCTGCCGGATGCTCTTGTTGCTCGGTATATGCAGCCAACATCTCTTCTGATAGCCGATTAGTTGTCAATCCGGACATCGTCCCTCCAACAACTCGCGTATAGTGTTCACTTATCAAGAGATGCCCCCTGCGGATTGCGTTCGTGCTGCGCCTTGCGGTGCAAAATACGAACACACCCCCGATCTCAAAATCGATTTGCGCCTGCGAATGTAGCGCTCCTATCTCATATTCAAGCGTTCAAATTAAACGGGCTTTCCAATTTCGTTGTCAAATAGATAATGTTGTGTTACTGACAACACGCTTGAACAACCTGCCAAACGCCGGTAATCTTCGTACCGTCCCCTTTGGTCTCACCAGCGTCAGCGACGCCCATACCCCTAGACCGATACCGTCAACGCAGTGGTCTTGTCTCATGTAAGAGATTAAGCTCATTGCTTTAGGTTCACCCATTGCTCCAAACTCAAAGCTATGTTCGGCTAGGCTCTTAATAATAATAATTTCGACAAACGGAGAGTATATAGCGGGTATTTATATCAAAATTGCTAGCCAGTGACACCAAACGGCGAGAACGACAGTGCACTCAGGCGCTTTCGCCTTCAGTTCAAAGCCGTGACGGGTTCGGGAATATAAGTGTAATCTTCGCCCGACGCCTGAAACTTCCCTAACAACGCTTCGGTGCGTAAGGCAAAAACTTAAGATCACAACCACTCACTAGCGTGCTCCAGACAACTATCACCGCCCAAAAGCGTTGTCGATGCCGCAAGGAGTTCTGCACTGAAGTCAGGTTGTTGTGGAGGGGGCGGCATCAGGTTGTGATTAAGAGCATCCCTGTCACCGTCGCCGCTGCAGTTCCGCTCATGCGGGAATCATCTTCATAGCTTTCGGCTTCCCAAACGTTACCAATTACAATATCTGTCGTCGTCGTTACGATAAAAGTGTCGCCGTCAGCCGATTTTCACGAAAAAATCAGTCCGGCGCTGCCGATGTGAGCGAGAGTCGCGTCAAAACTCTCCCCAATAAGCACAATTCACATTCGTATTCTAATGGAAATCATGGAGGAAGGATCAAATTGGTCTGTTATTGCGGCAGAATTTTACAGAATTTATATATGGAGGCAACGCAAAACGGGGGAAAATGGTGCATTTTCCCCAATCGAGTGACAGCATTCTCACACTCGCCCAAGCAGCGAATCTGCTAAATCACTGCGGCGGCAGTGCCAAAAAGTGCCTTACATTCCACGCGATCTGCGCATACGAGTCCGGCAGCTCAGTGATCGAATAGTTGACGGCTTCCAAATACTGCTGACACGCAACCAGTTTTTGATTAAGCCCAGCCATCGTTCCGTCATCGAGTTCGAAGATGATGATCGGGCGAATTTCCGTCAACACCTTTGCCATTCCCTGAAGCACCAGCAGCTCCGCGCCTTCAACGTCGATCTTAACAAGACTAGGCGCTAGCTGAGGATGGCTGGCGACGAAATCATCAATCGAAGTCAGCTCAACGGTGATGGTTTCGCCAGCTTGTTCGGCACTGCCCTGCAGTGCGGCACCACCATCGTGCGACGAAAGCACCAGCGTTCCGCTCCCGCTTTCACTCGAAACGGCTTGAGCAACGACCTGCACATTCTCAAATCCGTTCAGAGCGCAGTTGCGCTGAATCACCTGAGCATTCTCTGGCACCGCCTCGAAAGCCACCACCTGCCCCGCCGACGTCACCAGCCGACTGCCGATAATCGTGAAAAAGCCGATATTCGCGCCGATGTCGTAGAAGGTCGCACCGGGTTTGATCTGCTCCGCGAGTGCATTTTGCACCGGCAGTTCGTTCGTACCCAACTCGTAATTCGCACTTCCACGCCACAAGTCGATTTGCAGTCCTTTACCGGGTCCCGCCTAAATCGTCACGACGCGATTGCCGGACAGCAGGTAAGCGATGCGGCGGAAGGTATGGCTGCCGCGCAGCAGGTTCTTGACGGGTGTGGGGAACATCGACCAAATTGAATGCATAGCTTTCCTAGCCTTTTGCGCTGAAATTTCTGAGGACGCTGCCGGTATCATCGCCCCATTCCCAGTTAGCGACTAAACCAACCCGGTTGATCCGCAGCGGTTGATATGCCGGATAAACGTCGGTCAGCGCGCGATATAAGACCGCCTCATCATTCAGGTGAACCAGATACTGCGCTCCGTCAAACGCGACCTGAAGGCGAAACGACGTCCCCCAAGCGATGTGTCGATCGATGTTGGTCCAGACCGCATCATAAACGTCTTCGAATCCGTTCAGCGTGAAAAATGACGACACCGAGTAACCGTCGTAGAGGTCGCTCACGTAGACACTGACCACAATATAGTTATCGTCATCTTGATAAAAGATCAAGCCCGCGCGACTACCATCACCATTGCCGCGTCCTACGCCGGGAAGTGTGATGTCAACTCCGATTTCGGCAAAGTCAGGCGACTGCCACGCGATGGTATAGGCGGTACGCCCGGGATTAGGCTGCTCGGTGGATGCGCGCACTTTCATCGCGCCCTCGCCGGTGAGATCGAACCAGCCTGAGCCGATGGTGCGCTGCCATTGACGACCACCGGTGCTGGTCGTCTTGCCTTCAAGCGGACGGGCAGCGCCCTCGAACTGCT
The DNA here is from genome assembly GCA_963727545.1 of uncultured Chloroflexia bacterium. Taxonomy (GTDB): domain Bacteria; phylum Chloroflexota; class Anaerolineae; order Aggregatilineales; family Phototrophicaceae; genus Flexifilum. The sequence goes on from CAVSGS010000005.1 coordinate 616,511, forward strand.
CCGTAGCGACCGCCTGATCGCCGCATCGATGCCAGAACAGCGCGGCGGACAGCGCCGACGGCAGCATCACCGTGCGCGGATGCGCTTCAAAGTGGCGCACGGTGATCCCCACGCCACCCAGTTCAAACCCGACACCGACCGCATCAGCCAAACGGGTTTCCGCAAACCGCCGCTCGAACAGGAGTTGCCCGTCGAGGAACAGCGCGATCGCGCTCCCGTCGTCGAGGACTTGGATCGCGTGAACAGTGTTTGGAGCCAGTTTGTCGCGCTCCGACGCGGCGAGAACGACCGCCGATCCACGATCCAGCGAGCTAAACTGAACGTCAGTTCCGCTGAATTGGAGCTGAAATCCATTCCCCTCGCTATCCGCCCGAAACAAGGCGCTCACGCTGCCGTCAACCGTCGATCCGGTCTCGACCAGAAAATGAACCAGTCCCGACGGTTCCGCCGGAGTCAGAATGGCGCGATTGAGCGCAGCTTTGCCGACCGCGCCCTGCGGCGTTACATCAAGCTGACCGCTGAGCACTTGCCAGCGACCGCCGATTTCCGCTTCGGCAGCGGCGAGCGGGCGAGCGGAAACGAGCGCATCGGCGGCGTGAGCCGTACCGTACCACTGAGTATAAGGTCCACCGAGCGCCGCGATCCGGGTCGCGTAGACACGGCTGTCCACCCGAAACCCGATCTGACCGAGCACGCTCTGGTAAATCCCGGCATACACCGAACTTTCGTCGCGAGCTGGGTCAATCGCCAGCGGTCTCAACTGCGGCAAAGCAGAGAAGCCGTACGCATTGGGCAGCGAGGCGGCATAATATGCCGCTCCCTGCTCGCGCAGAACGATCACGTAAGCGATCGGGACGTTCTGCACCCCGCTGATCGTGGGCAGCGGCACGCCACCGACTTCAGCCCACAACTCGCCATTGCCAGTGCCAATACCGTGCATGATAAAGGTGTTGCCGCTCGGCAGGCTCGGACTGCGCTGTTCCTGAGCGAACCAGCCGATCGCCAAGTTCTCGTCCATGAGTTCCGGGTGCGCGCGCAGATACCGCCACCAACGCAGCTTGCGCGGAAATCGACGTGGATGATCGGAGAGCAGCCAGCGGAACAAGCGTGGCACGAGGACTCGTTTGCTTTGACGCTCGCTGGTCGTCCCCAACGCCCAACGCCAAATGCGTTTGGGCACGCTGTCCGTGAACGGCTCGATATTGGAAGTGTTATGCCCGTTGAGCATAAAGACGCTCAGCGCCAACCCGTTTTCGCGCTCAAACGGTCCGTAGCTGACGCCCGAACGTCCCCAACCGAACTGGACCAAGGGTTAAATCCGCAGCGCATCGTGATCGATGCTCAGCACCGCTTCGGCGTCGATGCCCTGCCGCAACTGTCCGTCCGGCGTGTGGCTGCCGATCACGGTGCCGGGCTTATGCGCATCCGCATAATCATCGGCGAGCAACAGCTTATCCGCTTGCGGTTGCCCGGTCATTCCGGCAGTCCGGCGAGATGGAAAATCTCTCGCTGCTGGAAGAAACAGTCGAGGAATTCACCCCCGGCAACGTCTTCAAGGATGGGCCAGCCGACGCCATCCATCAGGCGAAACATTTGTGAGCGATGCCGTTCGAGCGCCGCGCGCTTTTTCGACTTCACCTCGCTGATGTCAACCGAGTATTTGAAGGCGCGCGGAAAACCGACACCCGCCCACGAATTCAGCGTGATGCGCACGATTTGGCGGCGATTAGACCAACTCTCCGGCATTAATCCAACCCACGGCAAGCCGTACCACAACCAAATTGGATACTCGTAAACCCAGCGCCGCTTACCAGCGACTTCCAACGCCTGCCACGCAATCCGCGTGGTCGCTAGATGATCCTCCGACCAGAGCAGCGGTTCTGCCGAATACGGCAGAAAGACTTGTTCGGGATCGAAGCGCTTCACGAGGTCCGTCAGCGCCCGTACAGCATCGTCAGCGTGATCCTTGAGGTGCGTTTCCGGGAAATCGAGGTAAGTTACGTCACTGCGCTGTAATCCGAGTGCCTGCGCCGCATTGGCAGCTTCAGCACGCCGCATCGCACTCAACTGCGCGGCGGGCACTAGATGGCTGTGCGACACACTGCCATCGGTCATAAAGACGATGCCCACATCGGCGTTGATCTGCTTCTTGCGGATCATGAGTCCGCCGCAGCCAAGCGTCTCGTCATCGAAATGCGGCGAAACGATCAGCGCACGTCGCCCAAGCTGCTCCGCTGTGAAAAGCTGGCTGTTCGCATAAATGCGCTTGAGTTGTACCTGTTTAAGCCATTGGCGTGGATTCATGGCGGGCTAGGACATCAGCTTGACGTATTCATCGCGGAACAAATCCGCGATGCGATCCCACGAATAGACCGTCTCGATCCGGTGAGAGGCGGCAGTACGCAGCGTTTCGCGGCGCTGCGGATCGGCGAGCAGTTCCAGCAGTTCCGCTGCGAGCGCGTCGGCGTCGTCCGGCTCAAACAACAGTCCCGTCTCGCCATGAATGACCATATCGGGAATGCCGCCCACACGAGCCGCAATGACCGCCACCCCGCTCGCCATCGCCTCGCCCACCGGCAGCGGAAAAGCCTCTGACAGCGACGAGTTGATGTAGACGTCGGCGCACTGATAGTAATCGAGCAGCTTCTCGTGGGGAACCGTCCCGTGAAAGATGATGTCGTCTTTGAGTTCAGGCGGGATCATTTTTTGCAGGCTATCGTAATAGAGATCCTGCTTGCCATCCTCGCCGTAGTATTTCATGAGGTCCAGCACCCGCGGGTTGCGATCCAGCAAGATGAGGAAGTCGGGCGGCGCGGAGCCAAGCGGACCAACAATGTCGAGCACGACGTCGGAACGTTGCTGGCGCACTTTTTTGAACGCTTCGATGGCGACGTGAGTGCCTTTTTCGGGCGATACACGCCCCACAAAGAGTATTCTAAGCGGCGCGTCGGGCGCGGGCGGAGCGACGGGCTGCTCGCGTTCCTTGCGGAACTGCCGGAGATCGACGCCATTAGCGATGGTAATAAAGCGGTCAACCTGTTGGGGGAAACTTGGGACCGTCTCTTCGGCGAGGTGCGTGCCGCAGCCGACGATCAAATCGGACTGCTCGACAGCCGGGCGCAGCAGCTCAGGATCGATTTGCCCCAACCAGCTACAATTCATGTGCAGCAAGATTTTCGCGTCGGGGTTTTTCGCGCGAATCGGGGGCACGAACTGGAAGAAATTGGCGACGTGAATGATGTCGAAACCCTGCTCGCTCAAATCGTTCGCCAGTTGACGCGCAAAGATGGCGAGATAGTAACGGGTAGCAAAGAAAGGCTTATGCCGATCCCCACGCGCGCCCAAGCGCTCGTAGGCGAGTTTAAGCGGCAGGGACAGCCGATTTTCGATGCTGCTGCCGGGGATCGCGCGGTAGCTGATGTCACCCCCTTGCTCGACCACTTTGTGCAGTACGCCCCGGTCGGCAGCCGAGTAGATGGTGACTTCATAATCATCCGTCATCCGCACGGCGATTTCTCGCGTCAAGATTCCGATCGATGTAGTCACAGAACCTTGACTGGGCAGCATCCGATCCCACGGCTGGCAAACATACGCGATTTTCATAGCAGAGAATTTCCTTTGCGGCGGCGAAAGTGACCGATCAGACCACCAGTACTTCGGCGTCAGGCGCAATATTGTGCAGCATCTGCCGGATCTCCAACTCGTACAAGCGGTTCATGACCAAGACACTATCAGGTTTGTCGTCCAGCAGATACTCTGCCGAGACAATCTTATGTCCCGTTCCGGCGATGTACATCCCCTGCTTGCGCGGGTTGATGTCAACCACGTGACGAATAGTGTTCGCTTTAGGCACCGTATTCAAGAACGTTACGCCCTTAGAACCGGCTCCCCACAGAGCGACTTTCTGCGATTGCTCCGCCAACTCTTCCAGCATGTAAGTCCAATAGGTGAGCTTCTCGCGGTAGCGCTGGCTGAATTCGTCCGCTAGTTGTTTCAAATGCAGGATCGAATAGTTGGTTGAGATGGTTCTCGCCGCAGCGTCGCCGTGAGCGAGTACCGCTTCGATGCTGATGAACTGACCCCCATAGGTTTCTTCGTGATGCAAAACCTCGAATCCGGCGGCTTGGAACAGATAAATCAACGAATTGGGCGTGAAGTAGCCGCAGTGCTCGTAAATGATGTCCCACACACTGGAGTCGCGCAGGCTGAACAGCGCATTGGGCACTTCAAAGTAAACAACCGAGTGATCATTCGGATCAATGGAACGGCGTATGCCCGCCAAAAAGTCGCAGGGCTGCTCGATGTGTTCGAGGACGTGACGGCAGCAAATCATGTCTGCCCGATAGCTACTATACTTCTCCGAGTAGAAATCTTGGATGAACGTGAGATCGGAAGCCGTATCCAAGTCGCCATTCGGGACGTAACTAGGGTCGAACCCATAGCCCTTGTTATTACCCGCCCGCGACATCAGCCGCAGGAAATCACCCTTGCCACAGCCAACATCGATAACAACCTTTTGATACAGGTTATAGCGACTGGTCAAACTCTCGGCAAGCTGCTCAGCAAACTCCTGAAAGCGCGGCGAGAAATGCAGCGAGTTCTCGTACTGCTGGTTATATTTCATCAACTCCGGATCAAACACCGCGTTATAGATATGACCACACGTGTGGCAGAACACAAGACCGATGTCTCCCCTCGGTACCGCCACCGCTTCCTCGCGGGTAGTTAGCAGGATATTGCAGTGAGTCGGCACCTTCGGCAAATCGAAGAAAGCGCTGACGTCACTGCTTCCACATACTGGACAATTGGACCGACTTGGGATCGACATAGTTCCACTCATTACTCAAGACTCAACTACAACGAAAGCAGCGTTGGCTGAAGATTCATTTCCGACAAGGTCGCGCCGATCTCTTCACAGTAGACCGGATTCATAACGATTACCGCATCGGGCTTAAGCTGGCGGAGGAAATCGGGCTGCACGATCTCCTGTCCGGTTCCTGCCATGAACATGCTCGTCTTACGGGGGTTGATGTCCACGACGTATTCGATTGCATCGTGGATTCCGAGTGTCGTCAGAAAGGCGACCCCCTTCGAGCCACCACCCCAGATGACAACTTTTTTACCCGCTTGCGCGAGATCGCCAATGGTCGTTTGCCAGCGCTCGCGCAATTGTTGGACGCGGCGAGCAAACTGTTCCGTCTGCGCTTGCAGTGCCGCGATCGCCTGCGGCGACGTGGCGGCTCCTTGCTCGACGTGAGCAGGCGTCGCTTCGACGATCAAGTACTGCGCGTTATAGGCGGTATAGACGCGCGCGACCTCAAAGCCGCTCCGCTTGAAAAGATAGGTCAGCGAAGCCGGTGTAAAGTAGGAGCAGTGTTCGTAGTAGACATCCCAGAAAGCCGTATCGTTCAAGACGTACCCGGCATTCGGAATTTGGAAGAAAACCGCGCAGTCCGGGTTCTGCGCCACCGAGCGCCGCACACTACTCACGAACTCCAACGTATCGGGAATGTGCTCCAGCGTCATCTTGCAGCAGACAAAATCCGCTTGCTGATCGCTGTAGGCTTCAGAGAAGAAATCCGCCACGAACTTCACGCGATCTTTCGCCTCGCTCGTGATCGGCTCCGCGCGATACGCCGGGTCGAACCCCACGCCATAGTTTTCGCCCAACTCGCACAGTTCCAGCAGAAATTCACCTTGACCGCAGCCGATCTCGATAATCGTCTTGCCGTGCAGGTCATAGCGCTCAATTAAGTCGAGCGCGAGGCTCCGCGAAAAAGCGCTGAAGGTCGGCGAGTACGACTGAGTCGCCTCGTAGCGTCCGGCATACTCTTGCAGATGACCATCAAACGCCACGTTACTGATAAACCCGCAGTGATTGCAAAGACCGAGCGCAATCTGCCCCTTCGGGTAATTAATGGCTTCTTCACGTGTGTCCAGCAGCAGCACGCTGTGAATCGGTACGTCATCTACCGTGTAGAAAACATCCATACCGGGCGAACCACAGTTTGGACAGTTGAGGCGTGACTCCATCGGCGTCCCTTACGATGACTAAAACGACCTAAACAAACCCTAAACGAAACCTAAACGACCTTGAGTTCAGGCAGCGGAATGATGAATTTTCCGCCTAACTGACGATACGCTTCCTGCTGCGCGATGATCTCGTCGGCGAAATTCCACGCCAAGATCAGCACGTAATCGGGCACGTCTTCCCGGAGCTTCTGCGGCGCACAGATCGGTAAATGACTGCCGGTCATAAAGCGACCTTGCTTGAATTTGTTCAGATCAACCACGTAATCAAGCTGACGCGCATCGATGCCGGTGTAGCTGAGCATGGTGGTCGCTTTTGCCGCTGCGCCATAGCCGACAATCGATTTGCCGTCGCGCTTGAGCGAGTCCAGCAGATCGAGCAAATCGTCGCGGAATTGGTTGATGTGCTTGGCGAAGTCGGTGTAATAGGCATAGGCGACGGTCTGGCGCGCCTGCTCCGTTTTGAGCAGCGCTTGAACCAACTCGCCAACGTTCTCGTGATGCTCGACGAACAGGCGCAGCGAGCCGCCGTAAATCGCCAGCTTCTTGATCCGGTTGAGGTACAGTCCGTGCCGCCGGAACAGATTATCGAGCGCCGTCACCGAGAAATAGCAGAGATGTTGGTGATAGATGGTATCGAATTCCTTATGATCGACGAGGTCGATCAGATACGGCACCTCGATCACCGCAACGCCATCGTCGGCGAGGATTGTGCTGATCCCTTCAACAAAGCCGTTCAAGTCGGGCACGTGCGCCAGCACGTTGTTGGCGAGGAAGACGTCAGCCCGACGCCCTTTTTCCTGCACCAACTGCCGCGCAAGGTCGAGCGTGAAATAGGTCAACAGCGTGGGCACACCGGCAGCTTGCGCCGCTTTCGCTGGTGGCTCAGCCGGATCGATGCCCTGCACCGGAATCCCCTGCTCCATGAAGTTCTTGAGCATGTAGCCGTCATTGCTGGCAGCTTCGACCACCCAACTTGAACTATCCAAGCCGCGCGTCTCGATCAGGTTGAGTGCGCTCTCGCGGAAATGCGCGACCAGCGCCGGCGACACCGACGAAAAATACGGGTACTCCTCGCCGAACAGGATGTCCGGCGATACGCTCTCGGTGATCTGCACCAGCGTGCAGTCCGGGCAGAAGACCAACTCAAGCGCGGCGTGCAACTCTGGTTGTTCCAGCATTTCGGTCGTCAGCAGCCGATCAGCCAGCGGCGTTTCGCCAAACGACATGATGGGCAGGAGATTGGTTCCGCCGCAGCTGCGGCAGGTGAGTGTCGTCATAATCCGTTCTTTCTGCGTTGCTACGATGTAATCGACATAGTTTCGGGTGACAGCCAGCGCAGCGTTTTGCCATCCAACTGGCGCGTATCGACCAAATGCTGGAGCTGAGCAAGACGCTTGTACTGAATTCCTTCAAACGCCTCGACCGTGAGACCCGCGCCGCGATACGTTTCGTAAAGCTCTTCCGCACCCCGTCGCGCCGTCCACTGCGGCTTGAATTCCGGCAGCACCGCCTGAATCTTGTCGCAGTTGACCCGATAGTTGCGCTTGTCGGGACCGCCATCCGGCGCGTACTCGACGCGGCAGTTCGGGACAACCTCGCCGACAATCTCGGCGATTTCGGAAACGCGATAGTTCTCGGAGGTCTGCCCCACGTTGAAAACTTGGTTGTGGACAACTTCCTCCGGCGCGTCGAGCACGGCGATGAACGCTCGCGAAATGTCCTCGATGTGAACGATCGGTCGCCATGGCGAGCCGTCGCTCTTGATGTAGACCAGCCCCGAAGTCACCGCCCATGCGACCAAGTTATTGAGCACGAGGTCGAAGCGCAAGCGCGGCGAGACGCCGTAAGCCGTCGCGTTACGTAGGAACGTCGGGCAGAAATCGGCGTCGGCGAGCGGCGCGATATCCTGCTCCGTCCGCACCTTCGACACGCCGTAAGGAGTCACCGGGTTAAGCGTCGAGGTCTCGTCCAACAGGTCATCGCCCGCCGCGCCATAATTGCTGCACGACGAGGAGAAGATGAAGCGTTTCACCCCTGCCTGCTTAGCCGCAGTTGCCAGACGAACCGATGCCCGGTAATTGATCTCGTAGGTCTGCTCCGGGTCGAAATTGCCCAGCGGGTCATTCGACAGCCCCGCCAGATGCATGACGGCATCGAAACCTTCGAGGTCCGCCGGTTCAACGTCACGAACGTCTTTCTGGATGGATTGAATCGTCGGCATCCCGTCGCCGAAGGTGCAGTTACGGAAATAGTCCGTATCCATACCCGTGACATCGTGCCCTTGCTCGACCAGCATCGGCACTAGAATAGCGCCAATGTAACCTTTATCGCCCGTTACGAGAATACGCATAGTTTTGTGTGTCCCATAGCTTCCAAGGAGCGTCGTTGGTTTCCCAGAGTTCTTCGAGGCGGCGCTTATCGCGCAGCGTATCCATACATTGCCAGAACGAATAATGGCGATACGCCATCAACTGACCGTCAGCAGCGAGACGTTCCAGCGGCTCTTTTTCCCATTGAGTATCGTCGCCGTCGATGTAGTCCATCACTTCCGGCTCTAGCACGAAAAACGCGCCGTTGATCCAGCCTTCGGCGGTCTGCGGTTTTTCGGTGAAGCGCATGATTTGATCGCCTTCAAATTCCAGATGACCAAATCGCGCCGGGGGGCGCACGGCGGTCATCGTCGCCAACTTGCCGTGCGAGCGATGGAACGCCAGCAGCGCATCCAGATCGATATTCGAGACCCCATCGCCCCACGTCAGCATGAAAGTGCTGTCGCCCAGATACGGAGCAAGTCGCTTGATCCGCCCGCCGGTAAGAGTGGGCATCCCAGTGTCGATCAGTTCAACTTTCCAATCGGGACCAAACTGCCCTTCCGTCTCGACGGCACCGGTCTTCATGTCAATCGCCAAGTTGCTGTTCAGGCGAGCGTAATCCATCATGTATTTCTTGATGTATTCGCCTTTGTAACCTAGCGCGATCACGAACTCGTTGTGACCGTAAAAGGCGTAGTGCATCATGATGTGCCATAAGATCGGAATACCACCGATCTCGACCATTGGTTTCGGCTTAGTCTCGGTTTCTTCAGACAAGCGTGAACCGACACCCCCGGCAAGAATTGCCACTTTCATGAGTTTGTACCTCCCCCTTGCTGCAGGTTTTGGTTTGCTTCGGTTGAAAGGCGGCGGACGCGCAGCCCGCTAAGTTCTTCCAGCATATCGTACCAACGCTTAAATCGAACGTAATAGCCGAACAACACCTGCCAGCAGGCGATCCGCTCCCTAAACGAGAGCTTGCTGATAAGGGTCGCGGCGAAGAAACCCCGCAGCCGCCGCAGCCGATGCATCAGCCCGCGCTGGCTAGATTGATTGCCAACCCACATTTCTTGCCCGTCGATCGTCATCAGGCTCATCGACTGCTCGGCATGACGGCGATTCAGGAACAACGGCTCTTGCACGAGCACAATCCGCCCCATAACGGAAACTTTCGCCAGCAGCAGCTTATCGCTGCCGTAAAAGGCGTCGAGCAGCCCGGTACGCAAGAGGACTTCACGACGAAACACCCCGAAGATCTCGAACACCCAATTGGTTTGCCGAACGACGGCTTTGTAACGCTCCGAGGCGCGCGGATCATCCAGTTTACGGGAAGCCGAGTCCTTGCCGAGGTAGATAATCCGCCCCTGCTCGTCGAAGAAGTGGTCGCTGCCGGGCAAGGCTTCCAGTCGGGCACCGTCCGCGCTGATCAACTGAGTATCAGCGTGACACAGCACGACACTCTCGTCGGCATCCAAAACCGCGACGCAGCGCTCCAGATAGGTCGGCTCAAGCAAGTCATCATGCGCCACCCACTTGAAGTAACGCCCGTTCGCCAAGGCGACAATTGAATTGAAGTTTTCCACTGCGCCGGTGTTTTTTTCTCTGCGAACGTAGCGAATGCGGGGGTCGCGCTCGGCATAGCGCTTCACGATAGCAGCCGTAGTATCAGTTGAGCAGTTATCCGAAACAATGATCTCGAAATCGCGGTACGTTTGCGCAAGCAGCGAATCGAGCGTCTCCGCCAAATACCGTTCGCCATTGTAGACCGGCAGACCAAGGCTCACTTGTGGGGGTGGATGACCGGAATTATTAGACCGGGACTGATGTACTGAATCCATTTTGAAAACCTTACGTTACCCTTGCGGCAACACGTGGTAAATTGAAAAAGTGAGTACCTTACGAACTGATCTATACTGTGAGTAAACTCGGATGGATAGTCTAATCAACTTGCTGGTTGTGTGGTTTATCGTATCAATTCCCGCTAGTTTCATCATTGCACACCTGCTTGCGCGCGGGACCAACCCGCAGCCAGCGAACCGGGTCAAAACCCTAAGTCTGACGGTTCAACATTGGCTGGCACAGCATTCTGCCCCCCGGTTGATGCCGGGAAAACTTGCGCCCAACCGTTTACACCTCTACTTTTGAAGAGTTGTACCGGCGGAACCCCAGTTCTTGGAGCATGATCAAGAAGATGAAACTGGGGTTGTTAATCAAATAACGCTTCCCCAACCGTCGCGGCTCACTGACGAGCCGGAAGAACCACTCTAACCCTCGCTTTTGCATCCAGTGCGGGGCTTGCTGCTTTAACCCGGCGTGAAAGTCGAAGGCAGCCCCTACCCCGATCATCGCCCCGGCATTTAGCCGCCCAAGATGTGAACTCATCCACTTTTCTTGCTTCGGTGTGCTCAGCCCGACCCAGACAATATCTGCACCCAAATCGTTGATCCGCTGGACGACTTCTTCGTCTTCTTCAGCAGTCAGCGCGCGAAACGGCGGCGTATACGTCCCGACGATTTGGAGATGCGGAAACTGCGCGCGCAGCTTCTCGGCGAGCAGATCAGCGACACCATCGCCGCCGCCATAGAAGAAGTGGCGGTAACCGGTCGTTGCCGATGCCTTGCAGAGTTCCAGCATGAGATCGGGTCCATAGACGCGCCCCACATCATGGAAACCCCGCCGGTGGCTGACCCAAACGAGCGGCATCCCGTCAGGCGTAACCAATCCGGCTTGATTGTGCATCTCCCGGATGGCGGGATCGCGCTGCAATTCCATCACCCCGTGCACCCCGGTGATGGTCACGTAATGCTGTTCATGGTTAGAGACCCAGCCGCCAATCACTTCCAGCGCAACTTGCATGTTGATTGCACTGACGTTGACTCCGAGAATATTCACCTGCTGCGGCGATCCGGTCATCGAACTTTGTCCAGTTGATTATCAAGAGTTTTCAAGAGGGGCACCTAATGTGCCCCTACGAAAATGCCAACTTGCGGCGAAATTTAGAGAACCTGCTTAGTCACCGGCGACTTCTGCCAGCGAAGGATTCGTCAACTCTTTCGCCAATTTCTCGCGCACCTGTTCTTCGATCCACGCATAGGTCGTGCCCAACCCCTCTTCCAGCGAGATCTGCGGCTCCCAGTTCAACACCTTGCGGAGTTGGCTGTTATCCGAGTTACGACCGCGCACGCCCTGAGGACCGGGGATGTGCTTGTGTTCGACCGGGAAATCAGCGATGTCGGCGATGATGTCGGCGAGCTGGTTGATCGTGACCATGCGGTCTTGACCAAGATTCAGCGGCTCACGGTGGTCAGAGCGCATCAGCTTATGGATGCCGATCACGCAGTCGTCAATGTAGCAGAACGAGCGAGTTTGCTCGCCATCGCCCCAAATTTCGATGGTCGGGTCGCCGGTCAGCTTCGCCATGGCGATCTTGCGGCACATCGCTGCCGGAGCCTTCTCGCGCCCACCTTCCCACGTCCCCTTCTCGCCGAAGATGTTGTGGAAGCGCACGACGCGGGTTTCGAGACCGTAGTCAGTCTGGTAGTAGTGAGCGAGAATTTCGGTGACCAGCTTTTCCCAGCCGTAGGCGTCCTGCGGCTGCGCCGGATAAGCGTCGGTTTCCTTCAGCGGCGTGACGTTGGCGTCCGTTTGCAGATATTCGGGATACACACACGCCGACGACGTATAGAGATAGCGCTTCACGCCGCTCAGATGCGCCGCTTCCATCGTGTGGAAGTTGATCAGCGCGTTGTTGTAGAGGATCAGAGCGTTATTGAAGGAGATGAAGCCCATGCCGCCCATGTCCGCCGCCAGCGCGTAGACTTCGTCGATACCGCCGCGCATCGCCTGCAAGCAGCTATCCCAACGACGCAGGTCAAGAATTTCGAATTCGTCGGCGTCCGTCTCGACATATTCCGGGTACTTGAGGTCGACGCCGCGCACCCAATACCCCTGCTGCTTCAGATAGGTCACCAGATGACTGCCAATAAATCCACCAGCGCCAGTGACCAATACCTTCGTTTGCTCTGCCATTATTATCGTTCAACCTTTCGTCGCCATGTCTTACTGACACGGCATATCAATAGAATAGGTAGATGGAGGTTTGTCTAGGACTTAGAACGATCCTTTACCGCTGAGCACAACCGGGATCGTCTGCAGGATGATCTTCACGTCAAGCAGCAGCGAATAGTTCTGGATGTAGTAGAGATCGTCTTCCGTGCATTCGTTCATCTGTTTGCCGTCCTTGCGCCCGTTGATTTGCCACCAACCGGTGATGCCCTGCGGGACGACAAACCGCTTGTACTGCCACTGCTCATAGTTGTTGACCACCCACGGCATTTCCGGGCGGGGACCGACTAGGCTCATGTCGCCCAGCAGGACGTTGATCAACTGCGGCAGTTCGTCCAAGCTCGTCTTACGGATGAAGTGTCCGATGCGCGTGATGCGCGGGTCATCTTCGCTTTTGTGCTTGATATTGCCGTCAGCATCGACTTTGTTGACCTGTGCCTGAATTTGTTCGGCGTTCGCCACCATCGAGCGAAACTTGAACATGTAGAAGCCACGACGATACTTGCCAACACGAAGCTGCTTGAAAAAGACCGGACCGGGCGAGTCGAGCTTGATGGCGAGGGCAATTACCGTAAAGAACGGCAGCACCAGCGCCAGTCCGATCGACGCGAGTACGATGTCGATCATGCGTTTGATCATACGATCGCGCATCCGAATCGCGTTCGGCATCGCCGTCGAGAGCTTGAAGCGCTCCAATGACGCCGCATTGAACGTGAAGTGACTCGCCTCCATCAATTCAGGGATCGCATAGACCTGAACCGGGTAAATGCTCAACTGGTCGCAAATCTGCTCTAGCGTCGTGTTATCCTGCGTCGAAAGCACGAGAATTGCCGCTTCAATCTGGTATTTCTCAATGACGGCTTCGAGATTGCTCTCGGTCGAGCCAAGCACCGGATAAGCGTCACCGACCAGTTCGGGATCATCGGTAATCACACCGCAGACCGAAAATAGCGATTTCGACTCCTGCTCGGTCTGCTCGGCGAACTGAACACCCAACCCGTGCGGTCCAATGATGAGGCTGCGCATCGGTTTCGCCGAGGTCAACGGCGCGTGCAAGACAAACCGGCTGATGAGCCGCCACAAAACTACTCCGGCGATATTCAGTCCCAAGTACGACAGGAGGAACATGCGCGGCAGTTCATCCCGCGCAATCGAGGTCGCAACGACTAAGAACATCCACGCGCTGACCACTGCCAGCACCGCGCGCGGCAGCAGCGAGATCAGGCGGTTGCGATGTTCGTCGGGATAAACGGACCACAAAACGAAACTCACGAGCCAAGCAATCAAGCTCAGTACAATAAATGGAGCCAGACCGGGGTCAATCGCTTCGCCCTGCCCGATTGCGGCGACGCGCACAGCCAACGCCAGCGCGCCGATGGTCACCAACATATCGATTCCCAATGACGCAAACGCTCGGTTCATCCATTCAGACGTTTGCATCTGGCGCACTAGCACCGGGGAAGTTTTGGTTGTCTCGTTTAAAGCCAACATACGAGGAAGGGTCACGTTCATTGTTTACCCCTGCGCTTTTCAATGCTCGATCGGATTCGTTGATTTGGTTGTAGAAGCAACGAGAAGGTAACGTTGACCCTTCAAACGTAGACCACGTGGCTTTCAGCGAACTAAATTTACGAAAATAAGGAAATCGAGGGGTTCCTAAACGAGCATTAAAAGGGGTTTAAGAAATTGCGGATGCTCGTTTGAGGTGAGGGAATTTAGCCAACATCGCAATTCCCTAAAGTGCAGAAATCGCGCGGCTAGCAAAACTAGACAAAAAAGAAGGCAGGGTTTTTAGCGGTAAACATCAGCCATAGCTGATCGCTGCTAAAAACCTGCCGCATAACTAAACGAAACCTAAACTAAACCTAACAGCGCGAGAAAATGCCCTTCAGAAGCGCCGGCATGATCAAACTCTGAAGTAACGGGATCTGCCGTACTCTTTGGTGCGCTTGTGGCTGCGATTGACGACAACTCCATCGACGTCGACGCCAATTTGCTCGAACTGAGTACAGGCTTTCTGCGCGGCATCGCGATGCGTCCGCCCCGCCTGCACCACCAGCACGATCGATGCGCTGGTCGCTAGGGCGACTGCCGAAGCATCGGAGACCACCAAACATGGCGGCGTGTCGATCAGAATCACGTCGAACCGATCCTGTTTTTCCAGATTTTCGATGAAGCGCGTGATCTCCGGCGAACCGAGCAGCTCGCTCAATTCCATCGTACTGCTGCCCGACGTCATGATCATCAAACCGGGAATCGTCGTCTCCTGCATGATATTCTCAGGCGGGTTAAACACAGATTGGCTGAAGACCGGGGCAGACTTCGGGTCCAGCAAGCCCGTTAGTCCCAGCAGATTAGCCACGCCAAAAACCTCATTTTGACTAGAGCGACGCAAATCGGCGTCGATCAACAGCACGCGCAACCCCGCCGCCGCCATCGAGACCGCCAAATTTGCCACGACAAAGCTTTTACCTACTCGCGCCTCTGGACTGGTTACGACGAAAATGTTGAGCGATGAATCGGAAAGCGAGTCTTTGTGCGCCGAAAGCAAATTGATGCGAAAATTGCGAAATTCCTCAGCAACGCGCGACTTGGGATAGGTTGCCGAGACTAAATAGGTCTCCTTGTTGCGCCGAATCTTGTTTGTGTTGGTGATCTCACCCAGTATCGGCAGCCCCAGTAAATCTTCAATTTCCGTAACGTCACGCAGCGAGGTGTTCGAATACTCCAAGTACAGCAGACCGGCGACCGCGATCAATGCGCCCACAACCGCACCGGCTGCGCCAACAATCATCGGTTTCAGCCCGATTGCGGTCGGCTCCGGGCGCGCCATGTCGATGATTTCCAGTTGATTCGCGCGATTTGCCAGCTGCAAGAAGCTCGCCGATAGCTGCGCAAGGATCCCGTGAGCCGAGTTCAGTTGATTGACTTGATTGTTGTACTCGTCGGTCAGGCGTTGAAAAGTTTCGGGATCTTCGGTTTCCGAGGTCGCGCTCAGGCGGTCGTGAAGCTGTTGAGCTTGTACACTAGTGATGTCAATTTGCTTCTGCACGTCGTCGATCTGCGAGCGTAGCGACGTCATGCTCTCCTGCTGCGCGTCGGTCAAATCGGAGGGACTACTAGCGATGAGCACCTTAGCGATTTCGTTGGCGATTTCAGCCGCCATATCCGGGTCGGAATAGGTCACGCCGATGTCCAAGATCGGCGTATCGGGCACGACCGAAGCCGATACAGCGCCACTCAGATCGCGCGGAGTCATCGGGAGGTTGAGATCATTGATGACCGTATCCAGCACGTCATAGGTGATCAACTGGGTATACGTAACCGCCAAAGCCGCCCCGGTCGTGATTTGCTGGATGCTAGGATCGGGAGATGCAATCGCATTCCCGATGAAAATGCGGACGTGAGACGAATAATAAGCTTGCTGATGCGACCGCAGATAGTAGGTACCTGCTCCCGTTATCCCTGCCGCCAAAATGACAAGCCATAGGTATTTCAGGACGACGATCAGATATTTCCGATTGGTGGATTCCATCTCTGTTTCAACATCATTTCAGGATAATGCAGAATGAGTAAGCCATTGCGCACCCACGGTGAATCAAAGAATAACACAAGCATGTAAGTTACTCTGTATTGATGTTGAAGTCAAGGATGCCGAAAGTCCTTGAAATTATGGGCAAAATCTTGTACTAGTGTTTCCTACAGAAGGCTAAAACATCTGCAGCAGCGCCGCGCAATTTCTTGATTTACCCGCCCGGTTCAGCCTATGTTTAGCACCAAGCAAGGACACGAAGGTAACCTAACCCATATTGCGTATCACAATATCACCACGACGCCCAACAAAATCATCGACAGTTTGGCAAGTATGAAGAACCGCGGAGTATGGTCAAATCCCATGACGGAAATCGCAGGTGAGTTCAGTAAGCAGGAAGCGCGTAGTATTACTGGATTTCTCAGTAAACATGCCAGCTGGATGCAGAAGATTAGCGGCGCATTGGTTGACCAAGCGGTATTCGCCGGTGGCAACTTTATCATCAACATCATTCTCGCGCGCCACATGTCGGTTGATGAGTACGGCACATTTGTCGTCGTCTATACATGGTTTCTGCTTTGCCAGAACGTCTACGACGCCTTCTTGACCGAGCCAATGGCTATTCTAGGAAGTGGCAAGTACTTCAAGCAGTTCAAAACTTATCTTGGCTACACCTTCATCGGACACTTGGTTGTCGCCTCAGTCTTAGCGCTTAGTCTCGGCATCGCTGCCTACATCACCAATGCCAATGACTCCAGCTTGGTAGCGGTCACCATGCTCACAGCAGCCTTGGTAGCTCCACTGCTGCTGCTGCGCTGGCTCACCCGGCAGCCGTTCTATATCCTCGCCAAGCCTCACTGGTCAGCCGTCGGTAGCAGCGTCTACTTTGTCCTGAGCTTGACGGGTGTAATCCTCCTCGATCATTTCGGGGAATTGACCCCTTCTTCCGTGCTCATCGTCATGGGCGCTTCCAGCTTGGTGTCGAGCACGGTGCTCACCCTCGTCTTTCTTAAGCCCAAATTCAAGTCCACTGAGGCGCTGTCGGGTCGAGCCGTGCTGAGGGATCACTGGAATTACGGGAAGTGGTCGAGTGGCTCCAAAATGCTAACTTGGATCCCGATCAATCTGTATTACGTTATCCTGCCGGTCTTGGTCAGTTTAGGCGCAAGCGCCGCCCTGCGCGCCATGAATAACGTTCTGATGCCGCTTAATATGGGAATCACGGCAGCGCTGGGCATTTTGCTCCCGATGTTTTCACGTACCTTCATTGAATCGGGCAGCGGCGGCTTACATCACCGGGTGAAACTGGTTCTGATCTGGTTTGTGGTCATATCAGGGGTGTACTGTCTGGTCTTCAGCCTTTTTGGGCAGCGAATTATCAGCATCATCTACAACGGGCAGTTTGATGACTTCGTGACCTTCCCCATCTTGTTAACGATGGGTTTGGCACCGATGATTGTGAGCATCAATACTGTACTTGACGCTTCGTTGAGAGTCATGAATAAGATGAAGCAGTCGTTCCTATCAACCCTCGTACCAGCCATCCTGATCATTACAGTTGGCGTCTGGCTGTTGTCGCAGTATGGGTTGCTTGGTGCCAACTTAGGCTCGCTTGTCATCGGTTTGGCTGAAACTGTCGTCCTAGTCAAATTTTACCGGGATGCGAGGCACAGCCATGCTGGCGGAGAGAAAACAGAAAGCGACATTCCGCTCGCAGATAGTGCCGTACCAGAAGCCTAACGGGGTTATTATTGTGATTAGTGTAGTCATACCAGCTTACAACGCACAAGATTACATCGCCGACGCAATTCAAAGCATTCTGTCCCAAACACTGACAGCTTTCGAATTGATCATTGTGGACGATGGATCAACCGACGCAACACGATCGATTGCTCAATCGTTTGCTGAGTGCGATCCGCGCGTGTCGATCATCAATGGAAATCACGGTGGCGTGGGCGCTGCCCTGAACCTCGGTTTGCAGGCGAGCCGCTATCCGTGGGTAGCGATCATGCACGCTGATGACATTGCCCTGCCAGAGCGGCTCGCAACGCAGCTCAAAATGGCGAAGTCCGACCCGGAAGTCGTGATTTGGGGAACGGATGGTTACCACATCAATTCCAAGGGTCACGTCATTAGCCACTTCCGCGTCGGTCCGCTTTCTAAAGCCGATTGTAAAGAACGTCGCGCTCGCGGTGAACTCGTTCAAGCTATCCACCCGACCGTCCTGCTCAATCGAGAAGTGGCGCTGCGAGTCGGCGGCTACGATCCTTTGTTCCCGGTCTGCGAAGACATCGAGTTGTTTGACCGGATGATGACTCAGGGAGCGCTGGTCACTATCCCCAAGCAACTGCTTAAGTACCGCGTCCATGGTCACAGCCTGAGTATGCAGAAGTACATGTCGCAAGGCGTGATCGCGCGCTACGTCGTTGCGCGTCAAAAATCGCGGGCAAAGTTCGGCATCGAACTGAGTTATGCGAAGTTTCTGGAAGATTACAACCGACGCCCTTACCTAATTCGCCTATTTGATTATCTCGGCGATCTACGCGGGATGTACTATCGGCGCGCGGGAATGGCTTATAGCAACCGACAATTCTTGTTGGCATTCTTGTATTTCACTCTTTCCGTGCTGCTGGACCCGTTTTACGCCTTGCCGCGCGTTTGGCGGCAGGTTGTCTCGCCGATCTATCAACGACAGCGAGAGCGGCGGCGCATGATCAATCGGCGTGTCAATACACCCGAGATTTCGTGAGGATTCCGCCTATGAAGAGCACAACCATTGAAGCGCTAGATCCAATCGATCAGCAGGATTTCGCCCCCGCGCTGGAGGGTGAAAACAACGAACAATCCGCAGCCCCGCGCTTGAAAGTGCTGCTTAGCGCTTATTCCTGTCTGCCGAATCTTGGCTCAGAGCCGGGAGTCGGCTGGAACAATGTTGTGGAAATTTCCAAGCGTCATGAAGTCTGGGCGATCACGATCGAAGAATTTCGTGAACCCATTGAAGCTGAAATCAAAATCAACCCCCTACCCCACGTTCATTGGGTTTTCGTCGATATTCCGAAAATCCTCATGGCTGGCTGGAAAAAGGGGGAACGTGGACGCCGCATTCATTATATGCTCTGGCAGTATTGGGCGTATCGCGCCGGTAAACAACTCCATGAGCAGATTCACTTCGACATCATCCACCACGTGACCTTTGTGTCATATTGGACTCCGAACTATCTTTCGCTGCTCGACGTTCCCTTTGTTTGGGGACCGGTGGGCGGTGGTGACAGCACGCCGCTGCCGTATTACCGCACGCTGAGTTGGAAAAGCCGGATTGCCGAACTGGTGCGCGAACTCGTTCCGTTTCACCAGCAACGTGCTCGATCCTTACGTCAGAAAGACTGCCCAGAACTCCGCGATCGGTTTGGCGACCACCGAAGCAACCGCCGCCAAGATGCGCCAACTCGGTGCTAAAAACGTTCACATCATGAGTGAGTGCGCGCTAGCAGCGGAGATGCTGCCCGATTTGGCAAACGACCCGACACATCTCAACGCGAATCCGTTTCGCGTGATCAGCATGGGGCGGTTAATCGGCTGGAAGGGACAACATCTCGGCATCCAAGCTTTCGTCAAGCTGCATCAACGCATTCCCGACAGCGAATATTGGATCATCGGCACCGGCGCGGAAGAGAGTCGATTGAAAGCGCTGGTCGCCAGCCTTGGCGCTCAAGATTACATCCACTTCACCGGGCTGCTGCCCCGTGAAGAAGCACTGCAACAACTGGTCCGATCACACGTACTGCTTCATCCCAGCCTGCACGATACCGGCGGTTGGGTACTCCTCGAAGCGATGGCGGCAGGCTTGCCAGTCGTCTGCCTGCAATTGGGCGGTCCGGCGGCAATCGTCAGCGACGCGACCGGATTCCGGGCAAGTGGCGCTAATCCGCAGCAGTCAATTGAGGAAATTGAACAAGCACTGGAAACGCTCGCCAATGATCGAGAGCTTTGCCGCCAGATGGGCATCGCCGGAAAACAGAAGATCCACGAGAGCTTTACGTGGAGTCAAAAAGGCGAAGCGTTTGACCGGATTTACACTGAATTGGTACAAGCACGATGAGCGTTAACTTGAAGTTGATGAAAGACCCGCACCTTTGGCAGCGACCGATCGTGTTCCAACCTAAGGAGCGCCGGGATCGCGAGTTTAGCTTTGCCAATCTCGGCGTCAATCTCCGTCTGCTGAAACTGATGGGATTCATTCTGTTCGCATCGGTGGCGGGGGCAGTCATAACTGCGAAATTAGGATTGCTGGCGATCCCGGTCGCTGGCGCCCTGATTCTCATCATGCTGCTGTTCATCAAGGGTTACCACCTGTGGTGGCAGCTATTGACTGGTCTGCTGATGGGGTACCTATTCTTCAGCAAAGGTTTCGCTACCATCGGCTTCTTCCCGGTTTACGTCGGCGAAGCAGTTCTAGGCGTGGGGGCACTCATGTTCATCTTGATCCCCTTCACCGGGATCAAGGTGAGTTTCAAGGCGTTCAAGCGCCCGGAAGTCGCCATCCTCTTCGTCTTCTTGGTGTGGCAGATCGCGCAAACCATACCCTATTTCAAGCAATATCAACTGAACACTATCCGCGATGCCGTGCTGTACGGTTATGCGGCTTTCGCCCTGCTGATCATGCTGGTAATTCCCAAGCGAGATGTCAGTAATTTCTTCGACTTCTTCGGGCGAGCGATTCCATTTATGCTGCTCTGGTTCCCGGTGCTGTTCATCTCGTCGAGAATGTCACTGGTCAATATCACCTTTCCGGGTTCGCCCAACCCCATCATCTACACCAAAGCGAGCGATTTGGGCGTTCATCTTGCCGGAATCGGCGCTTTCATGATGCTGGAACTCGACCGCCGCAGTGATCACCCATTTTCTCCATCGCTTCGCTGGGCGAATTGGCTGCTGTGGGCGGCTGACGTCATCCTCTTCGGCGCGCTGGGGCGGGCAACCATGGTCGCGGTCGCGGCAGCTATCGGCATTGTTGTCCTGATCCAACCGTTCCGCAGTGGGTGGTATCGTCCGCTGCTGTTGGTCACCATTGTCGTTTGCTTGCTCATGATTTCCGGGTTGTATTCCTCGCTGAAGATCAACCTCGGCGTAGCCCGCGAGGTATCGGTCCAGCAGCTTGTCGAAAACGTCACCAGTATCTTTGGCGAAGGCGATAACTCCGCTGGCGGGTTAGAGGGAACCAAAGAGTGGCGGTTGCGCTGGTGGGATACCATCATCAACTATACCGTCAACGGTCAGTATTTCTGGACAGGCAAAGGCTACGGGATTAACTTAGCCGATTCGGACGGCTTCCAAGTTCAAGCAGACGGATCCCTGCGCAGCCCTCATAACGGACACCTGACGATCCTTGCCCGTTCCGGCGTACCGGGATTAGCACTCTGGGTAGCATTTCTCGGTTCGGTGGCAATTCGTCTATTCATGATAGCGACGCGACCGGACAAGCACGATCCTTGGCGATCTCGCGTCGCACTCTGGTTGCTGGCATACCTCGTTGCCTTTGGCATCATGGCGGGGCTTGACGTATTCCTCGAAGGTCCAATGGGCGGCATCTGGTTCTGGTCTCTGATCGGCTTCGTGTTCGTGTTTTTCACGCAGGACAAAACCACACCTACCAACGGCAGTTTGGCACCGCGGAGTTCGCTTAAGGAACAGGTTCTGGCTGCGGCGACACCGATCGCCAAGCCGCGTCAAGCTAAGCTACGTGTCAATCAGGCGCGTACGCGACCACGGACGAAACCACTGGGATTGCCCCTCAAGGAACAGTAACGCAAGCAGCAATCAATACACTCAGATCTCTGATGTCGAAAGGGCACCGACAGATATGCGTATCGCAATCTTCGATTATCACGTGAATACCACCAACGCGATTGGACACTGCTTTCATCTCATCACCGAAGGCTTAAAAGACGAGCACGAGTTCACCGTCTTCGCCGTTACCTTCGACAATCCTGATCCTGACCGGATTGAGTTTGTCCACGTGCCGGTGCTGGATCGTCCGCTCTTTGCGCTGTTTATCACCTATCACGTCATGGCGCTGCTGGTTTACTGGTGGTATCAACTACGGCATCACGTCAAGTTCGACATCATTCAGAGTGCCGAGGTCAACGTCTTCAACCGCGACGTGATCTACCCCCACTTCTGCAATACGGCGTACCTGAAAAACCAATGGAAGACGTCGCACCCGGATGGTTTCCACGGCTTCATTCGCTGGCTTGACCATCAATTGCGCGCGTGGGTTGAGCCAATCGCATTTCGATTTGCCCGCCAAATCCTCGTCCCTTCGGACGGTCTCGCCCGCGAGATCACCGAAATCTTCGGCGAGCAAGTCGGCAGCAAAATCCGCGTCGTCGCCGATCCGGTGGATATCGAGCGGATGAAGCGCCCAGAGGCATTCGATCGCGAAAAAATCAGAAGCGAGTACGGCTTCACCGCCGACGATCTCGTCTTGGTGTTCGTCGCCCTCGGTCACTTCGAGCGCAAGGGACTGCCGCTGTTATTGTCGGGCATCAAGGCAGCCGCCAACCCCCGGATCAAGCTGATGATCGTAGGCGGCACGCCGTACATGATCAATTTGTACCGCGAACGCTCGACAGCGCTGGGCATCGCCGATCAGATTGTCTTTGTCGGCACCCAGAAGGACACCCGTCCTTACCTGTGGTCAGCGGATGTGTTTGCCTTCCCTTCAGCTTATGAAACATTCTCGCTGGTCACGATTGAAGCCTGCGCGGCAGGAGTGCCCGTTCTCGTCAGCCGGCTGCATGGCGTTGAAGATTATCTCGTCGACGGCGTAAACGGCTGGCTGATTGAACGGACGCCGGAAGCGATTGCCGACAAGCTGCAATTCGTCTTCGAAAACCGCTCCCTGCTCCCGCAAATTGGCGCCGATGCAGCCGATTCGGTCAAAGCCTACGATACCAAGCATTACGTTCAGAAATGGCGATCATTTTATCGAAGCTACGTCGAGCACCCGGCACCATCCCCACAGGATAAACCATCCCAAGCGCAGGCGAAATAGTCTGCGAGAACCGATAACGCAACCACGGTTGCACTCTGCATTCGCCTGTTGTCAAATACGAGGGAACAATGCGCAGCGATGATATTCTGAAATACATTCAAGGTCCCAAAGTACTGGACGTTGGCTGCACCGGGCACGTTGTCAAGTTCAATTCGCCGGATTGGTTGCATGGACGCTTGCGCAAGCAGTTTGAGGATGTTTCCGGCATCGACATCTCGGAAGAAAATCTTCAACTGCTCAAGGATCACGGGTATAACAACCTGTACTTGGCGAGCGCCGAAGATTTCGACCTGCCCGACCGGTTCAACACGATCGTGGCGGGCGAGTTGATCGAGCACCTTGCTAATCCCGGTCTCTTTCTGCAAGCAGCGAAAAATCACCTTGCTCCGGGCGGCAGAATCGTGATCAGCACGCCTTACGTGTTCTCCCTGCTGTACGGTTTCTACGCCTTCTCCAAATATCCGAAGACCTGCCAAAACGAGCAGCACACGGTCTGGTTCTGTCTGCAAACCATGAAAAGCATCACCGAGCGGGTCGGCTTGAAGATCGATCACTTCGAACTGCTTGAGGATTACGATCCACACGATCCGTCGGGCACTTATCGCACGTTCGTCAATCTGATCCGGGTTTTCCGCCCGATCATTCCGGCGCGCTTGCGTAAAAACGACATGCTGTTCGTCCTGACTCCCCAAGAATAATCATTCGGCGAGGTGCGTGTAGACATCAATGCGGCTCCTATTGGTTCATAACTACTACCAAAGACCCGGAGGCGAAGACATGGTCTTCGCCTCTGAAAAAGCACTGCTCTCCCAAAAGGGACACGATGTCTACGAACTCACCGCCGACAACGCCGCGATCGACGGGACTTCTCGCGTGCAGGCGGCAGTCGAGACGGTCTGGTCGCGCTCGTTTCAACGAATTTTGGACGCCAAGATCGACCAAGTGCGCCCGGAAATCATTCACTTCCACAACACCTTCATGACGATCTCACCCGCCGCTTATTACACGGCGCATCAGCGCGGTATTCCGGTTGTTCAGACGCTGCACAATTACCGGCTAATCTGCCCGGCAGCGACGTTCTATCGTGACGGTCAAATCTGCGAAGCGTGCCAAGGGCTAACCGTACCGCTGCCGAGCATCCGTCACGCCTGCTATCACCACGACCGCGCGGCGACCAGCGTCGTCGCCGCCATGCTGACTTTTCATAATCTGCTCAGAACGTGGTCGAGCAAAGTGGATCGGTTCGTGGTGCTGACGCAATTTGCGAAGCAGAAATTCGCCGAGTCGGGCTTACCGGCGGACAAGTTGGTGGTCAAGCCGAACTTTCTCATGGATGATCCGGGTACCGGGCAGCGCCGCGGTGGTTATGCCCTGTTCGTTGGGCGGCTGTCCGAGGAAAAAGGCGTTGGCACGCTGCTGGAAAGCTGGCGCGAGGTTCGGGACCTCCCCTTGAAAGTTGTCGGCGATGGTCCGCTCATGCCCGCATTACGATCGATGGTGCAGGCGTATGGGTTAACCAACGTCGAGCTGCTCGGTCAGTGCAGCCACGACGAGACCGTAGAACTCATGCAAGCGGCATATTGCTTGGTCTTCCCGTCGGAGTGGTATGAAGGTCTGCCGATGACCATCGTCGAGGCGTTCGCCTGCGGCGTTCCGGTGATCGCGTCGAAGGTCGGAGCGATGTGCGAGTTGGTCGCCGACAACGAGACCGGCATATTCTTCACCGCCGGTGACCCAACTAACTTAGCGAAAACGGTTCGTCAGGCATGGGCAGCCCCCGACGACATGGAACGAATGAGCCGCAATGCTCGGCGCGAATTCCTCACGAAATACACAGCCGAACATAATTACGAGCTTCTAAGTTTGACTTATAATGGGCTGATTAAATCACGGCAAGGTGCCGTATAGGATCTGGAGCTCGGCTTTGCGCAGAAGAATCACATTGCTCGTTGGTACACTGATTGTGGCGGTGGTTCTCGGCTGGATTGTGATCTACAACACCGGAATTCTGAATAACACGGAAACCCGTGCTCAAAATGTAGTGACCCTACAGCCATCAGATGACATCCAAGCAGCGATCGATGCGCAACCCGTCGGTACAACGTTCATCCTGACAGCAGGCGTGTATCGCGGGCAGTCGCTCACTCCTAAAGACGGAGACACTTTCGAGGGTGAAGATGGCGCAGTGCTCAACGGCGCCATCTTACTGACGAGTTTTGAAAAAGACAGCGACTATTGGGTCACGACCGTACAAGACGTTCAGCCATGGTTTTCAGGGGAATGTATGCCCAATTTCGATGGCTGTAATAACGCCGAAGACGTCTATTTTGACGATAGTCCACTGCGCCACGTGAACACCCTCGACGAAGTCCAAGCCGGGAGGTGGTATTTCGACTACGATACCGGCAAAGTCTATCTCGGCGACGATCCATCGAAAAAAACCGTTGAACTCAGCACCACCTACCGCGCGTTTCAAGGTAGCGCCAGCAAAGTCACGATTCGCAACCTGACCATCGAGAAATATGCCGGACCCGGTCAAATCAGTGCCATCAACGGGGAGGATTCGACCGGCTGGGTTGTGGATAACAATACCGTCTGGCTGAACTCCGGCGTTGGTATCACGATTGGTACGAAGATGCAGGTCATCAACAATCGGGTGATTCGTAACGGACAGTTAGGCGTCTCCGGGATTGGCGATGACGTGTTGGTGCAAAACAATGAGATCGCCTTCAACAATTACGCCAGTTACGATCCGGGTTGGGAAGCCGGCGGAACGAAATTCGTCAAGACCAACCACCTTCGCGTCATTGGCAATTCGGTTTTCAACAACGTCGGTCCCGGCTTATGGACGGACATTGACAATATTGACGTGACCTACGCCGATAACCTCGTCGTCGGCAACGCGAGCGCGGGTATCTTCCATGAGATCAGCTACGATGCACTGATCGAGAACAACGTCGTCAAGTTCAACAACCCTACTCCGGCAGAGTGGCTTTACGGCGCGCAAATCCTGATCTCAAGTTCGCGAAATGTCGAAGTGACCAACAATGAGGTAGCGGTCAGCGCATCCGGCGGAAACGGAATCGCCATCATCCAGCAGGATCGCGGAACCGGTGCCCATGGCGATCACCTGTCGATCCAGAACAACGTCCATGACAACACGATTTATCACTTGGGCGTATCCGGTATGGATGGCGTAGCGGGCGAATGGCCAACTGGCGACTTCTACGCCGATGCCAATAACAGCTTCGACTACAACCACTACTATGTCGTCGACGCCAGCCACGATTACTGGGGCTGGAGTAACGCCAACCGCACGTGGGCTGAGCTACAAGCAGAAGGACAGGAACTACACGGAACCCTAACCGGGATGGTGCCTGCCAATGCTATCCTCGTTCAGCTACCGTCGTCATAGCGTCGCGCACCGCCGCTGAGAGCGATCCTAGTCGGGCTTTCTCGTCGCAGCACTTGAGCAGTTGGACGCTCAATCTTGACAGCAAAGCAGTAAAGTAGCCATGTCACTCACGCAAGAACCGGCAATCAAAAAGACGTTGTGGGCGCGGATTCTGAACCTTGCAGCGGTTCAGTATGGGCTGAATGGGCTGAGTTTATTAGCAGCCCTCGGCTTGCTCATTCTCGATCTCTACGTACTGCTGCGCATCACTGTCGATGAAGATCTGCTGGTGATCGCCGCAGTGAACAACCTCGGCTTGTGGCTGCTGCTGCCGAGCATCCCTTTCTTGGCGATCATCCTCGTCATTCCGAAAGGGCGGCGAATTCGAGCGCTCCTCGCGCTTCCGGTGGTGCTGGCGCTCATTTGGACCTATGGCGTCTACCTGCTGCCTAAGCCCGCAGCCGCCGCATCGCCCAGCTTTTCAATCGCCACCTTCAACGCGACGGCTGAGATCGATGATCCGACGCTCGCCCCGCTCCGGGCACGCGCAATACTGGCGACCAATGCCGACATCATCGGCATACAGGAGTTCGATTTTTCGTCGCGCTACATCCCCTTGCTTGAGAGCACCTATCCTTACCATTTCACGCCGAGCGATCTAGTCGGAACCGGTCTGGATATGCCCTATGCCTTATTCAGCCGTTACCCCATCGACCCCGATCAGTTCGCGTTGGTCGGCGAGTTCTCTGCCACCGAGCGCGCGGTCGCTGCCCGTTTTATCGTGACGATCGATTCGCAGCCATTCAGCATCTACGTCATGCACTCGGTGAAGCCCGAAACGTCGCTGAACCCGCCCAGTTACGACGGCATCGAGCGACACACGGGCACGCTCGACGTAGTGAACGCTGTCACCGGAGAAGTCAATCCGGTGATCGTGCTGTGCGATTGCAATATGTCCGACTTGACCGGTGATTACGCGGCGATGGCGAATGTTCTACACGACTCATGGCGGGAACGCGGCTTCGGCTTCGGCTTCACCGTACCGGCGACCCAGTATCGCGGTCCCTTCCCGCTCTTTCGTGGCGATTACATCTGGCATTCGGCTGCGGTGCAGATTACCTCGATCGCCATTGGCAGCGACAACGGTGGCTCCGACCACTATCCGCTGATCGCGCAGGTCGCTTACCCCTAAACTCGACGGCACTGTAGCAACGGGCGGCTCAACTGAATCCAGCCGAGCCGCCCGCTAACGTCAAATTTCTAGCCGCCGGAGCAGCTTACTTAGTGGAGTCGCTCCGGGTGGTCGACCAAATTACCTTCGAGATAAGCCTGTACTGCCGCCTCAGCGGTATCGAGATCGGTGATGAAGGGGCGCATGTGCGCTTCCTCAATCGAGAGATAAGCGCCGCGACCCATCCCGCGAACGATGACGACTTCGCAGTCCTGAATCGGCTGGAGCATCTGATCGTGCTTGTGCCCCGAATGCTCATCCATCCCATGCCCTTGCTCATGGTCGTGATGTTCGTGAAGCTCCTGTGGTCCCTGCGCAAACTGCTGATGACCGGGTTTGGCGCGCTGCTCCTGCGCGATGATCTTGCCCGCTTCGACGGTGAAAACGAGATAGTAAGGCGCGCGACCGAAATGCCGACTGATCGTGCTGCCAGTATCCGTAACAACTGCGATCTTCATGCTGCGAACTCTTTTCTATGCCTACCACCAAATTGCACTACTCGAATCGTAACTCACGTCGGTCAAGGAAGCCGGGTAGCTACGTCACAGCAGATCGGGATAAATCTCACATAATATCGATGGCAGTCATCGCCTCGATCGTGGAGCATCAGGCGTCGGGCAGCGCATCCGGGGTTGGTTTCGACAAGTAGAGCTGCGGATCGGTCTGGAAGGCGCCCTGACAGACCGGACAGCAGAAATAGTAGGTTTCGCCCGCGTATTCCGCGCTGCCGTAAGCCTGCTGCGGTTTCAGCAAGGTGCTGCAGACCGGATCGCGCACCAGATCGCTCGGCTGAGTCGCGTCGCTCGTCGGCAGCACGATTTTGACTTTCGTCCCGGCGCCGGGCGCGCTGTCGATCTCGACGGTGCCGCCGAGATTCTGAATTCGCTCCTGCAAGCCGATCAGCCCATAGTGGTTGGTCTGCGCCAGATCGGCGATCTGTTTGGGCGGCTGAAACCCACAGCCATCATCGGTAATCGTGAGCGTGACGCCATCCGCCCGGTAGCCGACGACGATCTCCGCCTTGGTCGCGCAGCTGTGACGGCGCACGTTGTGCAGCACTTCCTGAGCAGCACGGAACAGCGCTAACTCCTGCGCCTCGGCGAGCCGTCGCTGCACGCCCTTGACGACAACCGAGACCGGCGGCTCCGGCGCAGCGGCGACTTCCATTTCCAGCGCCGCGACTAAGCCGAGTTCTTCCAACGCCGGGGGACGCAGCCCGCCGATCAAATTCCGCAAGTTGGTCACCGTCGCGAGCGCCTGCTCGCGGGCAAGCTGAAGCATCTGTTTCGCCCGCTCTGGATCGCTGTAGGTCCAGTTGGTCGCTAGTTCGATACTCTGGTTGATCACGATCAGCGCTTGCAGCGTATCGTCGTGCAGTTCGCGAGCGATGCGTTTGCGCTCGACTTCCTGCCCATCCGCTAAGCGATCGGCATAGGCACTGCTCTGAATCTGCGAGCGGCGCACGTGCCCCGCCATGCCTGCCATCGCCCGCCGCAGCGAGCCGATCTCGGCAATCCCGCCGCAGTCCTGCTCTAACGAGTCGAAATTCCCCTCGCGGATCTGCTCTGCTCGCTGCGCCAAGCGCTGCAGCGGACGCAGCACGCGGAAGAAGAACCACAGGTTGCCGATCAGCAGCAGAACTGCCACCACCGCCAGTAAAATCAGGAGGCTTGTCATCGCGCATCGCCTTGATCCAGCGTCAACAGCCCGTGCTGCAACGCCACCGTGACGGCTTCCGTCCGCGTAGCGACGCCTAGTTTCTCGTAAATATTCTTGAGATGCCCCTGCACCGTTCGATCCGAGATGAACAGCGCCGAGCCGATCTCCTTGTTGGTCAAGCCCCGCCCGACCTGCACCAGCACCTCGATCTCGCGGTCGGTCAAGCCTTCCACCTGTCGCGGTAGATCATCGGCGTTGCGGGCAGCTTTGGCGAGGGTTGTCGCGTCAAACGCCTGATGTCCGGTGGCGACTTCGGTCAGCGCCCGGTAGAGTTCAGCAAGTTCGGCAGTCTTGAGGATGAAACCATCGGCTCCGGCATCCAATAGCGCCCGCACGTAAGCCGGTTCGTCGTAAGCCGTCAGCACCAGCACGCGCACGTCCTCGCATTCGTGGCGGATGCGGCGGGTCGCTTCGATGCCGGTCAGTTCGGGCAGGTGAATGTCCATGATCACCACGTCGGGACGCAGCGCGCGCGCCAGTTCAATCGCTTCGCGTCCATTGGTCGCCTCGCCGACGACCTCGACACCCCGGCTTTCCAGATAGAGCCGGGTCCCCTGCCGGACGATTTTATGATCTTCAGCCAGCACTACACGCATTGCATCCCCATTTTTCAGCTTTGAGCAATTTTATCCTAAACCTAAAATCGCCCGCAAAGACGCGCCAATTGGCGTATATGCAGCAGACGGCAGCCTGCTAGACTTAAATTAAGAAGTCAACGAAGGAGTGGAGTAAAGAGCATGGAACAGAAAACGGTTAAAGTGCCGAACATCGGCTGCAACGGCTGTGTCAAAACGATCAAGAACGAAGTCAGCGAACTGCCGGGTGTTGTCTCGGTTGAAGGCAACGTCGAGACCAAGATCGTCACCGTCCAGTGGGACGCTCCGGCGACGTGGGCAACCATCAGCGGCAAGATGGCTGAGATCGAATACGCGCCGGAGGCGTAAGCCATCCGCGCAGCAGCGATAAACCAAAACGGCTGTCCATGTGGCAGCCGTTTTTGATTCCGGAAGGGCGGCAGACAACCATTAGTGCTAGCTGCCATATTTGAGGATTGGTTTCGTAGGGGCACGGTGCGCCGTGCCCCTACGGATCTCACATCCGTTATCCAGCGGCGAGATCAGCGCGGCGGAGCAGCTGCGCGTTGAAGGCGACGATCACCGTGCTCAGCGACATCAGCACCGCACCCACCGCCGGCGAGAGCAGAATACCGAGCGGCGCAAGAATTCCCGCTGCCAGCGGCAGCGCGATCACGTTGTAACCGGTCGCCCAGATCAAATTCTCGATCATCTTGCGGTAAGTCGCGCGGCTGAGGGCGAAGATTTTCACCACGTCGAGCGGGTTGCTCTTGACGAGGATGATCCCCGCCGATTCGATGGCGACGTCGGTGCCACTGCCGATGGCGATGCCGACGTCGGCGCGGGTCAGCGCGGGCGCGTCGTTGACGCCGTCGCCGACCATCGCCACCCGCTTGCCCTGCTGCTGCAGTTCGGCGATCTTCTGATCTTTGCGTTCGGGCAGCACTTGAGCGAACACCGTATCGATGCCGAGTTCCTGCCCCACCGCCTGCGCTACCGCTTGACTGTCGCCGGTCAGCATGGCGACTTCGATCCCTAGCTGGTGCAAGCGTTCGACTGTCTGCTTGCTCTCCGGGCGGATCACGTCCGCCAGCGCGAAGGCGGCAGCGATTTGCTGATCGGCGATCAGATAGATCACCGACTGGGCTTTAGCTTCCGCCTGCTCCGCGAACGCGGCGATCTCGCCTGCGGGCGTCAGCGAGAGCATTTCCAGCAAGCGGGGACCGCCGACGTAAGCCGCCTTGCCCTCATAGCTCACCTTGATCCCGCGCCCCTTGAGGACCTCGAAATCGCTGATCGACACCGGCTGAATCCCTTTCGCCTGCGCCTCATCGCGGATGCCGCGCGCAATCGGGTGCTCCGAGTCGCCCTCAATCGCCAGTGCCAACGCTAAGGCGCGCTGATCGTCCCAACCCGCCGCCGCTTTCAGCCCGACGACGCCGAAGCGCCCTTCGGTGAGCGTGCCGGTCTTGTCGAAGACGACCACGTTGATCTCGCGGGCGGCTTCGAGCGCCAGCCGGTCGCGCACGAGGATGCCGTTGCGCGCGCCCAGCGACGTGCTGATCGCCACCACCAGCGGGATCGCCAAGCCCAGCGCGTGCGGGCAGGCGATCACCAAAACCGTGACAACCCGCTCCAAAACGTCAAGCTGCCAGCCAATCGCGATCACCCACGCCACCGCCGTGATCGCAGCAACCGACAGCGCGACGTAGAACAGCCAGCCCGCCGCCCGGTCGGCGAGCATCTGCGTGTTCGACTTGCTGTTCTGGGCTTCCTGCACCAGCCGCATGATCCCCGCCAGCGCCGTCTCGTCCCCGGTCGCCGTGATCCGCACGCGCAAACTGCCGTCGCCGTTGATCGTCCCGGCGATCACCTTTGCGCCGGGTTCTTTGTCGACCGGTTGGACTCGCCCGTGATCAGCGCCTCATTGACCGCCGAGTGACCGTCCTCGACCTCACCGTCCGCCGGGACGCTGGCACCCGGTCGCACCAAGATCAGATCGTCCGGCTTAAGTTCGGTCACCGGGACGGTCTGGGTGCTGCCATCCGCGCCGATCCGCTCGGCAGTGTCGGGCATCAACTTCGCCAACTCGTCGAGCGCGCCCGATGCTTGGCGCACGCTGCGCATTTCCATCCAGTGACCGAGCAGCATGATGTCGATCAGCGTCGCCATCTCCCAGAAGAAGCCGCTGCCCGGTACCGCCACCAGCGCGAACAGACTGTAGACGAACGCGACCGTGATCGCCAGCGAGATCAGCAGCATCATCCCCGGCTGACGATTGCGGATTTCCGGCACCGCCATTTGCAGGAAGGGCAAGCCGCCATAGAAGAAAATGGCGATAGCGAAAGCCGGACCAATCAGGTTACTGCCGGTGAATTCCGGCATCGAGAAGCCAAACCACGTCTGGATCATCGGGCTGAACAGCAGCACCGGAATGGTCAAGACCAACGAAACCCAGAAGCGCTGGCGAAACATCTGCTCGTGACCGGCGTGATTGACGTGCGCGCCACCGCCGTGACCGTGATGATCCATCTGATGTGCCATCGCACTGTGATCCGCGCCGTGCGTTTGATCACTCATCTCATGCTGATGCTGCATAACTTCTCTTTCCAGCGAGTTCGCGGTCGGGCTGCTGCAAAATCGCTTCGTATTTGTTCGATGCTATGCCCCAAGTATAGGGCACGAAATATATACTGTAACGCGCCATCCTGCCTATCTTGGCGATAGTCGAGCGAGGCAACAAAAAAGGACCTCGCGGAAGATCCGCGAAGTCCCTATTTGCCTCTGGTGCGCTGTTAGCGCGGTGGCGATTGGTGCCTAGGCGGTGATACCGTCCTCGACCAGCTTCTCGACGAAGAACACCGGGCTTTGCAGCGTCAGGTGAACCGGGCATTTCGCCGCGATCGCCAGCAGACGGGTCTTTTGTTCGTCGGTGAGGTTGCCCTCGAAACGAATCTGCTCCCGCACTTCGTTGATATAGGGAGCGTCGCCCGTGTAATCCGGGTACTCGTCACCCTTGAAGCGTTCCATTTCGACTTCGACCGTGATCGTCTCCAGATCCCAGCCCTTACGCTGCGCATAAGCGCGCGTCGTCACGGCAATGCAAGCGCCCAGCGTGCCGACCAGCATTTCCATCGGCGTAGGTGCCTCATCCGCGCCGCCGTCGTCGATGTGCTCATCGGCGATCAGGGTATGCTGGCGAATCTGAATCTCGGTACGATAGGCTTGCTCACAGCGAACAATTGTAGACATTGACACGACCTCACAAGTTTTAAGAGCGAACACGAATAACGATTAATCAATCACCCACTGCCGGCGTCTGTTCGAGCCGCGCCGGTTCTGCCGCTGCGGACGACGACTTGTTCTTCCCGCCGGACAATTTGTAAGCGACCGTTTCCCCGTAAACCGGGAAGTAACGGGCGATCAAGCTGTAAATCAGCACCAACCCGGAGCCGACACCGACCAGAATGGCGACTTCCATCCAATGGGGCGAATAAGTTTCGCCGCCGACCGGCGCCATCGCAAACCACGTCACGTCGAACCGGTTGAGGATAACACCAACGATGATCAGCAGGGTACCGACCAGTGACCAGACGCGGCTGGTGCGTGCGCGCTTGAATGAGAAGATGAAAATCGGCAGCACGACGCCGACGATGATCTCAGCCCAGAACAGCAAGCTGTAGATGCCGCTGCTGAACAGTAAGTCTACCTCGTTGGCGATGATCAACTCGCCGAACTTAATTACCAGATAGAAGCCGAGGATCCACGGCAGGAACCAAGTCAGCTTGCCGATGGTCCGGGTCTTTAGACTGCGCCCGAACAGCCGGTAGCTGACGTTCGCTCCGGCGACCACCAGCGAGATCCCGGCGGCGAAGGAGCTGATCAAGAAGAAGACCGGCAGCAGCATCGACGACCAGAGCGGATGCAAGCGCGGCGACATGATCACGAACATTGTCCCCAACGAAGATTGGTGCATCGTCGAGAGCGTCACGCCCGCGATCACGATCGGCACGGTGAAGCGCTTGATCGTCGGCAGCAGCCACTTGAAGCGGGATTTCTCCAAAAATACCGGACTGAGTTCGTAGAGCAAAATCAGCGAGTAAGCGGTGATACACCAACTCACTTCGAGCAGCGCCGAGCTGACGTTCGGGTGTAAAAAGACGTTGTAGAACCGATCCCACCGCCCCAAGTCGAACAGCAGGATGACCATCACGGCGCTGTAACCGAGCAGCCCCGCCAGCACCGTCGGGCGCGTGGCGGCGTGCAGGTCCTCGAATTGGAACACGTAGACCAGCGCCGCCAGCGTGAACGCGCCGCCCGACAGGGCAACCGTCGCCAAGTCGAAGCTGATCCAGATGCCCCACGGAAATGCTTTGCTCAAATTGGTGGTCACGCCCAGACCGACGAACATCCGGTAAGCGCCAACCGCCAAGCCGAAGGCGGTGAGCGCCGCCAGCAGATACATCGGCTTGGGCAGCGTGCGTAGTTCGTGCAGAACTTTCTTCAGCATAATTAGTCTTCTTCCTCTGCCTCAGCCGATGATTCACCGGCACGCTCGCGTTCCGCCTCCAAGCGATCTTGCTCGGCTTCTTCCCGGATGTGCTTGATCGTCAGGTAGGCACCGGACAAACCGACCGCCATCATCCCGGCGACCATCGGCGTGCCTTCCGTGACTAACCGGTTGGAGTATGCCGGCGAGGTCGTTTCGGCAGATGGGAATTCGAGGGCTTCGAACGGCACCGGCGAAATGTAGAAAGTCGCCGTGCCGCCGTTTTCGTGCTCCCCGTAAACGTGATCGATGTACTTGCCGGGATTGTTGCTGATGCGCTGGTGCGCTTCCGCCAGCATATCCTCGTACTTGCCAAACTTGATCGCCCCGGTCGGGCAGGTTTGCGCACACGCGGGCTGCTGTCCCTCGCCCAAACGCGCCACGCACATATCACACTTGACCACCAGCGGGAACTGCTTATCCCACTCGTAATTGGGGACACCGAACGGACAGGCATACAAACAGTAGCGACAGCCGATGCAGATGTCTTGATCGTAGGTGACCTGTCCCTCATCGGTGCGCTGGAGCGCGCCGACGGTACAGGCGGAGACGCACGACGGATCGATGCAGTGCATACAGTGATACGGCGCGGTGTAGCGCTGGAGATCCGGGAAGGTGCCGGTGTAGCCGGTTTCCTTGATCCAGATGCGCGTGCTGTCCATCGGCACTTCATTTTCGACACTGCACGCGACCATGCAGGTGCGGCAGTCGATGCAGTGGGTCACGTCAATCAGGAACCCGTAGCGCGGGGTATTGGTATGTTCAGACACGGTGCTAAGCCTTTCTCACGGTGACAAAAGTCTGGCTGAGCGCCTGACTTCCACTAGCGGGATCCGTGTAGGTGACGTGCAGTACCGAGTCGCTCGCGCCCAGCCCGTAAGCCGTCGTCAACCCTCTGGAGAGATGTCCAAAGCCGGGGGTCAGGTACACACAGTCGGGGCGGATGGCGGGCGTCGCTTCCAAGCGAATAGCGACCGACCCGACCTCGCTCTCGACTTCGACCCAATCACCATCGGCGAGTCCGCGTTCTGCCGCGACATCCACGTTCATCCACAAGCGCGGCTCGTCGGCATACTTGTGCAGCAGCAGATTGTTCTGCGTGCCGAACTGAGTCGCCTGCGCGACTTTACCGGTCAGCAAGTAGAACTGTCCCAGCGGCGGTTCCGGCGGCGCTTGCCATTCCGGGACACCGGGGAAGCCGACCCGTGCCAGCGTTTCCGAGTAGATCTCGATCTTGCCGCTGGACGTGTTCAAGCTGAAATCATCGGATGCAGCTTCGGCTTCCGTCTCAGCAGACGGGATTTCGGCGTAACCGCGCGCCTTGACGTCTTCCAAGCTGACGCCGAGCGGTGCAAGCTGCTGACGGATGTAATCTTCTTCGTCTTTGTACTGGAAATAATCGCTCAAGCCGAGCCGTTCGCCTAACTGCTTGTAAATCCACAGTGCCGATTTCGCCTCGCCCTGCGGCTCGATCACCGGCTGGCGCAGATACGCGCGGTTGCCGACGATGTTCAGCGGATCGTACCGTTCGAGGTACGACGCTTCCGGCAGCACGACATCCGAGAACCATGCCGTGTCGTTGACGATGATGTCGACCGTAGCGATAAAGTCCATCTTCTCGATAGCTTGCAGCGTCCGCGCGCGATCCGGCAGCGACATCACCGGATTCTGGCGGCTGATGAACCAGCCATGCGCCTGATACGGCTGACCGGTGACGATGTTGTCACGCAGTTCTTGGAACACGCCGATCTTCAGCGGCACGACGGGATACTTCGACGGCACACCGTCCAACCGCTGCGCCGAAACGCGCGGATACGGTGGCTGTGCCGGTTTGCCCAGCGAGCCGCTGCCCTCACCGGCGCTCGCGCTCATGTGGACGTTCCAGTTGCCCACCAGCGCGTTCAAAATGGCGATCGCCCGTTCGGTCTGGAACGAGTTAACGAAGTTGGACGTGCGCCAGCCGTTGTGCGCCAGCGCGTGCGGCGCAGCCGCCGCAAACTCGCGCGCGATCCGGCGGATGGTGTCGGCGGGAATTTCGGTGAGCGCTGCTGCCCATTCCGGTGTGTACTGCGCCACTTCCGGCACGAGTTTGTCGAAACCGACCGTGTGTTTGGCGACGAAATCGGCGTTATAGAGCAACTCGCCGACGATCACGTTCAGCAGCGCTAGATGGAAGGCTAAATCCGTGCCCGGCTTGATCGGCAGATACTCAGTCGCTTTGGCGGCCGTCTTGGTGAAACGCGGGTCGAGGTAGACGACCTTGACGCCGCGCGTGATCGCCGCACTCAGTTCGCCGGTCTCCGAGGTGGAGATGGCTTCCATCAAGTTACGCCCGGTCAGGATGATGTATTGCAGTTGATCGTCGTAAATGCGATCCGGTTCTTCCATGCCGTAGGTCATCAGGTTAGCGACGATCATGGCGTTGAAGCACAAACTGCGTTGGGTGCCGTAATTGGGCGACCCGAAAGCGTAGAGCAAGTTCTCGAACTGCGGTTGGCTCAGGTTATGCGTGGACGAAAAGACCATCGCCTCTGGACCATACTTCTGCTTGATGTCGAGCATCTTGCTGGCGACCAGATCCAGCGCTTCGTCCCACGATGCCTTGCGGAAGCGACCTTCGCCGCGCTTGCCCACCCGGATCAGTGGGGAGAGCACGCGGTCGGGATCATAAGTGTTCATCAAGCCCGATTGACCGCGCACGCACAGGTGCCCGCGCGAATGCGGATGTTCGGGATTGCCGTCCAGCTTGACGACCCGTCCGTCCTTCACCTTGGCGATCAAGCCGCAGCGCCAGACGCACATTTCGCACATGCTGTGAATGTAGCCATCGCCCGGCCGCGTTGAGCATTCCGGCGTCACGCGCGGCTTGCGCCACGAAGGGCGGGACCAACTGCCCCACCGCCAGCGCACCCGCAGCGGTCGCGCTCGCTTGTAGAAAGTTTCGTCTCGATAAATCTCTCATCAGTGCCCCCTAATCCTTGCTGTTGCGATGCAGCCCTGCCCGGTCGATCAGGTAGAACAGGAACACCGCCAGCAGCGCGAACAGGACGACGGTCAAGAAGGGGCTGAGATTCCACAGGTCGGGAATCACCACGTTACCGGAATTAGCAATTTCCGAGATCTTCGGGAAGACCGATTGATAGGTCAAGCCATAGACCCCCGCGCCGACCAGAAAGCCGAGCACGCCGGGGATCAGGTAGTCGAGCTTGCCCTCGCCCGCGCCAGCAGCGCAGGTACCGGGACAGTAACCGCTCAGCGCCATGCCGACGCCGAAAATCAGTCCGCCGACGATGTTGCCGACGACATAGGTCGCCGGGGGCGTCGGGAAAGTCACCAAGCCCAAGCCACGCAGGAGAAACAGACCGGACATCGAGACCACGAGGGTGGTCATCATGAACTTGAGCACCGCCAAATCGGTCAGGCGGAAGACGTTGACGATCTTGTGATACTTGGTCATGCCCGCTTTGTTGAGCGCAAAGCCGAAACCGATGCCAAGAATGAACGCGATCAGAAATTGGGACATGGATTAATACCTCTTGCGGTAAATGATCATCGCGGTGACGATGCCAGAGGCGAACATCCCGGCGATGAACAGGAAGGCGGAGGGAGCGAGCAGCATTCCACCGGAGATGGCTAAGCCGCTGGTGCAGCCCCCGGCGATCCCGGCGGCATATTCCAGAATGATCGCGCCCACGAATGCCAGCAGCCAGCGCTTCCAGACCTGCGGTCCGAACACGCTTTTCCACTGCGCATCACTGTTCGCCGAGTCTTTCTTGCCCCACTTGAGCGTCCCGCTGGTCGCCGCGCCGAGCAGCCCACCGAAGAACACGCCCACCAGCAGGATCACGTTCCACGTGATTTCCGGCGGCATGATGTAGTTGAAGTACATGTTACTGAACAGCCCCGGCGCGACCGCTTGACCGATCATTCCGGTGACGTTCTCAAACGCGCCCGACGCGCCCAGCGTGCTGCTGCTCAGCCAAACGGCGAGGATTCCGACGATGCCCAGCAGTGTACCGGCGATATAGGGCGACCATTCATCCTTGCGGATGTAATTTACAATATGGCTCACGATGGTTACTCCTCCGCCTTGTCGTCTTCGTCGACGACCGCGTTGAGCAGGTCAAGAACCTTTTCCGTCTTTTCCGGGTCTTTCAGGATGCGGTCGAGCGCCTTGCGGCTCTTGGCTTTCAGGTTCGTCAGTTCGGGCAGCATTTCGATCACGTCTGCCGGATACTCGCCCTCGATCGTCGCGGTTGTGGTGCGACCACGACGCACTTCATTGACGACGATGAAGCCGCCGCCACCCAACGCGACCAGACCAATCAAGCCCAGCAGGATGGTATTGCCCCAGTTGACCGGGGTTTCATGGAGCACGGTTTCGTTATAGCGCTGGACGTAATCGACCACGTTCCCGCCGTCGACGACCACCTGCGTGTCGGTTGCCACACAATCGGTCGAGGCGGATGTCACCGGTGCCGCCGCGACAGCCTGCTCAGTGGACGCCGCAGCCGGAGCCGTATCGCTGACCGGGGTCGTCGCCGTCGGCTGAATTTGAACGCTGGTACCGTCGTCTAAGGAAACGCCCAGCGTAGTCGCGTAGACCTGCGCGCGATCCATCAAATCGTTGGGGTGACAGGCTTGGCACGACGCCTTGATGTCAGAGAGCGGCGGCACCATGCCTTCATGCGCGGCATCGGCGGTCGTCGCCTGTTGATTCCCGGCGTGGCAGATATAGCAGAAATCGCCGAAAGCGTGCGCTTCGTGCCAACTCGTACCGTCGTTGTTGACCGGGTCTTGTCCCTGAACTTCGTGACAATCCTTGCAGGTCGAGGCTTCCGACCCACACTGTGCTTGCACAGCGGGTGCCCACAGGGTGGCGGCGCTCAGCACCAGCAGCAGCCCGCTAAGAGACAAAAGGAACGATATTCGTTTGTGTAGCATGCCTTTCTCCTTGAGAAAGTTCAGTCAGGACAACAGCCCAAACATCGAAAATAAGTATTGTTCCGTCGCGCTTTTACAAGCGCTGTTTCTGCTATCACGAGTGACTACTGTGTCTGCTTATGCGCTTATACGCATAAGCCTATATTCATAGATTAAAATGTTGTGAGAAACGCGGGTAGTACGGCACGTCATATAGGATAAGTGCATTTTGTCACAAGCTTGGCAAATTCCAGCCGAGCAGGTTGCGGAAGTGACAAATAGCAGCGACAGACGGTGTAGAAAAGCCTTGTTGAAAATCAGTCACCTATTCGACAATGTGAATAGGTAAACGTGTTGGAGCTGCCGCATATGGATGGCGAACTCGTCAACGAACTAAATCTGTTACACGAACAAGTTTGTAATGCACTCGGAAGTCCGATCCGGCTGATGATCTTCTATGCCTTGAGCGAGCAACCGCGTTACGTCACTGACCTCGCGGAAGAACTCAACTTGCCGCAGCCGACGGTCTCTCGGCATCTGAAAGTTCTCCGCGAACGCGGGCTGATCGCCGCCCGGCGCGATGGTCCGGCGGTCTACTACACCTTGACCGATCAACGCGTCATGCAGGCGCTCGAACTGATGCGTGACGTCCTGCGCGACCGACTGCGCCGCCAAGCGATGATTACCGAGAAGAACGGCTGAACTGAACCAACCATGCGCAGCAGATTGGGTACTGAAAGAGGACGAGCCGAGCTTGCCGTCCTCTCGATAGCGGGCTTCGGCATTCTCTTGATCGTCATCGTCACCGCCCTGAAATTGCAGCAGCCGAAGCTGATCGAGATTACGCCGACGCTCACCGGAGAAACCGAGCGCTGCCTGACCTGCCACGACGGGATCGAAGCAATCAGCGCATCGCACCCCACCGAGGAGTTCGGTTGTGTCTCTTGTCATGGGGGGAACGGCTTGGCGGTCGAGGAGACCGCCGCCCACACCGATATGGTGACCAACCCGTCGAGCTTCGATTATGCCCAGCAGTACTGCGGCGACTGTCACGCCGGTCAAGTGCTGATGGCGGATCGCAGCATCATGAAGACTTACGCCGGGGCAATCGCCCTGATTCGCCGCGCCTTCGGCTTGCAGCCGACCGGCGAGGCGGAGTACGCCGCTGAAGCGATCGGCGATCTGAAAACTTTCGACCCAGCCCCGACCGATCCGCAGCCAGTCCACGACTTCTACGACAACTGCATGAGCTGTCACACGTCGGCTGAATCGCAGCAGATTCAGTACTACTACCGCAGCACCGGCTGCGCGACCTGTCACGTACTCTACAACGAGAACGGACTCTACGAAGGCGGCGACCCGACTATCTCGAAGACCGAAGCGGGGCACGGGCAGACCCACACCTTCACGACCGCGATCCCCTATACCCAGTGCAATCACTGCCACAATCAGGGCAACTACGACCTACGGTCAATGACTTTTCTGCCGCGCACCGACATGCCCGCCGACCCGCCGCTGACCGGAGACGCGCTGCGGCTGCACGACTACTACCAACCCATCGGGCAGTTCACCAAATGTGAGTACGAACTCGACTGCATCGATTGTCATACCCAGCAGGAAGTCATGGGCGACGGCATCCTCTACAACAACAAGAGCGAGGCGCAGTACACCCAGTGCAAAACCTGTCACGGGACGCTCGACGAGCTGCCCCAGCAGACGGTCGTCCAGAGTGACGCTGATCTCGCCATGACGCTCGCCAACGTTAACCCGCTGGTCGATCTGGCGGTCGGCGACACGATTATGTCGACCGAACGCAGCGAGCCGCTCTACAACGTCCGGCTAGTCGATGGCGAATGGATCCTCACCGGCAAAGCGACCGGAGAAAGTTATGTCGTGCCGCTGGTGCAAGGCTCCGCCTGCACGCAGGACGTGAACAATCAATCTAGTGCGTCGTGTCACCAATGCCACAGCGTAGATCGAGAGGCAGCACCGTGAACCGTCGTGATCTGCTCAAAGACGCCGTCAGGATTTCCCATCCAGAGGAACCTGACTCCATCGAGCACATCACCGCTGTACCCACCGCCGGATCGCCGCGTCAATATCGAGCAGGTATGCACGTACTGGTCGAGGATGCGCGCGCATGGCTGTGCCGTGACGACGTGGGTTTCTACGCGATTGACGCGCACTGCCCGCACCTCGGCTGCATCGTCCGTCCGGACGGCGATGGCTTCATCTGTCCTTGCCATCGGAGCCGGTTCACAGCAACCGGCGAACCGGCAGCCGGATCGCCCGCCCCGTCGGCGCTGCGCTTCCTCTACGTTGAACTGGACGACGCCGGGCAGCTTATCATCAGGCGCAACTACCCCACCGATCCGCGCGATCGCTTGATGGCGTGACGCAGCATCGAACACCCCGAAAAACAAAACGATCCGGCGGCATGGATGATCATCCACACCACCGGATCGTCTTTAATTTGACTCTACGGTAGAAGTTGTGCGCTTTTCTAGGGGCGCACGGCTGTGCGCCCTCAGGATTGCACTTGTTTTACCGTTGAGCCCTTAATTTACCTGACCTGAATCGGTCGAAGGACTAGCCGAACCAAAACTTACTTGCCGCTGCGAATCTTCGGACCGGAGAACGGCTGACCGAACAGCGGTGCGAACACACAGAAGTCGAAGATGCCTGCCAGCAGCGGAACCAAACCGATCACCGCAATGATGATGCCGCCGGTGTCCTTGACGACGAACAAGCCCAACGCGACCAAGATGACCCCGGCGATAATCCGGACCCAGCGCCCGGTTGAACTAGCAAGAAACTGAATAAGCCCCATCTGATTTTCCCTTTTCGTGCCTGCGAACCTGTTTACTTAGACGGTCTGCAGCAGCCGGGGCTTTCGTCCTTAGATCAACAAGAATGACATTTGTCGATTAAATAGATGACATATGTCACGCCAGCCGCTTAGATTGGGAGCGCATCGGTTCCGGCTCCGGCGACATGACCAGCCACAGGAGCAGCAGCATGATCACGGCGGAGGTCAAGCACCAAACACACGTCGCGCCGATCACGAACGGTTCAAGGAACGTCAAGTAAATCGAAAAGGCGACGCCAACCAGCGCTAGCGTCCGTAAGATTTTGGTCGCCGCAATTGGGCGATTGCCCGTCCGCCCCAGCAGCCACACCACGAGGATCAGCAAATACCCGGCAATGCCAACGACGCCGATCGGGATGCCGAAGATCTGCGCGTACATACTCTGTTGAACCGTGTTGCAGTTGCCCACCACGCCGCAGACCGCCTCGCTGAGCGTCAGTTCGACGTAAGCAAGGTATCCGGCGACGGCTAAGCCGCTGATCGCTGCCAGCGGTACCAGCCACGTTGGAAACGCTGATTTGCGCCAAGCCGACACGATCGCGCCGCCGATAATGATAAAAACGATCAACTCCGCCGCCGCCAACGCCAACACCAGCGGCTCGCTCCCTGCCCCCGCCAGCAGCGACAGCGTCAATCCCAAGCCGATCAGCGACACGAGCGCCAGCGCCACCGGCTGCAATCGCAGCGGAATGCGCGGCGTTTCG
Organism: uncultured Chloroflexia bacterium; assembly: GCA_963727545.1. Taxonomy (GTDB): domain Bacteria; phylum Chloroflexota; class Anaerolineae; order Aggregatilineales; family Phototrophicaceae; genus Flexifilum. The sequence continues at coordinate 659,471 of CAVSGS010000005.1, forward strand.
CCAGCGACCGGCAGAATCGACGGCAGCGCGGCGAGGAAACTCAGCGCCAGCAGCACGAGGATTACAATCGCCAGCCCGTTCGCCACCGGATCAGCCGCGAGCTGCTCGGCTAAGTGTGGGCGTATGCTCCGGCTCCGTGAAAATATTCGTATCAATCACCGCCTCGACTTCGGTCGGCGCGGGAGTCGCACTCGTATTGGTATGAACAGCATTACCTTGTTGATCGGTCTGCGCTATCGCCGCTTGATAGATCGCATCAATTCCGGGAATCGGCGGCAAAGCGATTCCACCTGACGCTAAGCCGTCGCGGATGATCGTCGCCGCGCGCTGGGGGATGTCGCTCGAACCGACCAGCACGTTGTCGCCGATGATCAGCATCGGCACGCCGGAAGACGGAATGCCCATCGCGTCCAACGCGGTCATCATCAGCTGCCCACCCTGTTCGCTGGTCGCATCGACGAACAGCACTTGCAGTTGATCCCCGAATTCATTCCGGATACCGGGCCAGTGATTGGTCAGCACGTCAATGCAGTGCGGGCAAGTCGGCGAAAAGAAGAAGACTCCGTAAACGACCGGTTGCTGCGCAGTCGCAAGCGACGGAAATAAGAGCAGCAGCGCGGCTGCCAACCAGACTATGAGCTTAGAAGAGCGCAATCGCATCATGATTCACCTCGGCAGTATATCTTGAATTGTAACGTCAAGGTGCTCCATACCGGCATTGAAAGCGCACAAAATTATTGTGATTTTCGTCACTATTAACGAGATCGCAGACACAACGCAACTTCCCGCCCACTCACGTCCAGAAAACAAAAATGGGACACGCATGATCGTGTCCCATTTTTGATGGTTGGAGCGAAGTTAGTCTAGTTAGCGAGGGCGAACCCGGCTTTTTCCCATCCGCCCGCGCCGCCAGACAGCGCGCGAACGTTTTCATAACCGACCACACGCAGCAGTGTCATGGCAATGGCGCTGTCATGGCTGGAAGCACCGTAGACGACAACCGACGCTGCCATGTCTTGCGGCAGTTGATCCGGTTGAGCGAACAGGCTGGTCAGCGCTAAGTGGATTGCGCCGTCGATGTGACCGGCAGCCCAAGCTTCGTCGGTGCGCACGTCGATCAAGGTCAGCGGATTGCGCGCCATCTCAGCGGTGAGATCCAGCGCCTTGACGGTGTAGAAGCCCGCCGGGATGTTGGTCATGAAGTTATTCACGGCATCGAACAGCGCCGGGTCAATCGTCGGAGCGGTTCCCGTCGTGACTTCGGTCGGGGTCGTGCTGACCGGGAGTTCAGCGGCAGCCCATGCGCCAAATCCGCCGAGCATACTGCGAACGTGGGTGTAGCCGAGCAGCCGCAGCGCCGTCATCGAAATCGCCGAGCGATAGCCGCTGCCGCAGTAAACCACGATGTTCTGATCGAGGTTGGGCAGCAGGTCGAGATGCTGCGTCAGTTCAGTCATGGGGATGTTGATCGAGCCGTCGATAAACCCTTCGGCGACTTCATCGACCGTCCGCACGTCAACCAGCAGCGGTGCGGCGTCAGTTTCCAGTTCAGCCGCGAGGTCAGCCGGGGCGATGCCGTCGAGGTCAGCCGGCAGCGCGCTAACGAAATCCGCCGCCACTGTTTGCAGGTCCAGCGGCACACCTTCGAGCGGCAGCCCAGCGGCGTTCCACGAGTTCAGACCACCGGCAAGGTTAAGCACGTTGGTGTAGCCGAGCACGTTCATCATCACGGCAGCCATACCACCGCGATACCCCGACTGGCAGTAAACCACGATCGGCGTACTCTTGTCGGCGGGCAGCTTGTCGAGTTGGTTGACGAAATCGTTGATCCAGATGTGTTCCGCGCCGGTGATGTAGCCGGTTGCCCATTCGTCGTCACTACGAACGTCGATCAGAACCGGCGCTTGACGGGCAACTTCCGCCATCAGGTTCGGCGCCGAGATCATGGCGAAACCATCGGGCAGATTGGTCAGGTAATTATCGACCGCCGCAAAAACCGCCGGATCGAAATCGGGGGCAACGCCGACCGGCGCTTCAAAAATGTCGGTCGTCGAGGGCAGGTCTTCGCCCACCCAAGCGTCGTAGCCTCCCTTGAGGATCTTGACGTTGGTGTAGCCCAGAATTTCGAGCGAGGTCGCCGCCAAAGTCGCGCGACCGCCGCTCTTGCAGATCACGACGATGCTCGCGTTCAGGTCAGGCAGCAGATCCAGATTCTGGCTCACGGTGCGGAGCGGAACGTTGAACGAGTTGGCGAGATGCCCGCCCTCGAATTCTTGGGTCTCGCGCACGTCGAGCAGGACGGTATCTTGAACGGAAAGCAATCCCGACAGGTCAGAGGCGCTGATCAAGCCGTAGCCGCGCGGGAGATTGTTGCCGTAGTCTTCCACGCGCGTGACGACGTTGTCTTGCGCCGAGACCATCAGCATGGGGAAGGCAAACAGCATAGCGAGGACGATGTAAATCAGTTTTTTCATTTACTCAACTCCTATAATGGCTTTTCTAATTGGATGAGCACTTAGGGTCCAGTTCATCGGATCAACGCGGAGTCGATCTCCGGCTGCGGTTCATGCCTCGTCCGACTGCATCCGCTGAGCATCCAACGCGGAGAAATCCGCGAGTTGTGCCTGCGCCAGAACGCGGTCGCGCACGAGGGCGCGCAGCAAATCGAGTGCTTCAATCACGCGGTGATCGGTCAGCGAGTAGTAGATCGAGGTTCCCTCGCGCTGGGTCTTCACCAGCGAACGCTCGCGAAGAATGGACAGATGGCGCGAGAGCGTCGGTTGAGGAATGTCGAGTTCGGCGGCGAGTTCGGTGACGTTGCGCGGCTTTCCATCGAGGACGTAAAGCAGCATGACCCGCTTCGAATCACCTAAAGCGGTGCACACTCGGTCGTGAAGCATATCGATTTCGGCAATGAGCTGGCTATCCACAAGTGCCTTCCCTTCGTTTATCTGGATTATTGAATAAACGAAGGAATTCAACTGGTGAATAATTTCACAACTTGCGTATGATCAATGACATGTGCGGAATTTCACATACATACCCGGCACGGGGATGTCATTTCGACAATTTGTGCCGTGTCCAAGCGGGGACAAATCGAGCAGGGCACAACCGGTGACCGATTGTGCCCTCCCCTACTTCGCGCTAGCTTGCTTAGCGCTTAAGCTGACTCAGGTAGTGCTGGCGGAACTTGGCGACCTTCGGGGCGATCACGACCCGGCAGTAACCTTGGTCCGGGTGCTTGACGAAGTACTCCTGATGATAATCCTCCGCCGGATAGAACGTATCAAGCGGCACGACTTCGGTGACGATCGGATTATCCCACAGATGATCCGCCTCTAGTTCCGCGATCGCCGCTTCAGCAGTCGCCTTTTGCTCCAGCGAGTGGTAGAAGACCGCCGAGCGATATTGAGTGCCGACGTCCGCGCCTTGCCGGTTCAAGGTCGTCGGGTCGTGGATGGTGAAAAATACGTCGAGCAGTTGGCGGAAGCTGACGATTTCGTTGTCAAACGTGATCTGGACAACTTCAGCATGACCGGTTTTTCCCGTACAGACCTGTTCGTAAGATGGGTTGGGCTTCGAACCGCCCGCGTAACCGGAAACGACGTCCTCGACGCCGATCAAGTCGTCGTAAACCGCCTCTAAACACCAGAAGCAGCCTCCGGCGAGAGTCGCAATTTCTTGGCTCATCACTCGTCCTCGCGCCTTGTAGCAATACGGTAACCAGCATTATAGCGCAGCCGCGTAAGACGGTCGTCAGCACCGCCTGTGAACTGTATGAGCATCGTCCGCCCCACCAAAAACCCAGCCGGAAAATCTCCGGTTGGGCATTTATTTTCGCATTGGCGGCAGTGTGCTATCATACGATCATTGGCTCGGATAAACCTACGGGGAGTGTGGATGTCTGCCAATGTAGAAGCGATGGTACGCGAGGGAGTCAACGCTTTTAAGAGCGGGCGCAAAGATGAAGCGCACGCGCTGCTGCTCAAGGCAACCGAGCTTGATCCGTATAACGAGCAGGCGTGGTTGTGGCTTAGCGGACTCATGGAAGGCGTCGCCGATCAGCGCACCTGTCTCGAAAATGTGCTGGCGATCAACCCGAACAACGAGCGCGCCAAGCAGGGTCTCGCCTACCTGACCGGACAGACCTCCTACGGTAACGTCTCGCCCTTCAGCGCCGCGACGCCCCCACCGTCAGCACCGCCCTCGACCGCACCACCGGGGATCGCGCCATCGGCTCCGACCAGCGTCGAATGGGGAATGCCTGATTCGACGCCGACGTCGCCGCCAGCTTGGACTCCGCCGCCCCCCGCCGAGCCGTCTTCCGACGTGCTCGACGACTGGGTGAGCAATCTCAACCTGCCGTCAACCGAAACCCACCAAACGCCGGGCGATTTCACGGCGGATGCGACTTCCTCGCCCTTCGGTGGCGCGCCCTTTGGCGATTTCGACGTCGACGAGGATCTGTTCGCTGGCGGACCCTTCAGCGCCTCGGCAATCGAACCCGATGCGCCCGCACCCGCACCGAATCGATCCCGCACTGGCTCATCCCGGCGATCTTCGCCTCCGCCGCCGCCCCGTCGCGCGCCCCGTGAACCGGAGCCAACCTACAACGACGAGAGCGACGAAGCCTACTTCGAAGATGCAGAGAGCGAAGACGGCTTGTTCGGCTACATTCCACCGGAGATCACCCCGACGCGGCTCCCCGGTACGCGCGAACGCACGCCGATTCTGCTCACGCTTGCCCTGATCGTGCTGATCCTGCTCAACATCGGCGTTAGCAGCTTGGTGATGTTCGCTATCTTAGCGTGATCCAAGCTAGACAGGTCACCCTAGCGTATGCTAGAATAACGCACTATTCCATAAGACCGTTTTACGAGAGGAGTAAGCGGCGCTGGTCGCCGCCGACAAGTTATGGCAAATCACAAATCTGCGCTCAAGCGCATCCGCCAAACCAACAAACGCCGCGACTACAATCGCGCTTTCCGCAGCCGCGCCCGCACCTTCGTCAAGAAGGCACGCACAACCATCGACGGTGGTAATCTGCAGGCGGCTGAAGTCGCTACCCGCGAGGCGATCATCGACCTCGACAAGGCTGCTAGCCGGGGCGTCATTCACCCGCGTAACGCCGCCCGTCGCAAGAGCCGCTTGATGAAGCAGCTTCACGCCCTCAAGACCGCTCAGTAAACGCAGTCCTTACGTGTTAATACCAGAGCCAGCTTGTTAAGCTGGCTTTTTGTTGTGATTAAGGTTTTACGCTTCTTGTAATGTTTGCGGGGAGCCTTCTACGGCTGGCTCCGGCGCGGTTAACTCCAACCGGTAGCCGACGCCGCGCACCGTCTTGAGAAAGTGCGGCTTGCTCGGATTTTCCTCGATGGCACGGCGAATCCAGCGAATATGAACGTCGAGTGTCCGGGTATCGCCCAGATACGAGGTATTCCAGACGCGCTCCATCAACAGCTTGCGATCCAGCGTCTCGCCGGGATGCCGAAAGAAGGTCTCGACCAGTTGGACCAGCTTCGGCGTCAAGGAAGTCTCTTGCCCGTTGGCGACCAGCACCCGCCGCGACAAATTCACTGAAAACGGACCACAAACCACGACTTGATCGTCGCCGACGCGCTGTAACAAACGCCGAATGCTGTTGCTGATCTTACGTGAGGTAAACGGCAGAAACAGAATGACGTCTGCCGGGCTGTCGGCTTTGTCTTTGGGACCGGGATGCAAATGGATCAAGGGGGTGGTTGCCATGCCCTCTTTCAACTGCCGCGCGATCCGCTCACCGGGCGTTCGCATCGAGATCGCGTCGAGCACCACCACCGCATGATCGCCATTCGGGTTGAGCGCCAACGCCTGTTTGCCGCTCGAAACGGTCGTCACGTCGTAGCGCTTCTTGAGAGCATCCGAAAATGCCCCGGTGCGTTCGATGATCAATATACGCGCCACGCTGTTCCCCCTGACAACCGAATGATGCTTCGAAAACAATGCTCCGAAGTGGACATTATAGCCTTGTTTAAGGGTAGAGCAAGCGTTCTTAACACGTCGCCCTGCCCAAACTGCTCATCTTGAGGTAATCTCTCGGCAATATAAAGTCTGCATCAATGAATTCAGGGGCAACCCGCTTGATCGAAAAACTTGACCAAAGTATCCAATGGACGTGGCTCACCGACCTCGCGGCGTGGACGGTGGAACAGGCAATTGCCATTCAGCAGATCCCCGCCCCAACCTTCGCCGAAGGTCTCCGCGCCGAACATGTCGCCGCCGCATTCCGCGCGCTCGATCTCCAGCAGGTCGAAATCGACCACCTGCACAACGTTTATGGACTGCTGCCGGGACGCCAGCGCGAGCAACCGGGCGTGATGGTCTCGGCACACACCGATACCGTCTTTCCTGCTGAAACCGATTTGAGCATCCACCGCGACGGCGATCAGATTTGCGGCGCAGGCTTGGGCGATAACAGTGTCGCCGTCGCCGGGCTGCTGGCATTGGTCTCCGGTTTGAAACGCGCCGGGATCACGCCCGACCATGACGTGTGGATCGTCGCGCCGGTCCGCGAAGAAGGACTCGGCGACCTCGGCGGGATGCGCGCCGCTTTCGCCCGCCTCAAGCCCCACATCGACAGCGTGATCAACGTCGAAGGCTTGGCACTGGGGCACGTCTACCACGCCGGGATCGCCGTACGTCGCTTGAAGATCACGGCGCAGACCGCCGGTGGGCATAGTTGGCTGCATTTTGGTCGCCCCAGCGCGATCCACAGCCTGATCCAGCTTGGCGCGCGGATCACGGCGCTGCCGACGCCGCAAACGCCGCGCACAACTTACAACATTGGCTTGATCGAAGGCGGGCAGTCGATCAACTCGATTGCGACGTCGGCGTCGATGTGGCTGGACATGCGCTCGGTGGAACGCAGTGCGCTCGCCACCTTCGAGCAGTACGTCCGCCGCGAGATCGACGCCGTCAGCAGCAAGGAAGTCGCCTTCAGCATCGACGTGGTGGGCGATCGACCGGCGGGCTACATTTCGCCGGATCACCCGCTGGTCAAGCGCGCGCTGGCAGTGCTCCGGCAGATCGGGCTGCACGGCACGCTCGAAATCGGCAGCACTGACGGCAACGTGCCGCTCTCGGAGGGCTGCCCGACCGTGACCGTCGGCATCACTTACGGCGGCAACGCTCATCGCCTCGACGAATTTATCGAAGTGAGTCCGGTCGCGTCCGGCATCCGTCAATTGATCCTGCTGACGCTGGCGACCGCCAACGGCATCGATTGATCTGCTACAATGCTCTTGAAGATCGTCCGCGAATAGGAGTTTAGGCACTTGGCTTACACCGACATCCTAATCACTGTGTGCCCGGACAAAGCACGCCGCTATTTCAGTCAGCTTTCAACGCACGAGGAATTTCGCCTCAACGTGACCACGACGCCCGCCGATGCGCAAGCGCTGCTCGCCAACCCGGACCAGCACGTCGATCTGCTCGTGCTCGACAACGCTTTTGATGGGGTGCTCAATCTGGTCAGTCAGTTACGGCTGAGCTACCCGCGCCTGCTGATCGTGCTGGTCGATGAGGAGGCGGATTTCGCCCTACCCGGTCAAGCCGACGACATCAGCACCGACCCGTTTAGGAGGATGACCTCGCCCGCCGGATCAACCGTCTGATGTCCGACCGACGTTTGGAGACGCTGCGCGCCGACGTGATGCCGCC
>CAVSGS010000006.1:0-252190 GCA_963727545.1 uncultured Chloroflexia bacterium
TGGTGTTTTTGCCCCTCTCCCTACGGAGAGGAGGTTGGGGGGTGAGGTTCCCGACGTAAATCGTATTGTTAGCGAACTTTGGCTCAAAGGAACGAAGTGGCAAATTCGTCAGTCAAGATCATCTACACCGGCGGCTACGTTCGCAGCGGGACGACGATCCTCAACATCCTGCTCGGTATGAACCCGAACAGCCTCGCCGTCGGTGAAATTAACCTGATCTTTCGCCAATTCCCGCGCGAGGACAAGTCGATTCCCTGCGCCTGTGGCGAGACGCTGCGCGACTGCCCGATCTGGTCGCAGGTGATGGCGCGCTTTCACGCCGAACTGCCCGACATCAGCGACGCCCGCGCCGACGCGATCACCCGCAAGGTCGAGACCTATCCGCGTCGCTCGCCGGTCAGCGCCGCCGAGTGGGACGAGTACGTCCAGATTTGGCGCGTGATCTTCGATGCGACGGTCGAAGTCAGCGGCGCGACGACCCTGATCAACTCGTCGAAAACGGGCTGGCACAGCCTCGATCGCCCGCTCAGCCTTGCCAACGCGGGTTACGATGTGCGCCTGCTGCACATGATCCGCGATCCGCGCGCGGTCGCGTGGTCCAAGCTGCGCCGCGAGATCCAGCACGAACACTTGCAGAGCAATCTCTCCCGCTTCCGCGCCGCGCTGATCGCTACCTTTCACTGGAGTTTCACCAATTTCAGCACCCAGTGGCGCTATCATAACCGCGCCAACCTGCGCTACCACGCGCTGCGCCACCGTGATTTCGTCGCCGATCCGGTCGCTCGGCTGCGCGAAATGGGCGCGCGGCTTGACCTCGACCTCACGCCGGTGATCGAGATCGTGCAGACCGGCACGCCGATCACGGGCGGGCATTTGGTTTCCGGCAACGAAATTCGCGGCGAGGGACCGCTCAAAATTCAGCCCCAGACCGGCTGGCGGACTCAGCTTCCCCGCTCGGCGCGCTGGGGTGTGGAGTTGTTCGCGCCGCTGGCGCTCTGGTTCGGCTACAATCTGTTCGATTAAAGAGCGGTCAAGCAGTGGGATTCAGGAAATCCTCGATGGCGATGCGGGCGATGCGATAGCTGTCGCCGATGCGGGCTGCCGCGAGCTTACCCCCATTGATCAGGTCGAGCACCTCGTTCTCGCTGACGCGCATGTAGCGGGCAGCTTCGGCGACCGTCATAATGTTAGGGACGGGCGCAGGGGGCGGCGGCGTCGGCTGGTAGAATGGGTTCGCATTCGACTTTGGCTTTGGCTGTTGCTGCTGTGGTGCATCAGCGGCGGTGCCTTGGGGCGAGCTGAAGATGTTGATCAGTGCCAAGCCAACCGCGAGGAATACGGTGATCAGTTCGATGACGCTCAGCTGGTCGGCGGTGGCGGCGAGGGCGTTAATGTCCCAACCGACGGTGCCGTCAGCGTTAAATTGAACGTAGTTCGGGATGAGCAGCGCGCTGGCGCAGAACTCGATGAACAGCGGAGCCATCAGAATCAAGCCGATTGCTCGCCCCTGTGACCGGGAAACCGTACGCCCGAAGATTCGAAAATTGCCCTTGTAGAGCGCGAAAATGCCTATAAAGAAGATAATGAAACTAATCATGCGCGTTCTCATCACCAACGACGCCCGAATTATACGGCGGTAACTTGCGGCTGACAACTCAAGTGTTCTTGTGGATACTCCGTAGGGGCGCAGCACGCTGCGCCCCTACGGAGTATCATGAATTCCGCTGCCTCTTTCGAGAGTTGACAACTCAGGAGTAGCTATGAGCTTAATCACCCAAATCGAAGCGATGACCATTTTGCCCAACAGTCTCGCCCTATGGGGCTTGGGACAGTCCGGCGTGATCGTCAAGGGACCCGACGCCGTGATCTACATCGATCCCTACTTGAGCGACAGCGCCGGTTCGCCGCGTTCGTTTCCGCCACCGATCCAGCCGGACGAGATCAGCAACGCCGATTACATCCTCTGCACGCACGAGCACATCGACCACTTCGACCCGGCGACGCTCGTTCCGGCGTTACAGGCATCGCCGGGGGCGAAGGTCGTCGCGCCGGGCTGGTGCCTCGATCTGGCGCGCGACTGCCGGGATCGACCTTGACCGGATGATCGCCGCCCACGACGCCATGACGCTGCCGGGAACGTCGCTGCGGGTGACGCCGGTGCCGTCGGCGCACTCGGACGACTATCACCCCCAGTCCGACCCGGTGAAGGGGCAGCGCTGGCTGGGCTACTTGATCGAGTGGAACGGCGTGACGCTCTATCACTCCGGCGATAACGTCATGTACGCGGGCTATGTCGATATCCTGCGCGCGCTGCCGCAGCCCGACGTCGCCCTGCTGCCGATCAATGGGCGCGACTGGTTCCGCGAGCAGCAGCACCTTGTCGGCAATTTCCAGCCGGTTGAGGCGGTGCAGCTTGCGGATCGGCTGGGCTGGGAACTGCTGATCCCGCTGCACAACGATCTATTCGCCGGGAACAGTGTTTCGTGGACGCAGTTCGCCGCCGCCGTCGAGCGGTTCGCGCCGCGCCAGCACTATAAGCAGTTGCAACCCGGCGAGCTGCTGTATTACGTCAAGACGACGTGATTGACCCGATGGTGTAGGAGCAGGTTTCAAACCTGCCCCGATGTCGTATCCGTAGATAGCATGGTAGGGGCGTTATATATAACGCCCCTACACTCACAAGGAGAAGAGGGTATGGATCAGTTCTTTGTCGATTATCTGGAGCGGCTGCAAACACTGGACAAGGATTTCGTGGCGAGCTTCGACGGACTGCCTGCCGAGGCGCTTGACTGGATTCCCGGCGAGGAGATGAACTCGTTCGTTATTCTGGTCGTTCACGTGACGGCGTCGGCGCGCTACTGGATCGGTGACGTGCCGCTCGGCGAGCCGTCGGGTCGCCAGCGCAGCGAGGAATTCAAAGCGAAGGGCTTGAGCAGTGACGAACTGAAGGCGCGGTTTGCGACGCTCGAAACCTACGTTAAGGGAGCGCTGGAACGCTTAAGTGTGGCGGACTTGGGCAAAACGATCAGCTACAATCACCCGATGGGCGGCACGCAGGAGACGACTATCGGGTCGGCACTGCTGCACGCGCTCGACCACACGGCGCTGCACCTCGGTCACGCCCAGATCACCCGGCAGTTGTGGGATCAGCGGCACTAGAAACAATTCGCGGAAATGAAAAAGGGCACAGCGCTGTGCCCCTACGAGACCGTCCGTAGGGGCGTTATATATAACGCCCCTACAAACATTCACGAACCCACTTAATCGACGACGCGGTACTTGATCAGTGTCCACAGGGCAATCGGACCGTCGGTCCAACTGATCTTCTTGCCTTCCGTCCACTCACGCCCGTTGTAAGAGATTGGCACCTCGTAGATCCGAATCCCCTGCTTGAGCACCTTCGCCGTGAACTCCGGCTCGAAGTCGAAGCCGTGCGCGTGAATCTTCATGTCGCTGACGACTTCAGAGCGAAAGACCTTGTAGCAGGTTTCCATGTCGCTGAGGATGGCGTTGTAGAGGATGTTGGTCGTCAGCGTCAGGATTTTGTTGGCGACCATGTTCCAGAAGTTCATCGCCTTGCGCGGACCGCCGAGGAAGCGCGACCCGTAGACCACCTTGGCGATTCCTTCTTCCAGCGGCTTGAGCAGCGTCGGGTATTCGCGCGGATCGTATTCGAGGTCCGCGTCCTGAATCAGGAAAACGTCGCTGGTCGCGTGCTTGAAGCCGGTCACGAGCGCGGCACCTTTGCCCATGTTCTGCTCGTGATAGAAAATGCGGATGTTCGGGCGCTCCTGTGCCTCGATCTGATGCAGCAGATCGCGCGTGCCATCGGTCGAGCCGTCGTCCACGATCACAATTTCTTGTGCCAGCCCAACTTCCTCGACCCGGTTCAAGACCGGCTCGATGGTCGTCAGCTCGTTGTAACAGGGGATGATGACGCTCAGCGTCAGCCGCCGCTGCTCGCCCGCAAAGGCGGACGTTTTTTTTGCAGTCTGCATGGCATTACCTTCACCACCCGCAGGCAGTATCGCTCCGGCTACCAAAGATATTTGCCGATTATAGCATAGCTGATTCGCGTGAACAGTAAGAGTCTCCCGGCTAGCCCCCGACCACCGATCCGGGTGTGGGGCGCAGCGGCGTCGGTTCGTCGGCGGAAGGTTCGGCGGTGGGCGGTGCTGCTGTCGGCGGTGGTGCTTCGGTCACGAACCCGGCGGGCGGGCGCGTCGGTTGCAAGCGCGGTGTGGGGATGAAGACCGGGTTCGGGTTGATCGTCGCCGTCGGCTGTGCCAGCGGCACGCCGAAGGGCTGACCCAAGCGGGCGCGTTCGTCGAGGGTCTGCTTGGTGTCGTCGAACAGGTCGTTGACGACCGGGTCGAAGTAGGCGTCCGGGTTGGCTTGCGCCAGTTCGACACCGAAATTCGCCGCCGTATCGCGCCGTGCGATCACGGTGACGGCGACAGTCTGCGCGCGCGGGATCAGCAGGACGAAGTTGAAGTCGCTGATAATCGTCGGGCGATAGCGATCCCAGTAGATGCGGGCAGCGTCGAACAGCCATTCCGCGCCGAGGTTGGGCGAAATCAGCAGAAAGTGATAATTCGGGTACTGATCGGGTGTTGCTTGCAAAAGCGCTTCCTTTGATCTATTTTGTGCGCCGCCTCATTATACGCATAAAAATCGCTTGCCTGCCCGGCGCTTCGGCTCTGCTTGCTGCTGGCGTGGACGTGTCGGAAAGCGTCTCCTTGGCTGACGCTTGTCACCTAAGCGAACCGTCTATATCCACTTCTCGCCAGCAATTTGTTACACTTGCGGAGTTTTTGACCTTTAACTTAGGAGTTCTCCATGCCGGATTTTGCCATCGTTTTCTTGATCATTGGACTGTTTGCAGGCGTCCTTTCCGGCATGTTCGGCATCGGCGGCGGCGTGGTGATCGTTCCGGTGCTGGCGGCGCTGTCGTTCCTGCATTTCGAACTCGATCAGGCGATCGCGACGTCGCTCGGCGCGCTGATGATGCCGGTCGCCATCCTCGCCGTGATCACCTACTACCGCGCCGGACTGCTAAAGGTCAGGACTTCGGTGCTGGTCGCCGCCGGACTGTTCGTCGGGGCGGCGTTCGGTGGGCAGCTTCGAGATGCCCTGAGCATCGGCGGCTTGAAAGTACTCTACGGCGCGTTTCTGATCTATGCGGCGTGGCGCTTCATCGAACCGCGTAAATGGCTCAAGCTGGTGCCGCCGTCGGTCGTTCAAGACCCGGTGACCGATCTCGGCGTGGTATCTGCTGCTGACGGTCGGCTTGGGCGCGGGGGTCATCTCCGGCTTATTCGGCGTCGGCGGTGGCATCGTGATCGTCCCGGTGCTGGTCGGGCTGCTGCACTTCGACCAGAAGATCGCGGTCGGCACGTCGTTGGGCGCGCTGCTGCCGCCGACGACCATCGGCGCGGTGATCAACGATTACAATCACGGTATCCTCAACGTCGGTGCGGCGGCGCTGGTCGCCGTCGGGCTGCTGTTCGGAGCGCTGGTCGGCGCGAAGATCGCCATTGGGCTGCCTTCGGCGACGGTCAAGCGGCTCTACGGTGTGTTTCTCTTGTTTGTGGGATTGCGCTTTTTGCTAGGGCTTTAAGGAGCCATAAAAGCATGATCAGGCGGTTTCTGCTCTACCTTTCAGCGGCAGCGTGGGCGCGAGGAATCGTCACCCAAATGGGATTAGCGCGGCGGGCTGCCCGCCGTTTCATCGCCGGTGAGACGCTCGATGAAGCCGCTGCCGCGACGCGCGCGCTCAACGATCAAGGGCTGCTGGTCACACTCGACTACTTGGGCGAAAGTGTCGCCAGCGCCGCTGATACGCAAGCCGTCGTCGCCGCTTATCGCGGACTGCTGGCACGCATCGCCCAAGATGGGTTGAAGGCGAGCATTTCGCTCAAGCTGACCCACCTCGGCTTGGACATCGACGAGACGTTATGCTTCAACAACGTCCGCACGATCCTCGGCGACGCGCAGCAGCATCAGGTCCCGGTGACCATCGACATGGAGAGCAGCGCCTATGTCGATACAACCCTGCGTATCTACCGGGCGCTGCGCGACTCCGGTTTCGACGACCTCGGTACCGTGATTCAAGCCTACCTCTATCGCTCCGAAGCCGATATGCAAGCGCTCGCCGCCGAAGGCGCGACCATTCGCTTGGTCAAAGGTGCCTACCTCGAACCGCCGGAAGTTGCTTTCCCTGCCAAAGCTGACGTCGATGCGAATTACATCGCGCTGATGCGCGCCTACCTCGACGCGCCGCCCCCCGCGCTGTTGCAGATCGCCACCCACGACGAAGCGCTGATCGCCGCCGGCGAAGCGGCTGCCCGCGAGCGCAAGCTCCCGCCGGATCGCTACGAGTTCCAGATGCTCTACGGCATCCGCTCGCAGCGCCAGACCGAACTCGCCGCCGCCGGGTATCAGGTGCGGATTTACGTGCCGTTCGGCGAGGCGTGGTATCCCTATTTCATGCGGCGGCTCGCCGAGCGTCCGGCGAATCTCTGGTTCTTCGCCCGCAGCATCTTCCGGGCGTGAGTGCGAAACCTCACCCCCAGCCCCCTCTCCATGCAATCTGACCGGACGACACTTTGGGGGAGTTAGGTTAGTTGTGGCGAGTTTTTCTCTCACCCCTCACCCCCGACCCCTCTCCCACGCAGGCGGGGAGAGGGGAGAAAACTACGGATCGAGGGGGAAACAAACCTTAATCTGAAAAACTGTCGTGCCCTCAGCCATGCAATGGAGAGGGGGAGCTAAGCGAAGCTGACCGCAGGTCAGCCGCGCAGCGGGGTGAGGTCAGCGAGGCGCACGCCCCGTGCCCCACCTTTGCGCCTTTCTTTTCCCCTTTGCGTCTTTGCGTTAAATCATTTTCCTCCGCACGGAGTTGGCGTCTTCAACGCCTCGCTGTAATATTGACCCGGATTTGGTCGGAGCAGCCGCCGGAACCGCCTCGATTTGGGGCTGGCAGCCCCGTTTGAAATCGAGCTTATTCTCACCATACACAGCAAGAGAGACAGCGATGAGCGAAGTACCCGCCTATAAAAACCCGAACCTCTCCGTCAAAGCGCGCGTCGACGACTTGATTGCGCGGATGACGCTGGAGGAGAAGATCGGTCAGTTGACCCAGTTGGATGGACGAACGGGCATCGAGCATTGGGAGGACAATCCGAATATCGGCAGCATCTTCAACCTGCTCGGCAGCATCACCGACGAACTGCAGGCGAAAGCCGAGCAAACCCGGCTCGGCATTCCGATCTTGTTCGGCATCGATGCCATTCACGGGCACGGCTTCTGGCACGGCAGCACCGTCTTTCCGACCCAGTTGGCGCTTGCCGGGTCGTGGAACGAGGAACTGGTGCGGCAGGTCGGGCGCGCGACCGCCGTCGAGACCGCCGCGACCGGCGTGCGCTGGACCTTTTCGCCGATGCTCGACACCGCCCGCGATCTACGTTGGGGGCGTGTCGACGAGACCTTTGGCGAAGATGCTTACTTGAACGGCGTGCTCGGTGCGGCGCTGGTGCGTGGCTATCAGACCGACGACCTGAGCGCCCCTGACGCCATTGCCGCCTGTGCCAAGCACTACGCCGGTTACTCGGAGACGCAGGGCGGGCGCGATGCCTCGGAAGCCGATCTGTCGCGGCGGCGGATGCGCTCGATCTTCCTCAAGCCGTTTCGCGCTGCCAGCGATGCGGGCTGCGCGACGCTTCATGGCGGGCTACCACGCCATCGACGGCATCCCCTGCACGGCGAATCACTGGCTGCTGACCGACGTTCTGCGCGGCGAGTGGGGTTTCGAGGGCTTCGTCGTCTCCGACTACAACAACGTCGGCTATCTGCACGAACTGCAGCGGGTCTGCGCGACGATGGAGGAAGCGGCGCAAGCGGCAGTCGCGGCGGGCAACGACATGGCGATGCAGACGCCCGCCTTCTACGACGCCGCGCTGGCAGCCGCGCGGGATGGCAGCCTCGATCTCGCGCTGATCGACGAAGCCTGCCGCCGGATTCTCAAAGTGAAATTCGAACTCGGCTTGTTTGATGCCAACCGCCACCTCGATCTGTCCGGGATCGAAACCGTCGTCGGCTGCGCCGAGCATCGCGACGCGGCGCTGGAAGCCGCCTGCCAGTCGATTGTGCTGCTCAAGAACGCGGGCGATCTACTGCCTCTGCGCGGCGATCTGAACAAGATCGCGGTGATCGGTCCCAATGCCGACGACGTGAAAGCGCAGTTGGGCGACTGGGTCTCGTGGGAACAGCGCGGTGCTTCGAATGGTGCGGATCGCCCACGTGCGAGTACGGTCACGCTGCTAGACGGCATCCGGGCGCGGGCGGGCGCGGATTGTCAGGTCGATTACGCCCGTGGCTGCGACGTGATCGACCCGACCGACGAAGCGATTGACGCGGCGGTCACGCTGGCGCGCGGTGCTGACGTCGCGATCGTGGCGGTCGGCGATAATCGCGGCAACACCGGCGAGCGGCTCGACCGCGCGAATCTCGATCTTTCCGGCTCACAGCAGCGCTTGGTCGAAGCGGTGGTCGCCACCGGGACGCCAACGGTGGTCGTGCTGATCAACAGCAAGCCGCTCAGCGTGCCGTGGATCGCCGAGCACGTCCCGGCAGTGGTCGAGGCGTGGAATCCCGGTTCGCTCGGCGGGACAGCGCTCGCCAGCATCCTGTTCGGCGATCGCAACCCCGGCGCGAAGCTGACGATCTCGTTCCCGCACCACGTCGGTCAGCAGCCGGTCTACTACGATCAAATCCCCGGCTGGCACGTCAAGAAATACGTCGATATGCCCGAAGATCCGCTCTACGCCTTCGGCTTCGGCTTGAGCTATACCAGCTTCGCTTACAGCGATCTGCGCGTGCTGACCAAGTCGCTGGGCAAAGCTGAAGCCTTGCAGGTCGAGGTCACGGTCAAGAACACCGGATCACGCGCGGGGGTTGAAGTCGTGCAGCTTTACACCCATGACCTGTACTCGTCGCTGACCACGCCGATCAAGGAGTTGAAGGCGTTCGCGCGGATCGAGTTGGAACCGGGTGAGCAGAAAACGGTGGCGCTCAGCGTGCCTTACGATCAGTTGGCGCTGGTTGATGCGAGCGGCGCGTGGGTGGTCGAGCCGGGCGACTTCGAGGTCATGGTTGGGTCGTCGTCCCGCGACGCCGATCTGCTCAAAGACACGTTTGTGGTGCGCTAGAACGTCGTTGATGACGTAGGGGCGCAGCGCGCTGTTATCACCACACGATAGCGTGGTAACCAGTTTCTAACTTTACCTCACCCCCTGACCCCCTCTCCACGTCGTGGAGAGGGGGAACAGAACAGGTCAAAACGGGCTTTTAAGTCCCCTCTCCATGCATGGAGAGGGGATTTAGGGGTGAGGTTTGTAATGAATGGCGTAACCACGGTGTTTTGCGCCAGTACCGGCGCGCTGCGCCCCTACACCCCCGTGATCCTCCCTCGGCGTGACGATGCTCATTCTCCCGGCGTGATCTATTTCCCCGATCTCCGCCTGCGCGCGATCAATTCGCCAACTTGGTGGCATGATAGAGTTACCAAATATTTTCGGGGATAATCTCATGATCGAATTTCTGGCAAGTATTGCGGGTCGGAATTTGCGTATCGCTGTCGGGTTAGTTTTGATCGTGATCGGGCTGCTGGTCGTTAAGGAATCGTTGGGGCTGGTCGTCGCGGTGATCGGTCTCGTGCCGCTGTCGGCGGGGCTGCTCGACGTCTGTTTGATCGCGCCGCTGGTGGGCAAACCGCTCTCCGGTTACGCGATTCGCCACCAGCGTTCCGTGCACTAAGCGGCGCGATCAGGCTCACTTACGGTCGCGGCGGCAGATAGGCTCGGTCGCACGGGAAGATCAGCCGGAAACAACTCCCACGACCGAGTTCGCTCTCGACTTCGATTCGCCCGCCGTGTCGCTCGGCGATCTTGCGGGCGATGGTCAAGCCTAAGCCGAAGCCACGCACGCTCCGGGCTTGATCGGCGCGGTAGAAGCGGTCGAAGATGCGCGGCAGGTCCTCGGCGCTGATGCCGACGCCGGTGTCGCGCACGTCGACGGCGATCTCATGATCGCTCAGCGGATAGCAGCGGACGCTGACCTCGCCGCCTTCGGCGGTATAGGTCACGGCGTTGTCGAGCACGGCTTTGAACATCGTCATCAGTTCTTCCATATCGCCCCAAATGCGATACGGCTCAGAGGCGAGTTCGAGCGTAAACGTGATCTCTTTGTGCTGCGCTGACGCCTCGATGTTCAGGCTCATCGCCGTCAGCAGGTGATTGACGTCAATCGCTTCGAGCGTCGTATCCGATAGGCTGTCGAGCCGGGACATCGTGATCAGCGACTCGACGAGCTGCAAGATCCGCTCGGTTTGCTCCTTGATGCCCTCGATGTAACCACTCTGTTTTTCCGGAGCTTTGACTTTTTCCATCAAATACAAGCGCGTGTTGATCACCGAGAGCGGCGTCCTGAACTCGTGCGAGGCGTCGCGCACAAACTCGGAGAGGATTTTCACGCGCTCCCGCTCGAGCGCCAACTGCATGGAGTGATCCGCTGCTTGGCGGCGGTCGGTGATGTCGGTCATGATGCCGTCGATCCGCAGCGGGTTATCCAGCGAGTCGCGCACCAGCCAGAAGCGATTATGCACCCAGCGCAGCGCGCCGTCGCGCCGCACAATGCGGTAATCGGTGTCGATGCGATCCTCGTACAAGGCATCGTCCAACTGCGCCGCGAACGCCTCCCGGTCATCCGGATGAACGATGTCGATCAGCAGTCGATGATTGGTCAAGATGTCGGCGGGCGAGTAGCCCGTAAACGTCTCGATGGTCGGGTTGACGTAGACGAGTTCATGCGTCCCCGGCTGGACCGACCAGACCGCATCCTGCATCGAGCTGAGGATGCTCATCAAGCGCTGCTCGCTCGCTTCGAGGGCGCGCTGAGCGCGGCGGTTCTCGCTCACGTCGATGATCACCACGACGCGAAAACGGTCGCCGTTGTCCTGAATCAGCAGGCTGTTATAGGCACTGACCTCGAAGGCGGTGCCGTCCTTGCGCACCACCGTCCATTCGAGCATGGTTTCGCTTTGGGCTTCGCCGCGCATGACGATTTCGTGCATCGCTTGAGCGCGCTGGCGTTCTTCCGGCGGAAAGACCAGATTGAAGTGCTTGCCGATCAATTCGTCGGCGCTGTAGCCGTAGATTTGACAGTAGGTGTGGTTGACCTGCGCGAACAAGCCGTTCTGGTCGATTACGCTGATGCCGACCAGCGCCGACTCGTAAATCGAGGTGAACAGGCGCTGGCTTTCGCGCAGGGCTTCTTCGGCGTTTTTTCGCTCGGTGATGTCGCGGCTGGTGACGACGACGGCGCTAATCTGCCCGTTGTCGTCGCGCACCGGCGTGAAAATGCTCTCGAAGTTGCGCAAGCCTTGCACCGTCGGGAAGGATTCCTCCAGCGTAACGCTGATCCCGGTTTCGAAGACGTGCTTCACCTCAGCTTCGGCGCGCTCGCCATTATCGCCGGGGAAGCCGAGTTCGCGCCACGTCTTGCCGATCACCTGCTCTGGCTGAAGGCTGGTGTTTTTCAGCGCCGAGGGGCTGGCGTAGAGGAATTTGCTGTTCTGGTCGAACATCAGGAACGAGTCCGGCGTCGTCGAGAGCACCGCGTCGAGGACGCGCGTTTGCTGTTCGAGTTCGGTCGCCAGCTTGCGGAGTTCCGCCTCGGACGTTTTCCGCTCGGTGATGTCGCGGATGGTGTTGAGCACGAGGATGACCTCGCCGTCCTTGTTGTGGATCGGCGTGAGGGTCGTCGAGAAATCGTGTAAGCCGGTCAGCGTCGGGAACTGCTCCTCGTAGGCGATCAGCTCGCCGGTCTGGAAGACGTGCTCGCGCCGCTGATCGAAGATCAGCCCGACTTCTTCGGGAAAGCCAAGTTCGCGCCACGTTTTCCCCGTGACCTGCTCGGTGGTCAAACCGGAATCGGTGAGACCTTGCCGGTTGACGTAGAGATAATGCCCTTCCCGGTCGAACAGGATGAAAGCGTCGGGCGTCGCCGAGAGGATCTCGTCGAGCATTCGCACCTGCTGTTCGATTTCTTCCGCCAGCTTCTCGACGGTGGCTTCGGTCTCCTTCCGGGGCGTGATGTCGCGCTGGAAGATGGCGACCTGCTCACCCATCGGGATGATTTGCGAATAGAACCAGCCGGTTTTGTCTTCCTGCTGCTGTTCGTGCCGCTCGCTGCGATAGATTTTGCCCTGCTCGACAATGCCGATCAGACGATCGTAGAGCGCTTGCTGCCCCTGACTCGCCAGCGCTTGCTGTAGGCTGCTGCCGATCAGCCGGTCGGGTGGGTTGATCGCTTGCGAGAAACCCCGCGCATTGGCGTCGATGAAGATCAAATCGGTGAGGCTGCCGGCGGCATCGCGGAGGCACTGAAACAGATAGAAACTCTCAGCACTGTCTTCGATGGCGGCGCGCGCGGCGTCCATTTTGATCGGCTGTAGGGTGATCAGGTGTGCCGGTTTGACCCTCGTGGTCGACGTCGGCGACGGTCATGCTGACGGCTAGCGGGCTGCTCGCTGCGCGCTTGAGCCACACCATCGACTCGCTGGTGCTCAGCGGCTCCCACACGTCCGCGACCGGCACTCCCGCGAGGTCGTCGGCGGAGCAGCCGATCAGATCAGCGGCGGCAGTGTTGGCAAAAACGATCCGGTCGCCTTGCTGAAGCAAGATCGCTGCCGGGATTGCGTTTAGCCAGTCGGCTGACTTCACTGCCATGACCTGCTCCTCACGGGTGACGGATGATCGTCACCGATCGTATTCGTCGATGCGTAGGGATATTGTAGAAAAAAGCGGGGACTTTGCCACTCGGCTTTAGTCCAACAGACGTTCCCACTCCGCCATCGTCGCGTGTAACTCAGTTTCGGTGTCGGTGTAGGCGGTGCCGAGCGTCCGCACGCGATCCGAATCGGCGGCAGTGCTGGCGACGCCGATCTCGGTGCTGATCTCCTCCAGCCGTGTTTCCAACTGCGGGATCAGCGCTTCGAGTTCCTCGATCCGCTGCTGAAGCTGGCGCGGCGTCAGCCCGTGTTTCTTTTCTGCATATTTGGCTGCCCCGGAGCCGTTGCGCTTCGCTTGCGCTTGCTCGCGCTCCTGCTCGGCAGCGAGCGCCGCCGCTTGTCGCGCCGCCGTTCGCGCCGCCAGATAGTCCTGATATGTCCCCTTGAACACGTCGAGATCGCCGGGGCTGACCGCCCAAATCTGGGTCGCCAGCGCGTCGATCAGGTAGCGGTCGTGGCTGACCAGCAGGATCGTCCCGGCGAAGCTCGCCAGCACGTCCTGCAAAATCTCCTGACTTTCGATGTCAAGGTGATTGGTTGGCTCGTCGAGCAGCAGAAAGTTCGCGCCGCCGAGCGCCAGTTTCGCCAGCGCGACGCGCCCGCGCTCGCCGCCGGAGAGGTAGCGGATCGGACGGAAGACGTCATCGCCGCTGAACATGAACTGACCGAGATACGTTCGCGCCTCGGTCAAGCCCATCGATTTGACCGTCAGGATCTCGTCGAGGATGCTGTTATCTTCGTTGAGCAGTTCGTGCGCCTGCGCAAAGTAGCCGATCTGCACCGACGCGCCCAGTTTTGCCATGCCGCCGAGTGGATCCAGTTGACCGATCACCGTCTTGACGAAGGTGCTTTTGCCCGCGCCGTTGGGTCCGATCAGCGCCGCGACTTCGCCGCGCATCAGCACGATGTCCGGTGCCTGAAACAGTGGCTCGTCGTAGCCGACGACTAACTGCTGGGTCTCCAATACTTTGTCGCCGCTGCGCAGCCCGGCATTGATGTGCAGATTCATGGTTTGGCGGTCGCGC
This sequence comes from uncultured Chloroflexia bacterium, assembly GCA_963727545.1. Classification (GTDB taxonomy): domain Bacteria; phylum Chloroflexota; class Anaerolineae; order Aggregatilineales; family Phototrophicaceae; genus Flexifilum. Next base: position 13,876 of record CAVSGS010000006.1, read on the forward strand.
GGGCGGGTGATCAGTTGGTCGCGCTTGAGCCGCTCAAGCCGCGTGCGCCGTCCCTGCGCCTGTTTGGTGTTCTGTCCGGCGAGGTTGCGGCGGATGTATTCTTCCTCTTTGGCGATGAACGCCTGCTGTGATTCGTATTCTTTGAGCAGCCGCTCGTGGCGTTCCTCGCGCTGGGTGAGGTAGTGGCTGTAATTGCCGCGATACGTCTCCAGCGTGCCGAAGTCGAGTTCCCAGACGGTGCGGGCGACGGCATCCATGAAGTAACGGTCGTGGCTGACGACCACCACCGCGCCGGTGAAGTCGTTGAGGAAGCCTTCGAGCCACTCGATCGCTTCGATGTCGAGGTGGTTGGTCGGCTCGTCGAGCGCCAGCACGTCGGGTGCTTCCAGCAGCAGCCGACCGAGCAGGACGCGCGTCTTTTGTCCGCCGGAAAGCTGGTTGAGCGGGCGCTCGTAGTCCTCCGGCTTGAAGCCCAAGCCATGCAGGACGGTGCGCATCCGCTGCTCGTAGGTGTAGCCACCGGCGAGTTCGAAGCGTTCTTGCAGCTCGCCGTAGTGCGCGAGCGTCGCCTCGTCGCCGTCGGCGAGTTCGTGCTCGAGTTGGTTGAGTTCTTTTTCCTGCTCGCGCAGGGCTTCGAAGGCGGTCAGCATCTCCTGCCAGACGCTGTGATAGCCGCGCAGTTCCGGGCGCTGCGGCAGAAAGCCGATCCGCAGGTCGCGCGCCCGTGTGATCAGCCCGTCGCTGGGCAGGTCCAGCCCGACGATCAGGTTGAGCAGCGTCGTCTTGCCCGCCCCGTTGGGACCGACCAGCGCGATCCGCGCGCCGTAGGGGACGTCAATCGTGACGCCGCTGAAGATTTCGTCAGGACCAAATTCTTTGGCGAGATTGTTTGCAGAAATCAGGGACATAATCGCTGGTTAGTGGCTGTTTACGTAACGAGACGATTATAGCAGATAATCTCGCTCGGTCAGGGCTAAGCCAGCATCCAAACGTACCATGTAGGGGCAGGTTTCAAACGAGTGCTGCTCGTTGTTTAACCCCTCACCCCCTAACCCCCTCTCCCACGCAGGCGGAGAGAGGGGGAAAACGCCGGATTTGTCCCTCGCCCCGTTTACGTGGGAGAGGGACGGCTTGCGGCAGCAAGCAGGGTGAGGGGAAATACATCATGCAGGGGCAAAAGCTGCACGTTTCAGCTTTCGACCGGCAGCCGGGTGTGATACGGATTCGCGCCCCCGGCGAACGGCGCGCCGAGCACGGTTTCCAGCAGCGTCAAAGTCGGGTTGTCGTCGCCGACGTAGACCGCGATCACCCGGTCGGCGCGGTAGAGATGCGGCGTAGCGATCCAGTTGACCAGCGTCGTCCCGATGTCGCCGCTGATCCATGCCCCATCTGACGAGAAGCGGGCGGCGTCGGCGCGGGCGGCGCTATCGTCAGCATACTCGTAGACTTGCACGCGCTGGCTGTTCACGCGCAGGATCACGCCGTCGCCGCGTAGAAAGCGCTGGGAAACGGTGCCTTCGGAAACGACGACCGCACCAGTGGCGCGGAGCGCATCGGTCAGCGTGTGACTATCGGTGACGGCGGTGACGACGGTCGGCGGCAGCGTTGGCTCGTCGAGCGCGATCGCCCGTGACTCAGGTAGCGCTTGACCGCAGCCTGCCGCGAGCAGCAGGGCGATCAACAACAGCAGAGGAACGATGGAGCGGCGCATGGTTAACCATCCTTTCCGTTCTACAGATGTTAGACGCCGCAAACGCCGAAAAGGTTGCAAATTAGCGGTTAGCGATCAGCTTTCAGCCGTCAGCTAAAAGCAAGTCGGGTGAGCAGTTTAGCCTGAGCCAGTCGGGGCAGATGGCGATTGTGGGCTGGCTGGGTCTGCCCGGTTTAACCGAATAGGTTTGGCTTTAGCTGATAGCTGACTGCTGATAGCTATCAGCTAGCCCGTGACGAAATAGCTCCGGCGCAGGGGGCGAGTTCCGGCGCGCGTGAACAGCGCCGCGCCCAAGCCGCCCACGTTCAGGACGTTGAGGGCGAGGAAGCTCAAGACGAAACCGAACGGCAGCAGCGCGATCCCTGCCAGCAGCACCGAGATGATGACGCTGCCGACCAGCGCGGCGATCAGCGGCGGTGTGCCCATTCGAGCCGAGCGGCGACGCAGGACCCGGTCACCCAGCATCAATGCCAGCGTGATCAGTCCGGCGAGGCTGAGGATGCCCAGCAGCAAGCCGACGATCAAGAACAGCGGAATCAGCAGCAAGCCGAGCGGCGGCACGACCGCCAGCGCGAAGATCAGCACCAAGAACAAGCCGATCCCCAGCACGTAGACGGCGATCCCGACGCCGCCAAAGCCGCGCGGACGGGCGCGCAGCGCTTCCTCGATGTGGCTGATCTGGCGCGGGAACAGCGTCACCGCCAGCATCGACGCTCCGGCGAGGAGCACTGTGCCGAAGACCGCCAGCACCAGCGCGCTCACCGGGCTGAGCTGGATCATGGCTCCGGCGGTATCGCGCACCGCCGAGTTCCGCAGCGCGATCAGCGCCGTGAAGGGCGCGAAGTTCTCGTGATTGCAGCTCAGGTCGCCGGGATTCGCGCGACCATCCTTGATCGACTGGAAGCAGGCGTTCAGCGTCCCGTTGATTTGCGTGTCGGGCAGGATGGTGAGCGTTTCGCCGCTGACGTACAGGTCGCCGTCGATCTGCCCGCCGAGCGTGATATTCTTCCCGACGAGGCTGGCTTGCCCGGCGATGTGAGCGCTTGGATCGATCAGCAGCGTCGAGCCGACCGCCGTCAAATCGCCGCCGATTTGTCCGCTGGCGCGCACGGTGTCGCCGACGAACGCGGCGCTGCCGGTGACGTGGCTGGTTTCAGCCAAGTTGATGTTGCTGCCGAAGACGACCAGATCGCCGCTGTGCGTGTCGTTAAGGCGATAGTCTTCTTGGGCGATGATGTTGTTTTCGTCGACCACGTCGCGCCCGGCGACGATCTGGCGCGCCAGTGTGGTGAGCACCAGCACGACGATGACCGCTGCGCCAAAGATTAAGACATTACGGCGGCTACGCATGACGTTCTCCTGCCCTAAAGTTCTTCCCGGTTTTGCCACGCAAACCGTACCAACCAGAACAAGGCGATCGGGATCAGCGTGAGCATCAACGCGGGCACTTCGGGATAAGTCTGGAGCATTTGCTGCGCATTCTGGACTAAGCTGTCGAGCGAATTCAGCACCAGCGCCAGCAGGTTGACCACCTGCGTGATCAGCGCGGTCAGCGCCGAAGCGCTGCCGATCACGTTCAGGATCAGCCAGCCGATCCCCGCCAGCAGCGGCGCGAGTACCAGCGCGATCACCGCCAAGCCAATCGCTAGCGCCAGCCCGGATGAGCGCGTGAGCAGCTCCGGCTGCAAGCCTTCCGCCAGCCGCGCCATGATCTTGAGCGCCAAGCCTTGTGGCGCGCGCTCGTAGGGTGCGGTGCGCAGCATCCGATCCACCTGCTTGAGCCGGCTGAACTCGTCGGCATCGGCGGGTGATTGATCGATCTGCGCGTACAGTTCGTTCAAAACCTCCGCCGGGAGATTTTTATCGAGTGCTTCCTGCATCAGTCGGTTTTGTCGTGACATCACGCATTCTCCAGTAACGGCGTTATCGCGCTGGATGCCGTCTTGGGATTGATTTTTTCAGCGAGGAGCTGCCGCGCGCGGAACAACCGGCTCTTGATCGCGCTTTCGGTCGTGTCCAGTACGTCGGCGATCTCGCTGTAAGAAAAGTCGTACCAATAACGCAAAACCACCGCCGCGCGGTAGTCCGGGTTGAGTTCGTTCAAAATGGACTGGAGCGCGGCGCTTTGCTCGTGACGGATCGACTCGTCTTCCGGTTCCGGTTCGTCGCTGCTGAGCGTCAGGTTTGGCAGCGGATCGTCAATCGAGAGCCACGTCATCCGGCGGCGGCGCAGCCGGTCGATGCAGTGATTCGAGGCGATCGTCAGCAGCCACGTTTTAAACGAGCGCGCCGGGTCATAACGCTGAAGATTCAAATAGGCACGCAAAAACGCCTCCTGCGCCGCATCTTCCGCTTCGGTACGTTCGGACAACATGCGGTAGCACAGGTTATAGACCGAGTCTTGGTAGGTGTAGACCAGTTCCGCGAATGCGTCCTGATCGCCCTCCAGCGCGGCTTGTACCCATTCAAGGACTACCGGGTCGGGTGTAGACACGAAATCACTTTCTCCAACAGCAGCCATTGCGCCAGCCGCGAGTGCGCACCCGCTTGATGTGCGTGGCTTGTGTAACTCTATACGCACTGCTGACGCAGAAGTTGCGTTTTGGGTTGACGACTATTCTGATTATACGACGGTCAGGGGTGAAAGCAGGGGGATAACTCTAATCGCTGTCTTCTTCCATTGCTTGCCGGAATTCCTCAAGACTCATACTTTCGCCGCGCATGGCTTCGCCCCATGCACGGCGGAAACTCTCAAAGGGATGTTCTAGCTCATCATCGTTTAGTGGTGCGGGTCTGTTGTGGTTCTTTGCGTCCCATTCGACCAACTAACGCAGATACGCGCGTAGACTGCTGTAACCCATGTCTTTCGCCATCGCGGTAACAGCTTTGCGTTCATCAGCCGTGAATAGACTTTTGGGCATGGCTCATCTCCGCATCAATCAACGGGGCGCACAGCCGTGCGCCCCTACATGCTTATGGAGAGCTTTTACTCAGCACTCAGTACTCGGTACTCAGTACTGTTTTTACAGCAATCCTGCGTCCTGTTCGGCTTGCGTCAGCGATTGGTCGAACAGTTGCAGCCCTTCGTCGAGCGTCGCGCGTTCGATCATCAACGGCGGGCAGAAGCGGATCGTGCTCTCGCCCGCGCCCAAGACCAGCAGTCCGTTATCGATGGCGTGCCGTTCCAGTCCGTTACGGACGGCTTTGGCGGGCGTCCGCGCTTCATCGAGCACCAACTCCGCGCCGATCATCAAGCCCTTGCCGGCGATCCGCCCGTAGCGCATTGACGGGTGATTGGTCCGCAGTTCTTCCAGCGCGTCGAGCAGGTATTCGCCCTGCTCGGCGGCGTTCTGCATGTAGCCGTGCTCGATCAAGTCGATGGTCGCCAGCGCTGCCGCGCACGAAACCGGATTGCCGCCGAAGGTCGAGCCGTGCGCGCCGGGGGGCCACGCCATGATGTGCTGTTTGGCGATGATCGCGCCCAGCGGCATCCCGCTGGCGATGCCCTTCGCCGAGCAGACGATGTCCGGCTCGACGTCGTGATGCTCGATTGCCCACCACTTGCCGGTGCGTCCCATACCGCTCTGCACCTCGTCGGCGATCAGCATGATGCCGTACTTGTCGGCGATAGCGCGCAGCTGTTGGACGAAGCGGCTGTCCGGCATCAGGTAGCCGCCCTCGCCCTGAATCGGTTCGAGGACGATCGCCGCGACCGAATCGCCGGGGAAGATGCGCTTGAAGACCACGTCTTCGAGGTAGTCGGCGCACATGCAGTGAGCTTCGCAAGCGGCTTGCTCGCGCCCGTGCATACAGCGATAGGGATTGTTGTAAGGGATGTGATAGACGCCGGGGATCAGCGGGAAGAAGCCGTCGCGCTGGACGACCTTGCTGGCGGTCAGCGAGAGCGCGCCCATCGTCCGCCCGTGAAATGCGCCGAAGAAGGCGATAATGTGCTGGCGTCCCGTGACCCAGCGCGCCATCTTGACCGCCGCCTCGACCGTCTCCGCGCCCGAATTTGCCAGAAAGACGCGGGCGTCTTCACTGAACGGGGCGATCTCCGCCAATTTCTCGGCGAGCCGCACCTGAATGTCGTAGTAATAGTCCGTCCCGGCGATGTGCAGAAATTTCTGCGCCTGATCCGTGATCGCTTTGACGACTGCCGGGTGACTGTGCCCGGTCGAGGTCGTGGCGATTCCGGCGGCGAAATCGATGTATTCGTTGCCATCCACGTCCCAGACGCGCGCCCCTGATCCGTGATCCATCACAAACGGATAGCGCGGCACGGACGAGCCGGACATCAGCTTGTCGTCGCGCGCGATAATCGCCTGTCCTTTCGGACCCGGACGGAGCGAAGTGTCGGTTACCATCATTGAACTCCAGTGAAATACGAAAAAAAGAATAGCGAGGTTTATTGAATGCTTTATCCTCATCAATTGGGCAGATTATATCGACCCGCCTGATTGTCGGCAATCGCTGCGCATCGGGTAGAATAACTGATCTACCGCACGATCATAAGCGTTGTAGGGGCGTTATATATAACGCCCCTACGTCACGTTAAGGGGACAGACGGCATGGACATCATCTTGATCGGCTTCGGGACAGTTGGGCGCGGCTTTGTCGAGATTTTGCGCGATAAAGCCGACGACCTGCGCGAGCAGCAGGACTTCAAGGCGCGGCTGATCGGCGTGGCGACGCGGACGCGCGGCACGCTCTACGATCCGGCGGGGCTGGATCTCGACGCGCTGCTGAGCGCCGAGCGCTTCGACCGCTACCCCGGCGGCGATCAGGTCTGGCGCGACTGGGACGCCGCTCGCCTCGTCCGCGAAGCTCATGCCGACGTGCTGGTCGAAGCCAGCCCGACTAATCTCCAGAACGGGCAGCCCGCGCTTGACCTGTGCCGCGCCGCTTTTGAGACCGGCAAGCATGTCGTCCTCGCCAACAAGGGTCCGGTCGCCGTCGCCTACGCCGATTTGCTGGCGCAGGCGCAAGCAGCGGGCAAGCTGCTCCGCTTTGAGGCGACGGTCATGGCGGGCACGCCCTCGATCCGGCTGGCACAGCAAGCGCTGGCGGGCTGCACCATCAGCAGCGCGCGCGGCATCCTCAACGGCACGACCAACTACATCCTCACCGAGATGGAAGGTGGCTTAGCCTACGCTGAGGCGCTGGAACTGGCGCAGGCAATGGGCTACGCCGAGTCCGACCCGGCGGGCGACGTCGAGGGCTGGGACGCGGCGGGCAAAGCGATCATCCTGTCGTCGGCGCTGTTCGGCAAGCGACTGACGCTCGACGAAATGGTCGTGCGCGGCATCACGGCGATTACGCCCGACGACATCGCCTCGGCGCGGGCGGCGGGCGAGCGCTGGAAGCTGATCGCCGAGGTCACGCCCGACGGCGCGTCGGTCACACCGCAGCGCTTGCCGCTGACGCATCCGCTGGCGAACGTCGCCGGCGCGACCAACGCCATCACCTACGCGACCGATCTGCTCGGCGAGATCACGCTGATCGGCGCGGGCGCGGGCAGCACGCCGACCGGCTTCGGCATTCTGGCGGATTTGCTCGACATCCACCGCGTCACAGGCTGAGAGGTAGAGATGGACTACATCGACTACTACTATTTGGAACGATATATCTTCACTACAGTTAACGCTCACTTCAAAGCACAAGGATGGCTATCGGCATTTGACTTTTTCTGTATCGTAATTTGGAAAGCTAATCGCGCAAAATCTAAAATTGCTCGTCGCCTATTGACAAAAGGCTATCCTAATCTCGAAGATGCCGTTCGATCACTCACTCAGGAGATAGCTCAGCAGGAATCAGCGAAAGCAATGCTGCGCTGTCTCATTCGCGATTGGGGATTTTTGATGCCAATGGCATCCGCAGTACTCACCGTTCTGTATCCTGAAGAATTCAGCATATATGACTACCGCGCCTTGCAAAGTCTGGGGAGTTGTCCACCCGTAAAAATCCATCGTGACTTTGAAAAAACGTGGCGCGAATATCAATACTATTTGCAAGTTGTTAAAGATGCTGTACCGCAGCATCAGTCTTTAAGAGATAAAGACCGCTACTTGTGGGGGAAATCATTTCACGACCAGTTGCGTTGGGATGTAAATCACGAATTTAACAGAGGCGAGGCAGCAGAGTGAAAACCATTGGCATGATCGGCGGAATGAGTTGGGAATCCTCACTCGAATACTATCGGCTGATCAACGAGACGATCAAGCAGCGCTTGGGCGGTTTGCATTCGGCGCAGTGTCTCCTGTTCTCGGTCGATTTCGCCGAGATCGAGCAGATGCAAATGGCGGGTCAGTGGGATCAAGCGGGGCAGGCGATGGCGGAGGCGGCGCGGCGGCTCGAACGCGGCGGTGCGGATTTCGTCGTCCTCTGCACCAACACGATGCACAAGCTGTCCGGCGACATCGAGGCGGCGGTCAGCATTCCGCTGCTGCACATCGCCGACCCGACCGCCGAGGCGATTCAAGCAGCCGGGATCAAGCGGATCGGCTTGCTGGGGACGGCGTTCACGATGGAGCAGGAGTTCTATCGCGGGCGGCTGAGCGAGAAATTCGGGCTGGACGTGCTGATCCCGGACACCGCCGGACGCGCCGAGGTTCATCGCATCATCTATGAGGAATTGGTGCTCGGCATCGTCAAGGACGAGTCGCGCGCAGTCTATAAACGGGTGATCGACTCGTTGGTCGCGCAGGGGGCGGAAGGGATCATCCTCGGCTGCACCGAGATCATGCTGCTGATCGGGCAGCAAGACAGCCCCGTCCCGGTGTTCGACACGACCACGCTGCACGCCCTCGCCGCCGTCGAGCAGGCGATTCGCTGAAGCGGCGGCGCTGAGCGCATCCGGTCGGTTCTAGCGCATAACGGATGTAATCTTTCTTGCCCCGGATCATCACTTTGATCGGTGCTCCTAAGCCTGCGCCCATCTTTTTGTGTTACGATGCTGCATTCGACACGTCATATGGAGTAGCTTAACCCTAATGCAGATCGTCACCGACAGCGCGATGGATTGGTCACCGGAACAAGCGCGGGATTTCAAAGTCTACGTTGCTGCCCAAACTTTTACGCTCGATGGGAAAACCTATCGCAGCGGCGTCGACGTTTCGGTCGACGAGTTTTACCACTTGATCGGGAGCACGAACAGCTTTCCCCACCACGTCACAGCCTTCCCCCGGCGATTTCGCCGAAATCTACCGGAAGCTCGCCGAGACCGACCCCGACATCCTCTCGATCCACATCTCCTCTGGCTTGAGCGGAACCTACAACGCGGCGCGCTTGGGCGCGCAGATGGTTCCCGAAGCGAACGTCACCCTCTACGATACCAAGAATCTTTCCGGGGCGGAGGGGTGGCACGTCGAGGCGGCAGCCCGCGCCATCGAAGCGGGCTGGAGTTGGGAGCAGATCGTCAACCTACTGGAGCAAATCACTGCCAGCACCGACATGATGTTCACACTGGCGACCCTCAAGTACCTGATTCACGGCGGGCGCATCAACCATATCAGCGGCTTGCTCGGCTCGCTGCTGGACATCAAGCCGATCATCATCGTCGAGAAAGTTGGCGGGACATACGTCCAACAGGCGACGGTGCGTTCGCTCAAGAAGTCAACCTTGATGCTGCCGGAACTGGTCGCCAAGCAGCTGGGCGCAGGAATTGACCTGCGCGTTCAGATTATGCACGGAGACAACGAAGCCGGCGCTCGTTTGATGCGCGACAAGTTCGACAGTATGTTCAACTGCACGTTCATGCCGCTCAGCCCGATTGCGCCGATCTTGGGCGCGCATACGGGTCCCGGTCTGGTCGGTGCGATCTACGCGCCGATGAGTCAGTTTCCGGTGCTCCCGAATTAGAAACTTCATCCCTCACCCTTTGACTCCCTCTCCCACGCAGGCGGGGAGAGGGGGGATTGTTCCCCTGATCACCCTAAAACCAGCCACCTGACCTAGCCACCTCAAGCGCGGTATGTGATCTTTGTTACGTGCCAAGCGAATGCCCGACGGCATACGATCAAGCCGTATTCGAAGGGCATGAGAGGATGAATCGCAATGGCAGCTAAAGCCGTTTCCGCTTCCGAGATGGGTTGCGCGACCTGTGCGCTGCGCGCCAAAGCCGAAGCTAAACCGAAATCCTTTTCCGCGCGGCTGTGGCGCTGGCACACGACGTGGTGCCCCGGCTGGAAAGCCTATCAGCGCGCGCTCAAAGAGGAAGCCAATCAGTAACAAGATCGCGTAGGGGCGCACCGCCGTGCGCCCCTACCATCGAAATTCTCCACTAATTTCTAAACCACAATAGAAGTTCGTTTAGCTCGGCGGGTTGACCGCGACGAAACGCAGCGCGGCGATGTTCAGGTCGCATTCCGAGCGGGTCTCGACGGTGTAGACCGGCGATGCCGGGTTTCCGGCGGTATCGAGCAGTTGGGCGACGAACTGCGCATCGCGGGCGACGCTGCCGAGCGGGACTTCGAAGCCGCCGGGACCGAAGCCGGGCGCGCTGCCGGTCGCCACAGTCTGATCGACGCCTTCGCCGACGACGTGGACGCCGTAGCCGTTGAGCGCCGATCCGTCGTAATTCATGACCGATCCGGCGATGCTCGACCAGTTACAGCCGCCGCGCGCGTCCGGGTTGGTGATGTAGATCACGTGGTCGTGCTGGAGCGTGAAGGGGAAATCGCCCTGCTGGTCGGGCGGAAGCGCTGTCGCGAGCGGTGACTGTTCCGTACTGAAGCCTTCCATGAAGATCGGCGTGAAGGTCAGCGACGGCGCGAACGTCGGGATCGGCGACGGCGTATAGGTCTGGCTCGGCGTCAGGGTGGGCGCGGGCGTCAGCGTGAAAGTCGGCGTGTAGGTTGCCGTGATCACGACCGGCAGCGGCGTCGGCGGCGCGAGCGGATTGAGCGACGTATAGGGATTCTGCCACAGCAGCCCGAAGTAGGTGATCAGAGCGCAGGATGCCAGCAGAAAGAACGCCGTGATCAAGTTGCGCGTGCGGTCTTTCGCCCCCGGATCGACCGGAGGCGCAGCCGGACGGCGCGGCGGCTCTTTCAGCGCTGCCGTCTCCGGTTCCTCGTCGGGCAGCATCGGGAAGCGGTCACGCGGCGAATTGGTGGGACGCTGCCAGCGTGTCTGCTCCTCCGGCGTCGGCGCATCGTCGTCGCCGAAGGGATCGCCCCCTTGAGGGCTGCGCGGGTTTTTCGGATCGTCGCTCATCGGCTAAAACGGGCGGGTCTGCTCAAAATTGACCAGCGCCAGATTCTTGGAGCAGTTGTTCATTTCGAACGTCACCGTAATCTGCGGCGAGATCGCCGTCCCCTGTGCCGACTGAAGTTCGACGATGTAGCTGTTGCCGGTCAAACTGCTGTTGAGCGGCACTTCCCAGCCGGACAGCCCGTAAAGCGTGTTCGAGCCGCTGGCGGTGTAGACGTCGACGCCGTTTCCGAACACGTGGATGCGCATCTGTTGGAGCGGCAGCCCGGTCAAGTCGAAGACCTGCCCGCCGATGCCCTGCCACGAGCAGCCAGCGGTGTTGGCGAAATTGAGCGTGTAGATCACCTGATTGTCGCTGAGGACGAACGGATAGGGCGACGGCGGCGGCTCGGTTGGCTGAGGCGTGAAGTCGTTGAGCGTCGGCGTGATCGTCGGGGTCTCGGTGAGCGTGACCGCCAGCGTATTGGTGATCGTCAGCGAAGGCGGAATCGTATCTTCCGGGCGCGGCGTATCGGTCGGGATGGTTGGCGACGGCGTGAAGGTGAGCGTGTCGGTCGGCGATGGGATCAGCGTCCACGTGACGGTGGACGTGATCGTGGGCGTGTCGGTCAAGAGCGGCGTGTCAGTTGCCGTCGGGACGTCCGTATTGGTCGGCGTGAAGGTCGGCGTGATCGACGGCAGCGCGGCGGAAGTTGGCAGCGTGAAGGCGACCGGTGTCGGCACGGGTGCGGGCGCGCTCATGCGCGTCGCCACCAGCGCAATCGCAACAATGGTGAGCACCAAAAAGAAGATGCTGATGAGATTGTAGACTTGCGCTCTTCCTTGCCCCATGTAATCCCCCAGACGTTACAGGTAAGTCTCTATTTTGGCGCTCATGGTCAAAGTTTCCAACCATTTTTCGAAGCGTGTGCGCGAGAGGTCGGCGAGTTTGCTCGGATCAATCGGGCGGACGCCGCGCTCCAGTGTTTGAATGATATGCCAACCGAGCGACGTTTGCACGGGACCGGCGACTTGTCCCGGCTCAAGCTGGAAGGCGACTTGCGCCAGCGCCGGTTCGAGCAGTTCTTCCTGCGTGAACCAACCGAGGTCGCCGCCCTTGCTGCTGGTGCTGGTGTCCAGCGAGTAACTCGCCGCCAGTGCCGCGAAATCTTCACCGGCGCGCAGCCGGGCGAGCAGTTGATTCGCCTGATCCTGCGTGGCGACCAAGATGTGCCGGGCGTGGACCTGTGCCACGTCGCCGTTGAGGTCGCTGGTGACGTGATCGCGGACGCGGTTGGTCAGCAGCGTATTGTGGAGCACATCGCGCAGTTCGTCTTCGGTGTAGAGGTTGTCGGTTAGCCACTGCTGCCAATTGCTCGCGCCGCCCGCACTGTCCATCAAGCCTTGCAACTCCTGATCGACTTCTTCAGTGGTGACGACGACGTTGTTCGCTGCCGCCGCCTGCTCGATCAAGCGCTGCTGGACCAGTGTGTCGAGCACCATCTTCGGAATCGCGTTGGGATTCGCCAGTGGCTCCTGCTGATAACGGGCGATATTGCGCTGATATTCGTTCAAGGTGATGACGTCGTCATTGACGCGGGCGACGATCGGCTCACCGGCGTCGTCGGTCGGCAGCGATGAGGCATCGAGCACGAGCGCTGTCGGCGTCGTCGCTTGCTCCGGTAGCACCGGTTGGACGCTGTTGGTATTTGGATTGGAAGTCGCTGGCGTGCAGGCGGTCACGATTACAATCGCCAGCAGCGCTAGAAGCAGGGAAAAATCGCGTTTCGAGTGTGACACACGCGCTCCTTCGCCGAAAGGTAATTATCCTAATTATAGCCAAACGGCTCCCTTTGCACATAAAGGTGAGAGAATTCGGCTATGTCTGGCGGCTACAACGCAAAACCCCGACCTGTACAGGTCGGGGTTCTGTGGTGCCGAAGCCCGGACTCGGACCGGGGACCCACGCATTTTCAGTGCGTTGCTCTACCAGCTGAGCTACCTCGGCACGTGAGGGTTAGTATAGCGAAAGCCGCCTACCCGGTCAAGGGCGGGTGCGTCCGCTTTTGCACACTGTCTCAGGCGAATAGGGTGATGACCGTCGCGGCGAAGGTCGCAAAAACCAAGCCGAGCGCGCAGCCTTTCAAGAAGCCGTAGAAGTGAAAGGCGTAGTTGCGCCAGCCCGCCGCCCCCTCGGTGCCGGCGATCGGCGGGTGCTGCGGATCGACCAGTGACATACCGATCCAGTCCAGCACGACTAAGTCCCACAGGTTCACGCCAAAGAACAGACCATAGACGTAGATCCACGCGCTGAAGAAGCTGAAGTCCGCCCCCAATCTGGCTTTCAAACCCCATGTGAGCAGCAGCGGCAGTCCGAGAAATAGGATGATCAACGGCACGCCGAAGATCATCGTTAGGCGTTTTTCGGCGGCGGTCTTGGGTGCTGCCAGCGCTTGAATATCCGCCGGGAGGTCGTGGAGCCAGATGCGCGGCTTCCAGCGCAGCGAGCCGACGACTAAAATGGTGAAAACCACCGTCGCGATGAGCAGGTCGAGTAGGAATTGATTGCTGGGAAACATGTTACACTCTCTGGGTTTCTGCTTATTGAAATATAAATTTAGATTAATCTAAAAATAAGCGAATGTCAACAACCAAGCTGGTATTTTTACCTCGCTGAACGATACCGGCTGGCGGATAGGTCCTAGCCCTCGGCAGTGGTCGGTTGGATGCTGAGATCGTACTCAGCGTAGCTTTGCGGACTGTCCGGCGCGAACTGGACGACAATCGGCTGTTGGGCGCTGCTGACGATGAAGGGCAGCACCAGCGTCGCGCCGCAGTGCAGATCGGGCTGGTAGGCGCTGCCCCAGCGCAGGTGCTCGGCACCCTCGCCCCGGCAGTTGAGCGTCAAGGCGAACTCGCGGAAGTTGTTGGGCGGCTCGGTGTAGAGATTGATCGCCCGCACCCAGATCAGATCATGAGTGTCACCTTCCGGCGTCGAGATGGCGTCGCGATAGGTTGTGCTGCCGTCGCGATCGACCTGTACCAGCAGCGCGTCGGGGTCGACCGGCGCGGTCGGGATCGCCGGGTTGTGGACGATAGGGACGCCGGTGCAATCGCCGACCGGGGCAACCACCGCTCCGGTGATCCAAGCCTGCCGCTCATTGAAATCGACGGTGTACCAATCGTTGTCAGTGCGCCCGATCACCGGGAGCGACGCGCCCGGCGGCAGCAGCCCGATCACCGCGTAGCGATCGGCGGGGGCGCTGCGGATCAATGCGTTGACTTCGTCGGCGGCGTTGGTCACGCGGCAGTCGTTGGCGCGCAGCGCTGTGCCGTCGAGCGCTGCCGGGGCGATGATGGCGCTGCCGAGCCGCAGCGCGACCGTCCCGTCGGCTTGGGCGTCGGCGGCACTCAGCGCGATCTGATACTGTCCGGGATCGCCCGCCAGTGTGACCTGCACGCTCTGGAGCTTATCGGTGAAGGCGGCGACCGTCTGTCCGGCGGCGTCGCGGATTTCGGCGGCGAAGGCGAAACCGGGGGTGGTCGCGTCGAGTTTGAGGCGAGTTGCCGTCGGCGCGGCGAAGTTATAGAGCCGGGTGGTGCTGGTGGTCGTGCTGCCTTTGAAATCGACGCGGGTTTCGCTGTTGTCGGGCAGCCACGTCGCCAGCGGTTGGGGGGGAATGGGCGCTGAGCGCGGCACGACGATCAGCAGGAGCAGCAGCACGATCCCGCCCAGCGTCAACGCCGGGATAACCAACAGGGCGAGCTTGATCGGGGATCGCGGAATCATTGGGCAGCCAATCTACTGAGTCGGTATTTCTCGCTTCATAGTTCGACTATAGAGCGAAGCGACCGACCTTCATTGACGGCAAGCCGACTACTCCCGTACTCGTGCCCGTTTTTGAGCGGAGGGTAAGCGTTTAGCCTCGTCGAGTCAGGCGATCATTTCTTCGATGGTCGAAAGCAGATTCCGATTGATGAAGAGCTTGGTCAGATAGCGGTCCGCGCCTTTTCCGAGCGCATCCCGCACTTGATCGGGGTCGGGGAAATCGGTGAGCACCAAGACCGGGAGTCCTTTGAACGCATCGCGCTGGCGTAACTGCTCCAGAAAGAGCAGGGCGGTGTTATCCGGCAGGGATAGATCAAGGACGACGACGTCGGGAAGTGGGTTGTTCTGCAGAAAACGGGCTGCTGCCTGAGCACTGTCGGTGAAATCGCCCTGAACGCGCCGGTGTTCGATCAAGGTTTGGACGAGTCGCTGTACGTCTTCGTCCTGTGTCACCATCAGTAGACACGCCTTCTTTTGGATCATGTGTTTGGTTGTGACCATCGTCTCGAATACTCAACTTACGGGCTGTGATGTGGGCTTTGTCGACTAAGCTAAACCGCTGCTTTGATGGCATTCATCATGCTTTGGCGGCAGCGTGCCGCGGTGCTTCCGGTGGAGGCGCTTGCTGTTGGCGCTGATGCTGATTCAGCGCGCGTTCCAGCGCCTCGACGACAAATTTCTGCTCGGCGAGCGGCAGCCCGGCGAGCAGTTTGGCAATCGCGTCGGTTTGGGTCTGCTCGAAGCGCTCGATGAGTTCCTGACCCACCGAACCCAAATACAGACACATCACCCGCGCGTCTTCTTCGTAAGGATGCTTACGGACGAGCTTGGCGTCCTGCATCTGTTTGAGCCAAATCGAGACTGCTGCCTGCGTTACGCTCAGCTTCTCCGCCAGCTCCTTCTGCGAAATCCCCGGATGGCGGTAAATTAGGTTAAGAGTACGCAGTTGGTTGACACTCAGTTGCGCGACGACGTCGTTCGGCGCTTCGTCTTCGGTGAACTGAAGCATCTGCTGAAAAACGCCGTGAAATCGGGCTGCTAAACGATCGGTCTCCTGCTGCCTCAGAGTCGAGTGAATCATCCCGACGCTCCAATTAGTTAAATTATTTAACTAATTGTAGGCGAAGATGCACGCATTGGTCATTAAGGGTAACCTCGTTTTGTAAAGTTGGCTCAACAAATTCACAATAAATTTAGATGATGGTTGATTCGTATATTTGCCGGGAATCAGCGACGTTCAAGCAGCCGTTTTCGACGCCCGCTTGTCTCAGCGCGTGGGAGGTGTTACTCTCGACTTCATGAATAATGGAGGGACTAGATGAGCGACGAGCGTGCCGAAGCGTTAGGAAAAATCGCCGCCGAGATTCGCACCTGCAAGCTGTGTGACCTTAGCAAAAATCGTACCAAAGCGGTCCCCGGCGCTGGCGACATCCACGCGGACATCCTGTTTATTGGCGAGGGTCCCGGTTTCAACGAAGACCGGCAGGGCTTGCCCTTCGTCGGGCGGTCCGGCACGTATCTTGAATCGCTGCTCAAGCTGCTCGACCTCACGCGCGACGACGTCTTCATCACCAACGTGGTCAAGTGCCGCCCGCCCGAAAACCGCGATCCGACCCCTGTCGAGATCAGCACTTGCAAGCCCTACCTCGACCAGCAGATCGCGTTGATCGACCCGCTGATGATCGTCACGCTGGGGCGTTTCAGCATGGCGCGCTACTTCCCCAACGGCAGGATCACCCGGATTCACGGTCAGCCCAAGTTCGAGGATGGACGGGCGTACTATCCGCTGTTCCACCCGGCAGCCGTGCTGCGCAATCCCAATTTGCAAGCGGAGATGGAAGGCGATTTCCGCCGCATTCCCGAAATTCTCGACCAAGTGCGGCAGCTCCGCGACGCCGACAAGCCGACGCCGCCACCGGTCGACGAACCACCGCCGACCCAGCTTTCGCTGTTCTAAAAGCAGCTATCAGCGGTTAGCTTTTGGCAGTTAGCTGAAAGCTAATCGCTGACCGCTAAATGCTGATCGCCCACAACGACGTTTTGCTGTAGCACGGCAGAGGATGACGATCTTGACCTCAAAAATCTACTTGTCGCTGGTGTTCCACAATCACCAGCCCGTTGGCAATTTCGAAAGCGTCTTCGCCGAAGCCTACGCGAAAAGCTATCTGCCGCTGGTCGAGGTGCTGGAGCGCCATCCGAATGTCAGCGTGGCGATGCACTTCACCGGCAGCCTGCGCGATTGGATTCTGGACAAGCATCCCGAACTCTATGCGCGCGTCCGCGTGCTGGTCGAGCGGGGACAGCTCGAAATCCTCGGCGGCGCCTATTACGAGCCGATCCTCGTCATGCTCAGCGACGCCGACAAGGTCGGGCAGATGCGGCTGCTGAGCGACTCGGTTGAGGCGGATTTCGGGACGCGACCAACCGGGATGTGGCTGGCGGAACGAGTCTGGGAACCGTCATTGGCGCGTCCGATTGCCCAAGCCGGGCTGAACTATGCGATTGTCGACGACACGCATTTCAACTTCACCGGCTTCGACGACGATGATCTGTTCGGCTACTACGTCACCGAGGAACAGGGCGAACTGCTCAACATGTTCCCGTCCTCGAAAGACCTGCGCTATCTGCTGCCGTGGAGTCCGGTCGAGCAGGTGATCGGCTGGCTGCGCGACAAAGCCAACCGCCTCAATCACCCGATTTTGCCGCCGCCGCTGGCGCTCATGGGCGACGACGGCGAGAAGTTTGGCATGTGGCCCGGTACTTTCGAACACTGCTGGACCAACGGCTACATGGACAGCCTGTTCAGCGCGATCGAAGCCAATGCTAATTGGCTCAAGACGACCACGCCGGGCGCCTATCTGCGCAAATATCCGGCGCTCGGTCGCGCTTATCTGCCGACCGCGTCCTACCTCGAAATGACCGAGTGGGCGCTGCCGCCGGAACGGATGCACGAGATCAAGACGATCCGCACCGGCATGGAGCGCGAGATCGACCAAAAGCAGTGGAGCGAACCGGGGCGGGCGAACTATCTGCGCCGGGTGATGCACTTCATGCGCGGCGGTTTTTGGCGCAATTTCTTGGCGAAGTATCCCGAAGTCAACCAGATGCAAAAACGCGGCATGTACACTAGCCGTCGCCTGCACGCGCTGCCGGACGGCGCGACCAAAGCCGAGGCGCTCAAGCATTTGTGGGCGTCGCAGTGTAACTGCGCCTACTGGCACGGCGTCTTTGGCGGCGTCTATCTGTTTCACATCCGGGCAGCGAATTACGCCAACCTACTCGACGCCGAAGCGCTGATCCTCGATGACAAAGTGACCGTCGAGGAAGTCGATTTCGACCTCGACAGCCACAACGAGATCGTCGTCAGCAGCGATCCGTTCTCGCTGGTGATCGCGCCCGCGTTTGGCGGCGCGGTCTATGAGTGGGACGATCTCCCCAGTCGCTATAACCTGCTCAACGTGATGACGCGGCGGCGCGAGGGCTATCACCTCAATCTCGAAGAAGCGGCGGCGCGCGGCGATGTGATCACGCCGGAGATGCCGCAGTGGAATGCGCCGACCAACGTGCATACGACGTGGGTGCGTGCCAAGCGGCTCGGCTTGGAGCGCGACTTAGTGGCGGACTGGCACCGACGCGGCTCGCTGATCGACCACTTCTTGAGCGATGACACCACGCTTGACCAATTCCGGCGCGCCTCCTACAACGAAACCGGCGACTTCGTGCTCGGTGCCTATCAGACGGAAGTCAGCGGCAGTGGATCGGGCACCTGCGTCATCACGCTGACCAGTGACGGGCACGTTTGGGTGGGCGGCATGCAGCAGCCCGTCCGCGTGAGCAAGCGCTTGACCCTCAAGTCCGGTGTGCGCGAGTTGGAAGCTGCCTACACCGTCACCAATTTGGCGGATAAGCCGCTGCATCTGCGCTTCGGCATCGAGACCAGCTACGGCTTCGACGGCGGCGATACCGAATTGTGCTATCTGGCGATCTACGACGGTCCGACCGTCGGTATGGGGCAGGTCGGCGCGACCGATGGCGTGGTCGGTTATCGGCTGGGCACGCTGATTCGCGGCTTCGAGGTCGACGTGACGCCGACCGTCTCCGGGACGCTGTGGCGCTTCCCGCTCGAACCGGTGACCATGAGCGAGGGCGGTTACGAGCGCATCCATCAGGGGACGGTGCTGCTCAACCTCTACCCGCTCGACCTCGCGCCGGGGGCAAGCTGGCAGAATACGCTGCGTTTCCAGATTAGCGATCTGAAGCAGCCGAGTATCGATGATCCGGCGACGCTGGCGGTGGATGGCGATCCGTCCGCTGGATAAGCCGCTGAAAAGCCGGTGCTATTTTGCTAAGCCAACTTGACCGGGTGCGTTGGGTTCGGCATTCACCATCATTTGACCTGTAGGCGGGAACGAGTGTCTAGTCCCCCTAAATTTTAGGGGGCAGGTTGACACTTTGCCGACGATAAATTTATAGTTCATGGTCAAGGCTGATTCGCCGGATTGAACCGCCGTAAACCCGTTAGGCGAAGTCGGCTGCACGGGTCATATTGGCGCTGTGTGTCACTTACCCTACGTATTTTCGATATAATTAGCATAGCTTTTAACTTTGTCGGATCCGAAAGGCAAAACTACGGTGAAGCGCAAATTATCGATTATCACACTTATTGCAATTATCTCGTCCGGACTGATCGCTACCGCTATCAACGCGAGTAGTTCGATCGCTGTCTTTACCCTGTACTGCGATGGCTATCGCGGTGACGGTGTGGGTTTCACTACCATCTTCGACCGGGATAACACCGGCTTGGGGCGCGAAGCCTACCTGCAGCGGGTCACAGACGGTGCCGGGAAAATCCTCTACAACGATGAGGGTAATTCAGTTCCCCTCGGCACATACTTCGAGCCGGATACCTTTGAACCCTACATCACAACCCCTGACTATAACCCGCTGACGATCACCATCGTGAGCTTGGCGGGGAATGGGTACGACGAGCAAGTCATGACGTTGCAGACCGGCGAATGCCCCGGCTTGCCCACTTATGTTCCACCGGAGCCGGTATGCCTCGCGATCCCTGAAGGGTCGGTCGTCGGCGACCTGCCGTTCTCGACGCAGGCGTACTACGAGCCGGGCAACGTCGCGCCGGGCGTCGTGCTCAACCCCGGTACTTATTGGGTGCTGGGCGTCGACGAGAGTGGTGCATACTACAAGATTGTGCTCTCCTGCGAGTACCTGTGGGTGCCGGTCGAACTCGATGCAGCCGAGCTTCCAAGCGCCGTGGAGCGGGCAGCCGCTACCGACGACCGTCGTCGACTAAGCTGGCTTCGCTTAGGGCGAGCCTGCTAAACTATCGGGGCGATCTCTTACCGGGATCGCCCCGATTTTGCTTTTTGCGCCCAATAATCACCCGCTGGAGCAGCGACCATGACCTCACCGGATCCGGATTACCTCAAGCACGATCAGTACAAAAACGCGGCGCGGCTGTCGGCACGAGCCTATCTGCATTCGGCGTTCAGTCGCAACCCTTACGGCTGGTTCAAATGGCTGTTCGACCACTACGATCTGCCGCCGAATGCTCGCATCCTCGAACTAGGGGCGGGCGCGGGCTGGCTGTGGCAGGGCAACGCCGCGCGCATCCCGGCGGGTTGGCAGATCACGCTGTCGGATTTCTCGACCGGGGATGCTGGACGAGCAGCGGCGCACGCTGGCGGAAGTCGCCCACGAGTTCACGTTTGAGGAGATCGACGCGCAGGCGATTCCCTACCCGGACGCGACTTTCGACGCCCTGATCGCGAACCACATGCTCTATCACGTCCCGGATCGCCCTAAAGCCATCGCTGAACTGCGGCGCGTCCTCAAGCCGGGCGGGACGCTCTACGCGGCGACCAACGGCGAGCGCCATCTGCAAGAAATCCACCAACTGATGCGGCGTTTCGGCTTCCAGCCGGAAGAATGGTTAGGCGGTTTTGCGGCGGCGCGCAGCTTCACGCTCGAAAACGCGCCCGATCAACTGCGCGCCCAGTTCGATCAGGTCGAGGTGCAGCGCTACGACGACGCCATCGAGGTCAGCGACCCGGAGCCGGTGGTCAATTACATCTTGTCGTTCCCGGTGCAGTTGAGCGACGAGCGGATCGCCGACCTGCGCGCCTATGTCGCGGCGGCAATCGCGCGGGATGGGAAGCTGACGATCACAAAGGATATGGGGTTGATAATCGCGCGAGGTTAAGCGCGGTGCGTTGTAGGAGCGGGCTTCAGAGGGAGTTTAAAAACCCCTTTGCTGTGTCAAGCAGTCGTCATATTTGACCAGAAACACTTGAAACGGACGAAGGCACTCTCCCCTCCCTGAATTCGGGGAGGGGAAGCGCAAGGCAAACCGAAGGTTTGCACCGCGGGGGTGGGGTCAAAGCGGTACTTTTTAGACACGCTCTCAAACCCGCCCCTACGTACAAATACCTGTCAATTTTTACCAGCAGCAGTAGCCGCCGTCGATCACGATGTCGCCGCCGGTCATGAAGTCGGACACCTGTGCCGCCAGATAGACGACCGCGCCTTGCAGGTCGGTCACGTCGCCCATGACCTTCTGGGGCGTGAGCGCCATCCACGCCGGGAGCATCTGCTGCCCGATGGGAGTCGCCAGCAGGTCGTCGACCAGCGCCGTCCGGGTGTAGCCGGGGCTGATGGTGTTGACCCGCACGCCGCGCGTCGCCCACTCCGCCGCGAGGCTGCGCGTCAGGTGGAGCACACCGGCTTTGCTGGTGTTATACGCCGCTTGATTCTGCGGTGTATTGGAGATGTGACCGGACATCGAGGCGGTGTTGATAATCTTGCCGTAGCCCGCCGCCAGCATGACCTTCGCTTCGGCTTGAGCGCACAGGAACACGCCCTTGAGATTGATGTTGATCATCCGATCCCAGTCGGATTCGGGCATGGTTTCCGAATCGACCCACTGCCCGATCCCGGCGTTGTTGACGCCGATGGTCAGCTTGTCCCAGTGGTCGGTGATCTGCTTGACCATCGCCGCGACTTGATCGATTTTGGTCACGTCGGCTTGCACGGCGATCGCGTCAATGCCCTTAGCGGTCAGCTCGGCGACGACTGCTTCTGCCGTCTCCGGCACGAGGTCGACAATCGCGACCGCCGCCCCTGCTTCGCCCAGCGCGTGCGCATATGCTCGCCCGATCCCCTGACCGCCGCCCGTCACCAGCGCGACGCGCCCGTCAAGACGAAAACGCTCCAAAATCGGTTTGGCTTCTAAAACAGAGTCACTCATGATTATTTATCCTTTCGGCGCGGGCGACGCAATCGCCGCACTCAACGCCTGTTTGATCTGATCGACGTCTCTGAATTGCTCCGCCGCGTGATCGACGACGGCGGTTTGGAGCGACAGAAAATCGGCTTCGCCGGCTTCGAGTTCGCGCGGGCGGTAAAAATAGCGCAGCGATTGGCGCAAGCGCGTCTCGATGCGATCGCGGATGCCTTCGACGCTGGCGGTCGTCGTCAAGATGACGAATTCCTCGGCGCTCAAATGACCGATGAAATCGTCCTCACCGCCGAATTGAGTCACGGCGCTTTTGATCATCAGCGCCATCGCCCGCAGCGCTTCGTCGGCGGCGACGAAGCCGTACAACTCGCGCAGCGTGTTCAGCCCGCCAATCGAGAGCAGCAGCAGCGCCCACGACCGCTCGTTGTAGAGCGCTTGATCCAGCCGCTCGTCGAGCATGGCGACTTCCGGCAGGTCGGTCACCGGATTGACCATGATCATTTGCGCCGCGCGGGTGAGCGCGTTGCGGACGCGCAGGCGCAGCTCTTGAATGTCGAACGGCTTGGTGATGTAATCGACGACGCCCAGTTCCAGCCCTTGCAGCTTGTCGACGCGGTCGCGTTTTTCGGTCAGGAAGATGATCGGCGTGTCTTGGGTGCGGCGCTGGGTGCGGAGTTCGCGGCAGACTTCGTAGCCGTCGATGTCGGGCAGGCGGATGTCCAGCAGGATCAGGTCGAGCGGTTGTTCGGTGCTGAGCTTGAGTCCATCGCGTCCCCATGAGGCGGTGAAGACCTCGTAGCCCTGCACGCGAAAATAAGCCTCCATCATATCCAGCAGGTCGAAGTCGTCTTCGACGATCAGGATATGCGGTTTTTCGGCTGACTTCTCAGTCATAAGACGTTTGGTTCCTAAACGTTGATGACGATGACACAATCGGGGTCCCCAGTGGCGAGGCAGTGCGTTTCACGGACCGTGTAGTCGCGTCCATTCGATGCCCAACGGGTGCATTCTTGCAGCAAGCCGACCAGCGGATGACAGACGGGTTTTTCGGTATGCAAGCCCCACGCGAAGGGGCTGGACTCGATGCGAAATTGGAAGCCGATCGGCGTCGTTTCCAGCGATGAGTGCTGATCGCTGAAGCGGGTGAAGACCTCGGCTTGCGCGGTCAGCGCCAGACTCACGCGGTCTTCGACTGCCAGCCGCCGAAAGGCGGGATCGGCAATGCCGGTCAGCGCGCCGAAACTTTTCATGCCCTGTGCGAACCAAGCGCGTCCGGCGCGCAGCGCCATCCCGCGACCACCGCGAGCGCCGTACATTTCATCGAGCGCGGCGTTGAGCGCGGCGATGCGCTCGAACGGAAATTCGCGGTCGAGGTTGTCGGGCGGCGCGTGGTCGATTTGCGCGAGTTCGAGCGCTTCGTCCAAGCCGTGTTGTCCCATGACCTCTTCCATGGCGCTGAACAGGGTGAGCACAAAGCGGTTTGGGTAACAGAGCGTGGTCGACACAGGGTGAACGCTTTCCCCGGCTAGATGAGGCTGCCTAAATCTTGAACGGTGCGCGCGACGTCGAGGAAGATCAAGCCGAGCCGGGCTTCGCGGCGGGCGAGCACCGTCAGCACCGCTTCTTCGCCGATCGCGTTTAAGATGACGTATCCGTTTTCGCCTTTGACGTAGAGCTGCATCAGCTGCCCTCGTCCCAATTCCGATGAAATCCGCTCGCCGAGTGAGATCATCGCGGCGGACATCGCGCTCACGCGGTCTTCCTCGATGCCGGCGGGTAATGATGAGGCAATGCTCAAGCCGTCTACACTGACAATTGCAGCCGCTTCAACTCCCTCGGAACTGGCTTGCAAATCGCGCAAGCGCGCGACCAATAATTCAGTCCGTGACTTCGCCAACCGATTTTACTCCTGTCGCAGCAACGCGAGGTGACGTTGTGGATGATCCAACCGCTCGTTACGGGCGGCGTGACCCCGCCTGACACTTTGCATAGTATATATTGTAGCCGGATGTTGCCGCAAACGCGGCGACAAGTTTTGTCGGCGGCGAGAATCCATTGCGCGCACGGAGAGATCAGGGGAAAAACAAGTAGGGGCAGAACTCAGTTCTGCCCCTACGAGATGACGAAGGACGGATTGCCTATTCGTCTTCGAGGTCGTTCTTGACCTTGTGGTCGGCTTCGATCAGTTCTTGCTGGATGGTGTCCGGGTCGGTGCGCACGATCTCGATCTTGATGCGCGCGACCAACGCCCCGATCACCGCCAGCGCCGCCAGCACCGGTCCCAGCCAGATCAGCAGGGCGCCACCAGCGACCGCGCCGAAGGTCAGCGGGATTTCCAGCAGCGTGCGCCCTTCCGGGTTGCGGATGATCAAACGGCGGACGTTGCCTTCTTCGATCAATTCCTTGACGCGCTCGACCAGTTGGTTACCGGCTACTTCGAGTTCTTCGTTGAAGGGCTTCTTGCCGTCCATATCTTCCTGCGGAATGTTTTGATTGTCGCTCATTTTAGGTTCGCTCCCTATGCCACTCAATGTTTGGCTTACTGTTTCTATATACGTCGGCAGCGGCGAAAAGGTTGCACATTTCATTCTTTATTATAGCAGCAAGCGCGCCAAAATACGATTTTGTGGCGATTCCGATTAGTTGGCGTGCGCGTCTTAGCGTGCGCGTCTATAATCAAAGAAGATCAGGTCACGAACTACTCGGAGGGCGGAATGAAGACACGTTACCACACCACAGCGCTCGTGCTCCTGTTATGCGCGACGTTGGTGTTGGCACTGATGCCTACGTTCGGCGTACAGGCGGACTTCGGCACCAACTGGACGGCAAGTTACTACAACAGCACCGACCTGTCCGGCTCGGTCGTCTACACCGAACAGCTCCCCAACGGCATCAACATCAACTGGGGGCAGGGATCGCCCAGTCCGGCGGTCAACGTGGACAACTTCTCTGCTCGCTTCACCTCGGTGCAGTTGTTCAATCAGGGAACTTATGAGTTCGTCGCGTCGTCAGATGACGGCATCCGCGTGCTGATCGACGGCGTGCTGGTGCTGGATCGCTTTGTGGGGCGGGTGCTGACGACCGACCGCTTCCAGCAGACGCTGACGGCGGGGACGCACTCGATCACGGTGGAGTACGTCGAGTTCATCGACCAAGCGGCGGTGCAGTTCCAGTGGTTCCAAGTCAGCGGCGGGCTGACCCCCGGCTTGACTCCCGGTGTCGGCGGCGGCGCGATCCTCACGCCCCTCGCTCCCGGCGGCTGCACTGGCATCTGCGCGACCGTCACCGGCGTGCGTGGGCTGGCGCTGCGGTCGGGTCCGTATCTGGGCGCATCGTTCATCACTACGCTGCCGCAGGATCAGACCTATACCGTCCTCGGTCGCAACAAAGACGAAGGCATCTACAACTGGTATAAGCTGCAAGTCGGCGAGCGAGTCGGCTGGTCGTCAGGGCGCTACCTGACCATCAGCGTCGATCTGAACACCATTCCGCTGATCGGCAGCGACTTCGACGGCATCGACGGCGCACCGGACATCGGCGCGCGCGCTTATCCCCGCGCGGTGATGAATCTGCGCACCCGTCCAAGCATTCGGATGCCCAAGATCATGGACATTCCGTGGGGCGCGCCGCTCGAACTGATCGGGCGGACGGTGCAGGCAGGACAGAACAAGTGGCTGCAAGTGCGCTATAACGGCGTCGTCGGCTGGATCGATGCCCGCTGGGTGACGGTCAAGGGCGAGATTTATTCGGTGCCGGTGCGCTGACCTCACCCCTGCTCAACTTCGTTGAGCGTCCCCTCTCCCTAAGAGAGGGGAAACAAATAACCCAATTCCTAAGCCCCCTCTCCTAGGGAGAGGGGGTTGGGGGTGAGGTTGTATTACCCCTCGCAGCAGAACTCTCCATCTTCAGGGAAACACCAATGTGGCTCGCGCCCGCTGATCGGGCGGGCGAACTTGATCGCCAGCGGATAGCGCTCGGCGGTTTGCAGCCGATTCGTCCCGTAGAGCGCCTGATCGATCCGCTCCGGCGGAATCGGCGTGCCGCAGTGGATGCAGGTGAACGCTAGTGTTTTCTTACCCGTGGTGCTGATCTGCTCGGCGAACGCACCGAAGCGCAGATCGGGCTGTTGACGACGGAGCGCGCGAACGGCGGCGAGCACCTCGCGGCGGAATTCGAGCGGATGCGACTGGAAGGTTCGACCACAGCCCGCCGTCAGCAGTGGATCGATCCGGTAAACCGGCGTCGATCGACCGCAGTCGGGACACTCGATCGTGAACGGGATCAGGTCAAGCGTCTGCTCATTGCGGGCGATGGCGGTCGCGCAGAAACGGATGTCGCCGCTCAGCAGCGCTGTCACTGCTTCCCCCAAGTCGTGCAGCCGCCCATTGATCGAGACTGCGAACGAGCCATCGGCGTTGCCCAAAAGCTGAAACAGCGGGAGATCGCGCCGCGCGCGCCAATTCGGCGGCGGCTTGCGAAAGAACCAACAGCCGCGCACGCCGTCGCGGGCGTAACGCTCCTGCCGGAATACGGCTTCTTTCAGCCGGAGAAAACTCCACTGGACTTCAAACGCAATCCGGCGCGATCCGCGCGTCGCCAGCACGTCGGCGCGCCAATCGGCATCGCTCCCGCCGACGACCTCAGTCAAGGCGCTGAAACCGGCGCGGCGGCAGGCGATCACGATGTCGGCTTTCGCCTTGAGGTGCTGGATCGTCTCGCCGCTAGCGTCACAGTCCGCGCCGCGCTTGTGGGCGAAGTGCGCCGTCCCGAACTTGCTGCGGCGCAGATAGCCCGCGCCACCGCAGCAGGGCAGAATCACCGCAGCACCCGCCGCGACCTCCGCTTGCAGCGCCTCCCATTCGGCAGTGCTGAGTTCGGGCGCGATCACCTCACGTCCGGCGACTAAGGCTCGCAGGGGCATGTCAGGCGCTTTCTGTGAATTCCGTGTGAATCAGCCGGGAAATAGGCATGGTTCGACCGCCGTCAATTCGTCGCTGGGTATAAAGCGTGGTATCATGCTGGTAGATTTGTCCGATTGTGTGCTGTATAGGTCCACCCTATGCGTATCCTCATTATCTCCGACATCCACGCTAACTTAACCGCGTTTAAAACGGTCCTCGCCGATGCTCAAGGCGAGTGGGAGTACGTCTGGTGCTTGGGCGACGTCGTCGGCTACGGTCCCGACCCCAATGAATGCGTGGAATTGCTGCGCTCGATGCCGCACCTGTGCCTCGCCGGAAATCACGACTGGGCGGCGCTGGGTCGGCTCGACATTCGCACCTTCAACCCGGACGCCCGTAAAGCCGTCGATTGGACGCGCGAGACGCTGACGCCGGAAAATATCGCCTATCTGGAAGCCCTGCCGACGACTTTCGTCATCGGTAATTATACGCTGGCGCATGGCAGCCCTCGCGAGCCGGTTTGGGAATACATCCTCGAACCGCTGATCGCCGCGCTGAACTTCTCGCACTTCGAGACGCCCTACTGCCTCGTCGGGCATACCCATCAGCCGATCATCTACGAGATGATGGGCGATCAAGGCGATACCGAAGCCGTCCAGCCGGTTTACCGCAAGAAGCGCACGCTCAACGGGCACCGCCAGATCATCAACCCCGGCAGCGTTGGGCAGCCGCGTGATGCCAATCCCGAAGCCGCCTACGCGCTGCTCGACGTGGAAACCAACGTCTGGGAGCATCGTCGCGTGCCTTACGACATCGCCGACGTTCAGCAGCGGATGCGCAAGAACGACATGCCCGAACGGCTGATCACTCGGCTTGAACACGGTTGGTAACGCCTATGGCGCTTAGCTCGACCATGCGCGATTATCTCGCGGAGATCTACCGCCTCAGCGATCGTGAGCGGCAGCCGGAAGGCTTCGTCAGCACCTCAGCGCTGGCGGATTTGCTGGACGTGAGCGCGCCCGCCGTCAATCGCATGGTCACCAAGCTGCGCGAACAAGACCTGCTCCAGCACGAACCCTATCAAGGTATCCGCCTGACCGACGAAGGACGCCGCGAGGCGCTCAAGCAGCTTCGTCGCCAGCGCATCGTCGAGGTATTTCTCGTCAAAGTCATGGGCTTCGAGTGGCATCAAGTCCACGAAGAAGCCGACCGCATGAGCCGCGCGCTCGACGACATTGTGACCGACCGTATGGCGCAGATGGCGGGCAACCCGACTCACTGCCCGCATGGTGAGCCGATCCCGACGCCGGACGGCGACCTCGTCGAGCCGGACGACGTGCTGCTCTCCGACGCGCCGCAGGAAGTGATGCTCGAAATCACGCGGGTGCGCACGCGCGAACCCGACCGCCTCGAATACATGGCAGCGCTCGAACTTGTCCCCGGCGCGCATTTGCAAGTCGTCCACGCCGCCCCCTTTCACGGACCGATTCAACTGCGTCTGAAAGACAAGGAATTCCGCATCATCGGGCACAACCTCGCCGAGATGATCCGCGTCCAGCCGGTCGAATGATGACCGCCGACGAATACTTCAAAACGCCGGAAACCAATCACCTTGACGAGCTGATCGCCGGAGAATACATCTTTCACCCAACTCCGCCTGTTGTACATCAGATGACAATCGGCAACTTGATCATGTTCTTGTACAAGTCCGCACTACAGGGAGAAACGGTGCTTTCGCCATCGGCGATAGTTTTTGACACGTATCACATTCTCGAACCCGACATATTCTGGATTCGTCCGGGTGGCGACTGCAATCTGAGGGATAAGCGATCTTGGCAAGGTGCGCCTGATCTGGTGGTCGAGGTGCTGTCGCCCTCGACGGCGAAGCGGGATCGCGGTGTCAAGTTCGACGTTTACGAGCGGCACGGCGTCGGCGAATACTGGCTGATCGACCCGGAAGCCCGCTTCGTCGAAGTTTATCAGCGCGCCGACGAGCGGTTTGGGCGACAGGGCGTGTACGGTGTGGAGGCTGCGTTCACGTCGGCGGTATTGGGCGTCGAGGTCAAGGTCGAGGCGCTGTTCGCGGATTGAATAAACGATAAGGGCGCACAGCCGTGCGCCCCTACCTACGTAAATTTTCATCTGTCGGGGCACAGAATGCTGTGCCCCGATTTTTGTTGCCGAGATTACATGCTGTCGGAGAGCGCTTGATCGGCGCCGTCTTGCAGCGTCTTCGCCACGTCGTCAACCGACATACCATTGCTGGTCACGTCGGCGATGGCGGTGCTGATCAGGCTGCGGACGGTGCTGTAAGCGGCGATCGCCGGGCTGCTGTAAACCGTGATGTCCGGGTTGTTGAGCAGGGCGTTCGCGGCGTTGAAGTAAGGCGCGAGACCTTCGCTGAAGCTGGTCGAGGCTTCGAGCGCAGCAGCGGTCGAGGGCACCGGGTTGAAGTAGCCCGAACCTTCGCTCCACGCAGTCGCCACATCCGGCGTCGCCAGATACTTCAGGAACAGCCAGCTGGCGAGCTGCTGCTCAGGGGTGCTCGGCATCATGATGATGCTGGGGACGAATGCCTGAATGATCTGGTTGCCGTCGGTGTGCGGGAAGGTCTGGATGCCCCAGTCCGCCGTCACGCCGGTGTCGTTGAAACCACCGAGGATGTAGGTGAAGCCCGCGCTGCTGGTGATGTAGAAGCCGAGCACGCCGTTGTTGAAGTCGGTCTGGTCGCCGTACTGCTCCGCCGGGCTGTAAGCGCAGCCTTGGTCGTACAGGTCTTTGTACATCTGGAGCGTTGCCTTGACCGCGTCACTCTGGAAATCGAACGCGCCGTCGTGATAGATGGCGCCGCCCATGCTGGCAACCCACGACTCGAACGCCGAGGCGTCGGTAGTCATGGAGATACCCTGCAGGTCTTCACCGTTAGGACCGGTCGCGTTGGCGACGGTGCAGGCATCGGTCTTGAATTCGTCGATGGTCGCCGGCGGAGCGTCGATACCAACCGAGCTGAGCAGCGTCTGGTTATAGGCGAAAACCTGAGCCGACGACTGATTCGGGAAGGCGAGCAGCTTGCCGTCAACCGTATCCGCGTTGAGCAGACCTTGGTTGATGTCCGGGGTGTCGCCCAAGCCCCACTTGGCGCTGGTCATGTAGGGGGTCAGGTCGATTGCCGAGTCGTCCAGCGCGTAGCTGGCGGCGGCGTTGGCATAACCGGCGACGAGGTTCGGCAGTTCGCCGGAGATGATCCCCGCGTTGATCAGGTCTTGCAGTTGGCTGTAGTTGCCTTGGAAGGATGCATCAACTGTGATGCCCCACTCGTTGTTGGCGTTGAAATCGTCGATGATCTTCGCCATCGTGTTCCCCTGAGCGCTGTCGTTCTGGTACTGGTGCCAGTAGACGACGGTCTGCCCCGAAGGATCGACGTTTTCTAAGTCATCCTGCGCGCTGACGGCGGTAACGCCCAGTGCCAGAACGAGGGCTAAACTTAACAGAAGTAAGGCTTTGCGCATACCGTTCTCTCCTCTTGAAGTATCTGCTTCGATCTATCTGCTCCGGCGGAATGCCTCACGCGGGAGGCTGAATTCCTGAAAACACCACTCTTGTGAGCGGTGGAGGCTCCTGTTCGACGCTGATTGCACGCTACACGGTAATCGATGACTTTTGTTTAGCGCGTCAGCCACTGCTGTTCGACTTTCTGCTCATCGACAGCCGCTGATTATAGCTACAAATCTTTAAGAAGAGTTTATCACATCGCGTCGCTAATTGAGAGAAAGTATAACATGTCGCCTGACACCACGCAAAACAAGTTGTCCCGGTGGTATGCCCGCGTCAATTGGTGTCGTTCGGGCGCGCCGCGAGTTCGGCGCGCACCCCGTTGATGATGATGCGCACACTGGTGTCGAAGTGCTGGTCGTTGTCGTCGATGATCCACGCGCCCATGATTTCCACCAGCAGGGGGAACTGCTCCCGCGTTTTTTCAATCTGATCCAGTTCGTCCGGCACGGGGTGCAGGGGCGGCGATGACTGTTCCTCGATCACCGAGCCGAAGGTGAAGCTGATGACGGTGCCGGTGATCGTCGCGGGTAAGCCGCCTTTGAACCCGGCATTGGTTAAAACGCGCACCGAGAGGTCGAGCAGTTTCAGCAGCATCACGGCAATACCGAGATGTGCTCCGGCGACGACGCGCGCGCCTTCGCGGCGTGAGAGCATCGCCGTGCGCAGGTCGTGCGCCAGTGTGTCGAGCCATTCCACCCAATCGCGGTGGTCGTCCTCGAAATCAACGTCTTTGAACTGCTGCTCTAGGATGGCGTTCGCCATTTCGTCGAGCAGCGCTTCTTTGTTGGGGATGTGCCAGTAAATGGCGGGCGCTTGCACGCCGAGTTCTTTCGCCAAGCGGCGCAGCGTCACGCCATCCAGTCCATCCCGGTCAAGGACATCGAGTGCCGCGCTGATGATTTTGTCTTTTTGTAAACGCATATGCTTTTCTAACTTGACAGTCTAGGGAAAGCGGCGTAACTTAACGGTGTTAAATTTAACACCGTTAAGTTGGAGTGACAACCATGACACCAATCATACAGATCGAGCAGTTGGTAAAGCAATATCGAAAGACGCCGCAGCCTGCCGTCGACGACATCAGCTTCAGCGTCGAACCCGGCGAATTCTTCGCCTTCTTGGGACCGAACGGTGCGGGCAAGACGACCACCATCTCGATCCTGACGACCACCCTCGCCAAGACCAGCGGTCGCGTGAGTATCGCCGGTTATGATCTGGATCGCCAGACGCAGCAAATCCGCGAGAAGATCGGCATCATCTTTCAGAAGCCGAGCTTGGACTTGAATCTGACCGCCGAGGAGAACATTCGCCTGCACGTCAGCATTCAGGGGATGTACGCCTATCGCCCATTTTATCGCTTCATGCCCACCGCCTACCGCCGCAAAATTGAAGAACTGGCGGCAGTTGTCGGACTCGGCAGCGATCTATTTAAGCCGTTGAAGGCGTTCTCCGGCGGGATGCAGCGCAAGCTGGAGATCATGCGCAGCCTGATGACCAACCCGGCGATCCTGTTCCTCGACGAGCCATCGTCCGGCTTGGATGCCGTCAGCCGCAGCACGCTGTGGCAGTACCTGCAAGAAGTGCGGCGCACGCAGGAGACGACTATCTTCTTGACCACGCATTATATCGAAGAAGCCGAAAATGCCGACCACGTCTGCATTGTCAATCACGGCAAGATCGCGCTGCACACGACGCCGCAGCAGATGAAACAGCGGCTGCACGACCGTTATGTGCTGGTCGATGCCGTCGAACCGGACAAGCTGAAAGCCGAACTGACGGCGCGGGGGATCAGCTTCAGCGCCAACGGCGCGGGCTTGCAAATCCCTTATCAAACCGCGACGCCGCAAGCGCTGATCGCCCAATTGGAAACACCTTTAACGCTGTTGAAAGTCTACGAGCCAAGCCTCGAAGAGGCTTACGTCAACCTGATTGGAGCGGCATAATGAACAGTTTCATCCGCAACTTGAACGCCATCATCGCTATTGCCGCGCGCGAGGTCATGAACTTCGTGCGCTCGCCCGGTGAAGTGATCTTCACCTTCATCTTTCCGATCATCTTCATGGGGATTCTCGGCGGCAGCTTGGTGCAAAACCTGAGCGGTGGCATCGAGTACGACCTGATGCAGTTCATCTTGTTCGGCGTGGTCGTCAGTACGCTCTACCAAACGACCATGATGAGCATCACGTCGCTGATCGAAGACCGCGAAAACGACTTTACACAGGAGTTGTTCGTCGCGCCGATTTCACGCTTCGCCCTGATTCTAGGCAAGGTGCTTGGCGGGACGGTCACCAGTCTATTTTCGCTCGTCGGGCTGTTCGTCATGGCGCTGATCATGCAGATTCCGCTGACGTGGGCGGACGTTGGACGTACGCTGCTGATGTGGCCCGTCATTTGCATTGCCGGCGGCGCGCTCGGCATTCTGTTCATCAGCCTCGTCAATGACTCGCGCACGGCGGATTGGGGCAGCATGATGCTGGTCTTTCCTCAGATGTTTCTGGCGGGCGTCATGATCCCGATCAGTAATTCAAGCGGTATCCTCGGCGTGCTGGCGCACCTGATGCCGATGACCTATCTGGTCGATCTGCTGCGCAGCGTCGTCTACGTGGGCAACCCGTCGTACCACGAAATTGTGCTGTTCAACCCCGCGCTCGACCTTGCCTTGACGGCGGGCATCGCGGCGGTCTTCATCGTCGCCGGAACGCTGATCTTCAGCCACAATGAGCGCGCGCGCTGATTAACCCACTTATCGTGCTTCCTTTGGGGAACTCCCGTCGTATCCCAACCTCATCATGGGCGCAGCAACATTGTGGTTGCTGCGCCCATGCCCCTTGACAAAGCCAACTGCTCGTCATATCATCAATTCTGATTAGTCAGGATTGACCATTATGGAACGCGAATTGCTGCTGCTGGGGCTTCTGCGTGGGCAGGAGATGCACGGCTACCAACTCAACGAAATCATCAGCCGGGTGAATCGCTACATCGGTCTCAAAAAGGCGACCGTCTATTTCCTGCTCGACAAGATGGACGAGTCCGGCTGGATCAAGCGGACGGACGAGCAGGAAGGCAACCGCCCGCCGCGCCGCGTCTATCACCTGACCGCCGCGGGCGAAGCCGAGTTTCAGCAGCTTCTGCGCGAGAACCTCGCCCACCACTACCCGACTCAGTTCAGCGGCGACATCGGCTTGGCGTTCGCCGACGCGCTGCCCCCGGATGACCTCAAACTGCTGCTGACGGATCGGCGGGCAGCGGTCGAGGCGGAACTCGCTCAATTGCGCACGACCGATCATCCGGCGGGCAGCTTGCGCTGGATCATCGAGCACCAAATGCGTCATCTCGTCACCGAATTGGACTGGCTTGACGAGCTTATCCGCACAATCTGAGGCGTTGAAGGACATTCATGGACATTCTTCGTTTTCTCCACTCGTGGGTTCGCTGGTTAGTGGTTTTGGTTGCGCTGATCGACCTCGTCTACTTTGCGATCGGCTGGCTGCAAGGGCGTAATTACGACCAACTGGCGCGTCGCCTGATGAGCATCTTCGGTATGGTGATCAGCATTCAGTGGCTGATCGGCGTCGTTTTCCTGATCGTGCTGGGTGGGCAAACCGGCTTCGGCGTCCGTCACTATTGGGAACACCTGACGGTCATGACGATTGCCGTGTTCGTCGCCAACGTACCCAACATGCTGCGCCGCCGCCAACTGGCGGACAAGCAGCGCTATCTCGTCAACCTGATCACGATCATCGCCGTGATTGTGCTGGTGATCGTCGGCATTTCGCTGCTGCCGGAAGCGATTTGCTGGCGCTTCTTCCTTCCGGCTTGAGGTGAGTGAACAACGTGACCACTGAGACGCAATCGCAAGACAAGCTCAATTTCAAGCGCGTGCTGCCGATCTTCGTGATCGTGCTGATCGACCTGCTCGGCTTGACGATTATCATCCCGCTGCTGCCACTCTACGCTGCCTCGTTCGGCACCGATCCGTTGATGATCGGCGTTTTGCAAACGTCCTATCCGCTGATGCAGTTGGTCGGCGCGCCGATCCTCGGCGGACTGTCCGACCGTTTCGGGCGCAAGCCGGTGCTGCTGATCAGCCAGTTGGGGACCTTCGTCGGCTTCCTACTGCTCGGCTTGGCGGGTTCGCTGCCGCTGCTGTTCCTCTCGCGGATCATCGACGGCATCTCCGGCGCGAACATTGTCGCGGCGCAGGCGGCGATCACCGACAGCACGTCCGAACGCACCCGCGCGCAGGGACTTGGCTTGATCGGCGCGGCGTTTGGACTGGGTTTCACCGTTGGACCGGCGATCGCCGGGATCGCGCTGGTGGTCAGCCACAACAACTATCACTTCCCGGCGTTCATTGCCGCCGGTTTTTCGCTGCTGTCGATTCTGCTGACCTTCTTCTGGTTTCATGAGACGCTGCCGGAAGATCAGCGCGGCGTGAAGCGTGAGCAGCAGGGCAACGTCGTCAGTAACCTGCTCCGATCGCTGCGGCTGCCGCTGGTCGGTCTGCTGCTGATCTTAATGTTCATGCAGCAGTTGGTCTTCGGCGGGCTGGAAAACCTGTTGGCGCTGTTCACGCTCAGCCGGTTGGGGATCAACGCCGCCGGGAATGCGATCCTGTTCGTTTTCGTGGGCATCATTCTGGTCATGGTGCAGGGGAAGTATATCGGTCCGCTGAGCCGTCGCTTTGGCGAGCGCCGCCTGATCTATCTGGGCTTGGCATGTCTGGGCTTGGGGATGGTCCTGACGGCGCTGACGCCGGCGCAGCCGGTGCCATGGTACTCGCGGGCAGAAATTGTGCAGGAATTGACCGAATCGACCACGACCGCCCAAAACATCGCCGTGCCGCTGCCTACCAGCAGCAGCGTCGGCTGGCTCGGTCTGGGTTGGCTGCTGGTGGCGATGATCCCGGTATCGGTTGGCGCGGGCGTGCTCTCGCCGAGTATCAACAGCTTGATCACCAAGCGGGTTGGCAAGAGCGATGTCGGCGGTGCGCTGGGCGTGAGTTCGTCGCTGACCAGCGCCGCCAACGCGATCACGCCGCTGGTGGGTGGCGCGTTGTTCCAGTTTGTGGGCACTAGTGCACCATTTCTGCTCGGCGGGGGTGTGCTGGTGGGGCTGCTCCTGTTCGCTCTGCGACGCATCCCGCCGCAGTCGGACGAAGCGCCGCTGCGCTCGACGGCAACCTAAGCGCTAGCGCTGCCCCTCGACGAACGCTGCTAGCTTGCGTAAGGACTGCCGGGATCCGGTCTCGTTGTCTTCGAGCCGGATCCCCGGCGGGATGTTCTCGCAGAGCGAGGTCACTTCCGTGCCACCCTCGGCGTCCGCCAAACTCCACGTGATCGTCATCGCCCCGGCGAACTCCGGCTGATCCGACTCGAACTCGAAAACTTGGACGATTTTCTGATCGGGGACGAGTTCGACGAAGCGTCCCTCGAACGTGTCGGTGTCGGCGGAGGTTTTGCCGCGTCCTGCGTTGGCATCGACGTAAGTCAGCGACATGCGCATCAGCCCGCCTGCGCGCGGCTCGAAGATTTCCACGTGTCCACGCATCGTGTCCGGCGCGAGCCACGTCGCCACTGCCTCGGCGTCGAGAAAGGCGGCGTAAACTGCGGCGCGCGGTGCGTGAACGAGCGTCGAGACGCGGGTACTCCGCTGGTTGTTGATATCGCTCATGGTTGATTCCCTTCTGCTTGTTCCACTTGCTGCGCGAGAAAGGCTTTCAGCGCCGGGCTGGATGGTCGGTCGACGATGGTCACGTAGGTCAGCGCCCGGTTGAACTGAATCCCCGGTACGTCGAGCACCACCAACCGCTTCAGTGCTAGCTCGAAGGTCAGTGTCACCTCGGAGATAACCGCTAACCCCAGTCCCGCGCAGACCGCTTGCTTGACAGCGGCGTTGCTGCCCAGTTCGAAGGCGACCGACAGCGTGATTCCGCGCTCGCGCAGGTTGTTTTCGGCGACTTCGCGCGTGCCGGAGCCTTGCTCGCGCATGATGAAGGGTTCGCGGGCGAGCGCTTCGGGCGCGATCTGCGACTGCGCAGCCAGCGGATGATCGAGCGGCGCGATGATCACCAGCCGATCTTCGCGCCACGGCGTCACGGCGAGGTCGGGCGCGGCGACCGGCGCTTCGACGAAGGCAACGTCCAAGGCTTGATGGCGCAGCGCCTCGATCATCTGGTGGGTGTTGCCCATCTCCATCGAGAGCGAAATTCCCGGATAGCGGGCGTGGAATCCGCCTAACAGCGTCGGTAGCAAATAGGTGCCGATGGTATTGCTGGCTCCGACCGCCAGATGCCCGTGTTGCAGCCCGTTGAGCTGCGCCAACGCCGATTCGGCGGCGCGCTCGGCGGCGAAAATCTGCTTGCCGTAGTGATACAGAATTTCCCCGGCTTCGGTCAAGCGCACCGTCCGCCCGGAGCGATCCAGCAGGGCGACGCCGAGACTCTGCTCTAGCCCCTGCACCCGCTTGGAGATCGCCGGTTGGCTGATGTACGCGGCTTCCGCCGCCCGGCTAAAACTGCCCAATTCGGCGACGCTCATCCACAGACGCAGCGAGGTGAGATCCATCTATAACCTCAAGTTATCGAATAGAAAAGGAACCGCTATTGGAATTATAGCACGGGGAGTCGTATCCTGTTGCCCTTCGTGACGTTACTCAAGGATCATGCTTCTCATGCGCGGAACCGTACCTGCTTCCGAAGTTGTTGATAGCGCGGCAACCTCCTCCCTGACCACTTACAAACAAACCGCCGAGCGCCTATTTCCCGGTCTGCTGCTGACCATCGTCATCAGCGCCGCCGCGCTGGTCTTATATCAGATCGAAGCCAACGTGTTCGCCCACCCCGTAATCGAGGCGCTGGTGATCGCCATTCTGCTAGGCATGGCATGGCGGGTCGCTTTGGGGCTGCCTGCTCGCGCCAAAGCGGGCGTCAAGTTCGCCTCGAAACCGGTGCTGGAAATGGCGATCGTGCTGCTCGGCGCGTCGGTCAACCTCACGGTGATTATGGGGGCGGGCGTGCCGCTGATCGCCAGCGTGATCATCGCCGTGATCCTGAGCCTGACCATCAGTTCGTTCTTGGGGCGCGCCTTGGGGCTGAAATCCAAGCTGGCGACGCTGGTCGCGGTCGGCAGCTCGATCTGCGGCAACTCCGCCATCGGCGCGATCGCCCCGGTGATCGACGCCGATCCCGACGACATCACCAGCTCAATCGCGCTCGCCAACGTGTTGGGCGTGGCGCAGATTTTTCTGCTGCCCAGCCTGATCGCCATCTTCGGCTTGACCTTTTCGCAGTACGGCATCCTCGCCGGGTTGAGCGGCTATGCGGTGCCACAGGTGGTCGCCGCGACCTTCTCCGTCAGTTCCGTCAGCGGCGAGATCGGCACGATGGTCAAGCTGATGCGCGTGCTGCTGCTCGGTCCGGTCGCGCTGTTCTTCAGCCTGCGCTATCCGCACCAGTCCGCCGCGAACGCCCCGCTGCACAGCAAAATCACCCGCTATATTCCGTGGTTCGTGCTCGGCTTCATCCTGCTGGCGGTGCTGCGGAGCATCGGCGCGCTGCCAGCGACGCTGATCAACCCGCTGCACGATCTCAGCACCCTGCTGATGATCTTGGCGATGGCGGGTCTCGGCATCAGCGTGGACATGAGCAACGTGCGTCAGGTCGGACTGCGCGTCGGGCTGGCGGTGATCGGCTCGGTCGCCGTGATGATCACGCTCAGCTTGGTGCTGATCAACCTGTTCCATTTGGGCTGAACGATCACTATCGTCTGTCCGATACTCAATGAGCCGATAGCAGTAGACGCAGATCAACAATTACATACGGAGTCCGTAGGGGCGTTATATATAACGCCCCTACACCCCTCGCTCCCGCTGCGAACTGAGAGTTCGTCTGTGAGAAACAAAAGCATATGCCGTTATTTTGCATCAACCGCCGCGGGCGTGGGCTGCCTAGTTACGCTATGATGAAGCTATGAGCGTCGACTACGGGAACCAGCGAGGCGCAGCCCGATAAGCACAGCAGAGGTTGATCATGAAAAAAGCATTATTGCTGATCGAAATTTTAGTCATCCTTACGTTCAGTTTGCCGCAGATCGGTTTTGCCGCAGCCGACATCCACGTCAACCCGATCGACAATCTGAGTCCCGACTTCATCATGGGGGCGGACGTCTCGATGCTGGCGCAGATCGAAGCCAGCGGCGGCAAGTTCTATCAAGACGGCGTCGAAACCGACTGCCTGACCATCCTCAAAGATCACGGCGTCAACTGGATTCGGCTGCGCATCTGGAACGATCCGACCGACGCCGACGGGAATCCGTTGGGCGGCGGCAACAACGATCTGGCGCGCACCGTCGCGCTGGCGGCGCGCGCTAAAGCGCTCGGCTTCAAATTCCTGCTCGACTTCCACTACAGCGATTGGTGGGCGGATCCCGGCAAGCAGGACATGCCGAAAGCGTGGGTCGGCTTGAGCTTGGCGGATCTGGAAACCGCCGTCTACGACTACACCGCCAACGTCATCCAAACGCTGAGCGATGCCGACGCCATGCCCGACATGGTGCAGATCGGCAACGAGGTCAACGGCGGGATGCTCTGGACGGTCGGCAAGACGTGGCGCGAGGGCAGCGAGACGATTGGCGGTTACGATGCCTTTGCCGCTCTGCTGAAAAGTGGCATTCAAGCTGTCCATGATGCCGATCCGCACGGCGACGATCCGGCAGCGCGAGCGAAGATCGTCATCCATCTCGCCAACGGGGGCGACAACGAGCTGTATCGCCGCGTATTCGACGCGCTGACTGCCCGCGAGGTGGATTTCGACGTGATCGGGCTGTCTTATTACAGCTATTGGCACGGCAGCCTCGACGATCTCATCAGCAACATGAACGACATCAGCCAGCGCTATGACAAAGACGTCATTATCGCCGAGACGGCGTATGCCGTGACGCTGAACGACAAGGACGGCTTCCCCAACCTGTTCGCCGGCGAGCGCGATCAGTATCTCGGCGGCTACAAAGCGACCGTGCAGGGGCAGGCGACCGCCGTCCGCGACGTGATGGCGGCGGTCGCGCAGGTGCCCGACGGTCGCGGGCTGGGCATCTTCTATTGGGAGCCGGATTGGATCGCGGTGGATGGCGCGGGCTGGAAGACCGGCGAGGGCGATGCTTGGGAAAATCAGGCGATGTTCAATTTCAAGGGCGAGGTGCTGCCCTCGATGGACGTCTTTAAGCTGGTCCGACCGGAGAGCGGCAGCGTTACCGTCCCGGCGACCATCGCGCGGACCTACCCGGCGGTGCTCGACTTGGCGTTAGGCGATTCGCTGACCCTGCCGGACGAGGTGCAAGCCGCCTTCAGCGACGACTCGATCCGGAACGTTGCGGTCACGTGGGAAGCGCCCGATCCCGCTGCGCTGGCGGAAGGCGGCGAAGTGCGGGTGCGGGGCACGGTCGACGGCACCGATTTGACGGCGAACTTGTCCATCAACGTGTCCACCCAGAAAAATTACGTGGCAAACCCCGGTTTCGAGACCGGCGATTTCACGGGCGTGGACAGTCGAAGGGTGACGCCGATGCCGCCGACGTCAGCAAGGAAGCCTCGAACGTCCATTCGGGGACCTATGCGGTGCATTACTGGAAGGGCGATCCCTTCGCTTTTACCCTGTCGCAGACCATCACCGATCTCCCCGATGGCACCTACAGCCTGAGCGCGTGGATTCAGGGTGGCGGCGGCGAAACGACGCTCCAGTTGTCGGTCAGCGATTACGGTGGCGAGCCGCTCAGCGTGGACATTGTCAACACGGGTTGGCTGGTCTGGAACACGCCGACGATCCCTACAATCGACGTGACCGGGGGCAAGGCGACCATCAGTCTAAAGGTCGATTCAGCCGCCGGTAGTTGGGCGTTCTTCGACGACGTGGCGCTGGTGCAGG
The DNA here is from genome assembly GCA_963727545.1 of uncultured Chloroflexia bacterium. GTDB lineage: Bacteria > Chloroflexota > Anaerolineae > Aggregatilineales > Phototrophicaceae > Flexifilum. Next base: position 54,235 of record CAVSGS010000006.1, read on the forward strand.
TCGAATAAGTGCAGCTACAGCGTAAGGGCGCAGCGCACTGCGCCCTTACCCGAGAAAAACTGATTTCGAAATCCGCTTAAGCCATTATTCACGTTGGGGCGGGCTTACTCCTCACGTCCTGACCAATAACTCTGGCTGATCGGAGCAGATGCCCTCGACGCCGAGCGCGTTCAGCGCGGCGATCTCGACCGGGCGTTCCTCGTGCCAGCAGACGATCCCCAAGTCGGCGGCGCGCACGCGCTCCAGCCAGTCGGGAGTTAGGAGCGCGGACGGCGCGTCGAACCGCTCCCAGCAGGGATGGACGTAATCCGCGCCGACCGACGCCGCCAGCGCTACCGGATCAACGTGGATCGAGGAAAACAGGATCGACGTCACCGCGTCCGGCGCGCTCGCTTTGATCTCGGCGATCACGTCCGGGCGAAATGAGCCGAAGATCGCCGCGCCAATCATCCCGTGCTGCCGCAGCAAGGCGATTACCTGTGTCGTTGACGTCGGCGTAACCGACTTAATGTCGAGGTACAGCCCTAAACTGAGCGCCGCGCACAACTCGGTCATCTCGGCGAAAGTCAAAATCGGCTGGCGATCCGGCGGGGTCAGCGCGATCAACTCCGCGTGCGTCAGCGCCCCGATGTCGCCTTCGACGCCGAACACGCGCATCAGGTTTGGATCGTGGGCGATGACCGGCACGTCGTCCGCCGTCGTCCGCACATCCATCTCGATCAGGTCCGCGCCCAACTGCGCCGCCCGCTCGACCGACGCGCGCGAGCCTTCCTGCGCGTAAGCCGACGCCCCGCGATGCGCGATCCGCAGCGGACGCCGCTGATCGGCGGGGGTTGTCACTCGCAAGTGATCCGCCCACCAGCGCACCCGTGCCGGAATCCAGCGGTACAGCGCGTCCCACGGGACGAAGACCGCGTCGGCGAGGTCGAAAACCTGCGTGAACTCGTAGCTCGGCGCGAACGCCTGCCGCTCAAGGTAGGCGTGGACGACGTTATTGTTGAGCGGACGCCGCGCGTCGATTGCGCCCGCAAACAAGGGGGTCACTAATACACCCGCCTTGCCGCTGTGGATACCGCAGCTGGCTATCGTCTCCGCCTTGCGCGCGATCAGCCAGTCGATCACGGGGGCGAAGGCGTGTTTGCCCGGTTCGGAGAACAGGATGACGCGCCCATCCTCTAGGGGGAGGTTCCCGGCGTCGTCGCGCATGGCGTGCTGACCACCGTGCCAACTGGCATCGACGGCGATCACGCGCTCGTCGGCGTCGAGATACAGCCAGATGTGTTCCAGTTCGTAGAGGTGCTGGATGTCCCAATCCCACCAGATCGCGTACTCGATTGCGCAGGTCGCTGGCGGCGGCAGCACGATCGCGCGGGGGAAGGACGGCGACTCGCCGTTAGCATGAAAGACGGTATAGCCGACTGCCAGCGGCAGGAACGGCTCGCGGGCGTCGAAACGGATCAAGGGGGCGTGCCGCCGCGCAAGGTCATAATCCGTCGCGTCGGGGATCGTCCGGTCAAGGGTATTGAATTGATCTGCGCTCGTTCGTTCCACTCTAGCGATTGCTCCGTTTGTAGCTGGAAAGGTGACACGCGCGATAAGTCGAAGCGCTCGTCGGACAAATGATACCTCGTGGTTTGCTGCTGATGTTGCCAAACGGCGTATAATCGCGGGCACGGGGCGACCTCAGCGGTCACGACCGAAGTGTTCGTCTGATCGGCTGCCCCGACGCTTGGTCACAGCTTTGGTAGTGAATGGATTAGATAATGCGTATTTTGTATATTGACGTCGATAGTCTGCGCCCCGACCATTTGGGTTGTTACGGGTATCACCGCAACACCAGCCCCAACATTGATGCTTTAGCCCAAACCGGGACCCGGTTTGATAACCTGTACGCTTCGGATGCGCCTTGTCTGCCTTCACGAACTGCCTTGTGGAGCGGTCGTTTCGGCTTCAAGACCGGCGTCGTCGATCACGGCGGCACCGCCAGCCAACCCTTCATCGAGGGTGCCAATCGCAGTCATCAAGACCTGTTCGGCAGAACGGGCTGGATGCCCGCTTTGCGGAACGCGGGCTTGTTCACCGCAACCATTAGCTCGTTTGGCGAGCGTCATGCCGCTTGGCATTGGTACGCGAATTACAACGAAATCCACAATCCGGGCAAGCGTGGGCTGGAGATCGCCGACGACGTGACCCCGCTCGCGCTCCAATGGATCAAGAGCAACGCGCAGCGCGACGATTGGTTTCTCCACGTCAATTACTGGGATCCGCACACGCCTTACCGCACTCCGACGGCTTTTGGCGATCCTTTCGCCGGGGATCCGCTGCCGGCGTGGATCACCGAGGAAGTGCGGCAGCGTGCTTGGTCGATGCCGGGACCGCACAGCGCGCAGGAGCCGCACGGCTTCGGCGACGAAGACTTTATTCACCGGTATCCGCGCCTTCCCGCGCGGCTCGACTCGATGGACGCCGTCCGTCAGTGGATCGACGGTTATGACACCGGCGTGCGCTACGTCGATGAGCATATCGGTCGGCTCATGAACGCGCTCGCCGACGCCGGGGTGCTGGACGAAACGCTGGTCATGATCGGCGCGGATCACGGTGAGAATTTGGGCGAGCTAAACATCTGGGGTGACCATCAAACCGCCGACAACATCACCTGCCGTGTGCCGCTGATCGTCCACGCGCCGCTGCTCGGCAGCGACCCGCGAACCGACGATGCGCTCCATTATCACTTCGATTGGGCTGCCACCTTGATCGAACTCGCGGGTGGCACTGTGCCCGCAAACTGGGACGGCAAGCCGTTCACCGCTGCCTTTCGCGCCGGGGAGTCGTCCGGGCGTCCCTATCTCGCTCTGAGCCAGAGCGCTTGGTCAATTCAGCGCAGCGTCCGCTTTGAGCAGTGGCTTTGCCTGCAGACGTATCACAACGTCTTCCGTCCCTTCGCCCCGGTCGAGTTGTACGATCTCGCCGCTGACCCGCATGAGCAGCGCGACCTCGCCGCGCAGCGCCCCGACGTGGTGCAACAGGGACGGGCGCTGCTGGCGGAATGGCAGTATGAGATGGCACTGACCAGCCAGCACAATGTCGATCCGATCATGACGTCGCTGCGCGAGGGTGGTCCGCTCTATATGCGCGGACAGCTTCCGGCTTATGCCGAGCACCTGAAGGCGACCGGGCGTGAGGATTGGGCGGCGTGGCTGATCGCCAATGGCTCGCGTCCCGCTGCGCCCGACGCGGACTAACGCGGGATTTGATCAGAGACCATTTGAATGTTCCGCATTTCTCGCGTATGGGGCGACGCATGCGTCGCCCCTACAATGATGCTGTCACGAGGGCGAAGGTGATTGATGCAACTGCCGGTCTTGACGTGCATTTACGCGAACTGAAAATCGCTTACCCCTTCAAGCCACTGGCGGCGATGCCTTCGGTGAACTGCTTTTGCGTGAAGAAGTAGAGGATCAAGATCGGGATGATCATCAGGATCGACGCCGCCATCTGCAAGTGAAGCTGAGTCGGTGCGTCGCTCTGGACGAACTTGGTCAAGCCGACGGCGACCGGTCGCCAGTCATCGGTTTGCGTCAGCAGCAGGGGCCACAACAGCGCGTTCCACGAGCCGATGAAGCCGAAGGTGATCGCGGTCATGATCGCCGCCTTGGACAGCGGAACGACGACCGAGATCAGATAGCGCAGGTGTCCCGCGCCGTCGATACGGGCGGCGTCCCAGAGGTCTTCGGGAAGCTGCATGAAGAACTGACGCAGCAGAAAGATCGTGAACGGCGTTGCCATGAAAGGGATAGTCAAGGCGGGCCAGTTATTGACCCAGCCAATGCCGAACAGCGCGTCGCTCAAACGCCCCAGCCAAATTACCGTCAGGTAATTGGGGATGAAGCGGGCGACTTCCGGGATCATCATGGTCGAGAGCATCATCGTGAACATGAGGTTGCGCCCGAAGAAGCGCATCCGCGCGAAGGCGTAGGCTGCCGGGATGCAGACCAGCAGCTGCCCGGTCAGCGTGATCGCGGTGATGCGGACGCTGTTCCACATGAACATGCCGAAGTTCGAGCGCTGCCACGCTTCGAGGTAGTTGCTGAACTGCGGCGTGGCGGGCAGCAGCTTGCCGAAGGTGATCTCGTTCAGCGTCATCAGCGAGGCGCTCAACATCCACAAGAATGGGAAGACCGCCAGCAGCACCCCACCGATCAAGACGGTGTAGATGAAAATACTGCCCCAACGGATCGGTGCGCGCGGCGGCGTGTGCGTCGTGGCGTGGGAGGTTTCGAGCTTTGCGGCAGTTTCAGCCATAGAACACCTTGCTGCCCATAATGCGGTTTTGGAAGACGGTCAGCATCAAAATTACGGCGAAGAGTACGAATGCCATCGCTGAACCGTAGCCCATGTTCGGGTCGGCGCTGCGGACGGTTTCGAAGATGTGGACGCCGAGCGTATCGACGGCGCGCTGTGAGGCGGGCGTCCGCATAATCCAGATTTGCGTGAAGGCTTGGAACGTGCCGATCACGGCGATCAGCGACAGGAAGAAGGTCGTCGGTGAGAGCAGCGGCAGCGTGATATGCCGGAAGATCGACCAGCCGCCCGCACCGTCGATCCGTGCCGCTTCATACAGCTCCGGCGGAATGCCGCCTAATCCGGCGAGAAAGACGGCGGCGTCGTAGCCGATGTAAGTCCACGTCGTGTACATCATGATCACGATCAGCGCGAGGCTGGGTCCGGTCAGGAACGCGGGCACGCTGTCGCCGAAGATCAGCGTGATGATGCCGGTCGGTTCGAGCAGCCACTTCTGCGGCGCGATACCGAAGGAATTGAGCACGTTGTTCGCCAGCGAAGTCGGGCGGGTCGAGAAGATCAAGCCGAAGACGATCGAGGTGGCGACGAAGGGCATGATGTAGGGCAGGAAGTAGACGATGCGGAAGAACGCCTTGCCCTTGATATTCTGGAACAGCAGATACGCTAAGCCCAAGCCAATCGAGAGTTGGAAGGGTACGGTGCCGAGCGCGAACATCACCGTGATGTTGAAGCCGCCGAGCACGTCCGAGTCGGCGTTGGCGAGCGCGCGAGGCAGCTCGAGGGCGAGCGCGTAGCCGCCGACGACCAGCAGCGCCGCGCTCAGTCCCATGACGATCAAGCGGCGGTTGCTGTTCGACTGTTTGAACGCCCGCTGCCAGAGCAGGTAAGCCACGACCAGCAGGGCAATGCCCGCGCTGATGAAGATCAACTGCGACCAGACCGGCAGCGAACTCGCCGCGACCTGCGCCGCTTCCGCCGCTGCATTGATCTGGTTGATCGTGAGTTGGAGCAGCAGCCCGCCGACTGCTACCGCGATTGGGATCGTCGTGCCGCGCAGCAGGAAATTTCCCGGCTGCGGCTGCTTGACTTCCTCATCGTCAGCACCTTCCGGCTTGGCGGTGGTCAGCTTGGGGAAATGGATCGTGCGCAGCCAGAGCACGCTGACGGCGATGGCGATGATGCCGACGATCAGCAGCGGTGTCCCGACGGCGACCGCCTCAGGATAGCGGAAGCTGGCAAATAACTCATCGATGAACAAGCCGGGCACCCGTGCTTGACCGCGCAGGCGCTGCGGAATGTTGATGATGATCGGAATTAGGATGCCCATCCAGTTGATCAGCAGCAGGATCGCGGCGGTGTTGGCGATTCCCGGCAGCACCGCCGACAGCGCCGGCAAGCGGAGTTCGCGCTGCCGCCAGAGCCGGTACAGCATCAGCAGGGCATAAACGATCGCGCCGATGGCGATCCAGAAAAACAGCACGTAGGCGAGGTTATCAAGGGCGCGGACGTAATGCGTCAAGCCGACGTACTGGTCCGGGAAGCGTCGCCACTGGTACAGGCTGACAAAGAAGGCAAAGCCGACCGGAAAAATGCCGAATACGAAGATCAGCAGGAGAGCGGGGGAGAGAAACAGATACGCAACGAGATTTTCGCGCAATACCCGTCCCCAGCGGGAATTGCGCTGTTTGTCAAAGCGCGGGAGAACTGCCATCGCGTCCCAGTCGATCCATAAGACAGGTAGGTGACCGTTATTGTAGACGATTGTTCCCGGCGATCAAAACGTTGTTGGTCTTTTTTACAGATTGTTAAACTGAATCGACCGCCGCTGGCAGCCCGCTCACGGATTGGTGTCGAGGACGGCGCCGATCAGCGTGCCGGGCGACATGGTCAGGTATTCGGCTACCGGGCTGCCCGCCAGCGCTTTGACCATCCCCCGCATCATCAGTTGAACTTCTTCCGTCCGGTCGATGGCGACCGTCCCGCGCAGGTATCCGGTCGGGTTGAGCGCTTTGATGACTGCCGCTTCGCCGTCCGCGCCGATCACGAACACATCGGTCGGCGCAATGGCGGCGGCGGTCAGCGCGTCGATGGCGCCGAGCGCACCGGCGTCGGCGAAGGCGATGACGGCATCAAAGTGCGTGCCCTTGTCGATCAAGTCTTGGATGGCGGTGGTGGCTTGGGCGCGAGTGTAGCCGGGCACGGCGATCACGTTAGGAGCGGCGCTGAGGTTCCCCACGCCGGTTGTGACGCCTTGCACGCGTTGGTCGCCCGCCATTGTTCCGTTGAGGGTCAGCACGACGACGGTGCTCGGTCCGCTACCACTGCTATTGAGCAGATCCGCTGCGTAGCGCCCCTGCTGCTGCCCGATGTCGAACTCGTCGAGCGCCAGCTTGATGCCATAATCGGCGTCGGAATTGGCGGTCAGCACCAGCGGGATTTTTGCGGTTTGGAGTTGGTCAATCGAGTCGCTGAGCAGCGTATCTCCCAGCGGACAGAGGATGAAGGCGTGCGCCCCATCCAAGCGCGCCTGCTCGATCAGCGTGACTTGCCGGGATGGATCGTCTTGGCTGTCGTAGACGCGATACGGCAGATTGTCCTGCACGGCGGCGTCGACCAACTCACGGGTACGGGTCATCTCGAAAGCGTTCGACAGCGTGCAGGGCATGATGGCGATGAAGCCGTTGCCAAGCTGCGTGCGCGCGGCGGCGATCTCGTCGTTGTTCACGGCGAGTTCGTCGAGCGTGCTCCGGGCACCGACGATCACGTTCATGGGTGGGGGCAGTGGTTGGCGACTGCGCAGGATAGCGAATCCGGTCGTGAGAATGATCACCACGACCAGCAGCAGCAGCGCCGGTCGGACGTAGGGCGCACGCCAGCGGCGGCGCAGCGGGCGGATCTGCCGGAGCAGCACCGACGATCGATGCGCCGCCGACGTCAGCGCGCGGTCGAGCAGCAATTCGTCGGCTATCGCGATGACGGCAGTTGCCAGCGCCAGCGCCATTTCGTCGGCGGATGACCAGCGCTCGCGCGGGTTCTTGCTCAGCGCGCGCAGCACAATCGCCTCGACGCTCGGCGGGATGTTCGGGTTGATTGAGCTCGGCGGCGGTGGCGTTTCGTGCAAGTGGCGATACCAGAGGATCGCCGGGGCGTCCTCCTTCAGCTCGAAGGGCAGCCGCCCGGTCAGCATTTCGTACAGGATCACGCCGAGGCTGTAGATGTCGGATAGATGGTTCGCGCCGGAACCTTCGATCAACTCCGGGGCGATGTAGGCGGGCGACCCGACAAGGTGCAGCGTATCCGCCGGTAGGTCGATCGGCTCGACCGACTGCGCGAGTCCGAAGTCGCTCAGATAGACGTCGCCATTGTCGTCCATCAGGATATTTTCCGGCTGCAAGTCGCGGTGAATGACGCCCTGACTGTGCATGTAGCTCAGCGCGCTAGCGATCTGCGTAAAGAGATCGACGACGTCTTCCAGCGGCAGTGGGGCTTGGCGCAGCCGGTCGGCGAGTGAGCCATGCTGGACGAGGCGCATGGCGAAATAAGCGTAGCTCCCCTCGACGCCGTAGCTGTAGACCGGCAGGATGTGGATGTGCTCCAACATCGCGATCACTTCGGCTTCGCGGGTGAATCGTTTGAGAAAATTGCTGCCGTTTTCGGGCTGGAAGTCGATGATCTTAAGCGCGACGTGCCGGGCTACCGAGCGCTGGCGTGCCTTATAGAGCCGCGCTATGCCGCTGCGCCCGATCTCTTCTTCAAGGATGAAATCTCCAAACTCATGCTGGATTTCGCTGAGCACGCACTTCCACCAACTCTGCCGACGACCACTAATGAGAGAATTCCGATGACGTCACGCTAGCTTAATATATGTCAGTTTATCCCAAAGATCGTAAAAATTGAGTATAAATGCGGAGAAAATCGCGGTTAAAAGTTGGTGAATGTGCTAGGCGCTTGCTAAGCGAGCATTTACGAGCCGAGTGCCATCAGCACGTCGCGAGTGAGTACGTCGCCGGGAGGATAGGAGAGATATTCCGGCACTTCGACACCTGCCAGCAGCTTGACCGTCGCGTCGACGGCAATCTGCGAACTCTCTTCGCGGTTGATGGCGACAGTGCCGCGTAAGAACGTGCCATTGCGGATCAATTCCTGTGCGTAGGCTTCGCCATTGGCGCTGACCACGATCACTGAATCGGGGTCGAAACCGGCTTTCTGCATCGCGTCGATCGCGCCGTAGGCTCCGGCGTCGGTCATCGCGAGGATCACGTTGAACGCGACGCCGTCGTCGATCAGCGCTTTGATCGCATCATGACCGGCTTCTTGGGTGAAACCGTCGTAGGGCTTGCCGAACACCACGTCCGGCACGACTTCTCGAAAACCGGCTTCCATGCCGTTGGCGCGCTGATCGGCAGCCGGTAGACCGGGATAGGTCAGCACGACGACTTTCGGCGTTTGCCCGCTGTGCTCGTCCTCGAAAATTTGCCCGCCCAGCCTGCCGACGACCAAACCGATGTCGTAGCTGCTGGAGTCCTCTTTGACGCCGTAGGGGTTGTCAAACAGCGTGATATAGGTCAGCGGGATACGCGCGATTTCGAGCGATTTGATCGAATCCGTCAGTACATCCGTCCCCAGTGGGCAGAGGATGATCGCGCGAGCGCCGTCTAGCCGCGCCTGCTCGATCTGTTTGACCTGTTCGTAGGCGTCGTTTTCGGCGTTGTAGACTCGGTACGCCAACCCGATTTCCGCGAACATGTCGCCCATTTCACGGGCGCGCGTCATTTGCGAGACGTTGGTGTAGGTGCAGGCGAGGAAGGCGACAAAGCCATCGCTGCCCAACTGCTGCTGAGCCGCGGCGATGTCGTCCTCGCTTGGTGTCACGTCGTCGATCGTGCCATGCGCGTTCGCGACGATCTGGATCGGCGGTGGTGTGCTCTTGAGCTGCGGCGTGACGATCAGGCTGGTGATGGCAACCAGCGCGAGCAGGAGCAGCCCGGCGATCAGCAGGCGGCGGCGTGCCACCGTCAGTCGCGGCGGTCGCTGCAAGCGTCGGGGCGTTCGCCGTTTGATGAAGCCGCGAATGCCGGTTTGACGTCCCATCGCTAGGCTGAGCGCCTGCACCATCTCCTCAGCGGACTGGTAACGCTGGTTGGGGTCCTTTTCGAGCGCGTGCAGGATGACCGTTTCCATTTCCGGCGTCACCGCCGGGTTGATTTCGTGCGGCAGCGGCGGTGGTTCTTCGATGTGCTTATACAACAGCGCGGCGATGCCGCTGTCGGACAGTTCGAACGGCGTCCGTCCGGTCGCCATGTGATACAGCAGCACGCCTAAGCTGTAGATGTCGGAACGATGATCGGCGGGGTCGCCGCGTACCAATTCCGGCGCGACGTAAGCTGGTGTCCCGACCAGATTGCCGGAGCGGGTCAAATCAAGCGAAGTGCCGACCATTTTTGCCAAGCCGAAGTCGCTCAAGTAGGCGTTGCCCGCCTCGTCGAGCAGAATGTTGCTCGGCTTGAGGTCGCGGTGGATCACGCCTTTGCTGTGGGCATAAGCCAGCCCGCGCCCGACCTGTGTGAAGATCGTCACCACTTGCGGTGGCGGCAGCGCGCCCTTGCGCAGTAAGTCCGCGAGCGAACCGCCACGCAGCAGGCGCATGGCAATGTAAGCGAACTCGTCCTCGACGATCCCGTAGGCATAAATCGGCAGGACGTGGATGTGTTCGAGCAAAGCAATCACCGCCGCTTCTTGCTGGAAGCGTTGGCGAAATTCTTCTCGTTCTTCTTGATTACTGCTCAGGTCGATGATTTTGAGGGCGACGTAGCGATTAACCGAAATTTGATGGGCGCGGTAGACCATCGCCATACCGCCGCGTCCGATTCGATCCTCGATCATGAAATCATCGACACGCCTACCGATCCAACGCGGCAACACTTCAGATGTTTCCCCTTAAATTACGTGAACTCTATCGTACCGCAATTTGGGGACAAGATACAGACGAATTGATTTATGCCTAATGCCAATCTGCGCCCTTAGTCGAGCCGCCGGACCGGTCCGCTGGTCGCCAGCAGATCGTCCCGCGTGATGGCGTCGCCGGGTGGCACGAGATACGTTTCGGGGACAGTCGCCCCGGCGAGCAGCTTAATCATGGCATTGACCGACGTCTCGGAGAATTCCTGCCGGTTGACCGCAATCGACGAGCGCATGAAATAACCGCTGCGGATGTACTGTCGGGCGACCGATTCGGCGTCGATGCTGCTGATGATCACCGCCGACGGATCGACCCCGGCTTTTTCGAGCGCGCTGATCGCCCCGTAAGCCCCGGCATCGTTGATGCTGAGGATCACGTCGAACGGCGTGCCTTCTTCGAGCAGGCGGCTGACCGACTGCTCGCCGTTCTCGGCGGTCGCGCCCAAGTAGCGCCCGACGATGTTCGCTTCCGGCGCGAGTTCCAGCACGCCCGCTTCCAAGCCGTCGGCGCGCACGATCAGGTATTCCAGACTGGGGTAGTCGAGAATGATCACGTTCGCGTGCCCGCCGCGCTCGTCGCGGACGATCGCCCCGGCGATGCGCCCCGCCTTGAGACCCAGCTCGTAGTCGTCCCCGGCGATCAACACGCCGCCGTAGCTGTCGGCGTTGGAGGTCAGTTGCACCAGCGGCATCCGCGCCTGCTGCACCGAGTTCAAGGTGTCGTTGAGGGCGGCGGCGTCCAGCGGACAGACGATCAACCCGGTTACGCCGTCGGCGCGTGCGCGCTCGATCTGCGAGATTTCGGTGAAGGCTTCGTTATCGCTGTCGTAGATGCGGAAGGGCAGGTTATAACGGGCGGCGGTTTCCCCCATCTCGCGCGCCTGCGCTGCGTGATATTGGCTGGTCTGGTTGCAGGTTACGTAGGCGATAAACCCGCGATTTCCCAAGCGAGTCTGCGCTGCCGCGATCTCGGCGGTCGTAGGAATAGCCTCCTCAGCCGGGGCGGTTTGCCCCACTTCCACGACGGCGATGAGCGTGTGGGGCGTCGGCGTCAAGGCGGGGGCGCGTGTACACAGCAGTTCGATACTGACCACGCCGACCAACACGATCAGCAGCACGACGAGCGCGGACACCAGATAGGTGCGCCGCCGCTTTCGATTGATCGTCTTCTTGCCGGTCGCGTGCAGCTTCGGCTTGCTGTCGACATGGATGATCGGATAGCTGGCGGTACTCAGCCGGCGACCAAGCGCCTCGTTGAGTGCGTCCGCCATCTCCCCGGCGGTCGAATAGCGGTCGTCCGGCTTCTTGTTGAGCGCGGTCAGGACGACGACCTCGACTTCCGGCGGGACCAGCGGGTTGAGTTCGCTCGGCGGCACCGGCGCTTTTTCGAGATGCTGATAGATCACGGCGACGAGGTTCGACTCGGAGGCTTCGAAGGGCGAATGCCCGACCAGCATGTGATAGAGGATGCAGCCGAGGCTGTAGATGTCGGCGCGCGTGTCGATCGGGTCGCCGCGCAGCTGCTCCGGTGACATATAAGCGGGCGTGCCGACGATGTTGTCGCTTTTGGTCAAATTGGCGGAGTTTTCGATCATCTTCGCCAAGCCGAAGTCGGTCAGGTAGGCGTTGCCCTCGTCGTCGAACAGAATGTTGCTCGGCTTGAGGTCGCGGTGGATGACACCTTTGCTGTGGGCGTAATCCAAACCGCGCGCGAACTGTGTGAAGATGTCGGCGGCGGTCTCGATTTTCAACGGACCGTCGGTGAGCCGGTCTGCCAGCGATCCGCCGCGCAGCAGGCGCATGGCAATGTAGGCGATCTCGTTGTTGACGATGCCGTAATCGTAGATCGGCAGGACGTGGATGTGCTCCAGCGCGGCGATCATCTGCGCTTCGAGGGCGAAGCGCGCGCGAAACTCGTCTCGGTCGCCCAGCGCCGGGTCGAGCGTGATGATTTTCAGCGCGACCGATCGATTGACCGACGGCTGATAAGCGCGGTAGACCGACGCCATTCCCCCTTGCCCGATGCGTTCATGGACGGTAAAGGCATCTATTTGTTTGCCCAACAAAGGGTCGGTGGACATGACGACGGGGATTTCCTCTGACTAGGTTGCGGCGTTTGAGTTAGGCGCTAAATGGATCAATATTAGTTACAGTATATTACAAAAGTGCGGTGGGTACCCGAAAGCCAACCGCCGGATATTCGCCCGCGATTATCCACCATTTATTCCTTATAATCAATGAGCATGTAACGATTTGAGGGCATGACCTATGGCTAAAATTCGCTTGGTAGCGTTGGCGCTGCTGGCGTTGATCTCGGTGAGCGCAGTATTCGCTCAGGACGGTTTGGTCGCTCCGGGCGACGTGCAGCCAGCTTCGTGGCACTTGAACGGGATTACGCATATTTATCAGGGCTGGAATAACTGCGGTCCCGCCACCCTGACGATGGGCTTGACCTATTACGGCTATCCCGCCGACCAGAACCCGGCGGCGCAGTGGCTCAAGCCAAATTCCGAAGACAAAAACGTCAGCCCTTGGCAGCTGCTGGAATACGTGAATAACCAGATCGGCGGGTCAACCTACGCGCTCGAACGGCAGGGCGGCACGCTCGACCGCCTCAAGCAGTTGATCGCCAACAACTTCGTCGTGATCATCGAGGAGGGCTACGACCCGCCCGGTGAGAACCTCGGTTGGATGGGGCACTACTTATTGATCAGCGGCTACGACGATGCGACGCAGAACTTCACGACCCAAGACAGCTACAAGGGTCCCAACATGATCTACTCCTACGATCACATCGCCGAATACTGGCATCACTTCAATAATCTCTATCTCGTGCTTTACGATCAACCGCGTGAGGCGCAGTTGCTCTCACTGCTCGGCAGCGACGCCGACGAAACTCAAAACTGGCAAAATGCGCTGGCGCAAGCGGTCGATGCGGCGCGCGCCGATGGTACCGATGCCTTCGCGTGGTTCAACGTGGGGACGAACTACGTCGGCTTGAAAAATTATGCCAACGCGGCGGCGGCTTACGATCAAGCGCGCAACTTGGGCTTGCCGTGGCGCATGATGTGGTATCAGTTCGGACCGTTCGAAGCCTACTATCAGGTCGGGCGCTACGACGACATGCTGACGCTGGCGGACGCCAACCTCAACGATGGCGGCGGTCAGTACGTCGAGGAAACCTTCTACTATGGCGGTCTCGCCCGCGAAGGGCTTGGGACAGAACGACCGCGCCCTGAATAATTTCAACGGCGCGATCAGCTTCAACCCGAATTTCACCCCGGCGCGCGTCGCCCGTGATGCGCTGGTCGCCCAGACCGGCGGCTGAGTGAGGTTTGTTCTAGGGGCACGACCACTCGTGCCCCTACATTTACGACCTTCTATTAGCTTCTTGACACACTTGGTCAGCTTGAGGTGGACTTGCTGAGCGCCGGAAGTGGCTCACCGTTCCACGGTCCGTCGTAGCTGGGCGTCATCGTCTCGACCGGGACGTAAAGCTTGGCGCAGGCGATCACAATCTCATAGTATTCCTGACCGGTGTCGTCCGCTACCCGGTCGAGCACCCAGTAATTGCCCGCATTAACGATCACCGGCGGTACAGTGATCTTGCCCGGCGCGTAGTATGCCCGCGTCTCGAAGGGCAGATTGCCGACGACATGACCGTCAAGGCTGATGTCGCAGACCGAAGCCGCCGTTGCGCAGTTGGACTGATCGGCGAGCGAGATCGAGGTCGTAACAGTCCACGATCCCGATGTGGGCGGATCCTCGACGACCACATGATGAGCGGCAAGATGAAAGGGCGCAGTCGTATCAATCGTCTTGAAATAAGATTGCGCGTATGTGCCGTTGGGCGCAACGTCGTATGTGAACTGATCGAGCACGGTTTCCGGTGAGTCCGCGTCATTGACGGTAGTCGCCGTCACGTGCAGGGTCGTTGCTTTGTCGTTTTGAGCAGTCTGCGCGATTTTGACACAAGTATTAGGCAACTCCGGCAAGGAAGGTCCCGGAGTTTCAGCTAAAGCGGGAACGACGAGCGCAAATGCCGACAATAGCAGCATCAACACCCCAATGACGAGGGTTCGTCTGAACATATGATGTCCTCCCTTAAAAACCTACGCTTAATTAAAATGTATGTCATTTATTCTGCCTGACAAGCCAAAATCACGAAATTCTCATACGGCTTGGATCTCACACTTGCGCTCTTTTTGGGCAAAATTGCCGTTTTTCCTGCGCCCCAATCGACGCTATACTTGCCCGCAATAAACCTTAATTTAAGGGACTCCCATGAGCGAAGCTCCAGTGGTGCTGGAGGTGCGCGGACTAACCAAGCGCTTCCCCGGTGTGCTGGCGAATGACCACATCGACCTAAAACTGCATAAAGGCGCGGTGCTCGGCTTGTTGGGCGAGAACGGCGCGGGTAAAAGCACCCTGATGAACCTGATCTACGGCTTGTACCAGCCGGACGAGGGCGAAATCCTCGTCAACGGGCAGGTGGTGCAGATTCACAACCCCAACGACGCGATTCGGTTGGGAATCGGCATGGTGCACCAGCATTTTCAACTGGTGCCGGTGCTGACCGTGACCGAGAACATCATGCTCGGCGACGAGATGACGCGCGGACTACTGCTCGACCGGCGCTCGGCGCGGAAGCGCATCCTCGAAATCTCGCAGCAGTTCGGGCTAGAAGTCGATCCTGACGCGCTGGTCGAGGATCTCCCGGTTGGCGTGCAGCAGCGCGTCGAAATCATCAAGGCGCTCTACCGTAAAGCCGACATCCTGATCCTCGACGAGCCGACGGCGGTACTCACGCCGCAGGAAACTGAAGGCTTGTTTCGCATCATGCGCTCGCTGTTGGATCGCGGTGTCAGCATCATTTTCATCAGCCATAAACTGAAGGAAATCCTCGAAATTTGCGTCGAAGTTGTCGTCCTGCGCAACGGACGGGTCGTCGGCAGCGCTGATCCGGCGCGCGCGACCGAGGAATCGCTGGCGGAGATGATGGTCGGACGCGCGGTGCTGCTCGAAGTCGACAAGACTCCGGCGCAGCCGAAAGAACCGGTATTGATCATCCACGATCTCGTCGCTAACGACGACCGCGGGTTGCAGGCGATCAAAGGCGTGTCGCTGGAAATCCACGCCGGGGAAATCGTCGGGATCGCCGGGGTGCAGGGCAATGGACAGACTGAGCTGGTCGAAGCGATCACCGGGCTGCGCTCGGTCCTTGGCGGGCAGGTTGTCATCAACGGGCAGGACGTCAGCCACGCCGCCCCGCGCCAGATCACCGAAACCGGAGTCGCCCACGTACCCGAAGATCGCCAGAAAAACGGCATGGTCGCGTCCTTCCCGGTGATGGACAACATCGTCTTGCAAACCTACTACATCGATCCCTTCGCGCACGGCATCGTCACCGACGAGCGCGCCGTCGAGCGAACCGCCGAGGCGCTGGTGCAGGAATATGACGTGCGCACGCCGAACGTCTTCGTGCCGATCAGCAAGCTCTCCGGCGGCAACCAGCAAAAAGTGATCGTCGCTCGCGAGTTCTCGCGCGCCGCGCCTTTGCTGATCGCCGCGCAGCCGACGCGCGGTCTCGACGTTGGCTCGATTGAATACATCCACAAGCAGATCGTCCGCCAGCGTGACGCGGGGGCAGCGGTGCTGCTGGTTTCGTCCGAACTCGACGAAATTTTGTCGCTTTCCGACCGCGTGATCGTCATGTTCGGCGGCGAGATCATGGACACACTGCCGATTAAACAGGCGACTCGCAATCTGTGCGGGCTGCTGATGGCGGGCGTTCGCAGCGCCAGCCAAGTCCAGCCGAACGAGGTGGCAACCGATGACTGATACGACGCTGACTCCTACGCCGTCTTCGACGCCACCCGCGCCGGTGCGCCTCTGGCGCCGAATTTCGCCGTCATTGGTGCCGGTGCTGGCGGTGCTGACGGCGATGCTGCTCACGATCCCGCTCATGGTGCTAACCGGCGGCGAAGGCAGCTTCGGCAAGGGCTTGAATATCGCCGGGACCGCCTACAGCGCCTTGATCGAGGGGGCGCTGGGGGTGGTGGTCAACGACCGCGTCGATCGCGGCGACCTTGACCAATTTCTCGCGCTGGCGGCGTCAACCGACCTCACCCAAGCGGATTTGCGCAAACTCGGTCGCTCGGTCAGCGATTTGGTGACGGTGGGCGCGGAAAATGCCGCCAATTACGGCGCGGTACTGGCGAAGCTCGGTGATTTGAGCGCCGACGACATCGGCAACCTTGCCGACAGCCTGCCCGACATCGCGGCAATCGGGGTGGATCGCTTGGACGAGATGCGTCCGCTGATCGCGGCGCTGGGCGAAATGGATCGCGGCGACGTCAGCGACCTCGCCAAGCAGCTGGCGCCGCTCGATGCTATCCCTGCCGATCAGCGGGCTGACCTGCTGACCAAGCTCCCGGTGCTCGACACGATGAGCGAAGCCGATTTCCTCGCTGACATGAAGCTGGTCGATCAATACGGCATCGTTCGCTTGGGACGGCTCGAAGATCGCTTGGCGATCCTGCGTGACGCCGGGATCACGGTGACGACGTCCGACGGTGCGCTCGCGCCCGAAGCGGCGGACATTGTGGCGATGGCGGCGGTCAACGGCGGCGTGAAAACGGTGCAGTCGGCAGTCGCGGTGGCGGATCAGCTTAACGCCGTCGGCATCACCAATGCTGAGGCGCTGGCGCAGCAGATCGAGATCGTGCGCGAGTTGTACAGCTTCAATTTGCTGACCGACTCCGACGTCAGCGCCGCTATGAATACCGAACTCGACAGTGCTTTAGCCAATAACCTCGTCGTCAATCGACCGGGCAACCGCTTGCTGATCGACTACACCGATCGAACCAGCGGCATCATCTACAACGACAACAACACGCCGGACGACACCAGCGACGACCGCCCCAGCACGGCTTACCTGCGCTTAGGCGGCTCGGCGCTGCTGTTTTTCCCGGAGAACCTCGAAACTATGCTCGTCCGCTCGATCCCGTTCATCATCGCCGGGTTGGCGGTGGCGCTCGGTTTCAAGGCGGGCTTGTTCAACATCGGCGCCGAAGGGCAGTTGTACGCTGGCGGTATCTTCGCGGTTTGGGTCGGCTTCTCGCCGATCTTCGCTGACCTGCCGCTGCTGATCCATCTGCCGCTGGTGATCGTGGTCGGTATCCTCGGCGGCGCGCTCTGGGGCGCGATCCCCGGCGCGCTCAAAGCCTTCACCGGCGCGCACGAGGTGATCGTGACGATCATGCTCAACTACGTCGCCGTGCAGATGGTCGACTGGCTGATCAAATCGACCAACCCGGTCATCCTGCTCGACACGTCTTCCAGCGTGCCGCGCACGCCGCCGGTGGTCGAATCGGCGCGCCTCCCACCGTTCAACTCGATTCCGACGTGGGGCTTCATCGTCGCTGGGATCGTGATCCTCGCGCTTGGTTTGTACGGGCGGCGCGAGCGGTTGCAAAGCGATTGGCGCTTCGCCCTTCGCCCGGTCGTCTACGGACTGCTGGTCGCGGTCGGCGGGATCTTCCTCGCGTGGGTTGGGTCGCGCGGGCTGCTGCATCTCGGCTTCGTGATCATGCTGCTGACGGTCTGGTTTACCGACTGGTTCCTGAACAAGACGACCCTCGGTTTCGAACTGCGGACGGTCGGGGCGAACCCGGATGCCGCTCGTTACGCCGGGATGAGCGTCAAGCGCAACATCATTCTGGCGATGGCGTTGAGCGGCGCGCTGGCGGGCTTGGCGGGCACCATCGAGATCGTCGGGGTGCAGTTCAACATGCAGCCCGCTTTCTTCTCCGGCTTGGGCTTCGACGCGATCGCGGTGGCGCTGCTGGCGCGCAGCAATCCGCGCACCATGATCCCGGCGGGGCTGTTGTGGGGCGCGCTGCTGGCGGGCGCGGGCTTGATGCAGGTGCGCGCCGACATCTCGATCGACCTCGTGAAGATCATCCAAGCGCTGATCATCATGTTCATCGCCGCCGACACGATTATCCGCTACCTGTGGCGCATCCCGGAGCCGGCGGAGAAGATCGCCTCGACCTTCTCGAAGGGCTGGGGGAGCTAAAAGAAGAAGTACCGAGTACCTAGTACCGAGTACGGAGTAAAAGCAAGCGATCAGGCGATGTGAGTATGGAAGTAGAGCCGGATGGCAATTGAGCGGTTTGAAGACTTGATCGCGTGGCAGAAAGCGCGGGCATTGACCCAAGGGATCTATGCGGTAACGCAGCAGCAGACATTTGCCAAAGATTATGGGCTGTGCGGGCAAATTCAGCGAGCGTCTGTTTCGATCATGTCCAACATCGCTGAAGGGTTTGAACATGGTACAAATGCCGAATTTCTGCGGTTTCTGGTCATAGCACGGGCTTCATGTGCCGAGGTTCGCTCTCAACTTTATATCGCGCTCGACATCGGTTACATCAATGCAGCGGAATTTCAGCTGCTTCACGATCAAGCGCAAGAAGTCGCCCGCCTGATCGGGGGATTAAAGAATTCAGTCAATCGTAAACTAAAGTCCTGAGCGCTGGTCGTGCCGGGTTTTTACTCGGTACTCAGTACTAGGTACTCGGTACTTATTTTAAGAGGTACTATGGCAGCATCAACACCAACCTTCGACAGCCTGAACGTCCGCAGCTCGTGGCGCGATCGTATCAAGTTCACGCGGATCACACTGTTCTCGATCCTGTTCATCCTGCTGGGGGCGTGGCTGATCATCGGCGGCGCGCAGTCGATCGCTGCCGACGCCGTGACCAAGCTGACCTTTGGTGGGGGTATCTCTGATCTGCTGATGCCGGTGCAGACTTATGCGCTCGTCGTCGGCGTCCTCTACCTGCTCGGCGGGATCGTCGGCTTGCTGCCGCTGGAGAGCAGCCGCGCCTTCCGCATCGTTCGCTGGATCTGGCTGTTCCTTGACGGCGTGCTGATCATCCCGACGGTGCTGATCATCGCGGCGTCGGGCGCGAGCACCAACGTCACGGTGATGCTGCAAGTTAGTATGCGGCTGGCGACGCCGATTGTGCTCGGCGCGCTGGCGGGCATCTGGTGCGAGCGCTCCGGCGTGGTTAACATCGCCATCGAGGGGATGATGCTGACTGGCGCGTGCTTCGGCTTCGTCGCCTTCACGCTGCTCGCGCCGTCCCTGCCGACCAGTCAAGCGCTGGCAATCGGCGTCGTCGCGGCGATCCTTTCCGGCGGGGCGATGGCGCTGCTGCACGGCTGGCTCTCGATCACCTTCAAGACCGACCAGATCGTCAGCGGTACGGTGATCAACATTCTCGCGCTGGGCTTGACCTCGTTCGTGCGTCGTGCCGTGCTGCTCTCGTCGGAAGCCGGGCGCGAGACCCTCTCGCCGATCAATATCCCCGGTTTGGCGAATATCCCGGTGCTCGGCGACGTGTTCTTCAAGGGGCGCCCGATCTTCTACTCGATGTTCATCCTGCTGATCCTGACCCACGTCGTCCTGTTTCACACCCGTTGGGGCTTGCGGACGCGGGCGGTCGGTGAAAATCCGCGCGCCGCCGATACGCTCGGCATCAACGTGCAGCGCAATCGCTGGATCAACGTATTCATCGGCGGCTTGATCGCGGGGTTGGCGGGCGCGTGGTTCTCGCTGGAGACGACCGGCGGCTTCGACGACAATATGACCAGCGGGCGCGGCTTCATCGCGCTGGCGGCGATGATCTTCGGCAAGTATACGCCGCTGGGCGCATTGGGCGGCGGGCTACTGTTCGGCTTCTCCGATGCGCTCGGTCAGCGCTTCCAGTTCCTCGGCGTGCCGATCCCGCCGCAGTTCTTGCAGATGGTGCCTTACGTGATCACGATCGTCGTGCTGGCGGGCTTGGTCGGCAAGGCGGTCGCGCCTAAAGCCGACGGCGTGCCCTACGAGAAGTGATAAAGGCAGCGATAGTTCAATTAATGGGTGTCCGTAGGAGCGTAATATATTACGCCCCTACACGTTAGAAGGAGTCATGCCTAATCCCAAATCCAAGTGGAAACGCGCGCCTAAAGATCAGCGACGGCTCGCCTCCGAGCGTACCGCGCCGAAAGCACGCTTCACCCGCAGCCAGCGTTCCGGTTCGCTGCCGGAGTCGCTGCCGAGTGCCGGGCGCGGGCGATCCGCCAAGCCGCTGCTGCTGATCGGCGGGGTGTTGGTGCTGCTGGTCGGCTTGAGCGTCCTGCTGGTGATCGCGGTGGGGTCGGCGATCCACGCTCAGCAGCAGTTGGCGGAGCTGAACTCGCAGGCGGCGTATTACGGTCGCCCGACCCAGCCGTTTGCGACGCTCGTGCCGGATTTCGGGCGGCGGGTTGGGACGACGGTGCCGCTGAGCACGACGCCGCTGCCCGGCTTCGATCCGGGCGATCAAGCCGCCAGTGGTTTTCCGGACTTTCCCGCGCCGGACGATCCGCGCTGGCAGGCGGTGACGATCAGCCCGATGGGGGGCAGTTTTGAAGTACGCGGCGCGCCGACGACGCTCAACAACGATCCGATCCAGACCTTCGTCGAAGCGACACCCGGCTATATTGTGACCGATTCGGATTGGGGTGTTTGGGCGCAGATCATGGTCGGCACGACGACCGCTTGGCTCGATACATCCACAGTGACGATAAAGGTAGCTCCATGACGCCAATTTTCCACATCACTTCGAAAACCGACTGGGAGCGGGCGCAGCGCGCGGGAGTCTATCGCGCGCCCTCGCTCGCTGCGCAGGGCTTCATTCACCTCTCCGGGGCTGATCAAGTCGTCGGGACCGCCAACCGCTATTACCGCGATCAGCGTGATCTGGTGCTGCTGGTGGTCGACCCAGCGTCGCTGAGCGATCTACGCTACGAAGCACCGGACGGATCGCCGGAGAGCAGCGAGCGCTTCCCGCATTTGTACGCGGCGCTCCCGCTCGACGCCGTGATTCGCGTGGTCGATTTCCCGCCGGATGCAGATGGCGAATGGCGCTCGCTGCCGGGAGATGCTGCCTCAACTGACTCTTGACCCTCTATAGGGCGTGTGCTACCATATTTGACATCATGTGCCTGTAGCTCAGCGGATAGAGCATCTGCCTACGGAGCAGAGGGTCGGGGGTTCGAATCCCTCCAGGCACGCAGCGAAAAAAGCGCTTCTGAATTTTCAGAAGCGCTTTTTTGTCTCAACCAATCGAACGCAGCTGTTACTGCAGCGCGCCTCGACACGCCACCTTCCAGCGCAGTTCGACTTCATCATTGCGCAAGCCGACGATCTCGTTGAATAGATTGTTGACCACGCAGCAGTGATTCGGGATGATGGTCACGCGTTCGCCAATTTCCGGCTTGCTCGCGCACTGCGAGAAATCGACCGTGCCGTGTTCCTCGGATACGCTGACGAGTTGCGCGTCCGGGTACTCGACAATATAGCCGTAGCCGGTCAGACCGAGTAGATCGGACGAGAGCGTTTTACTACCGGAATCGAGGATGCCGCGATCGGCGGTTGGGCGGCTGACGACGGTGGCAATCACGCTGAAAGCTGCATCGTCAAGCGTCATCGCGCCGGAGCGGATCGTGTAGCGGTCGCCATAGACGTACATGCCCGCGCGGTGCTCAGTCAGTTCCGGATGCAGATGCGCTTCCCACATTTGCGGCGTCCCGCCGCCGCTAACGCGCTCGACGGTGATGCCAGCGCTTTTAAGCAGCGCCTTCGTCTCCGCCACATAGGGATCAAGCGCATCGATGTTGGGATAAGTCATCAAGCCACCGAAGCGCAGCCCCGGCAGGTGCGCGATCAAGCGCGCGAGATCGGCGGCAGCTTGTGGCGACTGCACGCCGCAGCGCCCCATGCCGATGTCACATTCAACCAGCACGGGAAGTTCAACCTGCGCGCGGGCAGCCGCTTCGGACAATCCGCGCACGGTGAACTCTGAGTCTGCCGTCACACTCAGCCGTACCTTGTTCGCCAATGCCATCAGCCGTTCGAGTTTGCTTGCCCCCATGATGTTGTAGGGCAGAAAAATGTCCTCGATGCCCGCCGCCGCCATGATCTCCGCTTCGCCGAGCTTCTGACAGGTGATGCCGACCGCGCCCGCACCGACCTGCATATGCGCGATCTCCGGGATTTTGTGGGTCTTGATGTGCGGGCGGTTGGCGATCTGATGGCGGTCGAGATACTCCTGCAAGCGATGGATGTTCGTGTCGAGCTGATCCAGATCGACAACGGCTGCCGGTGTTTCCAATTGATCCTTGTGCATAAGCGTGACGCCCCTTTTCGCGCGTCTCTCTGACGCGCCAATCCACAAATTGTAGACACAATTGCCGGTTAAACGATGCCCGCCGCTTTGCGCTGCTGGGCGAGCGCTGCCTCATACTGACGTTTCAGCTCCGGGTCGACCTGCGCCCGCTTGGCGAAATAGACCTGTCCGATCACGCGGCGCTGACGCTGGCTGGTGTTGGCTTTCGCCAAGTGGATCGTGCGCGAGTGATGCACCAGCGCATCCCCTCGCTTGACCACACAGACGGCTTCTTTGCCGTAGGGCGTGAAATCGGTCGCATCGATGCCTTGCGAAAAGCCGATCACCTGCGAGGCGTGATGGGGCAGGATTCCGGCGTCCTGCGACCCGACGATGTAGTGCATCGCGCCGTTGTCGTCGTCCACGTCGTCCAGCGGAATCCAGAAGGTCAGCGCCTCGTTGGGGACAAGGCAGAAGTAATAGCCGTCTTGGTGCGCGGGCGTCGCCGAGCCGCCCGGCGGCTTGTTGAAATACTGCATACTCTGCGCGACGACTTCATCTTGCAGCAGTTCGCGGGCAAGTTCGGTCAGCTTGGAATCGGATCGCAGCGTCTCGAAGAACGGATCGAGCTGCAAGCGCGAGATCCGCTTGAGCGTTTCCGGGCGTTCGTAGTCGTCGTACATGACTTCGGTCTTGGGCAGGTGCGGGGCGATGTCGCGCAGATAGGCGGCGACGTGCGTCTCGATCTGCTGGACTTCCGCCAGACTGATGAAATCCCGAACGTGAATGTACCCATCCTGCTCAAACGCCTGACGGTAATCCATTTCGTCTACCCTTTCCAATTCATTTGTGGACAAGCGGTATAGTGGTATTATAATTGAACCAGTTCATCGGCGCAATCAAGTCGTACCAATCTTTTGAGCAGGGTTGAAGGAGCTTATATGAGCCAATCGGATGCGATTTTCGAGTACGCGCAGCGCTTTATTCCCGGTGGCGTCAGCAGCGCCAACCGGCGAGTTGAGCCGAACATCACCTTCACGCGCGCAGAAGGCGCTTATATCTACGACGCCGATGGCAAACGCTACATCGATTATCATGCGGCATTCGGTCCACCGATTTTGGGGCATTGCAACCCCGAAGTGAACGACCGCGTGCACCGCGAACTCGCCAATGCCGACTTGATCGGCGTCGGCGCGAGCGAGCTTGAAGCCCAACTCGCTGAAAAGATCGTCACGCACATCCCCAGCGCCGAAAAAGTGATGTTCTGCAATTCGGGGTCGGAAGCGACTTACGAATCGCTGCGCTTGGCTCGCGCTGTCACCGGACGGCGCAAGATCATCAAGTTTCAGGGCTGCTATCACGGGTGGCATGACGCCGTACTGATGAACGTGATCAGCACGCCGGAGAAAATGGGGCATAAAGACCCGCTCTCCGCCGGGATGACGCCCGAAGTCGTGGACGACACGATCGTGCTGCCCTTCAATGACATCGAGGCGGTGAGTGCCGCCATCGAGGAGCAAGGCGAGCAGATCGCCGCCATCATCCTTGAGCCGATCCCGCACAACATCGGCTGCTTGATGCCGCGCCCGGAATTTCTGCAAGCGCTGCGCGACCTGACGACCAAGCACGGTATCGTGCTGATCTTCGACGAGGTGATCACCGGTTTCCGGCACGGGTTAGGGGGCTATCAGGAACACGCCGGAGTCACCCCCGACCTGACGACGCTCGGCAAAGCGATCGCCAACGGCTATCCGCTGGCGGCGCTCTGCGGCAGCGAAGCCATGATGGAACACTGCGGACCCGGCGGCGACGTCTTCTTCGCCGGAACCTTCAATGCCCATCCGGTCGGCGTGGCGGCATCGCTGGCGACCATCGAAATTTTGGAGCGCCCGCAGACTTACGAGCATCTATTCGCGCAAGGCGAGCGGATGCGTGACGGTCTGCGCGAAATCTACGCGCGCCACGACGTCGAAACGCTGGTTGCCGGGTTCGGCTCGGTCTTCGTGACCTACTTCATGAGTGGACCATTCATCGACTACAGCGACCTGCTCCGTAACGACGCCGCGAAGTTCGTCGCCCACCGCCGCAAGCTGATCGAGCGCGGCGTTTACGAGTTACCCGTCAACCTGAAACGTAATCACATCAGCCTCGCCCACAGCGCCGCCGACATCGACCAGTCGCTAGAAATCGTCGATCAAGTTTTATCCCAATGAAAGAAGGCAGCCATGATTGTTGACGTCCATACCCATCCCCCGCTGTATCAAGGTGAAGTCCCGCCGGATAAGCGCATCCTCAACACCATGTGGCGACCCGACCGCGCCGTCGAGCAGGTTGTCAACTGGGCAGATTACGCCAAAGGCGTCGAAGCGGCGGACAAAGCGATCGTTTTCAGCATCGCGTGGCGCACGGGCGAAACGGCCGGTGCGAAATACGTCGATCAGCACGGGGACATTCCCGGCAACATGAACGACGTCACCAAGGCGTTGGTCGATCACATGCCGGACAAGTTGATCGGTTTCATGGCGCTGCATCCCTTTGATGACAACCTCGAAGACGAATTCGAGCGCTGCCGGGTTGATCTGGGGATGAAGGGGATCAAGCTGGGCGCAAATTACCAGAATTTCGACCCGATGGAGACGCGCGCGCTGCGGATTTACGAACTGGCGCAGAAACACGGGCTGCCGATCCTGTTCCATCAAGGGACGTCGCCGGTACGGACGGCTCCCGTGCGTTACGCGCACCCGATCCTCATGGACGAGATCGCCATCCGCTATCCTGATCTCAAGATCATCATGGCGCACATGGGGCACCCGTGGACGGTCGACACGGCAGTCGTGATCCGCAAGCACCCGAACCTGTTCGCTGACGTTTCCGCGCTGCTCTACCGCCCGTACACCTTCTACGAAGCGATGATCAAGGCGACCGAATGGAACGTGCTGCACAAGTTGATGGTCGGGTCGGACTTCCCGGTGACGACGACCCAAGAAACCATCGACGGGCTGCGGCGCGTCAATGCCATCGTCGAAGGGACGAAGCTCCCGCGCGTGCCGGAAGACAAAATCGAAGCAATCATCGAGCGCGACAGCCTCTCACTGCTGGGTCTTTCCTGACCATCGCGCTCGAATACCCGACGCACTCCACTCCTAGCCCGTTCTCACCGCGGTGAGAGCGGGCATCTCTCCGCTTAACGTCAACCCGTTAAAGTGAAGTGAATTATGGTTAAGGTGATTTCTCTGATGGGTTTTCCCGTGTAGGGGCGCAGCACGCTGCGCCCCTACGATGAAAATGATCGCTCAGATTTCTTGTCCATAACTGAGGTTAAAGTAAAGTGGCGGATGCGGTTGTGCCGTTGAGGAGAAACTCACCAAGCTGGGCTAAATCGGGAAGTCGTCGAGGTAGTAGTGCTGGTGCATGGCGTCGCGCGTCGCTTTCACATCGCGGCGTTCGAGCGCTTCGATGATGCGGAGATGCTCGTTGATGATCCGTTCGGGCGGGAAGCGGTTCGCCCCTAGCGATTCGGCGACGGTGCGCCGGAAAACCTCGACAACCAGCGGCGCCATCTCGATGATCACCGGGTTCTTGGACGCTTTGATCAGCGTCAGGTGAAAGTCGATGTCTTCCTTGATCGTGTTCTTGCCATTTTGACGCTTTTGGAGATGGCGGCTGGCGATCTGCTTGAGCGTCTGTATCTCTTCCTCGGTGATGCGCTGGACGATCAAGCCCGCCGCGCCGATCTCCAGTGCCGCCCGCGCCTCGCGCAGCGCCTGCACGGAAACCGGCGTATTGGTGTTGATCGGCGTAGAACTCAAGCTGACGATCGCCGCATCGCGGTCGAAGTTACCGACGAACGTACCCCGCCCGACCTGCTTGACGATGATCCCTTCGGCGACGAGCGCGCTCAACGCCTCGCGGATAATATTGCAACTCACCGCCAGCATTTCGCTTAACTCGCGCTCACTAGGGAGTTGGTCGCCTGATTCGAGCGGTTCTTCGATGATGAATCGCTTGATCGTGTCGGTCGCTTAACTCGTCAGTGTGTCGCGAGAAACTGGTCTTAACAAAAGCAATGCCCTCAGATAGTTGCTAGCTGTTTATATGCGTCTACTACTATATAACAATTCACGCTGAATGATAGGGAGCATCGCTCAGTCGGGCAGTCCTAAGCCGACCATGTAGCCGCCATCGACGCGGATCGCCGCGCCGGTGATGTAGTCGGCGTCGTCGCTGGCGAGAAATGCAACGGTCTTGCCGACGTCTTCCGGCAGCCCCAGCCGTCCCCACGGGATACGCGCACCGCCGGCTTTCAGGGCTTCCTCACTGGCGAATTGACGCTCGCCGGGGGTATCGATCCAGCCGGGATTGACGACGTTGACGTTGATGTGCTGGCTGGCGAGTTCCGCCGCCATCGTTCGCCCCAGATGATTGACCGCCGCCTTCGCCATGTTGTAGGCGGTGCTGGTCTTCGAGGGTAACTCCTGCAAGATCGAGCCGATGATCACGATTTTGCCGCGCGACCGACCGCTGATCGACTGCTGCGCCATCTGCTGCGCCGCGAATTGGCAGGTGTGATAAACCCCGAACTGCGAGACGCCGAGCGTCCGCTCGACGCTGCGCCACTGCGCTTCGAGGAACGGCTCGCGGATCGAGATACCGGCGTTGGCGACGGCGATGTCGAGCCGCCCGAAGTGCTCGACTGCCGCCGCGACGATCCCCGCGACCGCCTCCCGATCCGAAACGTCCGCCATGTGGACGACTGCTCGCCCGCCTTTCGCGCGTACTTCCTCAGCCAGCGCTTCGGCTTCATCTTGATGATCGCGGTCGTTGATCAGCACGTCCGCGCCCTCGTCGGCGAGGCAGAGGACAATGCCTCTGCCGATGCCGCGCGCGCCGCCGGTGACGAGCGCCGTTTTGCCTGCTAGCTTCATCCGGATCAGCCTCCCCAAGCGCGGCGCAGCAAGCGCAGCCAGTTGCCGTGCATGATGCCGTCGATGTCGGCGGCGCTGTAACCGCGGTTTTCCAGCAGCGCCGGGATGCGCTGCAAATCGACAATCGTGTCGAGGTCGTGGGGCGATTGGTCGCGCCCGAAACCGCCGTCGAGATCGGTGCCGATGGCGGCGTGCTGGGCGTTACCGGCTAATTGGCAGACGTAATCGATGTGATCGACCACCGTATCAATGGTGATGTTGGCATTGCCCGCGCCCGCCGTCCAGCCCGGTTGCAGCATCCACGCATCGAACGCCGCGCCGACCACACCGCCGCGTTCGAAGATCGCCTTGAACTGTTCGTCGCTGAACTGGCGCTGATGCGGCACCAGCGTCCGGCTGTTCTGGTGGCTGGCGATCACGGTGCCGCCGTAAACGTCGAGCGCCTCCCAGAATGCCTGATCCGAGAGGTGGGTCAGGTCGAGGATCACGCCGAGGCGTTCCATCTCGCGCAGCAGCGGCGCGCCGAGGTCGGTCAAACCGCCTTCGGTGCTCGTCCCCCCGGCATAGCGACAGGTCCCGTAGTGCGCGGGACCGATCAAGCGCAGTCCGGCGTTGTACCAGTCTTCCAATTCGTCCGGCGCGAGGATTGGGTCGGCGCCTTCCATGCTGATGATGAAGCCGAGCGGCAGCCCGCTGACTTCATCGTCGCTAGCGGCTTCCCATTCGGCGACGTGCGCGTCGAGTGCTGCCGTATCCGTGATCACGCGGGCGTGACCGCCGCGTTCCAGCGCGCGATAGTAGGCAAGCTGTCCGCGCGCAATGGCGTTCGCCTGCTCCGGCAAATCGTAGTCGATGTGCGGGACGGCTTTCCCGGTTGAGCGCGCCAGCAGGGTCGCAATCGCCAGCCCGACCCGCCCCTGGCGCATTTCCGGGAAGGCGACGGTGTTTTGCGCGCGACCGGGACCGGAAATTCCGCCTTCCTGCGTGCGAATCGTGTAGACCGACTTGAACAGATTACGATTCCACTGAAGGGCGTTCCAAGCTAAATCCAGATGTGCATCAACGATCAGCATAGGGGTTAATCCTGCCAGTTGAAGACAACGCCGAGCATATTCTTGTCGCGTTGATAAGCCATTTCGTAGGCTTTGACCATTTCAGTATAGTGGAAACGATGCGTGATCAAGCGCTTCGGCTGCAAATTGCCGTCCGCCATCAGCGCGAGCACGTATTCCGCCGTGCGATTCTGCCGCCCGCCGCCAACATGGGGATAGAGGTCAGCGACGCCCCCACTGACCGCGACCAGCGAAATTCCTTTGGCGTAGAACAAGTCCATCGCCAGCGGGTTGAAGTCGAGCGGCGCTTCACCGCGTCCGAGCAGGCTGACAATCGAGACGCGCCCGTTGGGGCGGACGACTTCCAGTGCCGTCCGGTACGCGCCCCACGGATTCGCCGTCAGGATGACGAGGTCGATCCCCGCGCCGTTGGTGAAGGCGTCGAGCTTTTCGTGGAGCTGCGGATCGCTGGAGAGGAAAGCGGCGTGCGCGCCCATCTGCTGTGCCATTTCCAGCCGCACCGGGCTGTTCGCCAGCGCGACCACCCGCGCCCCCATCAGCGGACCGAGTGCGACCGCGCCCAAGCCGAGCACGCCGATGCCGACGACGGCGACCGTTTCGCCGGGGCGAAAGATCGCTTTTTGATAGCACTCGGCGCTCAGGGCGTAGAGGTGCGCCCAAACCGCATCCTCTGAATCCACGTTCTCCGGCACGACCACCAGACTCGCCGATTGCTTGGTGACGTACTCCGATTGGTGCGGCTGGCGCGTGACGATCCGGTCGCCGACGCGCACGCGCGTCACGGCGCTGCCGATCCCGCGCACGACGCCGAGGTTGCTGTCACCGACCCAGCGCGGGTAATCCGGCGCGCCGGGGACGCGCTCGGCGCCTTCGTAGTTGCCGCGATCCGTCCCGATCTTGAAGGCGCTGATCAGCGTCTCGACCCAGATTTCGTCAGGCGCGAGCTGACTCGTATCGAGTGGCTGATCCTCAATCCGCAGGTCGCGTGGTCCGACGAGCATAGCGATTTTCATAGTA
Source organism: uncultured Chloroflexia bacterium (assembly GCA_963727545.1). Taxonomy (GTDB): domain Bacteria; phylum Chloroflexota; class Anaerolineae; order Aggregatilineales; family Phototrophicaceae; genus Flexifilum. The sequence goes on from CAVSGS010000006.1 coordinate 83,710, forward strand.
TCCCTTTATGGAATCCCCCAGCGACTGGGATCGACCAGCGCGGGATCGTCGCTGCGGAGTGCTGCCAGTTGTTCGAAGGCATCCGGGGCGAGTGCGCCTTGCACCGCCGCGCTCAACGCTTGATCGAGTTCGGCAGGCGACTGCACGCCGACCAGCACCGAGTCGATCCCCGGCTGGGAGAGCACGAAGCGCAGCGCCGCCTCGACCGGACTCAGCCCGATTTCGGCTGCCTGCGCGCGGAAACGGCGCGTGAGATCCCGCAGCGCGGCGAGGTGCTCCGGGAGATGGTCGCCCCGTTCGGTCAGCGCGCCTTTCAGATAGACCGAGCGCACGACAATCCCCGCGCCGAGTGCCTGCGCGCGCGGGAACACCGCGTCCGCCATCCGCTGATCGAGGGCGTTATAGGCGACTTGCAGGACTTCCGCGCCTTGCTCAAGTGCCAGCAGCGATGCCTCAGCGCCGTAAGTTGACGCGCCGATCGAACCGGGTCATAGCCCCATTCCTGCAATTCCCGCAGCACGGTCAGGGCTTCGCCGTCGTGCAGCAGTTCGAGCGGCGCGCTGTGGAGCATCAACACGTCGACGCGATCGGTACGCAGGTTGCGCAGGCTTTCCTTCATCGACTCTTCGATGCGCTGGCGCAGGGCGTCGCCTCTCAACGGCTGTCTGTTGCCATCTAGCGCATTGACTTTGGTCACGATCTGTACGCGGTCGCGCTGATCGGCGATGGCGTCGCCGACGACCTGCTCGCTCGTGCCGTAGCCGCGTGCGGTGTCGATGAACGTCACCCCCACCGCGATCGCCCGACGCACCAACTGCACCGCGTCGTCGTGAGCAGGGGGCAGATTACCGCTGTCCGCCGCGATCCCGTATTGCAGACCCAAACCGACCGTCCCCAGTGAGAGCGCGGAAACTTGCAAACCAGTTTTCCCCAGCGGGCGTAACGGGATCGCGCTCATCACCGCCCGCTCGTCATTGCTGCCAGCGACGTTTCCGCCATTGCTGCCCGCAGACTCGCTGCTTGTTCCGGCGTCAGCGGCGGCAGCGGGCGACGGGGTACGCCGCAGTCGATGCCGATCACGTCGCTGACCAGCAGCTTGAGTCCGGCGAACATTGGGGTGGCGAGCAGCGCGTGAATCACGCGGTTGGCGGCGTACTGCAACTCCTGCGCCCGTTCGAGATCGCCCGCTTGATAAGCGTCGTAGAGTTCGACGAAGTGACGCGGAATCAAGTTGTAGGTTGCGCCGATAGCGCCGTGCGCGCCCATCGTCAGCGCGGGCAGACACATTTCGTCGGGACCCGACAACACGCTGAAATCACGTTCCGCCGTCATCTCGATCATCGTCCGCATCTGGTAGAAGTTATGCGACGAGTATTTGATGCCGTGTACTTGGTCGATTTCCAGCAGCGTCGCCAGCACTTCCGGCGTGAGGTTGACTCCCGTCGCACCGGGGATGTGATAGACCCACAGCGGTAAGCCACTGGCGGCTTCGGCGATCAAACGATAGTGCGCTTGCAGTGCCAGTGTATCGACGCCGAAGTAGAACGGCGGTACGGCAGCGATAGCCGTCGCCCCGGCGGAGGCAGCGTGCGCGGCGAGATCGGCGGCGGTACGAGTCGCCAGCGCGCCGACGTGGGCGATCACCGGCACCTGTCCGTTGACCTCATCGAGCACGGTTTCCAGCACCAATTTCCGCTCGTCGGGGTCGAGCAGCACCCCCTCGCCCGTGCCCCCGGTGACGAAGAAGCCGTGTACCCCTTGCCCGATCAGATATTTGGTCAGCGTGCGCAGGGCTTCAGTATTGACCTGCCCTTGTTCGGTGAATGGTGTCAGCAGCGCCGGGAGAATTCCGCGAATAATCGTCATGGGTTGTTATGCCTCTGGGAGCGTCCAGCGCGTCCACAGGAGGGCGCACTTGTCATCAACGGATTCCGGTTTTTGGTAGTACATGGTCAAAATCGAGCCGTCTGCCAGTTCGACGCTCGACGGATAGCCGAGGTCATGGTCGGGACCATCGTCGCGCAGAACGTAATCATAGGTCCAGCTCTTGCCCTCGTCATAGCTGATCATCGCCCGCTGACCGTAGCCTTCCAAGCGATAGCCGTAAACGCAGACCAGCGCACCGGACGAGTGCGCCAGCAGGTGCGGCGGGGACCCGTGAAAATTGAGCGGTTCGGCGGTCGACCACGTCTGCCCGCCGTCCAGTCGATTCGGTCTGCGCCAGTGAAAACTGCGTCACGCCGGCGTCTTCGAGCTGGGGCGATCCCTGCATATTTTGCACGCGGATCATGCCGATCAGCTTGCCGGATTGGGTTTCGACCACGTGTGGTTCGTGATAGTTGCCGTCGTCGGTGCCGGGGTAGAGCGGCACGCTGCCCGCCATCGTCCACGTGCGTCCTTCATCGTCGCTGATCATGGTGGCGATGTCGCTCGTGCCGGTCCATTCCTCCGGCGTGACGAAGCGTCGACCGAAGTAGACCAGCCGACCGGATTTCAATTGAATCGGTCCGTGATTGGCGTTGACGGCAACCTTGACCGGGTCATCCCACGTTTCGCCCGCATCCGGGCTAAACCGCACCCACGATCCACTGCTCAGCTTGCCTGCCCAGCGTTCGGACGCCGAGTCGGTCATCCACGTCAGCGCGTTGTACCACTTCTGACGCTGAACCGGGTCGGTGAGCGAGTCGTAGCGGCTGACCAACGTCTTACGATGATCGGTGGTAAACCACGAGAGCAGCAGCTTGCGATCCCCCAGCGCGAGAATACCGGTGTCCCGATCATCCAGCGGGGTATCGTTGACCACGCGCGGCTCCGTCCACGTCCGACCGTCATCTTTGCTGATCAGGATGACGCTGCGACCGAATGGACAGACGTGTCCATTACGCAACCCGGATGCGGCGGCGACGAGCGTTCCGTCGGGCATCCGCGTTATGGTAGGCCAGCCAAAGTAGCCATAGAACTCGTTTGGCATGGCACAAACAACTCCATGCTCGACCGTCAACGGTCAATTCGACTGTACAACTTCCATAAGAATCACACGTCCTTTTTGTGGAATAGGAAAATTTGCGAAACTGGTTCAGTGATAGTACCATTATACCTGATATTCGTGAAACTACAAAGTTTCTTCTGAATTTCAGCGAGGTGTGCTGAGGAAGCGGTGGCTGTCGAATTCGGGATATTCGGCAGAATCCCCATCCTAAATCCTATGGAGTTCTGTGTGCTATTCGTTGCGGCGGTTCGGATTCGAACGCTGAAGCTAATCGCACCATGAACGTGTCGCGTAATCCTATCAATCATGAAAAAATAAACAGCCTCAGGGAGTCCGCAATGAAAAAAGCCGTTCGTCTCCTAACATTGTTCCTCGTAGTCGCCTTACTTTCTATCCCGCTGTCGGCTTTTGCCCAAGATGACGCTAACCTCAGCATCATCCGCATGAACACCTCGACGGGCAAAGGAACGCACTACAATCCCTTATGGTTTGTTGGTACGGGGTCACAATGGCACACGTTCCCGTGGCTCTTCCCCGGTTTGATGTTCTTCGATCAAAATGGGGAAATGAAACTGCAGCTTGCCACCGACGTGCAGATTAGCGACGATGCCAAGACGATCACCTTCACCCTGCCGGACAACGCTGTGTGGACGGATGGCGAACCCCTGACCTCCGCCGACGTGAAGTTCAGTTGGGAACTCGCGGCGACTCCCGGTCTTACGGATGTCGGCGCGACGTGGACGCTCGGTGGTTTGGTCGAAGCCGCCGGTCTCACCGGCTATGAAGATTACGCCAACGGCACGGCGGATCACATCTCCGGCATCGAGACGCCGGACGACACGACCGTGATCTTCCACTTGGATGCGCCGAACGGCATTTTCCTGCGCAGCACCTATCTGTTCGTCATGCCGAAGCACATCCTCGAAGGCATGTCGCTTGAAGAAATCGCGGCGAGCGACTTCGTCGATAACCCGACGGTTTCGTCCGGTCCGCTGAAGTTCGTCCAGTATCAGGTCGACCAGTTCCTCGAATTCGACGTCTGGAAAGACGGCTGGTGGCCCGTGACCCCGCAGTTCGACAAGATCATCCTGTTCCAAGATAAGGGCGAGCCGGATCTCAACCGCATGACCACCGGCGACCAAGACCTCTACGTCTACGGTACAGTTGAAGAAGGCGACCGTTTCAAGGATAATCCGGACATCGAGTCGATTGTTGTGCCCGGTGTCGGCATTGAGGCGCTGCACGTTAACCAGCGTCAGGAAAAGATGCAAGACCTGCGCGTCCGTCAAGCCATCGCCCATGCGATCGACAAGGACACGCTCATCGACCTGATGACGCAGGGTACGACGACTGCCATCGATTCGGGTATTTTCGGACCGGATTGGGCAGTTAGCCCGAACCTGACGACCTATGCCTATGACCCGCAGTTGGCGCACAGCCTGTTCGAAGAAGCCGGCTGGGACTTCAATAACGACGTCATCCGTTATCTGGGCAATCAGGACGACGTGATGGCGCTCTACATTCAGCAGGCGTTAGCGGATGCCGGTGTGAAGGTCGAACTGGTCAGCACGGCGGGCGGCAGCATCGTCGACATCTACAACACCGGCGATTATGAAATGGGCAGCATCGGTGGTGGCTCGCTGGGTGCCGACCCGGCAGTCGCGGCGGGCTACTTCAAGTGTGGCGATGCCGGTTGGTCACTGTGGTCTGGCTACTGCAACCCGCAGTTCGACGAATTGGCGAGTGAGGGCGTCCAGTACCTCGACACCAGCCTGCGCGCGCCGATCTATCAGCAAATGTCCGAAATTCTGGCGGATGACCTGCCGTGGATCTTCCTGTACCGGCTGCCGGTTGCCTACCAGAAGAACGTTAGCCTGCAAGGGTTTGTCCCGGCGGCAACGCTCGACGCGATCACTTGGAATCTGCCGGAGTGGTCGAAGAACTAAGCAAATCGGTTTCGGCGAAACCTGATCCCTAAATCGGGTTTCGTAAGCTTCGGGGCGTGGGACGACCCGCGCCCCCCAGTTTCACCCCTCATTAAGTAGTGTTGGTGCGGTTCAACATCGAAGCTGACGGTTTGAGCTTTGGATGTCGCCGCCCCTGATTTCCTCTCGCATTCGAGTGATCGCGGAGCAAGCGCTGTGGCAAGATACATCTTCCGCCGACTTATATTGATGATCCCGGTTCTCTTGGGTATCTCCATCATCAATTTTGGGCTTTATCTCAGCGCCCCCGGTGACCCGGTCAGTATCATGATGAATCCAATTCTGCTGTCTGAAGCGGGCGGAGCCGTCGGCAGCGGGCGGATCAGCAGCGAAGAGATTGCCAAAGCCAAAGAGCGGCTTGGTCTGGATCAGCCGTGGTACGTGCAGTATTTCTCATGGTTGGGGAAAATGGCGCAGGGTGATCTGGGTGAGAGCTTCATCACGACCAAGCCCGTCACCGAGATCATCACTCAGGCGCTTGGTCCTACCCTAGAGATCAACATCATCGCGCTGCTGCTCAGCACCGTTGTCGGCGTCGGTCTCGGCGTTGTCCAAGCGATCAAACAGTACAGTTGGCTCGATTACATCGCGTCGTTCTTCTCTTTTTTCTATATCAGTATGCCCGGTTTCTTTTTAGCGCTGATCTTGATCTACATTTTCTCGATCAAGCTGTCGTTGGTGCCACCCGCGGGCTACGCGACGACCGGCATTACGCCGAACTTCAGCGATCACGTGCGCTATTTGATCCTGCCAACCATGACACTCGCGCTCGGCGGCGCGCCCGGATTGATGCGTTACACCCGTACCGCGATGTTGGAAGTCATTCACCAACCCTACATCGTTACCGGCTACGCCAAAGGGCTGAATGATCGCACGGTGATCATGCGTCACGCCTTCCGCAACGCGCTCATTCCGGTTTTGAGCACGCTGGGCGGACGCTTACCGCTGCTCATCAGCGGGTCGGTGATCGTCGAGCAGATTTTCGCTTGGCCCGGTATGGGGCAGGCATCCCTGCGCGCGACGTTCGAACGGGATTATCCGGTACTGATGGGGCTAGTAATGATGACATCGCTGCTGACGCTCGTGACTATCTTGATCACCGATCTTGCCTATACGGTCGTCGATCCGCGCGTTCGGTTAGATTAGGGGCTGGAAGTTGACGACCCAAACACCACCAATCCAACTAAAGACCGACAAAATCAGCCGCAAGGGTGACACGCTGCTGTCACTCTCGTGGCGGCGCTTTCGGCGGCATCGTCTGGGCTTGATCAGCGTCCTGATTTTCCTCCTTGTCGTGGTGAGCGCTTTGCTTGCGCCGGTCGTGCGTCCGGAAGGCTACAGCAAAATCGACCCGCGTAACCGCTATCAAGCGCCGAGCGCCCAATACCTTCTGGGCACCGATGAAATCGGTCATGACGTGTTCGCGCGGGTGCTCTACGGTGGTTTGACTTCGCTGACCGTTGCGCTGGTTGGCGTGAGCATCACGTTCGTGATCGGCGTCACCTTGGGGGCAGTTTCCGGCTATTACGGCGGCACGGTTGACATGGTCATTCAGCGTCTCGTCGAAGTCATAGCGGCGATGCCCGCTTTCATCATCATCTTGAGCTTTGTGGCGGTCTACGGCGCGAACATCTACAACACCATGATCATCTTGGGTTTGTTCGGCTGGACCGGCTTATGCCGCTTCGTGCGCGCTCAAGTGCTGCAAGTCCGCGAGATGGAGTACGTGCAGGCGTCGCGCAGCTTGGGCGCTGGTGCGATTCAGATCATTTTTACCCACGTACTGCCGAACGTCGCGCCTTACTTGACCATCAGCGTCGCGTTCGCCTTTTCAAGCATGATTTTGAGCGAAACCGCTCTCAGCTACTTGGGCTTGGGGGTTCAGCCGCCGACGCCGAGTTGGGGCAACTTGGTCGGTGGCGCGAGTTCTATGCTCAACTTGCAGGAGCGCTGGTGGATGTGGATGCCCGCCGGTATCGCCATCACGCTGACCGTGCTCAGCATCAACTTCATCGGCGATGCCCTGCGCGATGCGCTCGACCCCAGTATGGTGATCGAATAAGGGAGCAGCGTGCCAATTTAAAGGTGGAAGAAAAACGGCAGAAAATTGATTTTCTGCCGTTTTTCTTGGTGAAGCCCGGTTATACCGGGACAAGTAAAGCGCGCTTGCCCCGGTCGTTCCGACGAAGCAGCGTCAGATCACCTCAAGCCCGGTGTAGGGCGGCAGCGCCGGGAATTCGGCGTGCGGCTCGGACTGATACCAGAAGGCGGTCGAGGCGATGTCGTCTTTCAACGGCAGATAGCCTTGCTTACGCCAGCCCAGTGCTTGAATGGTCACGCGCAAATCCTGTTGGAAGCGGATCGGATCCATGATGTGCCAGCGATACATCCCGAAGCGCTGCTGACTCTGGTACAGACCATCCGGCTTGATCACCTGCGGCATCCCTGAATAGGGCGAGGAGAATACGCCGTACTGTCCCATCGGGTGCTCGAAGTTCCAAGCGCCGCCGAAATAGTCTTCCGTGCCGGTGCCGCAAATGGTCGGGAATTCGTCGTCGCCGTCCATGAAAAACTTGATTTCGCCTTCGCCCCACCAGCCGTTATTGTTCACGCCCCAAGCGAGGTAGGTCCCGACGTAGTGTCCCTGTCCCTGCACGCCGTCGAGCAGGGTATGCACGGTTTTGTAGGGCAGCGGATTGCTGCGCCGCCACTGCGCGTGGAAATAGGCGGCGTTGTCGGGGACGTCGGTCAGCGTATAGTTGATCTGGTAATAGAAGCCGCGAATCTCGTCGTCGGTCAGGTTTTCGACGGTGATGCGCGCGCTTTTGCGGAACGGCATCTCCCAGTAGCAGTTAAAGCCACCGGCTGGATTGACCGCGACCGGCAGCGAGTGAACGTTGCAGCGCTCGCCCCAACCATTGCAGAAGAAGTCGCCGATCGGCACTTCGACCGAGGGCGTCGCTTCGTCATCCCAGTAGAAGCGAAAGACCAGCTTGCGCCAATGCTGCGGATGAACCGTCAGCCAGATTTGCTGGATCGCGCCCGGTCCGGTGATTTCGGCGAGGGTTGCGGTCCCTTTCGGCTGAATATTGATGCTGGGCGAGACTTTCCAGCCCTGTCCTAAGTCGCGGGCGACTTCGGCACCGGTGCCTTCGGTCGCCATGCCGCCCTTGCCCTTTTCACCAGTGAAGTTTTCCGCGCTGATCGAGCGCGTCTGCGCCTTCGACAACAGCGACAAATTGCCCAAGTGCAGGTTAAGTCCGTTGAATGTCGTCATGGATATGCCTCAGTCTAGTTAACTTCGAGATCAGTCAAATGTGGGAAATTCGGGAAACGGCGTGTGTGGCTCCGCCTGATACCAGAATACGGTCGAGGCGATGTCATCTTGCAAGGGCAGGTAACGCCATTCCTCCATCGGGCGATTCTTGAGCATGGCTGAGCGCCAGCCGAGCGCCTGAATCGTGACCCGTAAATCCTGTTTGAAGCGGATGGGATCCATCACGTGCCAGCGATAGAGACCAAAACGCTGCTGGCTCCGGTAGAGACCGTCGGGCTTAATGATCTGCGGCAGCCCCAAGAAGGGGGTGGAGTAGGTATGGTATTGACCGTCGTCCTCGATGAAACACCACGCGCCGCCAAAATAGTCCTCGGTTCCGGTGCCGCAGATGGTGGGGAAGTCTGCATCCCCATCCATGTAAAACTTGATTTCGCCCTCGCCCCACCAGCCATTGTTATTGCTTTGCCAAGCGATATAGGTGCCTACGTATTGCCCTTGCCCGTGAATGCCATCGACGAGGGTGTGCACCGTTTGGTAGGGCAGCGGGATTGCTGCGCCGCCACTGCGCATGAAAATAGCCCACGTCTTCGGGCACATCAGTTAGGGTGTAGTCGATTTGATAAAAGAAGCCGAACACCTCCTTATCGGTCAAATTCTCAAGGGTGATGCGGGCACGCTTGCGGAACGGCATTTCCCAGTAGGAATTGAACCCTCCCGCCGGATTCACCGCAATCGGCAGCGAACTCACGTTGCAGCGCACGTTCCAACCGTTGCAAAAGAAGTCGCCGAGCGGGACTTCGATCGACGGCGTCTCCTCGTCGTCCCAGTAAAAGCGGATGACGAGTGACCGCCACCAATCCGGGAAGACCGTGATCCAGATGTGTTGAATGGCGCCCGGTCCCTCAATTTCGGCGAGCGTGACTGTCTCTTTGGCTGGGACGATGATGCAAGGCGACACTTTCCAACCCTGCCCAAGTTCGGCGGCGGCACTCAACGCAACCCCATCGGTTGACATGCCGCCTTTGCCCTTTTCGCCCTTGAAGTTTTCCGCGCTGATCGAACGGGTTTCCGCGTTCGACAAGCGCGCCAGCGTACCCAGATTCATGTTTAAACCATCAAAGCTGCTCATGATCTTCTTCCTTGCCCCGGAAAAATAAGTGTGCTGCTTCAGGAAGCGGACGCTGCGTCCGGCTTCACTGTTGTTCTTCCCGCTTCATAGTCGACCGGCTTGTAGCATAAGGCGCGCTGCGTCTCCGAAATTTTCACCATTGGCGGCTTCGTCTCGCGACAGATCGCCTGAGCGTAGGGGCAGCGAGCAGCAAACTTGCAGGCAGCCGACTGGTACTCCTTCAGTTCGAGGTCGGGGACGTTCAGACTGCGCTCCCACTTCTTGCCCACCGTCGGCACCGAATCGAGCAGCAGCTCGGTGTAAGGGTGCATCGGATTGGTCATGATTTCCTCGGAAGGACCGTATTCGACGAGGTTGCCGCGATACATGACGCCGATGAAATCGCTGACGTAGTAAGCGGTGGAAAGATCGTGCGTGATATAGACGAAACTCACGTTGTGGGTTTCTTTGAGGTCGAGGAACAAGTTGACAATGTTCATCCTCAGCGACGCATCGATCATACTCACCGGCTCGTCCGCCACGATCAGCTTGGGGCGTGGAATCAGCCCGCGCGCTACGGAAATGCGCTGCAATTCACCGCCGGAAAACTGATGCGGATACTTCCCTTTGGCGACCTTGAGGTCTAGCCCGACCGATGCCAGCGCATCGGTAATCGTTCTGGTGGCTTCGGCGCGGTTCTTCGCCACTTTCAGATTAATTGCGGCATCGTAGAGGTAGGTATCAACCGGTTTGCGCGCGCTGAAGGTTTCGAACGGATTCTGAAAAATGGGCTGCACCGATCTCAGGTAATCAAGATTATTGCCTCGTCCCCTAAAGATATTCTTCCCGTCCAACCGGACTTCGCCGGAGGTCGGCTCGTGCAGCTTGAGGATAATCTTTGCCAGCGTGGTCTTGCCACTGCCGGACTCGCCGACCAGACTGAGGATACTGGGTTTGTCCTTGTCTAGTGCGAGGCTAACGTGATCGACCGCCAGCAGGGTCGTCCCCAAAATGAGACCGCCGATCCTGAATGCTTTGGTGACATCTTTAATTTCGAGTAGCTGGTCGCTCATTGACCGCCTTTCTTAACACGCCGGGATTCACCGATGGAGATAGCACGCCACGAAGTGGTCGGGTTCGGCTTCGAGGAGCGTGGGCGACTCTCCTCGACAAACGTCCATAGCAAACGGACAGCGAGCCGTATAGCGGCATCCGGTCGGTGGATTGATCAGGCTCGGTGGACGTCCGCTGATACCCTGACGCTGTTTCCGATCACCGACATGCGGCAGTGACCCGATGAGCATCTGGGTATACGGGTGCAGCGGCTCGCTGAAAACGCGATCCGTTGGTCCGACTTCGACCAGTTTGCCGGCATACATGATGGCGATGCGATTCGTAATCTGATAGTGGACGCCCATGTCATGCGAGACGATGACCAGCGTGTTTTTCATGCGCTCCTGAACCTGCATCAGCATCAGGAGAATGCCTTTCTGAATCACCACGTCGAGGGCAGTGGTCGGCTCGTCCGCCAGCACAATCTGAGGATGCAGGAAGGTTCCCAGCGCCACAAGCACGCGCTGACGCATTCCACCGCTCAATTGATGCGGAAACGAGTTGAGCACCTCGACGGGCAGCTCCAGTTCTTTCAAATAAGCAGCGATCCGGTCGTGAATCTCGCGTTTGTTGCGAAGCCGGTGTTTGCGCGAAATCGCGTCAAAGAACTGTTTCTCGATCTTTACGACCGGGTTCAGTACGCTCATCGACCCCTGCGGGATGTAGGAGATGAACTGCCACCACTGCTTGCGGATCTCGCCGGGTCCCAGCAGCACCTGCTTACCGTTCTCGTCGGTCATCTCCGCTTCGATCTTGCCCGAAACGATCCGCAAAGGTGGTTCGACCGCGTCGTAGAGGACTTTCAGCAGAGTGGATTTGCCACAGCCGGATTCCCCGGCAATGCCCAAGATTTCGTTATCGCGGATGTCGAGCGTTACACCGTCAACCGCTTGGACGAGCGCCTTAGGCGTCTCGTAGTAGGCTTTGACGTCTCGTAGTCTAAGCACTTTGGCGTCCTCGTCTTCCGGCGGTGTAGTCCGCAAAGCCCGTTGAGGCTAGGAACAGGGCGATAAATAACACAATAATGGCGACCACCGGCGCACCGATCCACCACCAGCGCCTGCCCAATACCGCTTGGTATTGCAGCGCCCAATAGATCATGGTGCCGAGGGTTGCCTGCTCAACACTCGATAGACCGATCACCGCCAGACCAGCCTCAGTCGCGATGGCGACCAGTACGGTGTTGACGAAGTTCGCCAGCGACCACGTCAGGACGTAAGGGAAAATTTCGTAGACGACGATTCCCATCGTGCTTTTGCCGGAAAACCGCGCCGTATTGATGAATTCGCGCTCGCGCATACTCAATGCCATCGAGCGCACCTGACGCGCGGGCCAAGGCCAGTTGAACACAATCAGTGCTATGCTGATGGTCAGGAGCGATGTCTTGCCTTGGAGCAGTGACGCGACCAAAATCAAGATCGGCAGCGATGGCACGGCGATGAAGACGTCCATCAACAACGCGAGGATGCGGTCAACGATGCCGCCGACGAAACCGGCGGTCAGTCCCGCCAAGACGCCGATAGTGGTCGAGAAGAAAGCCACGAGCACGCCGACGAGCAGTGAATTCTGGATCGCGAACGTCAGCAGCCAGAACGTGTCTTGCCCCAAACTGGTTGTTCCGAACAGGTGCTCACCGCTGGGCTGTAGGTTGCGCGGTACAACATTCCACGAGATGGGGTCATAGGGCGAAAAACGCGGTAAAACCACGCCCAAAATAACGAAAATTAGGACTAGGGTGCCACCTATCTGCAATCGCCGATTCAATTTAATCATGCTTGAATTACCTGTATTGAATGCGCGGATCAAACAGCGGGTAGATGAGATCGATTACCAGCGCTGCGGTCGCTACAGCCACGATTGAAATCGAGATCGTCCCCATCAATAGGTTGTAGTCGGTTTGAACGACTGCCGTATAGGTCAGCGTGCCCAAGCCGGGATAACCGAAAAGAATTTCCGTGATCAGCGCGCCGTTAAAGACGGTACCAATGCTGATCGCCAGCAGCGTGATTTGCGGCAGGATGGCGTTGCGCAAGATGTAGCGCACCATGAGCGTTCCCCCCCGGACGCCTTTCATCCGCGCAAAAGTCACATAGTCTTCTTCGGCAATTCCGGCGGAGAGCGCCTTCATGCTCAGCACCCACCAGCCAAAAGCGCCGATGATGATCGACAGCGCCGGTAAGATCGAGTTGTAGATCGCGCTGCCGATAAACTCGAGCGAGAACGGCTGCCCCTTAACGCTGAAAGAAATCGGGAAAATCGGATTCACGTAGACGAACAGAATGATCAGAATGAGTGCCAGAATATAGTAGGGGATGGGATACATGAAGATGGCGAACGCTTCCAGCACTTTGGAATAGAATTTACCACTCCGGTAGCCGGTCAGCAGCCCGATGAAATTGCCGACGACCCAAGCGATGATGGTCGAAGTGAGCAGTAGGAAAACCGTCCAAGGGAGTGCTTGCCCGATCAACTCGTTGACCGGCGTCGGGTAGTAAGACAGCGATGGTCCGAAACTGCCGCTGAATAAGGCGCGCTGCATGAAATGAAGATATTGTTCGCCCAGCGTTCCCTCAAGCCCATAAAGCTGCATGAGCGTGTCCCGCATGGCAGTCACTTGTTCCGGGCGCATGGTCGAGCCACTGCTCATGATCCGCCCAAGGGCTGCTTCAATCGGATTGGATGGAAAAAAGCGGGGTACAAAAAAGACAATCGTCATCCCAATCCAAATCACAAGAAAATAAGTAATAAGTCGAGAAATCAAATACCGGGCAAAATGCACGGAACGCCTCCCTAATTTTCAGGGCGATATGAGCGCAGCAAAGGTCGAATAGAGAATTGTTCAGCGGCAGCCGATCCAGACGCGAGCACAAGTGCGGCTCACGTCTGGATGCCGCGCGTCTATCGGCGCGACGTGTCAGTCTGTTCGGGAAGACCTCACTGCCGCCGCTGCTCCCTGTCACCGGGGTAGCCGTGACCTTGGAGCAGGGCGGCGCAATCGTGGGGTCAGCCAACCGGTACGTCGACGCCGTTAGACCGGACTAGGCGCGAGTACAACTCAAGACTGACCCGTGGGCTGAATGTTGGGAGTCATGTATTTGAACAGCGACCACCACCACCAAGGACCCTCATAGAAGTTGTCCGGCGACGGGAAGCCCTGCCAGTAGTAGGTGTCAGCCGGTACGAACTTGGAAGTACCGAACATCGGGATCCAAGGCATCTCGCCGATCCACGTCTTCATGAAGTCCATGGTGACCGGAATCAGGGCGGGGTCATCGCTGGTGAAGTTTGCCATCTTGTCGATCGCATCGCTGACCGCTTGGCTGTCGAAGCGGCTCGAATTGCCGGGAGCAGCCGTGCCAACCGGGACGATGTACTTGTTGTGCCACGCCGAGTCCATATTCTGATAAACGTCAGGCATGACACCGCATCCGGGCCAGTACGAACCGGCGCTGAAGTTGCCGGTCGACTCAGCCGTCCAGAAGGGACCGGATTCGAGTTGTTGGACACTGACGGAGAGACCGAACTTGCGCCATGAGTCGGCGACGGCGAAAGCCAGACGTCCGGACTCAACCTCGAAGTTCGAAGGCGTATTGATCGTGATTTCAAATGCTGAGCCGTCGGGGTTCAGCCACTTGCCGTCGCTGTCCTGCGTGAAGCCGACACTATTCAGCAGCTTCGCCGCTTCGTCGAGGTCATAGTTCCACCAACCGACGCCGAACAGATCGATCTGCGCTGCTGCGTCAGTCGGGATACCTTCGATACCCTGTTCGCTCATGGTCTGCGAGAACTGCGCTGCGAAGTCCGGGTTGAAGGGCTTATAGCCATCGGACAGTTCGAAGTTGGTCAGCCAGTCGCGGAGCGGCTTGCCATAGGTATCTTGCAGAATCGTGACCGGCGGCACCGGCAGCGGCGAGACGCGCAGCGCGCCACCGAAGGTCGCCTGAGAGACTTCGCCGATATTGGTGGCTAAGGCGAGCGCCCAGCGGACTTCTGCCTTGTCAAATGGCGGCTGGCTGTCCAGCAGTTGGATACCACGCTCGCAGGGGTCGTCCATGTCCGCCCACGGGAAGGCATTGAGGAATGCTTGCGCGTAGGGGTTGGCGGCGCGCAGAATATCCCAGCTTTCCGGCGTGATGTCGTCGAACAGGTCGAGATTGTGCTGCGTTCCGGCGATAATACGTTTTTCTTCGGGACCATAGAAGCGGAACAGAATGTACTCCGGTCCCGGCTCGCCGACGATCATGCCGACGTCGGTCTTGTCCCAGTCAGCGCGTTTTTGCCACAGGAACCAGTTGCCGTTGGGGTCCACGTCCTTCACGACGTAGGGTCCGCTGGTGACCGGCGGGTAGAAATCGAACGTTGTCGGGTCATCGACGGTTTCCCAGATGTGCTTGGGGATCAGCGTGAGCGAATTGCCCCAAACCGTGACACCCAGCAGCGTCGAAAGGCGCGGTTCCGGCTCTTTCGTCTTCAGCTCAACCGAATATTTGTCGAGGATGGTGACGCTGTCGATGAAGCTGCTGAAGTAACCGCTGGCGGGGAACTCCGGGGTGTTCATGACCAAGTTGAGCGTATAGGCAAGGTCATCGGAAGTAATTTCGACGCCGTCGCTCCAGTTCATACCTTCGCGCAGGGTGATCTTGAAGTCAGTGAAATCACTATTGAGCGGTTCGGGCATCGAAGCTGCCAACGCCGGGAACTGCTCGCCTTTGACCGTATCCATTTCCCACATTTTGGAATACGCCAGTTGATTTAAGCCCTCATTCCAAAGCGTGCTTTGGAGATAGGGGTTCATCTGGGTCGGGTTGTTCACGCGACCATCGAGCGCATCCATAATGAGCGTCTGGTTACGGGGGGTGCCGACTTCGGTCATCGCGCCATCTTGGGCGGAGACCACGCTAAAACTTAAGACGATCGCCAGAGCGGAAATTAGGAGTAGTCTGATTGGCACTCGCTGCAACATTCTTAGTCTCCTTAAAAAACGAAATATCGACAAAATCGATTCTTTACTGTCTGTTGATTGGCGTGCCTCCTTTCCGCTTTAACCTGATAGGTGAGTCGGCAAGATTGCTCACGTCTGGCTCGACCTACAACTCCTTATCTACTAAGCCGGTGCCGGACGACTGCCGGACGTGAAGCTTGGTTTGCAGCATGATTTTTTGCCGGGGACGGGTGTTATCTTCCATCCGCTTGAGCAGCAGTTCGGCAGCGACCTTGCCCATTTCATAGGTCGGCTGCTCGACGGTGGTCAGCGAGGGGACGACGAACGAAGCCCAATCGGTCTCATCGTATGCTGCTAACGCGATGTCACGCGGGATAATCAAATTTTTATCGTGGATGGCTTTCAAACTACCGATGGTCAGTAGGACGTTACCGGTAAAGATCGCGGTCGGCGGTTCGGGCAGTGCCAGTAATTTCTGCGTGAGTTTGTAGCCCCAGAATTGATTGGGTACTTCGGTTTGGATGAAGTCCGGGATGAGCGGTAAGCCGTTTTTCTCAAGCGCCTGAAGGTAACCTTCCATCCGTTCGCGACCGGTGGTGATTTGCGGTAAACCGATGATGGCACCGATGCGGCGATGCCCCATGTCGATCAAGTGCTGAACGAGCGTCGATGCTCCCCGGATGTTGTCTCCGACAACCGTATCGACATCCAGATCGGAGACGTAACGATCCACGACCACGACCGGAATACCGGCTTCGATGAGCTTCTGAGTCGAGCCGCCGTTTTCGCGCGTCGGGGTGATCAACACACCGGCGACGTGCTCCGCCTCCATCAGGTCGATGTAAAACTTCTCTTTTTCAATATTTTCGTCTGTGTTGCAGAGGTAGATGGCGTGTTGGTGGTCGCTGGCGACGTCCTCGACCGCGCGGACCAACGCCGTAAAGAAGGGGTTCTGAATGTCGGAAATGATTAAGCCGATGGTTTTTGAGCGCATGGCACGCAGGCTGCGCGCGACTCGACTCGGCTTATAACCCAACTCGGCGACCGCAGCGAGCACCCGGTCGCGCACTTCGCTGCGCACATGCGGCTTATTGGACAGTACGCGCGAAACGGTCGCGTCTGACACTCCGGCGTATTTTGCTACATCCTCGATAGTAACCGCCACGTCGCTGCCTCGTGTGTAGCGCCTTGTAAGCGTCTACAACCAGATAATAAATAAACTAAGCGATTATAAATCTTGGGTACAATCCGGCACTACTTGCGCCGGATGTCGGTCAAATATCTCCCCGTGTTGTCGATAATAACTCGCTGCCATCGATCAGATTGTGATTCGAGTATGCTTGTAAACGTCTACAATTTGAGTATAGACTACTGTTTTCCGGTTGTCAAAATAATCCGATCATGTGCGGAGATAGTCGGTCGTCGTGCGCCGCTCTCGGTAGGCGCGTGAAGCCCAAGCAGCAGCTATTCTGCTGCCGTTTTTCCGCGCTGATTGGTCGAATGTGGCAAGGGGAACAGCACCGAAGCCAGCGATCGATGCTGGCTTCGGTAGGTTATTTCGGGGAAGTTGAGTTGACGCTGATTTAGCCGCTCACCGTCCTGCTGACCCGCGATCAGCGGCGCGTCTTGATCCTGATCACGCTGACCGAATACGGGGGCAGGTCATAGGTGAAGCTGCGCGCGACCTCAAGCTTGGTGGTTTCGGGCGTGGTGATGTGGCTGTGCCAGAACGAGTAATTGTTTTCGTCAAGCGGCTCACCGCTGATCGTCGTGCTGGTCGCTTCCGGCTCCACTTCCAGCGCCGTCGCAAGCTCAATCTGAGCCGGTACCGGCGTATCGGCGCGGCTGACCAGCTTGAGGATCAGATCGCCGCTGTCCGAATCCTGTACGCAGGAGGCAGCCAACTGCTTCGTTGGCGCAAAGTCGACGGTCGTCGGCAGGTAGTGATCGCCCGCGTTCGCACTGAACATCTGCTGTACGTAATAGTTGATCGTCGGGTAGCTGGTGGTGTTATCGAAGTAGATCAGGTCGGGTTCCCACTGAAGCCGGCGCTGCTTGCCGAGCAGTGGCGCGTAGGAGACCAAGCGGACAATGTCACCGTTGCGCTCCAAACCGGTCATGTAGGCGGCTTCCGCTAAGGCTGAGCGCAGCGTGCTCCGGCGTCCTATGTCATGGGCGGCGAATTCGCCCAAATAGACGGCGGCAGCAGCGCGGTCGTAGGCGTCGAAACGGTGCAGGTTATCCCAGAACCAATCCGGCGTTTGGTAGACGTGCTCGTCGACCATCTCGATGTGCAGATCGCGGGCAAGCTGCCAGCCGAGATCGTAGTCTTCGCCACCGGGACGTGGTCCGACGGTACCGATCACGGTGATTTCTGGATACTGTGCTTTCACGGCAGCGTAGATCAGCTTGAAGCGCTCTTCGAAAACCGGCGTGATGCGATCCTCGTTGCCGACGGCGAGATATTCCAAGCCGAACGGCTCCGGATGCCCCTGTTCCGCCCGTTTCGCCCCCCACGTTGACGTCGCGGGTCCATTCGCCCACTCGATCAAGTCGAGCACTTCCTGCACGTAATCGGGCATCTCGTCCATCGGCAGCCCTTGCTGCCCTTGCTCCCATAGCCCGGTGTATTTCGCGCCGGTGTTGGGGCAGCAGACGCCTGCCGGAACGACCGGCACGGCTTTTGCGCCGATGTCTTCGCAGAACTGGAAGTATTCGAAATAACCCAGCCCGACGCTTTGATGGTAATTCCAGAGATTGGGCTGTTCGCGGCGCGCCTCAATCGGACCAATCGTGTCTTTCCAGCGATACATGTTGTCGAGTCCGTCGCCGTGCGCGAGGCAGCCGCCGGGGAAGCGCATAAACTTCGGTTTGATGTCGGCAATTACTTGCGCGAGGTCGGCGCGCAGCCCGTTCGGACGGTTGTGGAAGGTCTTTTGCGGAAACAGTGAAATCACGTCGAGCGCGAGCGACCCCGTGCCCTCGATCGAGAGGGCGAAGCGCGCGAAATGCTCGTCGGCGGTCGGGGTGATCGTCGCCGTGTACTTGGTCCAGTCGGCGGTGGGTGCGGCGAGGGTCGCCTCGCCCAAAAGCGCACCCAACCGGCTGACCAGACGGACGCGCAGGGCACCGATTGCGCCGGAGAGCACGCGCGCAAAGAGCGAAACGTCGTAAGTTTCCCCGGCTTTGAGGACGATGCCGTCGAAACCGCCGTTGCGCAGTTCGACTTCGCCGCCGTCGAGGTTCAGCACAAGGTAATGCGGATTGTTCGCGTTCAGTGGTGTTGCGCTTCCGCAGGCGATTGAAGCACTGCCGCCGTTCTGCCGGAGTTCCCAACTAGTGAAGAAATTCCAATCGGGGTGATCGGCGGAGGAGTATTCAAACGAACGGTTCTGGATCAACTCGGCATACAGACCGCCGTCCGCGGCATAGTTCAAGTCTTCAAAGAAGATGCCGAACAAATCGGGGCTGATTGCCTTCGGCTGATCCGCTTGGATGGTAATTTCAGCACGCGGATGAATCATGGTTTCTGGTGACATGTGAGTCCTTATTAGCTTTCAGCGAACCGGCTGTCCGCTCGCAAACGATCTATTTTTGCCTGAACACCGGGAAATTACCATTGGTGGTCCCTCGTTGGCAAGTACCGCCGCCCGCGCGGACTTCGTGTGTCTCGCAATTCCCCCCGACCGGGTTAGAATCAGCCGACGTAAACAGCCTGAGTTCACGGGGGCGATATTTTTGAACAGCTATCTGAGCCATTTGGAATGCGGCTGGTGTGGCAAGACTTATCCCGCCGACCAACCGATGAACCTCTGCCCGGACGACGGCAAGCCGCTGCTGGCGCGCTATGACCTCGACGCGGCGCGGGCGGGTCTGTCGCGTGATGCGATTGCCGGTCGCGCGCCGAATATGTGGCGCTATGCCGAACTGCTCCCCGTCCGCGATCCGGCGCACCGGATCACGCTGGGTGAGGGCTTCACGCCGCTGCTGCCACTTCAGCGCATCGGTGCCAAGCTCGGCATGAGTCAGCTCTACGCCAAAGACGAAGGGCTGAACCCGACCGGATCGTTCAAGGCGCGCGGGATCGCCATGGCGATTTCGCGGGCGGTCGAACTCGGCGTCGAAGCGGTCGCCATCCCCAGCGCGGGCAACGCCGGGAGCGCGACGGCAGCCTATGCCGCCCGTGCCGGGATTCCCGCCTACATCTATCTGCCGCAGGACGTGCCGGTCGCTTTTCTGGCGGAGATGCGCGCACTCGGTGCCGAAGTGACGCTGGTCGATGGCTTGATCACCGACTGCGCCAAGCTGGTGCGTCAAGGCGTCGAACTGGGGCGCTGGTTCGACGTTTCGACGCTCAAGGAGCCGTACCGCGTCGAGGGCAAAAAGACGATGGGCTACGAGATCGCCGAGCAGTTGGGTTGGCGTGTCCCTGACGTGATCGTCTACCCGACCGGCGGCGGCACCGGCATCGTCGGCATCTGGAAAGCGCTGGACGAACTGGAAGCGCTCGGCTGGATCGGGGGCGAGCGCCCGCGCATGATCGCCGTGCAGACGGAAGGCTGCGCGCCGATCGTCCGCGCCTTCGATCAGGGCGTCGAACTCGCGCCCGCGTGGGAGAACGCCAAGACGGTCGCCGATGGGCTGCGCGTCCCGGCGGCGGTCGGCGATTTTCTGATCCTGCGGGCGGTGCGCGCGAGCGGCGGTACGGCGCTCACCGTCAGCGACGACGATTTGATCGCCGCCCAGCGCGAACTCGGCGCTCATGAGGGGATCTACGCCGCGCCGGAAGCTGCCGCGACGCTCGCGGCGCTGGAACACCTGCGCGCGCGTGGCGACGTCAAACCGGACGAGCGCGTCGTTCTGCTGCTCACCGGCAACGGACTCAAATACGGTGATCTGGACGCGAAACGCCGCGCCCCCTGATTGGAATGAAAAACGCCACTGAATCATCAGCGGCGTTTTTGAATTTATTTCCCGGTCGTCCAATAGCCGTGCGGCGGCGTCTTGAACTTATAACGGCGGCGCGGGTGCGGCAGCGGATCCTGCACGCGCAGCAGCCAGACGACCAAATCGGCGAGCAGTTCTTGCTGGATGGCGAGGCATTCCGGCTTGCCGTACAGGTTGACCAGTTCGACCGGATCGTCGGCGAGGTTGTAAAGCTGCCCCGCGCCCTGCATATCCATGATCAGCTTCCAGTCGCCTTTGCGAACCATCCGCATGGTGCCGCTTTGCGACCAACCGTTCAGTTCGTCGAAGCCGACCATCGCCGAGATGCCGTCTTCCTGCGGGTCGTAGGGGTCGTCGGCAGTGTAGTGCAGCCCGCCGAAACCCTGCTCGCTGTAGGCGCTGGCGAAATCGGCTTCCGGGTAGGGCTGCCCCGTCAAAATCGGCAGCAGGCTGCGCCCCTGCACGCCTGCCGGGATCTCCGCGCCCGCGATCTCGCAGAGCGTCGGCATGATGTCCACCAGCGAGATGTACGCCGGGTGCGGCTCGCTCGACCGGGGAACGCCGGGACCGACCGCCACGAACGGCACGCGCGTCAGCACTTCCGGCAGTTCGGGACCTTTACGCACTAACCCATACTCGCCGACGAAGTCGCCGTGATCGGACAGGATCAGGATGATGGTGTTCTCGCGCAGCCCGTTGGCGTCGAGGTAGTCGAAGAAGCGCTTAATCTGGTCGTCGATCAGCCGGAGCATCCCGCAGTAATTGGCGCGGGCGCGGGGAAGCTGCTCGGCGTAGTCGGGGAATGCCAGCTCACCGATCTGCCGCGTCCACTGGTACTTGAAGCTCTTTTCTTCCAGCGCGCTGACGTTCGAAAGCGTCGGCGGCAGCGTTTCCGGCGGGAACATCGAGAAGTAGGGTTCGGGCACTTGATAGGGGTTATGCGGCTCGGCGAACGACAGCCATAGGAAGAAGGGCTGATCTTCCACCGTGTCCAGCCACTCGGTCGCCTTCGTCACCGCGCGATACGGTCCCTGCGTTTCCAGCGGGAAAGCCGTAGGCTTGAAGTCGGCGCGATGGCTCAGCCCGGTCAAGTAGGCGTCGAAGCCCTTTTCGTCGTCGGTGCGGTCACCACCCCAGCCACCGTTATGGCTCAGTTCGTACCAGAAATCCATCTTTTCGGGCGTGAGGTAGGAATGATTCTTGCCCGAAAGCGCCGTGACGTAGCCTTGCTGGTGCAGCACATCGATCAAATCGGTCTCGTAAAAAACGTCTTCTTCGTTATGGTTCGTGCGGACGTGGGTCGCGTTGGGGTAGCGCCCGGTGAGCATACTAACGCGGGCGGGGCTGCACACCGGCATCGGCGTGTAGGCGTGGTTGAACCACGTCCCCTGCTGGAGCGCCAGCGAGTCGAGAAACGGCGTGGTATCGAGCGGGAAGCCTTCGCGCCGCGTGATGTCCGCGCGCTGCTGATCCGTCATAATCACGACCAGATTAGGACGTTCTGCCATATGATCCTCTTATTCGATAGGGGAACGCGGGGCAAAAAGCGCTGCCCCGCGTTCTAGATTGAAGTGTTGATTTTAGAGCAGACGGTTGACTTGATCGACTACGCTGTCGGCGACTTCTTGCGCCGTCACGCCGCCCAGCCACAAGCGCTGGAGTTCCGTCTCGGCGATGGTGCGCGCCTGAACGAACGCAGGTTCACGCGGATCGGGGCGCAGGAACGGCGCGCCGTCGGTGAAGACCTTGATGTGCTCCGGCGGTTGACCGGGAGTCAGGAAGACGTCGCTGTCGGCAACCGACTTCAGCGGCGGCACGATGCCCATGACTTCCGTCCATTTCTCGACGGCATCGTGCGAAATCATGAATTTCAAGAATTCCCACGCTTCTTCCGGATGCGGCGCATTGGCGGCGATCATGGTGCCCGTACCGCCACCGGCGCAGCTCTTGCCCGCCTTGCCCGCAGGATGCGGCGCGACGTCCCAGTCGAACTTGTCGCCGATGTGCGAACGCATGTAGCCAATCGCCGGGAAGTAAGGTTCCATCGCCGTCACGCCCGCCTCGAACAGCGAGCCGCTGCTCAATTCGCTGGCGACGTCCATCGTCGGGGCGACTTTGTGGACGTGAATCAGGTCGGCGAGGAACTGCAATGCCTCGACCGATTCGGGCGAATTCAGGACGCAGGCGCTGCCGTCGTCGCTGAAGAAGTTGCCGCCGTTGGCGGTGATCCACACCCACCAGAAGCGGAAGCCAGCTTTCACTTGGAAGCCATACTGATTCTTGTCGACGTTGGTGACGGCGATGGCTTTTTCGAGGAAGGCATCCCACGTCCACGTTTCGTCAGCCCAGTCGGACGGCGGCACGTCGACGCCGGCGGCTTGGAACAGGTTCTTATTGTAGAAAATCTGCTGGCTCGGTGCGTCTGCCGGGAAGCCGTACTGCACGCCATCGACGTTATAGAGCGCAAGGTTCGCCGGGAAGATGTCCGAGAGGTCGAGGTTGTCGCGCGCGATGTACGAGTCGATCGGCAGCAGTTGACCGCGCTGGACGAACGCCGGTGCGTCGCCGTTGCCGAGGTAAATCGCGTCCGGATAGTCGCCACCCGCCAGCATCGTCTGCAGCTTGGTCATGTAGTCGGACGGCGTGTGCAGGAAATCGACCTTGATACCGGGGTTGGCTTCCTCGAACATGGCAATCGTCTGGCGGCGCGCTTCGACTTCGGTGTCATCACCCCATGCGATCAAGCGGATGGTGACGGGATCCTGCGCCATAACGGGCAGCCGCGCTAAGCCCGCGAGGCTGGTGCTGGCGGCGGTCGCTGCCGAGATCTTGAGGAAATCGCGCCGAGTTAAACCCATTTTCGTCATGATATAGTCTCCTAAATTGAATCCATCTTTACTGAACCGGACTTCAGATAACGCTCTGCTGGTGCTGACCTCCTTTTCGCTGACCTATGCCGTCATCAGCCTTTGACCCCGCTGATGACGACGCCTTGGATGAAGTACTTCTGGGCAAAGAAAAAGACGAGGATCAACGGCAGCATGAAAACCACATTGGCTGCCATTGCGAGTTGCCAATCGGTGCCGTAGTCGCTGCCGAAGAATGTGCGTAAGCCAATTGCGACCGTATACATGTCGGAACTGTTTAAGTAGATCAGCGGCGCGAGGAATTCTTTCCACTTGAACTGCGCGAACATCAACGCGGTCACGGCGAGTGCCGGCTTGCTCAGCGGCAGGGCGATGTGCCAGTAGATGCCGAAGTGTCCCGCGCCGTCGAGTCGTGCCGCGTCGTCGAGTTCCAGCGGAATAGTCATGAAGAACTGCCGCAGCAAGAAGACGTAGAAGGCGTTACGGGCGAAGAACGCCGGTACCACCAGCGGCAAAATCGTGTTCACCCAACCTAACGACCGGAACAGCACGAAGGTCGGGATCAGCGTCACCTGTTCCGGCAGCATCATCGTCGTCAGCAAGATGAGGAAGAGGATGTTGCGACCGGGCCAGCGCAGCCGCGCGAACGAGAAGGCGACGACGCTGCACGACATGACCGTGGCGAAGGTCGAGATGCCGACGATCACGATCGTGTTGAGGAACCAGCGACCGAACGGCTGTGCCGACAGCGCTTCGGGATAATTTGACCACGCGACCGGGTCGGGAATCCATTGGGGCGGTAAGGTCGAAACTTGTTCCGGTGTCTTCAAAGACGTCGAAACCGTCCACGCGAACGGAGCGGCGACGACGACCGCGCCGAGGATCAAGGCAGCGTAGATCAGGAAGTGTTTCACACCGTCGGTGATACGACGATTGGTTTTCAGAGTTTGGAAGTTTGCCGAAATAGCAGTCATTTAACGCCCCTTCACTGAGCCTTCGTAGTAGACCCATGCGTTAGAGAACCGGAAGACGATCGCGGTTAGGACGAGAATGATGACGAACAAGACCCATGCGATCGCCGAGGCATAGCCCATCTGGAAGAATTGGAAGGCGTTACGGTACAGGTTGAGCACGATGAACAGGCTGCCGTTCGCCGGTCCACCGCCGGTCATCGCATAGGGCAGCACAAATTCTTGCAGCGCGCCGATGATGCCCATCACGAGGTTGAAAAAGATCACCGGCGTCATCATCGGCACGGTGATGCGCAGGAATTTCGCGATTGTGCCCGCGCCGTCCACGTCGGCGGCTTCGTAGAGTTCGGTCGGGATGCCCTGCAAGCCGCCCAAATAGATCAGCATGGCAGAGCCGCTGCCCCACATACTCATCAGGATAAAGGCGACGAGCACCCAGTTCGGGTCGCCCAGCCACGCCGGACCCTTGACGCCCAGTCCCGCTAAAACGCCGTTGAGCAAGCCGAACTGTGTCCCGAAAATCCAGCGGAACATGATCGCAATCGACAGCCCGCCGACGACCGACGGCAGGTAGTAGATCGAGCGGAATAAGCTCAAGAACCAGATCTTCTGGTTGAGCATGGTTGCCAGTATCAGACCGACGATCACTTGCAGCGGCACGCTGACGACGGCGTAGATCAGCGTCACCTTCAGCGATTGGATGAAGGTCGGGTCATCGGTCAGCAGCGTAACGTAATTTTCGAAACCGACCCATTTGGGGGTAGTGAACAAATCCCACTGAGTCATCGAGAGGTAGAGGCTGACGACCATCGGTCCGGCGATGAACACGACAAAACCGATGAGCCACGGCGATGCCATCAGGAGTCCGGCAATCGCTTCGCCGCGACGCAAACTCTGGGGCGTTCGTTCTTTGACCGGTTTTAGGCGTAAAGAGGTGCTTGATCTGGGAATTTGCATAAGTCTTTTGACCCTTTGTAAAAACCGATATTTCTCAAGGGCATGAAGGTTCGTTGACGACGTGTCTGCCTTCTGTCAACGTTGACATGGCTTCTATCTTAGAAAATACGGATCGGTCTGTCAACGTTGACAAATTGGACTTAACGAAAGTTCTCGGCTGGTTTTGCTCATAATCACTGCTTGAAACTAGTTGCCTAAATACGATTTAAAGCGTATATATATGATTGAAATCACATTTTAGCAATCTAGAGACGATTGTCAAATATTGCTCGATCCTCTAAAATGCAAAGTACGCTGAGCGCCTGACCGCATGAAGCGCCGCCCCGCTGGTGATGTACGCACATTTGCTCTGCCACTATCGGTTGAACAGTGAAATCTAGGCACACTATGGTTGAAGAGCCACTGACTAAAGTTCGTGATCTCGTTCTTGATTTGGACAGCGCTGAAGCGGAACTCGTGTTCAAGGCGCTGGGCAATGCCCTGCGCTTGCGCATCCTTAAACTACTCGCCCACGATCATCTGGCGGTTGCCGACATCATCAGCAAGCTCGAACTGCCGCCCTCGACGGTCAACCAGCACTTGCGCGTGCTCGAAGAAGCCGGCTTGATCCAGACGTTTCTGCGTCCGGCGACGCGCGGCACCGAAAAAGTCTGCGCGCACGTTTATCAGAAGCTCGAATGCGACCTTACCCCGGTTGCCTCACGCCCGGAACGCGCCGTCGAAATCTCGATGCCGGTCGGCGCTTATACCGATTTTCAAGCGACGCGCCCCTGTGGGCTGGCAAGCGCGACCAATATCATCGGCTTGCTGGGCGACCCGGAAGCCTTCCTCGAACCCAATCACATCGATGCCCAAATCTTGTGGTTTTCCACCGGTTACGTCGAATATCGCTTTCCCAAGAAACTCCCGCCGCGCGCCACGCCGCAAAGTCTGTCGCTGAGTACGGAGATCTGTTCGGAGGCGTCCGGTTACGCTGAAGACTGGCCCTCAGATATCACGCTCTGGATCAACGGCGTCGAGATCGGCAGTTGGACGTCCCCCGGCGATTTCGGCGCGCAGCGCGGTCTGCTTAATCCCGACTGGTGGAGTTCGAACCACACCCAGCACGGCGTGCTCAAGGTGTGGCAGGTGACAACCAGCGGCAGCTTCGTTGACGGTTTGTCGATCTCGGCGGCGACTATCGACGATCTGCACATCGCGGACAGCCCCTACCTGACGATCCGCATCGGCATCAAGCCGGATGCCGAATACAAGGGCGGCGTGAATTTATTCGGGCGTTATTTCGGGAATTACCCGCAGGATCTGATCTTGCGGCTCGTCTACGACAAGCGCTGAGCCTTATTCGCGCGACACAGGGGGCGTCGTGCCGCGCTGGATGAACGTCGTCTGGAGGACGATCCTCGCGGGATCGTAGCGCCCGGCGATCCGATTGAACAACATTTTCGCCGCGCTGACGCCGACCTCATAGCGCGGGATGTGAAATGTCGTCAGCGCGATGCGCCGCAAGCTGGAAAAGCTGATGTCGTCAAAGCCGGTGATGGCGACGTCGTCGGGGATGGCGATGCCCAACGAGTCGCAGGCTTCGATCGCGGCGAGTGCTAACAGGTCGTTGTAGCAGATAATCCCGTCAACTTCGGGGTGATCGATCAGAAACGCGCGGATCAGCCCTTGATCCACCTGCACATTATTGGTGCACTCAATCGTATAGTCGGGATCGAGCGTGCGTTGATGCGCGCTCATGCCGTCAAGCACGCCGCGCAGCCGGTCACGGTGCGGATAAGTCGATTTCGGGTAGCTGATGTAGGCGATGTGCTGGCGACCGGCTCGAACTAAGTGATCGACCGCCTGCACCGCCGCCTCGTAGGTGGCGATATTGACGATGCCCGCCAGTTCGCCAACAGTATCATGACCGATCAATACGGCAGCCCGCTGGCGCTGGAGCCGCTGCTTCAACTCCGCCTCGGAAATCGAGGGCGTGTTGTAGATGATCCCGTCGGCGCGGTGTTCTTCGAGGATTTGCAGTGCGCTTAATTCGCGCTCGCGATCATTGCTGGTATTGAACAGCAGCACGCTGTAATTTTGCTCTTGCGCCACCTGCTGCACCCCGCTGACGACCTCGGCATAGTACGGGTTGCTGACGTCCGGGATCACCAAGCCGAGGATCGCGCTGCGGTTCGAGGCGAGGCTGCTCGCCGCTCGATTCATGCGGAAGTGCAAGCGATCGATCGCCGCTTGCACCCGCTCGCGGGTCTCGACGCTGACGTAATCGTTGCCGTTGACGACGCGCGAGACGGTCTTGGGCGAGACACCCGCTTCGCGGGCAACGTCAACGATGGTCGGGGCGCGCTGCTTTCGGGACGTGGATTTCGGAGTCATATAAACGTGAGCTTAAATTTATACTAGCATTCACTCGTTGAGTTATGCCCGAACGGGAAGCCGGTCAACTCGCGCTGAGCGGGCAGATCGGCGCTTGAATCTGACCTGTGGGTTGTAGGGGCGCATGGCTGTGGTACCACCACACGATAGCGTGATAACCAGTTTCTACTTTACCTCACCCCCGACCCCCTCTCCACTCTGTAAGAGGGGGAACAGAACAGGTCACAACGGGTTTTTAAGTCCCCTCTCTATGTAATGGAGAGGGGATTTAGGGGTGAGGTCTGTAATGAATACTGTGCGCCCCTGCGAGAATATTAGCCGAATCACGCCTGCACCAACTCGTGCTTGCGCCCGTGACATTTCTTGAACTTAAGCCCGCTCCCGCACGGGCAGGGATCGTTGCGTCCGGCGTGCGCGAAGGCGGCTTGCCGGGCTTCGTCTTGGCGTGCCAGTTCGAACATGATGTTGGCGGGCGGGCGCTGCTGCGCGAGTTCGCTCGCCATGAAGCGCATCGGCGCGTCAATGTGACCGAAGAACGCCTTGTATGCTCCGCAGAGATAGTTCAGCCCCGGCTCGCCGTCAGGCGTGTCGATGAAACGGTTCTTCGGGCACTCACCGTGACAGGCGAACAGGAATTCGCACTCACGACAGTAACGGGGCAGGGTATCGCGCTTCGCCAGCCCGAACGCGCGCTGCTGATCCGACGTGACGATCTCGGTCAGCGGGATGTCGATCAGGTTGCCGACGAAGTGCTTCGGCTCGACGAAGTGATCGCACGAGTAGACGTCGCCGTTGTGTTCCAGCGCTAAGCCGATGCCGCAGGTCTCCTCGAAAATGCACAGACCGGGACGCTCGCCCGACCATGCTGCCAGCGCCACGTCGAAAATTTGCACGTAAACGCGCCCGACGTCGCGGCGCACCCACTCGTCGAAGATCGCGTTCAGGAACGCGCCGTACTGCTGCGCCGTCACCGAGCGCTCGGTGACGCTGTCGCCCTCTTGAAAGCCGGTCTCGTTGGCGCGTTCGACAATCGGGATGAACTGGATGAACTCCGCGTCCAGCTCGTCGCGGAAGAAGCGGTAAATCTCCAGCGGATGATCGGCATTACCGGCGTGGACGGTGGTCAAGATGTTGAAAGGGACGTTGTGCTGCTTGAGGATATCCAGCCCGCGCACGACGCGGTCGAAAGTCGGCGCGCCCCCTTTGTCGACGCGATAATGATCGTGCAGCTCACGCGGTCCGTCGATGCTGATGCCGATCAGGAAGTCGTTGGCGGCGAAGAACGCGCCCCACTCGTCGTCGAGCGTCGTGCCGTTGGTTTGCAGCGCGTTGCTGATCCGCATCCCCGGCTTTTTGTACTTCTGCTGGTAGCGTACCGCTTGCTTGAAGAAATCCAAGCCCATCAGCGTTGGCTCGCCGCCTTGCCACGCGAACGTGACCTCCGGGACGTGCTGCGCTTCGATGTATTGGCGGGTGTATTCTTCCAGCAGCGTCTCGGACATGCGGAATTTGCTGTCGGGGTAGAGCCGCTCTTTCGAGAGGAAGTAGCAATATTTGCAGTCGAGATTGCAGATCGCCCCCCGCGGCTTGGTCATCAGATGAAACGCGGGCACCGGATTCATGGAATAAGCCTCAGCCTCTCGTTCTACCGGGAAGATCACGTCGCCCGCATGGGTTGTGCGGGCGGCAGAGCTGACAGTACTGACAGTAAGCGTAGCCTATTATAGCAGGACAATCAGGCACACCCCTTGCCTCGTCGATTTCACCACTCCGCGAGGCGCTGCGGCAGCGGATCGACCGTCCACGCCATGCGGTCAGCCAAGCGCTCGTACAGGTCGAGCTTGACGGCGGTGTAATCCGGGTTGTCCCACAAGTTGTTGGTCTCGTTGCGGATCGGTTTCCAGATCGTAGAGTTCGCCGGTGTGCTGCCCGTGATACGCGACCAGCTTGTAGCGATCCGTCCGCACCATCGTCGCGTGCGCGTCTTTGTGGCTCCAAGCGTTGTAATACTCGCAGTAGAGGTCGTCGTGCAGATGATCGAGCGACGCGTCGCCCATGAGCAGCGACCACAGCGATTTCGCCTGCATCCCAGCGTAGCGCGGCAGCCCGGCGGCATCGAGCAGCGTCGGCGCGATGTCGATCAGTTCGACTAGCGCGCTGGCGCGGCGTCCCGGCTTGATGTGGTTTTGCCACGAGATGATCAGCGGCACGTGGATCGCCGGTTCGTAGA
Organism: uncultured Chloroflexia bacterium; assembly: GCA_963727545.1. Taxonomy (GTDB): domain Bacteria; phylum Chloroflexota; class Anaerolineae; order Aggregatilineales; family Phototrophicaceae; genus Flexifilum. Next base: position 113,472 of record CAVSGS010000006.1, read on the forward strand.
AGAACGGTCCCTTGAGATAGAAGCCGTGGTCACCGAGCATCTCGCCATGATCCGACATGAAGATCACGATGGTGTCCTCAAGCTGACCGCTGTCTTCCAGCGCTTGCATCATCCGCCCGACCTGCACGTCGACCAAGTCGCACATCGCCCAGTAGGACGCGATCACCAGCCGCTTGTCCCGGTCGCTCATGGTGTCGAAGGCGTAATAACCGGGGTCGTTGTACGCGCCGTGATGGTCGATCTGCTGGTACTTGGGCTTGCTGTCGAGTTCGCCCGGCGTGTAATTCGGCAGCGGAATCTCGTCGAGCCGGTCCAGATAGGGCTGAAGATACTCGACGGGGGCGTCGAAGGGGTGGTGCGGGTCGAAGATATTGACCGAGAACAGCCACGGCTCGTTTTTGCCCGCGTTCGCCTTGATGAAGGCGATTGCTTTATCGGCGCACCACGTCGTCTGATGATATTCGGCGGGCATCCCCGCCTCGACGACCGTCGAGCCTTCGAACGGCGGCGTATCGTACTCGACGCCTTTTTCTGCCAGCCACTGGGTGTACTCGCTGGTCGTCCAGTTCGATGCCGGGTGATGCGACCAGTGAAACTCGGCGTAACCGTCGTTGATGCGCCGCTCGACGCCGCGCACCACCGATGGGTGACAGGTGGAGAGGTGCAGCTTGCCCGACAATCCGCACAGATAACCGTCGTCGGCGAGCAGCCGCGTGACCAGCACCTCGTCTTCCGGGATACTCGCGCCGTTCTGCCGACCGCGTGCCGTGCGCGGATAGCGCCCGGTCAGGAACGCCGATCGGCTGGGCGTGCAAATCGGGCTTTGACTATAGCAGTTCTCAAACAAGACGCCGTTTGCCGCCAACCGGTCGATATTCGGGCTGTGAACCCGCGAATTTCCGTAGCAGCCCAGCGTGTCGGAGCGCTGTTGGTCAGTACAAATCCACAAAATATTCGGTTGAGTCATAATCTGCCTTTCATCGCCATGAAACACTGCTTCGCCCTCTGCGGCGATCTTTTCTCAAATTAAGTATCGTTGTGCTCGTCCAAATTCGGTCTGAAGCGGCAGTCGGGCAGGTGCCCTGCCTGACCGGCTTGAACGTATGTCAACGTTGTCAGAATTAGCCTAAGCTGATAATACAAACCTGTCAACATTGCAATTCGCTGCAAAGTGCTTGACAAGCCGTTCAATCATCCTATAATTCAGGTTAAACGATAAACATAAAACTATAATTATGGTTGAAAAATCTCCCAAATTACCGACGATCCGTGATGTCGCCGAGCTTGCTCACGTCTCGGCGTCGACGGTCTCCTACGTGCTCAATGGGCGCGGTGGTGAAGCCAGTCGAATCAGTCCTGAAACCCACGAACGGGTGCTTGCCGCCGTCAATCAACTGGGCTACGTCCAGAACAATACGGCGCGCCACCTCCGCCGCCGCACGACCGAGCGGGTCTGTCTCGCTTTGCCCAGCTTGGGACGCCCCTATCACGATGAGCTTGCCCAGCAGCTCAGCCAAACCGCGCTGGAGTTCGGTTACTCCGTCGTCGTGAGCGTCGGCGGCACCTTCGAGCGCAACGTCGCCATTCTTAACGACGTGCGCAGCGGACTAGCTGACGGCATCATGCTCGACATCAACGACGCTGAAGACGACCGGATCATCCCCAAATTAGAGGAATTGGCAAAGTCGCGCATCGCCGTCATGGTGCTCGGTACCTTGAACGGCACGGGCTTCGACGTGATGGATACGACCGAAGGGCAGGCGGTGGTCTCGGCGGTTTCCTACTTGATTGGGCGTGGACATCGCCAGATCGGTTACATCGCCCATCAATTCGAAGCCGGTATTCCGCTGGGACAGCGCTATCGCAGCTATGCCCATGCGCTCGACCAAGCCGGTATTCCCCTCGATCCCAAGCTGATCGTCGAGGGCGCCGGTTCCCGTGAGGAATCATACCGCAATGCCCAACTTTTGCTCTCACTCGCCAATCCGCCGAGCGCGATTTTCTCCGCCTCGGACATTGGCGCGCTGAGCGCCATCGCCGCCGCTCGCGATCTCGGCTACCGCATCCCGGAAGACGTCGCCGTGATCGGCTGCGGTAACGTCTTCGAGAGCCGCATTTCTTACCCCCGACTCACAACCGTAGGTCCCACGTCGTTGGACTTCCGGATACCCATTCACTATCTGTTTGAACGGCTAAAAAGCGAAGACGCGATTGAGCAACGCCAGTTCGTTCAGAAGTGGGAGTTGAATATCCGCGAGTCTGCCTGAGCAGTCCGAACGCAGTGACTGGAGAGGAGGTATTCTGCTGCGCAATTTGGTGAATCGTTAAACCTGATAACACTGAATTTCAAGAATAGAAAGGTTTTTAGATGTCCACACAAAAGATGAGTCGTCGTCGTTTTCTTCAACTTTCGGCTGCTACCAGCGCGGGTGCGCTCGCATCGGTGACACTGCCAGCCCTGCAGCCCGCCGCCGCTGAATCGCTGCGCCAAGAGCGCGTCACGGTCACGTTCATGGTGCCCGGTGGTCAGCAGGAAGATGCGGACTTCGCGCCGGTCTTTGCGGCGTTTGCCGAGAAGTATCCCGAAATCGACGCCCAATACACCCCCGCCGGAACCGGCTACACCGCTCAATACAATGACAAGCTGCTGACCATGTTCGCCGCCGGGATCGCCCCGGACGTGTTCAAGTCGCTGTTCGGCAACTTCGGCGCTTACGGTGCGCTCGGCGTGCTGACTCCGCTGGACGATTACGCCGCCAAGTATCCCGACATCACCCTGATTGACGATTTCTTCACCAATCACATCGACGGCTGCAAGATCAACGGTCAGTTGATGGCGCTCCCCAACGACGGCGCGCCGGAAGCGATCTGGTACAACGTCGACCTGTTCGATGAAGCCGGTGAAGCCTACCCCGATTGGGACTGGGATTGGGACAAGCTGGTCGAAGTCGCGAAGACTCTGACCAAAGAGGATAACGGCATCTACACGCAGTACGGCGTCGGGACCCCCAATTGGCTCGACGTGGTCTGGAGCAATGATGGGGAAATCCTCAACGCCGACGGCACCAAATGCCTGCTCGATCAGCCGGAAGCGGTCGAGGCGTTCGAATGGATGCAGTCGCTCTTCACGACCGAACACGTCACGCCTAGCCCGGAGGCACTCGCCGACCTCGCCGTCGCCGACCGCTTCAGCACCGGCAAGCTGGGCATGTTCTACGGCACCCGTGGCTCGCTCGGCGCGCTGCGCTCGATCACCGATTTCAAGTTCGACGCCGCCCCGATGGTCATGAGCAACAAGGAAAAACGCGTCACCCAGTTGTACATCGGCTGGACGTCGATCTACAGCGCGAGCCAGCACCCGGACGAAGCCTACAAGCTGACCGCGTTCGTCGCCAGCCCCGAAGGGCAGCGCCTGCGCATTCAGAACGGCTACGCCCATCCGTCCCGTCGCTCGCTGGTTGAGCAGGACTGGTTCAAGAATTATCTGTGCGATAGCTGCAACTCGACCAACGTCGACAACGTCTTCCCGCAGATGTTGGAGCGCGAAGAAGCCCGCGCTTGGCCCGCTCACCCGAAGGAAGCCGAGATCATCCAAGCCATCAATACCGAGATGGAGTACCTGCGGTCGGGCGCGAAGCCTGCCGCCCAATCTGCCGCCGACCTGACCGCCGCCATCGACAGCATCATCGCCTCGTAAGCGAACGTCTCGTTTTAGCGCGTGAGTCGGGGAGGGCGAAGCAACCTCTCCGGCTCACCTCGATAGGGTGGCTCAAATGATTGCAAACCTCACTGACCGCTTCACCGAGCGCCAACGAGAAGAAATCGCCGGGTGGACCTTCGCGTCACCGTGGATTATCGGCTTTATTCTGCTCACGGCGCTGCCGATGATCGCGTCGGCGGTGATCGCTTTCACCGACTGGAACGTGATCCAGCCGATGCAGTGGGTCGGGCTGAAGAATATCCAGCAAGCCACAACCGATCCGCTGGTCTGGCAGTCGCTCAAGGTGACGACGATTTACGCCTTCGTCAGCGTGCCGCTGCAAGTCGTCTTCGGTTTGGCGGTGGCGCTGCTGCTGAATTCCAATATTCGCGGGCTGCGCTTTTACCGGACGATCTACTTTCTGCCGTCCGTGCTCTCGGGTGTGGCGGTGGCGCTGTTGTGGCGCTGGATTTACGCCTCGGACTTCGGGCTGATCAACTCGCTGCTCGCTGAGGTCGGCATTCGCGGACCCGGTTGGCTCGGTAATCCCGATTGGGCGCTCCCGGCGCTGATCGGCATGGCGATGTGGCATGTCGGCGGCGGCATGATCGTCTATCTCGCCGGATTGCAAGGCGTCCCCAGCGAATTGTACGAAGCGGCAGCCGTCGATGGCGCGAATGCTTGGGTACGGCTGCGTTACATCACGCTGCCGATGATTTCGCCGGTGATCTTCTTCCAACTGGTCACCGGGTTGATCGCCGCGCTCCAGATTTTCACCGAGCCGCTGATCATGACCAACGGCGGTCCCCAAAACGCGACCCTGACCATGATCCTCTACCTCTATCGTAACGCCTTCCAGTTCTTCAAGATGGGTTACGCTTCGGTGATGGCTTGGATTCTGTTCTTCTACATCCTCGCGCTGACGCTGCTGATTTTCCGGTCGTCGCAGTTATGGGTGTTCTATTCCGGTGAAGTTCGGGAGAATTAGCGATGCAAGCGACCGATACAACCCTCGACTATACCGGCGCAGCGCAGCGACACTCGTCATCGCGGTTTCGAACCACGTCGTCACACCTGCTGATCCATGTGATCTTGATCGCCGGTGGCGTCGTCTTGATGCTGCCGCTGGCGTGGATGCTCTCGACCGCGCTCAAAGACCTTGGCTCGGTGATGATCATCCCGCCTCAGTGGATCCCCGACGTGGCGCACTGGGAAAACTTCATCGAAGTCTTCCAGACGACACCCTTCGCCCGCTACGTCCTCAATACTTTCATCGTGACCATCCTCAGCGTGATCGGCAAGGTGCTTTCCTGCTCGCTGGTCGCTTATTCCTTCGCCCGGATGCGCTGGCGCGGGCGCAATATCCTGTTTCTGATCATGCTGGCGACGATGATGCTGCCCAGTCAAGTCACGCTGATCCCGCAGTTTGTCATGTTCCGTTATCTCGGCTGGATCGATACTTACATCCCGCTGATTCTGCCGCATTGGTTGGGTGGTCCGTTCCTGACCTTCCTCCTGCGCCAGTATTTCATGACCATCCCGCGCGAGCTGGACGACGCCGCCCGCATCGACGGTGCATCGTATCTCGGCATCTTCTGGCGCATCATCCTGCCGATGTCGAAACCGGCGCTGGCTGCCGTCGCCATTTTCACCTTCAATGCGTCGTGGAACGACTTCTTGGGACCGCTGATCTACCTTCATACCCCTGATAAGTACACGCTGGCGATGGGCTTGCGCGCCTTTCAGGATCAGTACGTCACCCAGTGGAACCTGCTGATGGCGGCTTCGCTGATGGCGATTATCCCGGTGGTCGTTATTTTCTTCTTTGCGCAGAAGTATTTCATTCAGGGCATCGTGTTCACGGGCATCAAAAGCTGACACGATGATCAAAGGAAACATCCATGAATCACGCTCGTAACAAGCAGCCCAACGTCATCGTCTTTTTGACCGACCAGCAGCGCTGGGATACGTCCGGCTTGCACGGTAATCCGCTCGAATTGACGCCCAACTTCGACCGGATGGCGCAGCGCGGCACGCACGTCGCGCAGTCGTTCACCTGCCAGCCAGTCTGCGCTCCGGCGCGCTCGTCGCTGCAAACGGGCTTGTACGCGACCAACACTGGCGTGCATCGCAACGGCTTCGCGCTCGCGCCGGAACTGCCGACGTTGGCGCAGCACTTCAACGCTGCCGGGTATCGCACCGGTTACATCGGCAAGTGGCATCTGGCGGGCGAGAGCGAGCCGGTCGACGAGCCGCTGCGCGGCGGCTATCAGGATTGGCTCGCCGCCAATTTGCTCGAGTTTGAGTCCGCGCCCTACGATACCAACCTCTACGACAACGACAACCAGCGCGTGCATCTGCCCGGCTACCGCGTCGATGCCATCACCGACGCCGCCATCCGCTACGTTGATGCTCACAAGGATCAGCCGTTCTTCCTGTTCATCTCGCAGTTGGAGCCGCACCATCAAAATCATCTTGACGATTTCGTCGCACCCACCGGCTACCGCGAGCGCTATGCCGGTCGCTGGACGCCGCCGGACATCGCCGCGCTCGGCGGATCGGGTCAGCAGCATCTCGGCGGTTACTTCGGCGCGGTCAAGCGGCTGGATGAAGCCTTCGGTCGCCTGCTCGATGCACTGAAAAGCCTCGATCTCGACAAGGACACAATTGTCCTGTTCACGTCGGATCACGGCTGTCACTTCAAGACGCGCAACAGCGAATATAAGCGCTCGTGCCATGAAGCTTCGATCCGCGTGCCGACTGCCTTACAGGGTCCCGGTTTCGATGGCGGCGGACGGCTGCCCCAGTTGATCAGCCTGATCGATCTGCCGCCGACGCTGCTCGACGCCGCCGGAATCCCGGTGCCACCGGCGATGCAAGGACATTCGATCCTGCCGCTGCTGCACGGTGCTGCCGCCGACTGGCAGGACGACGTCTTCGTGCAGATCAGCGAGTCGCAGGTCGGACGCGCCATTCGCACGCAGCGCTGGAAATACAGCGTCTCCGCGCCGGACGCGGATGCTTGGGACGACAAAGCCGCCGATTGCTACGTCGAGGAGTTTCTCTACGACTTGGAAGCCGACCCGCACGAACTGACCAACTTGATCGGCATTCGCACCTTTGCCGAGGTGACCGCGGATCTCCGCGAGCGCCTGATCCGCCGGATCGTCGCCGCGGGCGAATCCGCGCCGACCATCGAATCCGCGCCGGAACGCTCCAGCGACCAGCGGATGCCCGAACTCAAGAGCGGTGTGCCCATCGTCGGACGGCAGTAAGCAAGGTCGGCTCTCATCGAGACGATCCCGTCAATGTAGGGGCGCACGGTCGTGCGCCCTTCGAAATGAATTTGCACCGCCTTCTCCGACGGTCGAAGCGTCAAGGCGAGCGTGTAGGGGCGTTATATATAACGCCCCTACGGACACAGCAATCGTATCTTTTGACCTTAGTTACCACTCCCACAGCTTTGGGGGTGAGGTTATACCTTTGTTGGCGAAAAATATCGTAACATACTAAGGATGATGGCATGCAGGCAAAAATTAAAATCGACCTCGATCGCCGTATCGGGCAGATTAATCCGAACATTTACGGGCAGTTCATGTGCCGTCGCCCCGGCTGCTCTGAGGGCGGGCTGTATGACCCGGAAAGCTCGGTCGCGGACGAGCACGGACTGCGTTCAGACGTGGTCGGATGGGTGCAAGCGACCAAGCCGCCGCTGATGCGCTGGCCCGGTGGCTGCACTGGCACCAGCTATCACTGGCTCGACGGCGTCGGTCCGGTCGAGGAGCGCCCGCGCAAGATCGATTTGCATTTCGGCTGGGAAGCACGCTACGAGTTCGGCACCGACGAGTTCATCGCCTTCTGTCGTCGCATCGGCGCGGAACCCCACCTCAATTTCGCGATGGGAACCGGCACGCTCGAAGAAGCCGCCGCGTGGCTCGAATACTGCAACAGCAATTTCAACACCTACTACGCTAATCTGCGCCGCAAGTACGGTCACGAAGACCCCTACAACGTCAAATACTGGCAGATTGGCAACGAGAACTACGGCAATTGGGAAGTCGGGCACGCGACACCGCAGGCTTACGCCGTCGAAGCGCGCGAATATGCGAAGGTCATGCGCCGTATCGACCCGTCGATTGAGATGATCGCCGTCGGCGGTGGCAACGAAGAAGCACTGCTGGCGAATTGGGCGTGGGAAGTCGCGCCGGAAGTCGCCCCCTACGTCGATTACCTCTCGTTCCATACTTACTGGCATCCGAGCGGACTGGGCGACCCCTACTACGAAGTGATGGCGGGTCCCTATCGCGCCGAAAATATGATCAACACGCTGAGCAGCATCCTTGAGCTTACCCGGCGCGCGCGACGCAACAGTCGCAAGCTCTCGATCGCGATCACGGAATGGAACGCCGCTCCCCCCGGTACGATGATGGCGAACCACCCCGAACTGAATCCGTTCGGACCGACCTACCACCTCAGCGATGCACTGGCAGTTGCCAGCTTCATCAACATCATGCAGCGCCACTGTCAAGACGTCACGTTGGCGACCGTCGCTCAGACGATCAACGTCGTCGGGCTGATTATGGTCAATCAGGATCAAGCGTGGCGCGAGCCGGTCTACTACCCGCTGCTGATGCAGGTCGAGCACAGCGGACCGATCGCGCTCGATACGTGGGTCGAATGTCAGGATACGTTCGACGAACCGAATTACGCCAACACCGTCGACGCGCCGATGCTTTCGCGCTGGGCGTCGCGCGCCAAGCCGGAAACCGACATTCCTTACCTCGACTCCTCGACCACCTTCGACCCGGCGACCGGCAAGTTGTACCTGTCACTGGTCAACCAGAGCCGCGACGACGCGGTTGAAGTCGCCATCGACGTCAATGCGCCGGTCAAGGCGGTCGGCGCGGTGCATACACTCTATCACGACGACTACACGGCGATGAACACGCCGGAAAACCCGGACAACGTCAAAGCCGAGTCGACCAGTTACGATCAGTTCGCCTCGAAGTTCGTTTGGGAGTTGAAACCCCACTCCTACACGATTTTAGAACTGGATTTGCAGTAAGTGACGCCGGATCGGATCGTGTCGGGCGCGACGGCGCAGCGCCAGCTTCAAGCCGGGATCGACGCGCTGGCGGATGCGCTGGCGGTCACGTTGGGACCGGTCGGGCGCAGCGTCGTCGTCGAAAACGAACTGACGCATCAGCCGGAACTGCTGGAAAGTGCCGCCGAGATCGCGCGGCGGCTGACCAGCCTGAGCGACGCGCGCCAGAATACCGGGGCGATGCTGCTCCGGCATTTGGTCTGGCGGGTGGTGCGGCACGCGGGTGACGGCGGCGCGACCGCTGCCGTCTTCGCCCGCGCCCTCTACGTCGATGCGCTGCGCTTGGTCACCGCAGGTATGGATCCGCTCAAGCTCTGCGCCGGGATCGAGGCGGCGTCGGCAGTGGTGCGCGAGGCACTGCAAGCGCAAGCCCGTCCGGTCGCGACCGAAGATGACTTGGCGCGGCTGGCGCTCTCGCTGACCGGCGATCCGCCGCTTGCGCGCGTCTTGGGCGAGATGAGCTATCTGCTCGGTGAAAACGCCGTGATCGCCGTCGAGAAGTACCTCGCCCCGACGATCGATCGCGCCTACGTCAGCGGATCGGCGTATCCCGCGCAGATCGCCAGCTCGCAGTTTTACACCCGGACGGCGGAGAAACGTGCGGCAGCGACCAATCCGCTGATCGTCCTACTGGACGACGCGCTCCAGACGACCGACGAAGCGGCGAGCCTGCTCCAAGCAGCGTTGGCGACGGGCAGCAAATCCTTGATCGTCATCACCAGTCAGCCGATCGCCGAAAAAGCGCTCAGCCTGCTGCTTGCCAATCACCGCAGCGACAAGGTGCCGCTGTCGATCCTCGCCCTCCGCCTCTTGGAAGTCGATGCCGACCGGCATTATCCGCTGGATGACCTCGCTTTGCTGACTGGCGCGACCGTCCTCAGCGCTGCGACCGGACAGCCGGTGACCCATCTCCGTGCCGACCAATTCGGGAGCGCGCGGCGGGTAGCGCTGGCGGACGGCAAGTTGATTCTGGAGACGCCGCCGAGCGCAGCGGTTCATGCTGCGGTCGAAGCGCTGCGCGATCAGCTTGGCGAGGTCGAGGACGACGCCGACCGGGCGCAGTTGCAGACGCGCTTGGCGGCGCTCACCGGCGGGATCGGCTATCTGCGCGTCGGCGCTTACGGCGATCAGGAGCGGGCAGTCCGCGCCAAAGCCGCCGAGCGTGCGCTCAAGGTGCTGGCGCAGGCGCAGCGCAGTGGCGTGGTCGCCGGAGGTGGGGCGGCGCTCGTGCACGCGGCTGCCGCGCTGCACGATTGCACGCCCGCCGATGAAATTGAGCGCCACGGCGTCAAGCTGTTCGAGCGCGCCCTGAGCGCTCCGCTGCGGCAAATTCTGTACAATTCCGGCGTCGATGCGCCCGGCGCAGTCGTCGAGCAAGTCAAGTCCTCCGGCGCGGCGATCACCTATGACGTGATCGCCGGGGAATGCGTCGACGCCCATGCGCGCGGGATCGTCACGCCGCTGCCGGTGCTGGCTGCCGTCGTCCGCATGGCGACCAGCAGCGTCGTCATGGCGCTGACGACTGACCTGATCCTCTATCACCGCGCGGGCGACCAAATCGAAAGCTTGGAGCCGTAATATGCCGCTGGTTTTATCCTTAGCCCAATTGGAGACGCCCGCCGGGATCGTGACCTTCGCCGCCAGTCCGGAGGGTTTATATCGCCGTGATGGTGACCAACTCGTGCCGGTGGCGCAGCCGCAGGCGAACCTCTACTGCTGCGCGGCGAGCGGCGGGCGCTTGTTGGTCGGCGGGCTGCCGCATGGGATCGCCTACAGCGATGACGCGGGCGCGACGTGGGGCGCGTGCTGGCTCGATGGCGTCGATGCACCGGCGATGTGCCTCGCGCCCGATCCCCGTGCCAACGGTGTCCTGCTCGCCGGGACGGACGGCGGCGGCATCCTCCGCAGCACCGACAACGGCGCGAGTTGGACGGTCGCCAATCTCGGCTTGCGCAGCTTCAACATTTTGGCGCTGGCGTGGGCGCCACCGACATCAACCGACGTCTTCCCGGCGTGGGAGACGGTCTTCGCCGCGACTGACGAGGGCGTTTATCGCTCACCGGGTGGCGGACGCGGCTGGCGGCGCTGCGCGGGCGTTCAAGGCGTGGTGCAGTCGCTCGCCGTCAGCCCGAATTGGACGGACGACGGCATCGTGATCGCCGGGATGGAAGAATCCGGGCTGTTTTACTCGGCGGATCGGGGACACCATTTCGCGCCGGTTGAGGCTGCGCCCCAACAGATCGACGCACTGGCGGCGGTCACCGACGGCTGGCTGCTGAGCAATGACGCGGGCTTATGGTCGTCAGCCGACGGCTGGCACTGGACGCTAGTGGATAAGACGATCCCGGCACTGGTGCTGCTGGTCGCTGATGAGACGGTCTACGCCGGCGGCGAGTTTGGTCTGCGTCAAATTGCGCTCCCCGATCTCGTCCGCACCGATCAGATTCCGCGTCGCTCGTGTGAATGACCAAAATCCGGGGCGCAGCGCACCGCGCCCCGTAGTGCGGCATCTTGTTAGGACCACTGCCTACCCAAACCGGTTGTAAGCGCCAGCGGTTCTGTGCCGACTTGACATTAAACTAAGCCCGCAAATTTGCTGCCTTTACCCCCATTACATGTCTGTTTTGTTACGGCACTAGCCGCTGTTGTATTGTATTATCAATACGGTCTTGGCTTCTCCGAAGGGAATAGGGTTGAGTCTGGTAGCCTTAATCGCCGCCTTAGCGGGATCATTTGTCACGACATGGATCGTGCGGCGCTTCACATCGAAGTACAACCTGCTGGACATTCCAAACGAGCGAAGCTCGCATACACGCCCCACACCGCGCGGTGGCGGTCTCGGCTTTGTGATTGTCTTCCTCATCTGTGTGCTGGTCATGCGCTTCAGCGGTCATCTGGCTGATGGCTACACTTTCGCATTCTTCGGCGGCGGGCTTCTGGTCGCCTTGTTTGGATTCTGGGATGACCGACACGATCTGTCGCCATACTATCGACTGTTCGCGCAGGCGATCGCCGGGCTGATCGGCGTTGTCGCGATTGGAGGCGTGCCCGCGCTCGATCTCGGTTTTGTCACGATCGAGTGGGGCATCTTTGGCGACATCGTCGGCGTCGTCGGGCTGGTTTGGCTGATTAATCTCTACAATTTCATGGATGGTATCGACGGGATCGCCGCCGGGGAAGCGGTCACGATCGCCGGTACCTTCGGTGCGTTCTATCTGCTACAGAGCCAACTATCGCTCTCAGCAACAGATTGGACGGCATTGTCTTCGCTGGTTGCCCTGTGCTTTGGCATCGCCGCCGTCTGTTTTGGCTTCCTCATCTGGAACTGGTCGCCGGCGCGAATCTTCATGGGCGATGTCGGCAGCGGCTTTTTGGGCTACACCTTTGGTCTGCTCGCTTTGGCGACCGCACAAGTCATACCACATCTACTGTGGGTGTGGCTGATCCTGCTCGGCGTCTTTGTGGTCGACACCTTGTTCACCTTACTCAACCGGGTGCGGCGACACGAGGCTTGGCACCAAGCGCATCACAGTCATGGCTACCAACATGCCGTTTCGATCTACGCCAGCCACGGACGGGTGACGTCGGCAGTGTTGCTCATTAATCTGGTCTGGTTGGCACCGCTGGCATACTTGGCATGGAATAACCCCGCTTGAAGCATACCGATTACGCTCGTGGCTTACACGCCCTTGGTCGCCTTAGCCCTTCACTTCAAAGCCGGGGTCGAACTGGCACTGGTGCAAAGGTTGAATGGGATAGACAAAAAGTAGCTCTCCATGGTTGCTCACAATGTATGCGTGTCGCGCTGGTTTGCGCCCGTGACTGGTTTTTGCGCCCATGCTGTGCTATCGCCAAACTATTGCCGATGCAGCTGAAATGCCCAGCAGAAGACCATATGCAGCAGGCAGCAACCCGGCTAGTGCGCTCCGCTGCGCAATATCCACAGCGCGGCTTCGACAAAACGCCGACACTTTCGTGAAGTCCCAACTTTTACCTGTGAGCGCGCAGAAACGCTTGGATTTTCATCCAATCTTTGTCTTGCAGTTTTATGGTTCACATGAGGCTAATTATGCCTCATCTGTCAACACAACCGAGTCTACGCAGGGAGAGGCGAGCGGCAGGTCGATGGGGGAGTCATGAAATTACTCTGTAGAATCGCTCGGATCGCTACCGCCATTTTTCTCCTCTTGCTAGGCGCGAATTCAACGCGGATCTCTGGGGCGCAAGCGGAAGCTTCGGAACTAGTCGACTATAGCCCCGATGTTACGGACAGCGTTGTGTTGATCGGAAATCCATTTCGAGATCGTCTTTCTGATCCGAAATGGACCTACGCAAGAAATGTTTGGGATATGGAGGTTTTTGACGGGCGGCTTTATTTAGGATCAGGAAATAGCAACAACGCCGGTCCAGCGACGAACGCCGGACCGGTCGAAGTTTGGTACTATGACGACCAGAACGGGGCTTTTGCCTACGACTACGTCGTGAATGAAGAGCAAATCGACGAGTTTGTTATCGCTGGTGGGACCCTGTATATCCCCGGTCACGATTCACGTGGCGACGGGAAACACGGCAACATTTATTTCTTGCGCGGGGAACGCTGGGTCAAGCGAGATAACGTACCCGGTGCGCTGCACGTTTATGACCTGCACCTGTATCACGGGAACTTATTTGCTGCGCTCGGTCTGGCGGACACGAGCAGCCGCGCGGTCGCCGTCAGCAGCGATAATGGACGAACTTGGACGTTAGGAGAGTTACCAACCGGTATTGGCGGCACGGGTCGAATCGGAGTGGGGCGCGCGTGGAAATTCTTCGAGGTCAATGACACTCTCTACGTGAGCGTATTGGCATTTCCGAAAATGCAGCCCGTTCCAAGTTTGAACGGAAATCTTGCCTACCGGCTGAAAGGCTACAACAGCTTCGTATATCGACTGACGGGGATCGACGCGAATGGCGTCGCCCATTTCGAAGCGAGTGATGTGGATTTTTTCGACGGTCTCTATCCGCCCAACTTTACGGGAAAACCGCTCCCCCGCATCGCCCGCCCGGTTCAATTCGACGCCCATGTCGTCTATTTGGGCGTGGTCACCGTTATCGATCACAACTGGCAGCCGTTCGGTCTGTTCTCCGTTGATTTTGCTGATAACGTTCAGCAATACGATCTGGCAGATGGTGCGCTTCCCCGCGATCTCTTCGTTCAAGATAACGTTTTGTACCTGCTGGTGGCTGCGCCGGTGGCTCAGGGCGGGTACGAAATGCGGGTCAGGGCAACCTGCGACCTCCAGAACTGGGTTGAGTTATTTCGCTTCCGGGCAGCGACATTTTCGCGTTCATTCGCTCGTTATAACGACAATTTCTACTTCGGGCAGGGAACAGAAGCTGCGCCGATCTCGGATGAGGCGGGGAACATTTTAGAAGTACCGGGGACGTTCGCTCAATATAGCTGCCCGGCGTCAAATTAACTGCCAAACTCGGCGCGGACGGCTTTTAGCCAGCTATTTATGATGAGCGGGCGGATGTTTTTCGATTGCGCCCCCGGATTAACATCCCAACCGGTGATACTGGGAACTGCATCGCGTTGAATATACCGGCTCAGTTCTGGAAGTATTTCCCACTCATCGACCCATTTGGATTCGGGGAACCGCAGCAAGCTCGACAAAACAAACCCCAGCGGTGCTTTGCGCCGGTCAACGATCTCGGTTGGCAGAATACCGCGCATGGCTTCGCGCATAATATACTTGGGGGTTTGCGAAAGCTGTGGCGGCAGCGAGAGCGCAAAATCGATCAGCCGAAGATCCAAAAACGGCGAGAGCACTTTGGGCGCGACGAAATTGGGCGCGTGCACGAATTCAATCGTGTTGTCCCAACTCGCTTGCAGCAAATAAGCGTAAGCGACAGCATTCAGCGGGTGTTGGCTTTCCCCGTGCGTATCCCAATAGGCTTGCCACTGCTCTTTTAAGTGGATTCGCGCTTCAAAATCCGGGTTGATCCATTCGGGGAAGCTCGCGTATGAGCCAAGCGGTCGGGATGACCGGCTTGCTCGCACGCTATTGATCGACCGTTTAAGCTGGCTGAGGAGACCCAAAGAGGGGCGCTTTCCAGTAATTTTCCAAACATCCCGGTACAGATTGAGCGCGTCCGCCGGGGATTTTTTCGCCATCACGTCCAGTAAAGGCGTGATCGCGAAGATTTCGTCGCCGCCGTGACCAGCGAGGACGACGTTTCCATGTTCAAGCCGCGAGCGCGTCACCGCCTCGTTCAGCCCGGTCTGATAGACTGCCCCCATGTCCATTAAGGTCGGCAGCGGATCGCGGATTGGAAATTGGTCAGCGTCAACATGCACAAGCGGGATATTCAGCTTAAGTGCCGCGCTTGAGGAATAGTATGCTTCCTGATCCGGGAGTAGGTGTGAAAAATGGGTATTACTGGCGGTTAACTGCAGCGGCGCGGCGCGTTCTTGTTGGATTTCACGGGCGATTGCCGCAATTGTCGTTGAGTCCAGCCCGCCGCTTAATGCGATGATAATTCGATCCGACCGAATGAACGACCGCAGCACTTCGGTGAACAGCTCGTGGAAGTGTTCGGCGTAATCCTTGATCCTTGGATAACGCAGCATGGCATGATCCAGCGGCAGCGTCCAGTAGGTTTGAGGTCGTGGCAGAGCAGTCGGCGTGCTTCGGAGTTCGCGCCGGTTAATCGTCAGGGTCTGGGCGTGACCGAGGCGCTGAATGTTGGCGAAGGGTGTCCGCGTCTCATCGACCGCAAGATAGATGGGAAGTACCAAGCGGCGTCCCAGCGACTCTTCGTCGAGGACAATCCCGACGGAAGGGTGACGAATCACCGGTCCGAATTCCGTTGCAAAGACGAACGTTTGCCCGTCGAAGGCGTAATACAGCGTCTGCGACTTCAATTGGTCAATTGCTAAGAACAACCGCTGGCGCGCATTATCCCACAGCGCATAACGGAATGACCCGCGTAGATGCTGAGGGGAATGCTCCCCCCACACGGTATACGCATATAAAATAAGCTCCGGGTCAGGAGCGGTCTGCAGCGCACCCGCCTCAAGCGGGACGTGCTTACTCAGTTCGGCTGCGAGTTCGACCCGATTAGTCAGATAGCTATCCGCAGCGATCGTGATGTCGGCGATCGTAAGCGGTTGTTGTTCTTCCCGTGTGTCATCAGTGAGCCGCTGTAAAGCGACGCCCAGCGTTATTCCGGCTTGCGTCCAGATTTGCTGTGCGTCTTCACCACGATTGCGGATACGATCAAGTAGGTTTTGGGCAATTGACGGATCACTGAGCAATTCGTTCAGGCTGAGGATACCAAAAAAGCCGGTCATGATTTGTCGGCAAATTTGACCGTTGAAGTAATCTTCTCGGGGAGAAGCTCATCATGGTAGAGAATGGCGTACAATGATGCAACATCTTTGCGATCATTGATCACCTGATTGGCGTGCTCAACCCACGTATGCCCCATGTCGCGGTTGATTCCGAAGCGCATTACGCTCGGTATCCTAAGCCAACGCAGCAGCCACCACAGGGCTAACGAACGTCGCAGGCAAGTACCTTGAAAAGGCGGAGTAATCGCTGCCGTATTAACGATGTCGGCAGCATGTTTTGCTCGCCGAAGATTGACCTTCGAGGGATCCGGTGTTGGGGATAAGGTTAATAATATCCGGCACACCTGCCGATAAGAAGTGAAGCGTAAACCCAGATCGATGATTCGAATCACCAAACCAGCGAAGATAATTCCTGCCGCTTTGCGCAGCCGCAGCGGAATAGCGCCCCACACAGACCAAATCACGATTACTCGATAACTTCAATTAACTTGGCGTCTAAGAGATTCTGCACGAACTGGTCGATATCCGCTTGCAGTGAAGCGCCATCCACATCATATTCTTCTAGGAGTTGTCGATGACCAGTTTGGATCGAGTTTGCGGAAGTAAGAATCTCCCACATGCGGATCGCCGAACCGTTCAATGAGTAATACGTCTCGTTAAGTAGGTTCAGAATCACGGCTTCATCTTCGAATTGATGTACCAGCAAGTCAGAAACCGGTCTAATCCGCTTGACCATCAAAACTCTCCCCTCTCGTCCGATATGCGGACTAGCGCGTATTAATCGCTAAAGCTATATGTCAAATCGCCAACGCGCGCAAACGCATCGTTGTAAGTCTTGAATTGCTCCGGGAATTGTGTGTGCACCTGTGCTGCAATTTCGGAGAGTGGCAACTGCGCTTGCATTTTCTCTAGAATGAAAGCAGTGCATTGCCCTGCCCGGTTAAGCTTGGGCGTGTAATTACTGGCTCGCTTCCGCATATTCAAGAGGGGAACGGAGAACAAAGAAGACTGCTCGTCGCCAATTCGAGGACTTTCACCATTCGGCGCGGTCGCCGAGACTTTCCAGCGAAAGACGTAATCATCCCCGGCTAGGAACGCGCCAAGCTGTACGTCAACCGTATCACCGACATTGACTTCAAGCGGCTGCTTTAGCGGCAGCATCATGCCACCATAAACTCGCGGCTGCGGTCCTTCCGCGCCCGGCGCATTACTAAAACCGACGCCTTCGCAAAGCTCCGCATCAAACCACGTATAGATGAAATGCGCTACACCGGCGCGCTCAGCAACAGTGCTCACAGTGTTCGAGAAATTCGGGTCGGTGCGGATGCCATATTCTACGGTCGCCCACAACTGAGCCGGAAGCAGAACCTGTTCTGCTTTTACTCAAATCCTTTTTATAGATCGGGGCGTTGGCTTGGAAGGAAAATCCCGTCTCAAGATTGAGATCGAAGTTGTTTTCCATCCACGGGTTTAGAATCCCTTCGTGATAGAGTTCCGGAGCGTCCAGTAGGGTGACAAAAAGCCGGTCGCGCTTGGGGAGCAATATCCCACCCGGTTTGAGCAGTCGTTGATATGCATCCGCAAAAGTCGAGATGATATGCTGATACAGAGCGTACTGCCCGCGAATATCACCAAGGATTACGTCGGCTTTTTCCGGCAGTTCGACGCGGTTTGAGATGTCTTTGATGAACGTAATGCGGTCGGCGTAGCCATTTGCAGCGGCAAATGCACGCCCCATCTCTACGAGCGGCAGCGGCTCAATCGCATAGACGTGCTTCGCCCCTAATTTACAGGCGATCAAAGAGAAAATTCCCGTTCCAGCGCCAATATCGACGACAACACTTCCCTCGTGAATAGATCGTCGCATTGCCTCAATGTACGTATCCATCCGTGTTGTGTCGCGGATCATACTGCCAAATTCACCCAAATTATACATTCGTTGGAACTTTCAGTGCGCCGCGAGTATGGGTTTCACGGTGTTCCGTGTAATCATCCATGATGTACTTATATAGCTCATCGAGACGTTCAAGTCCATTGGTTCGCACCAGCGAACGAACAGGAACGGTTTCCAGCAGTCGCGAGAGAACCTGAAGATCAGTAGCTCGTATTTGCGGAGACGAGATCCAATTCAGATACACGTTTTGCATTAATCGTATCAGCGCCAAACCCGGTTGTAAAGAATTTATCTGAACAATTTCATCTAGCCCAGTGATAAGATAGATTGCGCCGATTGGGTGGTTTTCATAACTAAACGAAAAACCTTCGCTTCGTTCAAGATCGATGTATTTTTTCCGCCAATCCGGTGCAATTGGCTGAATGGAAACAGATTTGCCGTCTGCTGAGGGCGGGTGCTTCCACAAGCGGAGGTTCGGGTAGCCGGATTTCACCCAAACTTCGGTCGCTTGTGGCTCGATTACGCAAATGTCATCCGCCAGAACAGCGTGTCCCTGTGATGCAAACGCTAGCGCAGTCGTGGATTTCCCAAAACCCGAAGGGGCGCAAAACATGATAGCGCGGTCGTCGACAACAACCGCGCTGGCATGCAGACAAACTTGATTATGCAAACGCAGATACAAACCGAGCACCGCATTTGTCACATAAGAAACCACGTAAGCGTGGCTAAATTGCGGAGGTGAAACGACCCATAGTTGCTTTGCTGCTGCGTCCAAGAAAAACCGAACATCATCAATGTAGTGCAATTGAAGATATTTTTGATCGACCGTGGTAAGTACCTGAACGTAATCCAGCTTGCCCGCTTGATCTTGCTGTCTTAGGTTGAATAGAGGATGAGGAAACCATTCCAGCTCGCCAAAATCACTGGGAGGCTTTTGCAAAAATGTAATGTGAAGATCAATCTGCTGAGGAGAAGAGGGAAGTTTGAGAAGAGTTGCTAATGGCTGATCACTTTCCAAACTCAAACCATACACATAGTAGAAGTGACTCGTCAACGTCTTTCTCATATATAGACTACGAAGATTGGCACAGAGGTAAATAACCAACCCGTACTCCTTAAGAGTACGGATTGACTATCACTTTCAGTTAATTAGCCGCGACGAATGAGGGCTAGCGCTACGACATCATGGTGGCGCTGAAGTTCAGCATTTTATCGCCGCCCGAAGTGTAGCTATAAACACCGTCGGTTGGGCTGTAAGCGCCGCCGCCATTGATCAGTTTGCTGATATGCCCAATTGCAGAAATCTCAGGCTTGGAGTATGTCTTTTTTTGGTTCGGGATTTCAGTGATCTGATTGGACATGGTTGCTCCCGCTTGATTATTGAGAATTATCCTGATTATCAAAGAATATACTACCTGATACCACGGGCGTAAGTCAAGCTATTCCGGCAATTATTAATGCTTTTCATTTCATATATAAGGAAAAGTAAGAATAGCAGTTGAACTCCCTTCTGCTCAATGAATTCTTAATTACGGCAGATAGTCGAACCGCTGCATAATGCCCTCGTGAGTTTCTACAATGCGTGTTACCTGCTCCGGGGTCAAGGTTTCGCGCCAGTCGCCAACCTTGCCTTTACGAAAGAAAGACTCTGCCCACGGTGATTTTTCTCTGAAGCCCTGTTCGGCTTCCTGCTTACGCAGTTCCTTGAACGACGAGGCATGTACAGCATGGGCGATTCGCTCTGCGTTGACTTCCAACCCCGTGAATTGGATCATCGCTGTGAAACTGTCGAGTGGATTATCGATCATATCCTCGTAGCGCATGACAAATATGCGAAGCCGGGGTTCATCAACCCAACTCCGCACGTGCTCACTCCACGTTGATAAGGTTTGTTCTAACTGTTGCGGCAGCCCATAACCTCGCTGTGACAACACATAATCCGGATTACTCATAATTTGGATCGCTTCATCGACTGAACTGCCATTATGGTGGGCAAGTGAAACGGCAATATCCAGTGGCGATCGAATAATGTAGATAACACCGGCGATCACATCGAACGGTATCAGCGGCTCTCCATCAGGAAAATGTTGAAAAGCGGCATGGATCTTGGCAAAGACCCGCTCATTTGTCAGCCGGCGGGCAAACTCGCGATAGTAAGCGGGACGCATCCGATCAATCTCGTCAGGCGTAAAGTTGCTCAACTCGATCTGAAGTAGATCGTCGAAATGTAACCGCATATTTAGCCCGAAACTTTTTTCGAGGTGGTTGATGTTCGCGGGCGTATCACTTTGCCCCAAGTAGTTCGCGATAAACGCTCGCGTCCACGTATTGCCAGATTTGGGGTAAGATGCCAGCCAAAAGAAAGGCGACATTTAGACACCATCCTCTAAGAAATACTGAACCATACGGTTGATGTCGGTATCCGTTCGAGTGCGAGCCAGCGTCTTCATATTCACGGCTTGAACAAGGTTGTTCACCATGACCCAATAATCACGCAGAATATCCATCTCAAGCGCCATATGGAAGGAGCGGATTAAGCCGTTAAGCGCGGGAACTTTCCTCACTTGGCTCATCGTTTTCAGCGTGGTTTGCCCCATCTCGACTAAATCGATCACGTAGATCGTCTTCAATTTAGCAGGTTGAGTGTAGAAGCTTTCTTCTAATGGCAGGTAGTACTTGGAAATGTTGGGGCGAACTTGACGGAACATTTTGTAATCTGAGTATCCCAGCATTTCTAAAACGTCTGGCCACAACTTCAAGGAAGGGTAACTTGGCAATACCATTGGCGTACCATCATCAGCAAACTGAATGACTGTGACGTCGTCCGCAAGGACAGGATAGCCTTTTTGCTCGAAGATCGCGGCGAAGGTCGATTTACCCGCGCCCGATACTCCCCCAAATATGATCGCTCCTTGCGGTGTTTGGATACAACTTCCATGCACGGGGAGCATTCGCCGCTGATGGAATAAACTCATGAGGATCATGTCCAAGAAAAGGAGCCGGATCGTCGCTTCATCCGTCTCCTCTTCAGGTTGGATCACGACTTCCCGCCCGTCGCTCACGAGGAATCGAGCGATGCCGGGCAGATCGTAAAGACACTGATGGCGATTGAGTTGGTAGAGAACCCCCTGAGTAGTGACGTCAGCGAGCGTGGCGGGCACGCTGCCCATTCGAAGCTCGACGACTTCCCCGCTTGCCGACGGTGGCTCAAAGGGAATTAGTTCGGGAAATTCGATCTCGGATTTCAGGGCAAGATTATACAGTTGGTATAACAGCATAGCAGCTTCTCTAGTCCGAGCGATGCGCTTGCTGAAGCGTAGCTTCGATTGGCAAACACGGCGAGTAATGAATACTGTGGGTTAGCGATAGAAACTCAGTGGGTTTGAAGTCGCTCAACATGGACGACAACTGTACTGGCGATGTCTTGATGTGGTAACTGACCCTATCCCTGAGACTCACCCTGAGCTGCTCCCCTTTGACGCATTTGTTCATTCCAAGACTGAGCGTAACGTCCGCCTAACACCAGCAGTTCGTCGTGAGTGCCTTGCTCGACGATTTGCTGATCGTGCATGACGTAAATTAGGTCTGCTGCCATCGCCGTCGTGAAGCGATGGGTAATCATAATCATAGTTCGGTCGCGGGCAACCTGCCGCACGCGGTTAAGCCATTCCATCTCTGCCCACGAATCCATTGCGCTGGTCGGCTCGTCCAGAATAATCAGGCTTGCCTGCCGCAAAAAGGCACGCGCAAGCGCGATGCGCTGCCATTGCCCAAGGCTGAGTTCTTCTCCGCCGAACATTTTGCCCAGAACCGTTTCGTATTTTTGGGGTAAGCCCATGGCGATCTGGTGGGCGGCAGAGGCTTCCGCGGCTTTCTGAATGGCTTCTGCGGATGGGTTCAAGGCTAAATCGCCAACAGCGATGTTGTGGTGCACCGTCTCAGGGTAAAAATAGGGACTTTGAAAGAGCATAGTGATCTGTCGATATAGGCTCTCGATCTCGAAATCACGCAAGTCAACGCCATCCCAGAGGATGCTCCCCTGCTGCGGATCATAGAAATGGCAGAGCAGCTTCATCAAAGTGGTTTTCCCCTCGCCGTTTTCGCCCACGAGCGCCACGATTTTCCCGGCAGGGATTGTCATCGAGAAGTTTGTCAGTGCCTCACGTTCGGTTGCGGGATAGCGAAAACTGATCTTCTCAAACTGGATCTCGTGTTGTAGGGGAGGGGCTATTGTTTTACCAATGTTGATTAGCGGTGCGGGTAAATCTAAGAAGATGAACAAGTCTTCAACAAACAAAACCCCTTGATAAACGTCGCTAATCCGCCCGGCGATAGCAGCGAGTGAAGTTTGCATTTGATTGAAGATTTGATACAACCCGGCTAAGTCACCAAGCGGTGCAGACTTCGCCACCACTCGTAAGCCCATCCAGAGCAACGCGATTCCGCCAACCAGTGTTGAAAACAAAGTGACGACAATTTCCAACAAAGATCGATCGCGCCAGAGCTTTAATTTTTCGCTACGCAGCTTATTTCGTATCGATGTATAGCGCGCTCGGTAGTATTCGCCCAGATGGAGAATTCGCAGTTCAGAGGCAGCAAAACGCTCAGTCAGCAAAAAGTCGTAATAATAGACTCGGCGTTCATTGACCGTGTTTTCTTTACGCCATCGATTTAGTCGCTGGCTGAACCGCATCATGACCCACAACGCCGGTAACGCGCCGATGATCAGCAGGAGCAGCAGCCACGCACCATAAGACACGAGCAGCGCGCCCAAGCCAATCGTCGATAAGAGATTCTGAATCAGTACTCCCGAACCTTCAAGCAAGCTCAATGGTCGCTCGCGGGCTTCGTTACGCGCACGATGCATGAGATTGTAGAACGACTCTTGCTCGTAGTAGCTTATATCCAAACGCAGTGCCTGCACTTGAATGAGTTCGGAAATGTAGTCACGAACCTGTTCGGATTGACCGACACGAACCCACGCGAGCAGGCTGCTAATAACGCGGCTGAGTACTTGGACAAAGACTAACAGCACAACCGGCAGGAGAGTTGTTTCGATGTGGGTGAAATCCCAGTCGCTTTGGACGAGCGCGACGAAACTATCCGTTGACGCTTTCGTCAATATCACGAACAGGATAGGAATCACACTTTGGATGCCGAGCAAAACAACCCAAGTGACTGTCCACCACTTCGCCGCCGACCAAATGATGACAAAGGTGCGCTGAATGTAACCAGCTTTTTGTATCACCGTTCAGCGCCTTACAGTCTTGGTCTTTGCATCAATGCTCTGACACCGATGATTGCTGTGAATGTCTGACAGGTTTTCGGGACGCAAGGTTATTGGCTGCTTTCACATTGAACAAGCGCTGCTTCTTGCCAGCGACGAACAAGCGCCTATTGACGACGGAATCGTTTTCGCCACGTTGTTCGTGAATCTCTATCTGAGGCATAGTACTCGTAGCCATAGCTGTAATCATAACCGTAAGCGCCGGTTTCCTCGCGGGGATTGATGCGATTGAGAATAATCCCCTTCACGGCAAGCCCGACTTGGGTGAAGCGTTCTTTCGTTTCTAGTGCCGTCTTGCTGCGGGTTCGCCGTCGGTCGATAACGAGCACAACGTCAGCTCCGGTGGAAGTAGCAATCAACAGGCTATCCCCAAAGAGCAGGACCGGAGACGTATCTACAATCACCACATCGATATCTTGAGCGTTACTGAAGGCATCCAGCCAGCGTTTCATCAGGGTGGAGCTGAGCAACTGCGTTGGATTGGACGGTATGAAACCGCTGGTGATGATCCTCAGATTGGGAATTTCGGTCGATTGAATGCACTGGCTCAGGTTGCCAACTGGTTGTTCGTCCTGTTCGTGTTCGGATTTCTGCCAGTTTTCTAAATCGCTCTGAAGCAGCGATGTCAGCCCTAGACTGTTTTCAAGACCAAAAATCGTGTGCAATCTCGGTCGGCGTAAGTCAGCGTCGATCAGCAATACGCGCATACCGTCGCTCGCCATCGCGGCAGCCAAATTTGCGGCAGTGACGCTTTTCCCTTCTTCAGGTCCCGCGCTGGTGATGACAAACGTATTCTTTCGTCGGCTTGATGCCAGCATCAGGTTTGTATGCAGGCGTCGATACGCCTCGGCAGGGGCGGACATTGAAGCGTTTTTCAACACCAACTTTTCTGAGTAGCCTTTCTTGCGATTCCCGAAATTCGGGATGGCACCCAGAACAGGCACTTTTAGAAGCTGTACTGCGATTTCAGCGGTTTTGACGCGATCATCCAAGTATTCAAGCAGGAAGATGACGCCACCGGCAATGATAGCGGCAACCGCAGCCCCCAAAACGATCGGCATGAGTTGACTGCTGCTCTGCGGCGCAACGGGAATGGTGGCTCGCTCGACAATATCGAGCGAGTTCCGCGCCTGTTGAATCGAATTGATGTTGGTTTGAAACTGCGCAATCGCCATCGCTGCGCTTGTCGTCTGCTGAGTAAGCGACGTTCTTAAGTTGGTCAACCGGGTTAATTCTTCAGGATCAGTTGTCGACTCCAACTGCTGACTAATCTCGTCGATGTTCTGACGCTGATCCTGAATCTGTTTGGTGAGCACGTCTATTTGGGTTTTCGCCAGATCAATTTGAGCTTCTTGATCAGTCGACAAATTTGAGGGGCTGCGCTGGATCAACTGCTCCGCAAGTGTATTCGCAATGTCCGCAGTTAGTACCGGATCAACGTACCTGACCGCAATTACGAGCAGCGATGTGCCGCTCAAAATGTTCGTGTTGATCAGTCCATTCAATTGTTGAGGGCTGAAATTCAAATTCAAGGCGTCAATGGTGCCCTGAAGCACGTCACTCGTTCGAACAAGCTGGGCATACGTGTCAGCTAGGGTCATTCCAGTTTGAATGTCGACATAATTAGGGTTTGCCGCATCGATATAACGCCCGATTGCGACGGTTGTGTTTGCAAAGTAAACGAGCGGTCGGCTGCTGTTCAAAGCGAAACTCAGCCCACCACCAACAAATGCAGCTACCAGCAGCAACCACAGCCATTTTCTACCGAGCCTTATATACTCGCTAAGTTCCATCGAGCGCGATACTCCCTATGACAATTGTGACTGATAGTGGTCGTTAGTCTTTCTTCCGATACGCTTGTGATTGTACAGCAAAAAATCACGATATCTTACAAAGCCTAAATTCTCTCACACTTAATCAAACTAGCGACAGATTAAGTGAACTGATCAGGAATTTGTAAATTGTAGCCGTCTCATGCGGAGGGCTGATCTTGTCCGCCACATGGTCTGGTTCATATCCATTGTGGCGAGGATAAATTCTCATTCTACAAGATAATTTGGAGCTTCTGTATGTTCCTACCCTTCAACGTGAACCTAGTTAGCGTTCTTCGGCTAGCAGTAACCTGAGATAATGGTCGGCGATACGCTCGGCAGAGAATTCATTCGCGCGGTTCTGAATGGAGACGATGTCTTGCGGTTGCTCCAATATTCGCCGGATAGCTTCAGCCATCGCATCGATGTCGTCAACGGGAACTAGCGTGCCGTATTTGCCATCCGCCAGAATTTCGCGCGATCCGCCCGGACAATCCGTGCTGATCACAGGACATCCACAAGCCATCGCTTCGACCAGAACATTCGGAAACCCTTCCCAAAGCGATGATAAAACGAAAACATCCGCATATTTCATATAAGCATAAGGGTTTTGCGCGAACCCGGGCAAACTCACGTTATCAGTTCGCCCCAAGTCTTGCACTAGGGCGGTCAATTCCGCCCGCTTTTCACCCTCACCCAGAATAACCAGACGTGCTGGTAGCACCGCAGTCACTTTAGCAAACGCGCGAATCAATGTGGAAAAGCCCTTCTGAGCCGCTAAACGTCCAGCCGCTAAAATAACAGGTAGTTCTCTTGGCTGCTGAAACCAAGGGTCTGTAACCGGTTCTCGGCTTATTTCAGCAGACGTGGCGTCACGGTCGGGTTATAAACCACATGGATATGTTCTTTGGGAATATGAGTAATCTGAGCTAAATCCTCCGCAACGTTTGTGGAAACCGCAGTGATTGCGTCAGCCATCCCGTAAAACTAGCGCACGAGAATCGGTATCAGACGGGCGCGAATTTGGGGCGCATTGGCAGTATCTGCCGATAAGTTATTCCGCTCGCTAACCACAACCCGTGTATTGGTGCGACAAAAGATTTAGCCCATAGAGCAATCAAATTTGCGTGACTCATCGCAGCGAGTAATGCTACTGGACGGTTGCGATTGAGATAGCCAATCAAACCCGGCAAACTCATAACGACATGGGAAGCGTTCAAGTCAATGACATTGACGAGACTTGGAACTTGCTCTTGATAAGTTCCCGCAGCTTTAGCAAGCACCAGATCAACAGGATAGCCGCGTTCGGCAAACTCAATCGCCAAGTGAAGCATCATCCGCTCTGCTCCCCCACCCCGCAACGAGGGAAGGAAGATCGCCACCCTAGGGCGGTCTAGTGTCACACTATGCACCCCACATGATATTGTTCACCAAATAGGCAATGTAGTCTAGGTCAGAAAGGGCAATACTTCGGGCTATTCAGCGATGGTGTTCGTTGACAAAGTGAATTAAGTGGATTGATAGGTGCATCGACGGAGCAGTAGGATCATGACTGCCACCGAAATCTGCGCCGCGCCAAGGTAGTTCTATGAGCGAAATAAGCGTGAAAGTACGCTTGTTCGGTGAAAACCTTCATTATTTGAACCGGCTCTTTCTGGAAAAGCGCCTGTTCAAGTCAATCGCTTATCATTATAACGCTACCGGGCGCACCTTTTTGTGGAGGACATTGTACCACTCGACACTCCGAGACTAAATACTTAGCGCCGGTAGTATAAGGTAAAGGCGTTCGTTGTCGATATGGGAATGGCTGGTACAATATCGCAGGTGATAAATCAATCTGAAATGATCTCGATCCTCTATAACCTCAGCGCGAGTGATAGTGATACAGAAGGGTAAATTCCTGAGATGCGGACAGTTCTGTTTGTGATTCCTGCCATGTTCCTTGCAGCACAAACAGGAGGCGGGGGAGAGCGACATTTAATCCGCTTGGCATCGGAGTTTCGGAAGGCTGGGGATAGTATTCTGATAGTTGCCTATAAAAAGGGCTGGTTCTATCCGCATCACGAACAACTTCAACTCGATCAACATACGTGGGACATGATGGTTTGTCCCAACCCCCGATTCGCGTGCTTGGAACGGGGATTTTCATCTTCTTCACGGCGCTTTATTTACTACGACACCTGTTTACACCTTCTATCATCATTCTCAATTCCGTTTATGCTTACGTCATGGTGATTGGCTGCATTGCTCGGCTGATGGGTAAGCGCACCATTGCTTATACCCTCATTGGCGACTTGAACAGTTTGCAGAATCGCACCGGCATTTTACGCGATATTCATCGCCAGCTTATTCGACAACAGAATTACATCATTCCGCTAAGTGAAGAAATAGATCAGGTCCTGGAAGACGAGACAATCCCAGCGAGGAATCGGTTACTCATCCCCAATGGGATTGATACAACCGCGTATAAACCGGTAGAAAATCTCGAAGAACAGAAACAAATCCGTCATAAACTTAATCTTCCCATCGACGATTGGATTATCGTCAACGTGGCGCGGTTTGCTCAGGTCAAACGCCACGATCTCTTGCTCGATGCGTTTGCTTTGCTTCAGGAACAGCATCGCAATCTCACGCTCTTACTCATTGGTGATGGTCCTTGCCGAGCAGAGCTTGAAGCGCAGGTGGAACGTCTACAGATCCGCCCCAAAGTGATATTTCAGGGTTACACCGATTTGTTTGCCCTTACTTGCAAGCGGCGATGCTTTCGTTCTTCCTTCCGATGTCGAGGGTCATTCGAATGCATTGATAGAAGCAATGGCTGTCGGACTGCCTATTGTCGCGACAGCAATCAGCGGAACAGTTGACTCGATCACGTCCAAATTTAACGGCATACTTATCCCAAAGGGAGATGCACAAGCGCTTGCCGATGCCTTGGATTACATAATCTGCAATCCTGAAGCGGCAAGGCAGATAGGTATTCGGGCGCGCGAGACGGTGGTTTCAAAATACTCTTTAACGGATGAAGCGGAAAAATACCAACAGTTATTCGAACAACTCGATACGCAGTAAAGTGGTGTTTTATTTCCATTGTGCGCACAATCGCGCTCCATTGGGTCAGCCGGACGATGTTAAACGCTTCTAATTCATCAAATATCAGCAAACCACACCCTATTAATCAAGCTTTTCGCTGAAGTGACAATGTTGTTGTCATGACAGTATGGTTGTTGTTCTCCGCACTCATGTTGTTCTAGACGGAACGTAGAAATGATTTGATGCTGCAGCGCGAACATCTGATTATCCGCTATTGGCTTCGAACCAATCTCACACCAGAGGAGATCCAAACCGCGCAGCAGCTAAAGGAAGCCCCGTTGAACTGGGATTACGTTATTAGGCTGCTTGAACGCAACTCGGTCGTGTCCTTTTTCGCCTACAATACGCGACATCTTCCTGAAGTGTCGACCAATACCACGCTGAATACCTTTCGAAAATAAAATTATACAAACAGTCTTCCGTAATCAAAAACTGAAGTCGAACTCATCAAAGTGCTACAACTTTTCAGGATCACGGAATACGCACCGTGCCCTTTAAGGGACCTACGCTGGCGAAAAATATCTATCACAATATCGCCGTACGACAAATCCTTGATCTTGAATATCTCATCGACAGCCAACAATACTCGACTGCCTCTGATCTCCTGGTATCAGTCGGTTATCAGCGTTCCTAGCCTCAAATGAGTCGCACAGCGACCGCTTGCGAGACAAGTATAATGAAACATTCCTACACGCTGAAACCGGGTGCGAATAGAACTCCACTGGTAGCTGACCGAACCTTAGCGTCTTCTTGAGCGATCCAAAGGGTTTTGGGAGTTCGTCGTCCCGGCGGAATTAGACGGTCTCCAGATTGAGATCTTTTGTAAGGAGTTTCTGTTCGTTTTCCTTTGCGTACACGGCTATCGACATTATTGGAAAAAGTTGAAGTGGTTGGTTGATATTACCGAATTCATTAACAATGAAACTGACCTCGATTGGGGCAAAATCAACGCGCTGATTAGCCAGTACGGGTTGGAAGACATCGTCGATATAGCGCTGTTGCTAGCGAAAGACGTTTTAGGCGCACGAATCCTGCTGACGCCGCAGCGCGGATCGCGTCGAAGCCGAACTACGGCGAATCGAAACCGACGTTCTGCAAATACAGTTCCCTACTCAAACGAAGCTAGAAACGGCAGATTTTTCGCCAAGCAGACGTTTTTTCTTCAATATGCCCTCGTGACCCCCGCCGAGAAACGGCGGTTATTGATCCATCATTTCTATAGGGTTTTCTTTAAGGGGGGCCACTGGACTCCTAATCGGGCTGATTGGGATTGGGTTCACTTACCGAACAAATCAGTTTCATGTATTACATAATTCATCCATTCGGTTCGTTGATCTGTGGCGAAGGACAAAGAAGATTAATGACTAAGTTGCTCGTACGGCGCTTGTCATTTTGCAAAAAACACTTACCTCCATAACGTCAATACAATGAGGAATTGTCAAACGCAGCGGTGTGTTCCGCAAAAATGCAGCTAGCTCTATAACACT
The DNA here is from genome assembly GCA_963727545.1 of uncultured Chloroflexia bacterium. Classification (GTDB taxonomy): domain Bacteria; phylum Chloroflexota; class Anaerolineae; order Aggregatilineales; family Phototrophicaceae; genus Flexifilum. Next base: position 143,181 of record CAVSGS010000006.1, read on the forward strand.
AATCAACCACCTGAGTGAGCTGGGAGAGACATTGAAAAATTGAAGAAATAAGGCACTGGTAGAAGACAAATTTATAAACTTTCGGGGGAAATTTCTTCTAGGGTGTTTTGGTTTAACCTATTAAGAACGCCGGGATTTACCTATACGTTTTGGTTGCGAACGTGTAAATTCCTGTCCAATAAAGGGCGCTTGTTGCTTCCTGCATCAATCATTGCCCGACTGTTTCTCAGACGCTGCATGTATCGCTATGGCATTTCCATCCCTATAAAGACCACTATTGGCAGTGGGTTTCACATCACACATTTTGGCAACATCGTTATTCACAAAAAACGATCATGGGGAAAAACTGCAATCTATCACACGGCGTTACGCTCGGAATTGCCCATCGCGGCAAAAATGAAGGCTGCCCTACTATTGGCGACAATGTCTACATTGGTCCCCGGAGCTAAGATTATCGGCAATGTTACGGGTCGGAACTATGCTGCCATTGGCGCAAACGCGGTGGTTACAAAAGATATTCCCGAAAATGGAGTAGCCGTTGGTATTCCGGCAAAGGTGATTTCATTTACCGGTAGTGAGGGCTACATCAACTACACGGATTACTAACTATTGAGGCTGAAGTCATCGCTGTATCATGTAAATGAACAAAAACTTGACGCAGCTTAGGCAGGTTGTTATCATGCCGACGCGCCGCGATCCTTGCCTCAAAATGAACATTGGCACGAAGGATTTGGGTAGTGTCATCCTCATCTGATGTATCACGATTTTTTCTTCTTAGTATCCTCGCACTCGGATTGAGCGTAGTTGGGGGATATGCATACGTCACAGGTAACAATCTTTTGCTGCTGGGGTTTGCTGGCGTAGGATTTTTACTCGTAGTTTTACGCCACGCTTTTATTGGCTATTTAGCCCTTATAGCCACTACGTGGCTGGACTCTATCAATCCATTTATTCTATCGTCAGGGCTTACTCTAAATCGTTTGCTGGTCGTTGGAATGGTGGCAGCGATTTTGCTGCGCAGTTTATCTTCGCCAATTAGAGGAAAACTGAAAGTTACGCCTTACGAGATTTTCGCAGTTATATTTCTCGTCAGCGCGGGTATCAGCGTCGTTCTAAATGGGATGGGGATTCGCACCAGTTATCAACTAACGAGCTTCATCATCGGTTTTTTCTACTACTGGCTTGGCGTTCAAGTGATCGATGACGCTCACAAGTTCGATCTATTGATGATCGTGATGCTTGTCGGCTCGATAATCATTGCCTTCAGTGTTTTGTGGGATGCCTACACAGCAACCACGGGAATTCGTTCTTCAGGTCTTCAATCATTGGAAGATGCCAGTTCGCTAAGTGCTATGGGCATTCCAATCCTTTTATATTTGATGCTCAAGCACAAATCTCTCCTTGTGCTGGTAACTGGAACCCTGCTAATTGGCATATTCCTAATGTCAGTTCTGTTCACGGGTTCGCGTGCTTCATTACTTGTGGTTATAGCGGTTTTCATAACGCTATTAATATTTTTGCCTATCAAGGCAAAGCTCGTGCTTCTGATAAGTTCCGTGTTCCTTGCAGTGGTCGGTACACAATTAGCGATCGCTATCAATCCGAATTTTGAAGAACGCTTGGCGTTTCTGCAAACTGGTGATCTCAGTCTTACGAGTGTCACTTCTGAAGAAGAGAGTTTTGCTGCCCGGCAACAGGTATATGATCGAGCACTCCTCGCCTTCCAGACAAATCCCATTTATGGTATTGGCTATGGAAACCTGCAAGATTGGAACGGCTTTACCCGTTCTGCTCATAGTATTTTCTTGAACGTACTTGGGGAACAAGGACTACTTGGATTTATACCATTGCTATTGATGTATGGCTATTTGATTTTTTTATACATTAAACAGATAGTCACATCAAAATCAAACACCGCAAAGGTTCAGCGTATTCTTCTTTTCTCCACGTTGATTGGTTACGACATCGTACTGGCTTCATTTTCGATTTCAACCTTGCAACGCCTCATGTTCTTGTTTTTCGCTTTGCCTGTGATTATGGAACGATTGGATCGTCAAGAGCAGGTTTCTGCAGCACTTGAACTCCAGTCCGTGCAGGAGTAGTAATTTCATGGTTTTACCAAATTTCATGATTATTGGAGTTGCAAAAGCTGGCACGAGTTGGCTTTCACATACATTACGTCAGCATCCTGATATCTACATGCCATTAGAAGAAATTCATTACTTCAATCGCGCAAGCAACTTTGAGCGTGGTGTTCCTTGGTACCAAGAACATTTTGCTGGAGTGACTACCGAAAAGGCGATAGGAGAAAAATCCGTCTATTATTTAGCGCCTCCTCAAAACAATCTTGAGAAGCGGGCTAAGATGATCCACGACATGATGCCTGATGGAAAACTAATAGCTGTCTTGAGAGATCCGGTAGAGCGGGCGATCTCTGCTTATAACCACATGTGTCGTCGGCAGTCTCCGTTAACGCCAATCGATGCTTTTTTCAGAAACGCTATCGACAATACCGAAAATATCGTTTGGCAAGGATTTTATAACAACCACATTCAACAGTTTTATAAGTATTATGATAAAGAGAATTTTCTAATTCTTATTTATGAGCAAGATATTGTGCATAACAAGCCTGAGACATTGAGACGTGTGTGCCAATTTCTAAACATATCAGATAATTATGAGTTTCAAGACGTAGATAGAGTTGTGCGCTCAGAGAGTTTTTCTCGAACCGGTGCCATTTTGACGCACTACATTCCCGGGCGCACAGGGAGAGCATTTGCACGACGGGTTGATCGATATTTACATTTGGATACGTCTAAGGAAGTACCCGGCGACCAGATCATCGCCGAGTTATACGAAATATACCGCGAGCCGAACGAGGGATTGTTCAAGCTGCTGAATCGGCGGATTGATCAGTGGAAACCTCGCGGGTGAAATCTCCCCGTCAGCGTACGTCAATCGATGGCGGTCCACCATAGTTATCCCACGCTGCTATCGCCATCGATAGCGGTAGACCTCAGCAAGTGTATCTAAGCAGTATTCAACGTCGAGGTATTCTTCCGCATGATGCCGAGCAGCTTGAGCGAGAGTTCGACGTCGCTCCGGATCATTGAGCATCGCAAGCACGCGCTCGGCGATGGCGTTTGCATCGAACGACACCAATTCAAACGTTTCACCATCGCGTCCTAGCTCTTCTGGAAGACCGACAAAGGGTGTCATGACAATCGGTAGACCGCTGGCTAAGGCTTCGAGGATCACATTCGGCAGACCTTCCTGCCGGCTGGGAAAGACAAAATATCCGCTGCGCGCATGAATTCGTTGACGTTAGTCTGCTTGCCCAGCAGATGCACTCGCGAAGTGTAAGGGCTGGCTTGTAGCTGGTCATCCATCGTCCGGGAAAATACTTTGGCTTCTTCGGTTTCCTCGCGCCGGGGAGCGATGAGGTAGAGCTCCACCGACGAATGTCGCGTTGCGATCATCTCCCAAGCGTGAATCAAATAATCCAATCCCTTTCGCTTGTCGAAAATGCCGACAAAGAGCAGCACCTCGTTATTGGGATCGATACCGAGCGACTGGCGGAGCGCTCTTCGTTCTTCGGGGGTAGACGCGGGCTGATATTGTTTCAAGTCCACGCCGTGTGGGACGATGTGGATTAAGTGCTTGGCAATTCCTTCACTGGTCAGCCAATCTCGCATCGTGGAAGTGCTGGCGATTATGTCGTCAAGCACGACGTTCGCAAGCAAATTGCCGACAAAGCGCTTACATTAAATCCAGCGGTTCCAAGGGTGTTTGTTCACCATTGTGAAAGTGAGAATACAGGTGATACCTCGCCGCTTGAAGCGCACCAGCGCCGGAAGAATGCGCGGTCGGTACGGAACCATGACTTGGACAACGTCGGGCCACACGTCGATTTGGCAGAAGTAATCGTATGCTGCTGCAACCAGTTCGGCGGAGCTGCCGACCTCAATCCGGTGCGTGGCGATCCCATCCACGAGTTCGTCAACGGGCAGATCATCCACGCGCGGCGCGATCACCTGCATATCGAAGTTGCGCGCTTGCATACCGGGCATGTAACGACGAAAGCGCTCCCCCGCGCCGCCGAATACCGGGAAGTAGAACGAGGTAACCAAGCAGACCTTTAGCGGAGGCTGTGACTGTTGTGTCATGCGCTTAAGGTTTTCTCAATCATGTCAGCGATGAGTTCAGCAGTGTGACTGGCTTGGAAGTTCATATCAACGTGTTCGTAACTGCACTGCCCCATCTCGGTACGGCGCTCGGCATCGCCAACCAATTCGATCAAGTGTCGGCTGAGTTCGGTAACGTCATGCTGTGGCACGAGATAGCCCGTTTTCCCGGAAAGCACGGTCTCGCCAACACCGTCTGTATTGTAAGCAACCACCGGCAGGTGCGCCGCCATACCCTCAAGCACAGCACGTGGATGCGGATCCTGCAGTGCTGTATGCAGTTGGATATCTGCACCGCAGAGAAATGTGCGGACATCAGTATGGAAGCCTGCGAGGATTACATGCTCATCTAACCCCAGTGCGTGAATTCGGGTTTGGAGTTCGAGCGTATAGGCATTGTCTTTCTCTGCGTCCCCCAGCAGAATCAGACGCGCTTCCGGACACTGTTTGACGACGGCGGCAAATGCTTCGACTTCCTCAAGTTGATTCTTGCGAGGATTGATGTAGCCTACCTGAACGACGAGCACAGCGTCCAGTACGACGTTCAGCCGATCCAGAATTGCTGGCGAGAACTCGCGCGATCCAAGTTGAAGTCGTTGACGTCAACACCGTTATAAATGACGCGCGGCGTTCGCTGCCCATCCAGCAACCGCGTGATACCCTGCGCTGTGGCTTTGGAGACAGCGATAATCTCCGTCGTTGTAAGCATATAACGACGAATTCGCCGGAGATAATTGGTTTCTTTCGGGGGAGTGGTGTTGATGTCCGGCATGATCTCGCGAACGTGCCAAATCGTCGGACGGCGCGCCATTTGTGCGGCTTGCATTGCCACGCTTACACGATAATTGACGCTGTTCCCGTAAACCAACGCACTACGCCAGCTTTCCCAGAGCAGTGTTGGTAACTGACGTTGGCGAAGATCGACCACATGCATACCGATGTGTTCTTGTCGTAGGCGCTCGGCATAATTATCTTGACTTGGCACAATAATCTGCGCGCGATACTGTGGCGGCAGGTGTTCCACGAGCTTTAAGAGGCTGGATGCTGGACCACCTAGTTTGCCGGAATGCGCAATAAAGAGAACCTGTTTCACCTTATACCCCCCCCAATTTTCCCAAGCTGGACTGAGTCGTCGTTCTGGGCTCCGCTGTTTGGTTGTCTCGTACTGATAACCCGCGCCGGAACACCACCGACGACAGTATAGGGAGGAACGTCTTTCGTCACGACAGCGCCACTAGCGAGCACCGCTCCCCGCCCCACAATCACGCCGCCCAAGATAGTCACCCGATCCCCGATCCAGACGTCATCGTTGATGACAATCGGTTCGCGAATGATCCCCTGCTCAGCAATCGGGCGTGTCGGGTCATCAAAGCGATGCCCCGTTGTCTCGAAGATTATGAAATTGGCGATATGCACGTGATTGCCAATCGTAATCGGACCACCGGAGAAGTAATTGAAAATACCAGCAGTAAATCCGTCACCAATTTGGACGTTACGCCCATCAAAGAAAATATTACGTGGACGAAAACGTGGGTAAGCGCCTAAGTTGCCTAGGCGTTTGCGACCGATTGCCCAGCGCACGCCATAACCAAAGCGTCCGGGAAGATAGTCGGCTAGCCGCCACAAAAGACACCAAATGCCATGAAAGAATATCGGCGAGTAGTGCGGCTCTAGCGTAAACATTTTCGAGATATAGTGGAGAATCGCTCTCCGCTCAGGCGTTAACATGATCCGCTCCGACGAGTTCAAGCAACCGGCGAGCACGTCCATCGTAAGTGTGACTCGCGGCGCGATTTCAAGCGCCGATAGCAATCTCCTGCGCGACTTGCGGCTGCCCGACGACGGCTTGAATCGCCTGAGCCAAAGATTTCGCTTGCCCCGGCTGGTAGAATACGGCACTTTGCCCCGTCTGCAAAATCTCGCGGTGACTGGGCACGTCCGCAGCGATGATCGGTTTGCCGCGCATCATGTAATCGAACACCTTTAGCGGAGATCGGTAGCGCAGCGAGTGGATCGTGTCTCCTGCCGGTGCGAGCAGCACATCGCAGCGGTCAATTTCCTGAACGATGTTCTGATAGCTTACCTGCGGTTTGATCTCGACCCGCGTGCTTACCAACGGGTGTTGGAGCCATTCGTCCAGCCAAGGCTGATCCGCGTCTTTTACGCGCCCGATCAATTGAAATCGGTAATTGTCCGGCACCAGTTCCACTGCTATAAACAGATCATCCAAGCCATGCGCAGGGTCTAGCGTCCCCATGTAGCCGATCAAAGGCTGCGCCTGAGACGACGCGATCCTCGGCGCGGTACCCCGGCGCGCCAGCCCGGAACACAGCGGCAGCGTCGTGATATTCCGGGCGTCGGGGATCAGGCTTTGTAAGTCCTCCGCCAACCCTGCTGTGACTGCCAGCACCAGATCATACTGCTGAAGTGCCCGAATCGTGCGCCGATACTCTGATGCGTCCTGAAGGGTTACGCTGTCGTCCTTCTGAGTATCTGTCCAAATGTCGTGTGCTTCGTAGACGAAAAACCAGTCGCGAAAAAAGGGGATATGCTGGTGTGCCTCCGCCCAAAACATGAACTCATTAGGATGCCGAACCATCAGGATGCGGCTTTTGTGACGCCAGTCGGGATGCACTTGGAGCAGCCGGGCGATCAGCCCATTGTACAGGCGATACCGCGCGCGCCAGCGGAGCCAGCGACGCATCCCCAACGACCAGATGCGCAGCGACGACTCGGAAACACCATAGTAGGTTTTGATCTGTGCGCGTGAGGGCGCTAAATTGCGGACAAACAGCGTCGCCGGGTTGATGTAACAGGCGAGTGCCGCCGCCATATTGATCGTCTGGAGCGCGTTTGTTGCCATGTTCGGGTAAGACAGTCCGGATACGTAGGTCAAGCTGTAGTCTTCGCGCATAAACGCCGCTTTGCCTCAGTCGATCACTGTTGTATAAGGGCAAATACCTTCCGTAACCAGCAGACTCTCCGGGTTGCAGCAGTAGAGTTCGCGTCCTTCGCTTTGCAACTGCTGCCGGATCATTGGAATTACTGCCTGAACACCCGGCTTGCCGTCCCGCTCGACAGCAGTCACGTGCGCGTCGATCTGCCGACTTTTCTTATCGTGATCGGTCTGCTTCACCATCTCGTAGGATTGATAGCGATGGTAACGGGGCAAGTCCGGTGCCAGTGGTTCCATCTGGTAAAACGCGCCGTAGCCAGTCATATCGACGCCCAGCAGCTTGATATCGGCTTGCGGATACAGAATCGCCGCCAGATTGATCGCCGCCGTCAGTGATCCGCGATAATGATAGAGCGGCTCATCAAGGCTGGTCGCCCAAGGAAAACCATCTTCATCGACACCCGCATCAAAGAAACGAATTAGCGTTGTGTCCCACTGAAGCGGAAGCCAATAGTGATGCGTATTCCAAAACCGATAATTTCGACGCAGCTTCCGCACACGCTGACGCACGTTCGGCGGCGGCAGCACAATTTCCTTGAGCCTCGTATTCAAATAGTACAAGATCGGCTTTTTCGTCTTGCGGATAATCTTGAGCGTTTCAATAGTGACGATCCGCGAGATATGGGAGCCGAAATCCGCCTGAAACATCAATTTAGGCAGTATGCCAGCAACCTCCCAATACATCAGGTATTTGTTCAACGCTAGCGTATTGGGATGCTGATTTCAGATAAGCTTTTTCTTCGGCTGAAAGCCGCGTGATCGATGGACCGGAGCCGAAAATATAAACACTTTCTGTACTACTCATGCGCCGCGTTTCTGCTAAGTCCATTCAATGCTAAGCGAAAATCGCCTGAACGAGTTCCATCGTCTCCAGCGCGTTGGCGAGTGTTGGCATCTGCGACGGCTCACCCTGCATAGCCGCAATTGTTTGTTCCGCTTGCAGATGAAAGCCCGTTTTGAACTGCTTGTCGACGTCGGCGACGTCGAAGCTGTGCCGCTTGCGTTCCCCGGCGATCTGATACTGCGCTTCTTCGAGCGGACGCATCTCCCAGCGCTTCTGCTCGGTCGAGATGCTCACCGCCCACGGACCCGGTCCGCGCCAGATACCTTCGTACATGCCGACGTCGCCGCTGCTGAAATCGACCTTCGCCAGCACGATCTGCGACGTGTCAGGATTCCAAGGGAGGATTGGGGTCACGTTCGTGATCGCGCCGCGCCCGAAAACGCGCAGGTAGTCGATCAAATGGATGGAGTTCTTGTACATCCAGTTGGCGACGACCGGTTCAGGAAATCCGGCAGCTGCAGCGGCGGATTGACTCTGCTGATCTTGCACGTAGATATAACGTGGATCGTCATAATTTGCCAGATCGCGCAGCGCCGCTTGGGTCGTCGAATAGAAACGCCGGTTCAACCCGACGAAGACCTGACGCTCCTGCGCCTCCGAAGCAGTCAGCAGGTCGCGTGTTTCCTGCGGCGTAAGTCCCGGCGGTTTTTCGAGCAGCAGCGCCCACTCGAACGGCATACATGCCAAGCCGACTGGCTTCATCGCCGGTTCGGAGACGGTCACGACCACAAGATCCGCCTTGGTGCGCTCGTGCAATTCGTCCACCGAATCGCAAACGTGCGCGATCTGGTACTCGGCGGCGAGCGCCTCGGCTTTGGCGCGCGTGCGGCTGTGAATACCGGCGACAGTCACGCCGGGGAGATCGGCAAATGCTTTAATGTGCTGGCGCGCCATCGCGCCGGCACCAATGATGGCAACAGTTGTCATGTCAGTCATGCCCACGCAAAGGTTCGGTCAAGGGGAAGGGATTCAGCCGCGATCCGCACGGCGCGATGATCGGCTTCGTCGGAGACGTGGGCGGCGACCAGCGGCAGGATCGCCGCCCGCCCATCCTCACCGCAGGGATAATCGCCACCGGCGAACATCGTTTCCAACACCTGCTGCGCGCCGATCAGAATGTCCAGCGGCGCAAAGGTTTCGGCACGCTCGACCGACGGCGTTACATAGCGCGTCGTCGGCAGATCGCGGTTGGCGGCTTCGCGCAGCGAAACCTGCATCGTCCCGGCGAAGGGATCGATCACGATTTGCCCGTAATGCCCGCCGTAGATCACCTTGATGCCGTGTCCTTGATCGGCGCTGGCTTCGAGGTAGAAGCGCTGCCCCGCCGCCGTGACGACGCGCAGCGATCCGGCGCGATCCTCGAACTGTGCGCCGCGCGGGTTCGGCAGGCGCTCGGCGTTCAGCCACGCGCTGACCTCGGCGAATTCGCTGTTCGCCAAATGATGGAACAGTTCCAGATAATGCGAGCCGACCATCGCTAGACCGATATTCCCGGCGACGACCGTCATGCTGGTCAGACCGCCGAACTCGTCGGCGTTGATCGCCGCTTGTGGTCGCGTGCAGAATTCGAGGAAGCGCATGTAGTGGTTGATCGCCAGCCGCGCCCCATGCGCCGCACAGGTCGAGATCATCCGGTCGCACTCCGCCAGCGAGACCGCCATCGGCTTCTCGCACAGGATGTATTTCGCGCCTGTCTCTGCTGCCATAACCGTTAGCGCGCAGTGCGCGGGCGCGGTTGTGGCGATGATCACGCATTCCGGCTGTGTCTGCTGCAACAATGTTGCCGGATCAGTGAAATGCCGGTCAGCGGGGATGCCGTTCTCCTGCTCCGCCAGCGCCAGCGACTCGCGGCTTTGATCGCAGATGCCAACCACATCCAAGCCCATCGTCCGCGCGACTTGAAGATGTCGGCGACCCATCCGCCCGACACCGATGACTGCTGTTTTCAAGACTTGCCCCCCGTTCGGTGTGTTAGAACCATTTCTGAAGGCGTTCCAGCGCTAGCCAGAAGCCCTCGCCGTTGTTCTCGTGTCCCTGCCAGATTTCGGGGATAAACGAGGCTTTCGGCGCTGTCCGTGCCAAATCGTCCGCCAGCGCTGCGAAGTCCGTATCTCCCTCGCCGATTTGCAGCCCTTCGCTGTCCACGCCGCCCGCGTCGGCGATGTGCATATGCGCGGCGTAGGGTCCTACCTTATCGATAAATTCCTTGAACGACCAGCCGAAGTGCGTACAAGCCAGCTTCGAGTGCGACACGTCCAGACACACGCGATGCCCGTAGCGCTCGCAAAAATCGACGATGTCGTCCGCGTTGATGAAGACGTTGTGATGATACTGCCCGCCGAACAACCACGGGAACGGTGGATAGGTCTGCGGGATGATCTCGACGCCTTCGGCATCGATCTCGGCGAGACTTTCGGCGATGCGCTGGTAGAGCGCCGGGCGCTTGTCCGGGCTGATGAAGCCGTCCTTGGTGAAACCGCCCGCGTTGATGACAATCGGCGGCGTAGTCGCGCGGCTGAAATACTTTTTCAGCGCGCGGGTGATGTCCACGACGCGCTGAAGTTCGCGGATCGAGTTCCGGCGATAGGCTTCATCCTCGGAACACAGGTTCATCAGATGATCGCCCGCGAATAACTCCGGGCTGTGGACCACCAGATCGAGATCGTAGACCTGATCGAAATAATCCTCGATGTTGAGGTCCATGTCCTTGTAACTCAGGTGGAATTCGAGCAGATCGGGGTTCGTGTGCGCCAGCATGAACTTGAAGTCGTGGTAGCGTACCGGCACGCCCCACGGACGCTCGAAACAGTAGTTCTGCGCGGTGACGCCGTCTTTACCCAAGTCATTGGGGAAAAAGAAATCGCCCGCTTTGAAGTCGTGGCGCGCGCGCGTGCCGATCAGTTCTTTTTTGTAGTAGGGCTGCAGCCCGCGACCGGGGCTTTTGACCTCGATCATGTCTTCGGTGATCAGTTCTCCCGCATCGAGGTCGCGGTTGATCACAAGGCTCTTGGCGAGATTCGCGCGGTTCATGATCTCGCCCTGCGTAACCTGTCGCGGGGTGGCGTCGCCGAGCGCGGCTTCCACCTGACGGATGCCCTCGACCATCGCCTTGAATTCATCGGGCAGCAGGCTGACTTTATGGTCGTTGCCTTCCATGCCGCGATCGATCGTGAAGTGCTTCTCGACGATGCGCGCGCCGAGCGCGACCGCCGCAACCGCGACGTTGTAGCCGCGCTCATGACCGGAATAGCCGACCGGCGCTTGCGCGATCTCCTTGAGGCGCGCAAGATAATTCAGGTTAATGTCCTTGAAGGGCGCAGGGTAGGTCGAATTGCAGTGCAGGAAGGCGTACTGCGCGCCGTGATACTGTAGAACTTCGACCGCGCTCTTGATCTCCGCCTCGGTGGACATCCCGGTCGAGCAGATCAGCGGCTTGCCGGTCTGCACCAGCGCTTCGAGCAGGTCGTGATTGGTCAGGTCAGCAGAGGCGACCTTGTAGGCAACCATGCCATAGGCTTCGAGCGCTTCGAGACTTTCCACGTCCCACGGGGTACACAGTGGCAGGACGCCGCGCGCCTTGCAGTGGTCGAACGCCTCGAACAACTCCTCTGGCGTGAGTTGAAAGCGGCTCAGCAGGTCAAGCGTGTACTGCGAACCGAGGTTTTCGCGGCTGTCATTCGGGTCGCCCTGATTTTTGTAGAGGGCGCTCAAGTAACGCATCTGGAATTTCACGCAGTCTGCCCCGGCATCGACGGCGAGGTCGATCAAGTGTTTCGCCAGCCGCAGGCTGCCGTTGTGATTGTTGCCGATCTCGGCGATGATGAAAGTCGGCTGGTTGTCGCCGATCTCAAAGCTGCCGATCCGCAAATTCTCCTCGCGGCGGTGGGCGACGGCGAACAAATGCCCGCGCTGATCGACGATGGGGACGTAGTACAACTTTTCGAGCTGCTGCTAAATCTTGTCGGGGGTGTCGTCGGTGGTTGCGCGCACGTAGTTCTGGTTGAGCACTGCACTCACTGCTTGGTTGAGATCGACGTGATCCTGCTTGATCACCCAGCGCAGGAAGTCGCCGTTGGTGAACAGTCCTTGCACGACGCCGGACTGATCGACGGCGATGATGATCATGCTTTTCGCTTGGGCGATCTTTTCCAGCGCGAAGTGAATGGAATCATCCGGGTGGATGATATATTTCGAAATGTCGCGATCAACGATCATGAGCGTCCCCTTGGCTCTGGAGCAGCACTTCCGCGACGACGATATCGACCGGATTATCGATCTCCCAACGTCGTTCTTCCGGCATCACATAATAGGTCACCTTCCCGAAAAAGCGATGCTTCTTTTCCTGAAAAGCTGCCGCGCGCATGACGTAGACCGCGCCGGTCTCCAGAAACTGCGTGCTGGCAAGGTCCTGCCGACGCGGACGAAAGCGCAGGTCATGATTGATGCCAACCGCATTCCCCTGTTCATCTTTGCGCCACAGGAAGTAGTGAAACGGCGCAACCGCCAGCGCTGAATCGGCATTCTCGCGCAGCAGCGCTTGGATCGTACCTTCGATGTCTTCCGCAAGCGTCAGCGGTGACGTACATTGTAAAAACACGAGCAAATCGGGCGTGTAGCCTTCGGTTGCCTGCAAGTGATCGAGTGTATGCAGCAGTGCCGCCTCCGACGAAGCCGTGTCGCCGCTGATGTCCGCTGGTCGCTGCACCACCTCAGCGCCGTACTGCTGTGCGACTGATGCGATCTCGTCGTCGTCGGTTGAGACGACCACCCGCGTGATCGAGGGCGTTTGCAGCGCCTGCTCGACGTTATAAGCCAGCAGCGGCTTCCCTGCCACGAGGCGAATATTCTTGTGCGGGATGCCTTTCGAGCCACCCCGTGCCGGGATGATGGCAAGAACGTTCATAGTGTCTCCAAGGCGTGACCAATAGCTTTCGGTAATTGTTGGACTTCAGCCGCCCGTGCTTGCGCCGCCGAGCAAATCGTGTGCCGCCGGGTTTCCCCCTCGTCGAGCAACTGCTGTGCTCGTGCTGCAATCGCCGGGTAATCTTCCGCTCCCGGCAGTGCCGGGAATTCAACCGGGTCGGGGTATTCAAGCAAATCTTGCAGGCTGCGTGTTTTGTGCGAATTCGATCCGAGAAAGACGAGGGTGTCCCCCCCAGTGACGCGAAGATCGACGGATGATAGCGCCCGGAGACAAGTAACCGCGCGTTCGCCAAAATCGCCCCACCGGAGACGATCGGCACGGTAGACGGCACCGCCGCAACGCCAGTAGCACCCATAACCGCCTCCCAGAATGCGTCGTCCGAAGTCTTGACGATGTAAATGCGCAGACCGAGCGGTTTGAGCGCCTCGACCAATCCGGTGAATGCCTTCGCCGCCTGCTCGGTGTCGTTGAGCAGCGGCGAACTGCTCCCGCTGACGCAGATGTACGGCTCGGAGAAATCGAGTTTGCCGAAGTCGGCATTGTCTTCAGTCCACGGCAGCAGATAATCGCCGTTCGCCGGTACGACGGGCGGATCATAGTAACGCTGCCACGAGAACAACGCATCCGGGAAGTGCTGGATATTCGCTTGGGGCGCGAGCGCTTGCGCGTTGGTCACTGACGTATGATCGCGCAAGGCGACGAAGGCTGCGTCGCCGAGGTATTCGGCAGTGGTTGCCGCCGTGCGGTCGTTGTGCCCGAACACCGGGGAGTCCGACACCATCGCGTTGACGATAGCGTAGGGTTTGCCCATCTGCCGCGCCAGTTCCATGATCATGAACAGGAACAGCAGGCGGCGACGCGGGGGCGTCGTGAACACCATGTCGCCCTCGCCGTTGATGATGATAGCGTCGCAGGCTTCGACCTGCTTGTAGATTTTGTCGAGCTTCGGATAGCGCGAGCGGTATTTCCGCAAGTTGGCGACACTCTGCCGCGGGTCCTCGGAGACGTAATCGACCATCGGCGCGAATTGCTGGCTCACGCGCTTGTAGTCGGGGAGCACGCTCCAGAGCAAATCGTCCAGCGCGGGTGGCATCAGTGTACCGATTGAGATCGGCTGCGCGACGATCTTACCGGACATGGTCGCGCCGATCTCAAATTGACCCGAAAGAAGTTGATAGAGACTTGTGCCTGTCCCCCGGCAGCCCCAATTCCGCTTGTAGCGGTTATCCGCTACGTACAGGATGTTCATAGATCACAGCCAAGAGAAACTGCCGACTTCACGTAGAAGGGCACTTTTAAGCACGAGTAGTGAATTGAGGCACGTGTGTTCCTCTGATGAGAAACATTTTGCGTAGCTCACAATTGCATTTCACTTAACGCCACATCTTCGCGGTTCCAATCTAACTTGACGCCGAAGTAGCCGAGTCGCTTTCGCCCCCGATCGATGAAAAATCTTGGAATTGTAACTGTAAACCATTCCGCATGACATCGTATAATCCGTCATGATCAGAGAGCAGTCCTACAGTGAAATAGACTTGCTTAGGCGCAAACAATCCACCGGGGAAATCGACATAATAGCGCGAATAGCCAGCAGGTACGCCTGCCTCGCTCGTATCGCGCTGCTCCGAAAACAAGAAAACAACACCATACATATCGCGCAGCGAAAGGCTCAGGCGCCCGTTGGTCTGGGCTTCCTGAACATGAATGTCGATTTGCAACCGGAACGCGTCAGTATAATCGTAGTCACCCGCGACCAACTCACCTTCGGGTGTTTCCAGTGCAACACTCAGAATTTGTCCGGGGCGCGTCTCGTCTAATTCCTGCTGCCACAGCGCACCCTCAACCATGTCACTTTTGAGATATTCGCTGATCACATCTTCCGTTGCGCCATCCATTACTATTTGACCGCCACGCAACAAGATTGAACGCGGGCACAACGTGCTGATCGCACTCATATTATGGCTCACAAAAAGTACAGTACGTCCTTCTTGAGCCACATCCTGCATTTTGTCGATACATTTTTTCTGGAAAGCCGCATCACCGACAGCAAGCACCTCATCAATGATCAGAATTTCCGGCTCAAGGTGAGCAGCGACCGCAAAACCCAAGCGCAGCCCCATGCCGCTGGAGTAGCGTTTCACCGGTGTATCGATGAAGCGCTCAATCCCGGAAAAGTCAATGATTTCGTCAAACTTGCGGTTGATCTCTTCACGGGTCATCCCCAGAATTGCGCCGTTCAGGTAGACATTTTCGCGCCCTGTGAGTTCCTGATGAAAACCCGTACCGACTTCGAGCAGCGACCCGACCCGACCGTATAAGTCAATTGATCCTGCGCTTGGCTCAGTGATGCGTGAGACCAGTTTCAGGAGCGTGCTTTTCCCCGCACCATTTTGACCAATGATGCCGACCACTTCTCCCTTAGCGACGTCAAAGGTGATATTTTGAAGTGCCCAGAAGGAGTCCTGCGCGTCGGCTGCGCCGTATATCTCACCGCGCATTAATTGGCGCGCGCGACGAAATGGCGCAACAGCAGCATCGCTCAAGCTTTCGCGGAGCGTGCGATAGCGAGCCTGCTGCTCGCCGATATGATATTCTTTGCCTAATTCTTGGACGCGAACAGCCAGATCGCTCATATCCCCCCAGCAAGTTGAATTAGCTGAAACTGTCCCACAAACAACCTACGCTTCAGCATATCACATGCGCAGTACACTTTTCTCGGATGACAATATACAGCTCGCTTGCGATCGCCGCTTGCAAGGCGGCTTTCAAATCCGGCAACGCTATTTACGTGTTGGAACTCCAAGTGACATTGAGAACAGTGCCATTTTACACGATGTCGGCGAACGTCTTCTCCATCCGTCGAAATACGAATAGTCCACTGATCAGCAAGAGGATGGAGATGACGGTAGAAACGAGGATGATTGGTCCCGGTGCAGTATCCGTTGCCAGCAGCGCCCAACGGAACCCCTCGACAACGCCTGCCATCGGATTCAGAGCATAGACGAGGCGCAGAGTCTCGTTTTCGATTAAGCTGCTCGGATAGGCAATCGGCGTGGCGAACATCCAAACTTGCACCATGAACGGGATGATGTAACGAATATCGCGAAACTGCGCGTTCAGAGCAGACAACCACAAACCAACGCCCAGTGCTGTGACAAACGCCAGCAAAATGACCAAGGGTAGCCAGACGACGTTTGCGGTTGGCGTGATGCCGTAGAACAGCATCATACCCAAGAGCACAACAAAGGCGAGGACGAAATCGACCAAACCGGCGGTTACGCCGGCAATAGGAACAATCAGGCGGGGGAAATAGATCTTTTTGATCAGTCCGACATTCGAGACCAAGCTGTTTCCCGCATTCGACATTCCATTGGCAAAGAATGTCCAAGGCACAAGTGCTGCATAACTGAAGATCGGATATGGAATACCGTCGGATGGCACCTTTGCCAATTTACCGAAGAAGAGGCTGAACACGACCATTGTGAAGAAGGGTTGAATAATCGCCCACCATCGCCTAATATCGTCTGTTTGTAGCGAACTTTGATGTCTCGCCACGTGAGGAAATAGAGTAATTCCCGATATTCCCACAAATCCTCGAGTTCGGAGCGACACCCACCCTTTACTTGCTTCCACGTGCAGGTGGTACTGCGGTTTTGTGATTTGTGTTTCCGGCGGCTTCGTCAATTCCAGCTTGGCTTCGCTGACTCAGTACAACTCCTGCCTCACAAACTAGGTAAAGCCTAAGTCGGTCCAGAAACTACAATACATCCTTATCGACTGTCAAATACACCCCACACCTTTGACAAGTTGATAAAGATGATTGATTTAAGAATAACCCGACATTGGGAAGAAAGCAGCACATAAATTAAATCGCGTTGGCGATTAGCAAGCCTATTACAATGGATCAGTGGGCGGTCGTCTTTTCAAGTAGTTTAACGTCTGCGATTTCATTGTCGAAGCATAGTTTACCCCACAAACTTAGCCGTTTTCCAATTTTCTGTCAAGTTAACGAAGTTCATGGAAATGAGGATAATGCAGCGACAGAATGCGCTGTGCAATTCGGCGCAAATGTAACGAATCGCTCAATGAGTTCACCTCCATCTTTGTGCCTCAAGATTACGCCATCTGTGTCAGGTCCTATTGATGATCAAGCTCTCCATATGCGAGACGACACGCGCACTATCCTTCAATCCAGCGAAATGTACGGATGCTTGAACACTCGAAATGTCCATTCAGTCATGTGGCGAGATAGTGGCGGCAGATTCTTTCGCCAACCCTGTGAATCCGGATGCAGATAAACCTCGTCTTTGGTACGAACGAGATCGCCACCAAGCATGTGCTCGGAGCGCAGCGGTTTTTTCGCCTCCACAATGTTGATCAAATAGCTTAGGTCAAGGTCAAGGTCTTGCTGCATCTGCTGCAGCGTCGCGGTCGGATGCGAGACGAACTCCTCGTAGCGAACAATTGTCGTTGCGGGAAATTGATCTAACCGCGATCTGACTTGGCGATCTGTCAGCAACCAGTGGGCAATCGTCTTACCTGTGTCCCATGTGTCACCAAGTACGCCCGTGTGTTTAACGCGCGCACGATGCAGCCGCATTGTCGACCAGTTGACCGCACGCGGGTCACGCAGTAGATAGACCAGCTTAACGTCGAAATTGCACGCCTTCGAGAGCGTTTGTGGACGATTGATCGAGTTGATCGCCGTCTTGGACGAATCAATGATGATCGGGCATTGACTAATTTCGCTCACGCTATGGATAATCTGCTGCCAGATCGCTACATACTCATCACTAACTTGATACCCTAACGGGCTTAGACGTTCGCATTGCCGCGTAATCCGGGCGGCATCCTCGAGG
Organism: uncultured Chloroflexia bacterium; assembly: GCA_963727545.1. GTDB lineage: Bacteria > Chloroflexota > Anaerolineae > Aggregatilineales > Phototrophicaceae > Flexifilum. Next base: position 160,948 of record CAVSGS010000006.1, read on the forward strand.
GAAATCTGGGGCAGCGCCTCGGTAAAATGCTCCCGGACCTCGCCCCAGAAGCTGCAGTTGCGGAGCCGCTCGCGACAACCGCAGCGCGTCTTTTTTCTTTGCCACAGATCGAATAACCAATTCACTTCTCCAACCGCAAACATCGATGGGTGCATTCCTAAGAGGAGACTGAGAATAGTTGACCCGCTACGACCGAACCCCGCAATGTAGAGGACGCTGACTTTTTGCCGATTCTCATCTGCTGCCATATGTTTGCCCCCTGTAGCATCGCGAGTGAGCTTCAGAGATTCATACTGCTATGCGGTAGAAAAGAATGCCGTTCTGGTATCAAATACTTCATTGCCGCCCGAGATCATACACACAATGAACAATCATCATCAGAGCCGCATAGATTGCATATCACGGAGTATGTGTTTCCCGCACACGACGATAGATTTCGAGAAGCTGCTCTAGATATACGTCAATCGCAAAGCGCGACTTGGCTGCCGCGAATCCGGCTTCGCCCATCTGTGCGCGCAGTTCCGGTGATGCGACCAGCCGCGCCAGCGCCTCGACCAGCGCCGGAACGTCATCTGGTTCGGTCAGCAGCCCCGTCACTTCGTCGCTGACGATTTCAGGGACGCCGCCGACGCGCGTCGCAACAATGGGACGCCGCGCTGCCATCGCTTCAAGCAGGATGATCGGCACCCCTTCCCAGTGAGAAGGCAGCACGACCACATCCGCAGCCATGAGCAGTTCCGGGATATCACCGCGAAAACCGAGAAAAACGACAACCTCCTCCAACCCGGCTTCGCGTACCTGTTGGCGCAAATCAGCTTCAAGCTCGCCGGAACCCGCCAGCAGCAGCTTGATCGGTATGCTGTTTTGCTGGCACAGACGCGCGACGGCATCAATCAACCGATCGAGCGCCTTGACCGGGTGGAAGCGCCCGCCGAAGAACAGCACGACTTCATCCGGTGCAGCGCCGAGTTCGGCGCGAAGGCGCGCGCGCGTTGCCGGATCGAATTGGAAACGCGCGGTATCGACCGCGTTGACAATCGTATAGGCGTGATCCTTAAGCTGCGGCTGCCACTCGACCAGCGCGTCGGTGACCATCTGGCTCACGCCCACGACCGCATCGTAACGAGAATAGATGAAGCGATCCAGAATCTTCATCATAGGCTTACCCCGTCGCCCATTGTTGACGCTGTGCTCGGTAAAGACGAAGCGCGTCGGCGGCGTGATCATGGACGCGAGCGCCGTCAGCAGACTGGAAGGGAACGTGTGGACGTGGACGACGTCATAATGTCCCTGCCGGATCACGTTCGCCAGCTTCAGGACGAGGCGCGGATCGTACTTGCCTGCGCTGCTGCCCTCGGAAATATTCGGGTTTTGCTCGAAGTTGTAGAATTTGACGCCGAGATCGAGTAGTGGCTGTGCCATTTCGCCGATAGTGTAGATCGTGCAGACTTCGATCTCATGCTCACTTTTCGCCAATTGCCGTAGATATTCGACGACGAGGGCAGCGGCGCCCCCGCTGGCGAAATGGTTATTGATCGTCAGAATCCGCATTGCCCGTCCATCAATTGTCGGTTCATCTATATGGGTTGAATGCCCCTTCAGCGCGCGTCATTATAAGTCAAGCAGTTTCCCGTGCCAACCGGTGTGCATCCGAATTTTAGGCTACCTGCAATTTGCGATAGACGTCGATGATCTCGGCGGCGATCTGCTCGATGGCGAAGCCGTCGAGCGCGATCTGACGGCTGCGTCTGCCCATTTGCACGCGGAGATCCGCGTCACTGATCAGGTGTTTCATTGCATCCGTGAGTGCGTTCACGTCCTGCTTTGCGATCAGGAGTTCATTCTCGTGATCGTGGACGATTTCGTGACAACCGGGTGTGTCCGTTGTGATGATCGGTCGTCCGGCTGCCGCTGCTTCGATCAACACTTTCGGAATCCCTTCGCGGTAGTACGAAGGCAGCACGACGACGTGCGCTTCTGCGAAGACGGCAGCCATGTCGCTGCGATAACCGAGCCACTCGACTGTCCCCTCGTCGTTCCATGCCTGAAGCTGCGCGCGCGGGATCATGCCGTGATGCTGCACGTCGCTGTCGCCGAGCAGTAGAAATCGTGCTGGCACACCTTGCGCCCGCAGACGGCGGGCTGCTTCGACGTACTCGCCGACACCTTTCTCCCACATCATCCGCGACGCCATGACAATCACCGGATCGCCTGCTGCAAACGGCTGCGGCGCGAACTCGGTCGTATCGACGCCGGAACCCTTGACGACGAGCGTCTCCTCACCGGGCAGAATTTTGCTCTCGATGAATACTGCCTGATCGTCCATATTCTGAAAAACAAGCCGCGAATTCGGATGCTGTAATGCCGCTCGATAAGCCAGCTTGACCGCGCCGCGCAGGACGCGCGTTTTCAGGTCTTGGTCGACAAAGACCGCGCCCAACCCCGTGATCGAGTTGACGACAGTGGGCACGTGTTGAATCCGCGCGGCGATACCACCGTAGATCACCGGTTTGATGGTGAAGTTGTGGACGATGTCCGGCTTAAGCTGATTGAAGAGCCGCATCAGACTAAGCAGCGTGGAAAATTCGTAAAATGGGTTCTGCCCCTGCCTGCTCAGCGGAATGGCGTAGAAAGGAATGCCGGTTTGCTGAATTGCCGCGACTTCCTCAGCCATTGGCGTAGCAATGTGTACATCATAGCCGGCATCGCGCGCTCGTACAGCGATCGGTAAGCGATGCGAAACAAAATGCCCAGCGTGGTTACCAACGTAAAGCAAACGGGGAGAGTTTGGTCGCACGAAAGATGTCCTCTGCGCGGGAGAATCAAATCGTGATGAGTATAGCAGTGATTGACGCAATCAATCGAACATCATGCTTGCGATCTGCCGCCCCAACTTATTCTCAACGCCTGCCTAGCCACTGCTTGATCGCTGTTTATGAAGTAAAATCTCCTTGGACCGGGGTCGGGAGATTCTTAGATGACTAAAGTGTTGGTGACCGGAGCGAACGGATTCGTCGGGTTACCTTTATGCCGCTGGTTGGGTGAGCAGGGCTACCAAGTCGTTGCGGGGGTGCGGTCTGAAGATAAACTCGGCGCTGTGCCCGCCGGTGGTGTCGTCGTCGGTGACATCGACGGGCAAACGGATTGGCAGCTTGAGGGTGTAGACAGCATTGTCCACCTAGCGGCGCGGGTTCACGTCATGAGCGATCGCGCTGCCGATCCGCTAGCAGAATTCCGCAAAATCAACATCGCGGGGACTGAACGCTTGGCGCGCCAAGCGGCGGCTGCCGGGGTTCAACGCTTGATCTATCTCAGCTCGATCAAGGTCAATGGCGAAAGCACGCCTGAAGCTGCCGCTTTTACCGAGGCAGATCCGCCAGCACCGGTCGATCCCTATGGAGTGTCCAAACAGGAAGCCGAGCAAACGCTTCAGTCCATCAGCCGGGAAACGGGTTTGGAAGTCGTGATCATTCGTCCGCCCTTGATCTACGGACCGCGCGTAAAGGGCAACTTTATCACGCTGCTGAACTGGATGTATCGCGGCATTCCCGTGCCGGTCGCGCTCGCTCGCAATAAGCGCAGCATGATCTACGTCGATAACCTGACCCACTTAATCGAAACTTGCCTGCACCATCCGGCGGCTGCGGGGAAAATTTTCCTCGCCAGCGACGGTGCTGACGTTTCGACACCGGAACTGCTCCGACGCCTATCAAGCGCGCTCGGACAGCAGGCTTATTTGCTGCCGGTGCCCGAAACGATTTTGCGGGCGCTGCTGCGACCGCTCCAGCGGGAGAACATGGTTGATCGATTGTTTGGTTCTCTGGTCGTGAAGGACGATTATACGCGCCAACGGCTTGACTGGATGCCGCCTTATTCGCTGGAAGCCGGTCTTGCACGCACCGCGCAGTGGTATTTGCGGGAAAGATAGCGCCCGCCGATCGGATCGCTTCGGGCACGTAGGCGTGGATTACAGAGCATATGTGCATAAAGTCCTTCTAGTAGCATCTTGACCGAGCCGGTCAACGGCTGACAAAATAGGGAAAACAACAGCGCTGTTGTTTTCGCCAGCAGCTATTTACATTGATTTTATTGAGGCAAAGATGACCGTCAAAATCGTCGTTCTCGGCAGCTTCAATGCTGACCTTGTGACCTACTTGCAGCGCCTGCCAACGCCCGGTGAAACGGTCAGCGGTGAGCGCTTCACGACCGGTCCGGGTGGCAAAGGCTCGAATCAAGCGGTTGCGGCGGCGCGGCTTGGCGCTCAGGTGACTTTTATCGGGCGTGTCGGGCAAGATACGTTGGCGGAGATCGGGCAGTCGCTCTGGCGCGCCGAAGGCATCGACACCGCCCACGTCCAGCGCGACCCTAAGCTAGCGACCGGGGTTGCTGTCATTTTTGTCGATGCGGGTGGTCAGAACGAGATCGTCGTCACCTTGGGGGCGAACAACGCCATCAGCCTAGCTGATATTGACGGAGCCGAAGCGACTATCGCCAGCGCTGATTTCCTGCTCACACAGCTTGAAAGTAACCTCGACGCAGTCGCCCATGCGCTGAGCATCGCGCGTCGCCATCACGTGCCGACCATGCTCAACCCGGCTCCGGCGCGACCGCTGCCCGCCGATTTGCTGGCGAATGTTGATTACCTGACGCCCAACGAACACGAAGTCCTGCTCCTCGCCGATCAACCGGACATCGAATCGGCGGCGGCGGCGCTCTTGCAAGCCGGTGTTGGGACAGTCGTCGTCACGCAGGGCGCGGCGGGATCGCGCTGGCTGACCCGTGACCGCGGCGGGCAGGTGCCTGCCTATCCGGTGGAAGTCGTCGATACCGTCGGCGCGGGCGATGCCTTTTGCGCGGGGCTAGCGGTCGCGCTGGCGGAGGGTAAGCCGATCGAGTCGGCGCTTGCTTTCGCCAACGCCGTTGGCGCGGTCTCCGCGACCCGACCGGGCGCTGCTAGCAGTATGCCCACGCGCCCCGACGTCGACGCGCTGCTCAACCGCTGAACGCCATTGCGCGTAAAACAGGGGTGATCAAATACCTTCGTGACGTCGAAAAATCGCTACACCTCGTCAGCCAATCCTCAAACAGACGAAGCACTCTCCCCTCCCTGAATTCGGGGAGGGGCTGGGGGTGGGGTTATTCTTCTTTCCCGTTAATCCACGTGAAGCGCTTGCGCGCGACTTCGCGCGGCTTGGGCGCGGGGATGCTCTCCGGGTAGCCGACGTGCAGCCAGCCGACGACCGTCTCATCGTCGGCGAGCGCCAGCAGGTCGCGCAGGCGTGAATCGCGCTTGAAAGTCTTCCAACTGGTGCCGAGTCCGCGCTCCCATGCGAGCAGCAAGAAATTTTGCGTCAGGCAGGAACAGGCGATGAAATCTTCCTCGCGGATGTCGGGGTTGGGATTGTCCTTCATGATCACCGCCAGAAACGCCGGGATGCCGCTGAACTTCTGATAAGTGCCTTCGCCGGTCTGGCGGATCGTTTCCGGGTCGGTCGAGACGCAGGTTTCGAGCGCCATGTCGCGGCGGATTTCGGCGTAGCGCGTCGCCGGGTCGCCGGTCAGCAGGACGAAGCGCCACGGCTCGGTCATCCGGTGATTTGGCACCCAGACCGCCGTTTCCAGCAGATCGACGATCAGCTCCGGCTCGACGGTCTGACCGGTGAATGCGCCGATCGAGCGGCGCGTGCGGATTGCTTCGGTGAGTTCCATAGGTTCCTCGTGTTTGGCTTCGCCCTGAGTATAACCGACGCCCGAATCCACTGCCGCCTAACTGGTCATAGCCACCTCGCCGCTTGAGATTACGTAGGGGCGCAGCGCGCTGCGCCCTCCCCAACCACGCTACTCCGAGGTCATAGCCATATCGAGCACGACGGCGCTCCAGCTAAAGCTGCTGCCGCCTAATCCCTGCCCGCTGATCGGGTGGTAATACTCCCAGAACCCGGTTTGCTCCAGCAGCGCGAGGCTGCGCGTCGCCAGCGCGTCGGCGATGTCGTTGTAGCCGTAGCGCCGCAAGCCTTGATAGATCAGCCAGTTGACGGCGAACCAGACGTTGCCGCGCCAGTAGATGTTCGGATCGAAACTGGCGGCATCGGTCGGCGTCGTCGGGACCGGAAACGGTGTCCAGAAACGCGGCTCACGCAGTTGGCTGACCAGCTTATCGGCTTGCGCTGGCGTCGGCAGACCGCCGAACAGCGTGACGATCTGTCCGGCGCTGTCTTGCAGGATCGGCGTTTCGTCGATCCCGGCGAGGTCGTAAGGGCGCTCGGCGATCACCATCCGCGCTTGGAACACCTGCCGGACGGCATCGACCTTGCGCTGCCAGCGCGCGACGTCGGGCTTGCCCAAGATTTGGGCGATGTCTCCGAGCGCTTCCATGTCGGCGGCGCGAATGGCGTTGTAGTCCATCGGCTCGACGTGGAACCAGCCCGCCGCCGCTAGCGCCCGTGCGTCCGTGTCATATTCCGCGATCACCTGCGCGAGTTGGTGCCGGGCATCGCGCGCGGCGTCGTTGCTGAAGCTCGCCAGCTTCATGCTCTCGTCCCAGCGGGGCAGGGCATCGCCGCCGGATTCCCACGGATGGATCAGCGCGACGAGACCGTCGCCGTCCGGGTCGCGGCGGCGGTCGAACCAGTCGTGATAGGCGCTGATCGCCTCATAGATCGTTTCCAGAAACGTTTTGTCGTGGCTGCGCTCGTAGACTAGTTTCGCCGCGACCGCCACCAGCGGCGGCTGCGTGATCGAACTGCGCTCGTCTTGTGCCCACAAGTAAGCGCCGCCGCCGCGCCAGTAGTTGCAGTGCGGGATCATGCCCGCGTCGGGTCCGTCCACGACCTGCCGCGAGACCAGCGCGAGCAGCTCATCCTGCGCCATGATCGGGTCGATCCAGCGCCACGCGATGGCGTGAAAGCACGAATCCCACATAAATTGGTTGGCGTAATCTTTACGCCCGAACGCTTCGGTGTCGAGTGACGGCGCGGTATAGCGATAGCCGTCAACGGTGATCCGGTTGCCGGAGAGGAGCTTTTCGACTTCCTGTTTCCACTCGTCCAGTGCTTTCGGCATCAGTTTTCCTCTCAGTAAAAGCCGCTCATTTTGCCACTAAGGTGATTCAAGCTCTTTATGTTATCGCCAATTTTACCGATCGCTGACCTTGAAATGATGCTCTTGCCCTGTTCTTCTCCCCCTCTCTACACACTGGAGAGGGGGTCGGGGGGTGAGGTTTTGTCAGCAACGCAAAAGCTTCAATCAGTTCACTAGCATAACCCGAATCACCAACAAATCCGCCTGCTTCAGCTTCCGTCTCGGCGCGACCGGGCGGGAGCGAAACGGCGGCGCTGCGTTTATACTTAGCCGACCGAACCTAAACCGCAGCCGGGAGGTTTTGCGTTGTGAACCACGATCATGAACTGCGCGCCCGCGCCTATGCTAAGCTGCGCCTGATCTATGGCGAAACGCGGAGCCGACACCCTGATCGAGCGGATCGACCGCTTGATTGAAGCAAGTCACGCCCCGACCGGGCGAATTGAGCCTCTCCGAGCGCGACGCCCTGATCATCGCTTACGGCGATCATCTGCGGCGACCGGGCGAAGCGCCGCTGGCGACGCTGCGGGAGACGCTCAAACAGTTGGCGCTGCCGCTGTCGGGGCTGCATATCCTGCCCTTTTTCCCGTACTCATCCGACGACGGCTTTTCGGTGATCGACTACCGGCAGGTCGACCCGGCGCTCGGTGACTGGGACGACGTGCGCGCGCTCTGCGCCGATTTCCGCGTCATGTTCGACGCCGTCTTCAACCACATTTCCGCCGAAAGCGGCTGGTTCAAAGCGTTTTTGCGCGGCGAAGCGCCCTATACCGACTACTTCATCACCGTCGATCCGGCAGCCGATTTGTCGCAGGTGACGCGCCCGCGCGCGCTGCCGCTGCTGACCCCGGTCGAGACGGCGAACGGGCGCGTTGCTGTCTGGACGACTTTCAGCGCCGACCAGATCGACCTGAATTTCGCCAACCCTGACGTGCTGATCGCCATGATCGGGGTGCTGCTCTTTTACGTCGAGCAGGGTGCCAGCTTGATCCGCTTGGATGCGATCGCCTTTCTCTGGAAGCAGATCGGCACGACCTGCCTGCATCTACCGCAAACCCACCTGATCATCCAACTGCTGCGCGACGTGCTTGACCGGGTTGCGCCCGGCGTCATCCTGATCACCGAGACCAACGTGCCCCAGCGCGAGAACCTGTCCTATTTCGGCGATGGCGCGAACGAGGCGCAGTTGGTCTACCAGTTCCCGCTGCCGCCGCTGATCCTGCACACGCTCCGCACCGGCGACGCCCGCCGCTTGACCGGCTGGGCGCAGACCGTCGCCCGCGTCAGCGACCGGACGACCTACTTCAACTTCACCGCCTCGCACGACGGTATCGGCTTGCGTCCGGCGGTCGGCATCCTCAGCGACGACGAGATCGCCGCGCTGGTCGATCTGGCGCAAGCGCACGGCGGTTACGTTTCGCAGAAGAACAATCCCGACGGTACGCAAAGCCCCTACGAACTCAACCTCACTTACTTCGACGCCATCACCGATCCCGCCGTCACCGCCCGCGATCCGCAAACCGCCGTTGATCGCTTCATCGTCTCGCAGGCGATTATGCTGGCGTTCGTCGGCGTGCCGGGGATTTATCTGTCGAGCCTGTTCGGACGGCGCAACGACCGCGCCGGAGTCGCGGCGACCGGGCGCTATCGCAGCATCAACCGCGAGAAACTCGACGCCGACCGACTGCTGGCGGCGCTGGACGATCCGACCTCGCTCAGCGGGCGTGTCTTCCGCCGCTATCGTCGCCTGCTCGACCTGCGCGGGCGCGAAGCCGCCTTTCATCCGCTCGGCACGCAGACCGTCCTCGATCTCGATCCGCGCCTGTTCGCGCTGGAGCGGGTCTCGCCCGACGGCGCGGCGCGCTTGCTGGCGATCCACAACGTCTCCGCCGAATCGGTCAGCTTCACCCTCCCGCACGCCGGAGTCAATCGCTTAGATGGGCGCGCCCTCTCCGGCACGATGACGCTCGCGCCTTACCAGTTCATCTGGCTCGCCCCTGACGACCGACTGAAGACTCTCTTATCTCATGGAAACGTAGAGGCGCGGCGTGCTGCAGCCCCTACTACTTGGCGTCTTCGCGTCTTGGCGCCTTTGCGTTGAATCTTTTCCTTGCCTTGAATTTGGTGATTAGCCCGCTCGTCCTAGTTCCGCCCGCGCTCGATTTCGCTATAATGGGCGACATGAAGAAACTCACCTTCCTGCTGCTGTTCGTGGGGCTGCTGGCTGCCTGTACCACCGCGCCGACGCCCGTTCTCGTCGTGCCGACGCTGGCGGTGCTGCCGACCCTTGCCCCCTCGGCGACGTCGGAGCCGCTGCTCGCGCCCTCAGCGTCGCCGACTTCCGCGCCGACGCTGACCGAGTCGCTCGTTCCGACCGATACCGCCTCGCCGCCGCCGACCCTCACCGTCACCTTTACCCCGTCGCCGACCGGGACCAACACCCCGACCGACACGCCGACTCCGACCGTGACGCCCAGCTTGACCATCACCAACACCATCACGCCGACCCCTTCGCCGACCTTCACGGCGTCGCCCGAACTCGACAGCTTGGGGCTGCTGGCGCTGCTCTCCGAGCGCGCGACCGTGCTGCCGCCGGAGCAGCTTTACAACCCGCCGACGCTGACCGCCGTCGCCCACGCCGCCGAGACCCTGCTCGCCGAGCGCTACGCCTCGTCGCAAACGCCGGTTTTCAATCCACCGGCTGCCGGAATTGGTACCCCCGTCTTCGGCACGCCCCAGTTGGCGACCCTGCCGCCCGCTCCCGCCGCGACCTGCCCGCTGCCGCCGCCCGGCGGACTCGGCGCAGCCTTCGCCGCTGATTCGACGCTGACGCAGTTGATCGGCTGCCCGCAGGGATCAGCGTATTCGACGACGACGGCGGTGCAAGCCTTCGAGCACGGCACCATGATCTACGTCCAAAGCCCCAGCGCGATCTACGTGCTGACGCTCGACGGGCGTTTCCGCCGCTTTGACGATACGTGGGTCTCCGGCGTCGATCCCGAAACCGGCGGCGAGACGCCCCCGCTCGGCTTGATCGAGCCGAAGCGCGGGTTCGGCAAAGTCTGGCGGATTAATCTGGACGTGCGCGGATCGCTGGGCTGGGGCGTCACCGACGAGCAGGGCGCATCCGGTACTTATCAGGCGTTCGATCGCGGGCGGGCACTGTTCCTGCCGCAGCGCGGCGACACCATCCTGCTGATCGACGATCCCGGCGGTGCGAGCGGTACGTGGCGCTCGCTGCCCACCAGCTTCTAACCGCATCAGCCGCCGCGAGTTTGAAGGCAAGTCGCTGTCTGCTTTTGTTCGACTTGCGGATTTTAATTAAAATTGTTATTTTAGACTCATTCATTCGCGGAAATGAGTTTAAAACACGTATGGAACACTTATCGGATCTCGCCGATTTGCTCAAGGCGACTTTCAAACAGTGGAATGATGACAAAGTCGGGCGGCTCGGCGCTTCGCTCGCCTATTATGCTGCGCTCTCCCTCGCGCCCACGCTGATCATCTTGCTGACGCTCATTGGCTTCCTCTACGGAGGGAGCGGCAGCAGCAGCGCCCAAAGTCAGCTTGTCCAGCAGACGCAGCAGTATGCCGGTCCGAAGGCGGCGGATCTGGTGCAGAATATCATGCAGAACGTCAGTCAGGCGACCGGGGTGCAGCAGGTGCTCTCGCTGCTGGTGTTCGCCGTCACCGCGACGACCTTCTTTAGCCACCTGCAAGGGACGCTCAATACCATCTGGAACGTCGAGGCGAAAGAGCGCGACCTCAAGAGCACGATTGTCCGGCTGGTCAAAAAACGTCTCGTCAGCTTCATGCTGATCTTGGGAATCGGCTTTTTGCTGATCGCGTCGTTGTTCATCAGCACCATTGTTTCCTCAATGGGCGGATTCCTGACGGACCTTGGCGTTGCGGCGCACCTTGCTACGCAGTTCCTCAATTACGTGGTGCTCTTTTTGGTGGCGATGCTGCTCTTCGCGGCGATCTATCGCGTGCTGCCCGACGTGAAAATCACGTGGAAAGACGTCTGGCTCGGCGCGGCGGTGACGGCGCTGCTGTTCGCGGTGGGCAACCTTTTTATCGCGCTGTACCTCACGCACAGCACGCTCACCTCGCTTTATGGCGCGACTGGCGGATTCATGGCACTGCTGCTTTGGGTTTTCTATTCAGCGCAGATTTTCTTCGTCGGCGCGGAGTTTACCCAAGTCTACGCCAACCGCTACGGCGGCGACATTCAACCAGACGAAGACGCCAAGCCGAGTTCATCCCGGCGGCAGAGCGCCGCTCAGTCCGCCTAGCTCACGTACAACCGGCAAATTTCATCGACGCCGCTGCCGTAAATCTCGCCGAAGTGGTTCAGATGCACCAGCATCGGGCAAAGCTGCAAGAGCGGACGCCGGTACTCGTAGCCCGCATCCAGCGGATAAGCCTCGCGGTAGGCATTGAGAAACTTGGGCGACCCGCCGAATAACTCCGTGAAGGCGATCTCGACTTCGCGGTCGCCGTAATACGCCGCCGGATCGACCAGCACGGGCTGATCGTCGGTCGTGGGGAAGTAGTTGCCGCTCCACAGGTCGCCATGCAGCAGCGACGGCGGGTTGCCGGTGTCGAGCAGATCCTCAATCCGTTCCATCACGCCGCGCAGCAGCAGTTCGCGGTAGGGCGGCAGATGTCCTCGCTCCCGCGCGATCTCCATCTGCGGCTCGATCCGGTGATCGCGGTAGAAGACGCCCCAACTCGACGTCAGCGGGTTGTACTGCGGCAGGCTGCCGATGTAGTTGTCGTGATCCAGCCCGAACTGCGGCGCGGTGACCTGATGCAGCCCCGCCAGCGCCGCCCCGAAGCGATCCACGTACTGGCGATAGTTGACCCGTTCCAGCGTATCCAGCCATTCGAGGATCAGGTAAGCCGGGGTGTTGGTGGCTGGTCGCCCTTCGGCGTAGGCGATCACGTCAGGGATGCGGAAGTCGCTGTTTTCGCGCAGCAAGGCTAGCCCGCGCGCTTCGAGTTCGAACATCGCGCGCGGCGCGTTCGCCCGCCACTTGACGAAGTAGCGCGTCCCCTTGACCTCGACGCGCGCCGCCGGGTTGATCATGCCGCCGCCCACCGGCAGGATGCGGGTCGGCTCGCCGCCGAGCTTCTCGCGCAGAACGGCGATTATCGGTTCAGGAATAGGTTCATGAGCTTGCTTGCGTATGTTTCACAAAACACCGCTATAGGTTGATGTATTGTGCCAATCCACGACGGACATACTCAACCTCGAATCTGTGTTTTCCCCCTCTCATTATGGAGAGGGGGCGGCTTCCTAAGGAAGCTAGGGGGTGAGGTTGCCCCCATCCAGCCGGATCACTTCCCCCGTGAGCGTCGCGTTCTCGACCAGCGCCTGCGCCAGCTTCGCGTATTCCAGCGGCATGTCGATGTGCCCCTGATCGCTCGGCGCGGGCGTATCGGTCTCGCCCGGAGCAATCGCGCACACGCGGATCGCGTCGCGTTCGAGGTCGCGCGCCAGCGGCAGCGTCATCGCCGCGACCCCGCCCTTCGACGCCGCGTAAGCCACCTGCCCGACCTGTCCGTCGAACGCCGCCACCGACGCCGTGTTGATGATCACGCCGCGCTCGCCCTCGGCGTTCGGCTCGTTGCGCGCCATCAGCATCGCCGCCAAGCGGATCGCGTTGAACGTCCCGATCAAGTTGATGCCGATCACGGTCTCGAACACGTCGAGCGGGTGCGGACCGTTCTTGCTGGTCGTCCGCAGCGCCAGCGAAATCCCGGCGCAGTTGACCAGAATGTGCAGTCCGCCGAAGCGCTCCTGAGTCGCCGCTAGCGCGGCGGATAGCTCATCCTCGCTGGTCACGTCGGCGGCGATGGCGATCGCGTTCTCGCCCAGCGTCGCGGCGAAGGCTTCGGCGCGGTCGGCGTTCTGGTCGACGATCACGACGTTCGCGCCCGCCTCGGCGAAGCGCTGCGCGGTCGCCGCGCCCAACCCCGACGCCGCCCCGGTGATCATGGCAGTAGCTCCTTGAAGTTTCACGGCGTCTTACTCCTTTGGGCGTAACGTGTCGGGGCGCAGCACTGCTGCGCCCGCCCGCTTCGCCAATCAATCTGATGCTGCCTATTCTAACAAAACTCGGTACTCAGTACTCGGTACTAGGTACTTTCTTTTTCCGCAATCGCCTGCATCCACGGCTTGTGCTCGGCGTAGTGATCGTGCGTGTTGCCGCTGATGTAGCCGATCACCGGGCGGTCGATGTCGGAGCCGGGACGATAATGCGCGTAGGGCAGTTGCAAATCGGCGTCGCTCAGCGATTTGATGTTCGCGATCAGCCGGTCGTGCACTTCGCGGAAGTGCTGCTGCACCTGATCCAGCGTCAAATCTTGGTCGAGGTCGCGCAGCACCGCGTTGATCGCGTCTACGTCGTCGCCCGCCCACACTTCGTCGGGGACGCCCATCTGCGCGTTGCGCGGCTGACTGGTTCAGCAGCGCCCAGATGCCATCCTCCCAGCGCGCGAGGTGCGCCAGATGATCCTTGACTGACCAGCCCGCCGCGTCGGTCGGGACGGTCAACTGCGCGTCGCTGTACTGGCTCAGAAACGTGTTGAGGTCGTTCCAGCCGCGTTCCATCGCCGCCAGCAGTTGATCTTTGCTCAGCGACGGCGTCCGGGTTGTTCTGGATGATGATCTGGATGTAGCCCTTGTGCTCGTCGTAATGCGCGTAAGTATCGGTCGAGAACCAGTAGCGGATCGGCGTGTCGTCGGTCGAACCCGGCTGATAGTCGCGGTACGGGCGGGCGAGATCGGCTTCGCTCAGCGCTTCCAGTTTGGCGACCAGCCGCCCGTGAATGTCGAAGAATAGCTGCTGCACATCGCCCAGCGGCAGGTCGTGATAGCGCTGCTGGATGATCGCGTTCACGTCGTCCCACTCGCCGCGCTCGAACAGGTCTTGCGGGACGCCCATGTGCTCCCAGCGCGGCTTGCCGTCGAGCAGCGCGTTGATACTGTCCTCCCAGATGGCGAGATGCACCAGATGATCTTTCGGCGTCCAGCCCGCCGGATCGCTCGGCGCGACCACCTGCTCGAAGTCTAGCCCCGCCAGATAGCTTTGCAGATCGTCCCAGCCCGCCGCGATCTTGGCGAGCAGTTCGGCTTTCGTCAAAACGGTCTCGTCGCTCATTTTGCCCTCGTTATCCCAAATTCAACCATTATTTGCCAAATAGCTGGTACTTCACCTCGAGCTTAATCTTTGAATGCGCCGCCCGCGCCGGTTCGTGAAACCCACGCCGCGAGCTGTTTTTCTCCCCCTCTCAGTTAGCGCACGGCGGAGAGGGGGTCGGGGGGTGAGGTCCGTAGGGGCGTTATATATAACGCCCCTTACTTAGCCTTTGCGTTATTGTGGAGGTGGATGGTCAGCTTTTCCCCATCCGCTCGACCGAGAAATCGAGCGCGATGAAGTACGACTGATCGATCAGCAGCAGCTTCGCCAGCCGCGATCTGCCGTGCTCGTCCTCGGTTTCGAAGGTCGCATCTTCGCTCAGGTTGTACTTGACGTTGTGATGCGCCAGCACCTTGCCGACCCGCTCGGCTAACGACTTGGGCATCGTGCCGAGCAAGCCATAACCGCTCTGGAGCAGATCGACCAGCGGCATTGCCCGGTTGAAGTCGTCCGCCATATCGACCAGATGACGCCACTGCCCGAAGGTGCTGACGTAAGTCTGCGAGAGGTCGAGCACCAGTTCGTAAATATCGTCGGGCTTGCCGTCGAAATAGACGGCGACTTTGGGCGTATTGTGGTGATACAGCAGCGGATGATCGTCGATGAAGGCGAGCTTGCCGAACACGCCGAGGTTGACCCGATGCTCGCGCACGCCCAACACGCGGATCGCGTAGTCGTGCTGCGGACGCAAGCCTTGCTTATGCTCGTCGTAGCGCGCGGTTTCGATGATCAGTTGGAGTTCGTTGGGCGCGCCGCCCATCTGTGCGACCAGCAGCACGCCGTAATCCTCTTCGCCGGCGAGTTCGCCGAGTAGTTGATCGCGCTGCGGCATCGGCGCTTACTGACCGTCGCCGCGCAGCTTGCTCGCCAGCCAATCGGTTGCTGGATTGCCGCGCATCCGCGAGTCCGCGATCACCGCATCAACGTCGTAGGGCACCGCGCGCAGGTCGACCGTCACGTCGTCGCCCTCGAAGGTGAAGACGCCGTATTCCGCCTTGCCCGGCTGATCGAATGAGATGCCGATGCTGCCGACGTTGATCACGCGCCAGCCGCGCACCATGCGATCCATCTGCACGTGGATGTGCCCGCCGATGCCCATCCGCCCCTCGCGGTCGAGCAGGGCGTCGGCGACTGCTTCGTCGCTGGCATCGGGCGTGATGGCGTTGGCTTCGTCGTCGCCGGGGATGCCGTGATAGCCGATGACGTAGCTGTAGTCCTCGATGTGCAGGTCGCACTCGCCGCGCAGTTTGTGCAGGAAGTCGTATTCCTCGAAGCCCAGTTGATCGAGACACCAATCGACCCGCGCGCCGAACTCGCGCAAATTCGCCCGGAAAGGATCGAATTCTTCGGCGCTTTTCGCTGCCGGGAACTTGGGATGCAGCCCGTAGACGAGGTAGCGGTCGGTGTTGCCGTGAATCACGCGGACGGTGTGCCGCTTCTCCTCGTCGTCCTTGACCGCCTCGACCAGCGCGCTGACCCGCTGGACACACTCAGCGGGGCGCGGACCGAACAGGGCGAAATCGCCCAGAAACCACGTGTGATCCGCCCCGCCTAACGCCTCAAGGTCGGCGAGGACGGCGTCTAACGCGGTCAGATTGCCGTGAATGTCAGATAAAACTGCGAGACGCATCGACGTAGCGCTCCTTCTGGTTGGTAGAGTTCCTATCATTGTAGCGCAAGCCGCGCCGGTGCGGTGAAAATCGCTGTTTCGCCGAATGATAAGCGCAGGCTGACGGGCGGTTTGCTCACTTCCGGTAATTTGATAAAAATAGAACGCCTGTACCGAAACCGTGCTATAATACGGCGATACTGACCGGCTCCCAACCGAATCTCGTCTTTACATGATGCTGACTCTCCAACCAGAAGTTGACATTGACGTGGATGTTCGCCAACCAGACGGCGCGATCAGCCTGCCGGGTGACGAGCGGCGTTCCGACTCGCCGCTGGTCGAGCGGGTCTGGCGCAGTCGCAGCGAGCGCGGCGGCTCATTCATCTCGACGGCGGGCAGCAATTGGGAAATCGTCGTCACCAAACGAGCGGGCAGCACGGTTTTGACCGTGCGCGGTCCCGAAACCCGCGCGACTCCGGCAGACTGCCCGCCGGACGCCGATTTTATGGGCATTACCTTTAAAGCCGGTGCCTTCATGCCCCAATTCCCCGTCCGCATGGTGCTGGATCGCCACGACTTGAATCTGCCGCGAGCGGGAAGCCGGTCTTTCTGGCTCGACGGTGCGGCGTGGGAATTCCCCAATTTTGAAAATGCCGATAGCTTCGTCGCCCGCCTCGTGCGGGCGGGGCTGCTGCAGCACGATCCGCTGATCGACGTGGCGCTGCAAGAGCAGCCGTCGCTCTTTTCTCGGCGCACGATTCAGCGCCGCTTCCTGCAAGTGACGGGCTTGACCCACAACCGCGTCTTTCAGATTCAGCGGGCGCTCTACGCGACCAGTCTGCTCAAGCAGGGGATAGCGATCCTCGATACGGTCGCTCAGGCGGGCTACGCCGATCAGCCGCATATGAATCGCGCTTTCCGGCGCTTCATCGGGCAAACGCCGGGGCAAATCCTCAGCCGGAACGTCGAGCAGCCGCTGTCGTTTTTGTTCAAGACTGCGCCGCCCTGATGCTCTATCCTGTAAGGGTCATAAGCTGCACAGGGAGACATTCACATGCGGAAGATTAACGCGGCACTGTTCATTACCCTTGATGGCGTCGTCGAAGCCCCCGGCGCGGACGATACGACGCTGCCGGAAAAGCGCGGTTGGTCGATGCCCTACGTGAGCGATGAAGTCGGGCAGGTGATCGGCGCGGGCATGGCGACCAGCGACGCGATGCTGCTCGGTCGGCGGACGTATGAGGCTTTCGCCGCCTATTGGGTCAACGTCCCGGCGGACGATCCATTCGGTCAGATCATGAACAACCAGACCAAATACGTGGTGTCGACCACACTGGATCAGGCAGAGTGGAAGAATTCGCACCTGATCAAAGGAGACGTTGTCGCCGAACTGACCAAGCTCAAGCAGCAGCCGGGCAAGGACATCAACATCGTCGGCAGCGGCACGCTCACCCGCTCGCTGATCGCCGCCAATCTCGTCGACGAACTGCAACTGATGCTCTGTCCGGTGGTTTTGGGAGTGGGTCAAGCGGCTGTTCGAGGATGTCGATTACACCAAATCAATGCACGTGCTGGAAGTCAGAAGCTTCGCTTCGGGGATGATCTACTTGCGCCTTGCGCCGGAAAAGCAAGGGTAAACGCACCTCACCCCACCCCCAACCCCTCCCCGATTTCAGGGAGGGGAGCCTACCTCGCTCGTTCGAAGCTGCGATGACGGGGTCAAGCGACGATTCAACTAAGCAAAGGATCGATCCTCGGTGCAGCTATGCCTCTGCGGTCAGGCGCGCGGCGGCGTACTGCTCCCACGATTCCCCCGGCTGATCGCGCTGGTAGGCGACGCTGACGTCGGCGAAGAACTTGGTGAGCGCGTCAACGGTGATCGCGTGACCCAGCAGCGCGCTGATCCCCTGCTCGACGACGTAGCCGGCGTACCAGCGGGTCCAATCCTTATCCGGTTCGCCGTGTAACTGAGTCTGCTGGTAGCGGCGGTGCGCCTTGCCCGCCTCGACCAGCAGATCGGCGATCTCTTCAACGCGGTCGGCTGCCACCCGATCCCCCCAATTTGCCTAAATTTCCACTTCTTTATGAAGGCTTCACCCGCAAAGAATGAAATTAATATAACATAGATCACAGGGATCGGCGGAGCGTGCATCGGACCGGGGGCGCAGCGCTCCGCTGTAGGACTCTCGTCTGTTTCGGTGGGGGAAATGGCTGTGTTATACTGCGATCATGGCTGAGCAAGAATGGATTGAGCAGATTCGGGCGCGCGGGTGGAGCACGGCTTTGTGCACCGCGCTGGACGTGCTGGAACCGCTCGGTCCGCTGGGCGCGCAGCTTTTGTGGGTCGCGCAGCCGGCTGCCCGGTTGGTCGGTGGTTGGGAGATCGTGGGCGGGCTGGCTCAGGCGCTCGAAGAACCCGGCGGCATCGACCGCTTGCGCCAACAGATCGAAGCGGACGAGGAAAGATAACGGCAGCCGTCGCCGGAGGCTCAAAGCCTCTGGCTAGAAGCTCAAGCCACCTGAAGGTGGCTGTCTGGCAGCCCGCTTCAGCGGGCTTGAAATCCTAGCCCGATGCTGCCGCTGCGCTAACGGCGTCGGGCGGTTGGGGTAGTGCTTCACCAGCAATCATCATGTAGCAGTGGGGTCTTTAGTGGACAGCACAACGCAGGCACTCACGATTTTGATCATACTGGCGGCGTTTGCCGTCAGCGTGATCGTGACGCAGTTCATCCGACGGCGTAAAGATGCCTTTCCGCTGCGCGCGCTCCCGGCTTACGCGGCGATCCCGCAGTTCGTCGGCGAAGCGATCGAGGCGGGGCGCTCGATGCACGTCTCCTTCGGTGGCGCGGGCTTGGGCGGGAGCAGTACCACGCTGACGCTGGCGAGTGCCGAACTGTTCTATCAGGTCGCGCAGCGCAACGTCGCCGGGGCAACCATCCTCACTGCCAGCGATCCCAGCGTGCTCCCGCTCGGCTACGGCACGCTGCGGCGGGCGCTGGCGAGCCGGAGTATCGCGCTCTCGCGCAGCGAACTGTCCAACAGCGTTCGTTGGTATCCGGCGGGCACGCGCTCGCTCGCCTTCGCCGCCGCCCTGACCGGCGTGATCGGCGACGACCACGTCTCCGGTAACGTGCTGGTCGGCGATTTCGGCTCCGAGCTGGCGCTGGTGCTCGAAGCCGCCACCCGTCACCGCCAAACCTCGATCTCCGGCAGCGTCGACCTCACCGGACAGGCGGTCGCCTACGCGATGGCGGATCGCGCGCTGATCGGTGAGGAAATTTACGTCGCCGGGGCTTACATGGGCGACAGCGCGACGCAGCACGCCAGCGTGGTCGCGCTCGACCTGCTGCGCTGGTTGGTGATCCTCGGCATTCTGATTGCGACGCTCAACACGATTCGCGAGCCGGTCGCTGCCGCGCTGACCCGTGCGCTCGGTGGAGGTTAATCGATGTTTCGACGGCTGGGTACTTCCATCACTACCGCGATCGCGATCGGCTTCGGGCTGCTGACCGTCTTCGGGCTGGTCTCCGGCACCGGTGCCATCTACGACATCACCAACGTGCTGCTGCAATTGACGATGATCACCATCGCTACGACGATCATCTTCGGCATCCTGAACTTGTTCGGGGTGCATCTGCGCCGCATCGGACGCCGCGCCGGAGGCTGGGTCTACAGCCTCGCGCTGATCGTCAGCGCGGCGGCGGTGCTCGTCCTGTGGATCATTGGTCGGCGGGACGCCAACGCCGTGCTGCTCGAATCGGTGCAGGTCTCGGTCGAATCGGCGCTGGCGGGGCTGGTCGTCTTTGCGCTGGTCTACGGGGCGTTTCGCCTGCTGCGCCGCCGCGTGACGTGGAGCGGCGTTCTGTTCATCATCGCGCTGCTGATCGTGCTGATCGGTGCGCTGCCGCTGCCGCAGATCACGCTGCTGCGTGACGTCCGCGATTGGCTGATGGCGGTGCCGGTCAGCGCGGGCGCGCGCGGCATCCTGTTGGGCATCGCGCTGGCGACGGTCGTCACCGGCGTGCGCGTGCTCATCGGGCAAGATCGTTCCTATCGTGAGTAATTGGCAATGACTGAAGATCCGAAAAACCTGCCCGCGTGGCTGCGGAAAGATTCCGAGAACCAAGCGCCGAAGCGTGAACCGTCGCGACAGCCGCCGCCGAGCGATCCGCCGGAAAGCGACGCGAGCGACGAGGAGTCGCTGCCGCCATGGCTGCGGGAAGATGCGCCGCCGACGGATCAGCCGCCGTCAGCCGAGCCGACCTCCGGGCTGCGCCGCTTAGCGCCGCGTCCCGACGAGGGGGATCAAGGCGACGTGCCGCCGTGGCTGCAAGGCATGGACGAGCCGAAATCTTACAGCATCGGCGGGGCGGAGCTTTCCGAGGAATATCTCGCTGGCGGTGACCAGCTCGCCGACAGCGACAACTCCGAACTCACCTTCGACTTATGGATGGCGCAGCAGACCAAATCGAAGCGCGAAAAGGACATCGAGGAAGAAGTCCCTGACCTGCTTTCAGCGATCGAGGACGATAAGGATAAGGCAGCGCCGCCCTCGACCGGTCAGCTGCCGGACTGGTTCTTGGGGCTGGAAGAACTCGACACCAGCGACGCGCCGGAGTGGTTCAACGTCGACGACAAGCCGTCGACCGGAGCGCTTGGCAACGAACCGCCTCCATGGATCAGCGACATGGTGGGCGAGGCGGCTGAACCGCCCGCCGACAACTCAACCAAAGCGCCGGACGACATCGCCTCCTTCTTCAACTCGCTGGCGGGGAGCGGCGCGACGACCCCGACGGCAGCGTCAGCCGATGACGAAGGCGAACCCGATCTCGACTGGTTGATGGGGCAGCAGCCGCTCGATACCGGCGATCTGCCGGTCGACGACTTTTTCGCGGAACTGTCCAATCAGCCGCCGGAAGCGGAAACGCCGGACTGGTTCTCCCAGCCCAGCAACTCCCCGTCAGCCGCCGATCCGTTTGCGGACGATCCCTACGCCGCGGATCCATTTGCCGAGGAGCCGGATGATTTCGACGACGTGGATGCCGATGCCCCGACGGACGATCGCGGTGAGCCGGCGGTCGAAATTCCGCAGAACGAACTTGATGCTTTCTTTGACAATCTCGCCGCCGGTCGCGCTGCTACGCAGGAAGATACCGACGACATCGAAGAACCCGATTTGGGCTGGTTCATTGATGAAGCCGCCGCCGAGCCGGAAGCGGCTGAGGAAGCCCCTGCCGACGAATTCCCCGACCCGGAGATTTTCAACGAGGACGACCAGAACACGCTGAGCTGGCTCAACGAACTGGGCAGTATCGTCTCGTCGGCGTCGCGCTCGTCGGAGCCGTATCAGCCGCAGCAGTCGCCCTCATTCACCGACGACATCCCCGACGATGTCTGGTCGCAGCCCGCCAACGACGCTGCCCAAGATGAGTTCGACTGGTCGTCGCTGCCGGACAGCGCCGAACCTTCCGCCGAGGTCGCGCCGGAAGAGGATTGGCTGAGCGGCATCACGCCCGACGAGGACGTCGAAACCGAGCAGTCGAACGAGGCGGATACGCTGCCGTTGGTGCCGACCGGCTTGCTCAGCTACCGCGAAGCCCAAGCTAATCCCACGCCCGCGGAACCGGAGCCGGAAGCGGTCGCCGACGACGAAGCGGCGGATTTCGCCCCCGAACCCGAGCAAACCGACGACTTGATCCCGACCGACGAACTCAACTCCGGCTGGCTGACCGACGATCTGCTGGCGGAGGCGGAATTCTCCGACGACTTGACCCCGCCGGACCAAGCGGCTCCGGTCGAGGACGAGGCGGACGACGAATACCTGCAAGCCCTCGCTCAAGAAGACTTGTTCGCCGAAAGCGACAGCGCGGCTCCTGCCGACGACGATTTCCTATCGGCGCTCAGGTCGGACGTCGAAGCCGACGATCAGGCGCGCACGCCGGTCACGCCCGCCGACGATGATTTGTTCGAGCAGTGGGACGATCAGCCGGAAGCGGACGCGCCGGAGTTCGAGCCGCCGTCCACCAATGAGCTGTATGCGGCGCTGGGCATGAGTGCTGATGAAGCTAAAGCGCCGCCGGAAGACGAAGGCGCGGTTCCCGATCTGTTCGGTCAATGGGACGATCAGCCAGCGGCGGAGCAAGGCGCCGAAACCGAGTACAACCTGTACGGGGATGCACCGACCGACGAGCAGCCGGAAGACGAAGGCGCGGTTCCTGACGATCTGTTTGGTCAGTGGGACGAGCAGTCGGAAGCGGAGCAAGGCGGCGAAACGAGTACGACCTGTACGGGATGCGCCACGCGAGCAGCCGGAGAAGAAGCGCAGTTCGACGATGTCGGTCAGGGACGACGACGGCGAGCCGACGAGTACAACCTGTACGGGGATGCGCCGACCGACGAGCAGCCGGAAGACGAAGGCGCGGTTCCTGACGATCTGTTCGGTCAGTGGGACGATCAGCCAGCGGCGGAGCAAGGCGACGAAACCGAGTACAACCTGTACGGGGATGCGCCCACCGACGAGCAGCCGGAAGACGAAGGCGCGGTTCCCGACGATCTGTTCGGTCAGTGGGACGAGCAGTCGGAAGCGGAGCAAGGCGCCGAAACCGAGTACAACCTGTACGGAGATGCGCCCACCGACGAGCAGCCGGAAGACGAAGGCGCGGTTCCTGACGATCTGTTTGGTCAGTGGGACGATCAGCCAGCGGCGGAGCAAGGCGACGAAACCGAGTACAACCTGTACGGGGATGCGCCGACCGACGAGCAGCCGGAAGACGAAGGCGCGGTTCCTGACGATCTGTTCGGTCAGTGGGACGATCAGCCAGCGAAGCGGAGCAAGGCGCCGAAACCGAGTACAACCTGTACGGAGATGCGCCGACCGACGAGCAGCCGGAAGACGAAGGCGCGGTTCCTGACGATCTGTTTGGTCAGTGGGACGATCAGCCAGCGGCGGAGCTAGGCGACGATCAGCCGGTGGAAGCCGATGACGAAGACGTCCCCGATCTGTTCGGTCAGTGGAGCGATCAAGCGGAGGCGGAGCCGGAAGACGAAGGTGCGGTTCCCGACGATTTGTTTGGTCAGTGGGACGATCAGCCAGCGGCGGAGCTAGGTGACGATCAGCCGGTGGAAGCCGATGACGAAGACGTCCCCGATCAGTTTGGTCAGTGGAGCGATCAAGCCGACGAGAAAGTCTCGCTGGAAGAAGGCTTCTACGCGGCACTGCAAGCACGGGATCAGCCGTCGCAAGCGCCGGAGCACGAGCCGGACGAGTTTTTCGGCAAGTGGGATACGGAAGCGGAGATGCCGCCCGAAGACGAATTCTTCGAGGCGTTGGGCATGATCTCGGAGCAGGACGCGCAGCCGGATCAACCACCCGGCGCGCCGGATGACGTGGAAATGCCGCCCGAACAGGATTTCTTCGAGGCGCTCGGCATGATCGACTCCGATCAGCCGCCCGCCGAAGCCGCGCCGACCTCGGAATTCGGCGATATCGAGGGCTATCTGGCTTCGCTCAGCAGCGATCAGCCGGAGGTCAAGCCGGTCACGGACGACATCTTCAACGAGTCGCCGAATGACTTCGACCTTGACGCCCTGTTCTCCACGCCGGTGACGGAGAATCAGCCGTCACGACCCTCTGGCATCGACACGACGCCGGGAATGGATGAGGCGTGGCTGGCAGAACTGCAAGCATCGGTTGGCGAAGTCTCGGCGAGCGCGATCGTCCGCCAGAAAGAGGATCGCCCGGTCGACGAACTGCCGGATCGCCTGAAGCGGCTGCGCCAGCGCGCTGAGAGCGTCGCCGAGCAAGCGCCGGAAGCACCCGAAAGCAGCGCGTTGGGCGACGTGCTCCCCGGCGGATCGGAAGGGCTGATGCCCGCGCCGTTCGTCGCCGGGATGACTCTGCTGCCCAGCGTGAGCTTGACGGCGGATCAGCAGCATAAAGTCGATCTGCTCAAGGCGCTGACGCCGAGCAGTGCGGTGCAGCAGGCGGCGCGCATGTCGGCGATCGACATGACCTACGATTCGCCCTTTATGCCCGCGCTGGAAGACAGCGCCGAGAACGTCGTCCACCCGGAGCGCCAGCGGACGGCAGCGCCGACCCGCTCGCGCCGACGGCTGCGGCTGGGGCTGCGGCTGGATCGTCTGCTGGTGGCGGTGCTGCTGGCGGCTGCCTTGATCGCGCCGTTCCTCGTACCGAGCCTGCGCTTCGGCGACCTGCCGCCGTCGGCTTTCCCGGCGGGCAGCGCCGCTCAGGTCGCCTTCGATCAAGTCGATGCGCTGCCGGCGGGCGCGCTGGTGCTGGTCGGCGTCGAGTACGAGCCGACCGCCGCCGCTGAACTCGACGGCATGACAGAGGCGCTGGTGCGGCACATTTTGCTGCGCGCGGCTTATCCGGTACTGGTCGGCACCAACCCGATCGGCATTCTGCGCGCCGAAAACCTGATCGCCTCGATCAACGACGATGCCGATTTCCTCGCGCGGATCCACGCGACCGGTGCGCTCGAAGCCAACCACGATTACTACATCGTGCGCTATCTCCCCGGCAGCGTGATCGGGCTGCGCGCTTTCAGCGCCGACAGCGCCAATCTGCTGCTGACCGACATTCGCGGACAGGCGACCGACCTGCGCGTGCGCTCGTTCGCCGATTTCGCCCTCGTCGCCGTCGTCACCGACCGCGCCGAGGACCTGCGCGGCTACGCCGAACAGATCGCGCCGCTGACCCGCGCGCCGCTGATCGCGGCGGTCAGTTACGGTGCGGCACCGCTGGCTCAGCCTTACACCGAGACCTTCGGCGGCGGGCTGCTGGTCGGGTATCAAGATGCCTACACTTACGGTCACGCGCTCGACGGCGTGACGGCGCGCAGCATCGCCCGGCGCGTGCGCGTCGTGCCGACCGACACACCGTCGCCCGCGCCGACGAACAGCGTACCGGGAGTTGAGGCGACCGCCGAAGCGACGGTCGAGCCGGGATTCACGCAAGGCGTGACTACGCCCGGCGGACCGACGCCGGTCAAGCGGCTCGGCTCGGCAACCGTGATCTCGACGCAGTCGGTCAACATGCGCTCCGGTCCCGGCACCAACAACGCCGTGATCGCCGGGGTGCCGTCGGGGACGCGGGTCGACGTGATCGGTTTTGACGCCAACGAGACGTGGGTCAATGTCCGGCTGGCGGATGGACAGATCGGCTGGATCGCGGCGACGCTGCTCGACGTCCAGCGGACCGGATCGGCGCTGCCGCAGCCGGAGCGTTATGCCAAGCGCGCGGAGCAGGTGATCGATCCGGGGCAGCCGACGCGCGAACCGAGCGCTCAGCCGACCGACGTCCCGACGGGAGACACAACGGCTGAAGCCGACGCAACCGCGACGCCGACGCGGACGCCGACGCGCCGTCCCACCTCGACGGCTAGCGCTACGCCGCGCCCGACCAGCACGACCGTGGCGGCGGTGATCGCGGCGACGCCGGAAACGACCGCGGAGCCGGTGGCATTCACGTTTACGCTGCCGCCGCATTCGGACGGCTATCAAGACGAGCGCTGGTATGCGCTGAATTCAGGGATCATCGCGTCGGTTTTGATCATCGGCTTCGGCACGGTGATCAACGTTGGGCGCGGGCTGCTGCGGAGAGGGCGACGCCGTTGAACGATCAGATCGGGTTATGGATCGGCTTTATTCTCACCTTGATGGTGTTCAGCTATCTGCTGGGCGATAACTTCCTCTACCGGCTGGCGATTTACGTGTTCGTCGGCTTGACGGCGGGGTTTATCACCATCGTCACCGTCGAGAGCGTGCTGCTGCCGTGGATCAGTGTGACGCTCCAAAACGGCGACACCGGCGCTAAGCTGCTGGGCGCTATCCCGTTGATCCTCGGCGTGCTGCTGCTGCTCAAAGCTGCTCCACGCTGGCATGGCTTAGGCAATTTGGCGCTCGCTTTCGTGATCGGCATTGGCGCGGCGGTCGCGCTGGTCGGCGCGATCAGCGGGACGCTGCTGCCGCTCTCGAATGCGACGGCAGGCAGCGTCGGCAGCGATGCCTTGAACGGCTTTATCCTCGTGCTGGGTGTCGTCTGCACCTTGATTTACTTCCAGTACATGGCGCGGCGCATCCCCGGCGACGCCACCGGCGCGACCCGGCGCGGCTTGCTGGCGCGGGCGTTCGGTGCGGTCGGGCAGGGCTTCATCGTCGTGACGCTCGGCGCGCTCTACGGTGGCGCGATTTTGTCCGGTCTGGTCGTCTTCAGCGAGCGGATCGCCTTTATCCTGTCGCGGATCGCCGGGGGCTAAGGTTATGATATGGCGTGACTCAAGACAACCTCACCCCAAACAACCTTCGGTTGCCATCCCCTCTCCATGTAATGGAGAGGGGGAAGCTTCCGTAGGAAGCGGGGGTGAGGTCAAGCGTTTGGACATCCAATCAGGACTCAGGCTCGGCTATGACTGATAACTCGATCCTCGCCGTCGATTTCGGCAACATTCATACGCGCGCCCTGCTGATCGATCTGGTCGAAGGCGTCTATCGCCTCGTCGCCGTCGCCGAGGAGCGCACGACCGGCGGCTTCCCGATCTCCAACGTCGAGGTGGGGTTCCAGCGCATCGCGGCGCAGATCGCCAGCAACACCGGGCGGCGCTTGCTCGCCAACGATGGACGGGTGATCACGCCGGAGCAGCCGGATCGATCCGGCGTCGACGTCTTCATCGCCACCGCCAGTATCGGGCGTCCGCTGCGGACGGTGCTGATCGGCTTGACTGCCGACATGAGTATCGCCAGCGCGCAGCGGGCGGCTGCCGGGACGTACGTCAACATCGTCGACGTGCTCAGCCTCGACGACCTGCGCCCGGCGCAAGATCAACTCAACACGATCATCCTCGCGCGCCCCGACTTGATCTTCATCGTCGGCGGCACCGAGGGCGGCGCGAAGGAGCCGGTGCTCAAGCTGGCGCGCTTGGCGCGGCTGGCGCTGCGCTTGCTCGGCACGCGCACCAACGTGCTCTACGCCGGAAACAGCGACCTCGTGCCGTCGATCACCGAGCTGTTCGAGAACGTGGCGACGATCTTCGTCGCCGACAACGTGCGCCCGACGCTCGACGGCGAGGCGCTGGCGACGGCACAGGAGCAGCTGGCGCGCGCCTTCGACTCATTCACCGAGCAGCGCGGCTTGGGCTTCGACGAGATCAGCTACATGTCACGGGTCGGCGTGCTGCCGACCGCCCAGAGCTATCACGCGATTGTCAGCTACTTGGGGCAGACGGCGACGCAGGGCGGCGTGCTGGCGCTCGACGTCGGCAGCGCCGTGAGCACGCTCTCGGCGGCGGTGAAAGGGCACACGGCGACCAGCATCCGCACCGATCTCGGCTTGGGGCACAGCGCGCGCAGCACGATTGACGCGGTGGGCATCGACGCGGTGCGGGCGTGGCTGCCGTTCTTCGCCAGCGACAACGAAATCCTCAGCTACGCGCTCAACAAGACGATCTATCCCGGCAGCATCCCGGAAACGCAGCGCGCGCTCTACCTCGAACACGCGCTGCTGCGCGCCGCCTTGATCGGCTTGCTGCGGGCGGCGCGCCCGACGTGGACGCCGGATCAAGCGCTGGACGATTTAGGCGAACCGCTGCCCTATTTCGAGCGGATCATTGGGGCGGGCGCGGGCTTCACCGGCACCGGACAACCGGCGATGACGGCAATGCTGCTGCTCGACGTGCTTCAGCCGGTCGGCATCGTCGATCTTCAGGTCGAACTCGACCGCGCTGATCCCGGCGCTGGGGGCGCTGGCGCGGGTCAACGCCGAGGCGGTGGTGCAGGTGCTCGACGCCAGCGGCTTGGAGCATCTGTGCACGACGGTCAACCTCTCCGGTACGCCGCGCAAGGGAAAACCGGCGCTGCAAGTCAGCGTCACCAGCATCGAGTCAGGCGAGACCGAGAAATTTACCGTGCCCGGCGGCGAGTTGTGGGTTTACCCGCTCTCGCCCGGTGTCCCGGCGCGGGTGCGGATTTCGGTGGTCGGGCGCGGCGTCAGCATCGACGGCAAGCGCCGGATCAAGCTGGACGTGGACGGCGGTAGTGCCGGTTTGGTGATCGACGCGCGCGGGCGTCCGCTGCCGCTGGCGACCAACCTCCGGGCGCTGGCGGTGCAGATCCCCGAATGGTACGCTCAAGTCACCGGCGACCCGATCTACAGCGTGCCGACCGAGTGGCTGGTGCCGCCGCCGGTCGTCGAGCCGGACATCGACTCGGTGACGGATCGGCGGGCGGCGCAGAACGAAAGCGTGTTCTCGGTGCTCAATCAGGCGCAAGCAGCACCGGCACGCCGGTCGAGCGGGCGACTGTTCGGGCGACGGGTGAATCAACCGGTCGAGGCAGAAGAAGGCGATGACGATGACTTCCCCAGTCTACTATCCTGAGCAGCGCCACCTGCTGCCGAAGTCGACCATTCGCCGCCAGCGGATGCTGCCCGACTTCTCTAATGGCGAGACGACCGTCAATACCGGGGCGCGCGTCTCGCTGCACGATACGATTGCGCGGGGGTCGTCGCCCGCGCCCTACGTGCTGATCGATGCGCTGGGCTTCTTCAAGCTGAAAGACCCCGACGCGATCTACGACCTGCTGCAAGTCCGGGTCGGCGATCAGGTGGACGGGGGCGACGTGATCGCCGCGCAGGGGGGGCGACGGGGCAAGCGCTTGATCGCGCCGACCGCCGGACGGGTCGTCGAAATCGATCAGGGGCGCATCATCTTGCAGGAACTCGCGCCCTATCTGGAGCTGGAGGCGGGCTTGAACGGCAGCGTCGTCGGCGTCGAGCGCAATCGCGGCGTCGTGATCGAGGCGTTCGGGGCGGTGCTGCAAGGCGTTTGGGGCAACAATCGCCGCGTTATTGGTACGCTGCGCACCGAGCCGTCCGAAGGCATCGAGGACATCTACGGCGACGTGATCGACACCCAGTATCGCGGGGCGCTGGTCATCACCCGGCGTCCGCTGCGACAGTCAACCCTCATGATCATCGAGGATCAGGCGATCAGCGGCGTGATCGCGCCGAGTGTCGAGCCGCACTTGATCGACGCGGTGCTGCAGCTGCAAGCGGCGGTCGTCCTGACCGAAGGCTTCGGCTCGGTGCGGATGAGCACCGTCATCGCTCAATTTCTGGACGAGATGAATGGGCGGCAAGCCATGCTCGACGCGGTGCTGCCCGCGCCGCTAGAGACGCGCCGCCCGGAAGTGATCATCAGCGTGCCGCTGGAGCCGGGCGAGCGTCCGCCACCGCCTAATCTCAATCTCGCGCTGAAAGCCGGGATGGATGTCCGTTTGACGCGGGGCAAATTCAACGGCATGGTTGGGCACATCGTCAGCTTGCCAAACGAGCCGGTTTCATTAGACAATGGATTGCGGACTGCCTGCGCGCAGGTTGAGTTCGTCACCGGAGAAAATGCTTGGGTACCACTGGCGAACTTAGAGGTTTCTGGGTCATAATACAGAAGCGATAAGCTGTTAGCTATCAGCCATCAGCTAAACCAAGTACAGGCGGCATCGAGCAGGCGGCGTCTGTAGCCAAACCGGAAGTTACTTAGTTTTTTAGCTGAAAGCTGACCGCTGAAAGCTAATCACTTGCTGGAATTGCGACCGCACCAGTTAGGGGGAACGAATGAGCGATAGAAACGACTTCGATTTCGAAGACGATTTTCTAAGTGACGATAACGAGCCATTTGATTTCGACGACGATGAAGGGTTCCCTTCCGGACTGGGCGACGAGTTCGACACCGACATGCCCGAAATCGAGGAAGAGGGCGAGGAGCGCGGTCCCAACCGAACCTTCGTCTTCCTCGCCGGGATCATGATCCTGCTGTTTGTCGTCGCGCTGGTCGCGGTGCTCTACCTCGCCACGCGCCCGACCGAGCCTGACCCGATCCAACTGACCAGCCAAGCGGTCGTGGAATACAACGCCACCATCGAGTTCTACGCGCAGCAGACCTCGACTCAGAACGCGCTCAACTTCGCGCTGACGCAAACGGCTGCGGCGTGGACGCCGACGCCCGCGCCGACGGAAGTTCCGCCGACCGAGACGCTCGCGCCGACCGACGACATGACCCAGACCATGAACGCGGTGCTGGCGATGGGCGCGCTGACGCAGACGGCGATCGCCGGACGCGCGACCGTCACGCCGACGCCGAACGCGCCGACCGAGACCGCGCTGCCGACCGAACCGCCGACAGCCGCGCCGCCCGCGCTCGATCTCCAAAGCGCCTTTGCGACGCAGGTCGCCTTTGCGACCCAGCAGGGGCAGTTCGACCAAGAATCGTTTGCCACCCGCATCGCCGCCGCGACCCAAATCGCCAACTCGCTGATGGACTCGCAGGCGGAAGTTGACCTGCGGAATCATCTGGAAAGCACGCAGTCAGCGCTGATCAACCAGTCGGCAGCGGTCGCGACTGCTATCGCCTTCATCGACAGCGAACTGCAATCGCGCAGTGCCGACAACTTGGCGCTGGGTACGGCGCTCGCCGAAGTTATCCCCGCCGGTTTGGGCACACAAGCCGCTCTAGGCACGCCGCAGGCGATTGCCACCGTCTCCGCCCGCCAGACTCAGAGCGCGCTCGCCACGCTCGGCGCGGATTTGAGCGGTAATTCCGGGACGCCGGGAGCGTTGCTCCCGCGCGACTCGTCCACGGCTAAGCTGATGTCGGTTGGTCAGCCGCGCGCGGATCAGGCGACCCAAGTTGCCCTGCTCCCGGCGGGACAAGGCGCGAACGAAACCGCGACCGCAGCGGTCCTAGCGACCCGCGAGAGCTTCGCAACGCAAGCCGCCGTCGCCACCTACAGCGGTCTGGCGACGCAAGCGGCGGTCGCGACGCAGCAGGCGTTCAGCACGCCGCCCGCCTTTGCGACTCAAGGCGCGATTGCGACGCAGGTCGCGCTGGCGACCCGGCAGGCGTTGATCGACATGGCACTTGGCATCGTGGCGACGCCCACCCCCGGCGTCAGCGGCATCAACCTGACCGCGACCGCGATTGCTCAAGCCTTCCTGAACGCGACCCAACAGGCATTCACGCCCGGCGCAGCGACCGCGACCCTAACGCCGATCGCCGCGCAAGCCTTCCCGACCGCCGTCACCGGACTGCCGGAAACCGGCATCTTTGACGACGTCGTCGGCGGCGGGCGCAACGGGATCGGTGTGCTGGCGCTGACCGTCGTCGGCTTGGTCGGCGTGATCTTCGTCTCGCGCCGCTTGCGCTCGGCGAACGAGCATGCCGCCGCGCACGAAGAAGCCGCCGCTGCTCCGCCGGAACCGCCGGAAAATCCCCCGACTGAGTAACGAGGGTTGCAGGGGCACGATATGATGTGCCCGCAATCAAGCGAACACCTTGTAGGGGCAGGTCTCAGACCTGCCCCTACGTTTTTATTCCGCGATCTACACTGGCAACCTCACCCCCCGACCCCCTCCTGACAGGGGTAGGTTTTTAAGTTTTGTGCTGACCTCACCCCTAAATCCCCTCTCCATTGCATGGAGAGGGGATTTTAAACACCTTCTGCGAGCTGTTTTTACCCCCTCTCTACGTAGTGGAGAGGGGGCAGGGGGTGAGGTAAATAAAATACCTACCCTTGTCAGCCCCCGACCCCTCCCCGACTTCAGGGAGGGGAGAGTACCCTGTCTATTTCCGGCATAGATGATCAGGTTTTGCGATTTTTCGACACTCACCGCTCAAACCTGCCCCTACACGGGGAAATTTGCGCTTGAAGCCAGCCTATCCCTAACCGACGTTAGGTTTAGCGTCATTTTCTGATCGCCTGTGGTATAACTATTGCAATCGATCTGTCGGTCAATCGAGAGTTTCGTCGTTTATGCGCTTTGATACCCACCAGATCAGCGCCAGCCTTGTCCGCGAGTTACAGCGCGGACGCCCGCACGTCGAAGTCGTCGACGACGGCGGCGACCTGATCCGCGTCTCGCTCGAATCGAACGAGACCGTCCTGATCTACCTGATCGAGAGTCCGATCAGCCTGCATGAAATCGGCAGCATCGTCAGCGCTAACACGCTGGTCGGTGCTTACACGCTGTTCATCATCTGGTCGGATCTGCTGCCGACTCATGGGATGCGCTATCAGCCCGACGACTGGATGGCGGCGCTGCTGGCGCTGCATGGCGGCAAAATCTACGCCTATGACGCCTATTTCGGCACCGACCTGTATATCTTCCCGGTCTACTTCGAGGGCGCGGATCGCGTGGTGCGCTACGGCGGCGCGATCGACGCGACGCAGGTCGTCGGCGAGATGATCCACACCGACTACCCGCCGATCGCCGGGGCGTGGCGGGTCGCCAACTTCGAAGCCGAGTCGACCGCAGCCGAATCAACCGATCGCTGACCGGGCGAATCCGGCGCTGCGCGTCTACTATCAGCGCTTGGGCATCGCCGAGACCACCGAGCGCGACCTGATCAAGCAGGCGTATCGCCGCCTTGCGCGCAAGGTGCATCCCGACCTCACCGCCGATCCGCGCGCGACCGAGCGAATGCAGCAGATCAACGAGGCATACCAGCGGATTTTAGCAGATTTGGACGGGCGGAATGGCAAATGAAGCCTGATCTGTCTCGCGACGATCCGCGTTACCGGCGGGCGGCGCGGCTGCTGGCGCAGAAGCTCGGCGTCGATTGGCGCGATCTGCCGCCGGAGCAGGTGCTCGAATATCTGCGCAAGATCGAGATCGCGCGGGCGAAGCGCCCCAAGTCGCCGGAGTAGAGGGCGGTATGTTAAGCCCCAAGCTGACCCCACCCCCGACCCCTCCCCGAATTCAGGGAGGGGAGAGTGCCTTCGTCCGTTTCGGGTGGGGGGAATCAGATTTGATGACTTCTCGGCTCGGCAAAATTGTTTTTAGAAGCCATCGGAAAAATCATCCTCGCTGCCGTGACAGCGCAGTTGTAGGGGCGAGGCATGCCTCGCCCCTACGCGAGAATTGTGGAATATTCAAATACGCTTTACAAGCCCCTCACGCTGAGGTCAGTTGACCACGCGCAGGGCATCGCAGGCGAGGCATTTGCCGTCGCGGACGATGGCGTAGCTGCTGGCGAGGTTGTCCCCGGTGGCGTCGACGTTGTCGATCAGCAGCAGGCGAATACGCCCGGTGTCGCGCGCGAGTTCGACCGTTTGCGCCAGCCACGCTGCTTGCTCGGCGCGGGTCGTCTCGGCTGACCATTCGTAGCCGGTCGGTGGCGTGCCCTCCGGCGCGAGATAGCCCAGATCGGTCAGGCAGAGCGGCTTATCGGGGAAGATACCGGCGTAGGTGCTGATCACCGCCGGATAGTAATAGAGGTAATTCGCGCCGCGCGGATCGCCGGTAACGCTAGTCGGCTCGGTCGCGCCCAGCGTGTAACTGACGCCGATGCAGTCTGCCGCTTGCCCGACTCCCGCCGCTGCCATGCCGCGCAGATAGGGCAGGTCGTCGCAGCCGTCGCCGGTGCAGCCGTTGAAGGCACTCGTCTGCGCCAAGCCGCCGCTGATGACCAGCGTCGCCGGGTTGGCGCGCTTGATGGCTTGATAGGCGGCACTCAGCATTTGCGCGTAATTGCCCGGTCCGATCAAGTTGTGCGCCCATGCCTCCGGGCTGTTCATCGCGTCCCAGACCTGAATCGCGTCCGGCGCGAAGGCGGCGATCTCGCCCAAGTAGGCGGCAAACTGCGCGTTGTAGCCGGTCGGGTTGGCGCGCATCGCCTGCGGGTCGCCACTGATTTGCAGCAGCACGTTGAACCCGCGCTCGTGAGCGGTCTGGATAGCGCGCCGCGCCGTGTTCACCGAGTCGCCTGCCTGCCAGCGGAGCGCGATCCCGACCCACGTCAGCCCGGCGGAGGTCATGAACTCCGCCTGATCGAAGCTGACGACGATCCCGCCAACGTCGAAGGGCAGCCCGGACGCGGGGCGCGGTGTCGCCGATGCCGCCAGCGTGGACGTCTCGCTCGGCGTCACGGGGATCACTTGGAGCGGCGTTTCGCTGGGCGTCGCCGGGGCGATCACCGTTGGCAGTGAGGTCGGCGTTGCCGGCGGCGCTGCCGTTGGTGCGGTCGTGGCTAGGGGTGTTGGCGACTCGACCGGCGTCGCGGGCAGCGGGAGCGGCACGCGCAAGCGCTGCCCGACGAAGATCAGGTTCGGATCGGTGATGCCGTTGGCTGCCATCAACTCGGTCAAGCTGACGTCATAGAGCCGGGCGATCGCGGCGAGACTATCACCCGGCGCGACGACGTAGATTTTGTCCGGTCGTTGGTCGGTTGGGGTCGCGTCTTGTGCCTGTACCGCCGGGATCGTCAGCAGCAGCGCCAGCAAGATCGACAGCGCGAGCCGGATAGCCGGCGTCAGCCGGACGCTGCATACGAGTTTGATCATGCCCTTCAGCTGCCTACCATTGATAAACCGGGATTTGGATCACCAGACCCCAGTAGATTCGGTTTGGATTCCAAATGCCGTTGTACGAGGCGATTGCCTGTACCGTCGTGCCGAACGACGCCGCGATGCTGCCCAGCGTGTCGCCGGGGCGAATCACGTAGCTGATCACGGTCTGCTGCGGGGGTGGATAGCCGCCCGCCGGGATGGTCAGGTACATGCCCGCGTAAATCCAGTTGATGTTATAGATGTTGTTCGCCTGCGCGATCGCCCAGACGGTCGTGCCGAAGTAGCGGGCGATGCTGGCGAGCGTATCACCGTAGCGCACGATGTAGTAGGTGGTCTGCGTCGGCGGTGGGGTGGTGCCACCCGTCGGGATGATCAAGCGCTGACCGGCATAAATCCAGTTCGGGTTCCAAATCCCGTTGGCGGCGGCGATCGCTTGCACGGTCGTGCCGTAATAGCTGGCGATCATGGCGAGGGTTTCGCCACGCTCGACGATGTGGGTTGTCTGCCCGTAGGACTGGGTAGTCGCCTGCAGGCTGCTCGGTGCGGCAGCGGCGGGCGCAACCGCAGCAGATAGTAACGCCAGTACACAAAGGATCAGGATAAATCGACGCACAACGCCCTTCCTTTCGGAGTTAGAAAAAAACGAATTAACCGCACTTTTTAATGCCGAGTTTACGATATTCGGCGCATCTTCTTTCAATATAGCATAAGAACCGTTTTTCCGTTGAGCTTTTGCAGCTAAAAAACGTAAAAGTTAGGAATTGGTTTGAGAAACTTTTCTCGGACGTCTGCCGACTAAAATAGCAGAAACGTCTATCGAGACGCTTACTGAGGTCTCTACGGCAGAATCTCCCTATTCAAATTAGTGTCGAAAGGCTGTTCATGATGCTGTCGCACAGAACTAGAGTGTTCGGTCTAGCTGTCATTGGCTTTCTGATTCTGGTTGTCGGGACGCAGGCGATCTTCGCCGACCAGTATTACTGGCGTTGGACGTCGGCGACCGGGTATGAGTGTGGCGCTGATGGCGACGATTATCTTCACGTTGGTACTCAGAATTACGAGTTCAGCCTCCCTGCCAGCGGTGCCGTGATCAATCAATATGAGATCGACAATGGGGCGTCCAGCTACGTCGGCGATCTCACGGGGTTGAGCGGCAGCGGATCGGGCACTGAAGTGATCGACGCCGACCATCACGGCTCCGATCCCTACACCTACGCCTTTCAACGCGATACGATGGTCGATGGTAAGCTGGTCTATCGCAGCACCCTCACCTACACCTGCACTTACCTCGGCGAGGGCACCGACGTGAACGTGACCATCGTCAACCAAGCCTTCGGCGAAGGCACTTGCCCGGCGCTGCCGGTCGGCTCGGTCGTCGGCGCGCTGCCGAATGAGCAGATCGCGTTCTACGCCCCCGGCAAGATCACCGTGCCGAACGTCATTGTCAACCCCGGCACCTACTGGGTCATGGGGCAAGACGCCAGCGGCGAGTACTACAAGATCCTGATCGCCTGTCAATACTTGTGGGTGCCTATCGATTCGATGCAGCCGAGCTATCCAAGCGCCGTGGACGGGACAGCCGCTGCCGACCAACGTCGTCAGCTAACACGGATTATCGGATGTTTTTGTAGGGGCGCAGCGTGCTGCGCCCTTTTGACTCCTCGCCAGCGAACAGCACGCTGCGCCCTTTTTGCTGCCATCTTTCCCCGGCGTCATTCACCGTAAGCTCAGGAAATTCAGCCACCCCAAAATTAGACAAGGTGGTATTTTAGAGCAACTCGAACAACGCAATAAAATAGTAAGGGAGGGACCTGTGAAAATACCTCGTCTGAGTCTCGCGGCGGTATTCGTGTTGGTCGCGTTGCTCAGTAGTTCCGGTTTCACCGCGCTGGCGTTCACCGGCGTCACGCTCAGCGTTCCGGGGAAATACGCGCCTACAGGACATTGCAGCGGCACACCGATCGAAATCGACTATACGGTGGCGCATCTGACCGATGATAGCGGCGGCTATGACTATTTCGGGGTGCTTACCTTCGATGGCAGCGGTAACATCATCGATGCCTACTCGTATCCCGTCGATGCTGCTTCAT
The DNA here is from genome assembly GCA_963727545.1 of uncultured Chloroflexia bacterium. Classification (GTDB taxonomy): domain Bacteria; phylum Chloroflexota; class Anaerolineae; order Aggregatilineales; family Phototrophicaceae; genus Flexifilum. Next base: position 197,292 of record CAVSGS010000006.1, read on the forward strand.
CCGTGCCCCTGTCCGCCTTTTTCCTCACTTTTCCCGGCTACGACAATCTGCCCGACCCGGTATCACGTCCCTTTACCACCGTAGTCTACGACCTTCCCTTCTACGATCATTCCGGTCATTCCGGCTCTGAGATCGCCAGCTATGTCCAGTCGAACGGCAGCGAAGTCGCGCGCACGACCTTCGATCCGTCCTTCGTCCCGGAGTGTGCCGCGCTGCCGCAGGTGGTGACGAGCACCTGTCCCGCGCTGCCGGATGGCTCGGTCGTCGGCGACCTGCCGATGCCGACGCAGGCGTTCTACGCGCCGGGGAAGGTCTCGCCGGGATTGATGCTCAACCCCGGCACCTACTGGGTAATCGGCGCGGACGAGAGCGGCGGCTATTACAAGATCCTGCTCTCCTGTCAGTATTTGTGGGTGCCGGTCGAACTCGATGCAGCCGAGCTATCAAGCGCCGTGGAGCGGTCAGCCGCTCCCGACGCGGGTGGTGAACTAATCGAAACCCCACCCCAAGCAACCACAGGGGTAGGTTTTAACTTTGCGCTTACCTCACCCCTAAATCCCCTCTCCATTACATAGAGAGGGGACTTCAATTGCGCATCGAGCGCGTATTTGTTTTCTCCCCTCGCCCCGCTTGCGTGGGAGAGGGGCAGGGGGTGAGGGGTCACAAAAAGAGCGACTCGACTTGAGTCGCTCTTGTGCTGCTGCGAACGATTGCTACTTACTCGCCGTTGGGCGTGATTTCCACCGTCGGGGCGACGTAATCCGCGCCGGTCACGTCGAGGTCGGGCATGTCGGCTTGCAGGCTGTCGAGCGCCGCCTGTGCCAAGTCGGTGCGATAGGCGTAGCCTTCGCCCTGCGTCGCTTCGGAGATGATGCCGTAGTCCAGCGCGATCTGCGCCGTGATGTCGAAGGCTGCCGGGTCCATGATGCCGATGCCATCGGGCGAGGGCCAGATCAGCTTGTTGACTTCGTTCATCTGCCACGCCTGATGTCCCGCGCCCAGCGTCGGACCGGCGTCGAGCACGAAACCGACGCATTCGTCCGGATTATCGCGGCATTCGATCCAGCCGCGGAAGGTCGCGCGCAGGAACTTGATCGCGATTTCCTCGCTGCCGTCCTGAGCCAGCCAAGCGGCATTGGCGAACACGCCGTCTTCCAGCATCGCCGTGCCGTAGTCGTTGAAGTCGAGCACGTTCAGGTCGTCCATCGTGTAGACCGGGAACGTCCCGTCTTCGCCGACCGTCTCCAAGACCTGCGCCATTTCGTTGTAGGTCATGGCGGAAGCGGCGTCGATCTCGTGGTTGATGAAGGCGTTCATGTCGAATGCCTGCTGCGCGATGGTCACGTCATCCGGGTTTTCGGGGTCGAGTCCGGCTTTGGTCAGCGCGGCGTAAGTCGGGAACTGATTACCGCAGCACCACACGCCGACGACCTTACCGGCGAGGTCGGGGAAGGTGGTCAAGCCGCTGTCCTTCCACGTCAGTTGGCGCATACCACTGCGCTGGTAAATCTGCGCAATGCTGATCACGTCTTGTCCGGTGGCACGGGTGGCGAGGATGTTGCCCATCCAGTCGGTGCCGAATTCGGCATCGCCCGCCGCGACTAACTGCTGCGGGTTGATGTCGGTGCCCGCCGGGACAATCGTCACGTCCAAGCCTTCATCGGTATAGTAACCGAGCGCATCCGCTGCGTAATAGCCGGCAAACTGCGCCTGCGGAACCCACTTGAGCACGACGCTCACGGGGGTCAAATCCTGCGCTCCGGCGAGCGAGAACGACGCCAAGAGCAACAACGCGAGTGCAAGAACCATCACCTTACGCATACCGCCTCCTTGTAAAACGAATAAGTGAAGTACAGAGTACGAAGTACCGAGTACCGAGTGAAAAGCGACCTCACCCCCCGACCCCCTCTCCACTAGTGGAGAGGGGGAGGCGAACGACGGGAGAGGATCGTTTTTACTCAGTACTCAGTACTCGGCACTCGGTACCTCTTTTTTCTTTTAACTCATTTCTCGCGGAACGAGACGTGCCACGCCAGCAGCGCTCGTTCGACGCTGGAAACCACCAGATAGAACAGGATGCCAAACAGCGCGGCGACGAAAATCGCCGACCACGCCTCCGGGTATTTGAACAACCCGGCATCGTCGCGGATGCGCCAGCCTAAGCCCGCCGTCGATCCGCCGAAGTATTCGCTGACAATCGCGCCGATCATCGCCAGCGTGGTGCCGACCTTCAGCGCCGAGAAGATGAACGGCAGCGCGCTCGGCAGCCGCAGCTTGCGGAAGATGTCCATCGGCTTGCGCCGCGTAGGATTTCATCAACTCCAGCGACAGCGGATCGACCGAAGTCAGCCCGCGCACCGTGCTGATCATCGCCGGGAAGTAGACCATCACCGCGACGATGGCGATCTTCGAGAACGGATTGAGCGCGCCGAACCAGTTGTTGAAGATCGGCGCGAGCGCGATGATCGGGATCGCGTTGATCATGATGGCGACCGGCAGCAGCGCCTTGCTGAAGCTGACGAAGCGCGACGAGACGATTCCCGTCAGGACGCCCGCGCCACAGCCGAGCATGAAGCCCCAGAAGGCGTTCTGGAAGGTGTTCCAGCCCGCCGAGATCAGCTTGGGATAGATGTCGATAAAGGTCGCGCCGATCACGGTTGGGCGCGGCAGCAAAAACTGCTCGATCTTGAAGACGTAGATGATCAATTCCCATAACAGCACCACCAGCACCCCGATCAGGAGCGCCGCGCCCTGCTTGCGGAGCGCTCGACGATAGAGCGAGAGGCGATTCCACGGCTGCCAGAGGATCACAATGCTGATCAGCGCGAGATACTCGCTGAAGGTCGCCAGCGGCAGCGCTTGATCGAGCAGCGCGGTCGGCGTGTCGGCGGTCAGGCGTGCGGTGAACAATTCTTGCGGCGCGCCGACCAGTGCGCCGAACAGGTTGAAACTCAGCAGAATCGCCAGTGCTGCGATCAGTGTATAGGCACTCAGCACGATCGCGCTCCCCAATAACAAGGGGTTGTCTGCCTCACCGTACTCCGCGGTTGGCGTAGATCAGCACCGCCGCGCACAGGATCAGCCCGGCGGCGATGGTCGGCTGCAGGGTGGCGTTGCGAAAGGCGCTGCCGAACTGCGTCCCGTACTGCAGCAGCGGATTTTGAATGCTGTAGGTGACGAGCACGAAGAACAGCGCCGCCAGCGCCAGCAGATCGCGCCCCATGGTGCGGTTGTCGAACATCTTGTCGGCGACTTCGGCGTAGATCGCGTCCGACGATGCCTCGATGTCGCTGCTGGCGTGCTGGGAGAATTTGATCGCGCTCACGGGCTGACTCCTTCGTGCAGCGCGTGGCGAACCCGATTCATCAGGCGGAAGAACTGGTCGAGGTCGCGCGTCTCGGAACTGCGCGGACGGGGCAGGTCGATGTCGACGATCTCGGCGATGCGTCCCGGTCGCGCCGAGAGCACCACCACCCGCGACGACAGATAGACCGCCTCGCTGATGCTGTGGGTCACGAAGATCACGGTCATGTCAGGGAACTGCGTCCAGATGCGCAGCAGTTCGTTGTTCATGCGCTCGCGCGTCATCTCGTCCAGCGCGCCGAACGGCTCGTCCATCAGCAGGATTTGCGGCTGGAACGCCAGCGCCCGCGCGATGCTGACGCGCTGCTGCATCCCGCCGGAAAGCTGCCACGGATACTTGTCTTCGAATTCGCCCAACTCGACCAGCTTGAGCATCTCGCGCGTTCGCTCGACCCGCTCGGCTTTGGAATACTTCATGATCTCCAGCGGCAGCTGCACGTTCTTGCCGACGGTGCGCCAGTCGTAGAGCGTCGGCGCTTGGAAGACGAAGCCGTAATCCTGATCCTTGCGCGCCTGTGCTGCCGTCTTGCCGTTGACCGTCACTGCGCCCTGCGTCGGGACGATCAAGTCGCCGATGATGCGCAGCAGCGTGCTTTTGCCGCAGCCCGACGGACCGATCAGCGAGATGAACTCGCCTTTCTCGACCTCAAGGTTGATGTTCGCCAGCGCGTTGACGACCGTGCCGTCCGCCGTGCGGAAGGTCTTCGAGATGTTGTCGATGCTGATGATTGCGGGCACATGCAAAACCTTTTAGCTTTTAGCGATCAGCTTTCAGCAGTCAGCCAGAGCAAAAAGCTGATGGCAAATTCGTCCTGCAAGTTCTTGCCTTCGCCCAAACATCGATCTTGGGCTTTTCTCCCCCTCTCTACGCAGTGGAGAGGGGGTCGGGGGGTGAGGTCTGTAGGGGCGTTATATATAACGCCCCTACGCCGTAGGCTTGTTTTGTGCTTGAGCTGATAGCTGACTGCTGAAAGCTAACAGCTACTCGCTCTCCTCTACCCGCCACCTGACCACCGCCCGCTCGATCAGCGCCATGACGGTGAAGAACAGGATGCCGAGCAAGCCCGACGCCGCAATCGTCGCCCACAGGCGCGGCGGCGACTGGTTGTAGTAGCGGGCGAAGTTCAAAATAGCGATGCCCAAGCCGTTCTGGATGCCCGACGGCAGCTCGCCGATGATCGCGCCGACGACGCTCGCCGTCGCCGAGATTTTCAGCGCCGTGAAGATTTGCGGCAGCGCGTTGGGCAGCCGCAGCTTGATCAGGATTTCCCACTTGCTGGCGGCGTAGGTCTGCATCAGTTCGTAAGCCGTCTCCGGCACCGAGGTCAAGCCGCGCAGGGTGTAGATCGTCACCGGGAAGAAGGTCAGGTAGGCGGCGATCATCGGCACCGACCACTCGACCGCACCGGCGCGGCTCATCCAGATCACCACCATCGGCGCGACCGCGAGGATCGGCACGGTCTGCGAGGCGACGACGTAGGGCAGCAGCCCGCGCTGGAGCAGTGACGAATGCGCGAAGACAATCGCCAGCGCGAAGCCGATCACGCCGCCGAGCAGGAAGCCGCGCAGCGCCGCCCCGAAGGTATACAGTCCATTTTGCAGCAGCATCAGGTAAAGCGGATCGCCGTTGCGCTGTGCCGGTTCGCTGAAGGCGCGGGCGATGTCGGCGAGATGGGGAAGTTGGCTGTCGTTGAGGATGGTCAGGTCGATGCTGGTGCCGCCGACGTTCAAGGCGTAATCATTGGCAGCGCCGAAGGCTTTCGCGCCCTCCCAGACCAACGCCAGCATGACGACCAGCAGCACCGAGAGCAGCGCGGTCTTGATGCCGCTGTAATCGGTCGGAGGCGCTTCGGCGCGCACGTCGAGCTGGGTGGCGGTGCGTGCCTCAGTTGCCATGAGCGTACCCCATACTTATCAACTTTGACTAAATATGTCCGGCTTGTAATAGATTATCTATTGTATAGATCAATAAATGGATTCGCCAATTATCGATCAGTGACAAATTCGCCCCGGACCTTTTGTGCATTTTTTCTCAAATCGACCGAAATTGGCTGGAACTAGCTCTTATTTTGCTGATTCGTGTAAACTTGGGTTATTGTCGATTCGCTGTTCGATCAGGAGTATCGGTACTTACACCAATGGCAATTCGAATCACGCGACTATCCAAACGCAGCCTGATCGTCGAGACGCCGGTCATGAACTCGGCGGGGACGCTCGGCTATGGCGATCAATACCACGACTTGATCGATCTCACGGCTCTTGGTGCTTTTGTCACCAATCCCTTGACCTATACGATGTGGAGTCCGGCGACCGGCACGCGCGTCGTCCCGGTCAATTCGGGCGTGCTGATTCACACCGGGCTGCCCAACCCCGGCTTGTCCAAAGTGATCGAGGAAAACCGCGCGGTCTGGGAGCGGATTCCCATGCCGGTGGTCGCGCACGTCGTCGTCAACAAAGCCGACGAGGTGCGCCAATCGGTCGCCATGCTTGACCGCGAGGAGTCAATCGACGCCATCGAACTGGGCATGAGCGACGACATCAGCGCGGCGGAAATCGAGTGGTACATCCGCAGCGTCTCCATGCACGCCGAAAAACCGCTGCTGGTGCGCCTGCCCTTCGGCGCGACCCTCGATCAAGCCAAAGCCGCCGTCGATGGCGGGGCGGATGCGCTGGTCGCCTTTGCGCCGCCGCGCGGCACGGCGCGCGACCGCAGCGGGCGGCTCGTCGCCGGACGGATCTATGGTCCGCTGATGCATCCGTTGATCCTGCGGATGGTCGGGCAGTTCGCGCGGCGGATCAACACCGTTCCGCTGATCGCCTCCGGTGGCATTCACTCGCCCCAGCAAGCGCGCGACTTTATCGAGGCGGGCGCGTCTGCCGTTCAGGTCGGCTCGGCGGTCTGGGCAGTGCCCAAGCTGATCGAGACCATCGCCCGCGACCTCGGCGGAATGCAGCTCACGCAGCCCTCCGACCCGATGGAAGATTTCTTCAGCGACGAAAGCTGACCTCACCCCTAAATCCCCTCTCCATTACATAGAGAGGGGACTTTAAAGACCCTTGGCAACCTGTTTTTACCCCCTCTCCACAACGTGGAGAGGGGGCAGGGGGTGAGGTTTCGCTAACTTCCCAATTGATCGCTTTTGCGCTACATTTAAGCGAGCACTTAACACTCAGTTTGATTTCAACTTCAGGGTAGGCGATGAACGCGGCAGATGATCTATTGATGCTGGCGAAAGTGACGTGGCAAGACCCGGAGACCGGCGAAGCCCGCGAATTGACGTTAGCAGAGGGGGCGACGGTCGGGATCGGTCGGCTTGAGTCCAACGAGATTTGCATCCGCGAGCAGCACGTTTCGCGCCAGCACGCCAGCATCAGCTATCGCGATGGCGTGTTCGTGATCACCGACCTCGGCAGCGCCAACGGCGTCTTCGTCAACGACCAGCGCTTGACCGAGCCGTTCCCGCTCACCTCCGGCGACGAGATCCGCCTCTACGTGCCGCTGCTGCGCTTCGACGCGCTGATGGATGCCGAGGATCTGCGCGAGATCACCGAGCACAGTACGCGCTTGGGGGTCACGCCCACCAGCGGCGGACGCCTAACCATCACCAGCGGCGCGCAAGCGAATACGACCATCCCGCTGCTGCTCAACAGCCTCACCATCGGTCGCGCGACCACCAATGCCGATTGGGACATCGCCCTGCAAGACTCGTCCGTCTCACGCCCGCACGCCCGCCTCGACCTGATCAACTCGGTCTGGGTGCTGACCGACCTCGGCAGCGCCAACGGTACCCGAGTCAACGGCACGCCGGTCACCGAAAAGGGGCGTGCGCTCCACGACGGCGATACGATCACTTTCGGTGGCGCGATGGTCACTTTCCGCACCTCAGCGTAACCCCGGCAAATAGCTTCCGCGAAAAACTACCGCTCGGCGAGCAGCTTTGCCACGAATTGATCGATCTGCTCGTAGTGCGATCCGCGCCAGTAGAGTTTGCCGCAGACGGTACAGCGCTGGAACTCGTCGTAATGCTCGCGGGTCTTGGCGGGCAGTTGATCGAAGACCTCGGCTTTGTCGACCGCTTCGAGGCTGCCATTGCAGCTGGCGCAGCGCTGCGCGTGACCGATGGCGTCGTACAGATCGTAGCGTTCGATCACCTCGGCAAGCTGATCCCAAGGATCGTCGGCGCGCACGGCGTAACCGCGCCGCACAATCCGCCGCTTGAGCAAGCCCCGGTCGCGCGAGAGCAGGATGCGGTCTTCCTCGCTGGCGATGCGCGCGAGTTCCTCGTCGCGGTAATCTTCCGGGTAGAGCGTGTCGAAGCCGAGCATCCGCAGATAGGCTGCCAGCCTGCCGAGATGCACGTCGGCGACGAACTGCGTCGCGCCCGCCTCTGGTCGCACGCGGATCGCTTCCGGTAGTTCGATGTCGCCGAATGCCGGATAGACGCTGATCCGGTCGCCCGCTTGCGGGTGATACTCGAAATCGACTGGCTCATCGTTGGCGAGGATCAGCGCGACTTCGGTGTGCGGCACGCCCAGCGCCTCGATCGTGTCCTTGACTGATGGATTGCCTTCAAACTCGTGCCGAAACGTCACCTGCCGCCGCCGGTAGGCGAGGAAATCATTCAATTGCGCGTAAAATCGCAGTGTTATCGTTGTCATCGTCACTCCGTCGGTCGCTTCGCTGGTTTCATTATCGCACAGCATTTAGGGGGGAAGTCACGTTAAAAAAGTGACGTATGACAATCGACAAACCGCCCCGTTTGATCTGCATAATGTGTGAATCCAACTTCCCAAACTTAATTATTGGAGGTAAGACCATGAGCGACTACCAGTTTATTGTCGTTGGCGCTGGTTCCGGCGGTGCTGTGATGGCGAATCGCCTGAGTGAAAACCCCGACGTAAAAGTATTATTGCTGGAAGCTGGTTATCCCAAAATTCCCGATAACGTTCGCGATCCGTCCCTGTGGTTCACCCTGCTCGGCTCGGAAATCGACTGGCATTATCAGACCGTTCCACAGCCCGGCTTGAACGGTCGCCAGACCTTCGAGCCGCGCGGCAAGCTGCCCGGCGGATCGAGCAACCTCTACCTGATGATGCACATTCGCGGTCACGTCTCCGACTTCGACAACTGGGCATACAGCGGCGCGCCCGGTTGGGCGTACAAGGATGCGCTGCCCTACTTCAAGAAGGTCGAGGATCAAGAAGACCACACCAGCGATTGGGTTGGCGAGGGCGGCATGATGAGCGTCATCAACGCCGGCTTGCACGACCCGAACCCGACCTCGCGAGCCTTCATCGACGCCTGCCTCGAACTCGGCTTCCCCTATACCGACGACTTCAACGGTCCCAACATGGAAGGCGCGGGCTGGCATCACATCAACGTCAAGAACGGTAAGCGTCACAGCGCGAACGAAGCTTACCTTGAGCCATTCCTCGGCGTGCGCCAGAACCTGACGCTGGAGACCGGCGCGCAGACCACTCGCCTGCTGTTTGAAGGCAAGCGCTGCGTCGGCGTCGAGTACGTGCAGGACGGCGAGACCAAGACCGCCCGCGCTACCGGCGAGGTGATCGTCAGCACCGGCGCGCTGGAATCGCCCAAACTGCTGCTGCTCTCCGGCATCGGCAATCCCGAACAGCTCAAGCAGTTCGACATCCCGGTCGTCGCGGATGTTCCCGGCGTGGGCGAGAACTTCCACAATCACGTGCTGACCGGCTTGATCTACGAGTGCAAGCAGCCGGTGCCGCAGGGCAAACAGAACCTCTCGGAAAGCGCGCTGTTCCTCAAGTCGGACCCCGGTTGGGTCGGTCCCGACCTGCAGATGGGCTTCGTCCACGTGCCTTTCAGCATCATCGTCGGGCAGGGACATCCCAACTCGGTCAGCATTCTACCGGGCGTCGTCCGCCCGATGTCGCGCGGCTGGATTCGCCTCGCCAGCGCCGACCCGCTCGCCAAGCCGCTGATCAACCCGAACTATCTCGGCGCTGAGTCCGACCTTGTGCGGCTCAAGGATGCGGTCAAGCTGGGGCGCGAGATTTTCCACACCAAGGCGTTCGCCGACTGGGTGGGCGAGGAATTGATGCCCGGTCCCGACGTCAAATCCGAAGCCGACCTGCTCGAATTCACCCGGAACAACGCCGATTCGTATCACCATCAGGCGGGGTCGTGCAAGATGGGCTTGGACGAGATGGCGGTGGTCGATCCGCAGCTGCGCGTCTACGGCGTCGAGGGGCTGCGCGTCGCCGACGCCAGCGTGATGCCGGTTGTGCCGTCGGGCAACTGCCACGCCGCCATCATGATGATCTCCGAGCGCGGCGCTGACCTGATCAAGGCGGATCACGGGATCAGCTAGTTACTTCACCCCCGCAACCCTTCGGTTTGCCGCCCGTCTCCCTAAGAGAGGGGAAAAGAACGCGGCAGTAGATCGCTTTCATCCCCTCTCCTAGGGAGAAGGGGACTAGGGGTGAGGTCTACACCGCCACCCGCTCTTGCCCCTGCATCAGCCATAGATAGCCATCTTCGAGACTCGGCTCGACCGGCTCCGCTCCGCTGTAGCCCGCCGCATCGCCGACCACGCGATACTGCGTGCCATTCGCCAATTGCAGCGACGACACCACCGTCAGCCGATCGTCAGGGCGCTGACCGGCCGCCGTCGTCAGCATCCAGACGTGCCCGCGCGCCCGCTCGATCAACGCCCCCGGTGCGCCGCGAAACAGCACCCGACCTTCGCGCAGCACGCCGAGGTCGTTGCAGCTTTGGCTGATGTCCTCGACGATGTGGGTTGAGAGGATGATCGTCCGCTCGCTCGCCATGTCCGCCAGCAGATTGCGGAAGCGCACGCGCTCCTCCGGGTCGAGTCCCGCCGTCGGCTCGTCCACGATCAGCAGCTTTGGGTCGCCGAGCAGCGCTTGCGCGATGCCGATCCGCCGCTTCATCCCGCCGGAATAGGTCTTGAGCCGCCGATCCGCCGCGTCGCTCAGCCGCACCTTGGCGATCAAATCGCCGATCTGGCGCTGGCGTTCGCCCTTGTCGGTGATGCCCTTCAAGATCGCCATATAATCCAAAAATTCGTAGGCGTTCAGGTTGGGATATAAGCCCAAATCTTGGGGAAGATATCCCAAATGGGCTTTCGCAGACTGGCGTCCGGCGTGGGTGGAGAGGTCATGTCGAAGACCGTCACCCGCCCGCTGCTGGCGCGCAGCAGCCCCGCCAGAATCCGCATCAGCGTGGTTTTGCCCGCGCCATTCGGACCGACCAGCCCGAACATCCCCGTGCCAATCGTCAAATCGACACCGTTCAGAGCATTCACCTTGCCCTTGTAGGTTTTCGTCAGCTTCTCAATCTCGATCATCGCTCGTCACCCTCGCTCATATCAATCTGTTTCGATGCTCGTTTGTAGGAGCGAGGCATGCCTCGCCCGTCATTTCCGTTCTTCTCACCTCACCCGCTTCGCTGGCGCTCAGCCGCCCTCTCCATTGCATGGAGAGGGCACGACCGAAGTTCCGAGGTCGGGGTGAGGTTGCTTTTTCTTTCTCCCCCTCGCCCTACGGAGAGGGGGGCGGGGGGTGAGGTCATTCCCGCCATCGTCCCCAGCCCCACACGCCGAGCCACGCGGCGGCGATCACGCCGACGAACAGGATCGCCGCGTTCGTGATCCGCTCGGCGATCACGGCGTTGGACTCCGCGCCGGGTTGCAGCATGATGCTGACCGCGTAGATCGGCTCGATCAGCGCGCCGACGCCCGCGAACGCGACGACCGACGTGAACGAGAGCACCAGCACGAAGGGCAGCACCACCAGCCCGATCATCACTGCCGCCCGACGGCTGCCGACGAACGACGCCGCCAGCACCGTCAGCGCCGCCGCCGCGAAGCTCTCCGGCAGCAGCATTGCGATCCACAACGCAGCGAACACGCGCAGGTCATACGCGCCGAGGATCAGCCAGACCAGCGGCGCGGCGATCACGCCGACCAGCACCGTGCCGAGCAGCAGCCCCGCCCACATGCTCAAGATTTTTCCGGCGAGATAGCTCGCGCGGCTGAGCGGCAGGGTATCCAGCAGCTCGCGGACTTTAAACTGCCGATCCAGCGGGATGACTTCCGCCATCAGCAGCACCACGCCGACGGTGTAGAAGATCATCCCGGCGATCATCAGGTTGCCCAGCGTGATCGTATGGCTGGCGACCACCGGGTTGATCCCCTGCGCCCACTCCGGCGCGTCGGCGTTGGTCAAGACTTGCGTCACGTCGTCGTAAACCGGCGTCTTTTCGTTGACGCTGCGCATCAGCAGCGCGAAACCGACGATACCCGCCAGCAGCAGCACCCACAAAATCGGCAGACTGCGCCGTCGCCACGCCATCAGGAGTTCGTAATGCACCATTGCCCCGATTTTGCTCATCCGTTTTTGTCCTCCTCACCGCCGAGCAGCTTCTCCTCGTCGCGCATCCGATACAGCGCCAGCCCCAGCGCGATCCCGCCGACCGCCAGCAGAAACAGCCGGTTGATCAGGTATTGATCCGCCGTCACCATGCCCGGATCGACGTAGAAGATCAGGAACCACAAGTCCGGGAACACCGGCAGGATCACCTCGCGCCCGAACGCCATCGCCACGCAGATCATGATCGCCGCCAAGAACGCCAAACGCGGTGCGCCGCGCATAGATCGTCGCCGCGAGGCACAAGCCGACGATGCAGACCGTCGGCGGCAGCCAGACGATCACGAGGGTCAGCAGATTCGCGCCCTGCGTCAGCGCTGCCAGCAGCGAGAGGATCAGCGCCAGCCCGCCCTGCAAGCCGATCAGCACGCCCAGCCGCTCGTAGATCAGGTAAACCGGCGGGCGCGGCGCCGCCAGCAAAAGCTCCAGCGCCGGTTCGTCGTCCGGCGCGAACAGCAGCGCCGCGTGCAGCCCGGCGATCAGCGGGACGATCACCTCGAAACTGGCGAAAGTGCTCTCGGCGAGTTCGGAATTCGCCAGCGCGATCGCCACCCGCGCGATCAGCAGCACCCCGGCGATCAACGCCAGCAGCCAGCCGCTCGCTCGCAGGCTGAAACGCCACGCCAGCGCCCAGTGTTTGGTTTGTGTCAATCTGCACCTCCGGGGAAACGCTCCTCGCGCTCCGCCAGCCACAGCGCCAGCAGCACCAGCGGCGCTGCCGCCATTAGCATGATTGGTTGATACGAAATTTGCAGCATGTCCGGCAAGAAAAACGGCTCCAAGCTGACGAAATGCCGTGCTGCCGCGCCGACCCACAACAGCAGGCTGATCAGCACACTCGCCAGCGAGTCGAAGAAGATCACGCTCAGCAGAAACGCCAGCGCCGAGAGAAACGTCATCGGCGCGAGCCACGCGGCGATCAGCGGCGCGAGCGAGATGCCGGTTTGCGTCAGCGCCAGCCCGACGCTGCACACCAGCGTGATCAGCAGGTTGAAGCCGAACAGCAGCGCCAGCCGCCCCAGCAGGATCACGCGCGGCGCGACCGGCGTCGCCAGTTGCAGTTCGAGCGCGGGATCGGTCTCCAGTCCGTACAGGAAGGCGACGCCGCAGGCAGCGACCAGCGGCGCGATGATCACCAGCGGCAGTTCCGCGCCGCTCTGCGCCGGTCGGTAGAGGATCAGCGTCACCAGCGCCCCCAGCGCGATCACCAGCGCCGACGCCGCCCACGTCGCCGGATGCACCAACTGAACCTGCGCCCGCAGGATCAGCCCCGCCCACGCCACCCGGTTCACCTCACCCCTAAATCCCCTCTCCATGGGGCGAGGGGACTTCAAAACCGGCTGCGCCTCGACACGATGCGCGGGTGGGGTCAGTACTTGCTGTGCCTCCATCTCCGCCGCCAGCAGACTGAGCAACTGCGCTTTCGCCGCCGGATCGGGGGCGGGATCGCGCCAGCGGTGCAGGAACGCGCCGACCTGCGCAGCTTCATCGAAGCCGACGTTTTCCGGGGTTTCCTCTGGATGCTTACCGTTCGGGGACATCATTTGACTCGACATAGTCGAGCGCCTCCATCCGTTCGCGCAAACGCTTGACGCCGTTGAACAGGCGCGACTTGACCGTCCCTAATGGGATCGCCAGCACGTCGGCAATCGCTTGCTGCGAAAGTGATTGGTAAAAGTAGAGTAAAACCACCTCGCGCTGCGCGTCAGGCAGCGTATCGAGCGCGGCGATCACGGCTTGCGCCTCCGCGTCGGCGATCAGCGCGGCGTCGGGTGGATCGTCCGCGCCGTACTCCTGATCCTCGGCGGGGTTATCGGCGCGGCGAGTGTCGGCGGCGGCGTAGTGATTGCGGGCGAGGTGCGTCGCAATCGCGTACAGCCACGGCTTGAACGGGCGCGGATACTGATAGCCGTCGATGCCGCGCAGGGCGCGCAGAAAGGTCTCCTGCGCTGAGATCCTGCGCCAGCGCCCGGTCGCCGCGCGCCAGCCGGTAGAGATAGCCCAGCAGCGGATCGTAATGCCGCTCGACCAGTTCGCCGAGCGCGGCACGATCCCCTTGTTGTAACTGCTGCGCCAATTGCTTCGTCGGTCGCCATGATCCCGTTCGCATCGTCTCTCTACACCCTACTACAAGATCGATGGCGAAAAGTTCACGGATTTTGGGGGATTGTTTCGCGGTTGGTTTTACAGCTCGTCGATAATTTGCTGAATGAGGTGAACGGGAATATCTGAGTGTTCAGATTTGGTGTAAATGGTCAGCAGTACAACGTGATCTTGCAGTTTCAGATAGTAAATGACGCGATAACCGCCGCTCTTGCCGCGAGCAGCATCCCGGTTTCTAATCCGCACTTTGTAAACCGGGTGGCGAACGCCCGGCACCTGATCGCCGGGCGTTTCTCCTCGTTCAAGCTGATCAACCAGTGGGTGAAGATCAGCGGAAATATGCGGATACTTTTTCTTTAGGCGCTTTGCTGCTCGTTCGAAGTATGCCGCATAGTCAATTCTAGCCATTGGCTGCGTCGTCTTCGGCATCTAGTGCCGCCCAAAGCTCGCTGATCGGGTGGACGTTGCCGGTCATGGCGTCGTGCCATGCTTGCCGAAAGCCTTCGACCGGATCGGGTTCATCGTCGTCATCTGTGTCGGCGATTGCGCTCCCCTGAACGATTCGCAGTTCGATCTCTTGGGCAAACGTATTTCCGGCGGGATCCGTGCCGGTCACGTCCTTGAGTGCTTGCAGCAGCACGTCGTCAAGTTGATCTTCCAGCGCACCGATCAGGTCTTCGACCGTCGCGGCGGTTTCGCCGTTCGCCAAAAGCTGAAGCACCGCGCGATAAGCCGCCGCCGATAGCTCAATCGACAGCCGTACCGGGAGCCGCTCAGCCGGTTTGGACTCTGCATTTAATGCCATGAGGACTAATCCTCTGCCCAATCGAACGAGGTCAACCTCATTCTAGCACGACTCGCTACGCCTGCGGACTCCACGTCATGTCCTTGTCGAGCGGGTAGACCGGGCGCGTGATCCGCTGGAAGGGCAGGCGCTCGATGTCCTGATCGACCGCGCCGGGGCTGAGCGCGAGCAGGGCTTTCGCCGCGATCGCCTTGAGTTCCGGCACCAGATAGCCGACCTTGACCACGACGATCTTGTGCTGGTTCGGCTGGATGCCCACCTTATGGAAGTCGGCGATGGTGTGGTATGGACGCCGCCGCTGCGCGACGATCACCAGCACGCCGCCGATCTCGACGACCGCCTGCCGCTCGTTGAGGTCGTCGGTTTTCACGAGCAGCACGACCTCGCCCTTCACCGGGAGCGGCTGGCTCGTCACCGGGTCGAGCTTGCCGCCGAGCGATAATTCAACCACCTTGCCGACGCCCGCCTGATAGCAAATCTCGGTTGCCGCCGCGTCGCCGATGCAGGCGACCACCGCGTCGGGCACGTTGTGCGCGATCAACCGTTCGAGGAAGATCGGCACGTCACCGCAGCCGCCCGCCGTCGGGTTGTCGCCGCTGTCGCTGATGATCACCGGATGCTCCGGCGCCGCCATCGCCCACTCGATACACTCGTCAATCGTGCCCGCCTGCACACCGAAAGCGAACTGATCGCGGACGTCCCAGAAGCGCTGCGCGATCTTCTCGGCTTCGCCGCGCATGGCGGCGTCATCGGTGCCGCTGATCAGGATGTTGGCGCTGGCGCGCGGCTCATCCGCCCAGACGTAGCCGATGAAGATCGAGGCGTCGATCACGCCGTCAACGGCGTCGCTTTCCGGCAGCGCGGCGTAGAGCGATGCGCCCGGCTCCCATTCGGTGCTGGTCTTCTCGCCGGGGAGCACCACCGGGACGGTCAAGCGCAGGGTGTGCGGGCGCACGCCGGAGGTGAGGCTTTGCATCAGCAGGGTGAAGGCGCGCTCGCGCGTCTCCATGTAATCGACGTGCGGGGCGGTGCGGAAGGCGGTCAGCATGTCGAGCGCGTCGGCTTCGCGCTGCGAGATGTTGCCGTGCAGGTCAAAGCTGCCGCTGATCAGGCAGTCGGCGTCCGACGACCGCGCGCGCCGCCGTGATCCAGTCGCCTTCGGCGTCGTCCATCCCGGCGACGTTCATCGCGCCGTGCATGTCGAGGAACACGCCGTCGAGCGCCCCTGCCGCTTTCAAGCCGTCGAGAAATTCGGTCTTGAGCGTCTGGTAGGCGCTCGCTTCGACCGGTCCGCCGGGGATGGCGCGCGCCAGCACCACCGGGATGATCTCGGCGTCGGGGAACTTGCTCAGGAACGGATATTGGGCGATTTGATCATCGCCGCGCCAGATGCGAAATCCCTCAAGGCGGGTCGGCAGCGGCGAGAAGGTGCAGCATTCGGTGGCGATGCCAGCGATAGCGATCCGGTACATGGCGTCAGCTCCTTGCCTAAACGGTAAACGTCCGTGCCGGAGACTATGCCGCCAAACGGCGATCTACGCTATGAGTCCGTTTGTGGGGAGATGCGAGGATTTGACGGGGCGCAAAGTGCGCTTTGACCCCACCCCCGCTGCGCTTCCCCTCCCCGAATTCAGGGAGGGGAGAGTGCATTCGTCCGTTTAGAGTATAAGTCGTCAATTTTGATTACTTCTCGACACAGCCGAGGTGTTTTTAAACGCCCTCGTGCCTACTTGCACCGCTTTGAGCTTTACGCAAACTCTTCGGCGAAGTAGGGGCGCAGCGCGCTGCGCCTGTTCTCCGTATCTAGTAATTAATCTGCATTAACTACTTTATGAGCGGACAGGAAAGCGAGTTATTTCGCTTTCCCATTCCTGCATGGCACATCTCAAATTCTCGTCAGACAAGTTCAAGCTGATGGGATACTGTTTCCAATCACGGTCAACCTTATCATAAGATTGAACGCTCAGATGTAGCTTCACGCCTGAGGCGTAATACTCCAAAATAGAAAAGCTCAGTTCAGGTTCTAAGAAGCTGATCGCTTGCATCGCGTTACGCTGAATAACTGCCTTCAGCCATTGCAGCAGTTGTTCCGCTTCGAATGTAAGTAAGCAGGGTTCGGTGAAAAACCAGTCACGTGCGGTTCCGGCAAGCTGACCTTTTATGACGAGCCAATTGGCGTCATCTCGATCAGCAGGTGCTGAAAACTGATAGCTGACGATCTCCAGCGTAAATGACACGTTATCCGCGCCCCGCAAGATCATTCGTTATTGCCCTTTACTACTGCTTACGCAAACTCCTCGGCGAAGTCGGCAACGGCTTGCTCCATCTGCTCGGCGTCGGGGGTTTCGTCGCCGTCGGCTGCGCTCGGCAGCAGCGCGACGATTTGCTCCAGCGCCGGTTTCATGTCGTCGTAAGCCTGTTTCGCCGTCGGCTCGTCGGCGATGAAGCGGGTGTGATACAGCCAGCCGTAAATCGTGCTGGTGATCGCGTAAGGCGCGCGCAGACAGTCGCGCTCCAGCGTGATCCGCGCGCCGCCGTCGTGCTGCTCGTCGGCGATAATCCGCCCGCCTTCCGCGCCGGTCATGCCAATCGTCTCGCCGTCTTCGAATGCGTGCCACTGGCTCATAGGGTTTCCTCAAGGGGTTGAATGATTTCGATGCGGTTGCCGAACGGATCGCGGGTTTCGAAGCGCTCGTAGCCGGGGATCGGCACCGAGTCGCCGATCACTGCGCCGGAGGCTTGGAGACGGTCGCGCCAGTAGGTGATGTCGTCGACTTGATAGGCGATGTGAGCTTTGGTCGTCAGGCGGTCGAAACCGATCTCGGTGCCGACGTGGACTTGCTGGTCGCCCAGTTCCAGCCAGAAGCCGCCGCGCCCTGCCAGCGACTCCGGCTTGGCGATCTCGCGCAAGCCGAGCACGTCGCAGTAAAAAGCGCGTCCGGCGGCTTCATCGCCCTTGGGGATCGTGATCTGCACGTGGTTGATACGGCTGATCGGCTTCACCGTTGCAGCGTCCACCACAGATAGCCCCCCTTGATGCCGACGTTGTTCAGTCCCAGTTTTTGGAGGATGCGCTTCGATCCCTTGTTGTCGGGCAGGCATTCGGCGTTCAACTGCTTGACTTCCGGGTGCGCGAACGCCCAATCGACTAGCGCCTGCGCCGCCTCGTAGGTGTAGCCCTGCCGTCGGTAGCGCGGCGATATGCCGTAGCCGATCTCGATCTCGCCGTGATCGTCTGGCTTGCCCTTGAAGCCGGCTGATCCGAAGACGACGCGCTCGTGCGTGTGCATGATCAGCCACAGCCCCCAACCGATCATGGTCGGGTCTTCGCGCAGTTGATAATCGTAATAGCTCAGCAGTCCGCGACCGTCTTCGTCCATCCATTCGTCGTCGAGATGCGCGCCGATCAGCGTTTCGAGCTGGCGCTTGCCCGCGCTCGCCGCGCGCGCGACTTGCTGCGGTACGGCGGTCAACGTCAGCCGCTCGGTGATGATTTGAGGCGTCATGAGTGTTCCTCGCTTGTGCTTAAAGCCCGCTTAACTACCCTCAGGGTATTGTATTCCTATCGCAAAAGCGCTGACAACATTTCGGGCAGTGGGAATAGGGCGGTTATTGGGGATATTGTCGTGCAGAGCACAGCGTGATGTTTAATGCCGATGGATAAAGAGCGGGCGCAGCACGCTGCGCCCCTACAGCCCCTCACCCCCGTCTAACAGGGGTAGGTTTTTAACTCTACGCTTACCTCACCCCTAAATCCCCTCTCCATTACATAGAGAGGGGACTTTAAACACCCTTTGTAACCTGTTTTTACCCCCTCTCCACATCGTGGAGAGGGGAGACAAGCGGTGGTTTGAGAAGGAACATACGCTGCACTCATTTTTAAAAGTTCATAAAACACCTCTGCTGTGTCGAGAAGTTATCAAATTTGACCAGCTACATCTGAAACGGAGAAGGCACTCTCCCCTCCCTGAATTCGGGGAGGGGCTGGGGGTGGGGTCGAAGCCAGCGCCCGCTTGATCCGCCTTCTGACCCCGCAAACTGCTTGACCGTCTCTCGTTACCATGCTATGCTGTGCCAATCTTTCGAATGAGGAGTAGAGCGAATATGACAGTCTTCACCCCCAAAGCATGGATCGACGGATACTGTGAGGGTGCTGCCTAAGCTTCAACCGATGACCCGGATCACTGCTTTAGTGTGATTCGCTTTTTCCTCGCCAACTGAATGGCTGCCCCACTCGCGGCGGATGCTGCCGGTATCCCCTGTTTTCGCATTCCTACAATTCGATAACATCTATGCACTTTAGCGAGTGAGGCGCTGATCTCTATGCGTTGGGCAAAATGGGACGCTTATCGCGTCTATCTGATCTTAAGCGGCGTTTCGGCGTTCGC
The DNA here is from genome assembly GCA_963727545.1 of uncultured Chloroflexia bacterium. Taxonomy (GTDB): domain Bacteria; phylum Chloroflexota; class Anaerolineae; order Aggregatilineales; family Phototrophicaceae; genus Flexifilum. Next base: position 216,381 of record CAVSGS010000006.1, read on the forward strand.
GTTCGCGGTGATCTTCACGCTCAACCTCGTCTATCAGGGCGAGGTCGTCGGCTTGACGCCTTTACAGCTCGTCCTCGTCGGGACGACCTTGGAGGCGACCGCGTTTTTATTCGAAATCCCGACCGGCATCGTGGCGGATCTCTACAGCCGCCGCCTCTCGGTGCTGATCGGCTACTTCCTGATCGGCTGCGGCTTCATGATTGAGGGGTCGCTGCCGTTCTTTTGGGCGGTGCTGCTCAGTCAAGTGATTTGGGGCATCGGCATCACCTTCATCAGCGGCGCGCTGGAAGCGTGGATCGTCGACGAAGTGGGTGAGGCACGTATGGGGCACGTCCTGATGCGTGGATCGCAAGCCGGGCAGATCGGCGGCATCGTCGGGATCGCGGTGAGTGTGGCGCTCGGCAGTATCGCGCTGGCGCTGCCGGTGGTCGCCGGTGGCGTGACCTTCGTCGCGCTGACGGTGCTGCTGATCGTGGTCATGCCGGAGACCGGTTTTCAGCCGCTCCCGCGCGATCAACGCGGCTCGTCGTGGGCGTCGATGGCGCGCACCGTCCGGGCGACGGTCAAGCTGGTGCGGCTGCGCCCGATCTTGGTGACGTTCTTGGCGGTCGGGCTGGTGCTCGGCTTGTACAGCGAGGGCTACGATCGGCTCTGGCGGGCGCACCTGCTCGACGACGTCGGGCTGCCCGCTTTGGGGACGCTGCCGCCGGTGGTCTGGTTCGGCATCATCAGCGGCGGGAGTATGCTGCTGGTGGCGCTGCTGACCGAAGTCATCCGGCGGCGCGTCGATACCAAAGATCAGCGCCTTGTTTCGCGGACGCTGATGCTGCTCTATGGCGCCATCGTCGCGGCGATGCTGGCTTTCGCGCTGGTTGGGCAGTTCGTACCGGCGTTGATCGCGCTGCTGGTCATCAATACGCTGCGCGGGACGACCGAGCCGCTGTTCTCGACGTGGACCAACCAGCACATCGACTCCAGCATCCGCGCGACCATGCTCTCCAGCTTGGGGCAGATCGACGCGGTCGGGCAGATCGGCGGTGGTCCGGTGGTCGGCTTGATTGGGGATCGGTTGGGGCTGCGGGCGGCGTTGAGCACCAGCGCGCTGCTGCTGGCGCCGGTCGTCTGGCTGATCGCGCGTGGGTCGCGGCGGGTGGTCGCCGTGCCGGAAGCAGTGGTTGAAGTCGTGGGGGATTAGAAAGCGTAGGGAAAAAACGAGCGTTATAGTGCAGCTTGACCATTAGATACGGAGTAGGGCGTTATATATAACGCCCCTACAACCCCTCAGCCCCATTTGTGGGGCGAGGGGGAAAACTCCGTGCTTAGTGTTTTTGTCCTCTCCCCTCCCTGAAATCGGGGAGGGGCTGGGGGTGGGGTCATTTTTTTACTGCGCGGCGGTCGCTTCAGCAGTCGGTTCCGGCGTCGCGACGGCGCTCGGCTCGATGGTCGCTTCGGCTGTCGCTTCCATCGTCGCCTCGGCGGTCACTTCTTGCGTCGGCTCGGATGTGGGCGCGAATGTCGGCAGCGGAGTCGGCGTCGCCGGGAGCGACTGCGCTGACAGATTCAGCGGCTCGATCACGTAGAAGGTGTTCATGACTTCCGCCAGCAGGATATAGGCTTGAGCGTCGCCACCGGCGCTGGCGGTCGCTTCGGGCGTCGCGTCGGCGCTGGGCGCGGTGAGCTGGGCGGTGTTGAGGTCGATGTTGCTCGCCGAGAACAGCAGATTGGCGCTGTGCAGCGTGCCGTCAGGACCATTCAAGAGCACCGCGAGTCCGCTCTCCTGCTCGCCGTCAACGGTCGTATAGGTGTAGGCGACCGAGAAGCCTTGCCCCAGTCCGCGCGTGACCGGCTCGACGCTGATCACCTTGATACCGCTGCGTTCGGCTTCGACGTAGGCGGTTGCGGCGGCTTCGTCGGCGATACTGGTGTTCGCCTTCAACTCGACGCGCAGCCGGGTGCTGCCTTCAGCGCTGCTGATGCTGGTCGGGCGACCGGGCGCGCTGTCCGTAACCGACCAATCGGACGGATAGCGGATGATGTGGCTGACGTCCGGGTCGTAGTAGGCGCTCCATTCGAGCGGGGTGCCTTGGAACTCGGTCTGCGGATCGAGCGATTTGACGAAGCTGTCGAGCAGGAAGCGCAGGTAATCGGTGGCGTTTTCGGGGACGAGCACGCGCACGACGTAAATCCACGTGCCATCGGTCCAGACGATTTGGCGGGCGACGAAGGTTCGGCTTTGCAGCACGACGCTGAAGTCGATCACCAGCCGGTCGCCGTCCATGCTGCGGTTGGTCTCTTCCCACGTGCTGAAGTTCGCCCAACTCGCGTTGATGACGGCTTCGCTGAAGTGGTCGGAAAGCTGATCCGGTGTGATCGGCGTGCCGGGCGCTTCGACGTAAGCGTCTACCACCGCTAACTGCGTGTTGTTGATCAGGTTGACCTGAGCGATCGACGATCCCTTGTTCGGCTCGCTCGCCGTCCAGCCATCGGGCTGACCGATGCTGAAAATGCCGCTCGGATGTAAGTAGACTTGGTTGAAGCTGATCGTGCTAAAGTCGGCGGGCGGCGCTGGGAAGGTCGCAATTGCCGTCGCCGTCGGCTGGGTGCTTGTGGAGGTCGATGCAGCATCTTGGCGCAGCAGCGGCAGCACCACACCGGCAGCCATGACGATTGCTAAGAAGACACCTAAATAGATACTGGCTTGCTTACCGCTATTCTGCATAAGATTAAACTCCAAAGATCAGGGCGAAACCCGGCGAATCATACCCCAAAAGCCGGGCGATGTTAAGTCTGCGATGTTAACCTGTGTAAGCCTACTTGCGCTAAAATGGGCTTTAACCATCACACCGCCAATCCTTCATGACATTGAATCTATAGCCCTTGAGTGGGAGACCGCGCGATGAGTGCTATTTTCGAGGGAAGACTATCCGACTCGCCCTACGTCGAAGTCATCTGGCGTGGTCGGGTCGAGCAGGATTACATGCCCGTTTGCCCGGCGGATAGTCACTGGAATTTCCTCTTTACCAAATACAACGGCAAGGTCAACGTCACCGTCGAAGGCGCAACCTCTAAAACAGTCACCAAGACTCAATTCGAAGGTGCGGAATACCTCGTCATCAAACTCAAGCACGGCATCTTCATGCCCGCCATTCCCGCCAGCGATTTGGTCGATGGTATCGTCGGCTTGCCGGAGTCGTCCGGCAAGTCGTTCTGGCTCAATTCGACCGCGTGGCAGCTTCCCAGCTTCGACAACGTCGAAACCTTCGTTGAACGTCTCGTCCGCGATGGCACGCTGGTCGTCGATCCGGTCGTCGCCGCCGCCTTGGATGGGCATCCGCAGGCGTATTCGTCGCGCACGATCCGCCGCCGCTTCTGGCAGGCGACCGGGCTGACCCCGGTCTCGATCCGCCAGATCGAGCGGGCGCAGCAGGCGGCGGCGCTGCTTGAACGAGGCGTTCCGATTCTGGACGCCGTCTACGAACTCGGCTACGCCGACCAGCCCCATCTGACCCGCTCGCTTAAGCGTTTCTACGGGCAGACGCCTGCCCAGATTGCCCGCGCACCGCAGTCAATTCCCTCGCCCGGCTAAGTTGTCCGTTTTGTTCAAGACTGAACGCGCCCCTTCGCGTATCCTGAAATCATCAGGATCAACAACCGAAGGAGCAAATCTGATGCGCAAAATCATCCTGCTGATGCACGTATCACTCGACGGCTTCGTTGCGGGACCGAATGGGGAAATGGACTGGATTCGCTTCGACGGCGACCTCGAAGCCCACGTTCATCAACTCCACGCCACCACCGACACCGCGATCTACGGACGCAAGACCTTCGAGATGATGGCGAGCTACTGGCCCACCGTGCTCGACGACCCCAACAGCGAGGAAAGTGCCCGCGATCACGCCCGGTGGCTGCAAGACGCGACCAAAATCGTGGTCTCGACGACGCTTGACCAACCGGCGTGGGCGAAGACGGTCGTGCTGCGCGAGAATTTCGCCGAAGAACTGGCGCGCATCAAGGCGCAGCCCGGCAAAGACCTCTGGCTGATCGGCAGTCCGACGCTGGTACACAGCTTGATGCAGCACGACTTGATCGACGAGTATCGCCTCAACGTCAATCCGGTCGCTATCGGCAGCGGCATCCCGCTTTTCGCCGGGCTGGATCACCAGATCGATCTGCGCTTGTTGGAGACGAAAACCTTCGATGGCGTCGTGGCGCTCCGCTACGAACGGGCGCGTTCGTAAGATTACGTCTGGATATTTCAGCATCTTCTCGTAGGGTGCAGCACGCGCGCCCTACGGGAAATCAACCGATGCGGCACTAAACGATTTTTAGCCGGGTTGATTGATTTTTTCCAAGACGTAAGTTGCCCAGCATCATACAATCGTGTCAATGTCACTAACCCTTCCCCGAGATGTTAGCCGAACACAGGAGAACGAAATGAGTAAAGTATTCTTCGCCATGGGCATGTCACTGGACGGTTTCACCGCTGGAGCGAACGTTGGTGTTGAGGAACCGATGGGCATCGGGGGTGAGCGGCTTCATGATTGGTTGTTCGCTCACAAGACGGAAGCAGAATCCGAAGCCTTCCAAGCTGAAGCATTCGAGCGGGTGGGGGCGGTCATCATCGGCAGGCGTACCCTCGATCTCGGACTTGATCCTTGGGGAGACAACCCACCTTATCATGCGCCCTGTTTCATCGTCACGTCGACGCCGCATGAGACGATTGTCAAAGCAGGCGGTACGTCGTTTACCTTCGTTACCGACGGGATCGAAAGCGCGCTTGAGCAAGCAAGAGCAGCCGCCGGCGGCAAAGATATTCGGGTGTTGGGCGGCGCGACTCTCGCTCGGCAATACCTAAAAGCAGGACTGTTGGACGAAATACAGATCGATCTGGTGCCTTTACTGCTTGGCAGCGGAACCCGCTTGTTCGAGGATGTCGGCAGCCAAGCGATTGAACTAGAGCAAACCAGCGTTGTAGCAGAACCGGGAGTCACTCACCTCACCTATCGCGTCCTCAAGTAAGCGACGCGCCCGTCGATAACGCTTCGACGCGCTGGTAGCTGATGCGACTGCCTGCCGCCCGCTTCGGGTTGGCGGGCAGTTTTGCGCTGCCGAGTCTCCTATCTCTACAATGGGTTATGTGAAGCTATAATCGCCTGAGTGTAGAGCCTTAGGGACGACCGATGGACACTATCGAGAGCCAAATCAACCCGGACGACGAGCGCTTCAAGGCGAACGCTGCGCATAATCGCGCCCTTGCCGCCGAACTGCGCCAGCGCTTGACGCTCGTCCGCGAGGGCGGAGGGGAACGCTACCGGCAGCGCCAGCAGGCACAGGGCAAGCTGTTCGTCCGCGACCGGGTGGATCGGCTGCTCGACCCCGGCTCGCCCTTCTTGGAGATCGCGCCGCTGGCGGCATGGGGCGTCTACGAGGACGAAGGCGGGGCACCGTCTGCCGGGATCGTGGCAGGGATCGGGCGGGTCAGCGGCGTCGAGTGCCTGATCGTCGCCAACGACGCGACCGTCAAGGGCGGCAGCTACTTCCCGCTGACGGTCAAGAAGCATCTGCGCGCCCAGCAGATCGCGCTGGAAAACAATCTGCCCTGCATCTATCTGGTCGACAGCGGCGGCGCGTTCCTGCCGATGCAGGACGAGGTTTTCCCCGACGCCGACGACTTCGGACGCATCTTCTACAATCAGGCGATCATGAGCGCGGCGGGCATCCCCCAGATCAGCGCGGTGATGGGCAGCTGCACGGCGGGCGGCGCTTACGTCCCGGCGATGTCCGACGAGACGGTGATCGTCAACGGCACGGGCACGATCTTTCTGGGCGGTCCGCCGCTGGTCAAGGCAGCGACCGGCGAAGAAGTCAGCGCCGAAGACCTCGGCGGCGCGCTGGTGCATACCCGCGTCTCCGGCGTCGCCGATCACTTCGCCGAGGACGACGATCACGCGCTGGCGATTCTGCGCGACATCGTGGCGACGCTCAACCGACCGCCCAAGTCCGCGCCGCCGCAGCCGAGCGCCGATCCGCTCTACGACGCGGAAGAACTCTACGGCATCATCCCGGCGAGCTTCCGCGAGACCTACGACGCCCGCGAACTGATCGCCCGCATCGTCGATGGCAGCCGCTTCCGCGAGTTCAAAGCCGACTACGGCACGACGCTGGTCACCGGCTTCGCCGCCATCGAGGGCTACCCGGTCGGCATCCTCGCCAACAACGGCGTGCTGTTCAGCGAGTCGGCGCTCAAGGGCGCGCACTTCGTCGAACTGTGCACCGCGCGCGACATTCCGCTGCTGTTCCTGCAAAACGTGACCGGCTTCATGGTCGGGCGCGAGTACGAGGCGGGCGGCATCGCCAAAGATGGCGCGAAGCTGGTGCACGCCGTCGCCAACGCCGCCGTCCCCAAGCTGACGGTGATCGTCGGCGGGAGCTTCGGCGCGGGCAATTACGGCATGTGCGGGCGCGCCTACAATCCGCGCTTTCTGTGGATGTAGCCCAACAGCCGCATCAGCGTGATGGGCGGCGAGCAAGCCGCCAACGTCCTCTTAACCGTCAAGCTCGATCAAATGGCAAGGCGACGTGATCCACAAGCGCTACGGGGAGATGATCCACTGATGACAAGCGAGGAACAGATCGCCTTCAAAGCTCCCATTCTGGAAAAATACGAGCGCGAAGGCAGCCCCTACTACTCGACCGCGCGCCTGTGGGACGACGGCATCCTCGACCCGCCGGAGACCCGCCGCGTGCTCGGTCTCGCCCTCAGCGCCTGCGCCAACCAGCCGCGCCGCGCGACGAAGTACGGCGTTTTCCGTATGTAGAAGAGTAGGAGGCGGGCTTCAAACCTGCCCCTACCAGGGGATAATGCTGGTCGGAGGCGCGCACTTGAACGCCCACAAACGTGAGTGCTTAGTACCCCAGCGCGAGACCGTTACGCATCGGATCGGCGGCGCCGTAGAGCTTGCCATCGTCGCCGACGACAATCGCCTGCACCGAGCCGGTATTCCCCTCGCGGATCGAGAAGCCGCGCGCGGTCAAGGCGCTGGCGAGTTCGGTCGAGTACAGCCCCGTCCCGACGTTGACCGAGCCGTTGCGCGCGACGATGCGCGGCAAATTGACCGCTGCCTGCACGTCCATGTTGAAATCGAGCACGTCGACCAGCACGTTGAGGTTATAGCCGATGATGCTGCTGCCGCCCGGTGAGCCGAGCGCCATGAACGGCTGACCGTCGCGCAGGACGAGCGTCGGAGCCATGCTGCTGCGCGGGCGCTTGCCGCCGACGGTGGTCGCGTCGTCGCCGAGCGCGGTGCGGCGTTCGCCACGCTCGCCGGACGGGGCGTTCGGAACCGGATTGCCGTCGGCGTCGGTCGGGTTGGCTTCGAAGTCGGTCAGCTCATTGTTGAGCAGGAAGCCGCGTCCCGGCACGACCAAACCCGCCCCGAACAGCCGCTCGATGGTCGTCGTCATCGAGACCATATTGCGGTCTTTGTCGATGATCGAGAAGTGCGTCGTCGAGATGTTCTCGGTATCGGTATAGATCGCTGTGTCATAGTAGGGCGCGTTTGCCGTCCCCGCTTCGATGATCGGCGGATCGCCCGCTTGAACGGGAGTCTCGGCGGCGGAGATCGGGTTGGGCATCAAGGCGTTCCGGCGCTGGCGGGCATAATCCTTGTCGAGCAAGCCGGGGATGTTGACGTCGACGAAGTCGGCGTCACCCATGTAGGCGTTGCGATCCGAGAAGGCGATATTCTGCGCGTTGGCGAAGGTGGAGATGTAATCGAGCGATCCCCAGCCCATGCCGTTGAGGTCGAAGGCTTCCAGCAGGTTGAGCGCCTGCATCATGGTCGCGCCGCCGCTGGTGGGCATGTTCATGCCATAGACGTCGTAGCCGCGATAGTTGGTGGTCACCGGCTCGCGCTTGACGGCGATGTAATTGGCAAGGTCGCTGATGTCCATCACGCCGGGGTTGACCGGGGCATTCTGGACGGCGTCGACGAGGTCTTGACCGACTTCGCCACCGTAGAAAACGCCGATGCCCTGATCGGCGATCAGTTCGAGCGTATCGGCGAGGTCAGGATTCTGGATCACGCTGCCCGCCGCTTTGGGCGAACCATCTTCGTTGAGGTAAATCGCTGCCGATGCCGGGAACTGCGCGAGGCGATCGGCATTAGCGGCAATCGTATCGGCAAAAGCATCGTCAATCGTGTAGCCGTCGCGGGCGAGTTTGATCGCGGGCTGCATCGCTTCGCTCAACGTGAGCGTGCCGTGTTCGTCCAGCGCGCGCGCGACCGCTGCCAGCGTCCCCGGCACACCGACGGGGTTCCCACCCAGCGATCGGTCGCCAAAAGGCACCGGGTTGCCATCGGCATCGAGGAAAACGTCCGGCGTGTAGGCTGCCGGGGCTTCTTCGCGCCCGTCGTAGCCGATCACGCTGCTGCTGCCGGCATCGTAGACCATCATGAAAGTGCCACCGCCCAAGCCGCTGGCGTAGGGTTCGGCGACCGCCAGAACAAACTGCACCACCGCCATTGCATCGACTGCATTGCCACCTTGCCGCAGCGTTTCAATACCGGCGAGCGTTGCGTAACGGTTGGAAGTGGCGACCATGCCGTTGGGGGCGACCGTCGCGCCCAACGTGCCCGTTTGGGCTTGACCGAGCATCGGGAATGCAAGCATCAAGACCAGTGTGAAAATAAATTTCCGCATCTGTGACCTCTTAAAAATGTATATATACGGTATACATAATATAGCGGCAGGAATTGTCTTGACCAAACCACATTGGTTTGGCGAACGCCCGATCCAAGCCGCGCAGGGCGATGCTCTCCCTTCACCAGAGCAACAAAATGGGGTATTTTCCGTAGCTAGAAGCAGATGGCAAAGACGAAATGAAAGCCGATATGAGCGACAAAGCGATAGTTTCACCGGATGAACTGGAGATTGAGCCGCTCGATCAGGCGGAGATCGAGCAGCGGACGCCCGACTGGTACGCGACGTGGCGCGAGCGCATCCGCCAGTGGATCGCCGATCATGCCGCCGACGATCTCGCCGAGATCGTGCTGCTCGTGCCGGATCTGCTGGTGCTGCTGCTGCGCCTCGCCCGCGATCCGCGCGTGCCGTGGACGCTCAAGGGGCAGCTTCTGCTGGCAGCCGCCTACGTGATCAGCCCGGTCGACTTGATGCCGGAAGCGCTGCTCGGCGTGATCGGCTTAACCGACGACGCCGGGGTGCTGGCGCTGGTGCTGATGTGGCTCAAAGGCGTCACCAGCGTCGATCAGCAAGTGCTGCGCGAGCAACTGGTCAGGGCGCGACGACGTGATCACCGTGATCGACACGCTCAACACGAAGATCACCGAAAACGCGGATCGGCTGTTCAACGAAAAAGTCTGGCGTAAGCTGCGCCAGCGTTTCGGCAAAGGGGAAAAGCACCGTTTTTCGCTGCGCCGCCGCCGACAAGCGCAAAATCTGCATGAAGCTCGTTCCAAAAATACATAAAATTCATAAAAAATTCCGTTTATTTTCTATAACTTACTCTATACTTTAGACAAATCAAAAACAAACCAACCGGTTTGAGCACTTTGAGTTGTGCGTGTTCGGTGAGGTTGGCTAAGGGTTTAGTGCGCTGAAGTGAGCACGAAAATTGTCGCTGTGCTGGCTTGAGCGTCGTTTAGCCTTAAATGCGTATAACAAGATTGTAATATGATTTGAGCATCATATTACAAACGGGTAATATTCTGTAAGCGCTTACAGCTCGTGGGTCCCGTTAGGAGTATGAGGGAATCTCTCGATGGTCATGTCCGTCACTGATACGATGATGAAGCGAAGTCGATGAAGCTGTTCGTCAGTTATGCGCGGGTAGATAAGAATTACTGCGACCAGATTATCGGATTGCTTGACATCCATGACGTCTGGCACGATCAGCGCTTGCGCGTCGGGCAGAAGTGGTGGGACGAGATCGTCCGGCGGCTGCACTGGTGCGAGGGCTATATTTACCTGCTTTCCTCCGATTCGGCGTCGTCGGATTACTGCCACCGCGAATACGAAATCGCCATGAGCCTCAATAAGCCGATCTTCCCGGTGCTGATCCAGCGCGGCGCGGTGATCCCCGAAGAGTTGTGCAGCGTGCCCTGCATCGACCTGAGCGAACAGTTGAACGTGCACGGTGTCAAGACGCTGCTGACAGCGCTGTGGCGAGTCGAGCGGGAGATTGTGGCGAATCCGCCGTTGATGCCGTCGATGCCCACGCCGCCACCGCCAGCGCCGGAGATCAGCGGGGCGGCGCTGCTCGACGAGGCGGTGCGCGCTTTCGAACGCTGCGACTACGATAAAGCGGTCTTCCTGCTTAAGAAAGTGCAGGAGAGCCTGTATACGCCGCGCTTTATCAGCGTCGACGCGATGCTGCGTCAAGCGGAAGCGGGACTCGAACGGCAGGCATACCTCCGCGACGCGCAGCGTGAATATGCGCCGATTGCGCGGATGATGCGCAACGAGACCTCGCGCTCGCTCGGCTGTACGTCATTCCGCGCGTTTCAGGCATCATTCCCGGATTACGACCCGGAAAATCTGGCGGAAATCTACGAGCAGACGATCCACGCCCGCCCGCCGTTCATCTTGGAAAAAGCCATGCCGATGCTGGAATGGTGCCGCATCCCGACGGGCAAGGTGATGATCGAGCGCAACCACTCGAAGAAGACCTTCGACGTGCCGACCTTCGAGATCAGCAAGTATCCGGTCACGAATGCGCAGTTCCAGTCGTTCATCGATGCGCCGGACGGCTACAAAAATCCGGCGTGGTGGCAGTCGTCGCCGGAGGTTCAGCGCTGGCACGTCGAGCACGCGACCCCGATCGCCGCCGCCGCCAACCGCGAGAATCACCCGCGCGCCTTCGTCTGCTGGCACGAAGCATCGGCGTTCTGTCAATGGCTGTCGTTCAAGACCGGTCAAACGATCAAGCTGCCGACCGAGCAGCAGTGGCAGCGCGCCGCACAGGGCGATACCAACAATTCGTATCCGTGGGGGACGCGCTTCAACAAGACATTGTGCAACAGCAAAGAATCCGCCCTGCGCAAGACGACGCCGGTCACGCAGTACGCCGAGAGCGCGAGCGTTTACGGCGTTTATGATCTGTTGGGCAACGTGTGGGAGTGGTGCGCTAACGGGCACGCCGTCGGCGACATCACCGACGTGAGCGTCGACATTCAACGGGTCGTGCGCGGCGGCTCGTTCATGAGTTCCAAGCGGCAGACGAATATCAACTTCTTCTACTACCTCAATCCGCTGTACCGCTACCAGTCGATTGGCTTCCGCATCGCCCGCGAGGTCGAGCGCCGCAGCAAGTAAACCCCCGGATCGCGGGCTGCGCGCCAGACCTCACCCCCGACCCCTGACAGGGGTAGGTTTTTAACTCTACGCTTACCTCACCCCTAAATCCCCTCTCCATTACATAGAGAGGGGATTTTAAACACCCTTTGTAACCTGTTTTTACCCCCTCTCCATGCGGCGAGGAGAGAGAAGCAAGTGCATTCAGGTTAGTTGAATACCGTACCGCTTGTCTAGGCGCTCCCTCGACATTCCTGCTCCATGTCGGCAGAAGGTCTGAGACGAAAAACCATAATCGCTTTAAGCGTTCAACGGCTTTGGTAGCCGGGATTTGATCCACAAAATGCCGTATCTTACTGGCGTAGGGGCGAGGCATGCCTCGCCCCTACAACTGCGCTGTCACGAGAGCGAGAATGATTTTCAAATGGTTGCTCAGAACACGATCACGCCGCGCGCGACGGTGCCGGTCAGCATTTCGGCGAAGGCTTCGTTGATCTGATCGAGCCGCCAGTGGCGCGACACCAACTCATCCAACTTCAATTTGCCGTCAACGTAATAGTCGAGCAGCAGCGGGAAGTCGCGCTGAGCATCGACTGAGCCGTAGTAGCTGCCCTTGATGGTCTTTTCCTCGCGGGTGATGATCGCGCCGGGGAGATTGGTCGCCGACCCCATCGGCGACAAGCCCGCCAAGATCACCGCGCCACCGGGACGGGCGGCGGCGAAAGCGAGTTCTTGCAGCGCGGGCAGTCCGACCGCCTCGAATGACCGATCCGCGCCGCGCCCGCCGGTGAGCGCGCGCACGTCCGCGACGACGTGATCGCTGGCGACGATGAAGTCGGTCGCGCCGAACTGCCGCGCCAGCGCCTCCTTCGCCGGGTTGGAATCGACGGCGATGATGGTGGTCGCGCCCGCCAGCGCCGCGCCTTGCAGGGTGTTCAAGCCGACGCCGCCGCAGCCGATCACGACCACGCTTTCGCCCGCCTGCACCGGCGAGGTGTAGAGCGCCGCGCCGACGCCGGTCGCCACCGCGCAGCCGACCAGCGAGGCGGTGGTCAGCGGGACGTCCGGACGCACGGGGACGCAGCTTTGCTCCGGCACGACGGTGTACTCGGCGAACGCCGCCAATCCGCAGTAAGCGTAAACCGGATCGCCATTGCGCGAGAGGCGGGTCGTGCCGTCGAGCATCGTCCCCGCCCAGATCGGCGCGGTGAAGGTGTCGCACAGGTTGGGCTGATCGTGCTGGCAGTAGAAACACTCGCCGCAGGCGGGGCACCAGTTGAGGACGACGTGATCGCCGACGTGGACGTGCGTCACGCCGTCGCCGACCGCCTCGACGACGCCCGCGCCCTCGTGTCCGGCGACGACCGGCAGCGGGTGCTTGGTCGATCCGCTGACGAGGTGGTAATCGCTGTGGCAGACGCCGCAGGCGGTGAGCTTGACGCGCACCTCGCCCGCGCGCGGGTCGGCGAGGTCGAGCGTCTCGATGACGAAGGGGGTGTTCGGTTGGTGGAGTACGGCAGCTTGAATACGCATCGGTGAGTCCTTTCCAGAGTTGGGCGGGATTTTAACCCGCGCGGCGCGAGAATGCGCGAAAAAGAAAAGGAAAAGAATCAACGCAAAGGCGCGAAGACGCAAAGGAAAGACTTCCATTTGGCGCTGGCAACCGAAGGTTGCACGGCGACTTGGCGGTTTAATAGATAGAAAATTTGTTTGCGGGATTAGGCAGATGGCAAAGCGATCAGATGACTTACTGAACGAGATCATTGCGCGGCGGCGGGCGAAGCAGCTTGAGCCGCAGCAGGACGTACTGGCGCGGGTGCTCGACGGGCTGAACGCCTTCGACACGCTGGAGGCGTTGAAGCGGCGGACGAAGCTGTGTTACGGTCCGCAAGTGCTGCGCGGGACGGCGATGGCGGTGGTCGTGTGGCGGCGCGCGCCCGGTTACTACGGCTATAAAACCCTGTCGCTGATCGGCGTGTGGGCGGTGCTGCGCGAGGATCAGCCCTACGTAGTGGTCGGCAAGAAACTGCTCCCGTTCAGTCCGCCGTTCTACGACGCCGACGCCTACGCCAAGCTGATCCGCAAGAACTACGACCTCTACTATCACGACGACGGCACGCCGCCGAAGCAGCCGGCATTCGCGGTGCACTACGACGTCGAGGCGCGGCTGGAACTGCGGGAGACGGTCACGCGGGAACTGGCGAAGCTGTAGCCAAAAGAAAGAAAAGGGCGCAGCACGCTGCGCCCCTACGAACCTCACCCCCCGACCCCCTCTCCATAATGAGAGGGGGAGAGTACCTCGTCGATTTTAGCTGACAGTCTCGACAATGGATGAATTTTCAAAGGACTGCGTTATTTCAACGCGTTTACGCTTGCCTAGACGTCGAGGTCGCCGTCGATGTTGAGCAGGTCGCCGAAGATCGGGTCGTCGGTGTCGTGATCGACCGGCTGATACGGCTCGCTGCGGCGCGATCCGAGGCGCGGCGTGGCAGGGTCGAAGGGTTGATCGGCGGGCGGAGCAGCGGCAGGGATATAGTGATGCTGCCCCGGTGGGGCGTTGCTATCGCGGACCGCCTGTCGAGCGAGCGCGCTGTCGAAATCCTCAGCTTGCGCCAGCGCGTGTAAATCGGGCTTAGGGGACTTGATGTAGGTTGGCTGATCGTCGTCTTCGTCTTTGGCACCGTGCATCAGCAGCGAGAAAAACTCGATGGAATGCGCTCCGGCGAAGCGAAAGAGAATCACGAACCCCACGATGAAGACTCCCAGACAGATCACCGCCAACCCGACTAAGGCAACGATCACCAATGTGTTGCTCGGCATCGCGTATCCCTCGAACAAATAAGCGGATTCAACACCATTGTATCATCAATCCGTAGGCGACAAGCAAAGGACAAAGGATTTAACGCAAGGGCACAGGCGAAACGAAGTTTCGCACGACGCGAAGACGCCAAGCGAGACTAAAAGGCGCAAAAGGCAGATTTTCAGACAGAGTGTAGGAGAAGCGGCGGGCGTTTTAGTGAGGGCTGAGCGTTTACGCCGTCCGGCTTTCAGGGATAATGGAGGAACGCTTGAGCACAACCCTAACTAGGAACCCATTATGCGCAATTACGTGTCACAGAGTGTCCAGAATATGCGTCCGTCCGGCATCCGTCGCTATTTCGACATCGCCGCGACCATGAAGGACGTGATCACGCTGGGCATCGGCGAGCCGAACTTTACGACGCCGCAGCACATCATGGAGAAGGGGATCGAATCGCTGGAGCGCGGGCAGACCGGTTACACCTCGAACGCCGGGTTGCTCGAACTCCGCGAGGCGATCGCGTGTCACCTGCAGCGGCTGTATAACTTGAACTATTCGCCGGACGATCAAGTGCTGGTGACGGTCGGCGTCAGCGAAGCGCTCTACATCGCCCTGCGGGCGATCCTCGATCCGGGTGACGAGGTGCTGGTAGTGCAGCCCTGTTTCGTCGCCAACGCTGCCGCCGTCGAGATGGCGGGCGGCGTCCCGGTGATCGTCAACGCCTACGTCGAGAACGAGTTTCAGGTCACCGGCGCGGAACTGGAAGCGGCGATCACGCCGCGCACCAAAGCGATCCTGATCAGCTACCCGAACAACCCCACCGGCGCGATCCTGACGCTGGAGCACATGCAGGAAGTCGCCGCCGTCGCCGAGAAATACGATCTGGTGGTGCTTTCGGACGAGATTTACGAGCGGCTGGTCTATGCCGAGCGGCACACCTGCTTCGCTACGCTGCCGGGAATGTACGAGCGCACGATCGTCATGAGCGGCGTCAGCAAATCCTACGCCATGACCGGTTGGCGCATCGGCTACGTGACTGCGCCGCGCGAACTGATGACCGCGATGAAGAAGCTGCATCAATACCTGATCATGTCCGCGCCGACGATCGGGCAGGTCGCAGCGATGCAGGCGATTTTGCAAGGCGAAGACGACGTCGAGCGGATGCGCCAAGCCTACGACGAGCGCCGCCGCCTGATTGTCGGCGGCTTCAACGACATGGGGCTGACCTGCTTCGAGCCGCGCGGCGCGTTTTATGCTTTCCCGAACATCGAGATCACCGGGATGAGCGACGAGGATTTCTGCGAGACGCTGCTGCGCGAAGAACAGGTCGCGGTGGTGCCGGGGAGCGCCTTCGGCGAAAGCGGCAGCGGCTTTGTCCGCGCCAGCTACACCAACAGCACGGAGAATATCGAGACGGCGCTGGAACGAATGCGGCGATTTATGCGCCATCACGGCTAAACCTGCGTTATACTCCTGCCGGAAGGTCGAGAACCCCATCGTCGGGGTTCTTTGATTTCCCATTTCTGTCCTAGTGGGCGAACATTCCTATACGGAACGCTGGATCCTTGCGGTAAATTTAGGCGCATGTTTACCCGCGCAGTTTGGCGAAAGCGCCAATTCTATGGTTGAAACCTCCCCGTTGATTTTGGTCGCGTCTGGCGGCGCTCAAGAAGCGGCTGCCAGTGCTCAGAAATTGCAGCAGGATAATTTCCGGGTCGAGCTGGTGAGCGACGCCGTTTCGCTGCTGACCGCCTTCTCCCGGCTGGCACCGAAGGCGATTGTGCTGGACAGCGCGCTGCCGGGCGGCGATGCTTACGCGATCTGCGCGCGGCTGCATGGGGAGAGCGAAGTACCGATCTTGATGCTCACGACCAACGACGCCGACGAGATCGGGCGGGCGCTGCGTGCGGGTGCCAAGGACGTGCTGACTAAGCCGATCGTGGTGCCGCTGCTGTGCTTGCGGCTGCGGGCGTTGATCGAGGGGCAGCGGCTCGCCGACCGCAATGGCGAGCACGATCGTCGCTGGAAGCAAATCTTCGAACGTAACCGCGCGATCCAGTTGATCGTCAATCCGCAGAGCGGGCAGATTATCGACGCGAACCCGGCAGCTTGCGCCTTGTACGGCTATTCACGCGAAGACTTTCAGCGGTTGACGATCACCGACATTGACGTGCCGGTCGATTGGGACGACGAACAGCCGTCGATGTTCAGTTTCCGCCACCGACTCGCTTCCGGCGAACTGCGCGACGTCTCGATCTTTTCCAGCCCAATCGAGCGCGATGGGCAAATGCTGCTCTACTTGATCGTCAGCGCGCCGAAGTGGCGTCGCCCCGGCGCGGACGACGATCAGCGGCGGCTGGCGGAAGCGCTGCGCAATACGGCGTCGGTGCTGTCGAGTACGCTCGACCAGAATGAAGTGCTTGACCGGATTCTGGAACAGGTCAACGACGTCGTGCCCAACGACTGCGCCAACATTATGTTGATCGAGGCAAACGTGGCGCGGGTCGTCCGGGCGCGGGGCTATGAGGGGCGGGTCTCGCCGGAGATCATGGGCGGCGTCCGGCTGAAAGTTCCGGACGCGCCGCTGCTGAGCTGGATGATCGAGAACAACAGCGCACTCGCCATGCCCAGCACCGACGATTCGACCGAATGGATCCTCGCCAGCCCGGACTATACGTGGCTGAAATCTTACGTCGCTGCGCCGATCCGCATCGGCAACCACGTGATCGGCTTCCTCAACCTCGACAGCGCCATCCCCAATCGCTTCACCTCGGCGGATGCCGAACGCTTGCAAGCCTTCGCCGATCAAGCGGCGATTGCCATCCGCAACGCGCGGCTGTACGACCGGGTGCGGCATCAAGCCGCCGAGATGGAACGGCGCGTGCAGCAGCGCACCTCCGAACTCGAATACGAGCGCGGGCAGCTGCGGGCGATCATGGACGCGATGACCGAAGGCGTCGCCTACACCGAGGCGGTCAACGGTGAGTACCACACCCGCTACGTCAACCGGGCGCTCTCGGAGATCACCGGCTACAGCATCGAAGAGTGGAATCAGCACTCGTTGGAACTGTTTCGCAGTAAGACCATGAGCGACGATGAATTCGCTGCGGTATTGAATACCTCAATCGCTGAACTGAAGCGAGTCGGCTTCTGGCGTACCGAGACCCGGCTGATGCGTAAAAACGGCACCGAGTTCGACGCGAGCGTGATCACAACTCGCATCGACGGAGCAAACGGCGAAATTGCGGGCGCGGTCAGCGTGATCCGCGACATCAGCAAGGAGAAAGCGCTCCAGCAGCAGAAGGAACGCTTCGTCGCGCACGCCTCGCACGAACTGCGGACGCCGATCACCAATCTCAAGACGCGGCTGTACCTGATGCGTCGCCAGCCGGAGCGCATCGAGGAGCACATGCGCGTGCTGGAGCAGGTGACCGACCGCATGAAGCGCTTAGCGGAGGATCTGCTCGACATTTCGCGGTTCGAGCGCGGGGTGATCAAGATCAAGCGCGAGCCGGTCGTCCTGCAAGAGATGATCGAGAACCTCGTGCTGGTGCAGCGCGCTGAAGCCGACCGCAAAGGGTTGACCTTGACCTTCACGCTGCCTGACGAGCCGACCGTCGTCTTTGCCGACGCGGAGCGGCTGGCGCAGGTGATCACCAACCTGATCGTCAACGGCATCAACTACACGCCGGAAGGCGGGCAGGTCGAGGTGCGGCTCCGTCGAGTGCTTGAGGATGGCGAGGCGAACGCCTTGATCGAGGTCGAGGATACCGGGATCGGCATCGGCGAGGAGCATCTGCCGCACATCTTCCAGCCATTCTACCGGGTGGTCAGCCAAGTCGAAGGCACAGGACTGGGCTTGAGCATCACCAAAGAGATCGTCGAACTGCACGGCGGCAAGCTCACCGTCACCAGCGTTGAGGGTGAAGGAAGCTGCTTCTGCTTCTCGCTGCCGCTGATCACGACACCAGAACTGAGCGAATCCAGCGAAATCTGATGCCCACCCCCTTAGAATTAGCCGAAGCGTTCATCAGCGCGGGCGAGCTTGACGACGCGGTCGCTGAGCTTGACGACTACCTCGATCGACATCCGCACGATACCGGCGCGATCCGGCTGCGCGCGCAACTGCTCGTTCGCCTCCCCGGTCGCGCCCGCGACGCGCTCGACGACCTCGATCACCTGCCCGAACGCACCGCCGACGATCACCTGCTGCGGGCGGCGGCATTTAACGCGCTTGGCGATGCGGCGGGCGAATTCGCCGCCATCGAGCAGGCGTACAACGCCAACCCCGATTTGCGGAATGCCGATCTGCTGCTGACGCAGCTTTATAAGCGGGGCGAGGCTGACCGCGCCTTGCGTTTGTTGGCGGATCTGCCCAAAACGGGGCATTGGCTGGTTTGGGCTGGCGACTTTCACGCTCTGACCGGCGATTTCGTCACCGCTGCGGCGGATTACTGCTCGGCGCTGGACGACCTCGCGCAGCATGAGGCAAGCGCGATCAGCGATCTGCGGCGGGCGGTGGTGCTGCTCAAGCGGGCTGAGGTTTATCGGCGGCTCGAACGTTTCGCCGACGCCGATGCCGATTATGCGGCGGCGAGCGCGATCGTCCCCAACGACCCGACGATTCCCCGGCAGGCTCGTTAACCTCACCCCTAAATCCCCGCTCCATTACATAGAGAGGGGACTTTAAAGACCTCTTGCAACCTGTTTTTACCCCATCGCCCGTAAGTGAAGCGACGGAGACGCCTAGACCTGACAGGGGTAGGTTTTTAACTCTACGCTTACCTCACCCCTAAATCCCCTCTCCATTACATAGAGAGGGGACTTTAAACACCCTTTGTAACCTGTTTTTACCCCCTCTCCACATCGTGGAGAGGGGGCAGGGGGTGAGGTTAATTAAATACCTACCCTGTTAGGACGCCTAGACGGGGCGGCGGCGAAAGGCGACCATCGGCAGCGAGGTGGCGATGAGCTGCTCTAATTCTTCCGGCGACGAGGTGGCGATGTCGATGCCCATCATGCCGCTCAGTTCACGGGCGGCGAAGCGGTGCCGATCGCGGTAGTCGATCAGGCGTTGGGCGGCTTGCGGCGGCGGCAGTACCTCGGCGCGGACGGGGAGCGTCCGCATCCCGACGCGAATAGTCGTCTCCGGGTGGGCGATCAGGTTTTGATACCAGTTCGCCTTATAGCCCCAACCGGAGGCGACGAAATAGCTGTCGTCGCTGCGGTCGTGATCGACCACCTCGACGACCGTCTGATGCAGCTTGCCCGATTTGCGCCCGACGTGGTCGATCATGACGAAGCGCTCGCCGAGCAGCCAGCCCAAATGCAGCCGAAAGAGGTAGATCGGCAGGCGGAACAGGAAACGCATGATGCCGCTCGGCGGGCGAGCGACCAGCGATCCGGGTTTGGGATCGGGGGACATGAGCGGACTCCTCTCGCAGGATTTGATCGGGCGAGGCGTGCCTCACCCCTACAGGCGATCGCGTCGATAAAATCGACATGCCAAAAATGTCGCCTACAGCTATAATACGCCCTATGATCAAACAACTCGCCTTCCTGCTGACTTTCCTGCTGCTTTGCGCCTGTGATCCGCTCGCGCCGGTGCTCACGCCGACGCCGCAGATCGTGATCGTGACACCTTCGGCGAGCGATACGCCGATCCCGACGGCGACGAAGCCGCCGACGACCACGCCGACCCCCTCGCCGACGCCGCAGGATACCGCTACGCCGACCGCTTTCCCCTGCCTGCAAGATGGCGGGCAGATCGTCGCCTTCGACGACTTCCGCAGCCCGACGGCGGGCGAGAATCTGCGTTACCGGGTCTACATTCCGCCGTGCTACCTCGAAACGCAGAAGCGCTATCCCTACGTGATTCTGCTGCACGGTTTGCAGGAGAACGAGCAGCAGTGGGGCGAACTCGGCATCCAAGCGGCGCTCGATCAAGGCATTCAGAACGGCACGCTGGCACCGATGATCGTTGTCATGCCGAATATGGGCAGAATCGGTACCGAAAACAGCTTCCCGCCGGACGCCTCGTATGAGACGGTGGTGCTGGACGAACTCGTCCCGGCGGTCGAGCGCGACTTCTGCACGTGGGACGACCGCGATCACCGCGCCATCGGCGGGATCTCGCGCGGCGGCTTCTGGGCATTCGAGATCGCGCTGCGCCATCCCGACGTGTTCGGGATCGTCGGCGGTCACAGCGCAGCTTTCGACCCGGATAACGCCCCGGCAGCATTCAATCCGCTGGAACTGGCGCTGCATCCGCCGTCGAATCTGCGGATTTACCTCGATAACGGCGCAGATGACCCGGCGGGGACCAACCTCGAATTGTTCTCCAGCCGCTTGAGCGCGCGCGGAATCGCCCATTCCTACATCGTCAGCCCGGTTGGTGGTCACGATGCCGCTTACTGGACGGCGCACCTCGACGAATACCTGACTTTCTACGCCCGCGACTGGACGCGCAACGTCAGCGAACTGCCAAGCTGTCTGCAACCGAGTCCGTGACGCGATGCCCACCCCATTTACTCATCTGCTGACCGCGCAGCACTTGCTGTCCGATCCGGTCGTGCCCGCCGCGCAGCGCGCGCTGCTCAAGGCACAGGTCGGCGCGTTTCTGCTGGGCGCGGTGGTCGCCGATGCGCAGGGTCTGGCGGGGATCAGCCGCGTGGCGACCCACTTCTACGACTACGAATACCCGGTCAGCGACCCGGCGTGGCGGACGCATGCTGGCGCACTATCCGACGCTGCGCGGCGTCACCGATCCGGCGCAGCGGGCGCTGCTGGCGGGCTACGTCATGCACATCTCGATGGACGAAATCTGGTCGCTGGAGATGACCGGTCCGTACTTCGGGCGCGGCACTTGGGCGGAGCATCGCCAGCGCTTCTTGATGCTGCACATCCTGCTGATCTTCATGGACGAGCGGGATCGGGCGCAGCTCGACGAAACGCTGAGCGCCGCTATGGGGGCGGTCGAGCCGGATCACTGGCTGCCGTTCCTGAGCGACACCGCGATCCGGCAGTGGCGCGACATCATCGCGCCGCAGATCGCGCCGGGGGGCATCAGCGAGACGCTCGACATCTACGGCGCGCGGCTTGGGCAAGACGCCCGACGATCTGCGGGCGATCCTCAACTCACCGGTGCGGATGCAAGCGGAGTTGTGGGCGAACGTGCCGCCGGGAGACGTCGCGGCGGTCGAGGATCACATGAATCGCTACGCCCGCGAGCAGATGGTGGCGTATCTCGGCGAGGGGTAAAAGCTGACCCCACCCCCAGCCCCCTATCAGGGGCAGGTATTTAAGTTTTGTGCTGACCTCACCCCTAAATCCCCTCTCCATTGCATGGAGAGGGGACTTTTAAAACCTTCTGCGAGCTGTCTTTACCCCCTCTCTACGTAGTGGAGAGGGGGCAGGGGGTGAGGTAAATAAAAAACCTACCCCTGACAGCCCCCAGCCCCTCCCCGAATTCAGGGAGGGGAGCGTGCTTTTGCCCGTTTCAAGGGTGGGTGGTCAAGGTTGATGACTTCTCGACACAGCAGAGGCGTTTTTAAGCACCCTCATTGAATGTCCCTACAACCCCTCACTCACGTTCCTCTCGCCGAGTAAGCGAAGCGGCGGAGAGGGGGAGCACAAAAACGTCCGTTATGATTCGTCGTCGTGTAGGGGCAGAACTAAGTTCTGCCCCTACGTGATCTTGCCTGTAACCTACGGCGCGGGGCTGAGTTCGATCCGGTCGAGGGCGAACGGCAGCTGCGCGTGGACAATCGGCAGCACAATCGAAGACTGGTCGAAGTTGGTCACGTAGAGCAGGTTGGGCGCGACGAACTCGACGTCGCTGGCGCCGCGAAAACGCCCGGCGATATATTCGAGTTTGCCGTCGTTGACCTGCACGATCCCGTTCTGCCCCAGCGCGGCGACGTAGAGTGTCCCGTCCGGTGTGACGGTCGCGCCGTCGAAGCCGGGCGGATTCTGGCGGTCGCCGTGCTGATAGATCAGTTCGGTGGCGTTGTCGGCGAGGCTGACGCGGAAAATGTCGTTCAGTTCCGGGTCGGTGATGACGATGGCGTCCCGCGACGGATCGTAAGCCAGCCCGGTGATGGCGCGGCGCGTGTCGCCGGTGGTGGCTGGCGGGACCCACCAGACGGTGCCGTTAGCGCCGTCGGCATCGAAGCGCCAGACTTGATTGCTGCCCGGATCGCTGACGTAGACGTGCCCGGCGGCGTCAAGGGTGATGTCGTTGGGCGCGGTGAAACCGACGTCGGCGAAGGTCGTCGCGGCACCGTCTGCTAAGCGCAGGACTTTGCCACCCGACGAGCGCGGATCAGTGTCGAGTTGATCGACCACCAGCAGCGATCCGTCGGGCGCGACGGCGATCCCCATCAGCGCGCCGACCTCGTCGCGCGAGCCGGGGACTTCGCTAACCACGCCGTCGGGCGTGATCGACCAGATCGCGCCGGTGGCGAAACTGCCGGTATAGATGGTGCCATCGGGCGCGGCGGCGACAGCAGCAGGATAAGAGTCGTCATCCGGGAGGGTGGCGAACTCGGTGACGAGCGCGCCGGGGATGAAGCCGTAGCCCTGCGCGCGCTGCCCGCCGTTGATCGCCTGATTCGCCAGCAGCCACGTGACGGCGATCAGCGCCATGATGCCACCGCCGAAGAACAGGAGGAAGACAAGGCGGCGCTGCCAGACGGTCGCGGAGCGTAGGTTTTCCATAGATTAGGTTCCGTTTGTGTCAAACTTCACATTATGATAACGGATACGCGGGAGTGGGGAAAGGTGCGGTTTGTGTCGTCGCTGACGCGCCGCCGTCCGTAGGGGCGTTATATATAACGCCCCTACAAAATACCCATTTACGGCAGCGATGCTACCGGGGATGCTGGCGTGCGCGGGCAGGAAGAAGAACGCCAGCGCCACGATCAGGTAGACGGCGATCAGCATCGCGCCTTCGAGCCAGTTCGACTCGCCGTCGAGCGCGATCAGCGCGGCGATCAGCGCGCCACCGAACAGCACGATCAGCTCGAAGTCGTTGAAGACCAGCAGCAGGCGGTTGTCGAACAGCAGGCTGATGAAAACCAGCACCGGCGCGACGAACAGCGCGATCTGCAAGCTGGAGCCGAGCGAGACGCTGAGGCTCAACTCCATTTTGTTCTTGATCGCCGTCTGGACGGCGACGAGATGCTCGGCGATGTTGCCGATGATCGGGATGACGATGATGCCGACGAAGAACTCGGTCACGCCCAGCGCTTCGACCACCGGCTCGACCGCGCCGACCAAAATCTCGCTGACGACGGCGGTCACGACGGTCGCCGCTGCGAGCAGTCCAATCGTCAGACGGAGCGACCAGCGCGGCTGGTGTTCTTCGGTTGGCTCGGCGCTTTCGGTGTCGCCGTTGCGGAACGAGTAGAGCAGGTTCAAGCCGTAGAGGACGATCAACACCAGACCGACGCCCTCGCTAAAGAGCAGTTCTGACTGCGGGTGATCGGTCAGAGCGCGGTCGAAGATCGACGGGATCGCCAGTGCGACGACGGCGAGCACGGCGAGGGTCGCGTTGATGCTGGCGGTGCGCCGGTCGAACTTCTGGATGCCGTGCTTCCAGCCGCCCGCCGCGATGCTCATGCCCAGCACCAGCAGCAGATTGCCGATGATCGAACCGGTGATCGAGGCGCGGACGAGGTCGACCAGCCCCTCTTGCAAGGCGAAGATGGTGATGATCAACTCGGCGGCGTTGCCGAGGGTCGCGTTGAGCAGTCCGCCGATTTTCGGTCCGGTGTATCCGGCGAGTTCTTCAGTCGAGTCGCCGATCAGCTTGGCGAGGGGGATCAAGCCCGCCGCCGCCAGCGCGAAGATCAGCACCGGATCGAGGTTGAGCAGCCGCGCGATCACGGCAATGGGGGCGAAAATCAGCAGCAGGTAGATCGGTGAAAAGGGCATCGCGTCCTCACGAGTTGGGTGTCAGTAAATGGGTAAATTGTATTTGTAAGATTGGTTTTAGGCAAACAAAACCAATATTGGTAGGGGCGTAACATGTTACGCCCCTACAACCTACGCATTATGACGTTGGTGTTGTGGTCGCAGGGCGAATGCGCGCGGCTTGCATCAGGCTCAGCTCGTAGAGGATGATCATCAGGATGGCAGCGGTCACGATGAACGGCGGGATGATCTCCAGCGAAATGTTGTTCGCCAGCACCCCGGCGA
The DNA here is from genome assembly GCA_963727545.1 of uncultured Chloroflexia bacterium. Classification (GTDB taxonomy): domain Bacteria; phylum Chloroflexota; class Anaerolineae; order Aggregatilineales; family Phototrophicaceae; genus Flexifilum. The sequence continues at coordinate 240,694 of CAVSGS010000006.1, forward strand.
GCGCCGGGAGCGCGGCGACGCCGATGCCCGCGCCGGAGACTTGGAAGCCAATCGCGTTGGGGGCGTGCAGCGCGCCGACCCGTCGCGGTGTGTTCGAGACCAGCACCGGGAACATCGGTGCTTGGGCGAAGCCGAGCACGGTTAAGCCGATGAAGCCGACCCAATCGACCGGATTCCACCAGATCAGCAGGGCGCTGATGAGGGCGGCGACCATGAGCACGCGCAGTAGAATCCGGGTGTTCAAGCGGGTGATGATCGCGCCGAAGAAGATTCGCCCGATGGTGAAGCTGCCCCAGTAGATGCTGACCCACAGCCCGGCGGATTCTTCGACAATGCCGCGCGCTTGGGTGAAGTAGGTGAAGACCCACTGTCCCGGCGTCGCTTCGAGACCGGCATAGAGGAAGAACATCAAGATGCCCATCCAGACAACCGGCAGCCGCAAGGTTGAGCGCATACTGACGCGGCGCGCGGGCTGATCGCCGGTATCCGGCACGATGCTGCGCCACCAGCCGACCGTGGCAAGGTACATCAACGCCACCACGCCGAGGAAAACGGCAACGATCCCGTAGCCGAGCCGCCACGACTGGTCCGCCGCAAAGACCGCGGTGAGAATCAGCGGTGAGACGGTGATACCCACGCCGAAAGCGGCATGCAGCCAGTTCATCGCCCGCTCGCCGTGATGCTGAGCGAGGTAGGCGTTCAGTCCGGCGTCGATGGTGCCGCTGCCGAGACCACTGATCAGCATCACCGCGATCAGCAGCAGCCACGAATTGGTCGTGGCGATGACGACCAGCGCCAAGGTCATCGCCGCGCCGCCGACCATCAACAGCCGCCCGATGCCGAAGCGATAGGCGAGTGGTCCGCTGAAGAAGCTGGCGGTCAGGTAGCCGGCGGTGCTCGCCAGCAGGAGATAGGCGACGGCGTCGAGCGGGACGCCGAATTCGGATTGCATCGAGGGCCACGCTACACCGATAAGTCCGCCGTTCATGCCCAAGCCGATGAAGCCCAAGTATGCTAAACCGATAGTCATCAGATCTAAACGAGAACTGCGCTGCATAGCGTCATCTTTCTACGAAAAGTCGCGAGCGTTCCGACATCGGTTTTGCGCCCATACCGATGCCGGCTAAATTTAGACTCCTGTAAGCTTGTGCTGCCAAAATAACCATCGCGCGAGGGCATTATAGCGAAAGCTGGGGCAACTGATAATGCCAAAGCCTTTTGAGTCAGCGAAACGCTTCTTAACCGGGTTAGGGCGGCAGCGGATCAGCACGCATTTGGTGCTGGCGGCGCTGACGGGCTTCGGGCTGTGGGTGGCAGCGCAGTATTACGGCATCTTCACCTACATCGCCACCTTCGGCTTCGGCTACGTTTGCCTGATCTTGGTGAGCGTCAGCCTGCTGCTGGGACCGATCAATCTGCTGCGGAAGCGCTTCAACCCGGTCAACATCGACCTGCGGCGCGACGTGGGCATCTGGGCGGGGATCACGGGGATTTTGCACGTGATCTTCGCGCTGATCGAGCGGAATCGCGGCAACCTGCTCGACTTCTTCTTCCGGCGTGACGGTCGCCCGCTGCTCAATCTCAGCGGCGCGAGCAACTGGATCGGCGCGTTCGCGACCGTGCTGATCGTGCTGCTGCTGGCGATCTCCAACGATCTGGCGCTGCGGCTGCTCAAGGGCAAGCGCTGGAAGCAGCTTCAGCAGTTGAATTACGTGTTGGTGGTGCTGGTATTCTTGCATACCTTCGGCTACCAGATCGCGGGCGGGCGCGAGCAGGTCGTCAAGAACTTGACGGCGATCGGCGTGGCGCTGGTGTTGGTGGTGCAGTTGGCGGGCGTGTCGATCTATCAGCGGCGCAAGCGGGCGCACGAACCCGTGAAACGATAAAAGCACAACGCAAAGGCACAGGCGAAATCGAAGTTTCGCACGGCGCAAAGGGGGCACGGTACGCCGTGCCTCGACAGACGAGAGTTAGCCAGCTATACGTCGACGACGTCCGTAGGGGCGTTATATATAACGCCCCTACAAACACAACACGAGCGGTGATAGATGATCGATACAAAGGGGGTACTAAAAGCTGATTGCTGAAAGCTGACAGCTAATCGCTATTTCTGCGCGAGGACGCCGAAAGCTTCCGGGCGGCGGGTCACGCTGCGGAATCCGGCGGCGTTGAGGCGCTCGACGACGCCTTTGACGATGCGGCTGACCGAGGCGCTCTTGAGGTCGCCGATGTAGTGGAACAGGCGACCGCGCGGCTTGAGGATGCGGTAGAGTTCGCGGTAAAAGTCGCCGGAGTAGAGATCACCGGCAAGCTGGATGGTCGGCGGGTCGTGGATGATGCAGGAGAAAGTCTCCGGCGCGAAGCCTTCGACCTCGTCGTAGCTGTCGCCGAGCCGCCGCTCGATGCGCGGGTTGGTGAACAACTCGCGCGAGTAGGGGTTCTGCTGCGCGATCGCGACCACGGCAGGGTCGAGTTCAACCGTGATCACGCGCTCGGCGGTGCGCGCGGCTTCGATGGCGGTGTAGCCCAAGCCCATCGAGGTATCGAGGACGACGCCGGACGGTCGCGCCGCTTTGATCTTGTTGAGCGTGTCGCCGCGCGGATCGATGCCCTTGATCCGGTGCATCGGGAACCCGGCGATCAGCAGGGTCGGCGCGCCGTTGGTCGGCATCAGCGAGCAGTGGCGGTTGGTCGTCTCGGAGAAAGCTTGAATTTTGCGAATTTGATCGCCGTCCGGCGCGGATTCAAGGGCGAAGCAGCTCACGTCGGCGTCGGCGATGCGCTCGGCATCAGCCCACGACAGCCGCTCACCATCGGGGAAGGTGACGCCGGAGTCGTCGAGCGTGACCTCAATCGTCGTCAAGCCGAGGTCGGGCGAGAAGTTGGCGCTCGATGCTTCGCCGCGCTGTTTCAGCAGCGGCGCGATTTGATAGTGCGAGAGGACAATCACTGAACGAGGACGCGCGCGTTGGGGGTCGCCCAGTAGACCTTGACGTGCTGCCCCTTGCGGTAGATCGTCTCGAAGCGCGTGCCGAAGTTCTGGATCCGCACGACCACGTCGGTCTTTTGCCCGATGCGCACGATGTAGCGCGTATCGGTGCCGATGTAGTTGGCGAAGATGACCTCGCCGGGGATCAGCGTCTTGTTACGCTCGCGCTCCATCGTCATCAGGATTTCGGCGGTCGAGACCTTGTCTTCTTCCGGGAGTTCGTGCTCGCCGGTGTCGGTCATGAAAGTCTCTTGCACGAGCGTGATCTTCTCCGGGCGGACGGCGACGGTCACTTCGCGTCCGACTTCAAGGTCAAGCTGATCGGGTGTCGCCTCGATCACGGTCTCGTCGTCGAGCCGGACGTAGGCGGTCCTGCCGCTGATCACTCGATCTTCCCCGGCATGAAGTTGGTTTCGCCGATGAAGTCGGCGACGAAGCGCGAGTGCGGCATCTCGTAGATTTCCTCCGGTCGCCCGACCTGTAGGACCTTGCCGTGATCCATGACGGCGATGTGATCGCACATGGTCAGGGCTTCTTCTTGGTCGTGGGTGACGTAGACGAAGGTGATGCCGAGCGCCGACTGCATACTCATCAGTTCGTACTGCATCGCCTTGCGCAGCTTGAGGTCGAGCGCGCCCAGCGGCTCGTCGAGCAGGAGCACCGCCGGTCGCTTGACGAGGGCGCGCGCCAGCGCGACGCGCTGCTGCTGCCCGCCGGAAAGCTGGCGCGGCTTGCGGTCGAACTGGGTCAGACGGACCATCTCCAGCGCTTCTTTGGAGCGCTTGACCGCTTCATCTTTGCGGATGCCTGCCATCTCTAGCCCGAACATGACGTTCTGGAGGACGGTCATGTGCGGGAAGAGGGCGTAATCCTGAAAGACGGTGTTGACCGGGCGATGAAAGGGCGGGACGCCCTGCACCGCCTGACCGCGAATGATGATGTCGCCTTCGGTCGGGTCTTCGAAACCGGCGATCATTCGCAGTGTGGTGGTCTTGCCGCAGCCGCTCGGACCAAGCAAGGCGAAGAATTCGCCCTCGTTGATTTGCAGCGAGATGTCGTCGACCGCCTTGACGGTCGCTTCGCCGCCGCGCGCGGGGAATTCTTTGGTGACGTTCCTGATTTCGATGCCGACCTGTGCCATGATGCGCCTTAGTGAGTCAACAACTGCTGCTGAACCAGATACTGATTGGGTAGGGGCAGGTTTCAAACCTGCCCCTACAAAACCTCACCCCACCGGAGGTTGCTTAAGTGGGTTCTCGAAAGAGATCCACGAAAATCGTGGTCCGTAGGGGCGTTGTGCTTGCTTTGCAAGCCTATAACGCCCCTACAAAACATTCCGAGGGGTGAGGTAATCTCTTACTTCCCTAAGCTGACCTTGATCTCGTCCCAAGCGTCGTTGTAGTCGTTCTCGGCGGCGGGCACCTGCTTGACGAAGAACAGGCGATCCATCGTCGCGGCGCTGGGGTAAATCCCGCGATTGCTGAGCAGGTCGGGGTCGATCAAGCCCTGATCGATCGCTGCCTGATTGGGCGACGCATAAGCCGTGTAGTTGCTGATGTCCGCGCCGACGTGCGGGTCAAGGATGTAGTCGATGAAAACTTGCGCCAGCGCCGGGTTGGGCGCATCGACCGGGACGGCGAGGTTATCGACCCAGACAATCGTGCCCTCGTCGGGGATCGAGAAGGCGAAATCGTTGCAGTCGCAGCTATCCATCACTTGGAAGATGTCGCCGCTGTACTCGATGGTGATGTCCACGTCGCCGCGTTCGAGCATCGCCTGACCATCGTCTTGGGCGATGGCGACGACGTTCTTGCCGTTGTCGATCAGGAACTGCTTCGCCGCCGTGATCTCGTCCGGGTTTTCGGTGTTGGGGTCATAGCCGAGGATGTTGAGGGCGATGCCCATCATGCCGCGCAGGTCTTCGAGCCACGCGACCGGACCATCGTAATTGAAGACTTGGTCCCAACTGGTGATCTCTGCGCCGACCTTGGTCTTGTTGTAGCCGATGCCGATGGTGCCCCACTGATAGGGGACGCTGTACTGGTTGCCCGGATCGTACGGCGGGTTCGGCGAGGGTCGGGCTGACGTTGGCGAAGTTGGGGATCGCGCTGACGTCGATCGGTTCGAGCAGCCCTTCGCTGATCATGATCGAGATCATGTAGTCAGTGGGGACGATGATGTCATAGCCGGGATTGCCGCCGCGCAGCCGCGCCAGCAGCGCTTCGTTGCTCTCGTAGACGTCGTAGGTCACGGTGACGCCGCAGGCTTTCTCAAAATTGCTGATCGTGTCTTCGGCGACGTAGGTCGACCAGTTGAAGACGCTCAGCGTTTGCCCTTGAAAGCCGTCAGGACAAGTCCACGGCGCTGATTCGGGGGCAGTGGTCGCTTCCGGGGTGGCGTCTTGCGCGAAAACCGGGAGTGCAAAGACGAGAACGCCGATCAAAAAGAGTAGCTTACGCATCGTTCCTCCGTATACCATACCGTGTCAGGACTTATCGAATTAGACTGCGTTTGTGTGGACGCGCAATGTTATAGATCTTTTTCGTCGGCACACAAAAATCAGCTCGCAGCGCTGCGCCCTTGCAGGGCGATTGAGATGCCGATCAAGAGGGTGGACGCCACGAGGATCAGCGTCGAAATGGCGTTGATCTCCGGGGTGACCGTCTGTTTGATCAGCCCGTAGACGAAGACCGGCAGGGTGGTCGTGCCGGGACCGGAATTGAAGAAGGTGATGACGAAGTCGTCCAGCGAGAGCGTGAACGCCAGCAGCGCGCCGGAGACGATCCCCGGCAGGATCAGCGGGAAGGTCACGCGCCAGAAGGTTTTCCACTCGTTCGCGCCGAGGTCGCGGGCGGCTTCCTCGTAGCGCGGATTCATGTCGGCGAGCCGCGAGCGGACGACAATCGCCACGTAGGAAATGTTGAAGGCGACGTGCCCGATGATGATCGTCCCGAAACCGGGCGACATGCGGACGCCGGTCGTGCTCTGGATGAAACTGAACAGGATGCTGAAAAACAACAGCAGCGAGACCGCCTGCGTGATCTCCGGGATGACGACCGGCAGAAACAGCACGCTGTCGATGATCCGCTTGCCGGGATAATTGCCGCGCGCGAGGCTGAGCGCGACCATCGTGCCGATGGTGGTGGCGATGGCAGTGGCGATCCCGGCGACGATCAAGCTGTTGCCGAGCGAATTGAGCATGATGCCGGTCGAGAAGCGGGCTTCGCTGCCGACCACGTCGTTGAAGATGTTGTGATACCACTGCGTCGTGAAACCGTGCCACTGGGAGAGCGAGCGCGAGTCGTTGAAGGAGAAGACGACCAGCAGCAGGATCGGTGCCCACAGGAAGAAGTAGCCGAAGATCGGCTCGACGATCAGCCCGATTTTCCCCAACCGGCGGACGCTCAGGTCGCGGCGGAGCTTGCCCCGGTCGACGGCGACGGTTCCATATTGGGCGCGGTTGGATGCCCGACTTTCACTCACGAGTTAGCCCTTCCTGCCCAAGCGCGCGTAAATCAAGAGACCGATCATGACCATGCCCATCATGACGACCGACGCTGCCGAACCGAGCGGGAAATTGCCGGTGCCCCGGAACTGCCCCTGAATCAGGTTGCCGATCATCAAGCCCTGCGTGCCGCCGAGCAGGTCAGGCGTGATGAACGCGCCGATCGCCGGGATGAAGACCAGAATGCAGCCCGCCGCGACCCCCGGCAGCGTCAGCGGAAAGACGACGCGCCAGAAGGCGCGCCAGTCGTTGGCGCCGAGGTCGTGGGCGGCTTCGACCAAACGGAAGTCGAAGCGCTCGACCGACGAGTAGATCGGTAAAATCATGAAGGGCAGGAAACCGTAGACCAGACCGACCAAGACGGCGAAATCGGTGTTGAGCAGTTGGAGCGGCTCGGCGATCAGGTGCAGGTTCATCAGCGTGACGTTGATCGTGCCTTCGGTGCCGAGCAGGATGCGCCACGCATAGGTGCGCACCAGAAAGTTGGTCCAGAAGGGCAGGATGACCAGAAACAGCGAGAACTGCTGCATCGCTTTGGACTGGCGCGTGCTGATGAAGAAGGCGAGCGGATAGCCGACCAGCAGGCAGATCGCGGTCGTCAGCAGCGCGATCCAGATCGACGAGACGAAGACCGGGAAGTAGACCGGTCCGAAGATTTTCTGATAGTGTTCGAGGGTCAGCGGGAAGGTGATCGAGTTGCCCTGTCCGCGCGACATAAAGCTGACCACTAGGACGATTCCGAGCGGCAGAAGAAAGAAGAAGAAGAGCCAGAGAACCGCCGGCAGCGCCAACAATCTGCCTTGGGTGCGCTCTCTGGAGGAATGGCTCGTCGCCGACTGGCTGAGGTCTAAGCTGAACGCCATGTCATCCTCGTTGGTTGTACTGCATGTTCAGACGAGCATCGGAAAATCGGGCGTATTATAACAAGTAATCCGCAATCGGGTGTCAACGCTTTTTACCAAAATTACGGGTCGAAAATTTAGAGTTATTTTGCGGCACTACCTATAATGAAACGTGTGGTTTGTGCTAGATGTAACCGAAACGGTCAATCTCGTGGAAACACCGCTGACGATCCTCTACACCTACGGCTTGCGCGGCGATCTCGACCTGCTGCCGAAGCTCTACAGCTTTCTGCGCCAGCTTCAAGCCCATTACCGCGAGGACGTCGTGCAGGTCTGCTCGCTCGATCCGGCACAAGCGCCGGGCAGCCTGCTGCTGCTCGACTTGGGCGAGAGCTGTGCGCCGGACGTGTGGCACTGTGAGGTCTCCGGCGGGCGCTCGACGCTGGTCGTGCTCGACGGCATGGGCTACACCGCCGCGCGGGTCGAGGACGCCGCCGCAAAGCGCGAGCGGATGGGCGGCGGCGTGCAGATCGCGCTGGTCGATGGCGACCATCCGCACGCCATCGAGGACGTGGCGATCACGGCGGGGAACGAATTGGGCGGGACTCAAGTCCCGCCCCTACGGACTACAGATCATTTTGGAGCCAGCCGCCGAAACCCGGCTGGACGGATCGGTGCTGCGGCTGGCGACGATCAGCGGCGGGCAGGTCGGGGCGGCGCAGTTGACGCAGATCATCGGCGGCTGGTCGCTGACGACCCACGACATCCACGATTTACCCCGGCGCGTCCTACCCGACCCAACCATTGCCGCCAGCGTCGAGTTCGTGATCGGCGAGGCGCGCTACGCGCAGCAGCGGAAAGCAAACCATCCGTAAAAGGAAGTCAGCCATGCCGGTGATGTACAGCGTCAATCCGCCGCTGACCAACGCGGCGATCAATCGCCTGTTCAGCGAGTCGTGGGACGATCACCAAGCGAGCAACTTCGCCCCGGTGCTGGCGCGCAGCCTCGCTTACGTCTGCGCCTATCACGAGCGGCGGCTGGTCGGCTTCGTCAACCTCGCGTGGGATGGGGGCAAGCACGCCTTCATCCTCGACACGACGGTGCATCCGTCGGTGCGGCGGCAGGGGATCGGGCGGGAGTTGGTGCGGCGGGCAGCCGAGGCGGCACGGGCGCAAGGCGTCGTCTGGCTGCACGTCGATTACGAGCCGGAACTGCGGGCGTTCTATGCAAGCTGCGGCTTCAGGGAGACCGAGGCGGGAATAGTGAACCTCACCCCCGACCCTCTCCCTAGGAGAGGGGAGAAAAACACGTTCTATTGCTTGCTACAATAAGTATGATGAGGTGATGTTCAAAAACACCTCGGCTGTGGTGAGCAGTTGACAAATGTTATGGCTAACACTCGAAACGGACGAGGGCACTCTCCCCTCCCTGAATTCGGGGAGGGGTTGGGGGTGGGGTTAAGACAGGTCGTGCCACGCCTTGAGGAGTTCAGCCTCGCGCTCCGGCTTCATGCCGACCTTGAGGGCGTCGCTGCCCTTCCACGCGAGGGTATCGCGCGCGGTCTCGACGGCGGGGCGGAAGGTCAGCCCGGCAGTGACCGCCCGCTCGACGCTGACGGCGAAAAGATTGGCGTATTCCGCCGGAACCCAGAAAGGCAGGTCTGCGCCGGTGACTTCGTGCTGCTGCAGGAACTCGTCGCTGACCCACGTCAACGCTGGTGTGCTGCCGCTCGCTGCGCGCATGGCTTCCTGCCACTGTGCCCACGTCAGCGGCTGTTCGGGACCGGTCGCGTTGAAGGTGCCGGACACCTCGTTTTCGAGCAGCTGCACCATCCACGCGCCGAGATCGCGGGCGTCGATCATCTGCACCGGGCGATCCGCCGTGCCGGGAACGAGGACTTCACCGCCTTGACCGAGCCGCACGTCCCAGTAGGTGTAGCGGTCGGTCGGGTCGTAGGGACCGACGATCATACCGGGGCGGACGATCAGGGCACGGTCGTCGTAAAGCTGCTGGACGACCTGCTCGCAGAGGACTTTCAAGCCGCCGTAGGTCTCGCCGTTGACTTCCTCGACAGTCTCGTCGCTGAGGGTTAGCAGCGGCGCGTCTTCGTCCGCGCCCGGTTCGGCGGGATTGTCGTAGACCGAGATGGTCGAAATGAACAGGTAGCGATCGACCGCGTCCTTGAGCAGTTCCGCCGATTGGCGGACGATGCGCGGGACGTAGCCGCAGGTATCGACGACCGCATCCCAGTGCCGTCCGGCGAGTGCGCCGAGGTCGCCATCGCGGTCGCCGTGCAGGTGCTCGACCTCAGGAAAGAGGCTGTCGTCGCTCTGCCCGCGATTGAACAGCGTGATCGCGTGACCGCGCGCCAGCGCCGCCGTGACGAAGTGCCGCCCGACGAAGCGCGTTCCGCCAATAACGAGGATATTCATCGCTGTGTCCCCTTTTGAAAATTATTGAATGGAAAAACAAATTTAACGGATGTGAGGGGTTCTGTCAATAAAGTGGCAAGCGAAGCTGGAGATCAGCAGGGGCAGGACTCAGTCCTGCCCCTACCAGCGATCTTTTTGCGCATTCCCACTCCCGAAGGCGGTGAGGACAAGCCTTAGCGCGTCGACGTGTCCCGCCGGAGTACGTTCAGCGAAATCGGCAGGCGCGCGCGGAAGCGTCCGGTATAACTGAAGGAGTCCTCATCCCAGCCGAACGGCTCCGGTTCGCCGGGATAGGGGTCTTGCAGGTTGATCTTGTGCCACGTGTAGGCGATCAGCACCCGCATGGTCGCCAAGATCGGCGCGACGAGGAATGCGCCCAGCACACCGCCCGCCGCTGCGCCGATGAACACGCCGACGATGATCACCGGAAGCGGCAGATCGAGCGCGTCGCCGAGAATTTTCGGCGCGACCGCATTCCAGATGACCTGAGTGATCAAGAGGTTGATGCCGACGACCAGCAGTGCCATGATGCCGTGCGGAACCTGCGGCAAGGTCGACGACCCTTGAATCAGCGGGATCAGGCTGAGCGGGACGAGAGCGAAGATGCCGCCGATGGTCGGGATCAGCGAGATGACGCCGGTGATCAAGGCGAGGATGAAGGTGTTGCCGATGCCCATCGCCGAGAGTTGAATGAAGGTCAAGATGCCGATGGCAAAGCCGATCAAGACCTGCCCTTTGAAGAAGCCATTCCAAACGTGGGCGATCTTATGTACCAGCAGCGCAAACTCGCGGTGATAACCGGTGGGCACGCTACGCGAGATCGCCCGCTGCGTCAGGGGGATGTCGAGCAGCACCAGAAACGAAATGAACAGCGCTAGCAGGAAACTACCGATAAAGCCGGTCACGGTGCCGATTGCCGACGTCACGGTCTGTGAGACCGGTCCGAACAGCGGCAAAATCTGGTTGATCAGGCTGTCGAGGGCGACCTGCTGACCGGAGGTAGTATTCGGCAGCGCCGACGGCAGCAAGAAGCCGCTGGAGGTCGTGGTGATGCCGTTGAGCACCAAGTTCTTCGCCGTTTGCACCATCTCGGTGAGATCGAGCGGGATGCCGAACACGTAGAGCACGGCGTCTTGCGGTTGCAGCGCTTGGAGGCTGGCGATCAAGTCGTTGTAGCCTTGCTGCAAGCTGGCGATCAGGTTGTTGATCCCGGCGATCAACGTCGGGGTGAGCAGCAGCAGCCCCAGCACGATCAGCACGATCATGAAAACGTACAGGATGATCACGGCGATGCTGTAGGGGATCGGCGTGCGGCGGGCGATCGAGCGGCTGGGAAAGAACAGCACAAATGTGATCAGAAAGGCGACGGTCAGCATGGGGAGTACTGGCGCGATCAAGGTGAGCATAAACACGCCTGCAATCAGCAAGATCACCGTGAGCAATTGACGCACCCATAAGCTGAACTGCGGTTGGTAGCCAGGCGAAGACACAGACATCACTTTTCCTCGTCTTGAAACATCACTCCATTATTGTATGAGCTATAACACCGAACCGGATCAGTCGGTTTGCTCAAATCCAAGCGAGTTTTTTGGCTCTACGCTACAACGAGGGCAACTTTCAGCGTGCACAGCCGTGCGTCTCGACAAAAACGCACTACCTCTACCCTAGAGCAAGTTTTTTTCGTCGATGCGGCAGCAGCGAGCGCGAAGGCGGGGCAGCGATCAGCGG
>CAVSGS010000007.1:0-270507 GCA_963727545.1 uncultured Chloroflexia bacterium
ACAACATAGATTGTGTACTCTAGCAACACCTTCAAATGACTCTCGTTGCTTATGGGGTCAATATGTCGGATCGAGCCAGTCGCGCAGCCCCTCACTGAGGAGGTTGCAGGCGAGGATGGCGAAGAGAATTGCTAGACCGGGGAACGTCGCCATCCACCAATCGTAGAATTTGGTGCGCCCCATGGAAATCATCGCGCCCCATTCTGGTGTCGGCGGGCGCACGCCTAGACCGAGGAAACTCAAAGCTGAAAGCAGCAAGATCACCCCGCCGATGTCGAGCGCAGCCTTGATAATCAGAGGTGTCCAGCAGAGCGGCAGCACGTGTCGGGAGAGGATGCCGATCTCGGTCGCGCCAATCGACCGTGCCGCCAAGACGTGCTCCTGAGCGCGGATCACCAGCACTTGCGACCGCATCAGCCGGGCGTATTCGGGCCAGATCACGAAGCACGACGCTATCGCCGCATTGACTAGGCTGGGACCAAGCAGCGCCGAGATTGCCAGCGCTAGGACAATCGCTGGAAAGGCGAGCGTGACGTCCGCCACGCGCATGATCAGATCATCGAGCACGCCACCGAAGAACCCCGCCAGTGCTCCGAGAAAACTGCCACCAACCAGTGAGATTACCACCACAATCAACGCCATCGGCAGCGAAATTTGCGCGCCATAGACGGTACGACTGAAAATGTCTCGCCCTAGTTCATCCGTACCGAAAAGATGGGTAGCCGAGGGTGCGCTCAAGCGGTTAGGCATGTCTTGCGCCAGTGGCTCATAAGGGGCGATTAACGGCGCAGCCACGATCAGCACCAGAAAGACCATCAGAATCAGCAGACCTATCCAGAGTGCCGGGTACTTGCGGAGATGGCGTAAGATTCGGGTATCGAGACGGTCGGTCTTGCTAGTTTTGAGGATGGGGTGAGCGACGACGTTAGTGGTCATAACGAACTCGCGGATCTAGAAAGCCGTAGAGCACGTCAACGATCAGATTCATCAGAATGTAGATGATCGCAATCAGCAGCGTTCCGCCCTGAATCGCCGGATAGTCGAGCGCGCTAGCTGCTTTGACGAGATAGGTGCCGATACCGGGCCAATCAAAAATCGTCTCGGTCATGACCGCGCCGCTGAGCAGCCCAGCGAATGCCAAACCGAGGATCGTCACCAGCGGGATCAAAACATTTCGCAGTGCGTGGCTGATGACGACTTTACGTTCGCTCAAACCCTTGCTGCGAGCAGTGCGGATGTACTCGTTGTGCATTTCATCAATGATCGCCGCGCGGGTCACGCGCATCACAATGGCGAGTGTAAAACTGCCGAGAATGAACGCAGGCAGGATCAGATGCCTAAGCGCACTCCAGAAGGTCGTCCAATTGCCGGCAATCAGGGAATCCATCATGTAAAGCCCGGTGATGGTCGGTGGCGCGGTCATACGGGGATCGAGCCGTCCCGGTCCGGGCAGAATGCCAAGATGATAGTAGAGGATGAATAAGAAGATCAACCCCGTCCAGAACGGCGGCAGCGACGCATTCAGCAGCGAGACTATCCAAGCAACACGGTCAAAAAGGCTGCCCCGCCGCACCCCTGCCAAGATTCCCGCCGGGACGCCGATTCCGATTGCGAACAGGAGTGATACAACGCCGAGTTCAATCGTCGCGGGGAGATAGAGTCGCAAATCGTCCAAGACCGGTCGATGGGTGAGGAACGACATGCCGAGATCGCCATGCAGGTAGTTGCCAATGTAGGTGAGATACTGCTCCCAAGCCGGGCGGTTCAATCCCCATTGCTCACGAGCAGCATCAACGATCTGCGGATTGTTGAGCTGGCGCTCGCCCACGATCATCACGATGGGATCAACCTGTGTCAGGTTATACAGGATGAACAGCACCAGCGTGATGCCAAACAACATTGGAATCGCCAGCAGGAGGCGGCGAAAAATGTAGCGCGGAAGACCCATCAAATTACCTCAAAAGCTGCGCCAGACCTCGCCCCGTTCAACGGTGAGGTCTGGCGAAAACACGTTTTCCTTTGGCTGGAAAACGGCTGCTTACGACGACGTCTTGTCCATCGCGTAGAAATCGAAGAAGTAGACCGGGTGGAAGACGAAGTTCTGAATCTGGCTGCTGGTCGCCACCAGAATTTCGTTCTGGCACAACGGGACGAAGACCGCCGCGTCTTTCTGTGCTTGCTGGTATTGCCGGTAAAGCTCGGTGCGCTTCGCCTGATCGGTTTCCGCACCCGCTTCCTGCGCCAGCGTCGCGATTTCGGGGATGTCCATCATCATGCGGTGGGCGGGACCAACGTCAATGTTGGAGAAGTAATCCGACCACATCGTCGCGTCGAGGTAATCGGGCGACCACGTGGAAAGCAGCATCGGGAGCTGCTGCGCGCGGTACGCGGTCAGGAAGTTCGAGCTTTGCTCAATGTCGATGGTCGCATTGATTCCGACTTCGGCGATGTCATTTTGGATTTTCGCGCTAATGGTTTCCGCCGGGATGCCACAGGCACCGCCCTGACCGAGAGAAAGCGTCACGTCGAAGCCGTCCGCCATGCCTGCTTCGGCGAGCAGCTCGCGCGATTTGTCGAGATCGCGCTCGTAGCGGATAGAAGGATCAGATCCCTGAATGCCGACCGGCAGCATCGCAGCAGGGCGGTCGGTGTAACCGAGCAGCAGCCCATCCGAAATGCCCTGAAAATCAATCGCGTAGGCAACTGCCTGCCGTGCCGCTTGGTTTGCCAGCGGACCACCGAGCGTTTCGTTCGGCGACATGGCGAGGTAAGAGATGTTCAGGCTTTTACCCTGTTCAAGCTTGAGGCTGGGGTCCGCCGTGACTTGATCGGCGAGGTCTTTTTCGAGATTGTCGACGATGTCGAGATCGCCGCGCTGAAGCTGTTGGAGCGCAGTAGTCGAATCGTTGACCTGCGTCAGCGTGACGCCTGAGATCTTTGCCGGACCAGCCCAGTAGTTGTCGTTGCGGACCATTGTCGCTTCGGTATTTGGCGTCCAATTAGTCAGGATGAACGGACCCGTCCCGGCGGAGTTCTGATCGAGGTAATCTTGCGCGGCATCGGTCGCATCAGCGTCGGCGGCATCGGTGCCACCGTGCTCCTTGACAACTGCGCTGTCGGTCACGCTCATAGCAGGGACGGTAACAATGCTGAGGAAGGCGGGGGTCGGCGCGCTGAGGGTCACCTCAAGCGTAAGGTCATCCACGACATTGATGCTAGCGATGGCATCAGCATAGAAGGACGGATTCCCCTTGATGTTCTTCAGCCGCATCCACGAGAAACGCACATCCTCGGCAGTCATGGGATTTCCGGAACTGAAGGTTACGCCGTCGCGCAGGTGAAAGGTATAGGTGAGACCATCGTCCGAGACATCCCAACTGGTTGCCAAACCCGGTTCCAAGGTGGTGAGGTCATTCGCTGGTACGTTGATCAACGTCTCGTAAACCGCGTGAAAGACCGTCAGGTTGGTTACTTCGTAGGCGCGGGCAGGATCGAGGGTGATGATATCCTGCACGTCAGCCGCGACGATCACCGAATTGTCAGCTTGAGCGGACACTGTGCTAATACTCAATGGCACAATCAAGAGGAACAGAACTAAAACGAGCAGCAGATGCTTACCTAACAGAGGCTTACGCATAGCTTTTTCCCCTTTTCGACCGGATATTTTGATGAGTTTTTTGGTAGTGTAACGCAAGTTGCAGTGCAAGGAAACAATTTTGCTCAATTGTCGACTGCATCTGACGGTGGTCTAGTCGACATAGACATCCGCTGGTTCGATGCTTAACCCGTGCTGCGCTTGTGCAAATTGAATTGAGAACCGCTTCTGTTTGCCGCGCGCTTTCAGCGTATGCGCTGCTACGCGGCACGGCGGAACGGCAGTCTCAACAGCATGGTCTGCGCTCGACGTTTAGTTGTCCTTGGTCTTTTCAATGACAATTTGATGCACCCGCTGTGGGGAGATTCTGTAGGTGCGTGCGAGGTCGCTTAGACCTTCGCCAGCGTCGTGTTTCTCACGGATAAGCCGATTTCTTTGTTCCGTTGAAAGCTGATTTTGAGAGAAAAGAGGGTAGAGCAACCGCACCATTCTACGGATGGAACGCGTCATGCGGCGATACTCAAGCGCTTTGCGTCGAGAAAGCCCGTTAGGACTAAGAGACGATACATCACTTAAAGAGCCGCTTCCATCGTTGAAGCGGTTTTTCATTTCCTCTGACATCTCATCTTCGTAAAGCCGTATGGCGCGAAAAAAACATCTGGAGTGGAAAAGTCAGGCAGCTTGTCGAAAATACTCGTGAACGATGCCGCCAAGGCGATCCCGTCGCAGAATGGAGGCTCCCGATTGCACCGGCGGCGGCGGGATGGGCAACTGCTGCTGGAGTCCCTGGTGCGGACGGGCGGTGTTGTAATGGAGAACATACTCGTTCAGGATACGGCGCAAGTGGGCTTCGTTCAAAACGATAGTCTGATCGAGGCACTCTTGGCACACAGTTCGCACCCAGCGCTCGGCAAAGGCATTGGCGTTCGGAGCATGAAACGGAGTGAGCAAAGTGTCGATGCCTTCCGACCGAAAGACAGCGTCAAAAGCGCGGGAAAACTTGGTATCTCGATCATGAATGAGAAACCGGGGCTGGATTTCACTGTCGGAAAGTGACCAGAGCAGTTGTCGGGCTTGTTGGCTCACCCAGACAGACGTCGGATGAGCGGTGCAGCCCGCAACATACACGCGACGGGTACCGAGATGGATGAAGAATAACACGTAGACTGTGTGGAGCAGGGCAGTCTCAACGGTGAAGAAATCGCAGGCGATGATCTGCTCTCGGTAATGTTTCAACAGCTTGCGCCAGCTACCACCGTTCGCCCTCTGGGGAACTGGCGACACGCCGTGACGATGGAGGATCGCACGGATGGTGGTTGCTCCAATCTGAAAACCAAGCTTATATAGCTCGCCCTGAATACGGTCGACGCCCCAGCGTTTGTTCTCCTGCGCGAGACGCAGGACAAGGGCTTCGAGTTCAGGAGAAGTGGACGGACGACCTCGTTTGCGCGCCGCATGAAAGGTCCATTTGCGGCGGACTAGTTCTCGGTGCCACTTCATTACCGTCTCGGGCTGAAACAGTACGAGACTGCCCTCCAACCGATGTCTCTGGCGTTTCAACAAGGGTTTCCACTTGGCCAGGAGGACAGCCAATAGGACTTTCTCCGCTCGTGAGCAGACTGGTCGATGGTTCAATTGACGGTTCAGGAGGCGGAGTTGATGGCGCAGGACAAGGATTTCGAGATCTTTGTCGAGCGATGGTTTGGACGGCACCGTCAGCAAATCGATAACGCAAGAGAAAACAAGCACAAGGGCAGCGAAGAGCATGGCAGAGTCCGCAATGAAAAAGCAGCATTATACGCTGTGGTTAGCGATGATTGCCCTGCGGATGGAATTTCCGCGCCATACGCGTCTTCAACTATAACTGCGAAATCTTTAGCTCGACACATCATCGGCTTCGACCTACAATCTTTCGCGGTAAATTGTTGTGCTGTATCCGGGAGTTTGCGCCATGCCTGAAACCTTGCGCGATACGATCGCATTTCTGCGCGATTTGCGTGCGAATAACAACCGGGCATGGTTTAAGCAAAATCGCAAGCGTTACGACACGGCACGGAGCAATTATGCCGATCTCATCACTGACTTGATCATCGCGTTCAACCCGTTTGAGGATTTAGGCTCTGTCACCGCCGATGACTGCATCTATCGCATCTACCGCGATGTTCGTTTCTCGCTGGACAAGACGCCCTACAAGACCAACATGGGCGCGGTGATCGGGAAGAGCGGGCGGAAAACGGTTGGGCGCTCGTACTACATTCAAATTGGTCCTGAAGGCGAGTCGTTTATCGCGGCAGGGCTGTACGCACCTTCCAAGGAAGAACTCGCGCGGATGCGTCGTGCTATTGCCGATGACTCGTCAAGGCTGCGCAAAATCCTCAACCAGCGCGACTTCAAGCACTATTTCCATGGCTTGGAAGGGGCGCAGCTTAAAACAGCCCCGCAAGGCTACAGCAAAGATCACCCCAATATTGATTTGCTACGCTACAAGCAGTTTTTAGCCTCCGCGCCGCTCAGCGTGGAACAGGTGCTCTCGCCAGATTTGACCGATTACGTGGTTGAAGGCTTTAAGGCGCTCAAGCCGCTGGAAACTTATATCCATGAGGTACTTGATATCGAATAAACAGATCCCCTGATTTGACCTATCTCCAAAAAAACTGTGCCTAGCGGAGTCAGACTATCTGAATGAGAGGGAGAAAAGCAGATAACGAGCAGGGAAGCTCACAACTGAAATAACTTCCTATACCGGGAATTATAAGCAGTCATTTTCAGCAAAAAAACAGTGCCTTCGGGGCTGGCTCCCGGTGCCGAGATGAGTCTTTACAGGCGTAATTTTTGCGCGAAAAAGGCCGCATTCACTCGAAAATCATGTAATCTTGGATACCGATCCTCATCGCTCTTCGTCCTCGAAGAGCAAACGATGAAGTCGGGACAATATTGTCCCGGTTGATCGGGACGCTCGCCTCATGACATGAATGGCACAATGCCTTAGCTTATTTCTGTAGCTACATAGCCGACACGGACACAATCGTATACAGAAAGGGCAAATCATGAATTGGAAATACTTATTCGTTATTGTCGCATTGTTCATTTTCCCGATGGCGGGCGTGTTTGCCCAAGACAACGTGGCCACGACCGAAATCCCAACCATCACCGGCACTGCCACTGACGAGCGGTATTGAATTTCCGTCCGAAGTGCCGGCAGGAATTGTGACCTTCACGCTTGAAAATAACCGCACAGACGCCGCTTTCTCACCGGCTATTGCGCGGCTCAACGATGGCGTAACTCTCGATGACCTCGGAACAGCCATGAGCGGCGACGATCCAATGGCAGCGCTGAGCCTGCTAACCCTCTATGGCGGCAGTTCAATCGCCAGTGGTGAGAGCTTCAGCTTTACGACGAACCTCAAAGCGGGTGATTATCTGCTGCTTGAGTTCGATGAAAGTGGCGCATCCCCATCCGACCCGACAACCTTCACGGTTTCCGAGTCTGATATGGCGTCGGAAGTAGCTCCGAAGGCTGATGCCACCATGGCGCTGCTTGACTTCGGCTTCGGTGTGCCTGCTTTCACGTCGGCTGGTCCGCAGGTCTGGCACATCGAGAACGTTGGTGAGCAGTGGCACGAAGTTGTGATGATCCCACTGCCTGAAGGCATAACGTCCGTGGCTGATGTGCAGGCGGCAATGGCATCAGACAACCAACCGGATATTGAGCCCGTCCTGTACTGGATACCGATGAGTCCCGGAACCGAAGCCTGGACGACGCTTGATCTTCAACCGGGATACTACGTGCTGCTGTGCTTCCTGCCGGACATTAACGGTGACTTTTCGCCGCACATGAACCATGGCATGATGCAGGTCTTCCACGTCCAGTAAGCACCAATCCGAAGCGTATAAGAAGTAGTGCCAGCCACGGCTGGCACTACTATGCTTTAATAAGAGTGAGCAGCGGGCGGGAAAGAGAAGTTTATTGCCAAAGATGGATAGTGGGAATATCGAGCGTGTTTCTACGTAGATCCGGTACGAACTCACAAATCGTCGCCTTGGGGCTAAAGGCGATACTGGTCCTGTTTGGCATCACGGCAATCGTGTCAACTGTGCTTTTTGTTCATATTTTTATCACCGACAACGATGCGGTTGACCTGAACCTGTTCCAGTTGGTGATGATGCCACTGCTTATCTTCATCACTTTCTTGATGGGATGGCTCATTGACCGGAAGCATCCCGGTCACACGATTGCGCTGTTATTCCTCATCATGGCTTATTCGCTCGTTCTAGGTCCAATCGCACAGGTCGTCGTTTGGCTCACTCAAACAGACCCGGGTCATTTTCATACGCAGATTGCATCCATTGCGATGACGATTGGGGAAATATCGTGGATCCCCGGGGTATTTATTCCCGTTGTTGTTCATGCCGCTCTTCTTTCCAAGCGGACATTTACTCACGCGGCGTTGGCGACTTCCGCTCGTTGTCTTTTCGTGCTTCATGTTGTGGTATTTCGTTTCGATCATCCTCCGCCCGTGGCCCTCAGCCGAGAACGACATAATACTTACGCGACCATTTCCGAACGGCATTGCGGGTTCAGACGCGTTTTTTGATACCGTTACTGGAATTCTCAGCTTGGTTGCAGTACCAGCGTATTTCACGATCCCGCTGTCCATCTTCCTGCGCTATCGCAGGGCAGGCGCGGTTGAGCGCACGCAAATGAAATGGCCGATGACAGCCATCGCGGTTCTGTTTATAGGCATATTTCTGAGTACGATATTACCGGGAGAGTGGACGCGTTTCGATGCCGACAACGGCTATCCGATCACTTGGACGTTGGCAATGCTGTTCCCCCTCTCCATCGGGATCGGCATCCTGCGCCACAACCTATTCGACATCGACATCATTATCAACCGCACCGTGGTGTACGGTATTCTCACTGCGCTGATCATCGTCCTCTATGTGGTGATCGTGAGCGCACTGGGTGGGCTGGTCCAGGCGCAAACGAGCGTACTCAGTGGATTGGTCGCGACCGGAATCGTGGCTGTCCTCTTCCAACCGCTGCGCGATCGGCTGCAAAAACTCGTGAATCGCGTCTTGTACGGCGAGCGCGACGACCCGGCGGCTGTATTGTCCCGATTAGCTTATCACCTCGAAACAGCTGACGTGCCGGCGGCAATCCTACCCAATTTGGCACAGACCATCGCCCACACGCTCAAAATCCCCTATGTCGCTATTTGGCTGACAACTGAGGGCGAACAAATGGAAGTGATTGCCGAGCGGGGCGATCCACCGGAGCAGCGTGAGATGATCGCACTGACCTATCAGAGCAAAACTATCGGTCAGCTCGTGGTGGCTCCCCGGAGTCGGAATGAGCGTTTCACCGCCAGCGAGCAGATGCTTCTGGCGACCATTGCTACCTTGACCGCCATCACGGTGCGCGCTGTGCAGCTTTCGGACCAGCTACGGCAATCGCGCCAACGTATCGTCACAGCGCGAGAGGAGGAACGGCGCCGCATCCGTCGCGACTTGCATGACGGGCTGGGTCCCCAGCTCGCCAGTCAAACGCTAGGGTTGAGTGCGGTCGCTGAATTGATGCCGACCAATCAGCCGAAGGCACTTGCTTTGCTGGAATCGCTGCAGGCACAAGCTCATGAGGCAATTCTCGACATCCGTCGCCTCGTCTATGACTTGCGACCGCCAGCGCTAGATGATCTCGGTCTCGCCGAAGCATTACGGCAGAGCATATCCCGTTACGAAACGGGCAGGTTACGCTTCAGCTTTGACGCGACAGCTATGCACGCTGATCTGCCAGCCGCTGTCGAAACCGCGGCTTTTCGCATCGCACAGGAGGCAATCACCAATGTTGTCCGTTCATGCCGACGCTACGCATTGTAGCGTACAACTCGCCTGTACGAACCATGCCATGATCATTGAAATTCGAGATGATGGATGTGGACTGCCTGAAGCCTATCGCGCTGGCATTGGACTGCATACGATGTGTGAACGTGCTACCGAGGTGGGCGGTTTGACGACCATCGAGACACTCGCAACCGGGGGTACAAGGGTGCGAACACAACTCCCATTGGACGTGCTCGATGAGTGATCAGCCAATCCGCATTCTGATTGCCGATGATCATCCGGTGTTTCGCTTTGGGCTGCGGGCACTGCTCGAATCGCAGGCGGATATGGTCGTTGTTGGTGAAGCGGAAAACGGTGCTGACACGGTCGCGATGGCGTTACGCCTGAAGCCTGATGTTGTGCTCATGGACATCAATATGCCGGGGATCAACGGGATTGACGCCACGCAACATATTACCCGTGATTCTAGTGAGATCGCAGTTCTCATCATCACGATGTTCGATGATGATACTGTTTTCACTGCCATGCAGGCGGGTTCGCGGGGTTATCTTTTGAAAGGCGCGAAAGGCGACGAGACTTTGCGGGGGATCCGCGCGGTCGCCAACGGCGAGGTGATCTTCAGTCCGGGCGTCGCCGAAAAGATGATGAGGTTTTTTGCGCGCGGCATCCAAACTGCACCCGACGCACCGTTTCCCGACCTGACGCCGCGTGAGGCAGAAATTCTTGATCTGCTCGCGCAAGGCTTAACCAATGGGGCAATTGCCGATAAGCTAGTCCTTAGCCCAAAGACAATCCGCAACCAAGTTTCGACCATCTTTAGCAAACTTCAAGTTGCGACCCGTAGTGAAGCGATCATCAAAGCTCGTGAAGCCGGTCTAGGGACTCAGGATGCATAACCCGGATGCTGGACCGCCGCAACGGACTGATACGTTTGCTCTGAGTACATTTCCGCAATTCTTCAAAAGGAGTGCAAGTCTACTGTGCCTACCAGCATCGCGACGTAGAGTTGGCGCCGACGCCTATGTAGTCTGGCAGGTTCCAGACAGTACGCCATGAACTTTTCGACATCTTCGATTTTGGCGTTCCTGGCGCTCAGTCAATTGAGTCGTTGTTGCGATAAAGATGAATTGATCTAATTGAGTAGGAGACCCAATGTCAAAGGCGATCTTCTTCAACATCCCCGCGAGTGGGCATCTCAATCCGTCACTGCCGCTGACGGCGGAACTCGTCCGACGCGGCGAGCAGCTAATCCACTTCAACACGGAAAAGTATCGCCCGTTGATCGAGGCGACCGGTGCAACCTTTCGCCCCTACACCCACATCGGCGACGATTATTTCGGTATACCGCCGATGGATGGCAGCAACCCGCCGCTTGCCGCTACCCGGATCATCACCACAACCCGCGATGCCCTACCGGACCTTATCGAGGCGGTGCGCGCCGAACAGCCGGATTATCTCTTGTACGAACTCAATGTGTCCATGGGGCGCATTGGTGGCGCGCATCCTCAGACTACCGTCCGTGACTTCGCAGGCGCTCTGGATCGTAACGCCCAATGCGATGGTGACCCTCGGCGGACTGCGCATGTTGGTATCGGGGATCATGCTCTGGCTGCCGCACGTGCGCCGTTTCAACCAGATTTCGGGCGAAATTGGCAAGCAGTACGGCATCAAGCCGCTGACAGCGCTGGAAGCATTCAACGCGCCTGCCGACATGACGATCTGCTACACGTCTGCCGAATTGCAGCTCGGTTCTGACAAGATGGAGGAGCGGGTCAAATTCGTGGGAACCACCCTCGTATCTCGCGACGACGCGCCCGCATTTCCCCTCGAACAGCTTGACGGTCAAACCGTGATCTACGTCTCACTTGGCACGCTAATCAACGCCAACGTCCAGTTTTTCAAGGACTGCATGACAGCGTTCGGCGACAGCAGCTACACCGTCGTCATGGCAATCGGCAACCAGCCTGAGCATCGACGCGCTCGGCGCGATACCGCCGAACTTCATCGTCCGCAATTACGTGCCGCAGACCGAAATCCTCAAGCGCAGTACCTTATTCATTTCGCATGGCGGCATGAACAGCGTTCACGATGCGCTGTACCTCGGCGTGCCACTGCTGGTCGTGCCGCAGCAGGACGAACAGACGCTGACGGCGACGCGCATCGCGCAATTCGGTGCGGGGCTAAAGTTGAGTAAGCCGACGCCGGAGACACTGCGCCACTCCGCCGAGCGCATCCTGAGTGATGCCAGCTTCCGCCAGCACGCCGATGCGCTGGGCAAGACCCTCCGCGAAGCTGGCGGGGCGGAACGGGCTGCCGACCTCATTCTGGACATGGTGCGGAAGAATCAGTCCACCATTTACTGAGGCGTCTTCCACGACCTGCCGTACAGACTTCACAGAATTGTGAGTAGTGTTCGCTGCAAGTGCTCTTTAGCCAATCCTGTGATACGTCATCAGTGATTGGCAGGGGATATTCGCAAACGCAGGTAACTAGGAGGCTCCATGAACATCACTTTGTTGACGAATGGATCGCGTGGTGACGTTCAACCATTTCTGGCCCTCGCCATCGCCTTGCGCGAGCGCGGGCACAGCGTCAAGGTGGTCGCGCCGAACGATTTTGAGACTCTCGCAGCGGGTTACGGGATTCCGTATCGTGCGGTTCCGCTTGATGTCAGGGGACTTGCGGATATGAATGCCGGCAGGCAGGTCACGGACAAGGGGATTACCCCGCGAACCCTGCTCGCTGTCTGGCGCGAGGTCATTCCAGCGCTCAAGCGCGCTTTCCTGACCGCAACAGATGTTTTCGCCGAGGAATCCCGCGATGCCGACCTGATCATCGCACACGGATTCCTAGTTCAGCTCGCCTACTCAATCCACGAACACCTGCAAAAACCGCTGATACTGGCTATTGCCGCCCCCATGGTGTCGACTCGCCAGTTTCCATCCCCGGCGTTTCCCTCAATTCGCTTCGCACAGCGGTATTTCAATCCATTCACCTACCGAATGCTGGTGCGCAGCGTGACGTTCTACATGATCGAGGCGGTGAATGATTATCGCCGGCGTGTCGGGCTGACGAAGCTTTCCAACGGCAAGGTCATCCGGCTGCTATGTGACGCCCGTGTCCCCGTCACCATGCATTACAGCCGTCATCTTGGACCTGTCGCCTCTGATTGGAGCGACAATGTGCATGTCACCGGCATGTGGAACTTGCCAGCACCAGACAGTTGGCAGCCACCGGACGCGCTTTCCACATTCTTGGAACAGGGCGACCCGCCCGTGTTTTTCGGCTTCGGCAGCATGACTGTCGGCAATCCCGTACAGACGTCGCGGACCATCAGCGAGGCATTGCGTCTGACGAACCTCCGCGGCGTCCTGCAAGCGGGTTGGGCGGGTCTGGCGCACGAAGATGACCGTCTCGTGACGATTGGCGATGCGCCGCACGAGTGGCTCTTTCCACAAATGGCGGCGATCGTGCATCACGGTGGTTCGGGCACGACTCATAGCGCGGCGAGCGCTGGCAAACCCTCGTTAACGGTGCCGGTCATGGCTGACCAGCCATTCTGGGGGCGACGGCTTGTGGAACACGGTGTAGGCGTGCCGTCAATTGCGCCGAAAAAGCTCACGCCTGAAACGCTCGCGGCGGCGCTTCGTCAATTGACACAGGATGAGACGATGAAACAACGCTCAGCCGAACTAGGTAAACTGCTTCGCGCCGAGGACGGACTCGCAGCAACCTGTGACCTCGTCGAGCGGTACGGAACCTAGCCACCCCGTGAGCCAGTTCCCGGTAGGTCGAGAGCCATCTGTCTCTCCTGCAAGCGGCGCAGCGGGATCAACGGTTTGATGTTTCAGCGCTGCTCACGGCGCACGTTCTCATGCCGCCACGTGCAGTATGCCGTCAGCATTGTCGTCGTCGCGCTGAGGCGCCCCTGCTGGCGCAGCACATAGACGCACCGACTAAGGTCAGATTTCTCTATACCCAGCGCCGCTGCGAATGCTCGCAAGAGCTGGCGCGCTGCCCACAGAAATCCGCGTCCGCGATGCTTTGCTCTACGTGTAAGTCGTCGAAACCTTTGGGACACGAAAATCAGCAATTTTTAGAGACAGTCTGATGGCAAATTGAGAGAAAAAGGATCGTTTCCTCTTAGCGCTTTACCAAGTCTTAGAGGCTCTGAAGACGTACACGATACAGGGTACCCTGTATCGTGGTCACCGCCGCACCTTCGGCGCATGTGCCGCTACGCGGCACGGCGGATCGGCAGTCTCCAAATGGCGTCAGCGATTTTTGTGATTTACTATCTGGAAAATGTGTTGCGGGGATACTTCAAATATTGCGGCGAGGTCAGATAGGCTATCGCCATCAGCAAAGCGAGCGCGGATAGTGTCATTGCGACTTTGAGGGCGATAGTAGTGGAGTATTCCGCAGTGTCTAAGCAGCCATTTCGCCGCATATGAAAGCGAGAAACCGATGCTTTCGTGTCCCGGTGGGACTAACAATCGCTTCATCGCTTGAGAGAGTGGTGGAGCGAATTTCGTTTCCGCTCATTCGGCGAGCCGACCTTCGACGGATCACTCATTTGTTTGCTACCCTCGCCAGAAGCAGAGCGGCGCAAGCGACAGTCCGCGCCATATGCGGACACGCTGGACGCCACGTGCTTTATCTCTCGACCGTGACGGCGCTGCGTTTCAATCCCGTGATCAAGCGCCACTACAAGCGGCTGATTGGGTAACCATCCCACGTGTAGCTGTTCACTGACTGGCGGGAGCTAACCCTCACACATAAGGCTGTGAGGGTTCAGTGAATGCGGGCAGAGCAGCGCCGCTCCTAGATCACGCGATCGTTGCCACCGTCGATGGGGATTTGCGCTCCGGTCGTTCGCGAGAACGGCTTATCACACAGGGTAGCGACCAGTTCACCCACGTCCCTGCTGGTGATTTCGATTTTCAAGACGTTATTGGTCTTATACTCCTCGACGCTCATGCGATAATGAGCGGCGCGGGCTGCCAGTACGTCTTCCGTCCACAAGCCGGTGTCAAACACCGCGTTGGGATGCACGACGTTGATGCGGATGCGATCCGCGCCCCATTCGAGCGCGGCAACTCGCGCCAGCTGCGTCAGCGCCGCTTTGGACGCCGAATAAGCCGCCGCTCCCGGTCCGGGAGCCGGAACGTTTTTCGAGGCGATGGCGACAACTCGCCCGCCGCGCGGGCTGGCTTTGAGCAGCGGGTGACAGTCACGCAGCAGGGCGAGATTGGCGCTCAGGTTGACCCGCATTACCCGTTCCCACTCAGCGAGGCGCAGGTCGGCAATCGGCGTGCCCGCGGGGAACACGCCCGCGTTCAGGACGACCATGTCTAAGCCGCCGAAATGCTTGACCGCCAATTCCAGCGCGGCGGCGACTTGGCGCTCGTCGGTCACGTCGCATTGCAGCCCGAAATAATCGGCGCGCTCGGCTTGACCGTCGCCGCGCGGCTGAATGTCGAGCGAGACGACGGCAGCCCCACGCGCCAGCAGTGCATCGACACAGGCTTTGCCGATGCCGCTCGATCCGCCGGTGACGAGGGCGACCTCGCCCGTGAACGGCAGCGCTTTTCCTGACGCTTTCAGCTTCGCCTGTTCTAAGTCCCAGTATTCGACCTGAAAGATGTCCTCGACCGGCAGCGCGACGTAACCGCCAAGTGCATCGGCTTGGTCAATCACCTGCATGGTGTGGCGGTAAATGTCCTCGACGATGCCGACCGCTTTGGCATTCTGCCCGATGCTAACCATGCCCCAATCGCGGATGAGGGCGACGCGCGGCGCGGGGTCGAGCATCGTCAGCGGTTGCGACGCTTGCGCCGCGTTCGCATCGAAGTAAGCTTTGTACTCAGCAGCGTAGGCGTCAACGTCGAGTCCGAACAGCGGCACGCGCTTGGTGCGGATGACGTGATCCGGCGTAAGCGGTCCCTGCCCTGCACGCTGCTCAAGTTGCGGATGCTGCACGAACGCCCACGACTGTTCATCCTGATGCAACCGCAGCAACATCGGGCGCCCGGCTACTCGGCTGATCGCCTGACGAAATGCCGCCAGCGATTCGCGCAGCACGGTTTGCGGTGGCGGAGGAACGGCAGGGCGCTCCGATCGATCGAATTGAGCGAGATAGTCCTCGGCGCGCGAGACCAGCGCGATCATGCGCTCGTAGCTCTCCCGCGCGCTGTCGCCGAAGGTGAAAATGCCGTGATTCAGCAGGATCATGCCCTGCATTCCGTCGCGGTACTGGCGCGGGAACTCCTCGGCACACAGCTTGGCAAGCAGAAAACCGGGCATGACGTAGGGGATCACCACCACGTCGTCGCCGAAGACTCTGCGGACGTGCTCGCGCCCATCCGGATTGTTGGTCAAGGCGATAATGGCGTCGGCGTGGGTATGATCGACGAAACGGTACGGGATAATGGCGTGGAGAATCGCCTCGACCGAGGCAGTCGGCGCGCTGGAGTCAATCGAGGCGCAGCGCAGTTCGTTCGCCATCTGCAAATCGGGCAGCACGTCAAGCGTCGCCAGCCGCTGGAGGTAATCGAGCCGGGCAGGGGTGAATCCGCGCGCTTCAATCGTCGCCAAGTCCCAACCGCTCCCCTTGACGTAGAGGATGTCTTGGCTTTCGCCAAAGAGGTCGGTGATGGTCGACTTGACTGAGGTATTGCCGCCCCCGTGCATGACGAGCGTCGGGTCGCTGCCTAACAGCCGCGAGCTATAGACGCGCAGTTCAAGGTCGGACTGGTACTGTCGTGCGTCGGTATCATTCCACAGCGATTGCATAAAAACCCTTTTCCATAAACGACTAGGTGTAAGCTGATTGATCCATTATTTCTACTGGAGGTTCGAAGCCTCCAGCTAAGCAACTCAAGCCATCTGAGGCAGTTTGACAATTATAGGCGGAGTTCGTTCGTAGGGGCGGGTTTCAAACCCGCCCCTACAACCCCGCTCCCATAAAAACGGAGTTCGAGGTGAAGCGAATTCTGCATCAATTCAAAAATGAGCATTAACCTGTCGTGGCGCTCGACTACAGCCCCATTTCGGTCTCGGCGATGCCGATCAAATCGTCGACACTGTGGATGCTCTTGCGTTCGGTGACCCAGCGCGAGCCGATGCGAACAGCGTAACGCTCGGCGACCGCTCGCTGGTCGAGGTCGGTGATGCTCTCGATGTCCCAGATGCTGACGATCCCCATCATCCGGCGCAGCATCTCGCAAGCGCCGTGCCCGGCGGTGTCTTGCAGCAAGGTGACGAGGTACTGCTGGCGGAAGCGGCTGAAGGCGTCGTCCCCGCCGGGATAATCCCAGTAGGCGTTGGGGACGAGTTCGCCCCGGTTGTTCGCCACCCACAGCGCGTCGAATTTCCGGGCGAAGGCAGTCCAGATTTCGCGCACCAAACCGAGCAGATAGGCTTGATAATCCTTGCGCGCCGGTTCATCCGGTGTGTGCGCGAAATGCGAGACGGCGTTCAGCACCAAATTGGCGAACAACGCGCCGACATCGAAGCCCATCGGTCCGTAAAAGGCGAATTCGGGGTCGATAACCCGCGTGTCCTCGGCGTTGACCATGATGCTGCCGGTGTGCAGGTCGCTGTGGATTAGCGCCTGACCACGTGTCATGTACTGGTCTTTCATTTCAGCGATGGCGAGCTTGAGCCGACTGTTCGACCGCACTGCCGCGACTTCGGCTTCCAGCTTGGGGTTCCACTGGTTTTCCGGCGACTGCATATAGGGGTTGGTGTAGACGAAATCCTCCTGAATCTTGTTCAGGTGCGGGTTAATGAACTGCGCTTGCAGCGTCTTTTTCTCCAAGCCCGTCTTGTAGAGGTCGGAGGTGTAGAACAGCGTGTTCGCCATGAAGGTTGAGATGTGGTCGGCGAACTTAGGGAAGCGCTGGCGCTCGACCAGCGGCTTCCGCATCACTTCGTGCGCGCCGAGATACTCCATCACCAGCAGCGACATGTCGTCGTCGTGGTCGTAGACCTGCGGCGCGAGACCGGGCGTCAGCTCGTTGTAGAGCAGCAGCGCCTGCGTCTCGAAGCGAACGCGCTCGCGCGTGAGGGGCCACGAGTCCCCGGCGACGCGCAGGTAGGGCAGCGCTTGCTTGAGCACAACGCTTTGCCCCACTGCATTCTTGACGATAAAGACTTGGTTGAGGTTGCCGTCGCCGACCTCAACTGCTGATAGGCTGGCGGTGTCGCCAAAAAACTCACAGAGCGCCGGACGGCTGCGAATGTAATCAAGAACGGTCAGGTTGTTTAAAGGAGTATAGTCAGACATGAAATTTTGTTTCTCGCAATCGGTTCTAAAGTAGGATACTGACTGACTTTGTAGGGGCGTTATATGTAACGCCCCTACGGAGTATCATGATCTTCGTGGATTTCTTTCGAAAACCTACTTTAAGCACAAGAATTTTAGCCGGGATACCAGATAATGCGGGGATCATTCTCCGCGCGCTGGTAATCCCAAGCTGCGTCGATCAACTTCGGTAGATCATATTGAGGACGCCAGCCAAGTACAAATTTCGCTTTGCTGTTGTCCAGCCACGTCGAATGATAGGGCGTGGCGATTTCCACGCTGGGCAGTCCGCGCGTCGCCTCTAGGTAATCGGCGACGGCGCGGTAATCGACCGGCTCGTCCATGCAGACGTTGAAGGTCTGCTGGCGCGCACCGGGCGCGTCGAGCGCGCTCAGGATGGCGCTGGCGAGATCGTCGACGTGGACGAAATTACGCTTGACCGGCTTGCCGTCCGGGTCGAGCATGACCGGGATGGTCTGGGTTTCGACGTACTGCGCCGCCTGTTCTTCTCCGACGTATTCGTGCCAGCGCGGTCCGCCAAACACATCGTGACCGAACGAAAGCTGGTATTTGAAGTCGTCCTTCTCCATAATCCATGGGGCGCGCAGGCAGCAGCCGTTGAGGTCGTACTGGACGTAATATTGTTCCAGCATGACTTCTTCGAGCACTTTGGAGAGCGCGTAGCAGCCGGGATAGGGCGTGAAGCCTTGCTGCTCGGTCACAGGGATCGCTTTGGGGTAGACGAAGTGACCGACCGCCGCGTCGCCGCCGATCAGGATGAATTGCTTGAAGGTCGGACTGCTGCGGCAGGCTTCCAGCAACCAGAATAACCCCTTGACCGCCACGTCCATGATCGCTTCGGGCGTTTCCTTGACCGTCGCCAGATGCAGTACGTGCGTCACATCGTGCATCGCGGAGTCGACGAACGCCCGATCCTCAATTGAGCCACGCACGCTTTCTAGGCGGTCACGCGCTGGCAGCGACCGATTATGCAGCAGCGCCCGCACGACGAAGCGGTCGCAGGCTGGGTCACTGAGCAGCCGGTCGATGAATACTTGCCCCACTTTCCCGGACGCGCCGGTGACTAAAATCCGCTCTGGCATGATGCTTGCTCCTGCTGCGCGCCGGTGCTAGGCGACAATATCCTTCAGTCGGGCAACCAATTAGGCTAATTTCGCTTGGTGGAACGAAGGAGAGTTACGGAACAACCCTGAACGGTTTGGTGCAAATTACCTAATTACAAAGGAGTGTTCAGCCGACGCTCACCCTCTCATCGACTTGACAGATATTTTGATCACAATATACTTTGCGGTGATAAAAACGTCAAGCGTCCCCATTTTGCTTTGCGTTTGACGGCAACCACGGCGGTTCGGGCGTGGCAAACACTGCCGCTACCCCTTACTTAGCCCCGGAGGTGGCAGCCCAAATCATCGTCAAGTCAGTCCGTGTTTTCGCCAGTGATCCAATTATTTTTTAAGGAGATATTGCTGATGGCTCGTAATATGGGATTTTCACGACGCGATTTTTTGAAGGGTGGGTTATTTGCGGGCGGTGCCTTGACAATGGCGAACATGCTCGCCTTTATGCAGTATCGCCAAGCGCACGCACAAGCGAATGGTCCCCTCAAGGCGGCTATGTCGAGCGCTGGTTTGGCAGGCACGTGGAATGCTCAAGGGCAGGACGCGGCGCTGGCGTGGGCGAAACTGTACGGTGTCGAAGTCACGTGGTTTGACGGTCAATTTGATGCTGAAAAACAGCGTACCGCCGTCGACAGCATGGCGACCCAGCAGTGGGATTTCGTCGCCATCCAGCCGAACACCATCGGCACGCTGGTTGACCCGGTCACGACCATGATCAATGCGGGCATCCCCTTCATCGACATGGACACGCTGATCGCCCCGCTTCAGCAGATGCGCGACATGGGCGTGTTGACGCTGCTCGCGCCGAACAATGCCTTCATGTCCGAGTCGGTGGTCACCAAGATCGTCCAGAAGATGGGTGGCAAGGGCAAAATTGCCCACATCGGCGGGCAGCCCGGTCACACCGGCGCGCAGGCGCGCCAACAAGGTATGCTCAACGTCCTCGCGCAGTACCCCGACATCGAGTTGGTCGACGACCAGCCCGGCAACTGGGACCTAGCGACGGCGGCTTCGCTGGCTGAAAGCTTCCTCAACCGCTATCCTGACCTCAACGCGATTTTCGCCGACAACGACGACATGGCGCTGGCAGCGTATCAGGTCGTGGCGAACGCCGGGATGCAGGATCAGGTCTTGATCGGCGGCGTCGATGCCATGCCTCCGGCGATTCAGGCAGTTGCCGACGGCAAGCTGGTCGGGACGGCGCGTAACTCCGCCAACCGTATTCACGGCTGGGCGATTGTGATCGGCGCCTATGCGGCGACGGTCGGCATGGAACAGGCGAAGCAGGATGTTCCGTTCTATATCCTCGCCGACGGTCCGGCGATCTTCGGCGACATCGACAACAACCCCGCTTTGGTCGACACGCCGTGGAAACTGAACAACTACGGCATGAGCAGCGCGGATGGACAGCTCTGGTTGGAAAGCCAGTTCCTCTTCTAAGCTGACACGGCACCTCAACGGAGGAGAGGCATTCGCTGCCTCTCCTACCTTCATGTGTCAGGAGATCTCGATGGCGAACCCAAAACCTGAGGTGATTCAACTCAGCCACATCACCAAGCGCTTCGGTGGACTGACAGCGCTGGAGGACGTGGATTTTGATTTATATGAGGGCGAAACGCACGCGCTGGTCGGCGAAAATGGCGCAGGCAAATCAACCCTGATGCGGATTCTTGCGGGCATTTACGTTCGTGACGAAGGTGAATATCTGCTGCGCGGACAGCCCGTTCAACTCACCTCGCCCCACGACGCGCTGATGCGCGGCATCGGTATGATCCACCAAGAATTGAGCGTCATGCCGGAGCTATCGGTCGCCGAGAACGTCTTTCTGGGACGCCAGTTGACCACCCGCTTCGGGACAATTGACTGGCGCAGCATGGATCAGATCGCCCACGACGAACTGAACAAGCTCGGTTTCGGCAATATCGACGTGCGCCGACCGCTAGGGAAATATGCGCTCGGCATTCAGCAGGTCGTTGAGGTGCTGCGGGTGATCCTCTCCGGCGCGCATGTGCTGATCATGGATGAGCCGACCTCTGCTCTCTCAACGGCGGAAATCGAGCGCTTGATCGAACTGATTGCAACCCTCCGCGAGAGTCAGCGCAGCATCATCTACATTTCGCATTTCCTCGAAGAAGTGATGCGCGTCGCCGACCGGATCACCGTACTGCGCGACGGTCACAAGGTGGCGACCGTGAACCGCGCCGAGACCAATGTCAATCAACTGGTGACGCTGGTGCTCGGTCGTGAGATCAACGCGACCCTTCCACCCGCCGTCGCTGATGCGACCCAACAACACACGCTCCTCGACGTCGAGAACTTGACCTCGGACGTTTTCCGCGACATCAGCTTCAACGTCCGCGAGGGCGAGGTGGTCGGTATCTACGGTGCCGTCGGATCAGGGCATTTCGATCTGGCGCGCGCCTTGTTCGGTATGTACCGCTTCGACAGCGGCACGATCAAAGTCAATGGCAAGCTGTTTCCGCGCAGTTTTTCGGCACGCTACGCGATTAAGCATGGACTCGCCTACGCGACCGAGTCGCGGCGCAAAAGTCTGCTGCTCGACCTCCCGAATTATCGCAACGTGACGCTGCCGCATCTGTTCCGCATCGGGCGGATCGTTCCTCGTCAGAAAGAGGAACTCGAAATTTCGCGCCCGGTACTGACGGTCGTCGGCACGCACCCTGACGATCCTGAGCAAATCACGGGTCAGCTTAGCGGCGGCAACCAGCAAAAAGTGGCGATTGCCCGCTGGCTCACCTTCCCGCCGAAGGTCTTCATCATGAGCGAACCGACGCGCGGCATGGACGTGGGCGCGAAAAGTGAAGTGCTGGGCGTGCTGCGCAACTTCCGTAACGACGGCTATGGGGTCGTCGTCGTGTCAACCGAACCGGAGACTATTCTGGCAGTCTCAGACCGGATCATCGTCATGTCACATGGCTCGATTGTGGCTCACATGGAAAACAAAGACTTGAACAAAGATGTTTTACTGAGGCTGTTATGAGTACCCAAATCGAAACCGAAACCCCGCAGGTAACGCCGCCATCTCGCATTTCACCCGCTGCCAACGTCTGGGTTCGGCGTATGACGACATTAGCGCCCGTCTGGACACTGCTCGCGCTGGTGGTGTTCTTCAGCCTCGCCTCAGACAGTTTCCTGCGCCCGATCAACCTGCGCAATATTCTGGCACAGATTTCGACGCTGGCGCTGTTCACGACCGGCATGACCTTCGTGATGCTCTGCGGCGAGATCGACTTGAGCATTGCCGAGATCGCCGGTCTCTCCGGCACGATTGCGACCACGCTCTATGCCAACATGAAAGTGCCGGAACCGTGGCCCATACTGGCTGCCATCGGAGTGGCAACGCTGTTGGGCTTGATCAACGGCGTGGTGAGCGCGCGTTTCCGCATTCCGACGCTGATGACGACCCTTGCTATGGGCTTGATGGCTGCCGGTCTCAATAACTATGTGAGCAAGGGGCGGGTGAATAACACCGTGCCGCCGATGGCAAGCTTCCTCGGCAGCGGCAAAATCCCGGTTCCGGTGATCGGCGACATACCGGTGCTGATCATCGTCGCCGCAATCACGCTGCTGATCGGGCATTTCGTGCTGCGCTATACGCGCTTTGGTCGTTACGTCTACATGACCGGCGCGAGCAAACCGGCGGCGCGCTTGGCGGGCGTCAACACCGACTTGAGCTTGATCGCCGTAATGACGATCTGCGGCTTCACTGCCGGCTTGGCGGGGATCATCGGCATCGGGCGGCTGGGCGGATCGCAGCCGGTCTCGATCCCCAGTTACCTGATCGACACTATCGGCGCGGTGGTGCTCGGCGGCACCGCGCTCACCGGCGGACGCGGTGGTATACCCCAGACGTTGATCGGCTTACTGATCTACGGCACGCTTCGCAACGGCTTGGACAACATCGCCAGTATTGACGTGTTCCTGAAAGACTTCATTCGCGGCATCGTGCTGATGGCAGCGTTGGTCGTCAACGTGCTGCTCTCCGGGCGAGCACCGCGCGATCGGTCGAGTTCGTGAGGGGGTGTCGGGCGTAAGCGAGTTCGCGATGAAATGCGGGGCACGGCATGGCGCGAAGCTTCGGTTCGCCGTGCTGATCTGCCCGCAGGACTGGTCCGCAGGGAGTGAGAGCCGAACTTGTTCAGCAAAAACAGCCGGAGCGAGATAGCCAAGGCTGCTGTGCGGACGCCGCTGATTGTACTCCTGTCGCCACTGCTCAGTGACGATTTGCGCCTCATGACCGTTGGCGAAAACCCAGCGGTTGAGGCATTCAGCCCGAAACGTGCCATTGAAACTCTCGATGAACGGGTTCTCCCACGGACTGCCGGGCGGTGATATACATCGTCTTGCACTGCTGGTCCTGCCGTACATCGGCTGCTCATGGGCATACTCCCGAATCAGTGCACCGTCTCCGCTTCACCCGCACGCGGATGGCGTCGGTAGCGTGCTGTAGCGCGATGCAGCCTCACCAGCGCAAACTCGTGTCCTTGCAACGTTGCTTGCAACGCGCCCTCGTTCTGTCACTAACCGCTCGACTACTTGCCGTCGAGCGCAGATCTGTCAAGCTCATGGAACTCACGAACGCACTAATCAAACGACTTCTTCCATTTAGGGGGCGCACTGCGCCCGCCATCCGTTTTCGAGGACCGTCCAAGCATTGCCGCCAAGGATCTTTTCAATGAATTCATCGGAATATTTGTCTTGTTGGCGGAAATGCTCCGCCATGAGCCGCTCGGTTAGGCGTGGCATCTGACCATAGTGCGCCAGTTCATCGGGAGGATCGGTCGCGCCGTCGAGGTCGGTGCCAATGGCGACAACGTTGTCGCCGTTGACGCCAGCCGCGCTGCGAATGTGCTCAATGGTGCGCGAGAGGAAATCGACGCCCAGTACCCGGCTGTGAGGTTGAGTCCAGTAGGGCATCAAGATCACGCCGACGATCCCCTTCCGTTGTGCGATCCACTCGATCTCCCAGTCTTCCAAATTGTAGGGGCTTGGATTGATGGCATAAGCCCCGACATGCGTCGCAATGACCTGATAGTCAACGTTCATTTCGTCGGCGATGGCGTAGATGCTCGCGCGCGCTTTCGGCGTGCAGTGGCTGATATCCACCAACATGCCGAGCTTGAACATTTCAGCGACAACCTCTCTGCCGATGGGGGTTAGTCCTAAGGCGAGGTTGTGGCGGATCTGCTCGCTCTCGGAATCGCCCAAGATGTCGAGATCCCGTAAGGCGTAATCCGGGTAGGGGAAACATGGTGCGGCGACCACGTTGGGGTAAAAGTGAGCCACCGTGATATAGGCGACCCCCAACGCGCAGAAGTGGCGCAGGTTTGCCAGAATTTCTGCTTTGACCTCGTCCTCGTCGACCATCTGACTGGTGAGGTGATACTGCTGAAATTTGCGAATGCTTTTGCCCGCGCGGCGACCCTGTAGGCTGTGCGCTCCTTCGACCGCGTGCACCAAGGCGATCGGACGCTCGCCATCCGAAGCCTTGATTTCCCTCAACCGTTCGACCGACCGGACGATCTCGACCAAGCGATGCTGAGTTCGCGCGGCGCAATTCATCTCGTTAGCGAAGCGATTATACTCATCGACCTCCGTTTCAATCGCGTGCATCATGTTCAGCGTCGATTGGAAGTACGAGGGGCGTATGAACTGCTCGCTGATGTGGCGAAGGAACGGCAAGCGCACGATGCGCCGCAGGTTACGGCGACCGCCGAGGAAAGCGCGCAGGAAATCCGCTTCGGGTACGACCGCATTCGTCAGGATAACATCGGCACCACCCGCTTGCAGCAGCGGGAATGCCGTCCGAAACTTGAAGATGGTCGATCCTCGATAGGATCGAGGACTGGGGATGTGATCCAAATCACCCTGATTGGCGTGCCGATAGGAAGGGAAGAATGGCAAAAAACGGATCGGCGGGAAGAACGAGGCTGGAAACGTCGGATGGGCGTGCATATCGATGAAGAAGGCTTTCTGGTGAAGCGCCTCCCAATCACGCTGCTCGAATTCATAATTGGAGTTCATGCTCACCCCTTAGACTGTGCTCATCCGGGCAGAATACCGAGATGCCCACGCCAGTAACTCGTCACGAAAATTTGATCCGGATCCATTTGTTCGCGCAGTTGCATGAAGTCGTCCCAGCGCGGATATAAGCGCTTCAGCACCGTCGCGTTGTCGGGCAGGTACTTTCCCCAATGTGGTCTGAATTCAAATTCCTTCAACAGCTCCCAAAACTGCGGATAGAAATCGGTCGCCGGATTCCCTTTGTTGAGAGGGAACCAGAACATGTCGTATTTGATCACATCGGCGTCATAGGCTGGACTCATCCAGAATGAATTCTTCGGCGTCGCGTAGACCTCGACCGTAAAGGTGCCAATCTGCGTGACGTCGTGACTGCGAAAGTGATCCCGAATCTTGGTCATGACTTCGGGCGCGCGCGCCACCGGTATCCAGAGTTCGCTGAACTGAACCGGGATCAAACTGTAGTCGACGCGATTGTCCATCGGAATTCCATCGCCCCAGTAGTCCTGAAACTCTTGCGGTCCTTTCGCCGCCGAGGCGAGAAAGAGGTTCACAATGACCGGAAACAGAGGCTTAAGAATACTCGCCACGAGCCGACCCCATAACGTGGATGGTCCGGGCGGATTCAGGATCGAAAACACCCGGAATAACACCCCCGCCGCGATTTGCGCGGGGCGTTCCGAACCGAACACCGGGGTGAATTCCATATAAGGCTTAGGTTTGAAATTCGGAGAGGCTGCGGTTCGCTGTGCTTCCCAAACGAGGATTTTCTCGATGCCGTGCTGGGGCCACCACATCATGCGCCCGTATTCAGCAGCTTCAAAAAAAGCTGCTGCGGTAGGTCTGCCGTCATCGACCGAGTCGAATAGATTAAGCTTGCAGTCGGTATAGCCGCTGGTCGTCTCCATGCCCGTGATGTTGAAGGTGTCCATGCACTGAAACGTCACCGACGTAATGATGCCGAGCAAGCCCATCGAAACGCCGACCGCGTAGAAGGGGTCGTCTTCGTCGTCGGTGCGCTGGAAGTCATGCGGGGTTCCGGTGCCGTCGATCACCCGGATGGTGACGATGGCGCTCAACAGCGAGTATTGCAGCGACCCGCCGGACGAACCGGTCGAGAGAAAGCCGCCGATCGTCTGGCGAATGATGCCGCCGGTGATCGGCAGTGCCCAGCCGCGCTGCTGCAGTCGGTAAACTAAGCTGGTTTCCAGTTTCGAAACGCCGGTGGGATCGAGCGGATCGTAGCCAAAATGACAACCGGCTTCGACGGTCGCCCGCATTTGCTCGTCGTCAAATTCAATGGCGTACATTTGATCAAGGATGAGGTTGAGGTCATCGTCAGCCGGGGGTGGGCTACTAAAATCGCCCGTATAGATGGCGGCTTTGGCGGATGAGTGGGCAGCGCCACGAACGCGCACCTTCAGATCATTAGCGCGTGCAAGCTGAATCAGGTCGATGATTTCGCCCTCGTTCTTCGGGTGATAGAATC
The DNA here is from genome assembly GCA_963727545.1 of uncultured Chloroflexia bacterium. Taxonomy (GTDB): domain Bacteria; phylum Chloroflexota; class Anaerolineae; order Aggregatilineales; family Phototrophicaceae; genus Flexifilum. The sequence goes on from CAVSGS010000007.1 coordinate 26,418, forward strand.
CATCTGCGCGCCGGGCGATCGTTGATGATCCCATATCCCTTGCTCCTCGCTGGCTAGGTTTAAGTCACTTGTCGATACGATCAGCGTGAGTTCGATGAGGAGTGGAAAGCGGTAAGTCCTCGATCCGATTGGTGGCTGCTGCGAGCGCAACCGAGTCGGAGCCGGATGTGATGAGCTTGGGCGCAATCAGCATCGACCGAGCACATTCCAAGCCCCTAGAATGAGCGACTTGGATGCACGCTGCCGTTGCTGCTGAGAATAACTAATTGAATATAATATATAACAATTCTAAAATTTAGGCACGAAAGCCGAAATACTCAAAGCAGGTTGAAGTATCCCGAAAGGCTGATATGAAACGCTTACTGCTCGGCATCGGTGGCGGGGTCGCCGCCCTAGGACTGATCGTGCTGGCGCGCTGGCGGTCAATGACCCGGCGGACAGATGCCGAAAGCGCAGATGAGGAGAGCCTCACGCAGTTACTGCGCGATGCGGAGGTCGTCGTCAAAACGCGTCGCCGTGATAAAGCTAGCAGTCATGATCGCTCCCCCGGTGGCGGCGACGACCGCGCGATCGATTTGCTTGCCTTCGTCGATACTCAAGAGGGGAGCGGTCATTTCGGATCGTGGGAGCTTGATGCCAGCGGACTGCCCGCCTACCGCTATGAGATGAACCACCGGCGCAACCCGCGCGCCTACTACGTCAATACACAAGGGGCGGATCGGCGCGATCACTGGCACCAGTTCGGGAACGATCACATTACGGGACTGGCGGGCAACGATGGTGTCGTGCAAGTTTATCTCGCCGATCGCGGCGGTATCTTCCTCAATCGCTATGTTCCTGATTACGATCCACCGCGCTCGTGGATCGGCTACCTTGTTGGCGCAGAACGGCTTCTGATCCAGATCATTGGTCGCCTGCGGGCGCGCTATATCCGCTGGATGATGCGAAACAAGATTGTCCCGCGCGGCGTCAATCCCGCTAAGCCGGAAAGCCAACCGGTACCTGAACCGAAAACCGGCTTCGCCTATGCCGGTGGCTACAATTATCTTATCGGATGGTGAGGTAACTTGGGCGACCGCCTATCGTTACTATCCGCTGGACGCGGATTCAGGGCGTCGTGTCTTCGGAATTGGCTACTTTGAAACCGAACTGACGCATCGAAATATCCGGCACAAACGCCGGGTTTATGCACCTTATGGCGATGATCCGGTCGTGTTGAGCGATGTCGAGCTCGAAAATCTTCGTGATGTGCCGGTCTCGCTCGCTTGCTACGAATATTGGGACGTAAACATTCACCAACTGCGCGTGCAATGGCTGCGTTCCGGACTGTTCGCCTCAAACGGCGATCAAGAGCGGGCGCTGATTAACGAGTGGTTTCAGCCGCGCATCCACGAAGAACAAGCTGGACAGGCGCTGCGTTTTAAGCAGCAGCGCTTCGCCTTCCCCGATTTGACTCCAGCAGAACTCGCCGGTTTGATCGATAGCCAACCGCCTGATGTTTTTCTGGTGAACCTGTCGGGAAGCGACCAGCCGGTCGCCGACTACTACTATGACAAATCCGCCTTCTTTGGGAACGGCACCGTTTTCGAGCCGGATGCGGTTCAGTTCAAATTTGCCGGCAAAACCAACGCTTCCAGCGACCAAGCGGCGCTGCCTTACTGCCTCGTGCTGCGGCACGATCTCCAGCTTCAACCGGGCGAAACCGTGAAGCTCCGGTATGCTTACGGGGCGCTTTCGGACTCTGAACGCTCGCTGGATTTTCTGGAGCGCTACCGTCACGACGCTGATCCATTCGCGCAGACCCAACAAGCATGGAAGAATCAGCTTGCCTACTTTTCAAACGGACAGTCGCCGATCCTGAGTCGGGAGACGACTTGGCACGCCTATAACTTGCTTTCGTCCACCGTCTTCAGCGAGTTCTACGCCTCACACTACATCCCGCAAGGTTCAGCCTATCTCTATTTGCACGGGGCGGACGGCGTCCCCCGCGATCAGGCGCTGTTCGCGCTGCCGCTGGTCTATATTCGACCGGCGTTGGCGCGACAGGAGTTGATTTTCCTGATGCGGCTGCGCAGCACGGATACCAACGCGCTCCCCTATTCATTTGTCGGCAACGGGGCACAGGATAACGCCCTCGGACTGCATTCTCTGCCTTCGGATCTCGACTTGTTCTTCTTGCTCGCCCTAGCGGAGTATCTGGCGGCAACTGGCGACACCGGCTTCTTGCAGGAGCGTTACCCGGTTTTCCAGCCCGGCAGACCGCCGAGTAAGGGACCTCGTCTGACCGTCTTGGAGCACATCGAGGCAGCCTTTAAGCATCTGGAAACGCTGGGGCTGGGACCACACGATCTGTTGGTGATTGGCAGCGGTGATTGGGACGACAGCATTGTGGCGATCAACAGTTTCAAACCGGGATTTCGACCGCAGTCGTACTTTCCGTGAAGGCGAATCGGTGCCGAACAGTCAAATGGCGCTGTACGTGCTGCCCCTCGTCGCGGCGTTGATCGCTCCCTATGATGCGACCTTGGCGCAAAGGATGCGAACACTAGCTCAGACCTTGCGAACGGCGCTTGCCGGTCAATGGGATGGCAAGCAAGGCTGGTTTTATCGCGCTTGGGTCTGGTACGACTCCGGTGTGAATGACGTCATTGGCGACAACACACTTAGTTTACAGGCGCAGGTGTGGTCCCTAATTAGCGGTCTGGCGGCGGAATTAGGGATTGAAGATCAACTGGTCGAAACGATCAAGACGCAGCTTGACGACGACAGTCCGACCGGGGCGATGCTTGAACCGCGCGGGCAGGTCTGGCCCGCGGTTTCCCAACTGCTGACGTGGGGCTATCGCCGTCGCCATCCCGAACTGGCGTGGCGTTCGCTCAACCGGCATACCTTCGCGCTCCACGCGACGATGTTCCCGTCGGTCTGGTTCAACATCTGGACGGGTCCCGATGGCACCAACAGCAAGGAGATGACTGGGGCAGGGGGGACATGGGCGAGCGCGGTGACGCCCATGACGGATTGCCCGATGATGAACACTAATCAGAATGCCATGGCGCTGCTGGGGCTGCTGCGCGTCTGCGGGATCGAACCATCACCATCTGGAGACGGGCTGGATATCGCGCCAATGGCTCCGCCGGAGCGGTTTGCACTTCACACCGAGCTGTTACACATGGAGTATGCGCCGGGACGAATTGCGGGCGAGTACTGTGCCGCCAATGATGGAGCAACGACGCTGCATATCCACGTGCCGCCGGATGCCGAAGCAGTCACGACCCGGTTGAAGGCTGCGCCGCTCGATCTAGCGGTCGAGGATGGGCAGATCGTTTTGGCTCTGAGCTTCAGCAAAGGCGAGCGCATCCCTTTTGAAGTCACTTGGCGTTCGCCTGCGTTGTAGTGCTGGGGAGGTTGCTCATTCGCAGCGACTTGCTATGATTCTGCCACCCGATTTGCGCATGGTACTTCATTTGCGCGCCGATCTAACTTAGATCGTTTCGGATTGAAATCTCACCACCACAGAAAGGTCATACATTGGTTCAGCAAGTTTCTAGCCAAGGACTTCAAGAATTTCAAGACATTCGCTTCGGAATGTTCATTCACTGGGGTTTGTATTCGATTCTGGCAAAGCAGGAATGGGTGATGCATACGGATCGGATTCCGGTGGCGGAGTACGAGAAACTCGTGCCACAGTTCAACCCGGTCAAGTTCAATGCCGACGAGTGGGTCAGCATCGCCGCCGACGCGGGGCAGAAATACATGGTCATCACCAGCCGCCATCACGACGGTTTCAGCATGTACGACACCGCCCTGAGCGACTACAAAGTCACCAATACGCCGTTCGGACGCGACCCAATCCGCGAACTGGCGGACGCCGTTGCCAAACGGAGCGACGTCAAGCTCGGCTTCTATAGTTCTCTCCTCGATTGGCACCATCCGGCTTATCGTTTCCGCAAAGAGCGCGGTTTGCCGTGGTCGGACTATCTCGATTTCCTGCACGGGCAGGTGCGCGAACTCTGCACCAATTACGGCGAGATCGCCTGCATGTGGTTCGACGGCGATTGGTCGGGTCATCATCTCGACTGGACGAGTGAATATTTCTTGGGCGGCGGACCCTTCGAGTACGAGCAGCTTTACAATATGATTCACACCCTCCAGCCCAACGCGGTCGTGCTGAATAATCACCACGACCAGCCGCTCCCCGGTGAGGACATTCAAGGCTTCGAACAAGACCTGCCCGGTTTGAACACGGCGGGCTTCAATACCGCGACGATCTACGATTTGCCGCTTGAAGTCTGCATGACGATCAACGATCACTGGGGCTACAGCGCCGACGATTTGAACACCAAGACAACGTCTTATCTGGTGCAGCTTCTGGTGCGCAGCGCCAGCGTGGGTGGAAACTATCTGCTCAACGTGGGTCCGACCGCGCTCGGCGAAATCGTGCCGACTCATGCGGCGCGGCTGCGCGGTGTCGGCGAGTGGTTGCAGCGCAACGGCGAATCGGTATACGGGACGCGCGCCGGAGTAATCCCTCCGGGGCTGGGCACTGTCAGCACGCGCAAGGGTACAACCCACTACGTCCATGCCTTCGATTACACCAGCGACTGCGTTACAGTGCGCGACGTTCCGGACACAGTGACCAGCGCCCGCTTGCTGCGCGACGGCTCCGAGATCAAGCTCCAGCGCGTCGATGGCAAGTGTCTGCTCTACGTGCCAGAGGCTCAGCGCGACCCGATTGACACCGTCATTGTACTGACCTGAGATACCGTCGTGGTTCTAACGTGATTTGTCTATTCGGGTGGCAGACTTCTACGCCGATTTGAGGGCGACGACGGTCGTCATGACGCGCGGCTCGCAGTGTCGAGTATCACCGGTACCGATGCCGCCGATCTGCGCTGTGTCGACCGGAAGGAAGCTGAGTCCGCCACCTTGGTAGGTTACGTATCGCTTCGTTGATCCGGTTGTGGATGACGGAAGCGTCGGCAGGACCGGACACGTCGTCGACCAAAGCGATTCCGGCGGCGCTGATTGCGTTTCTGCCCATGTGCTCAACCGCCCCTTCCATTTAACTTGACAAGGTAAACGTTTACCTCTATACTGGCTTAATCAGGTAAACGTTTACCTTTTTGAGTGCTTGCTTACTTTATACAATTTTGAGAAGTTAATGCTATGGCTGTAACTATTCGGGAAATATCAGAGGCTGCAGGTGTTTCAGTTGCGACCGTCTCGCGCGCGCTGAACAACAGCGATCATCCCATCAACCCAGAGACCAAACAGCGCATTCTCGACTTGGCGCAGCAGCTGGGCTATTACCCCAACCATGTCGCCCGCAGCCTGCGAACCGACCGATCCCCCATCATCGGCATCATCTGCGACGACATCACCAGCGTGTTTACCACCGCGATTGTGCGCGGCATTCAAGATCGCCTCAAAGCCGATGACTACTTCTGTATTGTCATCAATACGGACTGGGACCCAGCGAGCGAGCAGCGCGCCATCCGTGACTTGGCAGGGCATTCGATTGAAGGCATCATCTTCGCCGAAACGACGCATCAATCCGCCAACGTAGAGCTAAATATCGAAGACAAGAAGCACGTCTTCGTGCACCGCCTGTTCCCCATCGGCTATCCGAATTCAGTCATTCCCGACGAAATGTATGGCAGCCGTTTAGCCGTTAGCCATCTGATTCGTTTGGGGCATCGACGCATTGGTCACATCGCGGGTTCGAAAGAATACTTCTCCGCCGAGGAACGCCTGCAAGGATACCGGCAGGAGTTGGCGGCGGCGGGTATTCCGTATGACCCTACGCTGGTTGAACCCGGCGGGTTTGACGTCGAGCCCGGCTATGCCGCTGCACAGAAACTCCTCGACCTTCCCGAACCTCCGACGGCGATTTTCGCAGCCAATGACCTCATCGCGTTGGGGACGATCTATGCGGCGCAGGATAAAGGACTGCGTGTGCCGGAAGACCTCGCTATCGTCGGCTACGACGACAAGGAGATCGCGTCGCTGTCGCGCCCAAAGTTAACCACTGTTACTCTGCCTTGTTTCGAGATGGGACAAGCGTCAGCGGAACACCTGCTGGCGTTGATTCGGAACGAGGAGACGCCCAACGAAGAAATCAAGATTAAGGGTAAGCTGATCATCCGCGAATCGTGTGGTGCGGCGCTGGAAGAACAGACGACGACCAACGTGACCTCTTCACATGTTGAAAGATTAAAGCAATTACGAGAACAGCGTAAGTAGTTGGGTTTGGTTCCACCATTTGCATACTTGAATCGAAGCGTAGATCGCAACCCGATGCCTACGCCAAGATTAGATTTTGCCAATTTCAGTTGAAAGGATGTTGACGAGAGGAATTTCTATGCGCGCTTCGTGTCGGGAAAAAGATGCAATCCACTGTTCACAGCTTGCCAGCTCAGTGAATTGCACCTATGAGAGGAGGTATGCCCACCTCATCAATTAGTTTACCTAATTTGTCGATCATCACAATCAGGTGATTTTGATGGCTTCTGCCCGCTTGCCTTCCGGGGTAGGAGATTACAGCACTTTTGGACTCCGACAAACTCCGATTTAAAGGGAAATAACGTGAAAAAGTTACCCCGCTTTTTGCTAATTTTCGCCGCGCTGATGTTGTTGACTACCAGCTTTGCGGCATTTGCTCAAGATAACGTCACTGAAATCAGTTTCTCGATTTGGGTTGGCTGTGAAAGCTCGGAAGCCGTGGCGATCCAGACGGCAATCGATGCGTTTGAGGTCGATAACCCGGACATCAAGGTCAACCTCGACTGCATCGCCAATGACGGCTATCAGGAAAAAATCTCGGCGATGATCGCCAGCGGCACGAATCCTGATATGGGCTATCTGAACGAGGCGGTTGCGCTGGAATGGGCGAGCGAAGGCGCGCTGCTCGACCTGACCGACTACTTCGCTAACGATCCGGTCGCCTCGGCGCGGCTGCCGCAGAGTTTCTATCGCTATGGCGATAATCAGATTCTCGGCACGAACACCGGCGGCGAAATCATGCTGATGTTCTACAACAAGGACAACTTCGACGCTGCTGGTATCGACTATCCGCCCAGCAACCCCGCTGACGCTTGGACGTGGGACGAATTCGAGAATGTTTGCAAGCAGCTGACGATTGACCGCAATGGCAACAATGCCGCCAGCGCTGATTTCGACCCCGACAACATCGACACCTACGGCTGCGATGCTGGGAACTGGTGGGCGAGCTACTATCCGCTGCTGGTTTCCAATGGCACGGACATCATTACCGAAGACGGGATGCAACTGCTGCTGGATACTCCCGAAGCGCAAGAAGTTTTCCAGAACTTGCACGACCTGATCTACGTCGATCACGTCATGCCGTCGCCGGCAGCGTTCCAAGCGCGCCAAGACGTCGGACTGAAGACCGGCAAATTGGCGATGAAGATCGATGGTCACTGGGCGACGTCAGACCTCTCGACCACTGAAGGCTTGAATTTCGGTATCGGCGTGCTGCCGCAGTACGACAAGCCCGTGACCGTGTTCCTCGGTGGCGTGACGGTGATCTTCGCCAATACCCCGAATCCCGACGCCGCGTTCGAGTTCTACAAATACCACAACGATCCTGAGTACGTGCCGATGTACAAGGAAGGTCTGTGGATGCCGCTGCTCCAAGAGTACTACACCGATCCCGCCAAGCGCGACGAATGGCTGCATGGGCAGCCCGGCGTCTACCCCGAAGGCGTCGAGGAGTCGGTTGTCGACTACACCATGAACTACTCGGTGCAAGCCCCGATCTACTGGGTCAAGAACTGGACGCAGATCATGGACGAAGCGGTCAACCCGGCAATTCAGGCGATTTTCGCCGACGAGATGAGCGTCCCCGATGCGCTCAAGCAGGCGGTCGATATGGGCAACGCTCTCACTGAAGGTCGTTGGGTGAACTAACGAATAATCCACGCCGTGCCGATCCCAATTCTGGAGTGAATTGGGATCGGCACATCGTTCTCACATTTGCTTACGAAAATTGAAAACACGCCTGTCAGCGGCTTGCGGGCAGGCTGACAGGTGAACGGAGTCATCGCATGGGTAGTATGCTGTCGAGCAGGACACTGCCGGGCAGAGCGCAAAAGGGCAGAACCCTGTCGCGCGAAAACCGAAATCTGTTATGGGGCTTGTTGTTCACGTCCCCAGCGATCATCGGGTTTTTCCTGTGGCAGTTGGGACCCATTCTCGCCACGATTGGGATCAGCTTCACCAAATGGAAAGTCGTTGGTAATCCAACTTGGATTGGCATCGATAATTACATCAAAATCTTCACCCACGATCCGCTGTTCTTCAAAGCCATAACGGTGACTTTCGTTTACACGCTGTTGAGCGTTCCCGCGAGTATTGCCTTTGCCTTCTTCTTGGCGGTCCTGCTCGATCAAAAAGTGCGTATGCTTCCGGTCTTTCGCACGATCTTTTACCTGCCGTCAATCGTGCCGTTCATCGCTTCCAGCTACCTTTGGTTGTGGCTTTTTAACCCTGACTTTGGCTTGTTGAATGCCATCCTGAGACCATTTGGATTGGGCGGTTCGAAGTGGATTTTTGCGAGCAGTTCCGTGCTGCCCTCGCTGGCGTTGATGAGCCTGTGGGGTGTTGGCGGAACCATGCTGATCTTCCTCGCGGCGCTGCAAGGCGTGCCCAAAGAACTCTACGAAGCGGTCGACGTCGACGGCGGTAACGCATGGCACAAGATGCGCCACGTCACGATCCCAATCATGACCCCGGCGATCTTCTTCAACTTTGTCCTGACGACGATCAACACGCTCCAGACGTTCACGCAAGGCTACGTGATGACGCAAGGTGGACCCAACAACGCCAGCCTATTCTACGTGCTCTATCTCTACCGGAAGGCGTTCGGTCAGTTGAGTATGGGTTACGCTTCGGCGCTGGCGGTCATCCTGCTGGTGATCATCGCCGTCCTGACTTATATCATCTTCCGCACCTCGTCGCTGTGGGTCTTCTATGACGGAGAAAAAGCCTGATGACGAAGCGCACGCAGCAGAATGTCCAGAAGGGTATCGCAGTCATTCTTCTGGTTGCCCTCAGCATCATCTTCCTGATCCCGCTGGTGTGGTTGGTGCGCAGTTCCTTGATGGACAACACCTCGATTTTCCTTTATCCGCCCAAATGGATTCCCGATCCGTTTGAGTGGAGCAACTACGATTACGTCTTTCGGGATTACCCTTTGCTCCGCTATCTCGCCAACACGCTAACCATCGTCATCCCGGCGGTGCTGGGCGTCGTCGTCTCGGCGACGGTCGTCGCCTACGGCTTCTCACGCATTCAGTGGCGCGGTCGGGAACTGGTCTTTGGCGTCCTGCTCTCGACTTTGATGCTCCCCTACGTCGTCACGCTGATCCCGACCTTCTTCGTGTGGTCGAAGCTCGGCTACGTCGATACCTACGTGCCGCTGATCTTGCCGTCGTGGTTTGGCGGTGGCATCTTCAATATCTTCCTGCTGCGGCAGTTTTTCCGAACTATTCCCCGTGAATATGACGAAGCGGCGACCCTCGATGGTGCGAATCACTTTCAAATCCTGTGGCATGTCATCGTGCCGCTCAGTCGCCCCGCCTTGATCACGATCGCGATCCTGAGCTTTCTGTTTCACTGGAATGACTTCTTGGGTCCGCTGATCTATCTGAACAGCCCGGATAAGTTCACGCTCGCGCTGGGGCTTTCGCACTTTCAGGGGGAATACTCCGCCGAGTGGGGGCGGTTGATGGCGGCGTCGACGGTCATGCTCATTCCCGTCATCGCGCTGTTCTTCTTCGCTCAGCGTTATTTCATCAAGGGTATTACCATGAGCGGCTTGAAAGGCTGAGCGCGCTTAGCATTATTCTGCTAGCTCTGAAAATTGAAAATCAAACCAGCGGCTGCCGGTTCGGTTGGTACCGGCTGGCTGCCCCTTGCGCAACCGGAAAATGGTGACAGCTAAACCATTCGCTAGAAAAAAGGACAACTATGAGTCTCTCCGATCAAAGCAAGACTACACATGCTGTGATCGTCGATACGTCGCAGAGCGAATACGCTTACTTGCGCCCGGTCTCGATTACGGCAGTGCGCTTAGAAGACGAATTCTGGCAGCGCCGCCGCCAAATCAACCGCGAGGTGATGCTGCCGGCGCAGTATGACTTATGCGAACGCACCGGGAGGATCGACAATTTTCGCTGGGCGGCGGGTAAGCAGCCGGGCGAACATCAGGGCGCGTACTTCAACGACTCGGACGTTTACAAGCTGCTCGAATCGGCATCATGGATGCTGGCGGGCGTAGACGATCCCGATCTGACTGCGCTGGTCGATGGCTTGATCGAGGATATCGCCGGTGCGCAGCAGCCTGACGGCTACATCAACACCTACTTCATGGGTGAGCACGAGTCCGAACGCTGGCAGAATTTCGATCTGCACGAGATGTACTGCGCCGGGCATCTTATGCAGGCAGCGGTCGCTCACTATCGCAGCACCGGCGAAACCAAACTGCTCGATGTGGCAACCCGCTTTGCCGATCACATTTGCGAGCGGTTTGGTCCTGAAAGCGCGGGCAAGCGGTTCGGCAATGATGGTCACCCGGAAATCGAGATGGCGCTGGTCGAACTCTACCGCGCAACCGGCGACGAGAAATATCTGCGCGAGGCGCAGTTTCTCGTGGACAACCGCGGTCATGGGCAGGTCAGTCCGCGCCCGTTCGGGCGGTTCCCCCAAACGTATCATCAGGATCACAAGCCATTCCGTGAACTCACGCGGCTGGATGGTCACGCGGTTCGCGCGGTTTACCTGAACTGCGGCGCAACCGATATCGTCGCCGAAAAGGAAGAACCGGAACTGCGCGCAGCCTTGGATCGCATGTGGGAGAGCATGACCTCGCGCCAGATGTATATCAGCGGTGGGCTGGGTCCCCGATACGAGAATGAAGGCTTCAGCGAAGAAGACTACGAACTGCCGAATCACCGCGCCCACGCCGAAACCTGTGCTTCGGTCGCCAACTTCATGTGGAACTGGCGGATGCTGCTGCTGACCGCCGATGCGCGCTTCGCCGACCTGATGGAACTTGAATTATTCAACGGCGCGCTTTCCGGCGTTTCGCTGGACGGCAAAAGCTATTTCTACCAGAATCCGCTCGAGGACGACGGGCATCACCGTCGGCAGGAATGGTTCGGGACGGCGTGCTGCCCCGGTAACATCTCGCGGCTGCTTTCGGAACTGCCCGGTTATCTCTACAGCACAACCGATTCCGGCGTCTGGGCACACCTCTACGCGAGCAACAGCGCGGTGCTGACCCTACCGAACGGTTCAGAGATCGAGCTGACGCAGCGGACGAACTATCCTTGGTCGGGCGAGATCAACCTTGAGATGATAACGGCAGGTACCTACGACTTGTACCTGCGGCTGCCGGGCTGGTGCGACACGGATTGGACGATCAGCATCAACGGCGAAGCAGCAGATTATGCGCTGACTGACGGCAATTACCTACGAGTTGCCCGGACGTGGGCAGCCCATGACGTAATCACGCTGAATTTGCCGATGCCGGTGCAGTATGTCGAGAGCCACCCATACGCAACCGAAAATGTCGGCAAAGTCGCGTTGATGCGGGGTCCGATGCTGTACTGCGTCGAGGGCGTCGATCACCCGGATACGGATGTGCGCTTGCTCGCGCTCACGAAAACGAGCCATTTTGAGCCGGAATACGTGCCCGATCTGCTGAATGGCGTGGTTGTTTTGCGGGGATCGGCGCAGGTGAAAGTGGATAAAACTTGGGGGAAACGCCTGTATCGCCCGCGAAATTCGGATCAGGCGGCGGCTCCCCACACGACGACGGTGACGGCAATCCCATATTACGCATGGGCAAACCGTGCCCCTGCGCCGATGTTGGTCTGGCTGCCGAGCGTTTGATCGGATGAATCGGCAAGATGAAAGCGCCTCTGAAAGCCAGAGGCGCTTTTTTGTCCCATCGCTCAGATCGCTGAGTTTGGATCTGCTCAGCTTGATCAGCCCATTTGCTGAGCGCCAAACTCAGAGCATAGGGGGTGTGGAAAGAAGTAAACACGAGTTCATGGTAACAATCACTGTATCGGCGTGCCGGTGAGTATAAGCATCAGCGCAGCAGTGGATTGAGTTCATGGAGCATCCGGTCGAGCAGGGCGACTCCTTCTTGCAGCGTATTCCCCAGAAAGATCCCCGGCACCCGTTTGGTCAATTCCGGTTTCAGGCTGAAGATGCGCCCGCCGTAGCCGACAATCGGGTGCCCCGATTCGGCAGCGTCGGGCAGCCAGTGCGTCCACTCTGCTAGGGTGAGTGCCGTCTCCTCGGTCATCGCGACGAAGACGAGGATCGAGGCGTCCACTTCGCTCACGAACGCGACGAGATCAGCCAGCGGCATGGTCTGCCCCAGATAGATGACGTTCCAACGCAGACGCCGCAGCAGGACGGAGAGGATCAGCAGACTGCCCTCGTGAAGTTCTCCCGGTGCGCACGCCAGCACGACCGGGTTGACGTGGTAGCTGGGCGGACCGGTTCGTGTCCACATGATGAGATGCTCACGCAGATGGTTGGTGGCGAAGTGTTCGGTCGCTACGTCGATCTGCCCGCTGCTCCAAGCTTCGCCAATGCCGTTGAGTACCGGCATGATCAGGTCGAAGATCAGCGTTTCCATCGAGTAGAGCGCCAGCGCATCGCTCAGCACCCGACTCGACGCTTCGGCATCGTGTGCTAGCAGACTATCGAGCAAGCGCTGGCTCAGAATCGCTAACGAGTCACTGCTGCCGGTTGGCTGCATCGCTGCGGCGGACGCCCGCTGAGTGACGAGTTCCTCGCCCTCGCGTTCGACGTGCTGAAGCGCACGAATCGCTTGGCTGGTCTGCATCCCTTCGTCGATCCGCAGCTTAACCCATTGCAAACGCTGCACGTCCTGCTGCGAATACAGCCGGTGTCCTCCCGCCGTCCGTGCCGACTTCGGGAAACCGTAGCGGCGTTCCCACACTCGCAGCGCGGTCTCGGAAATATCGGTCATCCGCGAGACCGCGCCAATGTTGAACAGCGGTTCTTCGTTCGCAGTCAGTTCGTCGCGGGGTTGGGTCATCATCACGCCTTGTTGATTCAGGTTGTCGGTCGCAAGTTCCGCGTAGTCTACATCATTTACGTCGGTTTGTCCAGATAACTTCGACAAAAATCTAGGCAATACCTTGACAACCATAGGGCGTCATGCTATTATTTGTCCAGATTACTTCTACAAGCGGGGTGGAATGATGGTTGTAGAGTTAGCTGCTTGGGAACATCGGCTGCTGTCATGGGCACAGGAAGCGCTCACTAGTCCAGCGATTGAACGCCGGATCGAATCCGGGGTGAAGGAACTAGACAGCGCCTATACCTATTGCGAGCGCGTCACCCGTTCCAACAGTCGGACTTTTCATCTGGCGTCGGCGCTGCTGCCGACTGATAAACGCCACGCCGCGCGCGCACTCTACGCTTTCTGCCGTTCGACTGACGATCTGGTCGATGAGACGCGCACATCGGATCGCGCTGATGGAGTCTTCGACAACTGGCGCGCTCGTCTGAGCAATCCACATCCCGCTGCCAACGATCCGGTTCCGCTGGCATGGGCAGAGACGCAGGCACACTTCCGCATTCCGCGCGGCTATGCGGAACAGTTGATCTCCGGTGTCTCGCGCGACCTGTCTCAGACCCGCTATCAGACCTTTGACGAATTAACCGAATATTGCTATGGCGTCGCTTCTACCGTCGGGCTGATGGCGATGCACATCATCGGCTTTCAGGGACAGGATGCGCTGCCCTACGCCGTCAAGCTCGGCATTGCGCTTCAGTTGACTAACATCCTCCGTGACGTTGGCGAAGATTGGCGCTCCGGGCGGCTATACCTGCCGCTCGATGAACTAGCGGCGTTCGGACTTGCCGAAAGCGACATCGCCGCCGGATGCGTCGACGACCGCTGGCGTGCTTTCATGCGTTTTCAAATCGAGCGAATTGATCGTCTGTATATGGAATCTGAGCCGGGGATCGCTTTACTGCACGCCGACGGACGCTTGGCGATTGCGGCGGCTGCCGAACTGTACCGCGCCATTCTGCGCGACATCGAAACGCATGATTACGACGTGTTCCACCGTCGAGCACACGTCGGCTGGTGGGGCAAACTCAGCCGACTGCCGCGCATTTGGTGGAACAGCAGCGTTTCAAGCGGAATGTATCGTTAGTGATTGGACAGGAGTAAAGTTCATGCGCGTCATCATCACCGGTGGAACCGGCTTAATCGGGCGGAAACTTACCGCCAGTCTCGTCAGCGACAATCACGAAGTTATCGTCCTTAGCCGTCATCCCGACCAAGCCCACGGACTGCCCGATCGGGCGCGCAAGTTGTCGGCTGGGATGCGCGCACGGCGGAGAGTTGGGGACAGTTCGCCGACGGCGCGGACGCTATCGTCAATCTCGCCGGTGAAAGCATCGGCGGCGAGGGACTGATCCCCGCTCGCTGGACGGAAGCGCGCAAGCAGCGCATCTTGCAAAGTCGCCTCGATGCGGCTCAAGCGGTCGTTGCCGCGGTGAAAGCCGCCGAACACAAGCCAAAGGTTGTCATTCAGGCGTCGGCGGTCGGCTACTATGGTGCAACCGGTGACGACGCGATCACCGAAGCCCACGCCCCCGGCAATGATTTTCTCGCTCAGGTTTGCGAGCAGTGGGAAGCTGCCAGCGCGTCGCTGGACGATCTGGGCGTGCGGCGGGTCGTCACGCGGATTGGCTTGGTGCTCAGCCCGGACGAGGGTGTACTCCCCCGGCTGATGCTGCCGTTCCGGTTCTTCGCTGGCGGTACGCTCGGCTCAGGCGATCAGTGGTATCCATGGGTGCACGTCGACGACGTGATCCGCGCGATCCGCTTCCTGATCGACCACGACGGCGCCAGCGGCGCTTTCAACCTGACCGCGCCGAATCCGCTGACCAATCATGATTTCAGCCGGGTATTGGGACGGGTCATGCACCGTCCAGCGCTCCTACCGGTACCGGCGTTCGCGCTCCGGCTGGCGCTCGGCGAGATGGCGACACTGGTACTCGATGGACAGCGTGCCATCCCGCAAAGATTAGATGACATTGGCTTCACCTTCCGTTTCACCGAGTTGAACGCCGCGCTCCGTGATTTGCTGCAAGCGCCACGATCCACCCAGCCGCAGTCAGCCGAGTTAGTTACTTCACCGGTCAAACGGCAGCAATAACGCGTTCGCATTCTTAGTGGTCACAAAGGAAATACGCATGTCCAGAATTATCGTGATCGGCAGCGGCTTCGGCGGTCTCGCTGCCGCCATTCGCCTTGCCGCCAAAGGGCACGACGTCGAGCTGTTCGAGAAGCGTGACAAGCTCGGCGGGCGGGCTTACGTCTACGAGATCGATGGCTTCAAGTTCGACGGCGGTCCGACCGTGATCACCGCACCGTTCATGTTCGACGATCTGTTCGCCGCGGCGGGCAAGCGTCGCGAAGACTACTTCGATCTGGTCCCCTGCGACCCTTACTACCGCATCTTCGATCACGATGGGCGCAGCTTCGATTACAACGGTGACGAGGACTTCATCCTCAGCCAGATCGAGCAGTGGAATCCCGCCGATAAAGCCGGCTACCAGCAGTTTATGGGAACGACGAAAGCGATCTTCCAGAAAGGTTTCGTCGAGCTGGCGGATAAGCCGTTCCTCCACTTCACCGACATGCTCAAAGTCGCGCCCGACCTGATCAAGATGCAGTCGTATCGCAGCGTCTACGGCTATCTGTCGCAGTTCGTCAAAGACGACTTTCTGCGCCAGTGCTTCACCTTCCATCCGCTGCTGATCGGCGGTAACCCCTTCGATGCCCCGTCGATCTACGCCATGATCCACTACCTCGAACGCGAATGGGGGATTCATTATGCGATGGGCGGCACCGGGGCAATCGTCGCGGCGCTGGGCAAGCTGTTCGCCGAACTGGGCGGTCGGGTCCATCTCAATGCTGACGTGGCTGAGATTCTGGTCGATGACGGCACCCGCCGCGTGACCGGCATCCGCCTCGCCGATGGGACGGTGCATCGCGCCGACCAGATCGTCTCCAACGCCGACGTCGCCTTCACCTACCGCAACCTGATCCCGGCGCGTTACCGCCGCAAGTACAGCGACCGCAAGATCGACAACATGAAGTACAGCATGTCGCTGTTCGTGATCTACTTCGGCACCAAGCGGCAGTACCGCGATCAAGGGCTGGCGCATCACAACATCATCCTTGGCGAGCGTTATAAGGAGCTGCTGACCGACATCTTCGATAAGCAGCAGCTCTCCGACGATTTCTCGCTCTACCTGCACATGCCCAGCCTGACCGACCCGTCGGTCGCGCCGCCCGGTGGCGAGAGTTTCTACGTGCTTTCGCCCGTGCCGCATCTGGGTTCCGGCATCGACTGGACGCAAGCCGCTCAGCCGTACCGGGATCGCATCATGCAGTTCCTCGAAGACAATTATCTGCCCGACCTTCAGGCGAATATCGTCGCCGAACACTACATCGATCCGCTGCATTTCCAGAACGTGCTCAACAGTCACAACGGGGCGGCGTTCTCGTTCCAGCCGACGCTGACCCAATCAGCATGGTTCCGACCGCACAACCGTTCCGAGGACTTCGACAATCTGTATTTTGTCGGCGCGGGCACGCATCCCGGCGCGGGGCTGCCCGGGGTGCTTTCGTCCGCCATCATCGCCGAAAACCTGATCGGCGAGCCGGTATCACAGCGCACGCCGGTACTGACTCCGGCGAGAGTTTAAACGATGACTTACGCTGCCTTCCTGCTGCAATTTCTGGTCGTGCCGATTCTGATCCTCGGCGCGCTGGCATATCGTGACCGCCACCGCCTGCTCACCGGCACGCTGGCGCGGGGACTCCTGTCGCCACCGCTGGCGCTGGCTGTCCTCGCCACGATCGCGGTCGTCTATACGACGCTGTGGGATAATCATTTGGTGGCGACTGGTGTCTGGAGCTACGACCCCGCGCTGGTGCTGGGCATCACGCTCGGCTGGGTGCCGCTGGAAGAATACCTGTTTTTCATCTTGCAGCCGTTGCTGACCGGACTCGGCTTTCTGCTGCTGGCGCGGCGAGTGCACAGCGTCAATCCATTTCACCCCGATACCGACAAGCGGATCGTGTCGGTGCTGGTGGTCGGCATCGTTTGGTTGATGGCGGTTGCGCTGCTGGTCGTCGGCTGGAAACCGGGCAGGTATCTATCGCTGGAACTGGTGTGGGCGCTGCCGCCGATCATGCTGCAACTGGCGGTCGGGGCGGACATCCTGTGGCATCACCGGCGCGTTGTCATCTCATCTATCGCTGCTGCGACGCTCTATTTGAGCGTCGTCGACCTCGTGGCGATTCACAGCGGAACATGGACGATAGCCCCTGAATTCTCGCTGGGTCTGCTGTTCGGCGGCGTGCTGCCGCTTGAAGAGATTATCTTCTTCTTGATCACCAATACGCTGCTCGTCTTCGGACTGACGCTGGTTCTGTCGAGCGCCAGCCTGAAGCGCTTTGCTTCATACTTTGCGGCTGCGCTGGCGCATCGTGCCGAAAAAGTATGAACTGCTGCTGCCTGCAATAATCCTCACTCTGACTTGAGAGCGACGACGGTTGTCATGCGCGCTGCTCGGAGTGCCGGGTACAGCCCGGCGCAGATGCCAACAGAAGTCGCCAGCGCCAGCGCGAACAGGGCTAATTCCGGCGGGATGACGACGAGGTTGCCGCCGATCTGTGACGTATCGAGCGGTAGGAAGATCAGCCCGCCGCCTTGATCGCCCTGCGGAAGGTTACGTACTGTTTCGTTGATCAAGTTCTGGATGACGTAAGAGACGGCAAGACCCGACAAGCCGCCGACCAAACCAACCAGCCCGGCTTCGATCAGGAAAATCGTCAGGACGTCGCGGTCGGTTGCGCCGATGGCTTTCATCAGCCCGATCTCGCGCGTGCGTTCCAGAATCGCCATCGTCATGGTGTTGGCGACGCCAAACGCTGCCACGAGTAGGGCAATGCCGCCGACGCCGCCCAAGATCAGCCGCATGGTGGTGAAGAAGCCGTTGATCTGGTTCAGAAATTCGCCCATGCCGCCCGCGTTGAAACCGAGGTCGCGTACCGCTTGCGATACGTCGTTCGCGGTTTCGCGGCTGGACGCGATCACCACGATTTGCGAGTAAGTGAAGCTATCCGGGTCGAGGGGCTGCCCACTGATCCACTCGTTCAGGTCGAGCACATCCTGAATCGGCAGCAGCATGGTGTAATCGTAATTGGTTCCGGGCGCAAGGATGCCGCTGATTTGCAGATCCATTTCGCGAGTGCTCGTGCCATCCATGCTATAGACGTCGAGTTCGAGCGGGGTATTGCGCAGGTCGACGTGGATGGGCTGGTATTCCTCGGCGGTCGGGTCGTAGAAATTGTCCGCTATCAGCGGACCGACCACCGGCTGCCCGCTGGCAATCGACAGGTCACCCTCGCTGACGCTGAGACCCAGATAGGGCAGGAAGCGCGGGTTAATGCCGAGGATTTGTCCGCCGCCCATGTAATCCCCGGCGACGAGCTGTCCCCATGACGTGAGGTCGAGCATCGGAATTACGGCGGAGATACCCGGTATCTGGCTGAGCGCCCGGACCGCGTCTTCGTTGAGTTCGGGGGCGCTGCTCTCGCCCCATGCCGGATAGACCTGAATCTGGGTGAGGGCGCTGCTGTTGCCGAACCCGGCTTCGGCGGCGTTCTGCAAGCCGATGGTCAGGGCGATCAGCAGGACGACGGCGGTCGTGCCCACGAGGACACCGCCCGCCGTCATCACCAACCGCGCGCGGGCGCGCAGCAGATTATGCACCGCGAGAGTCGCTAACTCTTGAAACATCGCCTAGCCGCCTAAGCCCAAAAATCCCAGCAGCAATCGTCCCAGCAGGTTTTCTTCTTCCGCTTCTTCAACCGGTGGGGTGACCATCTCCGGCGGCATTTCGGGCATCGGTGGCGGTGTTACTGCCTGCCCATCGAACGACGCGACCAGCGTTTGCGTGCGGTTGAGGTCGTCGGTGTAAGTCAGCGTGAAGGTCACGCTGTAGTCGCCTTCTTCCAGCGGCTGAATCACCGTGTTGATGGTCTCGTTTTTAGTGGCTGCAATCGGGCTGAGCAGGGTTTCTGCGCCGTCGAGAATGTCGGCGTTATCTGCCGTCACCTCTACATCCGTCACTTGGAATTCATCGCTGCCGTTGTTGGTCACTCGCCACGACACCGGCAGTGGTTCGCCGACGTTCGCCGTTTCCGGCAGCGGATTAGTGAGGCTCGTCTGCACCCGCAGCGGCGCGATCACGATCACGCTGGCGCGCAAATTCTGCTGCGCCGTGCTGCCGTCGGACTTCTGGTAGCGCACGGTGATCGGCAGGCTGTAAATGCCGCTGGACACCGAACTATTGACGATGAAGTCCTGTTCCAGTGTGATGCTGCTGTCGGCGGCGAGATCGCCGACGTACAGCGTATCACCGGCACCGAGCGGAGCAAGTACACTGCTCGGTGTGGTGTTCAATCCGCTGCCGCCACTTGAGCCGCCGCTGCTGCCACTCCCGGAGTCGGACGGCGCATCGACGGTGCCGAAAATTGCCAGCGTCTCAATCGCATCCGCCTGCCCGACGTTTTGCAGCGTCAGCGTCAGGGTGAAGCGATCGCCGGGACTGAGCGAGTCGATCCCTTCGCCGATGCTGTAGTTCTCCAGCAGAATGAGCGCTTCGGGTTTCGCCACCCGCGCAATTCCGATCGTCAAGCTGGTGGTCGTTTCTTTCGTCTCGTCGTTCTCTAGATATGAGATGGTCACCGGCTGCGATTGTGGACCGGATTCCGCCGCCGGATCGACAATCATGGGCAGGTCGATCTCCACCGTGTCGCCGGGGGCGATGTCGCCGAGCGGTTGGCTATCGCCCTGACTTCCCGCCAGCAGAATGCTGTTCTCGCCGGCGATTCGCAGCAGCACCCGCGAGGCGGTCTTGTTCCCGGTATTCGTCATCGAGACGTGAACCGTCACCGGCGCGCCGGGGGCGGGGGTCTGCGGCTCGACGCCGTAGCCAGTCAGTGTTATCTGGACGACCTCATTGAGCGCCGAAATCTCGACGCCGAGATCCGCCTTGCTGGTGAAGGTGTTGCCCTCGAAATCCCGGTAGGACGCCGTGATCGGAACGTTGGTCGGACCTTCGCTGGCATCGCGTGCCGCCAGCGCGTTGATCGTGATCTGAACCGAACTTCCCGGTGGCATGTCCGGCAGCGCGACGTCCGCCTGACCGTTTGCCGGGTAGAATTTGCCGTCGGAACCGAGCGAAACGGACACGCCGAGCGCGGCGCGGTTGCCCTGATTGAGCAGCACCAGCGTCAAAGCGACCGGACCGCCGGGGGCGACGACTGAGGGAATGGCGGCGAAATCACGCACGATCAGCGATGGCTGACCGGGGACAACCGTCGGCGGCGGCAGCGTCGGGAACGCGGTCGGCGGCAGCTCGGTTGGCGCAGCCGTTGCCGGTGGCAGCGTCGGTTGCGGGGGCGCGCTCACGGCAAGCGTATTTGGCGATGCTGCCGTGCCGCCCAGCGGATCGCTCACTTCGATGCCGTAAGTTCCCGGCGGCAGATCCGCTGGGAGCACTGCCGTCAGCGCCCCGCTGTTGACGAAAGTTACATTCAGCAGCCCGATGCCGACTAGGCGGATCGTCGTTTGGTCGGTGAAGTTGGTGCCGAAGATCGACAGCACACCGTCCTGACCGCCATTCGTGAACTGCGACGGCTCACTGCGCGCAACGGTGATCGGTGGCGGTGGGGTATCGTCTGCCTGACTCGCGCCGCCTTGCAGCACAAAGAGGCTCGCCACGAGTGTAAAGAGAACAATCCATTTCAAGAGCGGCTTACGCGACATGCTCTCGTTTGCGCTCCTTGATTATTTGGTCATCAACGATCTCGCCGTCCTGAAGCTGAATCAGACGGTCGGCATACTCGGCGACTCCCGGATCGTGCGTCACGACGATCACGGTTTTCCCGGCTTTGTCCCGCAGCGCGCGCAGCATTCGCATGACGAGCTGACCGGTCTTGCTGTCAAGCGCGCCGGTCGGCTCGTCCGCCATAATGATCGGCGGTTGGTTGAACAGGGCGCGGGCAATCGCAACGCGCTGCTGCTGCCCGCCGGAAAGCTGAGACGGGCGGTGATCGGCACGATCCAGCATCCCTAACATATTGAGCAGGCGCGCGGCGCGATCTTCGCGGACGTCGCGCGGCAAGCCGACGAATACGCCGGGTAGGGCGGCGTTTTCGAGCGCGGTCAGCGTCGGGACGAGGTGGAAGCTCTGGAAGACGAAGCCCACCGTCTCGCGCCGGAATTCCGCCAGCTCGGCGCTGCTGAGCAGGTCGAGGCGGCGCTCGGCGACCTCAATCACGCCGTCGGTCGGACGATCTAGCCCGCCGAGCAGGTAGATCAGCGTGCTTTTACCTGATCCGCTGGGTCCCATCACGGCGACGAACTGCCCGGCGTCGATCTGGAGACTGATATTCTTGAGCACCGGCAGCGGTTGCCCACCGATCTCATAGGTCTTATCGATGTTCTGTCCAACGATAATCGCGCTCATCCGCCGCTGCCTCTGGTCAGCGGGCGCACTTGAACGGCTGGCGGCACGCTGATTTCCGACTCTGACCTATCCGGCGCGGTCAGCGATGGCGCGCCCTGCAAGTCGGGCGAAAGCTGCTCCGTACCTTCGGGCATGATGACCGCTCCGGTATCTTCAGCCACCGGAGCAGGCTTGCCGATGTCGCCCAACGCCGGAACCAGTGCGCCGATGATCACCCACGCGACGATCACCAGCGTGACCGCTGATCGCTTGCCGCTGAGCGCGATTCGTCCGCCGACGTAGAGCAGTGCCAAATTCCACAGCCAGAACAGCGTGAAGTTGCTCGTCAGCGTCGTGAGCACGGTTTGCGAGAATGCCGGCAGCGTCTTGAAGGCTGACCAACGTTCCAGTACCAGCGAAATGCCCAGCATGCCGGGCGTGCCCCCGGCAGCGTAATAAAGCTGCTGGATCACCAGCATCAGCGCCAGCGGTACGCTCGCCCAAATGGCGATTTGCAGATTCAGCCCAAGGCTGGGGCGGGTGCCGTTAATCAGCGAGACTTCGGATAGGACTAACGCCTGAATGAACCACGCGACCAACATGCCGGTCGCTGCCAGCAGTGCGGTCATCACCGTTTTGCTGACATCCGGTGCGGATGCAGCCGTCGGTCCCGTGCCGGGGCTGTTCGGTGCGACGAATCCGCCCCCGATGCTGCTCAGATCGCCGGGGACGTTCGCGTCAGGCGGAAGGGCAATTGCCGGTGCTTCGCCCGGCGCTATCGTGTCAGTTGCTGACGTGGGCTGATTTACTGCACTAAACCCGGTGATGATGAGCATCAGCAGCCCGATCCACAGCCAGTGGCGACTCGCCGGGACGGTCCGAAAAAATACCACCGGCTGCAAGAGTACCGCCGAAATATTCCCCAGCAGGCTGCGAGGACGCCGGGAATAAGTCATTATTCCGGTCGTTCCAGATCGTGAGGATTGTGCGATCAAGACGTGCTTCTCCTGTATCGGGTCATTTTGATTTCGCATAGGCTACGCCGCTCGCCATTCTAGAAAGCGTTATGCATGTTTAGGGTAAGTATGCCATACCGCAACTGAAATGCGGAGCCATGAGTAGGGCGAAGGCAAGCCAACTGAGTTGACCAGCCCAGCAGCAACACTGCGTTGGCTGCAATTCTCTCTAATAGGACGTAGCTATGCCGATTTTCGTTCCCTTCCTTAACATATTTCCTACTTCGCGGGTTAATAGTACCGTGAATGCTCGACAGGTAAAGCGACGGTTGCCCTACTGTTGATTGGCGAGCGAGGCGGGCGCGATGCCTAGGGAAAGCGCTAGGCTTTCGCGGGCGGATCAAGCGCTAGCGGCAAGATCGAGTGACGGCATCACTAAGGCGCTGACGTCGAAGGCGCGCGTCAAAGACCGTTAGCCGGTGTGATGATCGTTAGGCGTGTTCCGGCGCGATTTCACCCACTTCGACCGGGAAGTCGAGCACGTTTTGTTTCGGTGGCAGCGGGCAGGTGGCGTAAGGGGTGAAGGCGCAAGGGGGATTATAAGCGCGGTTGAAGTCGAGCACGGTTGTGCCGTTGTCATCGACGGTAGTGTATAAAAAGCGACCCGCGCCATAGGTCTGTGGGCTAGTGTCCTTGAACACGAACCAAATTTGCTCGTCAGCGCCGGTGAAAGCTTCGAGGCGCACGTCATGATCGGCTAACGTGAAGGTCACGTAACCGGGGTTTTGAATCGGCACTTCGATGCCGATGACCGTATCCGTGCCGAGGTCACGCGGCTGCGGGTAGGGCGTAAAGCGCGCCGTGACGCGATAGGCTGGGTCGATAGCGAACCACTTGCGCCCGGTGAAAGTTTGCCGCGCCGGGTTCGCCTCGTCACGCACGCGAATGCCGTACTGGTCAGCGCGCTTGACGACGTAGAAATTGACTGAGCCAACGACGACATAGCTTAAACCTTGCGGATCATAATCATCGCGCAGCGCCGCTGTCGTGATCGGAGTCGCGTCAACCGTGACTTCGACCTCGGTGGTCACGCGCAGGGTCGCCGTTTGATCGTGAAAGTCGATGACACCGACCTGCGCCGGAGCGTTTTCGGAGAGCAGCACGTCGGACGCGGGGTCACTGCCGACGGTGTTTTCGCCTTCGTGCAGCCAGTACAGTCCGGTCAGCGTTAGCCAGCCATCTTTGGCGCGCAGTTTCGTTTCAACCTGATCCCGCCACGCCAAAATCTCGGCGATGTAGTCTTCATGATCAGCCGTTTGGAGGGGTTGGGAACTGGTTGTCACGGTGATTCGATCCTTTATCGATAGTCACTAACGCTACAAGGGACGGCGTGGGTCACCGGAGCGACCCACGCCGGAGTGCGAACTACCCGGTCGATTACTGCGGCTGCGTGAAGTAGGCACGACCGGGGAACTTCAAACCGGTCAGGAACGTGCCATTGATTTCGGCAGCGTCGAGGTTCAGGTTCGACGTGTAGACGTAAACGCCGATCGGCTGGAAGATCGGGATGATCGGCAGGTCTTGCCACAGCAGGCTGTCGATCTGCTCATAGATGGCGTTGCGGGCGACGGGGTCAGTTTCCTGAAGACCCTGCGCGAACAGCGCCGTCACTTCGGGGTTGTCGTAGGCGAGATAGCTGGTGGCATCGGCGTAGAACGTGCTGTAACGCGACGGATCGGTGCCGAACAAGCCCCAACCGCTCAGGAAAGCGTCGTAGGGTTTTTCGGTGCTGGTGTTGTCGTAGATGTCGGCGTAGGCGCTGGAGTCATCGAGCGGGTTCAGTTCGATGTTCACGCCGAGCGCGCGCCAGTTGTCGTACACGACCGGGGCGATCGTCTGCACCAGTCCCCACGAACCCTGATAGGACAGCTTGACGGTGAGTTCCTGACCGTCTTTGTCGAGGAAGCCGTTGCCGTCGCTGTCGGTCCAACCGGCGTCAGCCAGCATTTGCTTCGCCAGTTCAGGATCGTACGTGACCGGCTTGTTGGCGCCTTCGCGATAGTTCGACGCCGACTTGTTGAAGACCGAGTCCGGCAGGACGCCGTTGCCGCCCGCTGCCACGTCGATGATCGCCTGACGATCCAGTCCGACGAACAGCGCGCGCCGCACGGCGGGGTCGCCGACGGTCGGGCTAAGCGCGTTGAAGCCGACCAAGCGCATCAGGTCGCGCGGGGTCTTGGTCATGGTGAAATCAGCGTTGTCTTCGAACGGCGAGAGGTCGGCGCCATCAACGCGCGCGAAGTCCAGTTCGCCGGTTTGCAGCGCGTTAGCGATGTTGTCCACGCCGCTGACGAAACGCACGATGATGCGGTCGATGCAGGGCGCGCCGCGCCAGTAGTCCTTGTTGGCTTCCAGTTCGATGTACTGCCCGGTTTCCCACGAGACGAACTTGAACGGTCCGGTCGTGATCGGGTTGGTGTTGAACGGTGCGTCGAGGACGTCGGTGCTCGTGAAAGCGTGGGCAGGCACAATCGGCACGCTCAGGCTGTTCAGGATCGCCGGGTTGACCTCCGGCAGTGTCATCTGGACAGTGTAGTCATCGACAGCGGTGAAGGTGGGCGGAACGCCATTTTGCAGCAGCGGACCGCGCCAGTCGATGGTGTTCGACTCTTGCAGCACAGCGGCATAGGTGAACAGCACGTCGGCGGCGGTGAATTCGGTGCCGTCGGACCACTTGACGCCGTGACGCAGGTGGAACGTGTAGGTCAAGCCGTCGTCGGAAATGTCCCAGCTTTCTGCCAGTGCGGGTTCGAGCTTATCGCCCCAGTTTTCGCCACCGAGCACCAGCGGTTCGACCATGAAAGTCGTGACCGCAAGGCTCAAGCCGTCATTGGCATACAAGCCGCTGAGCGAACGCGGATCGCCATCGCCCTGAACGACTAAGGTGCCGCCGGTTGTGGGGCAGGTGAACGTGCTGTCATCCTGCGCGGACACGACGTTCACTGCAAATGCCAGAACCAAAATCACAAGTAAAGCAATTCTACGCATGGGCGTTGTCTCCTTTTGTCACTAGCCCGTTTGACGCCAAAAAGAATTCAACTAGTCCCGTAGTTTCGGGTCTAGGGCATCACGCAAACCGTCGCCGACAAAATTGAAGGCGAGCACGGTCATCGAAATTGCCACGCCCGGCACAATCCAGATCCACCACGACGTGCGAATCCACTGCTGGGCTTCGCCGAGCAGATTGCCGAGGCTGGCATTAGGGGGCGGTACGCCCAAGCCGAGAAAGCTCAACGCCGATTCCGTCAGGATGGCGCTGGGAACGGCAAGCGTCGCCGCGACGATGATCGATCCGGCGGTATTCGGCAGCAGATAGACCAGAATGAGCCGCCACGCCGGTACGCCGATACTGAGTCCGGCGATCACGTAATCCTGTTCCTTGAGCGACAGAATTTCGGCACGCACCAGCCGCGCGACCGTCATCCAATTGAGCGCGCCGATCGCAAGGATCAACGAGAACAGACTGCTGCCGAGAATCCCCGACATGATCAATAAGAGTAAGAAAGCGGGCACCGATAAAAATACATCGGTGATGCGCATCAGCAGGTTGTCGATCCAGCCGCCGAAATAGCCCGCTAGCGCGCCAACGGTAATACCGATCACCAGTTGAAAGACAACCGCAGTGACCCCGACCAACAGTGAAACCCGCAGCCCGACCATTGTGCGCGCCAGATAATCGCGCCCGTAGTTATCCGTGCCGAGCAGATATTCGGCGGACGGGGGCTGGGGTTTGCCGCGCGCGTAGCTCGCGTTGATGGCATTCGGATCGTGCGGTGCCAGTTGATCGGCAAAGATGCCGGTGAATGATAGCAAAATAAGCACGATTGCGCTGGCGACTGCCAGCTTATGGCGGCGAAACTGTCGCCAGACCAATGCCCGCTGCGATTGCGGCGCGCTGAGGTGCGGCGTGGCGGTCGTGCTATTCATAATGAATCCTTGGATCAACCCAAGCATAGGCGACGTCAGCGGCGAGGTTGCCAATCACGATCAACAGGGCTGAAAGCATTGTGACCGCCATGATCACGGGGTAGTCACGCCCGGTGACCGCCTCGACGCCCAACCGACCAATACCGGGCCAGCTAAAAATCGTTTCGGTGATGAATGCCCCGGTTACAATCGTGGGGACGGAAATGCCGAGCAGCGTCAGCATGGGGATTAGGGCGTTGCGCAGCGCATGAACGAGCAGGATCCGCCGTTCGCGCAGCCCTTTGCCTTCTGCCGTGCGCATGTAATCTTGTCCGAGCACTTCGAGCAGCGCTGACCGTTGATAGCGTGACCATCCAGCGATTTGCGCCAAGCTAAGCGTGATGGTCGGCAAAATCATGTGGCGCAGCACGTCGAGATTGGCTTCCCAACCGGTGTAGTTCGCGCGGACGTCGCGCATACCGGTCGCGGGCAGCCAGCCGAGCTGAATGGCAAAAACTTGAATCAGCAGCAGCGCGACCCAGAAAATCGGGATCGAAATCCCGGCGAGCGCCGCCGTGCTGAGGACGTAATCGATCAGCGTATAGCGTTTGATCGCCGAAATGACGCCGATGGGGACGGCGATCAAGAACGAAATCGCCAGCGAAATCCCGCCGAGCAAGAGCGTATTCGGCAGCCGATCCCCAACCTCAAGGATGACCGGGCGGCGGTTGCGGAAGGAAAAGCCGAAATCGCCGGAAAGCGTCTGTTTCAGCCAGCCGAAGTAACGGACGTAGACCGGCTGGTCAAGTCCTAGACTTTCGCGCACCTGCTGGATATACACCGGATCGGTCCCTTTGTTGGGATCGATATACATCTGAGCGGCGTCTCCCGGCGCAATCTCTACGATCATGAAGGTCAGCACTGATATGACAAACAACAATGGGATTGCTTGGAGCAATCGCCGGGACAGATAGCGAGACATACCAACCCTAACGTCTGTGCATCGAACAAAAACGCC
The DNA here is from genome assembly GCA_963727545.1 of uncultured Chloroflexia bacterium. Classification (GTDB taxonomy): domain Bacteria; phylum Chloroflexota; class Anaerolineae; order Aggregatilineales; family Phototrophicaceae; genus Flexifilum. The sequence continues at coordinate 53,976 of CAVSGS010000007.1, forward strand.
CTGAGCCGGTCTTCTCAAGGCGTTCGACTGCTGCCACCTATCCGTAGGCAGCTAACGTCGTTGCGCCAAGTTCGGGACCTTTAAGGGGTTTGGCAAGGGTGATAACAACTGTATATGCGCAGATTTACGTTGAAAACGCCCACGAGTGTTTCAATCGCAGCTAAAGATACCAAATTGCGGTGCCAGAGCAAAAAACCATGAGTCCATCGCCGCTGCCGCCAAACCCCGGCGGAGTAATTTTGCCGCTAAGCGATGAGTTGATTTTTCTCAAGCGAGGATTTGGCTCACTTGAAAGCGGCAGCCATTTCTTGTCTGAAATGGGTTTGATGCTGCGACAAAGTCTGGAGCAGTTCGGCGACGGATGAGCAGGTCAGGTTGGGATTGTCGTTGACGATCCAGCGAGATGCTGCCTCATCGTCGATGATACGAACTGTTGACAGCCCGACTCCGGGTTCGGCGACGACCCGATAACCGGCGCGCTCCAAAGCGCGTTGAGTCCAGACGCGCTGCGTTCCGGTTCCGATCAGCGCGATCGGCTGTTGGCTGTGACGGGTCGTCTGAAAGGTTCCAGTCTCGACGTCGAACTGGACGCCCATGTTGCTGAAAGCCGTCTGGAATGCGCCACTGAGGACGAGGTCTTCGGGTACGCCAACGCTCAGCTTGCCGCCGTAAGGCAGCAGCCAAATGCGGTCAGCGCTGCGCAGCGCAAGGTCGAGATCGTGGGTCGAGAGTAGAATCGTCCGTCCGGTGCGATGCGCCAGATCGCGCAGCAGTGCCATGCACTCGACGCGGCGGGGCAGGTCGAGAAATGCCGTCGGCTCGTCGAGGATCATCAAGTCCGGCTCTTGCGCCAGCGCTCGCGCGATCAGGATTTTCTGGCGCTCGCCGTCGCTCATGGTATTGAAGGTGCGCTCGGCTAAGTTCTGCGCCCCGACCAGCCGGATCGCCTCACGGATGACGACGTGGTCTTGCGGTGAAAGTTTTCCCATCCAGCCGGTATAGGGGCTGCGCCCCAGCGCCACCAAGCCGTAACCCGTGAACAGACCGACGTCGGTCTTTTGCGTGAGCACGAGGCTGAGGCGGCGGGCGCGTTCTTCGGCTTTCAGCTTGCCGATGTCCTTGCCCAGCAGCGAAACCGATCCGCTGACGGCGGGCTGCATCCCGGCGAGGGTTCGCAGCAGCGTCGACTTGCCGGCGCCGTTCGGTCCGATCAAGCAGACCAGTTCCCCGGCATAGAGGGTTTCGTCCACGCCGCTGACGATGCTGAGCGACTGCCCGTTTTGTCGATAACCGGCGGTCAAGTGGTGAGTTTGCAGGATCGATGTGCTCATGATGCGAACGTGTCCTTGACATTGCGGCGGCTGAGGATAACCCAAATGATCACCGGCGCGCCGATGAAGGCGGTCACGGCGTTGATCGGCAGGACGACGTTGCTCCCCGGCAGTCCGGCGACTAGCGACGCGCCGACCGAGATCACTGCGCCGGTCAAGATCGTTGCGGGGATCAGCAGACGGTGATCCGACGTATTGAACAGGCTGCGGCACAGGTGCGGCACGGCGAGACCGATAAAACCGATCGGTCCGCAGAACGCCGTCACCGTCCCGGCGAGGATCGAGGCGATCAAGATAATGCTGAAGCGCAGTCGCTTGATGTTGACGCCCATGCTCCAAGCGTATTCTTCGCCGAGCAGCAGGATGTTCAACGGCTTGCTCAGCAGGAAGGTGGCGATCAAGCCGAGGACGATGGTCGGCAGCATGATGCGGAGTTGATCCCACGTGACGCCGCTGTAACTGCCGAACGTCCAGTTGATGTACGCTTGAATGCGCTCCGGGATAGCGAAGTAGAGCAGCAAGCTGACGATCGCGCCGGTCATGTAGCTGAACAGCAAGCCGAGGATCAGCAGGGTCATGCCGCTGGCGACCCGGCGTGAGACCGTGATCACGATCAGCATGACCAAACCCGCGCCGATGCTGGCGGCGACTGCCAGCGCCAGATCGCCCGCAACTGATAGCCCGGTCAAGAAAGTCATGGTGACGGTTCCCGTCGCTAGAACGACGATGGCGACACCCAAGCTTGCGCCCGAACTGATGCCGAGGATGAACGGATCGGCGAGCGGGTTGCGAAACAGGGTTTGCATCAGTAAACCGCTGATGCCGAGCGCTGCCCCCGCGAACATCGCCGTCAGCGCTTGGGGCAGGCGATAATCGAGGATGATGGTGTGCCACGCGGCTTTGCTCGCTTCACCACCACGCAGCACCGCGACCACGTCCGCTAACGGGATCGAGACCGATCCCAGCGCCAGCTTGACGAGGAAAGCCGCGATCATCATGCCCAGCAGCCCGATCAGGAGCAGGACTTTCCACCTGATCGCGGGCAGAGTATGCCTAGAGGAGTCGGTCTTGACGACGTATTTATGGAGCGCGGCTTCTGCCATCGTGATTTCTTTCTTCATCCAATAATCGGTGTGATAAAAGGGGTAGGCGCTTGCGCTTACCCCCGATGCTATGGGCTTGATCCGCCCTTTAGTTCGCCTGCAACTGCTGGTAGTACACCAATTCGTGATCGGGCAGCAGGTCGGGATGGAAGATTTTGATCAGGTCAGCCAAGATCACTTCCGGGTGAGCCGCGCCGCTCTCGAAGTAGTCGCTGCCGCCGTTGGCGTTCATGCGGGCGTTGTTGTTCCACAAGTTGTTCTCTTTGACCGCACGGAAATCCGCGAAGCGCGAGTCGTCCGCCAGCATGTCCGCCTGTGACGACCAGAATTGATTGAGGTTGACCCAGTATTCCGCCTCGCTGCCGCGATCCAGCACGACCTCGAAGTCGAGCGGGATGCTGGTGCCGGTCTCGTCGGCGAACAGGAAGTCGCCGCCCGCGTCCGCGATCAACTGGGCGATGGTGCTGTCACCGGCGGGCATGTACCACGTGCCGTCATACGGGCTGGCAGTGATCACGGTGGGGCGCGTTTCTACAGCTGCCGCGAGTTCCGCGAGGGCGTGATAGTCGCCGGAAACCTGATCGAAAGTCGCGTTGGCGGCGGCTTCGGTGTTGAAGAACAGCGAGACGTATTTACCCCATTCCGCCTGTCCGAGCGGCGACGTATCGGCGTAGTCGGAGTTCAACACGGCGGGGATGCCCGCATCCTGCAACTGGCTGAGCGTCGTTCCACCGGCGTAGAATTCCTGCGCCATCACCAGATCGGGTTCGAGGCTGAGCAGCAGCTCAAAGTTGATCTCGCCGCCGGTGCCGCCGCCGCCGATTTCGGTGATCGAGCCGTCGGCGACGCCGTCGATCACGTCCTGATTGCTGGTGAACAGGGTTGTGTCAACGCCAACCAGCCGGTCGAGCAAGTTTTGCTCGCTCAAGTGGGGCAGGATGCTCGTCGACATGCTGACGAAGCGGTGCATCGGCACTTCGAAGGTCGGAACGTCGTCGTAGCCTTCCGGGATCGGCGTGCCGCACTGCACCAATAGATACTGCATCTGGCTGTCGGCGCCTGTCCACGGGAGCATCGAGACGAGTTTGTAGTTGTTGAAGTATTCAACCGAGAAGTTGTGCGCGTATTCGACCGATACCTTGTCGGGGAAGTAGTCGACATTGGCGTCGTAGCTGTCGACGCAGCCATCGGTCAGGTTGCCCGACGGGTTGTCGGCTTGCGCCTGCGCGCTCAGCGCGACGCTGGTCAGTAAGCTAAAGAGGATAACGAGGGTGATGAAGCGTTTCATGTTGATTTATGCCTTACTCTCGATTAGAGCTAAACAAAAAGCCCGCTGAGGCGGGCTGTACGTAACCAATTACGGCATTACGTAAGCTTGTCGCCTTTCTCCACGAAGGTCGTCTACAAGCGGATCACGAAGCGGGTTTTCGGGCTGCGAGTTTCGCCGAAGCGAAATCTTTACCGTTGCGGGACAGCGCCGGACTCTAAATCGTTACCGGACTTCCCCCGATTTTCGTGATGCGTGCTATGGTTTTGCTAAATCACTGCTTATGGATTGTCCTTACGGTCGTGTTCGTGCTGGGTCACAGAACGGCGTTAATTGGAAAGCCCGCAGTTTTATGAATTGCCCCGTCTTTAGCGATGACTAAAGCTTCCACATTCGCCAGTCGATCGACCAGTGCCAAGCCGCGTGCGTGTCCCATGACGATCAGTGCTGTCGCCAGCGCATCGGCATCACAGGCGGTCGGCGCGACCACGCTGGCACTTGCTAGTTCAAGTGGTGAAACACCGGTCTGGGGGTCAAGGATGTGGTTTAAGCTGTGATCCGCTGTGAATGTGTTCATGTAATCACCGGACGTCGCCAAGGCTGCGCTGCTCAAGTGCGCGACCAGCGGCTGGACAGCAGGTACATCGGGTGGCTGCTGAATGGCGATCTGCCAAGCGCGTGTTTCAGGATGCCCGTAGGCGTTCATGTCGCCGCCCAGTTCGACCAGCACGTTAGCGAAACCGTGCTCGCGCAGGACGTCCGCGCCCTGATCGATGATGTAGCCTTTGGCGATGCCGTCGAGCGTGATCGCCATGCCCGCTTGCTGGAAGCGGACGCTGCTGCCGATTTCGATCTGGCGGTAATCGACTAGCACTCGCGCTGCCGCCACTTCATCAGGGGAGGGTAGGCTGCCGAGCCGCGAGCTTTCGCGGTAGAGCCGGTGGACTGGCTCGACCGTCACATCGAACGCGCCGCCGGTTAGATCGCCATAGGCTTCTGCGCGCTTCAGCACGTCGATCAGCGCCGGATCTGGATCGCGGTATTCGCCGTTCGCGTTGAGCTGGCTCAACTGGCTGTGATCGCGGAAGCGGCTGAACACGTCTTCGAGCGCCTGCATCCGGTCGAAGGCGGCGGTGATCGCTGCGCGCGCTTGCGGTGGATCGTCGCTGATGACGGTCAGGTTGGCGATACTGCCCATCAACAGTCGCGATTCCTTGATCGGTGCGGCGGCGCTGACTTGGTTGGCAGTTGCCAAGCCGATACCACCCGCGATCAGCACACCCGCCGAAGCGGTGATGCTCAGAAATTGACGCCGCGAAAACTGCTTTGCCGCTGATTTCACAACTTGCTCTCCATTAAACCCAAAGCGTTAGTGCTCAGCCGTCACGGTCGGCGTTGCGGCGGTCGCTCCGGTCGCTGTAGGGAAGAATACTTGGCTGTCGGTCTCGACTCCTGCATTGATGTCCGGCGTCTGCGCTGGCGGCGTTGCGGTCAGGTGCGGATGATTTACCGAACCTTCCGACTGCTGGGTCAGGATGAGCGGCGACAGCATTCGGGTGACGGTCGGCGTCGGCTGGACTGTACTGTCCGGCGTATCGCTGAACGCGATCACAACGGTCAGCATGACGGCAACTACGCCGATCCCGATGTAGACGATCAGGAGCGATTGTCGGAAGTCGAAGCCGCGATTTTGCTTCTTTGGGACCATAGACTCTTTCCAAAACGACGGATCTCGCCAATATAGCCGACGACCGGGTCAACCGGGCAGAAATAATTGCAGAAGGGACGATAAACGACCAGTGAACCGAACAATACGAGTCCGAGCAGCAGCCACTGGGGCCACGAGCCTTGCAGATCGAACAGCGTGCCGAAGGGTTCGTAGCTCGCCGCGCCGGGTTGACGAAGCGCGAGTCCCAAGACAATCGCGAAGAATGAAAGCGCGCGCTGCAGCCAGCGCAGCTTGCTGTAGAGGTTGCGCGGTTGGTACAGCTTCGCGCCGGTTAGCGAGCCGAGAAACTCTTGGGTTGCGCCGAACGGGCAGAACCAAGAGCAGTAAGGATTTTTCCCCTGCATCAGCGTGACGGTCAAAATGCCGCCGAGCAGCAGAAACCAATACAAATTGTTGTGCCAATCGGGCCAGTAGCCGGACAGCAGCGTGATCACGTTGGCAAGCGTGAAGGGTTTGTTCAGCACGAAGCCCAGCACGATCACACCGGTCAGCATGACCGCCCAGCGCCCGTACTTCTTGACGCGCGCCTGTTTCTTGATCCGGTGTAGGAAGAAACTCACCACGAACAGGGCGATCAGCGTGATTTCGGGCAAGCCGAACTTGACGTTCTGCTGGAGCGGCGGAATCTGCGCGCCGTCGATCGCCGTTGCCGCGATTCCGCGCACCGCATCGCGGATGCTCTGGGCGACGCCTTCAGACGAAAGGGTCGCACCGCTGACGCCGTCGATGTCGCTGCCGAGTGTGAATTGACTGCTGTAGTTCTTGCCCGTGAATTCGTCGTAATAATTGTGAAGATCGAGTTGGCGGAAGAAGTTCGGCGTCTCGCGGCTGCTGACGACCTTAACGCCGACGATGCTGCCGTTGGGGTCGGTACCGACCATCAAGGTCAAGGGTCCGCCGTAGCCGGAGGCGCTGCCAAGCATCGCGTAACCGACCACCTCTCGGTTGCCGGCGTCGTCGGTCGTGTAACCGACGAACAAGCCATTGTCGCGTGTTTCGACCTGCTCGACACCCGGCAGTACGTCGAATACGGCAGCGGAACTATTGTTGTCCTCGACGTTCATGTGACCGACAAGCCACGCGCCCACCAAGATCACGAATGCCGCAATCGAGACGATGCGTTGTCGGCGCTGTCGACGGCGCTGGCGCTGTTGGAAGATGGCTTTCGGTGAAGCAGTTGTCGGTGTAGTCATGATTTAAGGGCGAGAGGGAGTTTCCTCCCCCTCGCCGTAATGATTTGCCTTACGATTGTTCAGCCGGGGTGCTGGTTTGCTGGGTACCGCGCCAAATGCGCACACCGACGATGGCGGCGAGGATCAGCCCCGGAATACCGAACGATGCCAGCAGGAAACCCGCCGCGCGCGGCTCAAGTTCACTCATCGACCCGCTGTAGTTGGCGATTGCCAACAGGAAGAACACGATGGCGACGACGCTCAACACCCAGTCCAGCCACGTAAGCTTAACACGGCGCGTGTTCGCTGCGTAGAGCACGAGTGCTCCGATCAAAATCCCTAAGATTAGCCACATCATGACAGTTGCTCCTTATCCGGTTTCCGGTGCTAGGCGTCGGCGTGACCGCGCGTTGTGTCGAACCCAAGTTCCGCGTAATCCAGCTTCCACCAGTCTTCAACTGATTTTTGCGGCTGATCCTTCGGACCGGGCGAATAGACCGTCCGGCTCATTTCTGCCAGTGCGCCGTTGAAGATCGTTGTCGTGCCAATCGTACCCTTGACCATCGAATGGATCAGCGCGCGGTCGCGCACCGAGAACGGGCAGACGGCGAAGCAGATACCGCAGTTCGTGCCGATCTCTGCCCAGTAGTTGCGGCAGCTAATCGAATTCTCGTACCACGTCTTGACACCGCCGCGATTCCAACCGCCTTGAGTTGTGTAGGACGGCTCCGGGGAGGTGCTCAGCGTACCGGACGGGCAGTAGGTGGCGCAAGTCATGCAGGATTTGCAGAAGTTGAAGATGCCTGCGTCGATCGGTTTCGTCGGCGCGACCGGCAGATTCGTGACCATCTTGAAGACGCGCACCATCGGACCGTACTCAGGCGAGATCATGCGGTTGAGGCGGGAGAGTTCGCCCAAGCCCGCCAGCACACCGAACGCCGGGGCGATGCCGAGTGCGTTCGTTTCAGCTTCGCCGACGCCGTAGTAGCCGATCGCGCGCAGGAACGTTTGCAGACGACTCTGTATTGCCCGGTTACGGGCATAGGCGAGGCTGGTCGTCGCCGCACCGAGCGGTGACGGTGCGCGCGAGAGCTGCTCGCCCGACATCTGCACTGTCCAAGTGATGACCCACCGCGCTTTCTTGGGGATAATACGCTGGGTGTCGGTCTCTTCTGGCACGTCTTGATCTTCGCTGATGACGATTTCTTTGCCGTCAGGGTCAATCGCGTAGATCAGTTTCTCGGTGTTCTCGTCGAGTTCGACGAAACCAACGGTCGCCGCACCGAAGGCGCGCAGCGCCGCGCGGATCATCTCGGAGTTCTCTTCCGGCGTGCCTTCCCATTTAGCAACACCGGCGTCTTCCGGCGTATTGGCGCTGGTCGGTCCAATGAAGGACTGCGTTGCGCCGATGCCGGAGGCGTTGTACATGGCAATGTCGCGGATCGAGTAGCCGTCTTTGCCTTCGCGGTTGAGGTCGTAAATCGCCTTCCGCGTACTCAGGTCTTTGAAGGTTTCTTCGTCGAGGTACTTGCTCCAACCCCGGCGAACCGTGTTGCGCTCATCGAAACGATAAATCGCGTCCCAGTCGATTTCGACGGTCGGCTTATCGACTTGGTGTACCCAGAACGGACGCTCGGCGATGCCGGCTTTGTCGCTCCAAGTTTCGCCGAGTGCCTCAATCGGTCCAAGCATACTCAGACCGGCGGCTCCGGCACCGAATAATCCTAAGTCCTTTAGAAACTCTCTTCGATTTAAGCTGGATGGCATTTGCTGACTCCTTGACTAGTGCTGATTATCTATCAAGAAAATGAATGAACTTATCGCGGGTGACAGGCGGCGCAGCCGGTGCCAACTGCGGCGCATCCTGAGCAAGAAGACGCTCCGGCAAGCGCGCGCCGAGCCCCATTGCTTGACGTGGTGAAAAAGGCGACGTTGCTAATCAATCGCGCCGTGCGGAGAGAGCCACATTCGGGACAAATGGTCTCGCTATCGATGTCGGACATCGGTTTGCGAACTTGGAAACTTTCTTGGCAATCGGCGCATCGATATTGATAAGCGGGCATTTCCCGTTCCTTCCTACTCGTCTTTGACCCGGCTTGGGCGTCAAAAACAAAGAGTTCGGACGATCCAACGGCTGGATCGTCCGACTCTTTAAGGCGCGCAAAGTGTGACGGCTAATTAGGGTGTTCTGGCTTCACGGGTGAGCACCCGTGTTACAGTTGCGGCCCAGCACCGGTATCTCACCGGTTTCCCCCCAAATGGTGCTCGGTAGATTGATCCCTACCGAAACTATGCCCCAAGTATGGCGGATGAGAGGGGACTTGTCTGTCAGGAGCGGGCGGATACTTTGTCAGGAAAATCTTGCGATCTTGGTCGCTGGTTGTAGGCATTTTCCTGACGAATTTAGTGATTGCCGACGTTCAACCTTTACGGGTGTCGATGCCATACTCCGGGAGATCGAGCGTCCACCAATCTTCCGGCTTTTTCTGCACGCCATAGCCGAACGCATCGTCCATATTGCGGGTGATGCTGTCGGCTACGGGCATGGTTGCAATCTGCATCCGGATGAGATCGTGCATGAAGCTGGCGTTTCGTTTTGAGAACGGGCAAACCGAGAAGCAGATGCCGCAGTTCGTACCCAGTTCCTCGTACCAGTAACGTTTGCAGCGCACGGAATCTTCATACCATGCTTGGTGTCCGCGATTATTCCAGTCACCGGCGGGCGTCCAGCCGGGTTCAGTCTCAAAACTGAGCGCGCTGGGAGGACATGCCTCAGCGCATTTTTTGCAAGTCCGGCAGAAGCGGGAAATCCCTGCATCAATGGGTTGGTCCGGCGCGAGCGGCAGGTCGGTGACGAGCTTGAAAATTCGCACCATCGGACCGAATTCCGGTGTGATCACGCGGTTGAGCCGGGATAACTCGCCCAGTCCGGCTAAGACGGCAAACGCGGGGGCGATGCCCAATCCGTTGAGCGTCGCTTCGCCTAACCCTTGATAACCGAGCGCGCGCAGGAATTCCTGCGCGTTGTTCTGGATCATCAAGCCGCGCTGGTAGGTTTCCTCGGTGGTGATCTGCGCGATTTTGGTGGGCGCGCGCCGCAAGGCAATGTCGGACATCTGAACCGCGTAGACGATCACCCATTGCGCTTTATTGGGGATGACGCGCTTATCCTCGTCTTCGTAGCCTTGCTCGACGTCGTCGAAAATGATCGGCTTCCCGTCTTGATCGACGCTGTAGATCAGTTTGCGGGTGTTTTCGTCGAGCCGGACGATGCCGACGAGCGCAGCGCCCATCTGCTGCATGGCGACCTTGATCAGCGCCGCGTTTTCTTCCGGGGTGCCTTCCCAGCGGTCAAGCCCTAGATCTTGCGGGCGTGGCGTCGTCTGCGGACCGACAAAACTTCGCGGCATGGCGTCGCGCACGTAGTGAAAAGCATTCCGCAAGGCGCTGTCTTTCATGGTGTAGCCGGGGGTGTTGTCAATGATGCGCTGGTGTTCACGGTCCTCGCGTACCTGAATCAGACGGTTGTTTTCTTCATTCGTCGCATAGCGTGTCAGCCCGTTGCCGAGGAGTGCGTTGGTCGCGTCAAAACGCTCGATTTGGCTCCAGTCGATGCCCGTAGTTGGCTGCTCAACTTGCTTCACCCACCAAGGGCGTTTGTAGACACCGCCGGACATCGATGCGCCTAAGGAGTCGCCGGCAGCGGTCAACCCGACCGTCCCCGCGACTCCTACGGTCGCCCCGGCGATGCCGAGCGTCTTCAGAAATTCGCGACGGCTAGGATTATCTTCATTCATAAAACTTGCCTCGAAATTTACTCGGTTTCGTCGTTATCACTCTCCGCTTGCGGAAAGTGTTTATGCTTGCTTTCCAGATCAATCGTCTTCATGATCTCGACGATGACCCCGGCGAGCAGCAAACCAAGCGCAATGACACTGGCGACAATCGTGGCTTGGCGCTCGTCCTCGTACATGCTGGTAATCGCGTATTCCGCCAAGAGGCAGAGCACGATCAACCAGATGAGCCAAGCACACCACTCGGCGAGTGAACGTCGTCGCAGCCGAAAGGTGTAGTGCGTATCCAGCTCCGGTTCGGTATGTTTCTGCTGGCTCATTTAGCTTCCAACAGCCCGTTCTTGAGGGCGTACTGAACGAGATCTGCCCGCGTTTCCAATTGCAGTTTTTCCATTGAGCGTTGGCGATAGGTATCGACGGTTTTCGGGCTGATGAACAACATCTCCCCGATCTCGCGGCTGCTGTAGCCGAGCGCCGTCATCACCAGTACTTCGGACTCGCGTTCGGTCAATTTCTGCCGATCGTCATCGACATGAGGTTCTTCTTCCTCTTGCCGATAGTCCTGTAGGAGCACGTCGGTTGCTTCGGGACTCAAGTACGACTTGCCCTTGGCAATCTCGCGGATGGCGGTGATGAGTTCCGAATCGGCGCTGCTCTTGGTCACATAGCCGGCACATCCGGCTTTGAGGACATAGCGCACGTACTGCGTGTTCGCGTGCATGGTCAAAACCAGTATCCGCAGCCGGGGATACTTGGCGGTCAGTTCCTCAATGATGTCCAGCCCTTTGACTCGCGGCATGATCAGGTCGAGCACGAGAATGTCCGGCTGATGCAGCTCGATTTGCTGCAAAACCTCATCGCCATCACCGGCTTCACCGACCACCAACAAATCCGCTTGGCTATTGAGCAGTACGCGCAGACCGGCGCGTAAAACCGCATGATCGTCCGCAAGAACAATTCGAATTTTCTCATCAGCCATGATTAACGACCATTTCACTTGGGGGCGGCATAAGTTCGACATGGATCTTTGTCCCTTTGCCCGGAACCGACGTCAGTTTGAACTGCCCACCGAGCAGTTCCACCCGTTCTCTCATCCCCAAAATTCCGAGGCTTCGGTTTTCCGCATTGAGAACTTTCGCTGGATCAAACCCTTGTCCGTTGTCGCTCACAACCACACCGATCCGCCCGTTCTCATAGGTGAGCGCAACTTCGATGCGCGTCGCGTTGGCGTGCCGCGCCGTGTTCGTCAGCGACTCCTGAATGACGCGGTAAAGCAGAATTTCGACCTCGTGGGGGAGTCGAATCTGCCCGACTTGCTGCGGTTGGAAATCAACCACCGTGTTCGTTTTTCGGGAGAATTCATAGATGTAGCCTTCCAGCGCCGAGATCAAGCCCAGATCATCCAACGCTGCCGGGCGTAAGTCGGCGGCTAGGCGTCGAATTTCCTGAAGGGTCTGCGCGGTTCGCAGACGCATATCTTCAAGATGGGTCTTGATGTCTTCTAGATCGTCACAGTTCTCAGTGATTTTGAACTGGATCAATAGGGATGTGAGCGCCTGCCCGGTCTCGTCATGGAGTTCCCGGCTGATGCGACGGCGCTCCTCCTCTTGCGCCGAAACGACCTTGTTCAGCAGTTGGGCGCGAAGCTGTTCTTTGTAGCGGAGTTCTTCCCACAGTTGGCTGTTCTGCAAGGCGGTGCCGAGTTGGTTACAGATGCCGCTGATCAGCTGCTGCTGCTGCGGGGTGAGTTCGGTCGCTTCGGTGTAGAGCATGATCAGCGTCCCCAACATTTTCTGTTTCACACTGATCGGCGCGAGCACGATGGTTTGTAGATTGAGCTGTTGACAGGTCTGGATCAGATCGGGCGGGAGGTAGCTAGTGTCTTGCGTATTGGTGATGGCGACGATATTTTCTCGTAAGAGCAGCTGACTGTGTTCGCCGATAAAGCGCGGCAGACAAACCTGCATTTTCTCCAGCAGCGGCTCGGTGAGATGATCTTGCGCGGCGACGGAGGCTTGCCCCTCATCAAGCAGCAAGATTAATCCGGCGCTGGCGCTGGAGTTTTCCAGCATGAGTTCCAGTCCATGCTCGCTCACCTGCTGGAGGGTATACGACTGGTTCGCCATGTCGGAAAGTTGATACAGCATTTCCAATTCGTGGTTGCGATGCTGCAAATTCTCGTTAAAGGTTTCCAGTTCTTGCCGTGAGGTATCCAACCCGACGATCATATCGTTGAATGCCCGACCGAGTTCGCCGATCTCGTCATTCGCCCATACCGGCGCGCGGACGACGAGATCGCCGGTTTTGATGCGTTTGGCGACTGAGGTCATGTCGAGGATGGGGCGGGTCAGCAGCCAAGTTAGAAACCAAGCGATGCCCAACCCGATCAGTGCTGCCATAATCGTGATGATGACCACGCCGCGCATTCCGATCGACATCGCCTGCGCGACCCGCTCCTCGCTGAGCAAGTAGGAGAGCCAGCCACCGAGCTGTGTGCTGACCCACCACGCAATCGTGAATCCCAAAATCAACAGCGGGGCGACAATGATCCCGATCATTTTCTGGCGCAGCGGGACTCGCCCTGCCTGTGCCCAAAAGACTCCCCAAACGGATGATTTTTGGACTGGTTTCATGGCTCACATCGAATAATAGCTAGAAATGGGTGTGGCTCGGAATCGAGAACCAGCAGGGCGTTTTTTGCGGCATGGACTTGGCGATTTCCCCGGCGGATCACGGATCGGCTATTTCGCTCAACAAGTCTCATTTTGCGGCGAACTTTCACACTTCATTCAGCGAGGGGAACACGATTGGTTGATCCTTGAATCTACTGTAGCAGATGTCATTCATGGAGGTAGTGACATTTGTAAGCAGGTTGCTCACTTTATGTCGTCGGATGCCTTCGCCGGAATCAAAATCGCGCGGCAGCAAGAGCCGTCTTTGCAGCAAAGCGGGGATTCGACGGTAGAGGCACAGCGTACACCGTACCTCTACGCGAGAACCTATGCTTTTAGAGCGAGCTTATCCCTACTCGTAGCGCAGCACGTCGAGCGGGCGGACGTGGGTCGGCTGCCACGCGACGATGGCAGCGCTGACCAGCGCGATCGCAATCGAGAACAGCAGCATTCCGCCGACGATCCCCGGCGCGAGGATCAGGTTCAGACCTTGCGAGTCGTTGATCAGCAGAATGGTGAATATCGCGCCGAGCACGCCGAACGCGCCCGCCAGCGTCCCCAGAAAACCATATTCCGCCAGCAGCAGCCGTAAGACGCGACCACTCGTATAGCCAACCGCCTTGAAGACGCCGATTTCGCCGCGTCGCTCGACGACCGTTAGCCCGGTCGAGTTGGCGATCAGCACCGCGCCCGCGACGAAGGCAAGTCCGGCAATCGAAACGGCGAAGGTGAACAGGCTGCGATACGTCGTCGCCATCCAGTCGTTGAAGTCGGCGCGGCTGAAGACCAGCGCAGCGGGCAGTGCTGCCCCGATGCTGGTCGTCGCTGCATCAAGCTCGCTGACCGGGAATTCCCCGATCACCTGCACCTGCGTGCGCGCGCCGCCGAGCGCCTCGGCGATCGAGCGCGGCACGATCACGCCATTCGACAGCGCCGCCACATTATTGTTGACCGTGCGCGTGTAGCTGCCGATCACCGTCACCACCTGCGACTGATCGTTGACCCGCAGCGTCAGCGTGTCGCCGACCGTGTGACCGCTGTCTTGAGGCAGGAGTGCGACCGGCGCATCGTCGTGCCAGTCTCCGGTGTAGCTCAAGTCGGTGGCGAGGTCTGTCGCGCTGCGTCCCTCGATCAGCGTGGGTTGACCGTCCACTGTTCCGTGCACAGTTGCCGCGACGTAGATCGACACTGCCCCCTGTGCCGTCATCTGCTCCCGCGCGGCGTCGATACCGTCGGTCGTCGTGTAGACGAGCAGGTTGTAACCCGCATCCGATCCACGAGCGCTGTCCACTTCGACCTGCGCGTTGTAGATCGCCAGCGCCGCGAAGGTTACCGCGTACGCCCCGGCGAACAGCGCAATCAACGCCAATGTCGCCCCCATTTTGCGCTGTCGCAGACTGGCGCGCGCCAAACGCAGTGAGGGCAGCGGCGGTACCGGCAGCTTGGTGACGATCCACAGCAGCAGCCAGAAGATCGCGCGCAGGACGAGCAGTGCTAGACTGCCTACCGCCACCAACACGACCCCCATCAGCGCGTCGCCGAGCACCACGCCGACCAGCAAGCCGAAGACCAGCAGCAGCAGTCCATACAGTGCCAGCCGACCGAGCAAGACCGGTGTGGGTGTCTTGGTAGGCAGATCGCGCAGCAGTTCGACCGGTCGGGTCGCGCTCGACGCGAGGATCGCTTGCAGCCCGAACACCACCGCGGTGAGCAGTCCGGCGACGATCCCGCCGCCGACGATCAGCGGATCCGGTGACCACGACAGCAGCATCGTGCCGACACCGCCGAGCACGTCGAACAGCTTTCCAGCGATCACCGTGCCGATCAGCGCACCGGTGACGCCGCCGACGATCCCGATCAGCCCGGTTTCCAGCGCGATTAAGGTCAGCAGATCGCCCCGCTGGTAGCCGAAGGTCTTGAGCATGGCGATCTCCAGCTTGCGCCGCGCCAGAATCACCTGCAGGGTGTTGGCGACGCTCAGCCCACCGACCAACAAGCCGAGTACACCCGCGCCTTTCAGCATCAAGTCGAACAGCGCCACACCGGTCGAATTGTTGAGGGCTTCCGCGCGGCTGGCAGCGATAAAGACGTTGTACGGGCTGTCGATCAGCGTTTGTTCGGCGTTCGGCGCGCTGCCCAACGTCGCCGAGACCTGAGTGACTACGTCGCTGCGGTTTTCGATCATTCGGGCGGTGTCGAGCGTGTACATGACTTGTCCGCCCCGCTGATCGGGCGTCGCTTCGAGGATCCCGGCAACGGTCAACTGCACCGGTGCGGCATCGCCACTCAAGGTGAAGTTGTCGCCAACTTGCAAGCCAAGCTTGTCCGCGATGTCGCGCGTCACTAAGGTGTCGGTCGGCTGGCGCAGTACCTCGGCGGCGGATGCGCCCGCTGGATCACGCAGCACCAGATCGCCGACCAGCGGATAGCTCGCCGGGTCGATGCCCATAGCGCGCGAGAGCAGAGTCACGCGCCCGCTGGTCGGCGTGCGCAGATATTCTGCCGACCCTTCGGCGATCGGCGTGTAGGCAGCGATCAAGCCTTGCGTCTGCCACGTCGTTATCTGGTCGAAGTCGGCTGGGCTGAGGCGATCGTCTTCCATGATCATCATGTCACCGCCGAGCTGAACGCGCTGGTCGAACATCGTGCCGTGCAGCAGCGTATTGGAGAGCGACTGCATCGCGACCAGCGAGAGCACGCCGAAGGCGACGCTCAGCCCGGCGAGCAGCGTGCGCGTTCCGTCGCGCCGCAGCGAGCGCAGGGCGTAATGGAGATAAAAGCGGAGTCGGTTCACGATTTTGGCTCCGCAAGCTGCCCGTCGACGATGTGCAGGGTGGCATCGACCCGCGCGGCAACCGCCGGATCGTGCGTGGCGATCACCAGCGTCAGCCCCAGTTCGCGCCGCAGCTGCCCGAACAGATCGAGCATCGCTTCGCCGGTCGTGCTGTCGAGGTTACCGGTCGGTTCGTCGGCGATCAAGATCGGCGGCTCGTTGACCAGCGCGCGGGCGATGGCGACCCGCTGCTGCTGTCCGCCGGAAAGCTGATTCGGGCGGTGGCGCAGGCGGTCACCTAGCCCGACGAGTTCCAAGACGCGCTTGGCGCGCGCGCTGCTGCGGCTGCTGTCGCGGCTGGCGAACAGCGGTACTTCGACGTTCTCCAACGCCGTCAGCGTCGGGATCAGGTTGAAGGATTGAAAGACCATGCCGATTTTGTCGCTGCGGAAGCGTGCCAGCTTGCTTTCTGCCAAGTTGGTGATGTCGATGCCGTCGATAATCACCTGACCGCCGCTAGGGGTATCCAGTCCGGCGAGGATGCCGAGCAGCGTCGATTTGCCCGAACCCGACGGTCCGGTGATGGCGATCCACGAGCCGCGCGCGATCGAGAACGAGATGCCGCGCAGGATGTGAAGCTGCTCGTTGGCGAGCGGCAGCGCGCGCGTAACGTCGCGCACCTGAATGATTTCCGATTTGGCGCTGCTGGCGGTGCCGTTTTGCCGCACGGTGGCGCGGGTTGGTAAGCTCTGCGTGAGTTGCATGAGGTTATATTCCTCCCTTGGTAAACCCCAGCAAGTAGCTTACTCGCGCGGTGTCGCCACCCGGTCGCGGAAATGTCGCAAAATTGTCGCAAAAGTTGGAGTCGTGGCAATTGTAGGGCGTTATATATAACGCCCCTACCGGGGATGAATTCTAGTTGGCAGCTTTGACGAATTCGGAATCTGACTGTGCTGCTGGTACGCTAGAACGGCTCAACGGCAGCGTGATCGTGAAGCACGTCCCTTCACCGGGCGTGCTCTCGACGACGATCTGCCCGTTCATGGCTTCGGTGAACGACTTGACCAGCGTTAAGCCGATGCCGGTGCCGCCATTTTCAGCGCTGCGGTAATAGCGTTCCCAGATGTGCGGTAGGTCGGCTTCCGCGATCCCTTCGCCGGTGTCGCGCACCTGAATCTGCATCTGATCGCGGGTGGCGCTGGCGTTGAGGATCACCAAGCCGCCGGGTGGCGTGTGCCGCAAGCTGTTGTGGATCAGGTTGCGGAGCGCTTGCTCTAGCCGTGAGCCATCCGCCAGAACTTGGGGTAGGTGTGCCGGAGTTTGCGCCAGCACCTCGACCCGGTTGATCTGCCATGCCAGCGGCGCGACGGTCTCCACCACCTGATCGATCAGCGTGACCGCATCCAGTGGGACACATTTCAGTTCCAACTGCTCGACCTCCGCGCGCGACAAGCTGAATAAGTCGTCGATCAGCGTTTGCAGGCGCTCGGTTTCGCGCTCAATGATGGCGAGGTCGCTCGCCGCTAGGGTGATGTCGTCCTGATCGGGGTTCTGCCGCCGCGCCGAGTCGAGATAAGCGCGCACGGTCGCAATCGGCGTGCGGAGTTCGTGCGAGACGCTCGCCATCAGTTCGCGGCGCGACTTGAGCAGCGCGTCGACCTTTTCGCGTTCGCTGCGGAGTTCGCTCACGGTCACGCCGAGGCTCGCCGCCATCGCGTTGAAGTCGGTTTGCAGCTTGGCGATCTCGTCCTGCCCGGTGACCGGAACGCGCACGGCGTAGTTGCCATCCCCGGCGGCGTGGGCGGCGTCGAGCAGGGTGTCCAACCGTCGCTTGATGCGGCGGGCGAAGAAATACGAGACGACGATCGAGACCGGCAGCAGCACGACTAAGACGGCAGTGGCGACGAGGATCGAAACGCCGATGAACGGCAGTGCCAACTGCAAGCGATAGAAAACCTGCACGAGCGGATGCGACGGCAGTTGCAGCGACGAGCTGCTCATGCTGCCGACGATCAGCGCGACTATCGGCAGGACAATCAGCGCTTGGAGCAGCCCGACCGCGATCAAGTGGCTGGTCACGAGCGACCAGATCAGGCGGCGCTGGCGCAAGCCGTTCCACCAGACGAGAAGGCGGACGCTCACCCGAAAGAAGAGATAGGGGAAGGCGTAAAAGCCGACGAAGAGCACTGCTGCCATCCCCGTTTGCAGATCGTTGGCAGAGACCAGCAGCCGGTAAACGTAGACCAGCAGTATTCCGTTGAACACCACGAGCGGGACAATCAGATACAACAGGTCAACGGCGAAGCGGCGATACCAGCGCCCGGTCGGGACGCGCAGCCGCAGCGAGTAGTATAGTCCGCAGCAGGGCACGACAAGGAACAGCAGGGTGGTCGGCATCATCGTCTCGACTTCGCTGTCGTAGATCAGCATCGAGAGCAGGATCAACCCGCTGCCTAGCACCAACGTCTCGACATAGGTGCGCAGCGGCGATCCCTTCAGAAAGAATTTTGCCCATCCGCTCAGGAAGTTTGACACGCGCGTTTCCATCGATACCCGACCCCCCAGACCGTTTCGAGACAGTCGCCTTCTGCTTTGAGTTTCTTACGCAGCCGCAGCACGACATTGTCCACCGAGCGGTCGCCATCGACGTAGTTTTCGCCCCAGACCGTATCGAGCAGATACGCCCGACTGAACACGCGTCCGGCGTTGCTGGCGAGCAAGTGGAGCAGGGCGAACTCGGTGCGCGTGAGTTCGACCGGCTGCCCGTCGAGGCTGATCGCGTGGGCTTCCGGCTCGATGCGCAAGCCGCCCGCGACGATCACCGCGCTGGAAGCCGATTGATCGGCGACGAGTGTCTGCTGGATGATCGCGCGGCGGCGCAGCATCGCGCGCACGCGCATGATCAACTCGCGCATACTGAAGGGCTTGGTCACGTAATCGTCAGCGCCGACCTCCAGCCCCAGCACCCGGTCGATTTCGGCATCGCGGGCGGTGAGCATCAGCACCGGGACGGACGAGAAAGTGCGCAGGCGGCGGAGTACGTTCAAGCCATCCATCCCCGGCAGCATCCAGTCGAGGATCACGAGTTGGAAGTCATCCGTTTCGGCTTGTCGCAAGCCCGTTTCGCCGTCGAGATTGTGCGTGACTTGATAGCCCGCCGCCTCCAATTCACGGACGACCACCAACGCAAGGTCGCGCGCATCTTCGATGAACAGGATGCGCGCCAGCGGTGGCTGTTGCTCCGGGTCTGGTATCATAAATGCCTCCACCTAATTGAGCGCGGTGTCGGATATTCCATTGACTTACGCCTTATTCCCGAAACTACGGTTCGACCGTCGATTGTGCACCGCAGGCGCGACGATCAGCTGCCGGAATTGTACCAAACTGCCGTGGTTGTAAGTATTTGAGAAATGTCAGGGGCGACAGCGTTTCACAATTAGATGATCAAGCAGTCGATCATCGACTTAATCTCAAAGTGGGCGAAGTCGGCGTTGAAATTGGGGCAGGGCGCGGTACGATCTCTAGCTGCGATTGCTGCGCTAGTGCACGTCAACGGTGAGGTGGTGCGACGCTCGGCATGGGGGAGTAGTCCCGCGCCGATGCTGGTTTGGTTGCCGTCAACCGGCTGCCGCACCGGATTGATGTAACTGGTATTTTGTATGCCCTAACTATCTTGGAAGGAATTGAAAATATATGGCTATTCCTCGTCCTGAGTACCCCCGTCCTCAATTCGTGCGGGCAGATTGGCTCTGCTTGAATGGGGAGTGGGAGTTCGAAATTGATCAAGGCGACAGCGGGTTGGATCGAGGGCTGCTCAACCGTCCTCTGAACGGCAAGATCATCGTGCCGTTCTGCCCGGAGTCGGAGCTTTCCGGTGTGTTCAATCGCGATTATCTGAACGTCGTCTGGTATCGCCGCGAGGTGACGATCCCGGCAGCGTGGGGCGACCAAGTGCCGGTGCTGCATTTCCAAGCGGTCGACTACGACACGACGGTGTGGGCGAACGGCGTCGAGGTCGGGCGGCATCGCGGCGGATCGACACCCTTTAGCTGCGACTTGAGCCGGGTTGCCAAAGCGGGCGATACGGTCACGATCGTCGTGCGTGCCCGTGACTCGCACACAGCGCCGCAGCCGCGCGGCAAGCAGTCACGGCTCTATGGTGCCTTCGGCGCGATCTACTATCGGACGACGGGTATCTGGCAGACGGTCTGGCTCGAACCGGTGCCGAAAGCTGCCCTGAAGCGCCCCCGGCTGACGCCGGACGTCAACGCCGGTGCGATTCACCTCGTGCAGCCGCTCAGCGGTGCCAGCAAAGCCGGAATGCGCCTGCGGGCGACACTCAAGGACGCGCAGGGCGAAGTGGTCAGCGTGGAAGTGCCCGCCGATCAAGACTTCACGCCGCAGCTTACGTTGGCGATTCCTGAAGATCGCCGCCGCTTGTGGTCGATCGAGGACCCGCATCTGTATGATCTCGACCTGCAACTGATCGATGCCGACGATACGGTGATCGACCATGCGACGAGTTACACTGGACTGCGGAGCGTCACCATCGACGGCAAGGCAGTCAAGCTGAACGGGAAAGCCGTTTTTCAGCGGTTGGTGCTCGATCAAGGCTATTATCCTGACGGCATCCTGACCGCGCCGAGCGACGAAGCGCTCAAGCACGACATCGAATTGAGCATGGCGGCGGGCTTTAACGGCGCGCGTCTGCATCAGAAGGTGTTCGAGGAGCGTTTCCTGTATTACGCCGACAAAATGGGCTATCTGGTCTGGGGCGAGTTCCCCGACTGGGGGATTTCCCACTATGGCAGCGAGTACGATCACCAGCGGGCAACGGCATCGTTCATCACCGAATGGTTGGAAGAACTTGACCGCGATTACTCACATCCGGCGATCGTCGGCTGGTGCCCGCTCAACGAGACGTGGCAGCGCACCAGCGACCAGATCACCGACCTCGACGTGGTGACGCGCGGCATGTTCCTTGCAGCGAAGGCGATGGACCAGTCGCGTCCGGTGCTGGATACATCGGGCTATTCGCATCGTATCGCCGAAGCCGATATCTACGACAGTCACGACTACACCCAAGATCCGGCGACTTTCGCGAAGCGTCACGCGGGCTTGGCAAACGAAGATCCGTTCCTCAATACGCGCGAGCCGGATCGCGAATTCGGACACGACGGGACGATTTCGATCCCGTATGGCGGACAACCCTACTTCGTCAGCGAGTTCGGCGGCATCTGGTGGAATCCGAACGCCAAGCCGGGCGAGGATTCGTGGGGCTATGGCGAGCGCGTCAAGAACCTTGACGAGTTCTACGCCCGCTTCGAGGGATTGTTCAACGCACTGCTCGATGACCCGAAGATGTTCGGCTACTGCTATACGCAGCTCACCGACGTCTATCAGGAGCAGAACGGGATCTACACCTTCAACCGGCGCGAGAAATTCGACATGGATCGCATCCGCGCGGTTCAGCAGCGTCGCGCCGCTATCGAGTCGGAGTAGTCAGCAAATGAAAAGCGCCTCTGAAAGCCAGAGGCGCTTTTTGATTCCGCTGGGTAAGGTGGGATTAGGCTTCTGCACCTACCTATTGCGATTCTGACGTCGCCCCTTGAACTTCCCCTTGATCGGTATACTTGTGACAATTGACGAGCACGTCGTCAACATAGATGTCTTTGGGCACTACACCCCGGCAGATGTCCATGACGTCGGGGCACCGCCCCGCGAATTTGCAGCCCTGCCGCAGATATTCTTCTTGCTCCAACTCGGCGAGCGTGACGGTTGACTCCCAACGTTTATTCGGGTCGGCTTGGGGGATGGAGTCACGCAGCAGCCTTGAGTACGGGTGCCGGGGATTCATCAGCACCTGTTCCACGGACCCCATTTCGATGATGTTGCCGCGAAACATGATGGCGATCCGGTCGCTGACGTAATAAGCCGTTGCCAAGTCGTGCGTGATGTAGAGGATGCTCACGCCCAGTTCGTCACGAAGCTGTTTGAACAGGTTGACGATCGACATCCGCAGCGAGGCGTCGACCATCGACACCGGCTCGTCCGCGATCAGCAGCTTCGGATCAGTCACGAGCGCCCGCGCAATCGAGATTCGCTGAAGCTGACCACCGGAAAACTCGCTCGGATATTTCCCGGCGAATTCTTCATAGGTTAGTCCCACAAGGCGCAGCTTCTGATCGATCCGATCGACGGCTTCCTGTTTTGATTTCGCCAAATGAAAATTCCGTACGGTTTCGTGGAAATAGGAATCGACTGTCCGCATGGGATTGAAGGTGCTGAACGGATCCTGAAAGATCGCCTGAATGCCATCGGTGATCCAAGCCTTCTCCTTGCGAGTTTGCACTTTTCCGCTATGGAGAATCTCCCCGGAGGTCGCTTCTTCAAACCCAAGAATAATTTTTGCCGTGGTCGTTTTGCCACAGCCGCTTTCGCCCGCCAAGGTGAAGATTTCAGCCGGTTTAATATCAAAGCTGATGTGGTCAACGGCTGTAAAAGTGATCCGCGCAATCACGTTGCCCTGAGAGTACCGTTTGGTGAGGTTGCTTACCTCAAGCAGCTTATCCATTTTGTCCCTCTCCTACCAACCAGCAGGCAGCTTTGTGGTCTTCGTCCAGTTGAGTAAAGTCTGGCATTTGCTGGCGGCAAATATCTTTGACATGCGGGCAGCGCGGATGGAAGGGGCAGCCCGGCGGCACGTCTGCCAAGGAGGGCGGACTGCCGGGGACGCTATCGCGCATCGTTTTATCGCCGAACTTAGGCAGCGAGTTGATCAAGAATTGCGTGTAGGGATGCACCGGTTCGGCGAAGATTTGTTCGGTCGTTCCTTCTTCAACGATCTTCCCGGCATACATGATGCCAATCCGGTCAGCGATGTTGGCATGTACCCCCATATCGTGCGTGACCATGACGATCGTGTTCTTTAGACTCTTCTGAATATCCCTCAACATCTGAATCACGCCGCGCTGCACGACCACGTCCAGCGCCGTCGTCGGCTCGTCGCCGATCATGATACGCGGGTTGAGCGAAGAGGCGAGGGCGATGGTCACGCGCTGACGCATGCCGCCCGACAACTGGTGCGGGTAGACGTCGAGGACATTTTTAGGCAAGCCGAGTTCGAGGACGCGCTTATGCGCCAACTCG
Organism: uncultured Chloroflexia bacterium; assembly: GCA_963727545.1. Lineage (GTDB taxonomy): Bacteria > Chloroflexota > Anaerolineae > Aggregatilineales > Phototrophicaceae > Flexifilum. The sequence goes on from CAVSGS010000007.1 coordinate 76,966, forward strand.
AAAATATCGGTGCGGGTTTGTCCGCTGCTGTGACTGCTGATGAAGTCTTCGAACGTGCCTTTGATCTTGATGACCGGATTGAACACACTCATCGAGCCTTGCGGAATGTAGGAGATGTACTCCATGCGCAGCTTACGCTTGGCTTCCGGGTCTAAACTGGAGACGTCAATCTCTTGATCGTTGATACGATAGTAAATTTTGCCGTCAATCAGGCGTAGTGGGGGCACGATTTCGTTGAAAAGTGTCTTCAATAACGTGGTCTTGCCACAGCCACTTTCGCCGGCGATGCCGTAGATCTCGTTTTCATAGATCGACATGTTCACGTCGTTAACGGCTCGAACGACCTTCTGGGTACCTTGAACCTCCAAGAGATAGAAAGACTTGAGATGTTCGGTTCGTAGGATTACGGTTTTCTTTTCTGCCATGTCTGCGTCTCCTACGCCCCAACCCGCTGAATGCGCGTGCGAGGATCAAGGTATTCGCTGATGCTAACCGAGAACCAATAGAGCGCAATGAATACAAAGAGCGACAAGATCACCGGCGTCAGGATCCACCACCAGCGCCCCAACAAAATCGATTGATAGAAGAGCGCCCAGTTTAGCATCGTCCCCAAAGTGGGGATATTGAGATTGACTAAACCAAGGATTGCCAGAGTAATCTCTAAACCAATCGCCCATGACATATTGTTGATCAAGGTCGAGAAAATCAGCGGCATCGTAAAGGGCATGTATTCCTTCAATACCAGTTTGATCGTTCCCGTCCCGGACAGGATGGCAGTCATGGTGAACTCACGCTCACGCAGGCTTAAAACCATCGAGCGAATCAGGCGGGCATCCCATGCCCAGCCGAAAAGCGCGAGCATCAAGCCCAGAACCGCCAGATTCATATGTTCACGCACCATCATGGCTAACATGACGAAGATCAGGAAGAGCGGGATGACCAACAGACTGTCACCAACAAACATTAGAACCCGATCGATTCGACCGCCCTTGTATCCGGCGACCATGCCCACGAGGATGGCGATCGCTCGTGAGACCAAGCCGGAGATGAGCGAAATAATCAGCGAATTACGCACAGCGAAAGTCGCCTGCCAGAAAACATCCTGCCCATTGGAGTCGGTGCCGAGCAAGTAATCCGCCGAGGGCTTCATATCTCTGGGGACAACGTGCCATAGTGTAGGATCATACGGTGAGAAGAACGACAAGAGCGCCATTGCCACGATGATCACCAGCACGATGAAGCTGAAGGTGAAGCGATAATCTTTGAATAAGTCTCTGATAGCTTTCATAGCAGCACCGGCTTCCTATGTGTATCTCACTCGTGGGTCAAACAAGGGATAAGTCAGGTCGAGGACTAGAATTGCTGTGGTGATACCAACGATCGAAAGAATGGTGATCCCCATAATCAAGTTGTAATCCCCGTTGATGATCGCTCTAAACAGCAGCGTCCCCAAGCCGGGATAACCAAAAACGATTTCGGTAATCAGTGCCCCACTGAAAATTTGCCCAAGCGAGAGCGCCAGACCGGTGATTTGCGGTAGAAAGGCGTTGCGAATGATGTACTTGCTCACGATGCGGTCTTCGGTCACACCGCCCAGCTTGGCATACTGGACGTAACTTTCCGCATTGACGTTCTGGACCAGCAGTTTCATGATTTGGAAATTAACTGCCCCACCCAATATAGCTAGCGAGGCTCCCGGCAAGATCGAATGCCAGAGGACATCTTTGATGTACTCCCAAGTGAAGGTGGGCATAGCACCTAATGACGCCCCGCCCGTAATCGGGAACCAGCGCACGACATAGGCGAAAAGCAGGAGGAGTATAAAAGCAAAGACATAATAGGGCAGCGGGCGAACGACCATCGCTAGGGCATCTAAACCTCGTGACCAACGCTTGCGCGAGAAATAACCCGCTAGCCCGCCTGTTATATTGCCTAATATCCACGATATTGCTGTAGATGTCAGCAAAAGCCCCAGTGTCCACGGCAAAGCAGTGCCAATCAGCTGGTTCACGCGGGTCGGAAATTGAAAAAAGGAAACGCCGAAATCGCCGTGAATCAGCCTGCCCCAAAACTCGACGTACTGGTCAGTCCACGATCCGCCTAAACCATACATTTGGGTCAGGTCTTCGATGAGACCATTCATCGCTCCCGGCTCCAAGGTTGAGCCGCGCGCCCGGATCTGATCAACCATTTGCATGACCGGGTCATTCGGGGTAAGTCTGGGGATGAGGAAAACAACGGTAATGCCGAGCCAAATTACTAAAAAATATGAAATCAGCCGGGGAATAAGATAGCGCTTTACAAATGTCACGGTTCTGCCCTCATGTGTCTAGATTCCTTACATGAAGTAAGCACGAGTAATCCAATGAAGCAAAGATGGGTTTCTCCGGGCGGGTATTCCCGCCCGGAGAAACATTTATGCGGTGAAAGCAAACTCTGAAATAACTTATGCGCTGCCAGAGGGTTTGAGGAACGGTGTCGTGTACTTGAAGTTGGGCCAGTGGGTATAAGGCTCGTTGTAAGCGTTCTCGCTGCCGGGCCAGTTGGTCCAATAGGTTTCGTCCCAACCGACAAAGCCGATATAGCCGTAGGTCGGCAGACCGGGCATCTGCTTAACCGCTTCCTTCAAGCCTTCGATACCAATGGCGATAACTTGTTCGCTATTGAAGGGATCCGTCTCGCGCAGCTGCTTGATGATGTCGTCCATCTCCGGGGTCGTCCAACGCGAGGAATGACCCTGCGTGCGCTCGCCCAGCGGCAGAATATAGGCGGAGTTCCAGCGGTCGAGCACGCGGTACAGGTCGGGACCTGCACCCCATGGTTCTTGCGCGGGCCACGCGCCGTTGACGTCAAAGTCGCCAACCGCTTGCAGGTCAGCACTCGCCTCCGACGCGAACACCTCGGCATCGATACCGAATTTCTTCCACTGCTGCACGGCTGCCGCAGCATTGCGGGCATCATGGTTGGAAAGAACAGTACCGCTCAAGAAGCTGATCTTCCACGCGGAGCCATCAGGCAGCAGCCACATGCCGTTGCCATCCCGCGAGAAGCCATTCTTCAGCAGCAGTTTCTCGGCAATGTCCGGGGCAAACTTATACCAGCCCAGCCCGAACGTCTTTTCGAGGAACGCCTGATCATCCGGGAAGACATACCCCCGGCTGCGGGCGAGGTCGGCGACGCGCTGGGGCGCGGTGGGATCATACGGCGCAAAGGTCTCGCCGTCGCCCACATCAATTGTGAAATCCTTCAACCATTCTTGCATCGGCGCGATGTAATCCGCCGGATATGGTCCAAGATGCGGGACATGCACCGGACTTAAGGTGCCCGAGGAGTCGACGGCGATGCTGGTGTACTCGACGATGTCAATCGCCAGAGTAAGTGCCCAGCGCACGTCAACGTTATCGTAGGGTGCTCTGACGCAGTTGAAGGTGATGCCGGTGATGGCGGGGTCGTTGTTGACCACGAACGGGAAGGTCGGCTGGTAGGCGCGCGAGGTCTCCGCCTGTGCCAACAGCGCCTTCAGACCATCGGCGGAGAGTTCTGCCACGTCCAGTTGATGCGTCAATTGGGACAGGATTTGAGCGCCTTCGTCGGCGAAATACTGGAAGATGATGTACTGTGGCTGAGGCTCGCCATACATGATACCGGTCGGGCTTTTGTCCCAGTCCTCACGTTTTTCCCACGCCGTCCAGCTTCCTTGCGGATCAAAGCTGTGCAGTTTGTAAGGACCGCAGCCAACGTACGGATTGAAGGTGAACTGAACCGGGTCATCCTGCTGCTCAAAGATGTGTTTGGGGAAGAACCGGGTGCAGCCCCAGCGGTCGAGGAAGGTGGTGTGGAAGCGCGAGTTCGCCTGCTTGAGGTCGAACTTGACGGTGTAATCGTCGAGCGCGGTCACTGCCTCAACATTATCGACAAAGAAGCTGTTGGCGTTGAAGCCATCATACTTCATCAAGGTTTCGACCGTATAGACAACGTCAGCGGCGGAGAAAGGCTCGCCGTCCGACCAAGTGACGCCTTCACGCAACGGGACGGTGAGGCTCATGAAGTCTTCGCTGTAGGTCGGGTCGCCGGAGGCGACGCCGTTGATGATTTTACCGGTGGCAAAGTCGACCGACCACAGCGGCTCATCCGCCAAGTTCTGCATACCGCGGTCTTGCCACTTCCAACCAACCCACTGGTTGAAGTTATCGGGCGTGCCGACGCGACCGGTGAGAATGCGGGCGATTACCGTCTGCTCGCGCGGGAAAGTGCCCATTTGAGCGAGAACTGCTTCGTTCGACTTAACCAGCTCATCGGGCAGATGGACTAACCCCATAGGACCAAGCAGGAAGGTTCCGGTGCCTGCCGATAAAAGCTTCAGAAAACTGCGACGATTAATTTCGTGTGACATCTATTCCTCCGTAAATCTCTCAAATGACGGCTAAGCGGTGTAATTGACTAACTGGACGATGCGATAGGCTCCCTCCTGTCCTTTCAGCTTTGCTCTTTGCTTACGCTGTGGTTCGCGCAGGTGCGCACGAATCACGTTTGATGAGCTGCGTCGCCAATGCAACCCGTTGTAGCGGACAACGCGGATCCTCGAGTCGTTCTAAGAGCATCTTGCTGGCGACTTCTCCCATTTGTTCGAGCGGTTGGCGAACCGTCGTCAATTTGGGGTAGACGAAAGATGCTTGAGGAACGTCATCGAAGCCAACGATGGAAATATCATCAGGAATACGAAGACCGTGTTCGCGCACGGCATCCATCGCACCAAAAGCTGCCAAATCGTTGGACGCGAAAATTGCTGTCGGCAGCGGAGCGGTATTCTCTAGTAGTTGTTTGGTGCTCATGTAGCCGGTTTGCTGCTGATAGTCGCCTTCGATAATGAGGTCATCCCGAAGGGGAATACCGCAATCGACCAGCGCCTGTTTGTAACCTTCCAACCGATCTGCGGCGCTTTGGACCGCTGTCGCTCCCGTAATGAAAGCGATGCGCGTGTGACCTAACTGGATCAGGTAGGTGGTGGCGTCATAGGCGCCCTGCTGGTTGGTCGCTTCGATGGTGCTGCTATGTTGGCTGACATCGGTCTGATCGATCAGCACGTAGGGATAGTTTTGCTCGCGCAGCTCTTCTAGGTAAATTGTCGGAGCCATCGGGGCGACTAACAGCAGCCCGTCCGTCAACCCGTTAGCGATAGCGCTAACGTAAAATGATTCTTTGCTCGGATGACGATGGCTGGTGTACAGCATCAGATCGTAGTTGGCGCCAGCCAAGATCCGATCGATCCCCTGCGTAATCGTGCCGACGTAGCCGTTATCGAGATTGGGCACGAGCAGCCCGATGACCCGCGAACGTCCCCCTGCCAAGCTGCGTGCTGGCAAATTGGCGACGTAGCCCAAGTCTTCCACCGCTTCCATAACGCGCTTGCGCGTGGATTCCTTGACAAATTCGTAGCCACTCAGGACGCGCGACACAGTAGAGTAGGACACGTCTGAAGCTCGTGCTACGTCCCTGATCGTGACTCGATGTCCGCTTTTAGAGGAACTGGTTTCTTTAATCATAAAATTGCAAACGGTTGCAAAAAACAATCTAAAAAGTGACGGCTTATTCCGTCGAGCTAGAACTTTATCGGGAACAGACTTCTTCTAAACGTCGCTACGGTCGATAACCGGTGCGACGATTGCCAGCGAAACCCCTGATATGCCGGCTACAAATCGCACGAAAACCTAGCAGGGATTCTCTTACATATTCCACCTTAGTGAAATTATAGTCATTCTCTGGGACTCGCACAACTTTTCCGTGTGAATTATGTGCAGAGTGCAATAGCCATTCGAACCAAAGTGGAGTCCGGCAGTCTGTGGACACGGACGCAGAGCTGCGCCGACGGCTTCAGCTTGCTTTGCTAGTGCGTCGGCAGTTGAGCCGGGATCGCCGCCCCGTGATCCGCAAAATCGCCCAACTGCCAATCGCACCTCAATCGGAACTGATGATCGCTTAGGCGAGTTCGAGCGCCTTGACTTGCAGCGCTGCATCGTCCGAGCTTGAACCGACGTAGAACGAGTAAGTTCCCGGTTCGAAGATCCACTTCCGCTGCTCATTGCTGAAATAGCGGAGTTCATCCAGATCGACCGGTATGGAGACGGTCATTGATTGTCCGGGTTCGAGATAGACCTTCTTGAACCCCTTGAGCAGTTTCTTCTGGCGCTCGACCGCCGATTGCTCCATGCCGACGTAGACCTGAACCACCTCGGCACCGGCGACCTTGCCGGTATTCTTCAGATCGACCGTCACCGTAACGCTGCCGTCCTGCTTCGCGAGTTGGGGTTCGCCATAAGCCCACGTCGTGTAGGAAAGCCCGAAGCCGAAGGGATAGGCAGGCGTGTAGCCATGCTTTTCGAGATACGAATAGCCATGATACAGGTCGTAGGTGATCTCGTCGTCGGTATTGCTGAAATACGGCAGCTGACTCTGATCCTGCGGGATGGTGAAGGGCAGCTTGCCCGACGGATTCACGTCTCCGAACAGAACGCGGGGTAGGGCATTGCCCCCTTCCATTCCCGAATACCAGCCGTAGACGATCGCCGGAACCACGTTTTCCCATGCGTTGGTCATGATCATGCCGCCGCCGATCAGGACAACGACGGTATTGGGGTTGATGCTGCCGATCCGCTCGATCAGTGCGATTTGTTCCGGCTTGAGGGAAAGATTCGCGCGGTCGCCGCCGAGTGCGCCGCCCTCATCAGATTCGAAATCGGACATGCTGAAGCCCGTGATCGGCTTGCCCATGTTTTCATAGCCGACAGCGACCGCTTGCATAAATGAGAAGTCGTTCTCACCTTCAACCGGCGACGAGATGAATTCACCCTCATCGTGCATATCGTTGCCGACCGCGATGATCACGCAGTCCGCCTTGCCCGCTTCATCGGCTGCTTTGTCGAGGTCACTTCCGTCGCAGAACACGACTTCGACGTCCGTGCCAAAATAGTTATGGAGACCCTCAAGCGGAGTTACGACGTAGGGTGCGTCGATCTTGCTCGAACCAGCATCGCCGGTATTCGCCCGATTTCCCAATTCTCCGGCGACTAGCACGCGTTTGACCGCCTTGGAGAAAGGCAGCACGCCGTTCGCATTCTTGAGCAGCACCATCGATTTCTCGGCGACTTCCTGCGCCAGCTCGGTGTGTTCCTTGCTGGCGACCAGATCCATGCTGTAGGTCAGCTTCTCCGGCGTGTTTTCGAAGACGAGCAGGGCGCGCAGAATGCGGAGCACGGCGGTATCGACGGCTGCTTCGGCGACGGAGCCATCCTCGACTGCCTCAAGGAGATGGCGCTGATAGTGAATCGGCATCGGCATCTCGATGTCTAGCCCCGCCTCGATCGCCTTTTTAGTATGGCGAACGCCCGCGACGAAGTCCGAGATCGCGAAGCCTTCGAAGCCCCAGTCGTCTCGCAAAACCTCCGTCAGCAAGAAGTGGCTTTCACAGCATTGATCGTCGTTGAAACGGTTGTACGCGCCCATCACCGAAGCGGCACCGGCATCGATACACTTCTTGAAATGCGGCAGATAAACCTCGCGCATGGTGCGCTCATCCGCCTTGACGTTCACCTTGAAACGGGAATTCTCGATATTGTTGACCGCATAGTGTTTGACGCAGGCGATCACGTTATGCGCCTGCACGCCTTCGGTTAACGCCTTACCCATTTCGCCGAGAAGGAAAGGATCCTCGCCGTAGGTCTCCTGCGAGCGTCCCCAAGACGGATGGCGCAGCAAGTTAATGCAGACGCCGCCGAAATAGTTGGCACCCTGCGCGCGGGCTTCTTGACCGATCACGTCGCCAATTCGCTGTTCAAGTTCCGGGTCGAAGCTGGCTCCGCGTGCCATCGACACGGGAAAACAGGTGGAATGACCCATGACCACACCGCGCGGACCGTCGGAAAATCCGATCGGCGAGACGCCGAGCCGGGGGCAGCCGTTGGTCTCGATTGGGGTGGGGTTATACATATTTTGGTACTTCTGCGCGTTGCCGAGCGGATCCCAGTTGCCGTTGAGCATCCAGACCTTTTCCTGCAAAGTCATTTGCTGGAGCAGTGATTGGGCTTGCTCCTCGATCTGTTCCCGACTTAGGGCACAGTCGTCTTTCTTAAACATCGCTTTTGTCTCCATGCGTGAGTTAAATAAGAACAATTTCCTCTTCTCATCAGGTTGAGTTGACGAGTATCAAAGCCAAAGTACTCTTATTTGAGTGTGATACCCCTCAATCCCCGGTGTCGTGCGGTTGGGGATTGAGGAGTGTAGGTGCGGATTTACGCGATTGGCTCAGGCGACCACAAAGGTCGCGCTGACCGGTGCCGCAGCACCCAACGCCGCGCCGCGCTCGCTTGGCGAGCAGCCGCCGACCGTCACCCGGAACTCGCCGGGTTCCAGCACGCGCTCACCGGCGTCGTTGACCAGCTTCATCATTTCCGGTGTGACCGTGAAGGCGATCTCGGTGCTCGCACCCGGTTGAAGCTGCACCCGCTGGAAACCGATCAGGCTGTTCAGCGGGACGACGGTCGAGGCTTCGAGGTCACTGAGGTAAATTTGGGCGACTTCTTCCGCCGCTACCGCGCCGCTGTTGGTCAGCGTGCATTTGATCGTCAGCGACTCGCCCGCCGGGACGGTCGTCTGGTCGAGTTTTAGATCGCTGTAGCTGAAATCGGTGTAGCTCAGCCCGAAGCCGAAGGGGAACAGCGGTTCCTCGGTCGCGTAACGATAGGTGCGACCGGTCATGGCGTAATCTTCGAACGGCGGCAGTTGATCGACCGACTTGGGGAAGGTCAGCGGCAGCTTGCCCGACGGCGCGACGTCGCCAAAGAGCACGTCGGCGACGGCTTTGCCGCCTTCCTGACCGGGATACCAGACGTAGACGATCGCTGCCATCAAGTCTTCGAGGTCGCCGAGCGCGATCGGGCTGCCGCCGGTCAGCACCAGCACAATTTTTGCACCGCCGAGCGCTAGCTTCTTGAGGTAGTCGACCTGCACGGGCGGCAAAGTAATCTGTGAGCGATCGCCCCCCTCAGCCGACAGGTTAGCATCGCCTTCTTCGCCTTCCAGCAGGGGAGAGAGTCCCATACAGGCGATGGTCACGTCGCAGTTCACGGCTTCGACCAGTGACCAGTCCTTCTGCGCCGCTTCCTGAGTGAGCGGGCAGCCGGGGCGGTATTCCAAACCCGCGCCTTCCGGCGTGCGGGCGACGATCCCTTGCATGAGCGTGATTAGATCGTCGTTCATGCCGTAGTAGTTGCCGAGCAGCACGTCGATGCTGGCGGCATTCGGTCCGACCAGCAGAATCCGTCGGGTTTGCTCGCGGATCGGTAGGATGTTGTCCTTGTTCTTCAGCAGCACGACCGACTTCGCTGCCGCTTGGTAGGCGAGTTGGCGATGTTCGTCGCTGCCGACCACGCTTAGCGGAATCGACGCATAGGGGACGGTTTCCGGCGGGTCGAACATGCCGAGCTTGAAGCGAGTGGTCAGCGTGCGCGCCAGCGAGATGTCGATTTCTGCTTCCGTGATCAAGCCGCGCTCGATCGCCTCACCGAGATAAGCAAAGGTGCAGATGCAGCTCAGATCGCAGCCCGCCTTGACCGCCATCGCTGCGCTTTCGGCAGGGTCCTTAGTCACGTTATGCCCATCGTGGAAATCGTTGATCGCGCCGCAGTCCGAGACAACGTGTCCCTGAAATGCCCAATCGCCGCGCAGCGTCTTGACCAGCAGGAAGTCGCTGCCGCAGCAGGGTTCGCCGTTGGTGCGGTTGTACGCCCCCATGACTGACTCGACCCCGGCTTCCGTGACCAGCTTCTCGAACGCCGGGAGATAAGTCGCGTACAGATCGCGGAGCGACGCCTCAGCGTTGAATTCGTGGCGCAGCTTTTCCGGTCCGCTGTGGACGGCGAAGTGCTTGGCGCAAGCTGCCGTCTTAAGGTATTTCGGATCGTCGCCTTGCAGACCGCGCACGTAAGCCGCGCCCATTTCGCCGGTCAGGAACGGGTCTTCGCCCCACGTTTCTTGACCGCGCCCCCAACGCGGGTCGCGGAAGATGTTGACGTTGGGTGACCACATGGTCAGCCCTTGGTAAAGTCCAGTCCCGCCCTTACGTCGCAGCGCCTCGTGAAACTTGGCGCGAGCTTCGTCGCCGACCGCCGACGCGATTTGCTCGATCAGCGCCGGGTCCCACGTCGCCGCCATACCGATGGCTTGGGGGAAAACAGTCGCGCGTCCATTGCGGGCGACACCGTGCAACGCCTCACTCCAATAGTCGTAGGCGGGGATGTCCAAGCGCGGGATCGCTTCACTCGCGTTGCACATTTGCCCGATTTTTTCTTCGAGTGTCAGGCGGGAAATCAAGTCTTGAACCCGTTCGGCAGTCGGGCAGGCTGGATCTCGGTAGACGGGTGTTGCGGTTTGTTGCGACAGCGTTGGTTCAGGCATAATCCCTATTGTCCTGATTGTGCATCGTATAAATATGTCAAGACGTCAGTATACCTAATTTGCTTTGAGCGACACATTCCATAATGATCTGTCCAGCACTCAGCGCGAACTCAAAACCAATCCGCCCCGATAGTGGTGTAGATACCATTGATATGGAGTTTGCCGTTGTTGCGGGTTATAGTACCTGCCGGTGAGCGAAGCCTTAGACTGACCTCGCATCAATTCGAGCAGTCGGCTGCGCCTACTAGGGCGTGCGGAGCCTGCCGATGAGAGCGTTAATTTGTTGATTGAAGTGAAAGCTGCGTGATGAGCAAGGCAAAACGAAACTCGCTGCTGCTGTTGATCGCTGCGGGCGTGCTGACCCTCCTCCTCGCCATGAGTTTGCCTAATCTCGTGTTGACCCCCGGTCAGCCGTTTTCGCTGGAACAGCCGCAGGAAGTTCCCGGTGCAGCAGGTCTCGCCCCCGGTGGATCGCTGCTGCTCTTAGTCTTTCGCGGCTTCTTGGCGCTGATGGTGATTTTTCTGCCGATCTACGTGATTTACTCGCTCACAAACAAGGAGGGGCGAAAACGCTTGCTCGGCAACGTGCTGCTGTTGGTGCTGCTGCTCCTGCTGGCGGATTATCTGGAGCGCAATCCGCTCAGCCCCGGCGAGCAGGAACAAGCCGCCGAGGTTGCCATCGGTCAGTCGAACAACTTGCTGGGGCAATCCGATTTGCCACCTTCCGTCTTTACGCCGAATCCACCGACTTGGCTGACCCCGGTGATCATTCTGATCGCGTCGGCGCTGGTCATGGTCGTCGTCTTTTCGGTCATCTGGTATTTCCGGCAGCGGGCGAAACCAACCGATCTGGCACTTGAACGGCTGGCGGAAACCGCTCAAGACACAATTGACTCCTTGCAGTCGGGTGGCGACTTTGAAGTCTCGGTGATTCGCTGTTATCAGGAGATGAGCCGGGTCGTGAAAACCGAAAAGGGCATCGCCCGCGAGACCACCATGACGGCACGCGAGTTCGAAGATCGGCTGGTTAGCAAGGGGCTGCCACAAGATGCCGTCCAAACGCTCACCCGGCTGTTTGAGCGCGTCCGCTACGGCGGTAAGGCTGCCGGATCGGGCGAAATCGACACGGCGTTAACCTGTCTAACCGACATCGTAAAGGCTTGCGGCGGGCACTATGAAGTCGGATAAAGTCAAAATCGGGTTTGCCTTCGTGCTGATTGTGCTTGCCTTCAGCTTAGTGACCCTGATCTTCTGGGATTTTGTTCGCGATGCCATTGTCGTGCCGATTGACTACCTGATTTGGGTGGGCGGGCTGGTGATCCGCAGCATTCCCCAAGAGGTATACCTTGCCGCGTTCCTGCTGATCAGCTTTGTCCTCAGCCTGAACACGCTCGATCGCATTCGCTCCAAGCCGGCAGCTCGGAGTTACGAGCAAGCCCCTTCCCAAGCCGACTCGCGCTACTATCGCTGGCGGATGCTGGTCAGCAAACAGTCTACCAGTCCATTTTACCGGGATATTTTTGTCACCGAAGCGCGCAATCTGATCCTCTCGATGCTCGCTTACGATCACGGCATCGACAGCACCGAAGCGGAAACGCGGGTGCGGAACGGCACGTTAACCGTGCCTGAACCAATCAGGAATCTGATTGAGAAGCGGGATGTTCGGGTTCAAGTTCAGCCAGTCAGCCGCGTTCAAACGCTGCTGCGTCGCTTGCGGCTGCTGGACCCGGAGACCACATCCGAACCACCACTTGAGCGTTTCGTCGCTGAGGTGATCGACTTTGTTGAACAATACGGAGATCATGTATGACTGAAATCAACCCCAATCCTGAGCTTCAGGTTGCCCCGCTCACCGAACAAATCGTCGGGGAAGTCAGCCGGGCGGTGGTTGGGAAAACCGACGTCCTTTATCAAATGATGTGCGCTTTCCTCTCCGGTGGGCATGTGCTCTTGGAGGATTACCCCGGTCTGGCAAAGACGCTGATCGCCAACAGCTTTGCTTCGGTGCTTGGTATGTCTTTTCGGCGGATCCAATTCACGCCGGATTTGCTCCCCGGCGACATCACCGGTGGTTACGTCTACGACCGCGCCGAAAATCGTTTTGTGCTGCGTAAAGGTCCGCTGTTCGCGCAGATTGTGCTGGCGGATGAGATCAACCGCGCTTCTCCGCGCACCCAGTCGGCGCTGCTGGAAGCCATGCAAGAGCGACAGGTGACGGTCGAAGGCGAGACGATGAAACTGCCTGAACCGTTCCTCGTGATCGCCACCCAGAACCCCATCGAATATGAGGGCACTTTCCCGCTGCCTGAAGCCCAGTTGGATCGCTTTCTGATCAAGCTCTCGATTGGCTATCCCAGCGCGGCGGATGAGAAAGAGATCATTCACCGGCGGCGGGAGCGCAAGCAGGAAGGGCAGTCGTTACAGGTGGTGGGCGGCGCGCAAGACCTGCTCAACCTCCAGAGCCGAGTCGAAGAGGTGTTTGTCGACGAGGATCTGGAGCAATATATCGTCGAACTGGTCGGCAAGACGCGCTCGCATCATCAGGTCGCCGTCGGCGCGAGTCCCAGAGGCTCGCTCGCGCTTCTGAAGCTGAGCCGCGCTTGGGCTGCCATTCAGGGACGTTCCTTCGTGCTGCCGGATGACGTCAAACACTTCGTCAAACCGGCGTTGAATCACCGGCTGATCCTGCGCCCGGATATGTGGTCGATGCCGCAGGCGACGGATCGCATCCTCGATGAAGTGATTCAGTCCGTTCCGGTGCCCGTCATTCGAGATGAGGCGTCGTGAAAGCTCCGTTCGTAATCGTGCTGAGCTTGACTTTTGGCGTCGTCTTGCTCGGTCTCGCCACGCTGCATCGCGATTTGCTGGTCTTAGCGATTCCGCTGATGGTGTACTTGTTCGCGGCGATCTTCCAGCGACCGGAAGCGGTCAAGCTGGTGGTGACACGGGAAGTTTTTCCTGATTACGCGCCCCAAGGCGCGCCGATCACCATCAGCTTGAGCGTCACCAACGAGGGGGCAGCGCTAGACGAGCTGGCGGTGCAGGATGTGCTGCCGCGGGGGACGAAGCAAATCGAGGGGAAATCCTTCGGCGCGGCGTACTTGGCGACGCAAGCTAGTCTGGCATTGGAGTACACGATCGCGGCGGAGCGGGGCGCCTACGAGCGTTACGAAGTTCGGGTCTCCGTCCGCGATTTTCTCGGCTTCTTCGAGCAGACGCTCGTTTACCGGACAACGCCGCATTTCGTCGTTCATCCCCATTACCCGAAGCTCGATCGAATCAAAATTCGTCCACCCCAAACGCGCGGCTTCGCCGGACCGATCGCGGCGCGACAGGGCGGCACCGGCGTTGATTTTTGGGGCGTGCGCGAGTATCAAGCCAGCGATCCGCAGCGGCAGATCAATTGGAAGCTCTCGGCACGGGCGGAGCGCGACCTCTACACCAACATTTTCGAGCAGGAGCGGGTCGCCGACGTCGGCTTGATCGTCGATGCCCGCCAGCGGACCAACGTCATGGGGATCGACGACTCTCTGTTCGAACACTCGGTCCGTGCTGCCGCAGCGCTCGCCGAGAATTTTCTGGACGACGGCAATCGCGTCGGACTGCTGGTTTATGGCTCCGGTCTGTTGCGGGTCTTCCCCGGTTATGGGCACGTCCAGCGTGACCGTATTATTCGGGAACTCGCCAAAGCGACGACCAGCGTCAATTACGCGCTGGAGAGCTTGACGCATTTGCCCACGCGCCTATTCCCGGCAAAGTCGCAGCTTGTCCTGATCAGCTCACTGCTGCCCGAAGACATCCCGGTGATCGTCCAGATGCGCGCTCACGGTTACGCGGTGATCGTCGTCAGCCCTGACCCGATCGCCTTTGAAGCGGCATTTCAGCGCGACCGCACCAGCGCGGCGTATCGCTTCGCTTCAGCGGAGCGACAGTTCATGCTGCGGCAGGTGCGCGAAAGTGGCGCGCGCGTCGTCAACTGGCAGGTCGATCAACCGCTGGAAAGCGTCATTCGAGAGGCACTGGCGCGTCAACCATTGGTCGTTCGCAATCACAGGATCAGCGGGTAATGGCGAAAAAGTCGCTCATCGGATTGATCGTCATCACTGCGGCTGTCTTCGCCTTGATCTATGTGACGGCGCAGATGGCTGCACCGGCGGCGGTTGCCGTCGGGCTGGGTGCGATCTGGCTCCTGTTGGAAGTGCAGGATCGTGCCTTCGCTCTCGTTTTCTTTCTCGCTTTTGCGGCGCTGGCGATCTTAGGCAGCCTGTATCAAGCGTCGCCGCTGCTGGTCTTATTGGGATTATCGACCGATTTGGCGGCGTGGGATTTGTCGCGCTTTCGGGCGCGGATCGCTGGAGCAGTCGAGGACGAGGCAGCAGCCTTGCTCGAGATCAAGCATCTACGTAAGCTGGCAGTGACTGCTGGCGCTGGTTTTCTCCTCGCGCTGCCCGCTTTGTTCATTCAGCTTTCGATCAACTTCGTCGTTCTGCTGCTGCTGGTTCTCCTGACCGTCATCGCGCTGCGGCGATCGATGCTGGCGCTTCGCGGCTCGGATCGAGGCGCTTAGGGCTGTGCGCTCAGGCGATGTGCCAGACCCCGCGCCAGCGCAGCAAAATCCACAGTGCCAGACCGCCGTTGAGCACGCCGGTCACTGCTAAGGTTACGGGCGTGCCGATGGTATTTGCCATTGCGCCGATCAAGAGGGCGCTTAGCGGGGTCAAGCCGAGAAACGTCAACGTGAAGAGGCTCATCACGCGCCCGCGATAGCTGTCCGGTACGACGATCTGGATCATGGTATTGACGTTGACGAAAAACAGCACGAAGGCAAACCCGAATACCCCCATGTAAAAGGTCGCCAACGGCAGCGAAGCGGTGCTCGCCAGCATGATCATGCTCCATGACCAGACGATGATCATGACCGACACGACCGGTCCGTGACCGAAACGATTCACGAGCGGGGTTAGCAGTAGTCCGGCGATGATCGCGCCCACGCCTTGCGCGGCGCTCAGGAGCGATAGACCGTCAACCGGAGAATGCAAGACGACGTCCGCCAGCGCGGGCAGCAGGGTGATGGTATTGACGGCGAAGGTTGCCCCGACTGCCGACAGGAGCAGCAGCGGCAGAATCAACTCATGCTGGCGCGAGAAAACCAGTCCTTCACGCATCTGCTTGATCGGCGATCCCTTGCCGACGCCGGGCACGCGGAAATGTTCGTGGATCACGAGGAGCGAGACCAATACTGCCAAGAAGGTGACGCCGTTGACGAAGAAGCACCACCCCGCGCCGAGGCTCGCCAGCAGCACACCCGCCAGCGCCGGACCAACCACACGCCCGCCATTCACCATAATCGAGTTGAGCGTGATCCCGCTGGACATGTCTTCGGGACCAACCATGTCTTTGATGAAAGCTTGTCGGGCGGGGGCATCGACAATTTTGGTCAGACCCAACAAAAGCGCCAGCAGAACGATGTGCCAGACCTGCACGGTATTGGCGAACACCAGCGCCGCCAAGATGAACGCGAGGATCATCTGGAGCGTTTGGGTGAGCAGCAAAAGCGTTCGGCGTGAGAAGCGATCGACGACGACGCCCGCAAACGGCGATAAGAAGATCGACGGGATACCGGCTGCCCCGGCGACAATGCCGAGCGCCAGTTCAGAGTGGGTGAGTTCGAATACGAGCCAGCCTTGAGCTAAAACTTGCATCCAAGAGCCGGAAATTGAGATGAGCTGTCCGCCGAAGTACCAGCGGAAATTACTGTGACGCAGCGCCGAGAAAGTTCTGCTCGGCGCCACCTGTGCAACTGAAGCCATACAGCGAGATATCCATCATTTCTTAACATCCTCAAAGAATCATGGCACAGACAGTGGTCTTAACGCATTAAGACCAAAGCGGACCAACCAAATCGTGAGCGCGGGGGAAAGCCGGTGCTTCACTCCAAATCGATGCGCCCTCGCTAGACCAGCAGCGCTAAAATGTTCACCAAAATAAGCGGGGTGACTTCAGTGACCGGTGCAGAGATGGCAAGGATGCCGTCGCTTCGAAGCTGCGGCATCCTTGTTGATCGGCAGGGTCACGGAGGGCGCGCCGGTCGAATTGCAGGCGGAGATCAGCGTGAGACTGAGCACGACTGCGATCAGGAGTTTGGCACGGGTAAGTGAGTGCCAAAATGTTTTCATGGTCGATTCCTTTTGCGTTTCCCGGCGATCTATTAAGCAATTCATCATGGATTTAACGAGTCCTCAAATGACGGAAATAAAAACTGCCCTTGTCTTCTCCGAGCAGAAGGTAAGGGCAGTCTTGGCATCACGACGCAGTCATTCAATAGAGACGTTTCCGTGTGTTTGGCTCACCAACCTATATACACTATTGATTGGTCTCGCCTCAGGGCGAATCTGCTCATGAACTGCGGTTTCCGATTCAGATGATGAAGGCGATCTGATTTAGCCGACGGGGCGCAGTGAGCGAATCAATTCCGTAATCGAGACTTCCGCCAACGCCATGCTTTCGTCGGAGGCGCCATAGTAGAGCCGCAGCGTGTCGCCTTCGACAACGGTGCCGCAGGTGAAGACGACGTTGCCGAAGAAACCGCCGGTTTCGTAGGGCTGCTCCGGGACGAGTATTGGCTGATCGCTCTGGGCGATGATCCGCCCCGGCTCGTCCAGCGGGGTAAGAAACGCCCCCAGCGAATAGCGATTTTGCGCGTCGGCGCTGTGATAAATCGAGAGCCAGCCTTGTTCCGTCTTGATCGGTGGCGCGCCGCCACCGATGCGACCGAGAGCGGAGTTCGACCGCAGCACGAGCTTGAGCTGCCCCCAGTGAATCAGATCCGGCGAGGCGGCGATCCAGATATTCAAACCGGCAAACGAGCCGGGCATCGGGCGGTGATAACAGACGTACTCCCCGTTGATTTGCTCCGGGAAAATGGTCACGTCACGGTTAGAGGGAGCGAAAATCAGCCCGTGCCGCTGGATGTTGGTGAAATCGGTCGTTGTCACCAACGCGGTCGCAATCCCGGCGTGGCTGACCGCCGTGTAGTTGATGCAGTAGCGCTCGTCGATTTTGGTGATGCGCGCGTCTTCGATGCCCAGCGTTTCGTAAGGGGGCTCGGCTTTCAGCCATGGCTGATCGGCGATAGTGAAGTGAACGCCATCGCTGCTGCGGGCGAGCCGCAGATGGCTGATACTGGTCAGCCAAACTTCGCCGGTGCGCTGGTCTATAACCACGCGTGGATCGCTGGTATCGAAATTGGAATCGTCTGGCTGGATGCGCTCGAAGCTGAGCGCGCCGTCAGCGTCTAAATGCGGACAGAGGATGACGCCGTCGGTGCTGACGGGACGCTCGGCGACGCGCAGCAGCAGGAGGATCTCGTCGTCGTAGGTCGTTGCACCGGCGTTGAACACGCCGATCACTTCAAAGTCTGAACGGGAGGGTTCGAGGTCGCGCGGGGTGATCAGCGGATTGTTGGGATGACGGACAAACATGGCTAGCCTTTCACTGTCATGAACCAGATGCCCGATAGGGGATCGATTATTCGCCCAGCTTACTCATGGGCTAAGTCGGGTGGATTATACAGCAGACCAACCGACTGAGTGGTGTTGGCAAGTCGTGTTGAGGCAATCGCGATGGTATCAGTGGTATCATTTGGGCGGGTTTCGAGGTTGGCGATAATCATGCCCAATTTGGCATTAATCACTGGTCGCGGAGGCTGCCGGATCGAACTTCGAACCAAGCGAAATGATTTTATTTGAATGAATGAAAGTCGAAGGATGATGAAGAAGACTACTTTTGCACTTTTTTTCGGTAATCGCGGGTTTTTCCCGGCGTCATTGATCGCCAGCGCGCGCGAGGAGATGCAGCGCGAACTGAATGCGCTGGGGCATGAAGTCTTGCTGCTCGACGCCGATGCCACCCGCTTCGGCGGAGTCGAGACGCCGCACGAGGGCGAAATCTACGCCAATTTCCTGCGCGCCAATCGCGGTAAGTTTGGCGGCGTGATCGTCTGCTTGCCCAATTTTGGTGACGAGACCGGTGCTGTCGCCGCTTTGAAAGACGCTGGCGTCCCGATTTTTGTTCAGGCGTACCCCGACGAATATGACAAAATGGGTCCCGCTCTGCGCCGCGATTCGTTCTGCGGCAAGATTTCGATCATGGACGTCTTCCGCCAGTATGGAATCAAGTTTACGGCGCTCAAGCCTCACACCGTCAAGCCGGGAACCGAGCGTTTCCGCCAGAACATCGACGAATTCGACCGCATCTGCCGGGTCGAAAACGGCATTCGCGGAATGACCGTCGGCGCGATCGGCGCGCGCACGACGCCTTTCAAGACGGTTCGCATCGACGAAGTGGCGCTGCAACGGCACAGCATCACCGTCGAGACCTTCGACATGTCCGACATTTTCCTACGGATGAAAGCCGTCAAGCCGGAAAGTGCCAACTACAGTGACAAGGCGACTGTGCTGCGTGATTACACCTCTTGGAGCGGCGTTCCCGACCGCGCCTTTGACAATCTGGTGCGGCTGGGCGTGACGCTCGATACGCTGGCGGAAGAAGCCAACCTCGACGCGATGGGCATCCGCTGCTGGACGGAAATTCAACTACAGATGGGCATTTCTCCCTGCGTGGCGATGGGCATCATGAACGACCTCGGTCTGGCGTCTGCCTGCGAAGTCGATGTCGGTAACGCCGTCATGATGAAAGCGCTGCATCTCGCTTCTTACGACGCCGTTGGCTTGCTCGATTGGAACAACAATTACGGTGACGAAGACGACAAGTGCATCCTGTTCCACTGCGGTGTGATGCCTGCCAGTATGATGGACGGCAAAGGGCAAATCTCCGATCACCTGATCTTGAAGAACTCGGTCGGTGACGGCAACGGTTATGGCTGCAACGTCGGGCGCATCCGTCCGATGGATTTCACCTTTGGCAGCCTGATGACCGACGAAGGCAAGGTGAAAGTTTATCTGGGCGATGGGCGCATCACCGGCGATCCAATCCCGGCAGATTTCTTCGGGGTGGCGGGCGTGGCGGAAATTCCGAAACTGCAAGACGTGCTGCTGCACGTCGGGCGCACCGGGCATCGGCATCATGTCAGCATCACGCCCGGCGACGTGCAAGGCGCGCTTGCCGAGGCGCTGGGACACTATCTCAACTTTGACGTTGCCCTGCCGCAGCAGTAGTCGGCAATGCGCTGGCATCAGCGCGGGGAGAAACCATCATGACCCTGATCACCCGCCGCGAGGAAGCGCTCGAATACACGCAGCTCTTCCGCGATTGCGGCGCCAGTATGGCGATCTTCTGCACGGCGTCTCATTGGAACACCGAGGCGATCTTGATCGCCGCGCAGCGCATCGCCGAGAAATATCACTTCAGCCAAGTTCCGCTCGCGGTAGCGATGACGTTCACTTATCCGTACATGCCGCAGGCGAAACGCATCACCGTCAGCGGTGATGCGCCGACGGGGTTTCCGCTCCAATATGGGGCATCTCAAAGCCTTGTGCGCTGGCGACGATTCGCCCTACAAAAACGTCGTCGTGCTGCCGCACCTCGACCACGCCGATCCAAAGCGCGATCAATGGGCGTTGACCGAAGGCGTGCCCGATCTGGCAACGGTCATGTTCGACGCGCAGAAGTACGCCTTTGAGGACAATCTGGCGTGGACGCGCGACTACGTCGAAACCTACGGTAAAGACGTGCTGGTCGAAGGCATCATCGAGGAATTGAGCGTCGGCGGGCAGCATCAAGCAGTGCAGCGCGACGACTACGTTGACAAAGCGGTGCAGTACATGGCGGCGACCGGCGTCGATCTGCTGGTCGCTGACCTCGGCACCGAACAGCAGTCGAGCCGGGTCGGGGAGGCGCGCTATCTCAAGGATCGGGCGCAAGCCCTGACCAACAGTCTCGGCGGCGAAGCCAAGCTGGTGCTGCACGGAACGTCCTGCCTGAGCGCCGATCAGATGCAGAACCTCGCCGGAGATGGCATCATCCGCGTTAACATGTGGACGCGAATCGCCCGCGAAGCCGGTCAGTATGCTGCGCAGCAGTTGATCGCGCGCCAATCGGCGATCGAAGCGGGTGACTTTGAAGCGACCGAATCGCACCAATACTTGCTGGACTCGACCGAGCGCGCGGCTCAGATCATGGTCGAAGTCATGGAATTGATCGGGTATCCGCATCTGAGCTTGTAAGCGACTTTACTGCTCACGTAAGCGAAAGTCACCGCATGAGCTTCCTCGGAATTGATGTCGGTACGACCGGCTGCAAAGCGATGGTGCTCTCCGCCGACGCGGAGGTGCTGGCGCTGGCGCAGCGGGAATACGATCCGATTCGCCCACGTCCCGGCTGGGCTGAACTCGATAGTGCGGCGGTCTGGCGGCTGATTCAGGAACTCGATCCGCGAGGTCGCCGCGAAAACGCTCCACGACCCGATTGCGGCACTCAGCGTCTCGTCGATGGGCGAGGCGATGACACCCGTTTCGCGGGATCGAACGATTTTAGGCAACTGCATTTTAGGCTTCGACAGCCGGGGCGCGGAGACGACCGCGAAATTAGCCGCGCTCGATCCGGTCGAGTTTTTTGAGCGCTCCGGCAACGCGGTCAGCCGCATCTACGGTGGGCAAAAGCTGATCTGGCTGCGCGATCATCAGCCGGAGTTATTCGATCTCGGCTTACAAATTCTTGGGCTGGGCGGATCTGGTCGCCTTTCTGCTCGGCGGCGAGCCGGTCACGGACTACTCGCTCGCCAATCGCACCTTGTTCCTCGATCTGAAGCGCAAGGCTTGGTCCGCCGAAACCCTCGATTACGTCGGAATGCCGGTCGAAAAACTCCCCGGTCTGGCGCAAGCCGGAACCGAAGTCGGCACCGTTTCGGCGGCGATGGCGGAGTCGCTGGGGCTGCCGCCGAACGTCCGCATCGTCATCGGCGCGCACGATCAATGTGTCAGCGCGACCGGCGTCGGCGCGATTCGGGCGGGGCTGGCGGCTTACGGACTGGGAACATACATCTGCATCACCCCGACCTTCGAGGCGATGCCGCCGGCGGCGCTGATGCTGGCGTCGCGGCTGAGCGTCGAACAGCACGCGCTAGCGGGTCTTTACGTCAGCTTCTACTACAATCTCACTGGCGGGGCGCTGCTCAAGTGGTTCCGCGATACCTTCGCCCCGCTGGAGAAAGCCGAGGCGCGCGCTCAAGGCGTTGACGTCTACGACCTCCTGCTCGCCGAAATGCCCGCCGACCCGACTGACTTGATGGTACTCCCGCACTTCGCGCCGACCGGTCCGCCCTATTTTGACGATCAAGCGACCGGACTGATCGCCGGACTTACCCTCGAAACGTCGCGGGGGCAGTTCATCAAAGGACTGCTTGAAGGCGTGACCTATTACTTCCGCGAGGGGCTGGATCGCCTCGCCGAAGCCGGGATCGAGATCGACGAGTACCGCGTCAGTGGGGGCGGGGCGCGCTCGAACGCTTGGTTGCAGATCAAAGCCGACATCTTGGGCAAACCGCTGGTGCGCCCGCAGATCACCGAGGCGAGCGCGCTCGGTGCGGCGATTCTGGCGAGCGTTGGCAGCGGCGTTTACCGTTCCGCTGAACAGGCGGTGGCGGCGCTGGTGCGGGTGGATCGCGTCTTTGAACCCGACCCGATCCGGCATCGTCGCTACGATGAGTCTTTTGCCCGCTATCGCTTGCTCTATCCCTTTAGTCAGACCCTATTTCCTGAAAATCTATCAAGACCGACCTGACGGTTTTGTACCCATGCTCACCCACCTTTGAGGAGAAAGTCACCATGTCCCAATCGATCACCAGCTTTCCCAACGCCGGAAAAACCATCCGCATGGGGCGCATTCTCGATCCGAAGACGGGCAGGGCAGCAGTAATCGCCTTCGATCACGGACTCCATTTAGGTCCGCAGCCCGGTATCTTGCATCCCGGCTCGACGCTGGAAACCCTGACCGACGCCGGGGCGGATGCGTTTCTCGTTTCGCCCGGTACGGCGCGCGCCTTCGCCAGCATCTTCACCGGGCGGGGCGCGCCGGGGTTGATCCTGCGGCTGGACTGGACCAATCGCTGGCGCGATCCAGCGATGCTCGGTCACGACGAGGGACGCGGCACCTTGATCGCCTCGGTCGAGGATGCGGCGCGCTTAGGCGCCGATGCCGTGCTGGTCTACATGTTCTTCGGCTACGAGGATCCGGCGGACGAAGCCCGGCAAGCGGGCGACGTCACCTCGGTGGCGCAAGCCTGCGAGCGACTTGGGATCGGCTGCATCATCGAGCCGATGCCGCGCGGTCGGTTGGTCGGCGATAATCCGTATCGCGCCGATTATGTGGCGTTGGGCGCGCGGATCGCCTGCGAGTTTGGTGCCGATGTGCTCAAGACTGACTATACCGGCAGCGCCGAGTCGTTCAAGCAGGTGGTCGAAGCGTCGTTCCGCCCGGTACTGATCGCTGGCGGTCCCAAGACACCGACGCTCAAAGAAACGCTGGCGATGGTCAGCAACGCCATGACCGCGGGCGCAAGCGGCATGTTCATCGGCAGGAACGTTTTCCAGTCGCCCGATCCCGCTCGCCTGATGCGCGTGCTCCGCCGCATGATTCATGAGGATCTCGGTGTTTCCGCGGCACTTGAGGCGCTGAGCGAATAAAACATCGAGGACGTTAGGCGCGCGCCGTGCTCCTGACGACGATCTCCCTGCGAATGCTGAATTTGCACATCTGTGTGCTGAGGGAGATAATCGTTTCATGTCCTATTTAATATAGGATATAGGGCTTATAAGCGGAACCTTACCAAATGATGATCTCGACGTTGACCGTCGCTGCCGGTAAGCGGGCGCTGTCGTCGAGTTACCAAAGTTTCAGATGGATCGTCTCATTAGAAGTATGCGAAAGGCACTACGCCTTTCATAATACGAGCACAACATTCGCTCTTCATCGCATAATGGTTAATAGGAGTGGAAAATGTTGAGAAAAACGTCCGTCTTTGCAATCTGGGTGATGGCAGTCAGCATCCTCGTTTTTGGTGTTGCTGGGGTCGCCGTTGCACAGGATAGCACCGCCACTGATAAGTGGTGCTCCGGTGTCAATATTGTGTTCTTCCCCGGTGGTTCCCCCGGCGGCTCCTTCGAGACCGTCGTCTACAATGGCGCGGTCCAAGCGACGGCTGATCTTGGACCCACCACCCAGTACGTGTGGTCAGATTGGCAGCCGGATAAGATGGTGACGCAGCTTCAGCAGGCGATCGCCACGAAACCCGACGGCATCGCCATCATGGGGCACCCCGGTGATGAGGCGTACAAGCCGCTGGTTGACGAAGCTGAAGCCCAAGGGATCATCATCACCAGCCAGAATACCCAACTGCCTCAGCTTGAGGCGGAATACACCGGTAACGGCTTCGGTTACGCTGGTGCGACTCTCTATACGCAAGGCGAGTCGGTCGGTAATGAAGCGATCAAAGTTTACAATCTGCAAGCCGGTGACGAAGTGTTCGTTTGGGGGCTGCTCTCCCAACAGGGGCGTGGACAGCGCACTCAGGGCGTGATCGACGCGCTTAATGCTGCCGGTATGACCGTCGATTACCTCGAAATCGACGCCGCCACCAATGCCGACCCGACCGCTGGTATCCCCACTTTCACCGCTTTCGTTGCCTCGCACCCCGACCTCAAGGTCGTGATCACCGATCACGGTAACCTGACGGCTTCGCTGCCTTCGTACCTACAGGCGGCGGGCAAGCAGCCCGGCGAGATCGGCGCAGGCGGCTTTGACCTCAGCGGCGCGACGATTCAGGGTATCAAAGATGGCTGGATCGGCTTCGTCAACGATCAACAGGAATGGCTGCAAGGCTATCTCCCCGTGCTGCAAATCTGCTTGACCAAGGTCTATGGTTTCTCTGGTCTGAGCATCGACACGGGCGCCGGCTTCGTGACGGCGGACAACGTGGACGCGCTGTCTGCCTTAGCTGAAGCTCAAATCCGCTAAGCTCGTTTGGTGGGGCGAGGGTCAACCTCGCCCCGCTTTTCCTCAAGCCGGTGCCCGTCGTTGCGGGTGCTGGTTCAATGCCGCTCGGCGCTGGTCACGTATTCGAGGCTGCACTTATATGGCTTACCGACTCGAACTGAAAAATATCACCAAATCTTTCGGTGAAGTTCGTTCCCTGCAAAATGTCGATTTTCACGTCGAGCAAAACGAAGTCGTCGGCTTGCTCGGCGATAACGGTGCCGGCAAGTCGACGCTGATCAAAATCATCACCGGTTACCATCAACCGGACAGTGGTGAGATGTTTTTCAACGGTCAGCCGGTCGATCATCTATCAGTGCCCAAAGCGCGTGAACTCGGCGTCGAGACGGTCTATCAGGAGCGCGCCCTCGCCGATCAGCATACGTTATGGCGCAACATCTTCATGGGGCGCGAGATCGCCAATCGCTTCGGCTTCCTCGACGTCGGCAAAATGCGCGGCGAAACCGAGCGGCTCATGGTTCAGTCGATGGGCTTCACGTCCGGGGCTGTCACCCCTGAGTCGGCGATCATGAACTTTTCCGGCGGTGAAAAGCAGGGCGTGGCGATTGTCCGCGCGCTCTATTTTCAGGCTGATTTGATCGTGCTCGACGAGCCGACAATGGGCTTATCGCTGCAAGAGACGCGCAAGCTGATCGCGTTCGTGAAGGGGATCAAGCAGGCGGGCAAGGCGGCTGTCTTCATCGACCACAACGTCTTTCACGTCTACTCGGTCGCCGACCGCGTCGTAGTGCTGGATCGCGGCAAAGTGGCGGGTGAGTTCTTGACCAAAGACATCACGCTGAATGATCTGACCGAGAAAATGTACAAAGTTGCCGAGACCGGGCATTTGGAATAGGAACGTTAATCGATGACGACCACCAGCGCAGTTGATCACAAACCTGCTCCCACACGCCTCCAACAAGTCGTCGGATTCATGCGCCGCAACGTCTTGCAGTTCGGCATTATCGGCGTGCTGCTGCTCATCTGGCTTTTCCTGATCCTCGCTGCGCCGAGAGCTTTCTTGAGCAAAGAGATCTATGGCGCGCTGATGTCGACCGTTCCTTACTACGGCGTGATCGCGCTGCCTTTGACGCTGCTGATCATCGCGCAGGAGATCGACCTGTCGTTCGGGTCGATCATGGCGATCTCGGTCGTCGGCTTCCTCGAAGTCTTCAACGCGACCGGCAGCCCGATCCTCGCGCTGATTGCCTGTCTACTGGTCGGCTTAGTCTGTGGTCTGATCAACGGTTTCATCGTCGTGCGGATCGGCATCCCTTCGCTGATCGCTACGATTGGCACGCAGTTCTTCTACGCGGGCGTCGCGCTGGTGATCACCAACGCGAAGGGCGGTTCGCTGCTCCCGGCGCAGCAAGCCGCGCCCGGCTTGAACAATCTGCTGGTGGGGAAGGCGTTCGGTTTTCTTCCGGCTCAGTTCCTCTGGATGGTGATCATCGGGGTGCTGATGTGGGTGCTGCTCAACCGGCACCGCTTCGGCGCGCACGTCTACCTGATCGGCGATAACAACAACAGCGCGCGGCTGATGGGTATCAACGTCGCGCAGCGCCGAATTATGCTGTTCGCCATCGTCGGCGTGGCGTCCGCTTTCGCCGGAATCCTCGCTACACTGGCGGTCTCCTACTTCTATCCGACGCTCGGCAGCGGCTATCTGCTGCAGACGCTCGCCGCTGTCTTCCTCGGCGGCACGCCGGTACTGGGTGGTGTCGGTACTATTCTGGGGACGTTCGTCGGCTGCTTCATCATCGGCTTGATCGAACCGGGGACGGTGGCGGTCGGTTTAACCGGCTTCTACACCCAGTTGATCTACGGCTTGATCATCGTCGTCTCGGTCGGGATGCACACGATCCTCCGTCGTCGTCTCCGCTGACCAAGCCGTTCAAGCGATTACAATCTCTGCTGCCGGTTTGCCTCGATCGCTAGAGCGCGAACTGCGGCAGCCACTGCGCCTGCGCTTCGAACAACTCCTCGACCAGATCGTGGATCTGCGGCAGCGTGCACACTGCCGCCGTCAGCGGATCCATCATGACGGCGTGATGCACTGCTTCTTTGTCGCCATACAGTCCGCCCTCGACGGTTAGTTCCTGCACGTTGATGTTGGTGCGGTTGAGTGCTGCTAGCTGGGTTGGCAGGTCGCCGACGAAGACGCCTTGCACGCCGTTGGCATCGACGAGGCACGGGACTTCGACGCAGCAGCCATCCGGCAGGTTGGTGATCAAGCCATCGTTAGGGACGTTGCCGTTGATCCGGGCGGGGCGATTAGTTTCGACTGCTTCGAGGATGTACGAACCGTATTCGTGCGTGCGCTCGGTCGGTAACGGTTGGGCGCCGCTGGTCAACTGCTCGAACTCCTGCTCGGCTTCACCCAAGCGGCTCAGGCAATGACGCAGATAGCCGCCGGTGCGCGCGAAATCGAACCAGCCATCGACCTCGTTCTTGAAGCGGGGCGCGAGTTCGTCCATCACCATGCTCGCGGACTTGCGGAAGTAGGGCACGTACTCGCTAGCGTGACCGGACGACTCGGTGACGAAATAGCCGAAATACTTCATCAGATCGGTACGCACGGGTTCTTCGTTGACGATTTCCTCGCGCTCGATGGCGTCGCGGATTAGCGGGTAGACATCTTGCCTGCCCCGGTAGAAGTCGAGGAAGAAGGCTTGATGATTGATACCCGCGCACAAGAACGATACCTCGTCGTAAGGCACGTCGATCCAGCGCGCCAGCATCTCCGACGTCCCTTGAACGCTGTGGCACAGCCCGACGTGCGGTCGCCCGGAGCCGTCGGCGACTGCCCAGCAGTTGATCGCCATCGGGTTGACGTAATTCAGCAGCAGTGCGTCCGGCGCGAGTTCGTCCATGTCATCGCACAAATCGAGCAGCACCGGGATCGTCCGCAGCCCTCGGAAGATACCGCCCGGTCCCAAGGTATCGCCGACGCACTGCTCGACGCCGTACTTGCGCGGGATGTCGATGTCGAGCGCGTAGGCGTCCAGCCCGCCTTGTTGGAAGGTGGTGATCACGTAGCGCGCGTCCTTGACCGCTTCGCGCTGGTCGGTGGTCGCCGTCACTGTCGCCTTGAGGTGACGCTGATCGATGATCGCTTGAACCAGCTTGCGGCTGCGTTCGAGCCGCACCGGATCGATGTCCATCAGGGCGATAGTGCTGGCTTGCAGCGCCGGTGTGAGCAGAATATCGTTACAGAGGTTGCGCGTGAAGACGATGCTCCCCGCGCCAATAAAGGTAATCTTCGACATAGCGAGACAAATCCTTTGTGAAGGTGAAAGCTAGCGAATTGGCAAACAGCTTGCCCATTATCCCAAGGCGGGCAGTGGATCGGCAAGACCGCGCAGCGAATTGCTCAGTTCGGTGCTCCATGCCGCGATGCCGAATAAATAGGCGGTGATGACGAGCGCGAACAGGGTGATGCTCAACACCGCCGCGAACGGAATCCACGTCAGCAGCCAAGCGATCACCGCCCACGCGACCGGTATCGCGAGCAGAAACAGGCACGAACCGACCGACTGCCGCAGATGGTAGACGGCGAAATCGTCGTCTTCGCGATCTAGTCCTCTTCTTCCATTTCAGTCGGCAGATCGACGTTACTCAGATCCAGAACCTGCTGGCGGCTGGATTCAACGAAGGGCTGAGCCGGTGGCATCGTGGCAGCGTGCGCGGCAAGGTCATTGTACTGCAAGCCGACCATCGCGCAGCCGTTGTAGTAAGCAGCGCGGGCGATTGCGTGCGTGGAGACCGGCGCAGCGAACAGCACCAACACGCCTAAAGCGATGGCTTTCGGCGTCGTCGCCGGGACGAGCAGCGCCGATGCCAGCGCCAACCCCAGAATGCCCATCATCGAGACTTTGCCGGTAGCGTGCAGCCGGGTGAAGATGTCGGGTAGGCGAATGTTGCCGATCACGCCCATGGTGCTGAAGAACAGTCCGAACAGAAGAAAGAAGACGCCGAGCGCTTGCAGCACCATTAGAAAACCCTGCCTTCCGAGACAAAACGGGCGATAGCCAGTGTCGAGACGAACGAGAACGCCGCCAGCGCGATACCGATGTCGATGAATTGGCTGTTTCCCTGAACGATGCCAAGCACGATGATCACGCCGATGAAGATCGTGTTGAGCAGATCAAGCGCCTGTAGGCGATCCATAATGGTCGGTCCCGTCCAAATGCGATAGGTGGAAAACGCCAGCCCGATCACCAGAATGACCAAGGCGGCGTTAGCAGCGAATGTGACGACTTCAGTCATGATTCTATTCTCCTATGATGGGGCGGAGCAGCTTCAGACGCTCGGCTTGCTCGTGCTCAAGTGCCTCGCGCGACTCAGGGAGTTCCAAACAATGGACGTAGAGCGTGTCATCGTCGTCGATGTCGAGGACAAATTGACCGGGAGTTGCTGTGATCCCGTGCGCGCTGAGCGCCGTCAGTAATTCGTTGGGGCGACCCCGTTTGCTGGTTTTGACGGCGAGGATTGCGGTTTTCAAGCGGAGATCCGGAGTGAGCACCAGCCGAGCAACCCGGACGGATGACGTGAACGCACTCCAGAGCAGGACGCCGGTGTAGATCAACATCGCCAGCGGCTGGCGCAGCGATCCGACCTTCGCGTAGCGAACTCCCACTTGCCGCAGGAGGATCAGCGTCAATAAGCCCAAGACAAAGCCAAACCCGAAACTATCGAGCGTGACGTGCCCGGTGACTGAGCACCAGATCAGCGCGATTGGCAGGGCAGAAAGGAGTAATTGCAGCATCAGCTTATCTCTCTTGATCGGAACTGACGGTCGGTAAGGTGGTGATCGGCGCGGCAGACGCGACCTCCCCGGTGTGGCACAAGTAGGCATTGTCGGGAAGCTCGACCCCGGCGTCGATAGCGGGTGCGAGCACGGCGCAGGTGTAGATCGCCGGATTGCTCATCTGGGTGACGGTATCCTCGACCACGTTGACCAGCGGCTCGGCGAATACGCCGAGCAAAATGCAGGCGCTAATCAGCAACGCTGGAGCGAGGATGCCATCACCATGGGCGGTTCTTGCCGGTGCATCGTCCCGTTTGGGTTTGACGAAGATGTGCTGCCACGCTCGCGTGACGTAGAGTAGGGTCAGCAGCCCGCCACTGATGACCAAACCGAGGACAAGCCAGCCCTCTACGTCCGCGCCGCCACGCACCAGCGCGACTTTGCTGATGAACCCGTTGAGCGGTGGGATGCCTGCCAGCGCCAGCCCGCCGATCAAGTACAAGATGCTGATGGCGGGCAAGCCTTTGCCTGCGCCTCTGAGTTCCTGAAAATTAGCGCTGTGTTTCACGTTGTGGCTGGCGATCACGCCGGTGATCATCAGCATCCCCGATTTGATGAAAGCGTGGTTGAAGATGTAGATCAGCGCGGCGACCTGTGCTAACCGCGACCCCCAGCCGATTGCCACGAGGATGAAGCCGACCTGTCCCAAGGTCGAATACGCCAACATGCGTTTGGCGTTCCATGTCCGCAGCGCCGCCAGCCCGCCGAAGAAGATGCCGATCACCCCCAAGACGATCAGGATGATGCGGACGAGATCCGCCTCGTAGATCAGGAACAGCGTATTGTTGCGAATGATTCCGTAGATGCCGACCTTGACCACGATCGACGACAGCATTGCTGACAGCGGCGTCGGCGCGGTCGTGTGAAAGTCCGGCTGCCAGAAGTGAAACGGAAAGACCGCGCTCTTGACCAGAAAGGCGCACATGATCATCACCAGCGCGGGCAGCGCCAGCAGCGGACGTTCTCCGGTCGACAGCCCTTGCGCGATCTGCGCGAGGTTCAGCGTGCCGAAGGTCGTGTAGAGTGCCGTGATGCCGATCAGCAGCAGCAGCGAACCGATCCCGCTGATGAAGATGTACTTGATCGCCGCTTCCAAGCCGAGCTGGTTGTCCGAGATGGCGACCATCACGACCGAGGACGTGACCATCAATTCCATGAAGACGAAGAAGGTGAAGATGTCGCCGGTGTACAGGCTGCCGTGCAAGCCAACGCTCATAGCGAGGAAAGCGGGCATAAAGACCGGGTAGGTGATGCTTTCGTCGTGCGATTGCAGACAGTAGATCAGCCCGGCAACGATCACGAGGCTGCTCATCACGCACAGCAGCGCCGCCAGCTTGTCCGCTACCAGCACGATGCCGAAAGGCGTCATCCAGCCGCCGAGCCGGTAGACCTGCACGCCGACTGAGTCGGGCTGCAGGTTGGCGATCAACACGGCGATGCTGCTCAACGAGGCGGCGATCCCGGCGATCAGTGCGATGATGCGCTGCAAGCGGTTGTTGTGGGCGAACAGCAGCGCCAGCGCCGCGCCGAGCAGCGGCAGGATTACGGGTCCGAGAACGAGTGTGTTTTCTGCGCCAGCCATCGTCAGCCTTTCAACTGGTCGATATCATTCGAATCGACCGAGTTGAAGCGATTGCCGGCGACTTCGATCATGCCGAGGATCAAGGCATACGACCCCAAGCTGATCACGATGGCGGTCAGCAGCAGGGCTTGCACGACCGGATCGCTGGGCTGTCCATTCTCCAATTGATTCGTATAGGGCGGGACTTGTCCGTCGAACACGCCCGCTGCCAGCATGAACAGGTTGACCGCCGTAAACAGGGTATAGAAGCCCATCCCGGCTTTGACGAGGTCGCGGCGCAAAAGCTGGAAAACCCCCAGCCCGAACAGGATTCCGGTTGCGACTGCGAATAGAACGTTCATAGTTTCTCGATTCCTTCCGGGCGAGTCATCGCGTTGATCATGGTGATGATGCTGCCGAACACGGTCAGGAAAATGGCGATTTCGAACACCGTCGTGGAGTTGAAATGCAAGCCGCCGGGCAGCGGAATGTCGAGGATGTTGTAGTGCTGCAGAAAGTTCTTGCCGAACAGCAGCGGCAGCAGCGCGTTGGTGGTCGCTAGCGTCAAACCAGCGCCAATTAATATCTCGACGCGCAGTTGGCGCAGTCGCGTGCGATCGTAGCCGAAAACCTGATACCACAGCGCAATGCTGATCCCGCCGATGACGCCCGCGGTAAAGCCGTCGCCGGGGGCTTCACCGCCGTAAGCCAGATGGGCGATGGCGATGATCATGGCGACCGGCAGCAGGATTTTCGCGGCGAGCCTCGTCAGTGGCGTGGCGATTTGACTGGGCGCACGTGGGATCATCGGGGTGCCGGCGCTCCCGTTTTTGGTGGAGAGAAATAGGATTGTCAGCACGCCCATTGCTGCCATGCTGAAGACTGTAATCTCGAACAGCGTGTCCATGCCGCGAAAATCGGTGACGACCGCGCCGACGACGTCGGTCACGCCGACTTCCGCTTCGGCATGGTCGAGATAGTAATCGGCGACGATGCTCTGGCGGGTGGGGCGGTTGGCAACTGCCGCCAGCGCGAAAGCGCCGACGCCGACGCCCACAAGCACCGAAATTAGGATGTCACGGCGCAGCGAGCGGCGTCCCCCGCTCCAGAGCGCGTCGGCGGCACGCCGTCGGCGGCGCTCGCTGATGCGGCTGAGCATGATGATCACCATCACCCCGGCGAGGGTCTCGACTAGAATCTGAACCATTGCGATGTCCGGTCCCGGCGCGAGCAGGAAGATGCCGCCGACGGCGTAACCGGCGACGCCGAGCGCCAGCGTCGCGAGTAAGTGCCCCTTGAACAAGATGCTGCCGACGACCGCGACGATCGCCAACAGCAGCAGCGCGCTTTCCAGAATATCGGGACTGTTGAGGGCGAAGTCGATGTGCGCACTGGCGATGTACTGGCTGGCGGGCAGGACGATCAGCACGCCGACCACGCCGAGGATGATCGCCAGATAATGGCTCAACTTGCCGCTTTGCGATTTCAACACGGTGTCGCCGAGCGCGTTCAAGCGATGAATGAAGCTCATGTAGACCGCATGTCCGCTGCTCGGCGATGGGATCGGGAGCTTCAGCCACCAGCCACGTGCGAGGAAGACAACCACGCCGAGTGCGATCAAGCCCAAGCTGAGGAAGAACAGCGGGTTGAAGCCCGGAAAGAGGTGCAGCTCGAAGTGAACGCCCTCCGGCGCGGCGAGTTCGAGGAACGGCGCGAGCACCGGTTCGATCAGCAGAGCGAGCGCGACCGACACCGCCGCGATCACGCCGGGACCGATCAGCATGTGCGGCGAAAGGTGATGCTCGTGTTCCTGATCGTCGTGGTCGTGGTGCTGATCGGTTTTGGCGGGCTTGCCGAAGAACACGTCCCAGATCAGGATCGCTCCGGCGGTCACAGTGAAGATCGCCGCCAGACTGATGCCGATCAGGATCAGCGAGGTGGCTGGCTCGTGCAGTTCGGTGACGGCGTGCAGCAGGGATTCTTTGGCGGCGAAGCCGAGCAGGGGGATCACACCCGCCATCGACAGCGCGCTAACGACCGTGATCGCCAGCGCACCGGGCATTTTTCGCGCCAGCCCGCCGAGCTGGTCGATGATGCGCGTGCCCTCGCTGTGATCGATCGCCCCGGCGACCATGAACAGCGGGCTTTTGTAGAGCGCGTGCGCGATGATGCCGACCAGTGCCGCCATGTAACCCTCATAGTGGGGGAGTCCGAGCATCAGCACCAGCGCGCCGAGCCAACTGACCGTCGCGTAGGCGAGCAAGCCTTTCAGATCGCGCTGGCGTAAGGCGATTGCTGCGCCGATCAGCATGGTCAGCAACCCGACGCCGACGAGTCCGCCTAGCCATAAATTGGTGTTGCCGAGGGTCGGGTAAAGCCGCGCCAGCAGGTAAATACCGGCTTTGACCATCGTCGCCGAGTGGAGAAAAGCGCTGGCGGGCGTCGGCGCGGTCATCCCGCCGGGCAGCCAGAAGTGAAACGGGAACTGCGCGCTCTTGGTGAAGCTGCCGAGCATGATCAGCAGCGTCACGCCCGCGTACCAAGGATGATCTTGCATCCTGAACTGAAGCACATCGGTGAACGATGCCGATCCGCTTGCCAAGCCGAGCAAGATCAACCCCACCAGCAGCGCTAATCCGCCGCCCGCCGTGACGACCAACGCTTGGGTCGCGGCGCTGCGGGCTGCCGGGTCTTTGCCGTTGAAGCCGATCAGCAGGTAGGAAAAGAAGCTGGTCAGCTCCCAACAGATGAACAACAGCAGCAGATTCCCCGCCAGCACCACGCCGAGCATACTGCCGGTGAAGGCGCTCAGTTGTGCCAAGAAGCGGTGAGCGCGATCGTCGCCTTCCATGTAGTAACCGGCGTAGAGGAAAACGCCCGCGCCGATCCCGGTGATCAGCAGCGTGAATAACGCGCTCAAGCCGTCGAGGTACAGTTCCAGCGATAGGTTAAGCGTGCTCACCCATGGGTAGTTGAGGATGATGGCGCCTTGGTCGTGGATGGTGGGCAGCAGCGTGATCACCCACAGGAACAACCCGAGCAGTGTCCCGGCGATGAGGCGGCTGATCCACTTCGCCGA
Source organism: uncultured Chloroflexia bacterium (assembly GCA_963727545.1). Classification (GTDB taxonomy): domain Bacteria; phylum Chloroflexota; class Anaerolineae; order Aggregatilineales; family Phototrophicaceae; genus Flexifilum. The sequence continues at coordinate 110,854 of CAVSGS010000007.1, forward strand.
GACAGAGGTGGCGACCAGCGGAATGATGCCCGCGAGCAGAAAAGGGATAGCGATTAGGGCTAGTTCCATGAACCATCCTTAACGTTGGTATTGAATAGCGGGTGGGTGTGAAATTGACCAGTGGGCGCAGTAATACGACGACGCTGCGTGTCGTAAGTAGGAGGGCAGAACGTGGCGGATGATTGTCGCGTTATGAGCAAATCCATTGGCGTACAGTACGTCTGAATACGAAGTAGGCGAGTGATGCGCCGCGTCGACGGCTGATCAAAGCCAATAAGTAAACATTCTTTTTTGGTGTGGCATGGGTGATGAAAGTACAGAATTATATAGGTCTGTTGGTTTCTCGACAACCGTTACCCGGTTTGCGCGCGCTTTCTTAGAGGATTCTTATTATTTTGGCGATTGGTTTGCCCGGCTTGTGCTCGCCCGTTGGCACCATTGCGCCGAGTTAAACCGCCTTACTGAAGAATTTAACCCACGTTTTGACGATTCTATCGAATCGGAACGATCCGCTTTTCGTAGCTCGCAGTTCGAACTTGACCGCTGTCTCACCTTTAGTGCACAATGCCAGAAGTCACTACTTAATCCCCTGTGTGGATTTTTGCGCATCATCCCGACTATCATTCCTCTCGCTGCTGATCGCCGATAAGCCGCTTGACGGTGGACCCGCGTCAAGCCCAGATATCGCTTTTATTACAGCTGATGGCGTATTATTAAGCTGCTGCATGAGACCGTATAGGAGAATGATCCATGAACAAGCCCCTGTCCCTGCTGCTGATCGCTGTTTTTATTGTCCTCGCCTGCCTGCCGGTAGCGGCGCAAGAGGCGACGGAGACGCCGGGTGATACTTTCCCCGTGACCGTTGAGCATAAGTACGGCACGACCACGATCCCCAGCGCGCCGCAGCGGGTTGTGTCCATCGGCTATACCGATCAAGATGCGCTGCTGGCGCTCGGTGTGACGCCGGTCGCGGTGCGCTACTGGTATGGCGATACGACCAACGCGATTTTCCCGTGGGCGCAGGATATGGTCGAAGGGGATGCCCCCGAAGTGCTCAATATGGATTACGGCAGTCTGAATTACGAGGCGATCCTCGCCCTCAAGCCCGATCTGATCGTTGCGGTCTATTCCGGTATTACGCAGGACGAATACGATTCCCTGTCGCAGATCGCTCCGACGATTGCCCAGTCCGGCGATTACATCGACTTCGGGATGCCATGGCAGGAAACGACCAAGCTGATCGGCGCGGCGGTTGGAAAATCAGCGGAAGCCGACGCGCTGGTGAGCGACGTCGAAGCGAAGCTGGAACAGGCGCGCACGGATAACCCCGAATTCGCCGATAAGACCGTCGCGGTTGCCTATAACTTCAGCGGAACCTACGGCTTCTACACCGCCCAAGATCCGCGCGGACGGTTCTTCACTGACCTTGGCTTTGTCATTCCGAATGAACTGGTCGAAGTTGCCGGCGAGAGCTTCTATGCCAATCTCAGCAGCGAACGGCTTGACCTGCTGAATCAAGACATGCTGGTCTTCTTGGGCACGCAGTTTGCCGAAAATGGCAGCGCCGGGATCGAGTCCGATCCGTTGATCAGCGGGCTGGATGTCGTGAAAGCGGGACACGTCCTGTTCGTCCCCGGCGATTTGGACGACGCGCTTCAGTTCAATACCGTGCTGAGCATTCCCTATCTGGTCGATGGGATCGTCCCGCAGCTGCGAACCGCGATGGGGCTTGAGCCACTCGCTACGGCTGAGCCAGCCTCATAGTGAGGTTGGCGAGTTCGGCATGACCACTCGCGTGAAACCGACGCATCAGCGGGGTCAACGTATCCTCGGCAGCCGCACCCTGCTGCTGCCGGGGCTGCTTGTCTGCCTCGGGTTGCTGATCGTCTGCCTGCTGTGGAGTATCACACTGGGCGCGGCGGACATCGCGCCGAGTACCGTCTTCGCCGCGATCTTCGCGCCGGATGGCTCCTTTCAGCATTTGATCATCCAGACCGTGCGGCTGCCGCGCGTGCTCTCCGGCGCGCTGGTCGGCGCGTCGCTGGCGGTCGCCGGGGCGATCATGCAGGGTTTGACGCGCAACCCGCTGGCGGATTCGGGCATTCTGGGTATCAACAGCGGGGCAGCGTTCGCGGTCGTGCTGGCGGTGTTCCTGCTGGGCGATCTGCCGCTTTCGGCTTACGCCTTCTTCGGCTTCATCGGCGCGGCAGTCGCGGCGGTGCTGGTCTACGCCCTCGGCTCGATGGGGCGGGGTGGCGCGACGCCGCTCCGCCTGACACTGGCGGGCGTGATTCTGACGGCGTTCATCTCCTCGTTCACGACGGCGATCTTGATTCGCGACCGCGAGACGCTCGACCAAATCCGTTTTTGGACGGCGGGCGCGCTCGCCGGGCGCGACATGGCGCTGCTGGCGCAGACCGCGCCCTACATGATCGCCGGGTTGATCGGATCGCTGCTGATCAGCCGCCAGATCACGACGATGAGCCTCGGCGACGACGTGGCGAAAGGCTTGGGGCAGAACACGCTCTGGATCAAAGGTCTGGCGGCGCTGGTCGTGGTGCTGCTGGCGGGCGGCGCGGTCGCGCTGGCGGGTCCGATTGGTTTCGTCGGGCTGGTGATTCCGCACCTCGTTCGCTTTATCGCCGGGGTGGATTATCGCTGGATTATCCCTTACTCGGCGCTGCTCGGCGCGATCTTGGTCACGGTCGGTGACGTCGGCGCGCGGATCGTGATCCGCCCGCAAGAACTGCCCGTCGGGGTGATCATGGCGCTGCTCGGCGCGCCGTTCTTCATTCTGCTGGCACGGCGTCAGCTGCGGTAAAATGATGACGACGCCCGATCATCCCAAACCGACGTGGATTACGCTGCGGCTGCGCCGTCCGCCGCTTTCGTACCGCTTCGACCGGCGCGTGCCGTTGGTCGCCACGCTGATCTTGCTGTTCGCGCTTGGCACGCTGATCGTCAGCGTCAGCTACGGCGAATACGACATCCCACCGCTGGAAGTCGTCCGCACGATCCTGAACGTCAATCAGGATAACCCGGATTACGCCAACCTGCGGCTGGTCGTGGACAGCTTCCGGCTGCCGCGAATTGTGCTGGCGTTTCTGGTCGGCGCGGCGTTGGCGGCTTCCGGCGCGATCATGCAGGGCATCACCCGTAATCCGCTGGCTGATCCTTACCTGCTGGGCGTGAGTGGCGGCGCGGGACTGGTTGCCGTCAGCCTGATCGTCTGGTTCAAGACCATTCCGATCAGTTTGCTGCCGTTCGCGTCCTTCGCCGGAGCGTTGATCGCGGCGGGCGCGATCTACCTGTTCGCGTGGAAGAAGGGCAGCACCACACCGATCCGCCTGATCCTGATCGGAATCGCGGTGCAGTCGTTAGTCAGTGCGGTGACGACGGTCATGCTGGTCTTCGGCAACATCACCGACGTGCAGCAGGCTTACGTCTGGCTGACGGGCAGCGTCAACGGGCGCAAGTGGGATCACGTCTACGTGCTCGGCGCATGGCTGATCGTCTGCCTGCCGCTGGCGTTGATCTCCGCGCGCTCGTTGAACCTGCTCAATCTCGGCGATGACACAGCGAAAGGCTTGGGGCTGCGCGTCGAGGGTCAGCGTGGTTTGCTGCTGATCCTCAGCGTGGCGCTGGCAGCCGCGGCGGTCGCCGTTTCCGGTACGATTGGTTTCGTCGGCTTGGTCGCGCCGCACATCGCCCGCCGGTTGGTGGGACCGTCTCACGAGGGGCTGCTCCCGATCAGCGCAATACTGGGTGGCGCGTTGGTGATGCTCGCCGACTTGATCGGGCGCGCGGTGATCGCGCCGAGCGAACTGCCGGTCGGCATCGTCACCGCCATGATCGGCGCGCCGTATTTTGTGTACCTGTTGTATCGCAGCCGGAATGGCTAGACGATCCCCGTAGGGGCGTAATATATTACGCCCCTACAATGACATTTTTGTTGGAGAGGCTTTACCATGACCGAACTCCGCGCAAATCAGCTAACCCTCGCCTATGACGGCGCGGCGATCATCGAAGGCTTGAGCCTGACTATTCCCGACGGACAGATCACGGCGCTGGTGGGACCGAACGGCTGCGGCAAATCGACGCTGCTGCGGGGGATTTCGCGCTTGCTCAAGCCGCGCGCGGGCAGTGTTCTGCTGGAAAGCCAAGACATCTGGAAGCTGCCGACCAAAGAACTGGCGAAGCGGCTCGGCATTCTGCCGCAGGGACCGGTCGCGCCGGAGGGCTTGACCGTGCATGAATTGGTCGCGCAGGGGCGCTATCCGCATCAGGGTTGGTTGCAGCAGTGGTCGAAAGAGGACGAGCGCATCACTGCCGAAGCGCTGGAGATCACCGGAGATAGCGCCGTTTGCCGATCGTCCGGTCGATGCGCTGTCCGGTGGGCAGCGTCAGCGCGCGTGGATCGCCATGACGCTGGCGCAGGACAGCGACTTGATCCTGCTCGACGAGCCGACGACCTTTCTCGACCTTGCCTATCAGATTGAGGTGCTCGACCTGCTGCACGACCTCAACGTCGAGCGCGGCAAGACGATGGTCATGGTGCTGCACGATCTCAATCACGCCTGTCGCTATGCCGATCATTTGGTGGCGATCAAAGGCGGGCAGATCGCCGCGCAGGGCGAGCCGGACACGGTGGTCGATGAGGCGTTGGTGCGCGACGTGTTCGGGATTGACTGTCAGTGTCGTCCCGGACCCGATCACCGGAACGCCGATGGTGATTCCGATTGGACGGACCCACAAAAGCGCCGCTGCTAGGCAGCCGGTCGTGCTGAAGCGTGAGCGGGTTTCGTGAATCGTCCGGTGACGGCGACCTGCGCCTGTAACGTGCTGGCGCGGCAGCGTGGTCTCGATCCGGTTGGCTCGGCGGGGTCGTTCGCGGACGCGATCGTCGTCGAAACGCCGCTGCCATGGCAGCAGGACATTTACGAGCGGGCGGGTAAGCTGCCTCAAGCAGCCATTGATCTGCTGCAATTATGGCTTAAGCGTTATTACGAGGGTGTGCCTTACGATCATCTGGTGTTGATGGTCGCGCCGGACGCGGAATACTCGCGCCCCGGTTTTCGCCGCGTGATCCACTACACGCGCCCGGATCCGCCTTTCACCCGTTACGACCAGCGCGAATATCTCGTCCCTGAAGGATCAGCTGGGCAGCGCTACTCTGGGCGCTCTATGAGACGCCCGCCGATCTATCGCGTTTTGAGCCGTACCGCGTCGCTGCTGCCAACGTGCGCGATCTGTTGGTGTGCACGCACGGTACGGTCGATGTCGCCTGCGCCAAGTTTGGCTATCCGCTTTACAAATACCTGCGCCAGCAGCACGCCGGCGATCATCTGCGCGTCTGGCGGGTCAGTCACTTTGGCGGGCACGTCTTCGCGCCGACGCTGCTCGACCTGCCGACCGGTCACTTGTGGGCTTACGTTGAAGCGGCACAAGCGGATCAGATCGCGGCACGGTCGGGATCAGTTGCGACGCTGCGCGGACATTATCGTGGTTGGAGCGCGCTGGAATCCGGCTTGCTCCAAGCCGCTGAGGCGGCGATTTGGCAGCGCGAAGGCTGGCGCTGGTTCGAGTATCCGCAGCAGACGGCGCTGATCGCGCAAGCCGCCGACGGCGAAACGCCCCGGTGGGCTGACTTCAGGATCGACTACACCGCGCCGGAAGGCTCAAGCAGTTACGAGGCGCGGGTCGAATTGGATGAGCCGGTCGCTACCGAGCTTTCCACCGGCGATGCTGCGCTCTACACTTATCCTCAGTATCGCGTGACCCGGCTGGAAAAGCTCGACCGCCTTGCGGAATAGGCAACCGGGTGTCGCAGATTTTCCCCTATTGTTCTCCACGAAACCGATCGGGGCGCGATCTCAGAACTTGATCGTCCGTTGGCTAAACCGATCCAGCCTCAGCAGGTAGCCTACAAAAATGATGCCGGTGATAAACAGGATAATTGCGCCGGTTCGCAGCGATTGCGGCTGGTAGCTGAAGGTCACATAGGTTGGCTCACCGGGATTGGGCGAAGGTGACAACCTGACTCCCAAACGCCCGGCAATCAATTCAACCGTCGCCGGGCTGCCGTTGACCGTGACCGTCCAACCCGGATAATCCGTCTCATTGATGACCAGTACGGCATTGACCGGATAGGCGTCGCTGACGATGAGATCGATGCTGTTGATGCGATGTAGATAGGTGACGGCATGGGTCTCGCTAGCAGTGAGCGCTTTTCCGTTGTCTGCCGTCAAGCGACCGCTTGGCACCCAAAAAGCGTACGGCGGAATGTCGGGGTTATACCAGACGATCGGTACGTCATCGGCACGCGGAAAATCCTCGACCGGTACGTACCCGTTTTCTCGGATCCAGCCGAGAAAGTCGTAGTTTGTGCTGAGGGCGTATTTGCCGGGAAAGTGCATTGGTGCGTTGTTGCCAATCGTCGGTGCCAGCCCGTGAGTGAAGACGTCGGCATCGCCAAAAACGTAACGTGAAAGCGTGTCTACGAAGCCAAAGTGATTGACCCACGCCTGAGTCTGGACGAGCAGCATCGAGTTCAGGGAAGCGTGACCGCAGAAAAGCCAGTCCATCAGACTCGCCATGAAAGACGTAGATTCGGTTCGTTTCCTGCGTGATGTCGACGAGACCATTGAAGCGATCCCAATTTCCCAATACGTCGAGCGCGGCGATGCCGCCCGCTACGAGAAATACGGCGATCAACGGCAGGCTGGAAACAATCGCCTGCCGCGATCGGCTGAGCGGTTGCAACCTACCCATGAGGGTTTCGTGGCGGCGATAAGATTGCGACAGAAAGTTGATAATCGTGTCAAAACCGATTGCCGCGATCACGACCACCCACAGACTGGCGGCGGCGGCGATTCGCCCGGTATTGCGCCAATCGTTGAGGACGGGAAGTTGGGCATAGACCCACTTTTTGAAATCGGTTTCCCCTTGCCCCCACAGGGTGAATAATCCGATGATCAGGATCGCGGGCACGATAATCCGCCAGAGCTTGGGACCGAATGCCTCACGCCGGTAACCCCCGATCAGCAGGATAACCAGCGCTACGCCGATCAGGATAGCGAAAAGCCCAGGCAGCACATAATGGAAATTCATCCACCAGTCTTGACCGTTCGCGGCTGGTGTGAGTGGCGAAAAATAGGTGCTCAGCTTGATAAGAAACGTGGTCTGGCTTGGATCTGAGCTGGGCGGATGGTGCAGCAGCGCGCGGTTGATCGGCAAAAGGCGAATGGCGCACAACCCGGCGATGAAGAACGCGGCAATGAATAATCGACGCAAAGTTGGACGATTGATCGCAAAGTTGGACAAATTGAGCGCGAAAACGCTCAGAATCGCGCACGAGATTGCCGCTGGCAGGACGTACCAAAATGTCCCGGCAAAAACCAGCAGCATCGTGGCGATGGTGAACAGCCCAATGCACCAGCGATGATTGGTATAGAGCGTTCCGATCAACCCGGCGAAGATCCAAGGCAGATAAGCCTGACTCAGAGTCGTCTGATACAAGCCGCGCCCCATCGGGGCAGCCATACTGCCACTGCCGACTAGGAAGACGCCCAGCATGATGCGTCCCGCCCAGCGCAAACCGAGCATCCGCCCCAGCGCCCAGCCGCCTAAACCCATGATCACGATATGCAGTAGGATGCCGACTTTGGTTCCGATGACGGAACCAAGCAGCAGAATCGGACCGAACATCAGCGGGTTGAGGACGAACGATTGCACGCTTTCCAGCATCGGCTCGCCGTTGCCGATAAACGGATTCCACAAGGGAATCGCGCCGGTTTCTTGGAAAATTCGCGCTGCGAATCCGGCACCATGCGTGAGCAGTGGCAGATCAGGACCGCTCCATTGGAGGATCGGGGAGAGGTTCAACTGCTGGCGGGTCGCCAAAAGCACCGCGCCGAGGATGATGGCAAGCTCGATGATGATCGCTAAGCGTGTGATCGGCGGCAAATGATATTGTTCTTGCTGGTTGGGCATGGAGCTTGGTCTCAAGGTGTAGCGACAGAAAAGTGCGCACATGAGCGATTTTACACGTTAGTTATACTATGGAAGCTTTGTTTGGTTAATACATAAGAAATTTGGTAGCGCAGTTTAAGCCCTAATCAACAGCTTGACCATCGACAATATCTGCGCATTAAAGGCTAAAGGAATTTGATGCCTTGGCTTCTCGGCAAGGTGATGGTTTGATTGCGCGACGTGGCAGCCCCACGTTAGCATTGGTGGCTATCTTTATTCTGACAGTGACAGGTTCGATCATGGCTAACGGAGCAACGATTACCAAAAGCAATTATGGGACAACCGCCGACGGCAAGGCGGTCGACCAATATACGCTGACCAACGTCAAGGGTATGGAAGTCAAAATCATCACCTACGGCGGCACTATCACCTCGGTGAAAGCGCCGGATCGCTACGGCAATCTGACCAACGTTGTGCTTGGTTTTTCCAAGCTAGAGGATTACGAGACCTGTACCGCCAATTTCTTCGGCGCGCTGATCGGGCGGTTCGGCAATCGCATCGATGGGGGCAAGTTCACGCTCGACGGCGTCCAGTATACGCTTGCTCTGAACAACGGTCCGAACTCGCTGCACGGCGGGGCGATAGGTTTCGACAAAGTCATTTGGTCGGCGAAAGCCAGCGAGACCGACGACGGTGTCGCCCTTGAGCTGAGCTATTTCAGCGCCGACATGGAAGCCGGTTATCCCGGCAATCTCGACGTGACCGTCGTTTACACGCTGACCAACCAGAACGCGCTGCGGCTCGATTACACCGCTACGACTGATCAGCCGACGATCGTCAACCTGACCAATCACTCCTATTGGAATCTGAAAGGCGAGGGCAGCGGGACGATCGACGACCAGATCCTCTGGATCAACGCCGACCGCTACACGCCGACCAGCGAACACCAGATTCCGACCGGAGAGATCGCGCCGGTCGCGGGGACGCCGTTCGACTTCCGCACGCCGACCGTAATCGGTCCGGCAACGCGCTCGTCTGATCCGCAGTTGATGGGTGGGGATGCGCGCGGGATCGACCATAATTTTGTGCTTAACCGCGCTGATCTGACCGATACGTCGCTGCTGCGCGCCGCCGTCCTCTACGAGCCGAGTCTCGGTCGCACGCTGGAAATTTGGACGACCGAGCCGGGGATTCAAGTCTACGTCGGCAATTATATCGGGCAGTGGAGTGACCCGACTCAGCCGTGGATCGGACCGAGTGGACACTTCTATCGGCAGGGCGACGGCTGCGCGCTAGAAACGCAGCACTTCCCCGATTCGCCCAACCAGCCGGATTTCCCCAGCACGCGGCTTGATCCCGGCGCGACCTATCAGACGACGACGATTTTTCAGTTGAGCGCGAAGTAGGAATACAGCAAAAGAGTCCGGGCACCCCGGACTCTTTTGTCTTATGCTTAGATGCTGCGAATTACTCGTATTGCAGGGCGCGGATGATGTCGAGCTTGGCGGCGTTACGCGCGGGTAGGATGGCGGCGAACAGCGCCAGCAGCACCCCGACGATGATCGCGGCGATCACGCCGATCACCGGGAAGACGAAAGTTACTTTCCAGCCAATCGTGCTGAAAGCGCCGATGAAACCGTAGCTGATCGCGACTCCGGTGAGCACGCCGAGCGCCGCGCTGAAAATGCCGAGCAGCAGTGCCTCGGCGGTGACGATCCGCCGCACCTGTCGACGGCTGCCGCCCACCGCCCGCACGACCCCGATCTCGCGGGTGCGTTCGAGGATGTTGATCGTCAGCGTGTTGAGCAGCCCCAACGCCGCCGGGATCAGGATCAGGATGGCGAGCGCATAGAAGATCGCGAACGCGCCTTTGGTCGTCTCCATGAGGGTATCGCGGTACTGCCCGCTCAGGTGTGCCGTGAACTGCGGATAGTCCTTCACGATTTGCTGCACGTCGGCGAGCGCTGCCGTTTTGTCGGCACCCGGCTTCAAATTCATGAAGATCAGCACGTCTTCGGTCTTGTGGAAGTCGGCAGCGAGATTCGCCTGCGAGATGAAAACTGACGCGATCTTGAAGGTCAGCACGTCGCTGGCAACCCCGACCACGTGATAAGTTTGCGCACCCTCGGCGGTCTGTAGAGTGAAGTCACCGCCGTACTCGGTCTTGAGCGCCGTCAGCGCTAGCGGGCTGAGGATCGCATTGCGTCCGGTGTCGAGCGCCGCGAAGGCTTCGTCCGCTTGCCCTTGATTGAATTCAAGTGACGCGACTTGCTGATAGGTCGTCTCGTCGATGCCCATCACGGAGAGGGTTTGCTCGCCCGACTTTGCCGAGGCATAACGCAGGCTGGATACGGTCTGTGTCTCCGGGAGCGCTGCCAGCTTCGCCGAAAGATCGCTGTTCGCGCCGACGACGCTGTCGTAAACACTGATCGCCGGCGGGATCAAGACGATGTCGCTGGAAAAGCTGTGGTTGGTCAGGTTGGTCACCAATTGGTCGAACGCGCTGACGGTGGCGAACATCAAGATCAGGACCGCTAGCCCGATCATGAGCGTGCTGCCGGTGATCGCGGCGCGTCCCGGTTGGCGCACGAGATTGCCGCGCGCGAGATCACCCTCGCGGGCAAACCACAGCGTTAGCAGTGGGCTGAACAGTCGCGCGACCGGCAGGACTAAGCCCGGCGAAGCGACGATCATGCCGATCAAGAACAGGAGCGCACCACCGACGGCACCCTTACTGCCACTGGCGAGCAGCGCAATCGCCGCCAGCATCAGTAATCCGCCGACAATCAAGCTCCAGCGGGCTGCCCGGTGGAATCCGGCGGGTTCTTCGGGACGCAGGGCTTCGAGCGGGGAGGTGCGTCCGGCGGCGCGCGCCGGGAGATACCCGGCGATCAGCGTTGCCGCTAATCCCAGCACGACCGACATCAGCACTGCGCCCGGCGTGATCTGGAGGGTCACGTCAAGCCCGCTGAAGTAGCTGCTCATGATACCCGACATGACATTGCTCAAGCCTGCCGCCAGCAGGTAGCCGAGGATCAAGCCGATGATCGTCCCGGCGATCCCCTGAATCAGGCTCTCGATCAGGATCATCAACGTGATCTGGCGGCGCGTTGCGCCGATCGCTCGCAGCATCGCTAAGTCATGCTGGCGCTCGACGACCACCGTGCGGAAGGTATTGAAGATCAGGAAAGCCCCCAGCATCAGCGCCAGCACGCCGAGCAGGTCGAGGACGGTCATGCCGAGCTGCACCGCCGTAAGGCTGTCTAGCGAATTGGAAGCTGCATCGAGTTGGAAACTGCTGCCCAGCGTTTGCAGAATGTCGTGCTCGACCGCCGCGCGATCCGCATTGGCATCGACCGAGACCTCGACCCTATTGATCAGCCCCGGTTGGTTGAGTGCTGCCTGTGCATCGCTCAACGATACGTAGATTTCCGGGTTGGAGAGGCTGCCTTGTTCCGCCAGCAGCCCGACGACGGTATAGAGCTTCAAACCGCCCGCCGTGATCAGCGGGAAGGTCGTGCCGATGTTAAGCTGAGAGGAGAGTTCCGCCAAGCCTGCCGGGATGACCGCATTCCCCTCGTCACCGGGTTGCAGAAAGCGCCCCTCGCTCATGGTGAAGTGGCGCACGCTCTCGGCGCTGGTGGGATCAACTCCAATCAGGTCGATCTGAGAAGTATCGCCGAGCGGGTTATTGCTGAGCGTCGGCAGAGTGAAACTGCGCTCCAAGCTGCCGCTGACTGCTTGCACGTGTGGGACGGCGGCGACCTGTGCCAGCACCGTATCAGGCGCGAACGAGTCACCGGAGGTGCTGACGATCTGAATGTCTGCCCCGGAAACGCCGCTCATCGATTCTTTAAAAGCATTCGTGAACGACGGCAGCGCCAAATTGATGGCGAAGATCAAGGCGACGCCGAAGACGATCGCCAGTGTGGTTAAGACGGTCCGCAGTTTGCGCCCGCCGAGGTAGCGCAGCCCCATCAGCGTCATTTGCCATGCGGTCGCGCCCAAGCTTGATCGAGTAGTCATGTTAATCCTTCTATCCCAGCGCCATTTTGCTGAGTTGGCTGCGGATTTGGTCGGCGTTGCCTTGTCCCTTGAGCCGGTTGTCGTCGACGATGCCGCCATCCTTGAGGAAGACAATCCGGTCGGCATGGGCGGCGACGCGCGGATCGTGCGTCACCAAGATCATGGTCTGCCCCCATTTGTCGACCGTTTCGCGGAGCATTTGGACGACTTCATCGCTCGACCGCGAGTCGAGGTTGCCGGTCGGCTCGTCGGCGAGGATCACGGCTGGCTCGGCGATCAGCGCCCGCGCGAGTGCGGCGCGCTGCTGCTGCCCGCCGGAGAGTTCGGACGGACGGTGTGTCCCCCGGTCCGCCAAACCGACGCGCGCCAGCGCATCGTCCGCGCGTTTCAGCGCATCGGCACGGGCAACGCCGTCGAGGATCAGCGGCATGGCGACGTTCTCGCGCGCGGTCAGCACAGGGACGAGATTGAAGAACTGAAAGACGAAGCCGAGCGATTCCCGGCGCAGCCGCGAAAGCGCATCGTCGTTCAACTGGGTCAGGTCGCTGTCTTGCAGCCAGACTTTGCCGCTGGTGGGCTGGTCCAGCCCGCCTAAGAGATAGAGCAGCGTGCTCTTGCCGGAGCCACTCGCGCCCATAATGGCGACGAATTCACCCTTTTCGACACTCAAGTTGATGTCGCTGAGGGCGCGAAACGGCTGCTCGGTTGTGCCGTAGACCTTACTGAGTGCTTCCGTGTGTACGATTGACATAGTTTTTCCTTATCTCGACTTTTCAGTCCTCAGATGGACTGCGCGTAGGCATAGGTGATCGCTTGCGGCGTGGTCTGCCGCGCGTTTTCTGCTTCGGTTGGGGCGGCGAGTAATCCTTGAGGTCGGCGAGCCGCGCTTCGCACATTTCAATCCAGCGCAAGTCAGCTTCGAGGTGCATGGTCGCGCTTTCCAGCAGCAGCAGCCAAGGCAGCTGCGTGCGCGGATCCGCTTGACGGCGCAGTTCGGTCGCCTCGTGCAACTGCTGATACAGCTCGCGCCGTTGGATCAACAAGACCTGCTCCGGCTTGACCGGACCGCCGATCAAGCTGAGCACCAGCTTGACGTAGAAGGCATCGCCCAGCCGGTATTCGCGGACTTCCGGCGTCTGGTACCAGTTTTCCAGTTCGCGCCGCCCTTCGTCAGTCAGGCAGTAGACCTTACGGTCGGGCGCGTCGTCGATCTGCTCGATCTCGTAATCGACCAGATCAGCGTCTTTGAGCCGGGTCAGCGTGCTGGCGATCTGCCCCGGTTTGACGTCCCATTCGGCATTGATCGCCAAATTGAGCTGCTTGCCCAGTTCATAACCGTGCATTGGGCGTTGGTAGAGCAGGGCGAGCAGGGCGTGTTTGACTGACATATAAACCTATACACTGTGATTCTAATTTTCTGGAAAACTATACACTCAGTAGCTAATTTTTGTCAAGCAGCAGCTACCCCCCAGATTCAGGGGGTAGGGTTGACAATTGCCGGAATCAAAAACGCGGATCGAGTGGCGATCCGCGTTCAGGTAGTGAAGGTGTTCGGGTTATTTGACGAAGGCGACGACAACCTTGCACGGCTGATCGCCGGCGTTGATCAGGCGATACGATTTCGCCGCTGCCGGGATCACGAAGGTTTCGGCGAAGTTGAATTGAGCGCGATAGCCGTTATCCGTTTCGACGGTGATCGCTTGCCCTTCAACCAGATTGAGAATGTGACAGCGCTCGTCGGTTGACGCGGCGATCTCCTGCTCGAATTCGTAGCGATGCACCGCGTAGAACAGCTCTTCGTGAGTTCCGACGAAGACTTCGCGCCAGCCCGCGCCTGCGCGGATCGCGGACGGCTGCGGACATAACTGCTCAGCGACGTACGCTTCTTGACGCTCGAAGTACAGGTTTTGCCACGCCCGCTCGATATTGATCGGGCGTAGGTTGCCGTTGAGGTCGCGCCGCATCCAGTCGTAAATCTTGAAAGTGTAGATGTAGGGTGTCGCGCTGATTTCCAGTACGAGGTTGTTCGCGCCGCTGCCGTGAATCGTCCCATTGGGGATCAGAAACAAGTCATGCGGATGGGCATCGACCCGGTTGACGAAGCGGTCGATCTCGATAGTGATGCCTTCGCGCCCGGAGCGTTCCACCTCTTGACGGAAAGCTGCCGGATCGACGCCATCGCGGAAGCCGAGATACACCTGAGCGCCCGGTTCGCAGGTGGTGATGTAGTAGGTTTCGTCCTGCGTGAACGGTTCGCCGAACTGCTGCTGGATGTATTCGGGGCGGGGGTGAACCTGCACCGAGAGGTTGCCGCCGTCGATGGTGTCCAGATAGTCAAAGCGGATCGGGAAATTGTAGCCAAAGCGATCGGCTGCTTTGCCCAGCACCGCGCGATAATTCCCGAACATGAGCAGGTCGAACGAGCATTCGAGCGTTTCATTAGCGCTCGCCAGTACCAGCCCGTTTTCCGGCGTGATCAACTCGAATGACCATGCGTAATTCGGCGCATCGGGGTCGAGACCGGGGAAATGCTGCTTCATCCATTGACCGCCCCACGGACCCGGCGAAAACCACGGTCGCACGCGAAAGCAAGTCTCACTCATCTGCCGGAGCGCTTGGCGGAGATCGTTACCCGCCATCAGCGTTGGCTGTGCGGGATGCTGCCCATCGACGAACCAGTCGATTTTGGGCAGCAGTTCCGCTTTATGTCGATTGAGCACGACCCAATCGACGAAGAAGCTCCGCTTGTAGCTGGCTTGATCGCTGCCCAAGTTGGTGACGATCTCCGCCTCCATCCGGTGTTGGAGTTCGTCTTTGGGGAGGTCGACGTAGATCACGGTATCAATTGCGCCGGACAGCGCTGCACCGACACCGTAAACGATCACCGTCCGATCAGGCGGCGATTGGCTGAGAGCGTCCAAACGCGCGGGATCAAAAAAATCGATCAGCTCGCGTTCGCACAGCCGACCAAACAGTGGATCGTCCCCGCCGAGATAGTCGGCGATGCGCTCCAAGATTTCCGGTTCGGGCAGCAGCGCCGAGGCGGTGTCGTGCCATGCCAACGCCAGTCCGAACGGTTCGAGCGCCGTTTCGAGTTCACTGTGCAGGACGGACCACAGGACGCCCGCAAACCCGTCGATGGCAATCGAGCGCGCGCCTGCTCGAATCCGCTCCGCGATGATCTCCGCTAACGCCCCATACCCTGACCGGATCTGCCCGGCAGGCAGCGGAAAAGTCGGGAAAAGATCATAAACACCGGACGCGGTCGGCACGTGAGGATCGCGTACGTTTTTGTGCATAATACCGCCTTTAAAATACGTTAAAGCCAAAATCTAAATTGAACGGGCAGCGCCTACACCGGCACGACGTGAACGTCCACGCCCATGCTTTGCATCTGGGTCAGCATGGCGGTGGGCGCGCCTTCGTCCGTGATCAAAATGTCGATGTCTTTGACGTCGATGACGGGGGTGAGCGATTTGATGCCGAATTTGCTTGAGTTTAGAAGTACGATCACGCGGTCCGCACGGGCGATCATCGCCTTCTTGACCTGTGTGTCGATCATCTGCGGGTCGGTGATGCCCGCCTCCAGCGTTAAGCCGATACCCGATAAGAACAGTGTGCGCGCGTAGAACTGCTGGAAAAAACCCTCGGCGACCGGTCCCACGAATGAAAACGAAACGTTGCGTAGGATGCCGCCGGTGCAGATCACCGTCGCTTGCGCGAGCAGCGTTTGCAGCGCGTTCGCCGTGTACAGACCGTTCGTGACGACCGTCAAATCTTGCTTGTCACTCAGAAACGGCACCATCGCCGTGACGGTCGTCCCCGGCTCCAAGACGATCACATCGTGATGGTCGACAAAGTGCTCGGCGGCGTAACGGGCAATGCTCGTTTTCTGATCGATATTCAAGCGGGCTTTGACGAGATAGGTGGACTCGACTTGCTCCGGTTTTTCGGGCAGCGTCACCGCACCGCCATACGTCGCTTGAAGCTGTCCGCCCTCTTCCAATGCCTTCAAGTCGCGCCGGATCGTCATTTCCGACACGCCGTACTTCTGGCTCAGTTCTTGGATCGTGCTGACGCCTTGGGCGGTGATCATTTTCAAGATGTCGCGTCGCCGCTGCTCTGGAATCATACCGTCATGCTTTCTTCGTTCGCATACCTGTTATTCTAGCACAAATTGTGAATATATGTGATTGCTTGTTATTTTTTGTGATAATACGTATAATCCATGTGATAGTTTGTTGAAGCAGTGTTCTTGAATGCGAAAGTTGTAGGTTTTTCCGTCTCAAATCTAGTCATCGAGCGGTTTCGATAGTTACCGTCCGCTTTCACTCATTTGGATCGTACCCGAAACCGCCAGTGACGCCAATTTCGCTAGACCGGTAATTCCTGATGCCGCTCAGTCGCTTGAGTGCCCAAGGAGGTGATCGCTGATACAGACGCTGGCGCGAAAGAACAATTTGGCAAGTAAGAATAACCTTGAGGAGAAAAAGCTATGAAAATGCACTTGGGGCGTCTCTGCCTCGTTTTGATCGTCGTTCTGATGCTGGGCACGCTGGTGGCAGGCGTATCCGCTCAAGACGTCGCCCGTGAAGATACCGTGATCTTCGACATCGACAAATCGTCAGTTCCCAACCCGACCAACTTCAATTATCTGGTTCCCGGCACCAATCAGAATCAAGGCGCGCACCAAGTTTTGTGGGAACCGCTCTTTATCCTCAATTACGAAACCGGCAATATTGATCCGTGGCTTGGCTTGAGCTTCACCGCCAATGACGCACAGGACGTGTGGACGCTCAATCTGCGTGATGGCGTCCTGTGGTCGGATGGTGAACCCTTCACGGCTGACGACGTCGTGTTCACGATCCAAATGCTGCTCGACGACAGCACGGCGACGCTCGCCGATGCCGCCAGTATGCAGCAGTGGGTCTCCTCAGTGAAGAAAATCGACGACTTGACGGTCGAGTTCGACCTGCTCGCGCCGAATCCGCGCTTCCAGTTGGACTATTTCTCGGTGCGCATCTGGGGTGGCATCAATATTCAGCCCAAGCACGTCTGGGAAGGGAAAGACCCCTTCACGTTCACCAACTACGACCCCGACAAGGGCTGGCCGATTGGTACCGGTCCCTATAAGCTGGTCACGGCTGCACCGACCCAGTTCGTTTGGGATCGCCGCGATGATTGGTGGGGCGCAACTACCGGCTTCCAGCAATTGCCGGAACCGAAACGGCTGATCTGGCAGATTTCTGGCTCTGAAGAAAACAAAGCGCTCCTGATGTCTGCCCACCAGCTTGATAGCTCGATGGACGTTTCGTTGGGCGCGTTCCAAGCGATCCAGATGCAAAACCCGAACGTGGTCGCATGGTATGCCGATCCGCCGTATGCGTGGGCGGACCCCTGCCCGCGTCAGCTGACGCTCAACACGACCGTCGCGCCGTGGGACGACCCGAACATGCGTAAAGCGGTCAGCTTGATCATCGACCGCAACCAGATCGTCACGATTGCTTACGAAGGCACCACCGTGCCCTCCAAGACCATGTTCGTCGAGTACCCGGCGATGGATCCCTTCATCAACGCGATTGTTGATGCGGGTATGACCATCGATCCGAACGGCGAGCCGGATGCCGGCAAGGCATTGATCGAAGCCGCCGGTTGGACGCTCAACGGCAGCGGCATTTACGAGAAAGATGGCAAATCGCTGAGTCTCGACATCATCGCGCCGTCGGGTTTCGACGAAGGCATCCGCAGCATGAACGTGATCGTCGAACAGCTCCGTTCGGCGGGCATCGATGCGACCAGCCATCCGCTGGCAAACTCGACCAACTGGGCGAACCGCGACTCCGGCAACTTCGAAGGCATCTGGAACTGGGACGCCTGTGGTTCGGTCAACGAGCCGTGGAATTCGATGAGCCACTTCACGTCGCACTTCTACGCGCCGATCGGTCAGCCCGCGCCCGGTGGCAATAACTACCAGCGCTGGAACACCGAAGGCACGAAAGCCTACACCGACATTGTCGACCAGATTGGCTCGCTCCCGCTGGGCGATCCGTCGATCCCCGGTTTGGTGGTCGATGCTTACAAGTATCTCTACGACGAGACGGTCATCATTCCGTTGACGCAAGCCAAGAAGCTGGTGCCGTTCGATACGACCTACTGGACGGGCTGGCCCACCGCCGATGACTCCTACATCCAACCGACGACGTGGTGGCAGAGTGCACTGCCGATCATCCTCAACCTGCACAAAACGGGCAGTGGTTCCTAATTAGAGGTGAGCGGTATGGGGTGGGGTGCTAAACTCCACCCCGATTTGCTTACCTTCAAGCGAAAAGTTCGAAAAGGAAGATTAAAAAGCAAATGCCCCCACTTGAAACAATTTATCTGGTTCACCACAGCCACACCGACATCGGCTACACCCACGATCAGCCCGTCGTTTTCGAACTACATACCCGTTTCATCGACGAGGCGCTCAAACTCGCCGAGCAATACGCCGACCGCGACACGGACGGCGCGTTTCGTTGGACGGTCGAAACGACGGTCGTTTTACAGCAGTGGCTTGAAAACGCCTCTACTCGCGACGTCGAGCGCTTGATCGCCTTAGAGCGCGCCGGACGGGTCGAAGTCACCGGCATGTTCGCTAACCTGACGCCGCTGCTCGACACCGATCAACTGATCGAGAGCTTCCAACCCTTGCGCCGTCTGCGCGACGACTACGGCTTCAACATCCGTCACGCCATGAACTGCGACGTCAACGGCGAGAACTGGTCGCTGGTCGATGCGCTGCTCGACGTGGGCATCGAAGGCTTCACGATGGCGATTAACTCGCACTTCGGCGGTGCGTTCCAGCCGCGCCCGCTACGTCTTTCAGTGGCAGGGACCATCCGGGCGGACGATCCCGGTCAACAACGGCTGGCCCTACGACAAAGGCTGGCGCGAGGGTATCGGGCGCGACGCCGACGATCTCGCTAACGTGCGCCTGCCGCGTTTGCAGAAATATCTGGACGAGATCGGTTATCCCCTGCCGATTTTGCTCCTGCAAAGCTACCATCCCTACGGCGATAACGGCTCGGCTTTCGACTTCACGCCCTTCATCGACGCTTGGAACGCCGCCGGACATACCCCGCGGATCGTGCTGGCGACGCCCAGCATGTGGTGGGATGCGGTCAAGCAGTACGATCTGCAAACTTATCGCGGTGACTGGACCGATTATTGGAACTTCGGCAGCATCAGCAGCGCGCGCGAGACGACGATCAACCGCGCCAGCCGCGCCCGTTTGCGTTCCGCCGATGCGATTTATGCGGCGGTCAGCACACTGCCGCCGACCGATCATCAGTGGGCGGAGCAGTCGTTCGCGCGGCATCGGGCGAACGCTTGGAAGTCGCTGCATCTGTGGGATGAGCATACGTGGGGCGCGGACATCTCGATCCGCAATCCCTACAGCGAAGACACGCTGTCGCAATGGAATCACAAAGCGAATTACGCCTACACCGCGCGCAGCTTGAGCCTGCTGCTGCAACGCGACGCGCTGGCGGATTTCGCCCAGCATGTCGTTCGCGAGCAAGCCGACGACCTGCTCGATTTTCAATCCGCTGCCGTTTGAGCGTACCATCAGCGGCGCGGTGCCCTATTTCAGCACCGATCCGCGTGGCGTTGCGAGCGACACAACCGCCGGACGCCAGCATCAAGACCGCGACGCCGCGCCCGATTTCATCCTGCCGCCGACGCAAGTTCCCGCTTTGGGTTATCAGGTTGTCACCCGCGCCGCGCTGCTTGACACGCTCGACGGGCAGACATCCAGTGATGATGCAGTCGTCGAGAACGAGCGCTATCGCCTGACCTTCGATACCGAGAAGGGCGGCATCGTCTCGCTCTACGACAAACAGCTTGATTGGGAGTGGGTCGATCAAAGCGCGGGCTATCCGCTCAACGGCTACGTTCACGAGCAGGTCGCCGATACGGATCATGCGTGGGCGCGCTGGCTCCTGTTCCAGCAGGATTGGAGCGCGCCGCTGGCGGAGATTCCGTCCGGCTGGCAGAAAGATTGGGTCGCGGAGCGTCGCCAACCGTCCGCCGTCGTCAGTCATCAGGTCACGCACATGCCGACCGGCATCCGCGTGACGCAGGTACTGACCGCACCGGGCTGCGAGGGTACGCTGACGCAAACCGTATTCTTGCCCAACTACGCCGACTTCATCGAGTGCGAATCGGCGTGGGACATGGGGCTGACCACGCATCCCGAAGCCGCCTATATCCTGTTCCCGTTCAACCTGCCGGACGCGACCGCTCGCTTCGACATCGGTGGGCAGCCGGTGATTCCCGGCGCGGATCAGCTACCCGGCGTCTGCCGCGACTACTTCACCGCGCAAGGCTGGGTCGATTTCGCCAGTCCCGCAGCGCAGCGTGACCGTCGCGCTGCCTGATAACCCGATGATCCAGTTGGGCGATTTCCATTTCGGGCACTATCAGATGGATTTCCAACTCGGCAAAGCCATGCTGCTCGGCTGGGTGACGAACAACTACTGGGAAACCAACTTCCGCGCCAACCAACCCGGTAAGGTTGTCGCTCGCTACCGGATTCAGCCCTCCGCCGGTGATTTTGACGAGGGACGCGCCCACCGGCTCGGTTTGGAAGCCGCCAACGCCGCGCCGCTGATCCAGCACATGGGCGAAATCCCGGCGGAGCCGACGACGCTCCCCGCCAGCGGATCGCTCCTCAAGCTGCCGGGCGCGCCGGTGCTGCCGCTGCACGTCAAGGAAGCTAACGATCATGCTGGTGTGATCGTCCGGCTGCTCAACGCTAGCGATCAGCCGCAGACGGCGACGATCGGTTCGGCACTGTTGACGATCAAATCGGCGCAGCAGTGCGATCTGCTCGAAAACCCGCTCGGCGATCTGATGGTCGAAAACGGCAGCGTCAGCCTCGAAATCGCGGCGCGCCGTGTTGCGGAGGTCTATCTGCGGGTAGAATAGGCGCTATTTGCGATCGCGCGCTGGCGCGGATCAGCCGAAGGAGCAGATAGAGCGCATGGTACTTGCATTGGGAATCGACGGTGGTGGGACGCATACCCGCTGCATTGTGTTCGATGAATTAGGTCGGATGATCGGTTATGCCGTCAGCGATGCGTCCAAGCCCGACGCCGTCGATCTCCAAATCGGAACTGCGAATCTACAGCAAGCGATGCGTGACGGCGTGCCAGTCTTGCGGCACGCGCGCGATCGACAGCATCTTCGTCGGCATGGGCGGCATCAGCGCGCCCAGCGACGTCGAAGTCGTGCGCGGGATGCTGAACGGGCTGGACCTGAATCCCGCTGCCGTGATTGGCATCGATCACGACGTGCGGGTGGCGCTGGCGGGCGGCACGGCGGGCGCACCCGGCATCGCGCTGATCGTCGGCACCGGGTCGTCCTGTTACGGGCGCAACGCGGCGGGGGAGTCGTGGCGCAGCGGTGGCTGGGGCTACATCATGGACGACTATGGCAGTGGTTTTTATCTGGGGCAGCAAGCGCTGGAAGCCGTCATTCGCGCCTATGATGGGCGTGGCGCGGCGACGGCGCTGACCGCTCCGGTGCTCCAAGCGCTGGGGCTGGACGACGAGTTGGGATTGATGCACAGCATCTACTACCCGACGCTGAATTTCGGCGGGATCGCCCAACTCGCGCGGATCGTCGTTCGCGTCGCCGAGCAGGATGCCGTTGCTTACGCCATCGTCGAGCGCGGCTGCGCTGAACTGGCGTTGATGGTCAAGGCGACGGCGGATCACCTGCACCTGAGTGGTGAATTCCCGGTGGTTCCGGTCGGCGGATTGGTCAGCAGCGGCTGGTATCGCGAACGGGTCGCGGCGGCGATTGCGGCGGCTGTGCCCGGTGCGTTGGTGAGCTATCCACTGGTATCGCCGGTCGTCGGCGCGGCGCTGCTGGCGCTGGAGCAGGTCGACCAGACGCTCGCACCCGCGGCGCTGGCTCAAATCGAGGCGGCGCTGCCGCAGTAACCTCGGCGGGTCGCTTTGCGACTCTCTGTATCAATGCTGGTAAAAAGCCGCTTCTCCCGTTGAAGCGGCTTTTCGTATTGCCTCCACATTCGATGAGCATGTACACAATCTGTTTGTGACAAAAATCACATATAACCGGGCGCTCTCCCACTAGACTTAATCTCAGCCTGAATTTAGGCTGTAAGTACGAGGAGGATGTCATGATCTACCTTGCCGTTGTCGTTGCCATGCTGTTCTGTGGAATTATGGCGATCCGTGCCGACCGGCTGATGATCTCGGCGCTGTGGTTGGCGGGCGTCAGCGCCTTGATGGCGGTGCTGCTGTATGCCGCCGGTGCGCCCGAAGTCGCGGTCATCGAACTGAGCGTCGGCGCGGGCTTAGTGACGGTGCTGCTGGTCTTTGCCATCAGCCTCGCCGGAGACGAGCCGCTTCCCGCGCGCTCGATTGTCCCGCTGCCGGTTGCTTTAGCGCTGGTGGCGGCGTTCGCCGTGCTCCTCATCCTCTTCACCTTACCCCTGATTCAATCTGGCAGCGCCTCGCCGGAAGTCTCGTTCACGCAGATGTTTTGGCACGTGCGCAGCGCCGATACGCTGGCGCAGATTGTGCTGATCTTCACCGGAGCGCTGAGCGTGCTCGGCTTCTTGACCGAACGGCGTGCCAAAGCCCACCCACAGATGATCGCGATCTCGGAATCGCCCGTCAGGGAGGAACAGCGATGACCATGGAGACCGTTCTGCTGATCGGCGTGCTGGGCTTGTTCTCGATTGCGCTCTACGGGCTGCTGATGCTGCACAACCTGCTCAAGATCGTCATCGCGCTGCAAATCCTCCTCAAAGCGGCAGCGTTGGCGCTGGTGATGGCGGGGAGTGTGAGCGGCAATTTGAGCTTGGGGCAGAGCCTTGCGGTAACCGTGATCGTCGTCGACACGATCACGGCGATAATTGCGTTAGCGCTCGCCGTCAAGGTGCGGCAGCGCTGCGGCACGCTCGACGTGCGCGCTCTGTCGACACTGCGCGGCTAGCGGAAGGGGACACTGTGGCTGCTTGGGCAATTTTCTTCCCGCTTATCGGTATTGCGCTCAACCTGACGGTAGCGCGGCGCTGGCGCGAACCGGCGGCAGGCGTGATCGCCAGTGCGGCGGTCGGGTTGGCGTTTCTGGTCGCGCTGATCCAGTTCGCGGCGCTGCTGGCGGATCCCGAACCGGTGACCGTCATGCTAGCGTCGTGGATTCACGTGGGCGGCTTCGCCTGCGACTGGGCGCTGCAAATCGACACGCTTTCGGTGACGATGATGCTGCTGGTCACCGGCGTCGGCACGCTGATCCACCTCTACGCCATCGGCTACATGCACGGCGACGAGCGTTTCACCCGCTTCTTCCTTTACCTCAACCTGTTCATCGCCGCGATGCTGGTGTTGGTGACCGCGAATAACTTCGTGATGCTGTTCGCCGGTTGGGAAGGCGTCGGCTTGTGCTCCTTCCTGCTGATCGGCTTCTGGTTCGACAAAAAGGGCGAAGGCACGCAGATCAGCAATGCGGCGCGCAAAGCCTTCATCGCCAACCGCATCGGCGATGCCGGACTGCTGCTCGGCTTGTTCCTGATGGCGACGACCTTCGGTTCGCTCGATTTCGGGACGGTCTTCGGCGCTGCGCGCGCGACCTTCGCCGTCGGCGCGCCGACCGTCACCGCGATCACGCTGCTGCTGTTCGTCGGTGTGACCGGCAAGAGCGCGCAGATTCCGCTGTTCGTCTGGCTGCCGGACGCGATGGCAGGTCCGACGCCGGTCTCGGCGCTGATCCACGCCGCGACAATGGTCACGGCAGGCATTTACCTGATCGTCCGTTCGCACGTCCTGTTCGACCTCGCGCCGCTGACCCAGACCGTCGTCATGGCGACCGGTGCGGCGACGGCGCTGCTCGCCGCCACCATCGCCGTGAGCCAGTTCGACATCAAGCGCGTGCTGGCTTACTCGACCATCAGCCAATTGGGGTTCATGGTCGCGGCGGTCGGTGCGGGCGCTTACGCGGCGGGCATGTTCCACTTGGTCACGCACGCTTTCTTCAAGGCGCTGCTGTTTCTCGCCGCCGGGTCGATCCTGCATTCGCTCGGCACGCAGGACTCGCGCTTGATGGGCGGGCTGCGCGGGCGCATGAAGACGACCTTCGCCGTCTACGTGATTGGCGCGCTGGCGCTGGCGGGCGTGCCGCCGCTGTCCGGCTTCTTCTCGAAAGACGAAATCCTCGCTGCCGCCGCTGAGCACAGCCTGATCCTCTATCTGGTGCTGGCGACAGCGGGCTTCCTGACCGCTTTCTACATCACCCGGCAGATTTTCCTGATCTTCATGGGCGATGCGCGCAGCGACGCCGCGCAGCACGCCCACGAAAGCCGCCCCATGATGACCCGCCCTTGATCGCGCTGGCGCTGCTGGCGCTGCTCGGCGGGGTGATCAATCTGCCCGGTGCTGCGCCGCTGCAAGCGTGGCTGGCGCACACCACCGGCGAAGCCGAAGCCGGGACGCTCGATTTGACCGTTGCCGCGCTCTCGACGCTGATCGCGCTGGCGGGGATCGGCGCTGCCTACTGGCTCTATGGGCGCTACCGCGAAACCGATCCGCTGGCAGGGGCGTTGTTCGACGGTTCCAGTAAGGCGTGGGGGATCGACGATCTCTATGCTGCGCTGTTCATCCGCCCGTACAACCGGCTGACGGCGTGGCTCTCGGCGGCTGACAGCCGCGTCTTCTACGGACTCGATGATGCTGCCGTCAAGCTCTCGCGCGACGCAGGCGACGAAGTCCGCAAAACCCAGACCGGACAGTTGAACTGGAACGTCGCCGGGGTGATCGGCGGGCTGATCGTCGTGCTCGTGGTGGTCTTCTTGGAGAGGGGCGCATGAATCTGCTGCTGATTTTGCCGCTGGTGATGGCGCCGGTTGCTTATTTCGCCGGTCGTTTGCTGCGACCGGCTGTTTCGCGGCTGATCGCGCTGGCGACGCTGGCGATCCTCTGTCTGCTGTTTGGGTTGGTCGTCGGCGGATCGCTGCCGACCAGCTTTCCGATCGACGGGCTGACGCTGCGCATGGATGCGCTCGGCTTGCTGTTCGTCGGGCTGACGCTGGCGCTCATGCTGCTGGTGCTGATCTATTCGCGTTCGGAGATCGGCGAGGCAGTCGGCGCGGAGAAATACTACGCGCTGCTGCTGATCCTGACTGGCGCGCTGATCGGACTGTCCTGCGCCACTGATCTGTTCAATCTGTGGCTGTGGTTCGAGTTGATGGTCACCACCACCTTCTTCCTGATCGCCTTCCACCGCGACGATCCGCTCGCGCTGGAAGCGGTGATCAAATATTTGGTGCAAAGCACGCTGGGCACGGCGCTGGTCTTGTTCGGGATCGCGCTCGTGCTGGCGCAGACCGGCACGCTCGATCTTGCTCAAATCCATGCCGAGGGGATCGGTGGCGCGCTGCTGCTGGTCGGTTTCGGCGTCAAGTTAGCGCTGGTGCCGCTGCACACGTGGCTGCCGGATGCCTATTCACAGTCCCCCGACGGGATCAGCGTATTGCAAGCGGGTGTAGTTACGCAGGCGGGCTTGATCGCGCTGCTGCGGGTGCTCGTGCCGCTGACGTCGTTCGCCACCCTGTTCTTGATCGCCGGGATCGTCAACATGGTCGTCGGCAATCTGCTGGCGCTGCGCCAAACTGATCTCAAGCGCCTGCTGGCGTATTCGAGTTTGCCGCACATCGGTTACATCATCTTTGGCATCGGCGTCGGCTTGTCGACCGGGACGCCCGACGGCATTCAGAGCGGACTGTTTCATCTGCTCAATCACGGCTTGATGAAAGGCTTGGCGTTCTTGGCTGCCGGGGCGCTGCTGCTGGTGCTGCACCGGCAGCGCGGCATCGACCGCCCGCTGCGGATCGACGATTTGGCGGGGGCGGCGCGCCGCGCGCCGCTGGCGTCACTGGCGTTGATCTTGGCGCTGCTCAGCCTCGCCGGGATTCCGCCGCTGGCGGGTTTTATGTCGAAGTGGCAGATTTTCGCCGCCGGAGTATCCGCCGGGTCGCCGCTGATCATTTTGCTGACGGTCTTTGCTGCGCTGAACAGTCTCTTTTCGCTCGCCTACTATCTGCCGGTCGTGAACGCGCTCTTCCGGTCGCCGTCTAACGGGGAGGCACCGAGCAGCCGCTGTCGCTGGCGGTCCGGCTGCCGCTCGTGGTGCTCTCCGCCGCGTTGATCATCGTCGGGTTGTACCCCAACGCGCTCGTCTGGCTGACCGGTCCGGCGAGCCTCGCCCTATTCGGATGATTCAATTGACCGTTCAATTAGAGCTAGGGCTACGAGATGACCACAACCAACAAGCTCCGTGAACAAGTGATCGATCGTTTGAACCGCACCGTGATCGAAGCCGCCGCCTACCTCGCCGCCGCTGATGAAGGTCTCAGTAACGGACGCCAGACTGCCTTTGGCATCTTGGCACAATTGGTTTTCTGGCACGAACAGTACGTATCGGTGGCGGGCGCGCTGCTGCAAGGTCGCCAGCCGAACCTGAAAGCCGGGTCGTTCGATCGGCTCAATCAGGTTGCGCGCAGCAACTACGGCGGCGATTCGATGACCATGCTCGCTTACGATCTCTCCTGCTTGCAGAAAGAGTTCGCCGCCCTTGTGCGCAAACTGCCGGATTGGTCGGTCAACTTCCCGATCAAGCAGGACAGCGAGCCGCTCAGCTTGGAACAGCGGCTGGTCGACATCGAGCAGCAAATTCGCTGGCACATCCAGAGTCTCAAGCGGGCACAGCAATCGGGTCAGGAGATTTGAAGGGATGGATATGGAAATTCTGCTCGCGCCACCGCTCGCCTTCGCCATCTACCTGATCGCGGTTGGCGGGCTGGCGCTCATCGGTAAGGCGATGGCGGGTCGGTCTGGTGAAGCGCCGTCGCCGCTCAAAACGAGCATCTATGCCAGCGGCAACGCGCCGGGGCGGGCTGCCGCGCCGGGGTATCGAGCTTTCTTCGTGATTGCGTTGTTCTTCGCCGCGCTGCACCTCGGCGCGCTGATGATCGGCAGCAGCGATCTGTCGTCATCGGCGGCGCTCTACGTGGTCGGGCTGGCGGTGACGCTGCTGGCGCTGCTGCTCGGCTAGAGATAGGAATGGTCGGTCGTATGGATTGGTCGGATGTCTTCAAAGAGGTGACCGTCTGGGCGCGTACCAACTCGCCTTGGGTCATTCATTTCAACAGCGGATCGTGCAACGGCTGCGACATCGAGATTTTGGCGACGCTGACACCGCGCTACGATCTCGAACGCTTCGGCGTGCGGCTGGAGGGTAGTCCGCGCCACGCCGACGTGCTGATCTGCACCGGCGCGGTCACGCGGCAGGCGCGCGAGAGCTTGATCCGCACTTATGAACAGATGCCGGAACCGAAATTCGTGGTCGCGGTCGGGGCGTGCGCGCTCTCCGGCGGCGTGTTTCAGGGCTGCTACAACGTGCTCGACGGGATCGACAAGGTGATCCCGGTCGATGCCTACATTCCCGGCTGCCCCCCGCGTCCGCAGGCGATCATCGACGGCATCATCGCTTTACTGACGGAACTGCGAGAAGGTGCAAGTGCCTCATGACGGACACGCTGGAATTGATCATCGAAACTGCGCGCGAGCGCTTGGCGACGTGGACTGAGTCGACCCAGACGCCGGAAACGAACCGTCTCGACGTGGTCGTGACGGCGGGTAATCTGCTGGCAGCGGTTGCCGCGCTGGAAGGCTGGGGTTATCTCTCCGCGATCACCGGCTTGGATCAGGGCGCGGAAGCGGGCAGCATGGAAGTGCTTTATCACTTCTGCTCCGGCGCGGTTGTCGTGACCCTGCGGGTGAGCATCGCCCGCGAGTCGCCGGCAGTGCCGAGCGTTTGCCGCTTCATTCCGTCGGCGGTCGTCTTTGAGCGCGAACTGCGCGAGATGTTCGGCATCACCGTGATCGGCATCCCCAACGCCGACCCGCTCTACCTCTCCGACGACTGGGCGCGCGATATTTTCCCGCTGCGTAAAGACGCGGCGCTGGAGTAGGGGCGATCATGGGCGAAACTTTCACTATTCCGATTGGTCCGCAGCACCCGGCGCTCAAAGAACCGGGGCATTTCCAGTTCTCCGTCGACGGCGAGATCATCACCGGCGGGACGGTGCGGCTGGGCTATGCCCATCGCGGCATCGAGAAGGGCACCGAAGGGCGCAACTGGACGCAAGACCTCTACTTGCTCGAACGCATCTGCGGGATTTGCTCGCACGTCCACGCGCTGGCTTACAGTCTCGGCGTCGAGCAGTTGGCGGGCGTGACCGTACCGCCGCGCGCTCAGGTGATCCGCACGCTGGTCGCCGAGATGGAGCGAGTTCACAGTCATTTTCTGTGGTTGGGCGTGGCGGCGCACGAAGCCGGTTTTGATACCCTGTTCATGTACTCGTGGCGCGACCGTGAGGCGATCATGGATGCGCTGGAAACGCTGACCGGCAACCGGGTTAACTATTCGGCGAACCTGCTCGGCGGTGTCAAGTGCGACGTGACGCCGGAGATCGCCACCATGATCCACCGCGCCGTCGATCAGCTTGAGGCGCGCACGCAGCACTATCTCGACGTGATCACGACCGACGAACTATGGATGCAGCGGACGGTTGGCGTCGGCGTAGCGACGGCAGAGCAGGCGGACAAGCTCGGCTTGATGGGACCGACGGCGCGCGCCTCCGGCGTGATGCGTGACCTTCGCGTGATCGCGCCCTATGCCGCTTACGCCGATTTCCCGGTTCAGCCGATAATCGATACGGCGGGCGACCTGCACGCGCGCTTCGTCGTGCGCCTCAAGGAACTCTTCGAAAGCTACCGCCTGATCCGCGAACTGCTCGACCGGATGCCGGAAGGCGATCTGCAGGTGCGGATGCCGCGCCGCATCAAAGCGGGCGAGACGATCAGTCGGGTCGAAGCGCCGCGCGGCGAACTGTTCTACTTCATCAAGAGCAACGGGACCGATATGCCGGAGCGCGTCAAAGTGCGCACGCCCACGATTTGCAATCTCGCGTCGGTGCTGTCGCTGGCGGTCGGTCGCCAACTGGCGGACGTGCCGATGATCCTTGTCGGCATCGATCCGTGCTTCTCCTGCAATGACCGCGCGGTCACGCTGACCGGCGCGGACGGCGAGCAGCGCTGGACATGGGAAGCGCTGCGCCAGTACGGGATCGACTTCTATCGGAGGCAGCCATGACGCTTGTTCGGCGCGCTGTTCGCCCTCCTGATCTTTCCCGGCGGGCTGTTCCTGATCGCCAATGGACTGGCGTATCAGTGGGTCAGGCGCAAGCTGGTCGCGCGGCTGCAAAACCGGATCGGTCCGCGCTGGTTCCAACCTTTGGCGGACACGGTCAAGCTGCTGGCGAAGGAGGAAATCATCCCGGACGGCGTGAACGCCGTGCTGTTCATCGGGCTGCCGATAGTTGCTCTGGCGGGGGCGCTGACCGCCGCGCTTTATCTGCCATTGGCAGGGTTAGCGCCGGTCTACGGTTTTTCCGGCGACTTGGTCGTGACGATCTACCTGCTCAGTCTGCTGACGATCTGCACCAGTATCGCCGGGACCAACGGCAACGACAGTTTCTCGATGATGGGCGCGATCCGCACGCTGACGCAGTTGTTCGCTTACGAAGCGCCGTTCATGCTGGCGCTGCTCGGTCCGGCAGTCGCGGCGGGCAGCTGGCAGATCGGCGTGATCGCCGCCAATCAAAGCTGGCTGCTGATCGCGCAGCCGGTCGGCTTCATCGCGGCGGTGGTCGGCTTGATGGGCAAGCTGGAAATGCCACCCTTCGACGCACCCGAAGCAGAGACCGAGATCGTCGCCGGGGCGCTGACCGAGTACAGCGGGCGCGGGCTGGCGATCTTCCAGCTTAGCCGTGCGATTGAACTGGTCGCCGGGCTGACGCTGATCGCGGCGTTCTACATGGGCGGCGTGGTCAATCCGCTCGATTACCTGTTGAAGACGCTGGTACTGCTGGTCGGGCTGGCGGGTCTGCAAGCGCTGCTGACGCGCATCCGCATTCTGCAAACCGTCGGGTTGTGGTGGCGCTATGGGGTGCTGCTGCTGCTGGCGCAGTGGGTCGTGATGATTATTGGGAGGGCGCTGTGAAAATCGCGGGGATGTTGCAAGATGCGCTGCGCTCGCTCGTGCGGACACCGGCAACGGAAATCACACCGGTGGCACCGCCGCCACGCTTGCGCGGTCGGCTGCATTGGGATTCGGAACGCTGCACCGGCTGCGCGTTGTGTGTGAAGGACTGCCCGGCGGACGCGATTGAACTGATCACGCTCGACCGCAAGGCGAAGCGTTTTGTCATGCGCTACTCGGTGGATCGCTGCACGTTCTGCGGGCAGTGTGTCGAAAACTGTCGCTTCGACTGCATCAGCATGTCGAGCGAGGAATACTCGCTGGCAGCGTTGACGCACGACGGCTTCACAGTCTATTACGGGGATGACGCCGATGTCGAACAAGTCTTGGCAGGACAACTTGCTGACGCGGATCGCGCCGAGGAAAAACTCGCTTAAGACCGCGCTGGTCGGGATTGGCAGCGAACTTCGCGGCGACGATGCTGCCGGACTCCACGTCGTTCGCGGGTTGACCGGAGCCGACGATCTGCTGGTGATCGAAGCGGGACCCGCGCCGGAGAACCACAGCTATCAACTGCGACGCTTCCAACCCGACCTCGTGATTCTGATCGACGCCGCGCAGATGAACCTCACACCGGGCGAGATCCGCCTGATCGACCTGAACACAATTGACGGCTTTGGCGCGAGCACGCACACCACGCCGCTGGCGTTGTTCGCGCAGTACCTTCACGGCGAACTCGGCTGCGAAATCCTACTGATCGGCATTCAGCCGGATGATCTGACCTTCGGCGCGCCGCTCACCCCGGTAGTGGAAGCCGCCGTCAAGCGGGTGCGCCGGACGCTGCAAGCGGAATTGTGCGCCCTTACTCCAACGTAACCCTGATCTAGAGTTGGGGCGACACATGTGTCGCCCCATAGGCACCAATTAAAGCCGAGTCTTCTCTCTATTTCGCCCATTTGACCCCACCCCCAGCCCCTCCCCGATTTCAAGGAGGGGAGAGTGCCCGTCGTTTTTCGTTTGCGCCCTTCCCTGAAGTAGGCAACCAGAGGTTGCACGGAAGGGAGGCGAGCGCAGCGAGCGGGGATGGGGTCAGTATTTGAGCATTCACTCCTGTGCATGGGGCGCAGCGCGCTGCGCCCCTACCGTGCAACCTATCCTGAAACTTACCAAGCGTAGGCTTCCGGCGCGGGGCTGCCGGTGCGCAGCGGACGTCCGCGATTGATGTCGAAGATTTCGTCCAATTTCGCCAGCGTCTCGGCATCGAGCACCAATTCAGCCGCCCGATCCAAGCCTTCCAGATGCTTGAGCGTGCGCACGCCGACAATCGGCGAAGCGACCGCCCGCTGATGGAGTGTCCACGCGATGGCGACGACGTGTTCTTTCTCGCCCAACTGTTGGCACAGCGCCGAGAAGGCATTCATTTGATCGTTGTCGTCGCCGAGGTGAATACCGTATTCACCCTCGACGGCGGCGGTTCGCGATCCAGCGACCGACTGCTTTTTGCCGGTGAGCAAGCCACCCGCTAGCGGCATGTAGGGGATCACGCCAATGCCGAATTCTTCGGCGGCGGGCAGGACTTCGAGTTCCGGCGCGCGGCAGAGCAGGCTGTACATCGACTGCTCGGAGATGAAGCCCATCGATCCACGCTGAAGCGCCTGCATCTGGAATTTCGCCAGCCCCCAACCGGGATAGTTGCTCGACCCCATGTAGAGCACTTTGCCATCGTTGATGACGCGGTCAAAGGTGCCCCAGAATTCCTCGGCGGTGATGCGCCGGTCGATATGATGCACCTGATACAGGTCGATGCGGTCGGTCTGGAGCCGAGCCAGCGAATCGTTGACGTGTTTGCGGACTTTGTAAGTCGAAATGCCTGCTTCCTCATTGGGCATTTCGCCGGTGGTCATCGAGCCGAAGACTTTGGTCGCCAGCACCACTTGATCGCGGCTGCCTTTGCGTGCTTGGAACCACTTGCCGATAATCTCTTCGGATTTACCGCGTCCACCGGCTCCGCCGTAGACGTTGGCGGTGTCGAAGAAGTTGATCCCCATCTCCAGCGCTTTGTCCATGATCTTGAAGGCGTCTTCTTCACTGGTGGGACCGCCGAAGTGCATCGTTCCGAGACAGACCTTGCTGACGGTCATGTTCGATTTGCCGAGTTTGGTGTACTGCATTTTGCTTCCTCTCTTTTCTGCTTAAGCGAAATTACTTCGATCAACGCTCGATCAACTGCGGCGCGGGTGTGATCTTGATCGTATGCGCCGGGGCGTCGTTCAGCGGCGGCAGAGTAACGTCCAAGTTCTCGCCTTGCTGCGACCAAGCCAGCGATCCCGCACTGCCGAGCAGCGAAATGGTCGCATTGTCGGCGGCGCGCAGCTTTTCCAGCGTGAGGCTGCCGGTGCTCGGCGTGCCGAGCAGCACCGCGTACAGCGAGCCGTCTTTCTGGGTGAAGCGCACCGGCAGGTCTTCGCTGGCTTTGCCTTCGGCTGTCACCCATGGGCGGGTGTCGAAGATGGCGTCGCCGTTCACGCCAAGCCATGCGCCGAGTCCCAGTAAGCGTTCACGCTGGAGTTCAGGGATCGTTCCGTCAGCCATCGGTCCCACGTCGAGCAGCAGGTTGCCGTTCTTGCTGACGATGTCGACGAAGCTGCGGACGAGTTCCTCGACCGACTGGTAGTCGTCGGGTCCTTCGTTCTGATTGTAGCCGAACGAGTGCCCGATCCCGCGCGTCGCTTCCCACTTCTTGGCGACGATCTGGGGATAGGTGGCGTATTCCGGCGTGGTGAAATCGCCGTAGAAAATCGTCGTCGGCGTCGTTTCCCACTCGTTGGAACCGAGATTCGTGCGCTCCTGATTCCAGCGGTCGTCGATCACGCCTTCGGGGACGGCATTGTAGTAACGCGCGAACAGGTCGGGGAGGTTCTGCGCCGCCGGTGCGCCGATGTCGTTCCACAGGATCGACGGTGCATAGCGCTCGATCAGTTCGTGCCAGTGTGCGTCGGCATACTCGACAAATTCGGCGCTCTGGACGATGGTCCCGCGCACGTCGTTCCCGGTGCGGATTGGCGACTGGTGGAACGACCAATCCAAGCCGCCGGAGTAGTATAAGCCCATGCGCAGGTTGTGCTTGCGGACGGCGGCAGTGAGATCGCCGACAAGATCGCGCTTGGCAGCATAGCCGGATGGTTTGTGCGGGCTGGTGAGCGCGCTGTTCCAGAGCAGGTAGCCGTCGTGATGCTTGGTCGTCAGCACGACGTAGCGCGCGCCGACCTGCTCGAACAAGGCAGCCCACTCGTCGGGATTCCACTTTTCGGCGGCTTGCTCGAACATGGGCGCGAAATCGTCATAGCTGAAGTTCTCGCCGTAAGTCGCGGCGTGATGGCGCGCGGTGGGCGTGTTGCCAAGCCGGAGCGAGTTGAGATACCACTCGGCATAGGGATTGTTGGCGAACATCGCTTCCCAGCCGTTCTCCGCGACCTGCTTGTCGATGTCATCGCCATGAGGTGCCCATCCCGGTACCGAGTACAACCCCCAGTGGATGAAAATGCCTAATTTCGCGTCGTGATACCACTGCGGCACCTGATGCCGTCGGACAGAATCTGTGGTCGGTTCGTAAGTCATGCGCTCTTTTCCTAAGTTAACATTCCGGGCATCACGACACGCGCGATCAACCCATTTGAATTTAAACGATGATCTTAACCTATCGCAGCCCTGTTTCGTGATATCCAAGGCATACCGAATTGGTTTTGGGCGGATCGTTGTGCGGTGAATGGGCAGAGTTCAGGGCAAGCCAGCACCCGGAGCGGTGGGTACGGGTGACCGCTCGGCGCTGGCTTGAAGCTGATCTGGTTGGCGGCTGTGTCGATTAAGAATTCGGCGCGCTGCTCACGCTGGCGCGGACGACCAGCGTCGTCGGCAGGACGTGATGCTCGACCGCCATGTCGCCACCCAGCCGCGCGAGCAGCCGGTGCATGGCGAACTCGCCCTTTTCGGTGATCGGCTGGTGGACGGTCGTGAGCGCCGGGCGCGTCCACTGGCTGGTAGGCAGGTCGTCAAACCCGGTGATCGAGAGCGCCGACGGCACGTCGATGCCCGCTGCCGCTGCCGCTTCCAGCGCGCCAATGGCGATCACGTCCGCCATCGCGATGATGGCGGTCGGCGGGTGGGGCACGTCGAGGCAGTCGGGCAGGGCGGCGTAGCCACCTTCACGAGTACAGGCGCACTCGACCAGCCGAATTGCCTCGCCGTCAATGTCGAGTCCGTATTCCGCTAGCGCTTGGCGGTAGCCTTGAATGCGATATTGCAGCGTGCCGACGTAGTGGGCGTAGTCGCCGTGCTTGCCCGATTCGATGCCCAAGATCGTGATATCGCGGTGTCCGTGTTCGAGGACGTGCTTCATAACGGCGTAAGCGCCGCTGGCATCGTCGATGTTGACGCAGGGCGCGCCCGCGTGCGGTTCGCTATCGACCATGACGTAGGGGATTTCGCGCTGTTCGAGCAACTGCACCGTCGATTTGTAGTGCTCCAGCCCAATCGTCAAAAAGCCATCGACGGCGGCACTGCTGACGGCTTGTTTCAGGCTGCCGAGCACCGGAGAAACGAGCAGGATAGTATAGCCGTGCTCGTCGCAGACCGCGCCGACGCCGCGCAGCAGTTCGAGCATGTAGGGGTTGCCGAAGATGTTCGAGATCGGCTGCGGAAAGAGCAGCCCAATGTTGCCGGTGCGCTTGTTGCTCAGGCTGCGCGCGACCGGGTTGGGATAGTAGCCGATCTCGTTGGCGATCTTAAGGATGCGCTGCACCGTCTCATCGGGCAGGCGAGAGGGATCGTTGAAGGCGAACGAGACGGTCGTCTTGCTGACTCCCGCTTGCCGGGCGATTTCGCTGATTGTGACTCGTGCCATTAGTCGCGTACCGGAATCAGGACATAGGCAGATGCCGCGTTCAAGGGTTTAAAATTCAGCGCGTTGTTTTCCGCGCGGAATTGTACCCCGCTGAGGATGTCAAGCCACGCGGAATGCCGCGCCAACGCACCTAAGGGAACCTGAAGCTGCGGCTGCTCCATGCGCGGGTTGGTGATCACGATGGCGCAGTCATCGTCCGACTCGTCGGATTCCAGCACGCGGGCGAAAGCGTAGACGCCGTTGAAGACCTTCAGCGGTTGGAGGCTGCCGGTTCGCAGCGCCGGATGCTCGTGGCGCAGGCGGATCAGGGTTTTGGTCGTCTCGTAAATCGGCAGGTTCCAGCGGCTGCGATCCCAGATCATCGGACGGCGGCAGTCGGGATCGTTCTCGCCCTCCATGCCGATCTCGTCGCCGTAGTAAACCATCGGCACACCGGGGAGCGTCATTTGCAGTGTGATCGCGATCAGCGTGCGCCCGACGTCGCCTTTGCAGACGGTGCGAATGCGCGCCGTGTCGTGGCTGCCGAGCAGCGTCAGGTGAGCGCGGGCGGTGTCGCCGTGCTCGGTGAGCAGTTGGCGCACCTCGTAGTCGAAGTCCTCGGCGTCCATGTGGTCGAAGGCGGCGTAGTCGAGGATGTTGCTTCGCAGCCGGTAATTCATGACGCCATGCGCGCGGTCGCCGCCCAGCCAGTCGCGGGTGCCACGCCAGACTTCAGCGGTGACGTAGGCGTCGGGGTTGATGCGCTGCACCGTCTGGTAGAAGCGCAGCCAGAAATCGGAATCAGCTTTCCAAGGCACGTCAAGCCGCAGCCCGTCGATCCCTTCCTTCAGCCACGTCTCGGTGACTTGGAGCAGGTATGCCTGTACGTCGGGGTTGGCGGTGTTCAGCTTGGGCAAGAACGGCGCGCCGCCGCAGGTCTGGAAACTGGGCGGGTCGAAGCAGATCGGGTAGGACTCGACGATGAACCAATCGGCGTAACGCGAGTCGCTGCCGTTGGCGATCACGTCCTGAAATGCCCAGAAGCAGTCGCCGCAGTGATTGTAAACTGCGTCCAGCACCCAGCGAATCTCGGCTGACTTCAATGCCGCCAGCGTTTCACGGAACGTCTCAATCGTGCCGAACGCCGGGTCGATCTTCAGGTAGTCGCAGGTGTCGTACTTGTGGTTGCTGAGCGCCTCGAAGATCGGCGTCGTGTAGATCGCGTTGACGCCGAGTTCGGTCAGGTGCGGAAGCTTCAAGCGGATGCCGTCGAGGTCGCCGCCGAAGAAGTTTTCGCGCGTTGGGGTGTCGCTGTTCCAGTCGGCGGCGTTGGGCGGATCGTTGTTCGGGTCGCCATTGTAAAAGCGCTCCGGGAAGATCTGGTAAAAGACGGCATCGTCGAGCCATGCTGGTGCGCTCATTCTTTCACCCCCGACAGCGCGATACTCTGAATGAACTGGCGCTGACCGAGCAGGAACGCGCCAATCGTCGGCAGCGTCGCCATGACCGTGCCCGCCATCAACAGCGTCCAGTTGGTGCTGTAGCGTCCTTGAAACATCGCTAGTCCTAGTTGAATGGTGCGCATGTTGGGATCATCCGTGACGACGAGGGGCCACAGGAAGTCGTTCCACGCGAACAGAAAAGCAAAGATCGCCAGCGTCGCTAAGGCGGGGCGCGACAGCGGCAGGATAATGCGCCACCAGACCCCGAAGCGCGACGCGCCGTCGATCATGGCGGCTTCGTCGAGGTCGCGCGGGATGCTCAGGTAAAACTGGCGCAGCAGGAAGATGCCGAAAGCGCTGACCATGCGCGGGACGATCAGGGCGGTAAACGTGTTCTGCCAGCCCAAGCTCTTGACGATCAGGTACGAGGGGATCAGCAGCACTTGGAAGGGCAGCATCATCGTGCCCAGCACGATCAGGAATAACACGTTGCGCCCCGGAAATTTCAGCCGCGCGAAAGCATACGCCGCCAGCGACGAGAAAATCAACTGCCCGAAGGTGATCCCCGCCGCCATGATCGCCGTGTTGAGGTAGTAGCGCCCAAAGGGAGCCGCCGCCCACGCATCGGCGTAGTTGCTCCACTGAAAGGTGGTCGGGATCAAGTAGGGCGGGCTGTAAGTCAATTTCGCCGGTTTGAGCGACAGCGTGATCATCCACAGCAGCGGCGTGGTCGTGATCACCGCGCCGACGATCAGGATCAGGTGGATGTACCAGCGCTTCGGGATCAAGCGTCGCCAGAGGCTGGCTTGCGGCTGTGCGTTGGTGTGCTCGTGCGCGAGGACGTCCGTCGTCATGGCTAGACGCTCCCTTTCGACGGCTCGCCGAACAGCCGCCACTGCACCAGTGTGATGATCATGATCATCAGGAACAGCACCCAGCCGACCGCCGAGGCGTCACCCAAGTTGAAGTAGCGGAAGGCATCGCGCCACAACACGAAGCCGAGTACCTCGGTCGAACCGACCGGTCCGCCGCTGCCGTTCGACATGATGTAGACCGTGTCGAAGACGAGGAAGGCGTCGATCAGCGACATGATGGCGGTCAAGAGCGTCGTCGGGGCGAGCAGGGGCAGGGTGATGTTCCAGAAGCGCTGCCAGCCGTTCGCGCCATCGACCTGCGCCGCCTCATAGTATGAGCCGGGGATGGTCTGCAACCCGGCGAGGTAGATCACCATGTTGAAGCCGACTCGCTTCCAGACGCCGACGAGGATCACCGCGATCAGCGCCCAATGGGGGTCGGTCAGCCACGACGGACCCTGAATGCCGAGGCTGCGCAGCGTCACGTTGACGAAGCCGGTCCCCGGGTCGAGCAGGTACTTCCAAACGGTTGCCGCAGCAACCGTCGCCGTCACCACCGGGATGAAGTAGAGCACGCGGTAGACGGTCACGCCGCGGATGCCGGTGTTGAGCAGCAGCGCGATCACCAGCCCGCCGACCACGCTCAGGACGGTGACGCCGGTCACGTAAGCCAGCGTGATCCAGAGCGAATGCCAGAAGTTGGGCGACGCGAACAGGTCGGCGTAATTCTGGAACCCGACCCACGTCGGCTGCGGATCAAAGCCATTCCACTTGTTCAGGCTCAGATAACCCGAATAGATGATCGGGTAGATGGTGAAGATGCCGATCACCAGCAGCGCCGGAGTCAGCGCCAGCATCGCGGTGACGATTTCTCCGTTGAGCTTGAAGCGTGGCGGCTTAAACCGTGGCGCTTGCTGCGATAGAACTGCCATAAGTCGCTAGACCTAACCAATAGCTGTCATAGATGAGCAGACTTCGAAAGAAAGTGCGTGTTTCGTGTAGGGGCGACACATGTGTCGCCCCTACGGTTACAACTGTGGGAATGTTATTTCAGGAGTGCGTTGACGGCAACTTCGCCGCTGGTGAGCGCTTCTTCGGGGCTGATCTGCCCGTAGAGCGCGCGCTCGACATTGGCGCTGAAGACGTCGGAGAGTTCCGCGTAGACGGCGACCGGCGGGCGGTTGATGGCGTACTGCTGGCTCTCGACGAACGGGATCAGGCGCGGTTCAGTGTCTTGCAGCCACGTCTGGTAACCGGCATCGGTCGCCACCGAGTCGCGGACGGGCATGAAGGCGGTCTGCTCATCCCAGCCGATCTGGACGTCGGTGCTGGTCAGGTATTGGATGAAGGTGAAGGCGGCTTTTTGCTGCGCGTCGTCGCCGGGGAAAATCACGAGATGTTCGCCGCCCATGTTGGTCGCGTGGACGCCACCTTCAGGGATCGGCATTTGTGCGGTGCTGAAGTTGAAGGCGGCGGTGCTGGCGTACCCGCTGACGACCCACGAGCCGTCCATGCGCATACAAGCCTTGCCCTGATCGAACAGAGCCCCATGGCGCAAGGCTGCTCGCGCCGCTGTCGATCAGCGACTTCCAGAAGTTCAAGGCTTTGAGACCGGCGTCGGTGTTGAAAGCGGCGGCGGTGTTATCGGCATTGAGGAACGCGCCGCCCGCTTGCCACAGATAAACTTGGAACTGCCAAGTCAAGCCTTCACCGGGCTGGGTGTAGAGTTCCATGCCGACCACGCCGTTGTCAGGGTCAGCGCAGGTTGCGGCGGCGGCGGCGAGTTCGTCCCACGTCGTCGGTGGAGCAGCGGGATCGAGTCCGGCGGCAGTGAACAAGTCGTCGTTGATCAGCAGTTCGAGGTTGTTGGTGCTAACCGGCAGTCCGAACAGTTGATCGTTGTAGCGGTTGACGGAAAGCAGCGCCGGGTAGAAGTCGTCGAGGTTCATGCCCGCGTCGGCGATCGCGCTGTCGAGCGCCATCACCTTACCCGAATTGGCGAGCAGCGGCATCCATGCCATGTCGACGGCAGCCACGTCCGGCGAGTCGCCGCCAGCGGCAGCAGTCTGCAAGCGCGGGAGCAGTTCGCCCCAGCCGAAGAAGACGTTATCGACCTGAATGTCGGGGTGGTCGGCGTTGAACTGGTCGACAATGCCCTGAATGGCTTC
Organism: uncultured Chloroflexia bacterium; assembly: GCA_963727545.1. GTDB lineage: Bacteria > Chloroflexota > Anaerolineae > Aggregatilineales > Phototrophicaceae > Flexifilum. The sequence goes on from CAVSGS010000007.1 coordinate 150,305, forward strand.
ACCGTTATTGCCGTCCCAGTAGTTCCAGAAAGTCAGGTGAACGGGGGTGTCTTGCGCCGAAACCAGCGAGACTGACGCGAGTAAAACGGCTCCGATTAAAAGTATTGCGATACGAGCAAGGCGGGACATATATTCCTCCGAGATAAAAAGCAGCAGCGTACTAATCGCTTTTAGTAAATCGGTTTACTAAACCGTTTTAATCGTAATCGGTTCTGCGGTAGATGTCAATAAATCCGATGACGAGATTAGGCAGTTTGCACGGATCACAGGGGCGGATTCGCCCTGCTGCAAACGGATTCGAAGCTTGGTGCTGGTGGCGGGGTTCATCCTAATTGCCGGTATAATCCAATTGACTGTGATCGACTGGCTGCTCGTGGCAACTCACTCCCTACCGGACAAAGGCAGGTAAATCATGGCGATAACCTCAACAGCACGGCAATCGTGGCATGGGCTGACCGAAAGCGAGGTGTTGGACCGGCGGCGGCGCGGTCAAGGCAATGACGTTCGGCTGGCGACCAGCCGCTCCTACGGCGACATCATTCGTCACAACGTACTCAACCTGATCAACATCATCCTATTCGTGATCGGCGGCGTGATGATCGGCATTGGGCGGGTTGGCGACGCCGTGACCAGCGTCGGGCTGATCGTCTTGAACATCATCATCGGCGTCTATCAGGAGATTCGCGCCAAGCGCCAACTCGATCAGATCGCGCTGCTGACGCGCCCCAAAATCAGCGTCATCCGGGCGGGGCAAGAGCGCACCGTCGATGCGTCGGAGTTGGTCGTCGGCGACGTCATTATGCTGCGACCGGGCGATCAAATGGTGGTCGATGGCGTCGTGGTCGAGGGCAAAGCCGACGTCGACGAGTCGCTGCTGACCGGGGAAGCGGACGCGATTGCCAAAGCGAGCGGCGACGAGATCCTGTCGGGCAGTTTTTGCGTGGCGGGGTCGGCGCTCTACGAGGCGACCCGCGTCGGCGACGAGTGTTTTGCCAACAAACTGACCCAGAACGCCCGCAAATTCTCGATCGCCTACACCCCGCTTCAGCGCGAGATCAACTTACTGCTGCGGATTCTGCTGCTGCTCGCGTTGTTCATCGGCTCGACGATGGCGGTCGGCTCGATCATCGCAGGTTTGCCGTTCCTGCGCCAAGTGCAGATGGCGGCGGTCGTCGCCGGGCTGGTGCCTAACGGCTTGTTTTTCATGGTGATCCTCGCCTATGCGATGGGTGCGCTGCGGATCGTCCAGCGCGGTGCACTGGTGCAGCAGTCCAACGCCGTCGAGTCGCTCAGCAACGTGACCGTCCTCTGCACCGACAAGACCGGCACCCTCACCGCCAACAAGATCAACTATCACGACGTCTATCCGGTCGGGATCGAGAAAGCCGAATTGGAGCGTATGCTCGGCAGCTTCGCCCGCAGCGCCAGCGCCACCAATAAGACGTCGGAAGCGCTTATCGCGGGCGTTGCCGGTGACAAGCTGGTGCCGATTGACGAAGTGCCGTTTTCGTCGGCGCTCAAGTGGAGCGCGCTCGCCTTCGACAGCGAGTCGCTGCGCGGCGTCTACGTCTTGGGCGCGCTGGCGATGCTCCGCAGCCAGCTTCAGCTCGATCCAGCGGCACAAGCTCAGATCGAGGCGTGGTCGGATGCCGGACTGCGCGTCTTGGTGTTCGCCTATAACCCGGAGGTTTTGACGCTGCATGATGCGGCAGGCGAACCGGCGCTGCCGCCGCTGACGCTGCTGGGCGCGATCAGCTTCAGTGACGAACTGCGCCCGTTTTTGAAGGAGACCATCGCCGGGTTCACGCAGAACGGCATCAAGCTGAAAATCATCTCCGGCGACGATCCGCAAACCGTCGCCGCGCTCGCCAAGCAAGCGGGCGTTGAAGGCGATCTGAAGTACGTCTCCGGCGTTGAACTGGTCGAGATGGACGATGCCCGGTTCGCGCAGATCGCCGATGAAACGACCGTATTCGGGCGCATCACGCCGGATCAAAAAGAACGGTTAGTCGGCGCTTTGCAGGCGCAAAAACACTACGTCGCCATGATCGGCGATGGCGTCAACGACGTGCTCTCGCTCAAGAAAGCCAATTTGGGCATCGCGATGGAGAGCGGCAGCGCTGCCACGCGCGGCGTCGCCGACATGATTCTGATTAACAACTCGTTCAACGCTTTGCCCGCCGCTTTCGATGAAGGGCAGCGCATCATCAACGGCATGAAGGACATTTTGCGGCTGTTCCTGACCCGCGTGACTTACGCCGCTCTGCTGATCGTCGCCATCGAGTTGATCGGGTTGGGCTTCCCCTTTATCCCCAAGCAGAACTCGCTGCTGGTCGCCTTGGGCGTTGGGCTGCCGACGCTCTGCCTCGCGATTTGGGCGCGTCCCGGTCCGGTGCCGAAACACGGCTTCCTGCGTGAGATCGCCCGGTTCGTCGTGCCGGCGGCGATGTCGGTCTCGTTCTTCGGCACGATGGTCTACGTCTTGGGGTTTTTCATTGGCTTCATGGACATTTCGATTGTGCCGGTCACGCCGGAAACGATCGCCAGCTTCACCGAGTACGTCGGCATCGACTATACGCTGACGTCGGCGAATGCCTATCAAGTCGAGGTGGCGCATCTGGTCGCCCAGACCGCGCTGACGGCGTTCACGGTTTTTGCCAGCTTGCTCCTGATCGTGTTCGTCGAGCCGCCGATCGAGTATTTCGTCGGTGGCGATGAGTTCAGCGGCGACTGGCGTCCAACGCTGCTGGCGGGCGGGCTGCTGCTCGCCTTCATTGGCGTGATCGCCATCGAGCCGCTGCGCGCCTTCTTCGAGATGATCGATCTGCCGGTGTTGGCTTACGTCGCCATCGGCGCGATCACGCTCATCTGGATGCTGCTGCTGCGGATGTCGTGGCGGCAGCGTTGGCTGGAGCGCTTCCTGCAGATCGAGACTGTTTGACCTCAAGTCCCGCCGAGCATGTCCGGCTCGGCGGGCTGTTGAACTCGGAAATCGTTATCTACTGCTTGTAGCCGAAGCGCCGCAGCAGCGCCTTGCGATCGGCAATATCGTCGTCGGTCTCGATCCCTTGCGACTTGATCCCGTCGATCACGCCCAAAATACCGCGACCTTGATCCGTCTCGGCGACGATCACTTCAACCGGGTTCGCCGTCGCGCAGAAGATCCGGCAGACTTCCGGCACCTGCTTGACCACGTTCAAGACGTTGACCGGAAAGCAGTTCTCCAAAAAGATGATGAAGCTGTGCCCGGCAGAGAGAGCAAGTGCGTTTTGCTGCGCCAGTTCGATCATCGCAGCCGACGTGCCGCTGTAACGCACCAACGCCGGACCGGATGCCTCGCAAAAGGCGAGACCGAACTGCGCGCCCGGTATCGTAGTGACGATGGCTTCGTGCAAGTCCTCGACGGTCTTGATGAAATGGGATTGTCCGAGGATGAAATTGATGTCCTCCGGTTTCTGAATTTGAACGGTGAGCAGTTCCATAGTCCTCTTTCCTTCAGACTAGCGCGGTTGCGATTTCAGCAGCGTAGCGCGCTTTGAGCAGATCCGCTAGCAATCCCCATCAACGTGTTGCGCGATCCGACCAAGTCCGTTTTGACGTCCTGCCAACGCAATGTTATTCCTATGCTATTGGTAGCAGGCAAATGAGAAGGACGAATTGAAGTGATGGTCACAACGCCAGAAGCGATCAGCATCCGGGTCGATGCGGGGCAGGTGATCGGCGCACTGCCGCATCACTGGAATTACATCGGCTACGACGAGATCAACTACACCTATACCCCGGAAGGGCGCGAACTGCTCGACAAGTTCGGCGCGCTGCCGGATCGACCTTACTATGTGCGCACCCATCACTTGTTCTGCACCGGCAACTGTCACGGGTTTTACAAGTGGGGATCGACCAATGCTTATCTAGAGGACGAGGACGGCAGCCCGATCTACAACTGGGAGATCGTCGATCTGGTCTTCGACACCATCCTGCAATCCGGCGGCAAGCCCTTTGTCGAGTTGGGTTTCATGCCGCAGCAGCTTGCCGATCCGCAGCATTATGATCTGCTGACGGATAACTGGGTGAACGGGAATTATCGCGCCTACGGCTTCGCCAGCCCGCCGAAGGATTATCAGAAGTGGCACGATCTAGTCTACGAATGCGCTCATCACTGCGTCGAGCGCTATGGGCTGGACGAAGTACGGACGTGGTATTGGGAACTGTGGAACGAACCGGATTTAGATTACTACTGGCGCGGCAGCATTGAGCAGTACAACCAACTCTACGATTACACGGCGGCGGCGATCAAGGCGGTCAATCCCCAACTGCGCGTCGGCGGACCGGGCACGACCAACCCGATTCAGGGGGCACGCTCGGCGGAGTATCTGGACAAGTTTCTCGCTCACTGCGTTGACGGAGCGAACGCCTGCACCGGTCAGCGCGGCGCGCCGCTGGATTTCATCAGCTTTCACGTCAAAGGCGGCGGTTACCGGGCGGACTTGCAGCCGAAAGATCCGACTCCGCCTTCACGCCAGCAGATTTTGCGCTGCCTTCAGGTCGGCTATGACGTCATCGCGCAGTATCCCGGCTTAGTGCGGTTGGAGTGCATCCTCTCCGAGATCGATCCGGACGGCTGGGCGGCGGGCGGCGCATGGGATAACCCGGTTTTGAACTTCCGCAACACCGAATACTACGCCAGCTTCGTCGCGGCGACCTTTGACCGGGTAACGCGCTTCGGGCAGCAGCACCAATGGGACGTGAGAATGCTCAGTTGGGCGTTTATGTTCGTTGGCGAGCGCTGTTTCGAGGGCACGCGCGCCTTTTCGACGCAGGGGATCGATAAGGCAATTTTCAATCTGTTTCGCTTGTACGGCGAACTCGGCACGCAGCAGGTGCGCTTGGAGAGCAGCGGCGACGTCGATCCGCTGAGCTACGCCGACGTCTGCGGGCGGGGGGCAGCCGCCGACGTTTCCGGCTTTGCTACGCTGACCGATTCCGGGGTAGCGATCCTGATCTATCACCATCACGACGACTGGTCGGCGGCGGGTGAGGTCGAAATCGCGCTGGATGTGTCCGGGCTGCCGTTCGCGGACGCGGCGACAGTTACGCATTACCGCATCGACGGTGAGCATAGCAATGCTTACAGCGAGTGGGTGCGGCAGGGGCAGCCGATGTATCCTTCGCCGGAGCAGCGCCAAGCCATTGGAGCGCGCAGCGGCTTAGAATTGCGGGAACCGCCGCGAAAAGCGATGCTCGACGCGGGCAAGCTCAGCCTGAAGTTTCGGCTGCCGATGCATGGCGTGTCGTTGGTGAGTATCGCGCTCTGATTAAGGCTTCGTAAACGGATCTTCACTATCCCGCTTAACATTGGACTCGCTATAATCGGTGCCAACATCTTACATAAGGAGAATGTGCGATGCGGATGAAACGATTTTTGCTGCTAGCAGTCTTAAGTCTGCTAGTCGTCGCGCCGTTGAGCGTCATGGCGCAAGACGAACCGATTGAGATCAATTTCTACTATCCGGTGGCGGTGGATGCGCCAGCCGCGCAAATTTTGCAAGGCTACGCCGACAGCTTCCACGAAGCGAACCCGAACATCACCATCAACCTGACCTACACCGGGTCATATACGCAGACGACCCAGACGATCCAGACCGAAATGTCCGGTGGCGGTGCCGGTCCTGACGTGGCGGTGATGCTCTCGACCGACCTGCTGACTTTCACCGAAGCGGGCACGATCGTTCCGGTGCAGGACTATATCGACAAGCTGGACGATCCGCAGGCGTTCATGGATGACCAGTTCCCCGCCTTGATGCTCAACAGCGAGGATCAGGACGGCAAGATCTGGTCGCTGCCGTTCCAGCGCAGCACGCCGATCCTCTACTACAACGTCCAGATGCTCAAGGACGCCGGTTTCGACAATCCGCCGAAGAACAACGAAGAACTGCTGACCATGGCGCAGGCGCTGACCAAGCCCGATGGCTCGCAGTGGGGCTTACTGGTTCCGTTCGCCGGTGGCTTCCCGATCTGGATGTTCCAGAGCTTCGCTATCGCTTACGGTCAAAACATCGGCAGCGCCGACCCGACCGAAGTTTTCCTTGATGATCCGAAAGTTTTGGATGCGCTCGACTTCGCGACCAAGCTGGGCACCGAATACAAAGTCGGTCCGGTGGGTGGCAGCGCATGGGGCGATACGCCGACTGCCTTCGAAGCGGGACAGGCAGCCATGATCTATCACACGACCGGCAGCTTGACCGGTATTCTGAACAACTCCGACTTCGAAGTCGGCGTCGCCTTCCTGCCTTCCGGTCCGGCGGGCGCGGATGGCACCGGTTACGGTACGCCGACCGGTGGCGGCAACATCTACATGTTCGACTCGCCCGATCACCCGCACACGCAGGCGCAGCTTGATGCGGCGTGGCTGTGGACGCAGTATCTCGCTTCGCCCGAAATCCAGTCCGACTGGGGCGCGGCGACCGGTTACGTCGCTGCCCGTCCGAGCGCGTGGGATCTCGATCCGCTCAAGTCGCTGGCGGAAGAGCATCCGCAGTATCTCGTCGCCCGCGATCAGCTTCAGTACGCCGACCGTGAATTCGCGACCTATCGCAGCGTCGATACGACCAACATCATCAACCAAACGCTGAGCGCCGTGCTCTCCGGCTCGGAGACTGACGCGCAAGCCGCAATGTCGTCGGCGCAGCAGCAGATCGACTCGCTGCTGGCGGAATACAAGTAACGCTGTTGCTGCTTGTAGGGGCGTTATATATAACGCCCCTACGGATCATGCAGGATTTGGTGTAAGGACACGATACATCGTGCTCTTATCGGCATAGCCGGATCGTAGGGGCGAGGCATGCCTCGCCCCTACACCCAAGATTGCGTTCATTGATGTAACCTGAGGCGGCGCGGTACACTTAGCGTCGCCTCGTTGTTTTAGGAGCCAGCCTGACGTGACCGCCCGCTCGACCACCAAACCCGGCAAATCGCTCAGGGCGCGCCTGTTTCCATATTTCCTGATCGCGCCGACCCTGTTTTTTGTGGTTGCCTTCACGCTCTACCCGGCAGTCACCACCGTGATCGACAGCCTCTACAAAGTACCACGCAGCGCGGGCGATCCGCCGATCTACGTCGGCTTGCAGAACTACATCGATCTGTTCAATCCGAATCACTTCATCGGCTCGAATTTCGTGCTGATCGTCGGCAACACGCTGGTGTTCGCCTTCGCTACCGTGATCGTTGCGGTGCCGCTGGCGCTGTTGTTCGCGCTGCTGCTCAACCGTCGCCTGCGCCTGATGTCGATTTGGCGCTTCAGCCTGTTTTACCCGGCGCTGCTGCCGCTGATCGGTGCGGCGAGCATCTGGGCGTTCCTGTTTTCCGACTCGGTTGGCGTGATCAACACGGTGCTGCGCTCGTTCGGGCTGCGCGGCGCGAACTGGCTGGGCGACCCGAATATCGTCCTCTGGGCGGTGATCCTCGTCAACATTTGGAAGCAGACCGGCTACTACATGATCTTTTACTTGGCGGGCTTGCAGAATATCCCGCGCGACTTTTATGAGGCGGCGGAACTCGACGGCGCGAACGAAGTGCAAAAGCTGCTGCGCCTGACGCTGCCGCTCCTGCGCCGGACGACCCTGTTCGTGCTGGTGATCGCCTTCACCTTCGCCTTTCAGACGGTCGAGCAGTTGCAGGTGATGGGGCAGGGCAACCCCGGCAATCGCAGCAATCTACTGCTCTACTACATCTTCCAGACCATTCCGGAGCGCCGGAACTGGGGTTATGTCAACGCGATGACCGTCGTGCTCGTGCTGATCCTGCTGGTTTTCACCGTGAGCAACTTCGTCTTTTTCGAACGGGGGCGCGAAGATGACTAAGAAACGCTCGGCGGGCGGCATCAGCGCAACCGCCCTGACCGTGATCGCTTCGATTATCTGGCTGCTGCCGTTGATCTTTGCCGTGCTGGTCAGCTTCCGCCCGCGCTCCGAGCCGATCACCACCGGCAACATCTTTTTCGGCAGCACCATCACACTGGAGAACTACACCAACGCCTTCAGTGTCGCGCCATGGGGCTGGCATTACCTCAATACGCTGATCTTCGTCGCCGGCGTGTTGGTCGTCCAGTTCGTCACCGTGTCGATGGCGGGCTATGCCTTTGCTCGGCTCAAGTTTCGCGGGCGTAACTTCCTGCTGTTCCTGATCCTACTGCAAATCATGATCCCGACGGCGGTGCTGTTGGTGCAGAACTTCGCCATCGTCCGCGAACTGGGCTTATTCGATACGCGCTGGGCGTTGATGCTCCCATATTGGGGATCAGCCTTTGGCGTGCTGCTGCTGCGGCAGAGTTTCCGCGAAGTGCCCTACGAGCTGGAGGAAGCGGCGCGCATCGATGGCGCGAACTGGCTCCAGATCATGCGCAGCGTCTACGTGCCGCTCTCGATTCCGTCTTACGTCGCCTTCGCGCTGGTGTCGATCAGCAGTCACTGGAACGAGTTTTTGTGGCCCTTCATCATCACCCGCACTGAAGAAATCCGTCCGCTGACGGTGGGGCTGAACAAGCTCTACCAGACCTCGGACGTCGGCGCGGTCTACGGGCAGTTGATGGCGGGGACAATCATCGTGATCGCCCCGCTGGTGATCCTGTTCATGCTGTTTCAGCGCCGCTTTATCGAGAGTTTTGCCTCCAGCGGTATCAAGTAACCTCCATAGCGCTAACCGCCGCTCTCGCTTTCGCCGCTGCTGTGACTGCTGTCATCTTCGCCGCTGTCGTGTCCGTGATCGTCGGTGGCTGGTGCCGTCGGTTGAACTGTATTTTCGGTCGGCAACTCGGTCGAGATGATCGGCGCACTGGCGGTTGTCGGTGGCTGAATCTGCGGCAGATAGATCGTCTCTCCGGCAGTGATCTGCTGATTTTCCGGTAAGCAGTTGACCGCGATCACTTGCTCGACCGGTGCGCCGGTCAGGGCGGCTAAGATCGCTACCGTGTCGCCGGGTTGGATGACGTAGCTCACCCAGTCGGAGGGGATCGTCGGCGTGCAGATGGTCGGCTGCGGCGTCGGAGTTGGTGTTTGTGTGACCGTTGGCGTTCGCGTCGGCGACGGTGAAGGCGGCGGCGTGATCGTCTCGATCAAGTTCGGCGTGGTGTCCGGCGGATTGATCGGCGTCAGCGCCGTGGCGATCAAGCCGCCCTGATCGGTGGTGCTGGCGCTGACCTGCACCTTGCTGCCGACGACGGCGGCATCCGCACCGGGCACGCTCGCCGCGACTTGGATATCTAATCCGCTAATGCGCCACTGCTCGCCGTCGATCTGCTCGACTTGACCGCTGAACTCGACCGGCTCCGGGCGCTTGATCGCTTCCAGCGCGTGAATCTCGTCCAGTCGTCGCCCGCCAAACTGCGCGCCGATCAGCGAACTGCGCGCGCCCTCGCTAAAGCGTTTGACGTTGTAAAGCGGATCACCCGGCAAGCTGCTCTCGGCGGCGATCAACACTGCGACGCAGACGACCAGCAGGCTGGCGACCAACGCCGTCAGACGACCATAAGCGTGCTGCGTCGATCGCGGCGCGCGGAGTTGAGCATTCACCCGCGCGCGGACGCGGGTTTGTGCCGCCGAAACTTCGTAAGGCGTGGCTTGTGCCCGCTCGACGAGCGCGCCGACTTCGAGCAGCGGTTCCAGTTCGCTGGCGTACTGCGGATAGGCGCGCAGGCAGTCGCCGATGCTCTGACCGGCTGACAACCGGTTGATGCAGTCGTTGAAGGCTTCGCGCAGGTCTTGATTAGCCATTCTTCACTTCCAAACGCATGTCGCCGAGGAACTTTCGCAGGGTATCGACGGCTCGAAACTGGAGCGATTTGATCGCGCTCACGGACTTGCCCATGATGTCGGCGGTTTGCTGCAAGTCGAGCTTCTGCCCGAAGCGCAGGATCAGCACTTCCTGCTGTTCGGGGTTGAGCATTCGCAGTGCGCGGCGTGCCTGTTCTAGGTGCAGCGAGCGGATGAACTGGACTTCGGGGTCGTCGTCCGAAGGGGAGGGCACCCATTCTTCCAGCGACGTCACCGGATAACGGCGCATTTTGCCGTAATGACTGCTGAGCACGTTGTGAGCGACCCGAAAGATCCAACCGCGCAGGCTGTGCTGCGGCGCGTGCCGACCGCGCAGCGCATCGACCAGCTTGACGAAGACTTCGCTGGCGAGATCCTCCGCTACGGTCGGGTCGCCGACGCGCAGGCGGATGTATTGGTAGATCGGCGGAAAATACTGCTCGTAGATTTGCATGATCGCATCCGCATCGCCCGCCCGCGCTTGCGCGAGTAAGCGATCTTCAGTGGGAATATCGGGTAGGACAATGACGATCATCGTTTGGCTGCCAACGTGGTGATCCCAATGTAATCCGGCGAGCCGGAACGCTCAGCGCCGAGCTGGACGCGCCTGTGCTTTGCCCATTCGCATACCGAGCAGGAGCACGACCAGCACAACGGCGATGCCGATCAGCAGTCGGAAGCCGATCAGACCGCTGTCGGTTCCGGCGGTCAAGCCGTGCAGCGTGACCATAACGAACGCACCGTAACTCGTCAAGTGCAGCCAGCGCCACGCGCGATGCCCAATCCGCCGCTTGACCTGAAAACTCAGCGTAACGACCAGCGTCAGCCACAACGCCAATGTGCCTAAGCCGACTTCTAGCGGACGATACGGTCCTCGGAAGGGGATCAGCACGTCGCTGAGCGTGTAGCTGAAATAGCTGTCGCCGAGCAGCAGCAGGGCATGGGTGAAGCCGAGCACCAGCGCCAGCCACGCGATCGTCGTGTGCATGGTCAGCGAGAGCGTCCCCGGCGACCAGTCTTTAATGTGCTGCCCGCTGACGAATAAGCCCCAGATCATCGACGCGCACAACAGCAGGTAAGCGCCAATCCCCGCTGACCGGGTCAGGTGCCATGCCAATTTTTCGTCGGTGCTGAGCGTTGCCGCCGAAAAGACGCCGCTGCGCAGCGTCCAGACTGCCGCGCCGCCGATCACGATCAGGCTGAAAATCAGGGCGAGCAGGTCGATCCACTTTGCGGGTTTGATCACCGAATTAGTCTTTCGTCCATCGCATCATGAGTAGTGGGGGCGGCTCAATCGATCTGAGCCGCCCAACTGGAATCGCTGGTTAGTCGTCTTCGTGCTCGCCGGAGTCGTGATGTTCACTTTCCGACTCGTGATGATCGCCCTCGTGTTCGTCTTCGTGATAGCTGCTCGTGCTGCTGCTGACGCTGGGCGAACTCGGCATCACTTGTACGACGACCGGCGCGGCGGCGGGCGCATCCCGCAGCGGAATGTTGAAGACCGGAAGCTGACCGCAGTCGCCGTTCATCTGCGTTAGGTCGCGCGATACCCACGCCGAACTACCATCGCTTAAGCCGACGACCACCCAGTTCTGTTCCGGGTTCAAGCCACCGACCGCATACTGGTTGCCCTGCAAGCCGGCGTTGAGGATGCTGTAGCCGGTGCCGGGACCACTGCGCAGATTGACGGAACTAATGGCGACGGTCGCCGTGCAGTTCGGTGCCATCGGTACGGACTGGGCTGCTGCCGGGACGGCTGCCGCTTGCGGCGCGCCCAACAGCGTGAACTGATCGCTGGACGTCACGCTGACGTTCGCGGCGATGCTGCCGTTGGCGGCGTTCGCCTGCACGCTCAAGTCGTAGCGCCCGCCATCGAGCACAAGGTTGTAACCGTCCACGTCGCGCGACGAGGTGGCGATCAGCAAGCCGCTGCTGTCGGTCAGCTGCGACGAGGCAGTCGCGCCGGGGAAACTCGCCGTGACCAAGCCGGTCGTATCCGGCTGAACGTCCAACGAGACCTGATCCGCTGGATGCGTGGTATCGAGGCTGAGCGTGTGCTGCTGCGGCTGCTGCGCGCCGGTCGCCCGGGTATCAACAAGTACGTCTTGGGTTGTGGCGGCGATCGTGAGATCCGCCTGCGAGCCGATCTCGACTGTCGCCAGTGCTTCGCCCGGCAGCCGCTGAACGGTCAGCGTGTGGCTGCCGCTGTTCGGGGCAATGCTCAGCTCGACGTAATGCACGCGCGGGTCAGCCGACGAAAAGACCAGACCGCCGTTCGCGTCCGTGAGCGTCACCGCCGCCATGCTGACATTGACCGTCACGACCCCGGTCGTATCGGCGGGCATGGTGATCGCCGCGCTGATGCTGGGGTTGCTGTTGTCGAGGGTGATGACGCTGGTATCGTCGGCGGATGCCTGAACTCGCGACCAGTAGGAAAACGAGAGCGATCAAGAGGGCGTACCGTTTCATTCGTAAAACCTTTCGCTGCTTGCTTGACAAAATGGTGGTTGCGGTGATTCGATCACCGGCTGGACTGGCTCGCTGCTGGTGCTTGCTGCTGCTGTTGCTGAACGATCACCGGAGCCGGTGCGCTGAGTGCCTGTGGGTTAGGCGGCATGATCGCTTGGGCGGCGGGCGGCGCGATCACCGGTGCGCTGTTGACCGAGCGCGTGTTGGTCGTCGGGGCTTGCGGCGTGCGCAGCAGGACAACGCTCGGCGCTTGATGCAAGACTAGCGCGGTCGGCTCCGCCGTTGGCGGCAGCGTGACTACGGGGGCGGGTGCGGCTTCGGTGACTGCCGGGATCGCGTCGTTAAGGCGCGAGGTCTGGTCGATCGTCGCGACCGTCTGCGCGCCGACCAGCGTGGCAACCGTGCTGCCGCTGACCAGCGCGACCCGCACCAGCGCTTTCTTGGAACGATCCAGATTCGCCATCATGGCTCCTTCTCATAGATGAACGTCGCTATCGCGGTCGGCGTGTTTTCTGCCGTTGCGCCGATAACTGTCAATAACGACTGCCGAAGGGTGCAAAAGTTTCGCACGAGTTTTTGGTACTCAAGTCCTAGTGAGTCCAAGTTGGCGTGCGCGACCGCGAATCACGCGAGTTTTCGCGCGACGAGTCCAATCGATTATGATTGGCTATGAGTCCGCACCTAGCGGGCAGGGTGCCGGAACGGTTAGCATAGCCAGCAACCAATCACTAGCTTTAGAAGGGGAAATCAGGTGGAATATCGTCGTTTAGGAAAATCGGGATTAAAAGTCAGTGCGCTGTCGATTGGCGCGTGGGTGACCTTCGGTCAGCAGCTTGGAGTTGACGACGCGCTGGAGATCATGGCGGCGGCTTACGATCGCGGCTGCAATTTCTTCGACAACGCCGAAGCCTATGCGCGCGGACAAGCCGAGACGATCATGGGCGAAGCGCTGCAAAAATCAGGTTGGCGGCGTGATAGCTACATTGTGTCGAGCAAGGTGTTCGGCGGCTGCCTCGAAAATCCGTCGCCGATTCAGCGCGGGCTGTCGCGCAAGCACGTTTTTGAAGCCGCTTATCAAGCGATTGAGCGCCTGCAATGCGATTACCTCGATCTCTATTTCTGCCACCGCCCGGATGCGGAAGTGCCAATCGAGGAGACTGTGCGCGCGATGACCGAGTTGATCCAACGGGGCGACGTGCTCTATTGGGGCACCAGCGAGTGGTCGGTGCAGGAATTGATGGAAGCCTACGCCGTCGCGCGCCAGTACGACCTGATCCCGCCGACGATGGAGCAGCCGCAGTACAACATGTTCCATCGTTATCGCGTGGAGACGGAATACAAGCGCCTGTATCACGTCGATACGATTGGGCTGGGCACGACCATCTGGTCGCCGTTGGCGAGCGGTTTGCTCACCGGCAAATACAATCAGGGGATTCCCGAAGACAGCCGTATGAATCTGCCCGGTTACGAGTGGCTCAAGAATATGCTGCTCAGCGAAGAGGGACAGTCGCGGGTGGCTAAGGTGCAGCAGCTTGCGCCGATTGCCGACGAACTGGGCACGACCATGCCCAAGCTGGCGCTGGCGTGGTGCTTGAAGAATCCGCACGTCAGCACGGTGATCACCGGGGCGTCAAAGGTTTCGCAGGTCGAAGAAAACTTCGACGCGCTGGAACTCATGCCCAAGCTAACCGCTGACGTCATGGCGCAGATCGAAGCCGTGCTCGACAACAGCCACAGCCAGTTGTTCGGCGCAAGCTAAGCCCTCATCTGCCATTTGAATACTGCGTAGGGGCACGATATATCGTGCCCCTACCATGTGAACGATGGTTGTGAGCACGTAGGGGCGCACGGCTGTGCGCCCCTACAAAAGAGGATGAGGGTGAGGTTACTTTGCGTTGACCGCCGCGTCGATCTGCCGCCGCGAGCGCCGGAACTGGCTCATGTAGAGGTCGTAATAGAAGCCCTTCATAGCGATCAGTTCGTCGTGCGTCCCCCGCTCGATCACCCGGTGATCGTTGACGACCAGCACCAGATCGGCGTTGCGGATCGTGCTCAGCCGGTGCGCGATCACGAAAGCGGTGCGCCCTTCCAGCAGCCGCAGCAGCGCCTCTTGAATGTGAACTTCGGTGCGCGTATCGACGCTGCTGGTCGCTTCGTCGAGGATCAAGATACGTGGATTCGCCAGCACCGCGCGAGCGATGGCGAGTAACTGTCGCTGCCCATGACTGAAGTTATGCCCCTGTTCCGAGACCACCGTCTGATAACCTTGCGGCAGCAGACTGATGAAGCGGTCGGCGTTCGCCAGCGTCGCGGCGGCGATCACCTCCTCCTCGGTCGCGTCCAGCCGCCCGTAGCGGATATTCTCCATGATCGTGCCGGAAAACAGGAATGTATCTTGCAGCACGATCCCCAACTGCTGGCGGATCAATTCCTGCTGGACGCTGCGGATGTCGTGCTCATCGATGCTGATCGCGCCTTCGGTCACGTCGTAGAAGCGGCTCAGCAGGCTGATGATGGTCGTCTTGCCCGCCCCGGTCGGACCGACCAGCGCGATGGTCTGCCCCGGCTGCGCCTCAAGGCTGACGTCGATCAGCACCGGCTTGCCTGCCTGATACTCGAAGCTCACGTGATCGAACTTGACCGCGCCTTGCACCGGTGGGAGCGGCGGCGCGTCGGGCGCATCCTGTACCGTCGGTTGGGCGTCGAGCACCACGAAAATCCGCTCTGCGCCTGCCAGCGCCGACTGAAGCTGATTGTAGAGCATGGCAATCGCGCGCATCGGCTGGAAGAAATTGCGCACGTAGATCACGAAGGTGGCGATCACGCCGACCTGCACGATCCCTTGCAGCGCGAGCCAGCCGCCGAGCAGCGCCACCGCCGCGATCACGATGATGTTCATCGTGTTGAACATCGGACCGAGCGCCGCGGTGATGACGTCCGCGCGCGTCCCGGCTTTCCGGTACTGCGAGTTGACGGCGACGAATTGGTCGAAGGTGGCGGCTTCGTGAGCGAAGGCTTTGACCGCCCGAATCCCGGCGATGTTTTCTTCCATCACGCTGTTGAGGTTGCCTAAGTTGGTCTGGACTTGGCGGAAGGCTTTACGGCTGTACTGCGTCACCCACGCCGTGATCGCCAGCATGATCGGCAGCAGAGTCGCCGTCCCTAGCGCAAGCTGCCAGTTGAGCGCGAACATGGCGATCATGATGCCGCCGAGCAGCAGGACGTTGGTCGTGAATGAGATTAGCCCATTGGAGATCGCTTGGTTAATCGCGTCGGTGTCGTTGGAGACCCGGCTCATCAGGTCGCCGGTCGGGTGATGGTCGTGGTAATCCATCGACAGCGTTTGAATATGGTTGAATAGCTGACTGCGGAGTTCGGAGACGAACTTCTGCCCGACGATCACCATGATCTGCCCTTGGATCACACCGGAGATGCCGCCGCCTAAGTAGACCAGCGTCATGACGATCACCAGCCCCCACAAACCATTCAGATCACCGGTTCCGATGAACTGGTCGATCGCTTGACCGATCAGGATTGGTCCGGCGAGGTTGCAGAGCGTACCGACCAGCGACAGCACCGCGACGACGCTTAGGTTTTTCCAGTAGGGTTTCAGATAGCCGAACAAGCGGCTGATGGTCTGGCGCAGGTTGCTCGCGCCTTCGCCGGTCAGCGGTCCGCCGCCGCCGTAGCCGAGCCGTACTCTGGGTGGTTGTTGGCTAGTCATGCTCGCTTTGCTCCATGCTGGCGACGCTGTCGGGCACGAGGTCGGGTGCGTCGGTGCCGAACTGGGATCGGTAAATTTCTTGGTAGATTGGCTCGCTTTGCAGCAGTTCGGCGTGGCTGCCGCGCGCGACGATCCGCCCGCTGTCGAGGATCAAGATTTGGTCGGCGTTGAGCACGCTGTTGATCCGCTGAGCGATGATGAATGAGGTCGCGCCCGCCATCAATTCGTCGAGCGCGTCCTGAATCTTGATCTCGGTTTCCAAATCGACGGCGCTGGTGCTGTCGTCCAAGATCAGGATGCGCGGCGCGATCAGCAGCGCCCGCGCGATGGCAACGCGCTGCTTTTGCCCGCCGGAGAGATTCGCGCCGCGCGCCTCGACCGGGCTGTCGTAGCCGTCGGACATCGCCATGATGAAGTCGTGCGCCTGCGCCGCTTTCGCCGCCACGATCACCTCTTCGAGTGAGGCGTCCGGCTTGCCGTAGGCGATGTTCTCGCGCACCGTGCCGCTGAACAGCAGCGTTTGCTGCATGACAATGGCGATCTGCGAGCGCAGCGCTTCGGGGTTCCAGTCCTTCACGTCCACGTCGTCGACCAAAATGCGTCCGCTGCTGGCGTCGTAGAACCGGCTGATCAAGTTGATCAGCGTAGTCTTGCCCGCGCCGGTCACGCCGAGTAGGGCGATCTGCTGCCCCGGTTTCGCCTCAAAGCTGATCGCTTTCAGCACGTCGCCGTGACGCTGGTCGTCGCCGGAGTCGAGATTGTCGGCGACGGCGCGGTTGGCTTGGCTGTCACCGCCGTAGTGGAAGGTCACATCTTCAAAGACGACGTGTCCCTGCATCTGAGTAGGGTTGTAGGCGTTTGCGCTGCTCCACTGCTGCGGCTTGGTGTCGAAGACTTCCAGCACTCGCGCTGATGACGCTTCGGCGCGCGACGCCATCGTCACCATATTGCCGAGCAGCAGCACCGGCGCCATCCCGATCAGCAGGTAGTTATTGAAGGCGACCAGCTCGCCAATTGAAAATTGACCGTTGACTACATCGATGCCGCCGAACCAGATCACCGCGACCAGCCCGACGTTGGTGACGACCGTCAGCACGGGCATGACCAGCGCTAAAATTCGCCCCACGGTGATGTTTCGCTCCATGTAATCGACGTTGCGGACGCCGAAGCGCTCGATTTCGTAGCGCTCGCGGACGAAGGCTTTGACTAAATGCGTGCCCGCCAGATTTTCCTGAATCACGGTGTTGAGTGCTGCCAGTTTTTGCTGCACAACGTTGAACAGCGGGCTGGACGTGTTGGTGAACGTCCAGATCATCACGCCCGCGATCGCCAAGCACACCACCATGATGATCGCGAGCTGCCAGTTGGTGATC
Organism: uncultured Chloroflexia bacterium; assembly: GCA_963727545.1. GTDB lineage: Bacteria > Chloroflexota > Anaerolineae > Aggregatilineales > Phototrophicaceae > Flexifilum. The sequence goes on from CAVSGS010000007.1 coordinate 167,674, forward strand.
AGCACCAGTACCGTGCTGCCGATGATCATCAGCAGCGCGCGCAGCAGCAGCGCCAAGCCGTTGCTGGAAAACATGCGGATGATGTCGACGTCGCTGGAAATGCGGGTCATCAACCCGCCGGTGCGCAGTTGATCCAGTGTGGCGAACGGCAGCGACTCGATGTGCTTGAACAGGTCGTTGCGGATGTCGAACGCCATGCCCTGCGAGACCCGCGCGCGGACGAAACCTTGCCCCAACGTGGCGATGGCGCTGACCACCGCCGCGATGATCATGACCAGCGCGCCTTGGGAAATGGCGTCCATGTTGTTCTGGCGGATGCCGTCGTCGATCACGGATTGGAGCAGTCGGGGGATCAGCAGTTCCATCAAGACCGGGAGCACGACGGTGATGATACCGATCACGACCTCCAGTCGATACGAGCGTAAATAGCGCATCATGCGCGTGAGTGCTTTCATTCCGTGTCGGTGACCTCCATCAACTGCATGATCTCGCCGAGCGCCTCATCGATCAACTCTAGGCGGTCTTCAGGTAGGGTGGGCAGCCGTCGGCGCAGCAGCCCGATCCCGGCAACGGGAGTGGTCTCCGCCAGTGCTCTCCCGCTGGTGGTCAGGTCGATGATCACGACCCGGTTGTCGTCGGTCGAGCGGGTGCGCTCGACGTGACCGGCATCTTCTAGCTGGGTGATCAGCGTCGAAGCGGTGCCCGCGCTGGTGTAGAGATGTCCTTGGATCTCACTGACGGTCGCCGGACCGTGTTCTTGGATGAACTGGAGTACCGCCAGTTGGCGACCGCGAATCCCTTGGGCGTCGACAAGGCGCGCGGTCTGGCGCAGATGACGATAAATGAGCAGAAACTTGTGTAACGCATCACTCGCGACGGATGTTTCGGGTGACATTGGGTCCTTTACTCCGCGAAAAAGTTCGCCGAAGAATATTTCGTTGTAGAAGTATTTTACGAATGTACTGATCGATCGTCAACCCGAAGGTGAGACCATCTGCGTCCACTTCGCCGACCAACCGTTGATTAACACCGTCGTTTCGCCGTCACCGAAGCGCTATAGTTGAACTAAATCGTTGGTAGGCGCTGCAGCCTATCCGACGAATACGAGACTTCGCGGTTTCTGATCAGTACTTATTCTTGATCAGCAGGGAGCACGATCATGAAAATTGGGATGGTAACGGATAGTTTGGGTTCTTTAAGTTTTGACGAACTGGTGAAGACCGCTGCCGAGTTGGGCATTCAGCAGCTCGAGTTTCCCTGTGGAAATTGGAGTCCGGCTCCGCACGTGCCGCTCGACCGGTTGCTGGAGAGTGAGGAGGAGCGACGACGCTTTGTCGGGCAGGTCGCCGATCAGGGCTTGACTATCGAAGCGCTGAACTGCTCCGGTAACCAGTTGGCTCCCGGCGCGAACGGTCTGGCGCACGATGACGTCGTCCGCAAGACGATGCAGTTGGCGAGTTTGATCGGCGTGCATCGCATTGTCATGATGTCGGGCTTGCCCGCCGCCCCCGGCGACAGCCATCCCAACTGGATCACGGTCGCGTGGCCCCGCGAGACGACCGCCATCCTCGACTACCAGTGGGAAGAAGTCGCCATCCCCTATTGGCGCGATCTCGTGGGCTACGCCGCTGACTTGGGTATTGAGCAAATCTGCATCGAGCCGCATGGTCATCAACTGGTCTACAACGTGCCGACGATGCTCCGGCTCCGCGAGGCGGCGGGCGACTTGGTCGGCGTGAACTTCGATCCCAGTCACATGCTGTGGATGGGCGGCGATCCGCTGGCGGCGATTCGGCAACTGCGCGGCGCGATCTATCACGTGCACGCCAAAGATACGCGCGTCGATCCCGAAAACAGTGCCTTGACCACGCGCTTGGAGACGAAAACCAGCGACCATGCCAGCGAGCGGGCGTGGAATTACGTCACGCTCGGCTACGGGCACGGCGAGTCGTGGTGGCGTGATTTCGTGCTGCTGCTGCGGCAGGTCGGTTACAACGACGTCCTGAGCATCGAGCACGAGGACGTCAGCATGTCACCGCTGGAAGGCGTCAGGAAGACGGTTGCCTTCCTCGACGGCATCATCGAGCGCGATTGATCGCGGCGGAAGGGGCACAGTGCGCTGTGCCCCAACGCAAAGCCCCGATTTTCAGATCTTCTTGATCCCCTCAGTTGCACACTAAAGTGATTCAAGCTTTCATCTCGTTCAGTGATTTCTCGCTCATGTTCAGAGAGGGGGGCGCAGCACGCTGCGCCCCTACAAAAGCCCCGACGTTTCACTCGTTTTGCCCATGAGCCTAATTGGGGGCGCATGCTGACGATAAAATTGCCACGCTTGCCCTGTGCTTCTCCCCCTCGCCTCATGGAGAGGGGGTCGGGGGGTGAGGTCCCGTGAGCAATGCAAAAGCTTGAATCAGTTCATTTTTTGACAGTTATCTGTTTGTTTTGCTATGCTGGTAACGATACCGGTATCGTTACCGGAAAAATGACTTCTGGGAAGAATCATGGCGGAAGAATTTACGATTGTGGACGTGGCGAAGGCTGCCGGGGTCTCGGTCTCGACGGTCTCGCGCATTCTGAACGGCAAGCAGGACGTCGCGCCCGCGACCCGCGAGCGCGTCCAGCGCGTGATCGAGGAGCTAGGCTACAGTCCCCATGCGCAGGCGCAGCGCTTGCGCGCCGGTAAGACTCGCAGTATCGCGCTGCTGTTCCCCTTCAAGTACCCCGGTGACGTGCCCTTCAATCCGCTCGACATGGATTTCATCGTCGGTGCTGCCGCCGCTGCTGGCGAGCAGGAATTCTTCTTCAACCTGATGACCAATGCCGTCACCAAGCGCAGCCTGCTGAGTCTGTATCGCAGCGCGCAGGTCGATGGCACAGTGCTGATGCAGGTTCACACCCACGACTGGCGGGTGGAACTGCTGCGGCAGCGCCGGTATCCCTTCGTGATGATCGGTCACTGCGAAGATAACGACGGCTTGAGCTTCATCGACCTCGACTTCGAGGCGGCGGTCGTCGTGGCGTTCGATCATCTGGTCGAACTGGGGCATCGCCGGATCGGGTTTCTCGCGCAGTCGCACGATTTACGCGAAAGCGGCTATGGTCCGGCGGCGCGCTCGTGGAGCGGTTATCAGCAAGCGCTGCAAACTCATTCGATTGAGACGGCGTTTCGTGAGGTCGGTTTTGCCGGTAAGGATGCCTTCGCCGCGACGCTGGAGCTGATTGACCAACTGCCCGGACTGAGCGCCATCGTCACGACCCACGCATTCCCGGCGCTGGCGATCGTTCAGGCGCTCAATGCGCGCGGGCTGCGCGTGCCGGAAGACTGCTCGGTGATCGCCGTGACCGAGAGCCGCATTGCCAATTTAGGAACACCCCCCTTAACCACTATCGATTTTCCGTCCTACGACATGGGCTATCGCGCGGTCGAGATGCTCACGCGCAATCTGAGCGGCACGCTGTCGGAGCCGGAGCAGATCCTCATTCCGCCGCAGTTGATCGTTCGCCAGAGCACCAGCCGCGCCCCGTGACGCGGAGAAAGGACTTGCCCGCTCAGCAGTGATCCACTGAGTGATTTGCAGTATTCGCCGTTACAGACAAAGGATAAACCATGAAGTTCGATGAAGGGCAGTGGCGGCTGCTGCCGGGTACGGAAGCGATCTACCCGGCAACCAACACCGAAGTGCGGGTCGAGCCGGACGCGCTGGTCATCAGCGGCTACGATCACGTCATCCATCATCGTGCCAACTATATCGAGGGCACGATTATCACCGCGCGGATCACCTCGCCCATGCCGGACGTGATCCGCGTGCAGTTGACCCATTTCAAGGGGCGGCGTCCGCGTCAGCCCGCCTTCGACCTCGACTACGCCCGCACCAACCCCGACGTCTCGACCGGGCAGGACGCGACTCACGCTTGGCTGAGCGCCGGGCGGCTGTCGGTCGTCGTCTCGGCTGAGGGCGGTCAGTGGCGCATCGACTACCTGCGCGATGGCAAGCCGCTGACCAGCAGCGAACCGCGCGCGGTCGGGTTGTTCGCGCAGGGCGGCGAGACTTATCTGCGCGATCAGCTCACGCTCGACGTGCGCGAGACGGTCTACGGCTTGGGCGAGCGCTTCGGCGCATTCGTCAAGAATGGGCAGTCAATCGACATTTGGAACGCTGACGGCGGCACGCTCTCCGAATACGCTTACAAGAATGTACCGTTCTACGTCACCAGCAAGGGCTATGGCGTGCTGGTTAACCATCCCGGCAACGTCTCGTTCGAGGTGGCGTCGCATCACGTCAGCCGGGTGCAGTTCAGCGTGGAAGGGCACAGCCTCGACTACTATCTGTTTGGCGGACCGACGATCAAGGACGCGCTCGACCAGTACACCGCGCTGAGCGGGCGTCCGGCGCTGCCGCCGGAATGGTCGTTCGGCTTGTGGCTTTCGACCTCGTTCACGACCAATTACGACGAGGCGACCATCCACGCCAACATCGACCGGATGGAGTCGCTCGGCATCCCGATCAGCGTGTTTCACTTCGACTGCTTCTGGATGCGCGAACTGACGTGGTCGAGCTTCATTTGGGATCGGCGCAATTTCCCCGATCCGGCGGCGATGCTGGGGCGCATCAAAGCCAAAGGCATCAAAATCTGCGTCTGGATCAATCCCTACATCGCCGAAGCCTCGCCGCTGTTCGCCGAAGGCGCGGCGCAGGGCTTCCTGCTCCACGACCTTGACGGCGATGTCTGGCAAGAGGATCGCTGGCAGCCGGGGATGGGCTTCGTCGATTTCACTAATCCGGCAGCGTGCGAGTGGTACGCGGGCAAACTCAAAGCGCTGATCGACATCGGCGTCGACTGCTTCAAGACTGACTTCGGCGAGCGCATCCCGACCGCCGTCGCTACTTCGACGGCTCCGACCCGGAGCGGATGCACAATTACTACACGTATCTCTATAACCAGACGGTTTTCGATCTGCTGCGGCGCGAGAAGGGTGAGGGCGAAGCGGTCGTCTTCGCGCGCTCGGCGACGACCGGCGGGCAGAAGTTCCCGGTGCACTGGGGCGGCGACAACATGGCGACCTATCCCTCGATGGCGGAGACGCTGCGCGGTGGACTGTCGCTGGGCATGAGCGGCTTCGGCTACTGGAGCCACGACATCAGCGGCTTCACCGATACGGCGACGCCCGACCTCTACAAGCGTTGGGTCGCCTTCGGGCTGCTCTCGTCGCACAGCCGTCTGCACGGCAGCACTTCGGCGCGGATGCCGTGGCTGTTCGACGACGAAGCGGGCGACGTGCTGCGCTTCTTCAACAATCTCAAAAAGAGCATCATGCCTTACTTGCTGGATATGGCGCGCGCGGCTCATGAGCACGGCACGCCAATGCTGCGGGCGATGCCGCTCGAATTCCCCGACGATAACGCCTGTCGCTATCTCGACACGCAGTACATGCTTGGCTCGGCGCTGCTGGTCGCGCCGATTTTCAGCGCGACGGGCGAAGTGACGTATTACCTGCCTGCGGGCGAGTGGCGTAATCTGCTGACCGGGGAAGTCGTGTCCGGCGGCGCATGGCGCACCGAGACGCACGGCTATAAGAGCCTGCCGCTGTGGGTCAACGTCGAGCGCGGCGCCCGCTGGGCGTGCTTGGAGCAGTTCAAAGGCTAGTGACGGTAGATTTTCTGTAGGGGCGCACGGCTGTGCGCCCCGAAGATTGTTTACTCGACGAGGATCGCCACGTCGTAGCCGCTCAGGGTTAGCGACTCGCTGACCGTCTCGCCGTTGAGCAGGTTGCGATAGTGCTTGTCCGCCAGCGGAACGGTCACGGCGTTGGCGGTGTGGTTGAGCACGAACAGGATCGGGCTGCCATTGGCTGCGCTAAGCCGCACCGCGACTTCGACGCCTCTGGGTGCGTTCAGTGCTGGAACGATCCCATGCTTGCGGGTGATGTCACCATATAAGCGGTCGAGAAAAGCGTCGTCGGGGTCGGTCGCCAGATAGTAGGCGTCGCCTGCACCGAAATGGTTGCGCGTGACCACCGGCATTCCGGCGTAGAAGTCATCACCGTAGGTGGCGACCACGTCCGCCGCGTCCGCGTGCAGCAGGTCGGCGAGACGGCTGCCCCGATAGACCGCGCTGCGATCGCTCATGATGATGCGGTTGGTCTGATCCTCGTAAAGCGCGTCGATCTCCTCGACGCGGATGCCGAGCACGTTCGCCAGTTCGCCGGGATAGCCGTTTTCGAAGGCGAGGTCGTTTTCATCGACCAGCCCGCTGAGCACCGTCGTCACGAAGGTGCCGCCGTCCTTGACGAAGGCTTCGACCTTCGCCCCGAAGCCGGGCTTGAGCATGTAGATCATCGGCGCGACGATCACGTCGTACTGGCTGAAGTCGGAGTCCGGAAAGACCACGTCGACCGGGACATTTTGGCGATAGAAGGCAAGGTAATGCTTGGCGACCGTGGCGACGTAGCGCTTGTCGCGGATCGGTCCAACGGCGTCTTCGAGCGCGTGCCAGTTATCCCAGTCAAACAGGATGCCGATGCGCGCTTCAACGCCTGCACCGACGATCGCGTCGCCGAGCTTTCCTAGTTCCGCCCCGATTTGGCTGACTTCGCGGAAGACACGCGTATCGCTGCGTCCGTTGTGCTCGACGACCGCGCCGTGCAGCTTCTCGCAGCCGCCGCGCCCACGCCGCCACTGGAAATACAGCACCGAGTCGGCTCCGTGCGCGACCGCCAGATAGCTCCACAAACGCAGCACGCCCGGTCGCTTGAGCGCGTTGATCGCCTGCCAGTTCTGGCTGCTCGGCGTCTGCTCCATCAGCAGGAAGGGCTGACCATCTTTCAAGCCGCGCGTCAGATCGTGAACGAAGGCGATCTCGCCGGGAGTCTGGTTCGGGCGCGGATAGCAGTCCCACGAAACGACGTCCATTTCCTTCGCCCACTGCCGGTAATCGAGCGGCTTGTAGGTGCCCATCAGGTTGGTCGTGATCGGGATATCCGGCGTGATCGAGCGGAGAATGTCGCGTTCGTTGCGGAAGCAGTCAAGCTGGCTTTCGCTCATGAAGCGGAAGTAATCGACGTTCAAGCCGTGCGTCAGCGTCTCGCCGCCTTCGCGCGGCGGCATGATCTGCGACCAGTCAGTGTAGGTATGCCCCCAGAATGCCGTCCACCAGCGCGCGTTGAGTTCGTCGAGCGTGCCGTATTTCGCCTTCAGCCACTCGCGGAACTTCGCGGCGCAGGTGTCGCAGTAGCAGATGCCGCCGTACTCGTTGCTGACGTGCCAGAGCAGCAGCGCCGGATGATCTTGGTAGCGCTCGGCGAGCGCACGCGCCATCTCGCCACTCAAGCGGCGATAGTCTGCCGAGTTGGGACAGTAATTGACTCGTTTGCCATGCGGATGCCGGATGCCGTGCTCGTCAGAGCGGAGGACGTCGGGGTAGGCGGCTGACATCCACGCGGGTTGAGCGGCGCTGGGAGTCGCTAAAATGGCGCGGATGCCGTTGGCGTGCAGTCCGTCGAGAATCTCGTCGAGCCAGTCGAAGGTGAACTTATCCTCCGCTGGTTGCAGCGAAACCCAACTGAAGACGCCGACCGTCGCCGCTGTGATCCCGGCTTGGCGCATCAGTTTGAAGTCTTCCTGCCAAACCTCGCGGGACCACTGCTCCGGGTTGTAGTCGCCCCCATGCCACAGAAACGGCGCTTGCTTGGAAACGGGTTCGTAAGTAGTCAAAGATCACCTCACAAAGAAAAGAAAGAATGCTGCGCAATAGTTCGCAAGTGTATCGTTTTGTTGCCTCTCCACCTAGCGAATGGATCGGGTGCTTTCGCGCACGATCAACTTGGGTTGCAGCACGCGCTGATGAATCGGCGTGTCCGGCGACTCGATCAAGCTGATCAGAAATTCAGTCGCCAGCCGACCCATCCGGTCGAAGTCTTGCTGAACCGTCGTCAAGCCGGGGACGAAATGCGCGGCTTCCGGGATGTCGTCGAAGCTGACCAGCGAAATGTCGTCGGGCACGCGCAGACCACGCTCGCGCAGGGCGGTGTGCGCGCCCATCGCCATTGAATCGTTGCCGGCAAAGACGGCGGTGAATGGCTCGCCGTAATCGAGCAGGGTTTGCATCGCCCGGTAGCCGCCCTCGATGTTGAAATCGGCTTCCACGCTCATCGCCGGGGCGAGTTGGTTGTCTTCGAGCGTTCGCTGCCAACCGACATGCCGGTCGTGCGCGTCGTAGTTCAGGCGCGGACCGCTGATCTCGGCGATCGATTGATGCCCCAGATCGATCAAATGCTGGGTCGCCAGCCGCGCGCCCTGTGCTTGATCGTAAATGACCGAGGGGATGTTCGCCCCCAAGCGCGCGCCGATTTGCACGAAGGGAATACCGCCGGTCAAGCGGCTCAGTTGGTCATAATCGTCGATGATCGGCACCAGCGGGATCAGCAGCAGCCCGTCGATGGAACGGGACGCGGCGCTCTGGACCGCCGCCGGGAACTCGCCGCTGGAGATTGTGGAGATGACGAAGTGATAGCCCATGTCGTGCGCGGCGTGCGCCATTTCGTACAGGAAGCGATTGAAGCCGGAAAAGAACATGATCACTTCCAGCGTATGCGAGCGCTCCGTCTGTAGAATTTGTGCCGCCCGGTTGGGGCGATAGCCCAGCACCTCGATCGTCTTGAGCACGCGCGCGCGCGTTGCCGCAGAAACGTGGGCGTTCTCGTTGATCACGCGCGAAACCGTCTGATAGGAGACTCCGGCTTCGCGGGCGACGTCGCGCAGGGTGGGGCGTTTCGTTTTCGCAATCGACATGAGGAAATAATCTGCCTTTTGTGTGACTTGTCACAAATATTTCTGATCAATTTACCCGAAATTGTACTGATTCGTCAAGTGGAGTTGCTCAGAGACCTAAATGATCGCTTGCACAGGTCAGGAAAAGTGTGGTATAAAAATTGTGAACGGTCACAATCTAGGATCGTTTTAGTGGTTCTTTAGGCGAACAGCGTAGCGTTGAGAAGGTCTATTTGCCAGCGTGAGCGCTCTCAAAGTTCTCATTTCATGGGTGAAATTTTCGTAGAGACGGGAGGTGGCAGCCCAGCAAGCTCAGAAATAGATGTCCTTCAAATATTTGGAATGCAACCTATTCAGGAGCAAATTTTCAATGAAATCTCGGATTGTGTTGGCTATTGTTCTACTTCTCCTGCTCTCGACGTCGTTGGTTGGCGCGCAAGACGCCATGACCTACAGCGAAGCGCCGATGCTCGCCGACCGCGTGGCGGCGGGTGATCTGCCCCCGGTCGATCAGCGTCTGCCGGAGAATCCGCGCGTGATCAGCCTGCCGGGTTCGGACATCGGCACCTATGGCGGCGACTTCCGCGATCCGTTCGTTGGTGACTCCTTCTGGTCGAGCCAGATGATCTTCTGGACGGTGTGGAAGGGCTTGGTCAGTTGGAATCAAGATTACTCCGACTGGCAGCCGAACATCGCCGAAAGCGTGGACGTCACCCCGGATGCGAAATCCTTCACTTTCCATCTGCGTAAGGGACTCAAGTGGTCGGATGGCGTAGATTTCACCGCCGACGACGTGATCTTCTACATCGACGACATCCTGAACAACCCCGAACTCAACGGCGGCAGCTTCCCCGATGGCTTCCTCAAGCCCGGTACTGAAGCCCCGACTGTCACCAAAGCCGACGACTACACCTTCACCATCACCTTCGACGTGCCTTACGGCATGTTCCTGCTCAACCTGTGCACCTATGACGGTTGGACGATGGTCGCTGCGCCCAAGCACTACCTGTCGCAGTTCCACGACAAATACAATCACGACGGTATCCCCGCGCTGATCGAGCAAACTGAAGGCGCGAGCGACTGGGTGACCCTGTTCCAAGCGCATTCGGCGGTTGGTCCCGGCACGGATGCCGCGGTCATCAGCCGTGACGTGAACTACCCGACCATGTTCCCGTGGATCTACACCGAGCCGCTCGGAACCGGCACGCAGTTCGTCGCCGAACGCAACCCCTATTACTACTGGGTCGATAGCGCGGGCAACCAACTGCCGTACATCGACCGGATCGTCGGTTCGGTCTATCAAGACGATCAGACCATGCTGGTTGACGTGCTGGCGGGCAAGTTCGACACGATGGCGAACTCCACCGACGAGCAGCGCCCGCTGTTCTTCGACAATCAGGCGACCTCCGGCATGAAGATTTACCCGACCCAGTCCGAAGGCGGCGGCAAAGTCAGCATCAACTTCAACGAGACGCACCCCGACTTGGGCGAAATCTTCAGCAGCAAAGACTTCCGCATCGGCATGTCCTATGCGATCGATCGTCAGGAAGTGATCGACATCGTTTACTTCGGTCAGGGCGTGCCGCGTCAGGTTTCGCCGGTCGAGAACTCGCCGCTCTACAACGACCAGTTGACCAATCAGTACCTCGACTACGATCCCGATCTCGCCAACCAATACTTGGACAAAGTGCTGCCCGACAAGGACGCCGACGGCTGGCGCATCAACCCGGCGACCGGCGAGAAGCTCTCGATTGTCTTCACGATCCAGACTGGCGACTACGGGCTGCGCTTCGGCGACGTTGCCGAACTGCTCAAGCAGTATTATGCCGCTGTCGGTGTGGACATGATCGTCGATACGGTCGACAACCAAGTTCTGACCGACCGCATCAACGATAACAGCGTCGAAGCTGCTGTTTTCACCTCTGAGGGTGGCTACGGCATCACCTCCATCACCGACCCGCGCTACTTTGTCCCCATTCACGGACAGTCGATCTGGGGCAACGGTTGGCAGCTTTGGTATCTCCAGCCGAACAACGAATACAAGGTCGAACCCCCGCAGTACATTCAGGATCAAGTTGACCTCTACAAAGAGGTGAAGCAAGCCCCGACCTCCGAAGAGCGGCTCAGCCTGATGAGTCAGGTGCTCCAGAACGCCGCCGATAACTTCTGGGTGATCGGTATCTCCAGCCCGACCGGCGGCTATCGCCCGCTCAGCGCCCGGCTCGCCAACGTGCCGGATACGTGGGTCGATGGTTGGAATCCCGGCGGCGTCGCCATCGCCGTCCCGGAGCAGTGGTACTTCAAGAACTAACCCAAACTGACTGCTGTTCCTAGAGTAGAATCGATTGAGGGCGGAATGCGTTATTCCGCCCTCAAAAGAAATGCGTTATTGAGGAATTCTTATGGGGAATTATATTCTCAAGCGGTTGTTGTATGTTATTCCCACCCTGTTCGTCATCTCGGTTCTGATCTTTATCACTATTCAACTTCCACCCGGCGATTACGTCACCAATATGTTGGAACAGATGCGGAATCAGAGTGGCGCGTCGGCGACGTGGACGCCGGAGTTCGAACAGGCGATGCGCGATCGCTACGGTTTGAACGAGTCGCTGCCGGTTCAGTATGTCAAATGGATCGGCAACATCATTTTGCACGGCGACTACGGCTACTCCTTCCAGTATTCCGAACCTGCCGCGACGATGATCTCCGACCGCATCGGCATGACGCTGGTCGTCTCGTTTGCGAGTTTTATCTTTAGTTGGATGGTGGCGCTCCCGATCGGCATCTTATCGGCGGTGCGCCAGTACAGCCTTGCCGACTACTTTTTCAGCTTCATCGGTTTCATCGGTATGGCGACACCCGGCTTTTTGTTCGCACTGGTGCTGATGTATCTCGCCTTCAAGTATGGTGGCATCAGCGTGAGCGGCTTGTTCTCGACCGAGTTTCAAACCGCGCCGTGGAGCCTTGCCAAAGTCGGCGACCTGCTCAACCACCTCTGGATCCCGATGATTATCGTCGGCACGGCGGGAACTGCCGGCTTGATCCGCATTCTCCGCGCCAATCTGCTGGATGAACTGAACAAACCCTACGTCGAGACGGCGCGCGCCAAGGGGATGCCCGAATGGCGACTGCTGGTTAAATATCCGCTGCGTCAAGCGCTCAACCCGTTCGTGAGCGGGCTGGCGTGGCTGCTGCCCAGCTTGATCGGCGGTGAAGCGATTGTCTCGATTGTCCTTAACTTGCCAACTACCGGACCCGTGCTGCTCAACGCCCTGATGATGCAGGACATGTTCTTAGCTGCCGGGTTCTTAATGCTCTTGAGCCTGATGACCATCATCGGAATGCTGCTTTCCGATCTGCTGCTCGCTTGGCTCGATCCGCGTATCCGTTACGCCAAGTAGGGGAGGAGACCGCTCATGGCAAATGAGATTATCGACATCGCCGGTCTGGTCCCGCCGCCTGAAGAGACTCCGATCACTGAAGAAGAGATGCCGCGCATCGTTATCGCGTCGCAGTGGTATCTCATGTGGTGGAAATTCCGCAAGCATCGTTTGGCGATGGTCAGCCTGACGATTGTCATCGCCTTATACATCATCGCCTTCTTCGCCGGATTCTTCGCGCCGGTTGTCACCGCGACCTATCACCGGAATTACACGCAAGCCCCGCCGCAGGCGATCCACTGGTTCGACAACGGCACGTTCGCCCCCTTCGTCTACGGTTATAAGCAAACCACCGATCCGCAGACTTACAAACGCAGCTACGCCATCGACGAATCGACCAAGATCCCGCTTGGCTTCTTCGTTCAGGGCGATAGCTATCAGATTGGGCTGCATGGTCTGCCGATTCCGGGGATCAACAAGCTCGCCATCAGCGGGAACGTCCACTTGTTTGGTCCGGTCAACCCCGACGACCCGTTTTACCCGCTGGGCGCGGATGACGTCGGGCGCGACATTCTCAGCCGCATGATCTATGCCTCGCAGGTGTCGCTCTCGATCGGTCTGGTCGGCGTCTTCTTGAGCCTAATCCTCGGCGTGCTGCTGGGCGGCATTTCCGGGCTGGTCGGTGGCTGGATCGACACGCTGATCCAGCGCGTCATCGAAATCCTGCGCTCGATTCCCGACATTCCGCTCTGGATGGCGTTAGCGACGGCAGTACCACCGCGCCTCGACCCGGTTTACGTCTACTTCGGCATCACGATTATCCTATCGCTGCTGCGCTGGACGGACATGGCGCGAGTCGTGCGCGGACGCTTCCTGTCGCTGCGCGAGGAAGACTTTATCATGGCGGCGGAGTTGGACGGCGTACCGCGCCAGCGCATCATCATGCGCCACATGATCCCGTCGTTCCTCAGCCACATCATCGCCTCGGTGACGCTGGCGATCCCCGGCATGATCCTCGGCGAGACGGCGCTCAGCTTCCTCAGCTTGGGGCTCAGACCGCCGGTCGTCAGTTGGGGCGTGATGCTTCAGGACGCTATGAACGTCGCCTATATCGCCAACATGCCGTGGCTGCTGCTGCCCGGTCTCGCGGTTGTGATTACGGTGCTGGCGTTCAACTTCCTCGGCGACGGTCTGCGTGACGCCGCCGATCCGTATCACTGAGAGAAAGTACTGAGTGCTGAGCAATGAGTGCTGAGTAAAAGCTGGTTTGGATTGCGAATTGTGGATTATAGAAGCTCTCGGCTGTCACACGTGTTTGCGTAGCGCGGTAAACGCGCAAGCACGGGTGCGCCACTACTACCCCTCCCGAAATCGGGGAGGGGACGGGGGTGGGGTCAGTAAGTGCGCTATAAATCGAAGCGAGCGAGTTTAAAGAGAACAGCTAATGCCTGATGCTTCGAAATTATTGCTAGAAGTAAAAGACTTGAAACTCCATTTCTTCACCGGCGAAGGCGTCGTCAAAGCGGTTGACGGCGTGAGCTTCACCATCCACCGGGGTAAAACCTTGTGCGTCGTCGGCGAGAGCGGCAGCGGCAAGAGCGTCGCCGCCCGCGCCATTTTGCAGATCGTGCACAATCCCGGCAAGATCGTCGGCGGCACTATCCTCTATCACCGTGAACTGCCTTCGGGCGGCAGCGAGACTGTCGACATCACCAAACTCAATCCGCGCGGCGGCGAGATTCGCCGCATTCGCGGCAACGAGATGTCGATGATCTTTCAGGAGCCGATGACCTCGCTCAGCCCGCTGTACACCGTCGGCAACCAGATCATGGAAGCCATCCGGCTGCACGAGGCTGTGTCCAAGCAGGAAGCCCGCGATCGTGCCATCGAACTGTTGGGGCGCGTCGGCATTCCCAAACCTGAAGTCCGCATCGACGAGTATCCGTTTCGGCTCAGCGGCGGGATGCGCCAGCGCTGCATGATTGCGATGGCGCTGTCCTGCAACCCGAAGCTGCTGATCGCCGACGAGCCGACGACCGCGCTCGACGTGACCACGCAGGCGCAAATCCTCGACTTGATGCTCGGCTTGCAGCAGGATTACGGCATGGCAGTCCTGTTCATCACCCACGATCTGGGCGTGGTCGCCGAGATCGCCGACGACGTCGCCGTAATGTACTTGGGCAACGTCGTCGAGCAAGCCGACGCCGACACGATTTTCAACAATCCGAAGCACCCGTATACCGAAGCGCTGCTGCGCTCGCTGCCCGAAATCAGCCTGACCCGCAAGCGGCTCGATGCTATCCGGGGGATGGTGCCATCGCCGTATCAGCGTCCGACCGGCTGCCCCTTCCACCCGCGCTGTGATCATGCGGTTGCCGGAGTTTGCAACCGCGTCGCCCCACCGCCGATCCGCGTCGGCACCGATCACGAGACGCGCTGTCTGCTCTACGACGAGACCTATCAAGCGCAAATGAAAGTGGCGGCTCATGGCTGATCAAACCAACGAAGCACCAATTTTGCTCGACGTTCGCAATCTGAAAATGTGGTTCGCGCGTCAGCAGGGGTTGATGGGGCGGAAAGTTAGCTACGTCCGCGCGGTCGACGACGTGAGTTTCTATATTCGGCGCGGCGAGACGCTCGGCTTGGTTGGCGAGAGCGGCTGCGGCAAGACCACCATCGGGCGCTGCGTCGTCCGCTACTACGAGCCGACGGCAGGGGAGATCCACTACTATGGTGACGGCTCCGACGTCGATTTGGCGACGCTGAACCGGCAGCAGCTTCACAAGTACCGCCAAGAAATCCGCATGATCTTTCAAGACCCCTATTCGTCGCTCAACCCGCGCATGACGGTCTTCGAGATCGTCGCCGAAGTGCTGAAGGTCAACAATCTGGCGTCAGGGAAGGAGCTTGAGGATCGCGTGGCTCAGCTCTTGAAGCGCGTCGGCTTGCGACCGGAATATATGCGGCGCTATCCGCACGCTTTCAGCGGCGGCGAGCGCCAGCGGATCGTGATCGCCCGCGCGTTGGCGACCAACCCGCGCTTGATTGTCGCCGACGAAGCGATCTCCGCGCTCGACGTTTCGATCCGCGCGCAAATTCTGAATCTGCTCGAAGATTTGCAGCAGGAACTGGGTCTGACTTACTTGTTCATCGCCCACGACCTGAGCGTCATCCGCCACATCTGCAACCGCGTCAACGTGATGTACGTCGGCAAGCTGGTCGAATCGGCTGAGGCGACTGAACTCTATCGCGCGCCCAAACATCCGTATACCGAGGCGTTGATGTCGGCGGTGCCGATCCGCAACCCGCGCCAGCGCAATCGCGAGCGCCGGATTCGGCTCGAAGGTGATGTTGCCGATCCGTCCAATCCGCCGAGCGGCTGCTACTTCCATCCGCGCTGCCGCTATGCTCAGGATCGCTGTGCGCAGGAGGAACCGTCGCTCGACCAGATTTCACCGGAGCATTTCGTCGCCTGTCATTACGCCGATGAATTGACCCTGCGCGGCGCGATTGCCGAGCCGGAACCTGTCACCGACGCCTGACACAAAGATCGTTATACCGTAGGGGCACGATATATCGTGCCCCTACAATTGCGCCGATGAGGTAGGTTTACTCCGCTAGTGGCAGCCCCAGTGCCTTGTTCAGTTTCATGACCGTGAAGCGGTCGCGCAGATAATGCCCGTAAAGCTGCGCCTCACGGACATAATCAGCGTTCAAACCGAGTGCGTCGGGGCTGGAAGCGCCGCCGAGCCGGTTCAGGATGTCGACGATCACTTCCGGCGGTGGGACAGTGTCGAGGATCGGTTTCACCACATCCCACTGATCGAGAATGCGCTGCTTGAGCGCGTCATACTCCTCGGCGGTCAGGTTCAGGTAGGGCGCTTGAATCCGCAAGATGTCGGGCGCGGCGTCGCCGTAAACCTGCTCGATTTCGGCGACTTGCCGTTCGCGCGAGTCGAGTCCTGCCGCTTCCAGCAGATCGACCAGTTCGTCATGGCTGAGCGCGCGTAAGCGGGCATAGTGCGCGGCGATCAGCGAAGTCGCTACGCCGACCTTCGCGCCGTGCAGCAGGGCGGGCTTGCCCTCGCGCAGCAGCTTCATCTCCCAGTAGTGCGAGCAGTGATGCTCCGCGCCCGACGCGGGGCGCGAGTTGCCGAACTCCAACATGCCCATCCCCGACTCGATCAGCGCGTGCATTAGAGCTTGGACGCCGGTTTCGCTGCGTTGGGCGATGGCGTCAACTGCCTCGACACAGGCATCGAGCGCGCGGCGCACGCGCGCTTCGACAGCGGCGCTGTACGGCTCGTCGTGGAGCAGGTGGCTCAGGTTCCAGTCCGCCAGCGAAGTGTATTTGCCCAGAATGTCGCCGAAACCCGCCGCGATCATCGCTTGCGGTGCGGCGGCGAGGGTCGGTAAATCGGCGAACACGGCGACCGGGGCATCGGTCGGGAAGGTCTCCTTCATGCTGCCGACGATCAGCGGCGCGCTGACCGAGACGAAGCCGTCGACCGAGGGGGCAGTCGGCACGGCGATGTAGGGATTGCGCGTGCGGAAAGCGGTGTAGCGGGTGATGTCGGTGATGGTGCCGCTGCCGACGGCGATGAAGACTTGATCGCCGGTGCTCGACTGAAGCAGCGTCCGCAGGATGTATTCCGCGCCCGCCGTGACCTCCTCGCCGGTATGGACGATGTTGATGGTGGTGAAGCCTGCCGCGCTGACGGCTTGATAGACTCGCTCGCCCAAGGCGGCGTAAGTGTTGGTGTCGGAGACGATCGTCAGCGTCGCGCCGGTGTAGTGTTCGCGGAGGTAGGCGATCAGGTCGTCAACGGCGTGATTGCTAATGACGACGGTGATACCCTGTGTCTGGTTGGTTTGGTGAGACATGCTCTTTTTCTGTCCTTGATTCGCGCCCTTCGAGCGCGGCAAGCAGATCGTCGGGATCGGCGTCTGCAAAAGTAGGCAAAATGTGGCTCAGACGCGGATCACCTCGACCCCCTGCGCCCGGATCGCTTGGGCGTCGTCGTCGTTGAGTGCATCGTCGGTGATCAGCAGATCGATGTCACCCAGCGCGCCGATGTTCATCGGGTTGACCCGCCCGAACTTCGAGCTATCCGCCAGTAAAATCACCCGCTGCCCCTGCCGGATCATCGCTTTCTTGACGTACATTTCCTGCGCGTCCGAGGTCGTGATGCCGTGATCGAGCGAAAAGGCGCTCGCTGAGAGAAAAGTCAGGTCGGCGTTGATCAGTTCCAACCCGTCGATGGTCTGCGGTCCGACCAGCGAGAGCGTCAGATTGCGGATGGTGCCGCCGGGGACGATGACCTCGAACTGCGGGCAGCGCGTCGTGGCGACGGCGATATTCAGTGACGGCGTGATGATCCGCAGCGAGTTGAGCGTGGGCGGGATCTGGTTGATCAATTCGAGTGTGGTCGAACCGGAATCGACGATGATCGTTTGCCCCGGCTCGATGAACTCCGCCGCTTGGGCGCCGATGCGCGCTTTCGCCTCACTGTTAAAGCGGCTGCGCTGCTCTAAACCGGCGCGCGCTTCGGCTGGCGGCGTCACGCCGACCGCGCCGCCCCAAACTAACTTGCATTCGCCCGCTTTCTCCAACTCGCGCAGGTCGGCGCGGATGGTCATCAGCGAGACGTTGAGCAGTTCTTGTAACTGCACGCTGCGGACAGCGCCTTCACGCTGCAAGAGTTCACGGATGATTCGTTGGCGCTCAACCGCAAGCAGATTACTATTGTCGGTGGCAGTCATGAGGACTCGATCACTTGCTTTGCCATGTCGATCAAGGGTCAAAACGTGTCGAACATGACGCTAATCTGCCGCCAAGTATGCCGAAAATTGCCGGGAATGCAAAATTTCCTCATGAAAATGAAAAAATTTGCAAGTTCCCCTTGATCCGGTATGATTACCAATCGGAAGTACTGCGTTACTTTAGCTAAGATTGCCTTGCACCTTGAATGACATTCATTGTGCCTAACAAAGGATAATAGTCGACCTCATGTATACAATTGGCATCGACTTTGGGACGCTTTCGGGACGCGCGCTGCTGCTGGATCTGGACACGGGCGCGGAAGTCACCGAGGCAGTTTACGAGTATCCGCATGGTTCAATCGAGGATGTGCTCCCGGCGACCGGTCAGAAACTACCGCCGGAGTGGGCGCTCCAAGATGCCCAAGACTATCTCGACGTGATTTACCACACCGTCCCGGCGGTGATCCGCCAGAGCGGGATCGACCCGAAGCAGGTGGTCGGCATCGGCATCGACTTCACGGCGAGTTCGCCCATGCCCGCCAAAGCCGACGGTACGCCGCTCAGCTTCCTGCCGGAACTGCACGACGAACCGCACGCTTACGTCAAACTCTGGAAGCATCACGCGGCTCAAGGGCAGGCGGATAAGATCAACGCGGTGGCGCGGGCGCGCGGCGAAACGTGGCTTCAGCGTTACGGCGGCAAGTATTCGTCGGAGTGGTTCTTTAGCAAGCTGCTGCAAATCCTCGAAGAAGCGCCGGAAATTTACGCCCAAATCGACACGTTCGTCGAGGCGGCGGACTGGATCGTCTGGCAGTTGACCGGCAAGCTCTCGCGCAATACCTGTACGGCGGGCTACAAGATGCTGGTACAGGACGGCGATTATCCGTCGCCGGAATACTTCGCCGCGCTCAACCCGGCATTCAAGGACGTGATCGGCACCAAAGTTGGACGCGAGTTCATTGCGCTGGGTGCGAACGCCGGTGGTTTGACCCCCGCGATGGCGGAGAAGATCGGCTTGCCCGCCGGGATCGCCATCGCCGCTGCCAACGTCGACGCGCACGTCGCGGTGCCCGCTGTCCGTGCCGTTGAGCCGGGTATCATGGTCATGATCATGGGCACGTCGACCTGCCACATGATCTGTGACGAGACGCGTCAAGAAGTCGAAGGGATGTGCGGCGTCGTCGATGGCGGCATTGTCCCCAACCTCTACGGCTACGAAGCGGGGCAGTCGGGTGTTGGCGACATCTTCGCGTGGTTCGTCGATCACGCGGTTCCGTCGGAATACTTCGAAGCGGCGAAAGCTGCCGGAGTCGGGATTCACACCTATCTCGAACGCGAAGCCGCCAAGCAGAAAGTCGGCGAGCATGGCTTGCTGGCGCTCGACTGGTGGAACGGCAACCGCTCGACGTTGGTTGACGTCGAACTCAGCGGCTTGCTGATCGGCATGACGCTGGCGACGCGCGCGCCGGACATCTATCGCGCGCTGATCGAGGCGACGGCTTACGGCACCCGCGAGATCATCGAAGCCTTCGAGTTGTCGGGCGTGCCCGTCAAGACGCTGATTGCGGCGGGTGGCTTGCCGGAGAAAAACGCGCTGCTGCGCCAAATCTACGCCGACGTGACCGGTCGTCCGCTCAAGCTGGCGGGATCGCCCCAGACGCCGGCGCTCGGTTCCGCGATTCACGCGGCAGTCGCGGCGGGTATCTTCCCGGACATCAAAGCGGCTTCCGAAAAACTGGGTAAGCTCAAGGATATGATCGTCGAGCCGATCCCGGAAAATCAAGCCGTCTATGATCAGCTTTTTGCTGATTACAAGCAGCTCTACAATACGTTCGGGCGCGGTGCCAACGACGTGATGAAACGGCTGAAACAAATCCGCAATACCGCTCTAGGAGAAGCCTAACTATGCTGTTGGAAGCTCTGCGCGCGGAGGTCTGCGCGCTGCACGCCTATCTACCCGATAACCATCTGGTCGCGTGGACGAGCGGCAACGTCAGCGCCCGCGACCCGGAAACCAATCTGGTCGTCATCAAGCCGAGCGGCGTTAAGTTCCCTGACCTGACACCGGAAAACATGGTCGTCACCGACATCGACGGCAAAATCGTCGAGGGCGACTATAAAGCTTCGTCCGATACGGCGTCGCACTGCTACATCTACCGGCATATGCCGCAGGTCAACGGGGTAGTGCATACCCACTCGCGCTATGCGACTGCCTTCGCCGTCGTCGGCAGGTCGATTCCCTGCGTCACCACCGCGATGAGCGATGAATTCGGCGGCGAAATTCCGCTGGGTGGCTTCGCGCTGATCGGCGGCGAGGAGATCGGTCAGGTGGTGGTCGAAACGCTCAAGGATTCACATAGCCCGTCGTGCTTGCTGCAAAGTCACGGGGTGTTTGCGACCGGGACCAGCGCGGAAAAGGCGGTTCAAGCGGCGGTGATGACTGAGGATAACGCGGCGATTGTCTGGACGGCGCTGCAAATCGGCACGCCGCTGACGATCGCGGATGAGGACATCGCCAAGCTGCATCACCGTTATACGCACGTCTACGGACAATAAACGAGTGCGCATTAGCGCCGTTGTCGGCGCTGCTAAGCCGAGTCGCGCTTGGTCAACTTGTAGGTGCTTTGCCAGACCCGACGCCCGTTGATGTTGGGGTTTTCAAGGCGTTCGAACAGCGCGCGGGCTAGTTTCTCGCCGATGTCTCGCGGATTTTGGGCGATGGTTGTCAGCGATGGGCGGACAATCGTCGCCTCCGGGATGTCGTCAAAGCCGATCACGGCAACGTCGTTCGGGACGTTATAGCCGGCTTCTTGCAAAGCAAGAATCACGCCGATTGCGGTCAAGTCGTTGATTACGACCAGCGCTGAGGGAACGTCGCCGCGCGCCGCCAGCGTGCGCGCTGCCTGTTTGCCGCTTTCGAGGCTGAAATCGCCGTTGATGAGGTAGCGCGGGTCGACCGTCAAGCCGCTGTCTTCCATCGCGCGGCAGAACCCGTGCAGACGGCGCGGTCCGGGCGGCAGCGATTCGGGGACGCCGATGTAGCCAAGCGTCCGATGCCCTTTCTCGTCGATCAGCCAGCGCGTCGCCTCGTAGGTAGCGCGCTCGTCGTCGACGTAGATCACGTCGATGTTGGGATGGTCGATTTGAATGCCGAGCACGACGATCGGGATGTGGGTTTGCGTTGCGAAGTGATCCAGCTCGGCGGTCGTCAGGTGGATCGGCACCATAATCACGCCATCGACGCCGTGTCCCAGCACGATCTCGCAAAAATGCTTCTCGTGCTCGTAGATGTGGTCGCTGTTCGAGATCACGACTTCATAATCGTGCTGGCGCGCGATGTCCTGAACAGCGCGTGCCATCGTGTGATAAAAGCCGTTCGACAGATCGGCGATCAACATGCCGATGGTTTGGGTCCGACTGGTGCGCAGGCTGCGCGCCACCACATTCGGGCGATAACCCAATTCCTCAACGGCAGCCAAGACGCGCTGGCTGGTCTCCTCGCTGATCTGCGCCGTCGTTTCGGTCCGGTTGATCACGCGGGAGACGGTTGGCTGAGATACGCCTGCCAGTCTGGCGACGTCGTACATGGTTGGTTGCTTACGCTTCGGGGAGCGCTTATTTGGCATAGCTGAGCAGTAATCCCTTGCTGAGAGTTCGCCTTTTGCTGGTCAGTTGGGGCAGCATTCAATTTTCTCAGTGAATTATACACCTTGATAACACACTGACTTGCTGATTGCTTATTATGACGCAGTTTTTGACTGGTTGTCGATAAATTGGTAAAGTGCACAAACCAAGCTCTTGACAGTCTGTAGAGAACTTGCTAGCATCATCCTTAAGTGTGCATTCGAATACATTACAGACCGTTTAGTACTTAAACTGGTTTTGAATTTAGATATCGGCGCGTTGCAGAGCATTCGGGTACACGATTTTCAGCGCATCGCCAAAGTTGGAATTTGCGTAAGAGAGTTATGTCGGAAAAAGTAGTTATTGCTCTTGATTCGCGGCTTCAATCAGCCGGTTCGACATGCGTGTTCTATACCTACCGCGTGTTGTTCTCTTCTGCTCGACTTAACAATGCCTATTCCTCAATGCCGTATCTCCGGATCGGTGTTGCTTTGTTCGACTCTGCGTCAGCGAGTGACGGAAGGAGGTGAACCCTACGCGAAGCCAGCCGATCTTTGGTCACGCGGTGATGTCTGCCACGACTGTTTGAGCAGATGCCCGGAAAGATGAATGGCTTCAAGCGACAGGAAAATTGGTAGTTCGTCCACAGGTGAGATTTTCGTTGTTAAAAGGAGTATCCAAATGTTGAAACGCTCGACTCTGTTTAGTATGCTGCTGGCAGCCGTAGCGATCGTGGCGATGTTCGCCCTCTCGCTCACCAGCACGATGGCTCAGGACGCCACCCCCGTCCCGACCGAAACCCCGATTGTCGCCGACCTCGGTAGCGGCGGTCTCCACATTTCATTCTGGAACGGTCTGACCGGCTCCGACGGCGTCACCCTGAACGACATGCTGGCGCAGTTCACGCAGGAAAATCCGGACATCTCCCTCACCGTCGAGATGATCGCGTGGAACACGCTCTATCAGAAACTCCAGACCGCGTTCGTGGCGGGCACGTATCCCGACATGTTCCTGCTCCACGCTTCGGAAGTTCCGCAGTACTCCAGCTTCGGCGTCCTCAAGGACCTGAGCAGCTGGTACGTTTCCGGTGGCGGCTGGATGCCCGATGACGACATTTCGGCGACCACGATGGCGGGTCTGAAGTACGGCGACGACACCAATGCAATCTACGGCATTCCGTTGGACAACCATGGTCGTGGTCTGTGGATCAACACCGATATGTTTGACGCCGCCGGTCTGAGCACCGACCCCGCCGACGCCCCGACGACCTATGATGGTTGGGTTGAACTGTTCCAGAAGCTGACGCTCGACGCCAATGGCAACAACGCGCTGTCGCCCGACTTCGATCCTGAGAACGTCGTGCAGTGGGGTTATACGGTCGGCGAGTGGCCGAACGTGAACTTCATCGCCGGTCTGTATCAGAATGGCGGTCAATTCCTGAGCGATGATGGCAAGACCATCATGGTTAACTCTGACGCTGGCGTCACCGCGCTGCAGCAGGCTGTTGACCTCGTCTACAAGTATCACGTCTCCCCGCCGTCGGCTGGCTTTGACACGTGGCAGGGCTTCGGCGCTGGCGCAGTCGCCGTCCTCCCGACCGGTACGTGGTTCCGTAATCAGGCTGAACTGTTCACCGACATCAACAGCATGGCGTGGCCCAACTTCCAGTTTGGTCCCGAAAAGGCGACTTGGTTCGGCGCGCACACTTTCATGGTTCCGGCTGAACTGAGCGGTGAGAAGCTCGACGCGGTCGAGAAGATCATCCAGTGGGTCGCGGATCACGAAGTTCTGTGGGCTGCTTCCGGTCAGGTTCCCGCCCGCTTGTCGGCGCAGGCAGACCTCGATCCTGTGCACTATCCGTCGAACATTCTGCTCGGCAAGACCTTCGCGGACTACGGCGTGACCGACCCGCGCACGACGATCACGCAGGAACTGCTGGTCGACCTCGACGCTGAACTGCAGAACGCGCTCAACGGCATCAAGGAGCCGAAGCAGGCTCTCGACGACGCCGCTGGTGTCATGCAGCAGGCGCTGGATCGCGCTGACTAGTTCGGTTCGTTAGGCAGCGTTCTCGTTGCCGCTAACGAGTATTACCGGTGTGGGGTAGGTCGCTGTCGCTGATCTGCCCCACACATCTGCTTGTGGATTTTCGTGCCTAAACGTGAATCCCTGCTTACTACCTTTTTACAAGGAAAAACTACGACGTTATAGCTCTTGCTTTTTGTCACAGGGACGTAACCGCTCGATCTCTAAGGCATGTGGAGCAGAGGACGAGGTTAAGCATGTCTGACGTTATGATGAACCAGAAGGTCACCAAGCCCAACCGGCTTAGTCCTATATTTTCACCCAGTCTGAAAACCAGAGAGGCGTTTGCCGCCTACTTGTTCCTTACCCCTTTCTTGGTTTTCTTTCTGATTTTTGTCGTTCGGGCTGTGATTGCCTCGGTCGGTTACAGTTTCCTTGACTGGCGTCTCCTGCGACCGTCTACTCCTTACATTGGTCTCGAAAACTACACTGAGTTGTTCAACGACTCGATCTGGTGGCAATCGCTAAGCAACACGATCATCTTCACCGTGATGACGGTGGTCGGCACGACGATTGTCTCGCTGGCGGCTGCTTTGGCAGTTACTCAGCGGATCAAAGGGCAGAATTTCTTCCGCGTCGTCCTTTATATTCCCCAACTGATGTCGGTCGGCGCGATTGGTTTGATCTGGGCTTGGCTGCTGAGCACGCAGTTCGGCGTCATCAACTATCTCTTGAGTTTCCTCGGAATTCACCCGATCAACTGGTTGGGCGACCCCAACCTTGTACTTCCAGCCCTCAGCTTGACCACTATCTGGTGGACGTTCGGCTTCCCGATGCTGATCTTCATCGCCGGTCTTCAAGGTATCCCTGAGCAGCTTTACGAAGCGGCTCATATCGATGGCGCGAACGGCTGGCAAGTTTTTCGCTTCATCACGATGCCTTTGCTGCGTCCGACGCTCCTGTTTATCACGGTGACCGGCGTTATCGGCAATTTCCAAGTCTTCGGACAGCCCTACATCATCACCGGTGGCGGTGGACCGGGACGTTCGTCTTGGACGGTGATCATCTACTTGTATAACCAAGCATGGATTGCCTTCCGCATGGGCTACGGCTCGGCGGTTGCGGTTGCGATTGCGCTCATCATGGGCATTGTCACCGCAGTCCAGTTCCTATTTATTGGTCGCCGGATTGAGTACTAGAGGGAGTTCGAGCAGATGGCTTCGCTGAGACGACATTTGACGGAACATATCACAGCCTATTCGCTGCTGGCTGTGTTGACTATTTTTGTCTTATTTCCATTGATCATTGCAATTTCGCAATCGTTCATGACCAACCAAGAGGTCAACCGCTGGCCCCCGAAGATGTTCCCGACTGCGCCGACGCTGGAAGGCTACGATCGCGTGCTGACTCAGCAGGACTTGCGGCTCGACCTGTGGTTGCGCAATAGTTTGCTCGCCGCCAGTGGCTACACCGCAATGGTCATGATCCTATGCGCGCCCGCTGCTTATGCTTTCGCGCGGCTGCGTTTCCCCGGCAACAAGGTCTTGTTTGGCTTCTTGCTGCTCACGATCATGATTCCGGCACAGGTTACGCTGATACCAAACTATCTCTTGATGAGAGACTTGCATTGGATCGACACCTTCAACGCGCTGATATTTCCCGGCGCGGCGAACGTGTTCGGCGTCTTCCTGCTGCGCCAGTTCTTCATGGCGATTCCGGTCGAGTTGGAAGAAGCCGCTTTGCTCGACGGCGCAAGCTATTTTGGGCGTTTCTGGCACGTGATTTTGCCGCTCTCCACCAACGCGCTGACGGCGCTGGGTATCTTCGTCTTCCTCGGTCACTACAATGACCTGTTTTGGCCCATCATCGTCACTAGCAGTTTGGAGACGCGCACGCTGCCCGTCGGCTTGTCGATTTTGAATCAGTCGTATGCCGGGCAGTATCGCCCGATGATCTTGGCGGGTGCGGTTCTGTCCACGCTCCCGATTTTCATCGTCTATGTCATTTTCCAACGCCAGATCATCAAGGGCGTCACGATGACGGGTATGGCAGGGCGCTAGACGGCGCGAAGTCCGCATCCGTGAAGCCCATTCGCTAGCTTCGCAGCAGCTTCGACGGAATCAAAAGAGCATAGCAGAAGCAGGATCGGGTTTTCCCGATCCTGTAGGTTTGATTTCGCCGATCTCCAAGTCTATTTCGAAGTCGATGTCTGGCAGGATCACGAACTAGAGGTTTGAGCAGCAAATTCTTACCTAATTAAGGAGATACATCCTGATGTCACAGTCACAGAAAGCGCGTATCTATCTCGATACGCATCGATCCATCAGTCCGATTTCGCCGTTGATCTTCAGCGGTTTTGCTGAGCATATGGGGCGTGCCATCTATGAAGGCATCTACGACCCTGCCTCGCCGCTCGCCGATGGGCGCGGTCTGCGTAAAGACGTGCTCGCTGCGCTGAAAGAACTGAACTTCCGCTCGATGCGCTATCCCGGTGGCAACTTCCTCAGCGGCTATCGCTGGGAAGATGGCATTGGTCCCAAAGATCAGCGTCCGCACCGCCGCGATCTCGCTTGGCAGTCGATCGAGACTAATCAGTTTGGCACCGACGAGTTCATGGAATTCGCCAAGGAGATCAAGACCGAGCCGATGATGAGCGTCAACATGGGCACCGCGTCGATTCAGGACGCGGCGAACCTCGTTGAGTACTGTAACGCGCCCGCCGGGACGAAATACGCCGATATGCGCGTCGCCAACGGTCACCGCGATCCTTATGGTGTCAAGTACTGGTGCCTCGGTAACGAGATGGATGGTCCTTGGCAGATCGGGCATCTCGAAGCCGAAGATTACGGCAAGAAAGCTCGCGAAGCTGGCAAGATGATGCGCTGGCACGATCCATCGGTCTCGCTGGTGTCGTGCGGCTCGTCCAACAACCGGATGCCGACCTATCCCGAATGGGATCGCGTTGTGCTGGAACATGCGTGGGAAGTCGTCGACTACCACTCGATGCACCACTATGCCAATAACTTCGACGACGACACCGCTAGCTTCCTTGCTCTCAGCGCTGATTTCGAGGAGTTCGTCGATACACTGTCGGGCGTGCTGCGTTACGTCAAGGCGAAGAACCGCTCGAACCACGACGTCTATCTGCAGTGGGACGAGTGGAACGTTTGGTACAAGGCGCGCCTCGAAAACGACGTACAGGGGCAATGGGGACAAGCCCCGCACCTGATCGAGGAAGTCTACAACCTCGAAGATGCGCTGGTCGTCGCGCAGTGGATGAACGTCTTCCTGCGCAAGTCGGACGTCGTCAAGGTCGCCTGTCTTGCCCAGATCGTCAACGTGATCGCGCCGATCCTGACCACCCGCGACGCGCTGCTTAAGCAGTCGATTTACTATCCGTTCATGCTGTTCAGCAAGCTGGCGGCGGGCAAGGCGCTCGACGCGCTGGTCACTGCCCCGACTTACGAAACCAAGCAGTTCGGTGCGCAGTCGCTGCTCGACGTTTCCGCCTCGTATGACGAGGAGCACAACACCGCCGCCGTCTTCATCGTCAACCGCAGCCAGACCGACAGCCTGCCGGTCGATCTCGTCTGGCAAGACCGCGCGCCCAAGGCGATCAAGTCGGTGCAGCAGGTCGCCGGGACTGATCCGAAGGCTGCCAACAGCTTCGATAACCCGAATGTGATCGTCGCCAAACCCGGTGACGTCCCGCAGCTTGACGGCAGCACGGCGACGCTCGTCCTGCCGCCGCTCTCCTTCACGGCGGTCGAAGTCGCGCTGTAAACGAATTTCCACATGGAGGATGTAGGGGCGCACGGCTGTGCGCCCCTATGAATCCGCATTTACATAATCATCCGGTCAATAGGCAAAGGATTTTATGATGAAAAGCCGCTTATCCTTGACCGCCCGATTTGCCCTCGTCTCGCTCCTGTTCCTGATCGCCATCAGCGCCGCCAGTTTTGTCACCGCTCAAGACGCGACCGAAGAACCGCCTCACACGATTACTAATCCGCTGGTCACCTATGAGGGCGCTGATCCTTGGCTGACTTACTACGACGGCAATTACTATTTAGCGACGACCACCGGATCGTCCATGCTGACGATGCGGAAAGCACAGTCGCTGGAAGGGCTGAAGACGGCGCCGCCGCTGACGATCTACTACGAGACTGATCCGTCGCGCTGCTGCAACATGTGGGCACCGGAGTTCCGCCTGTTCGAAGGTGACGACGGTCAGCAGCACTGGTACTTTTACTACACCGCCGGAACCAGCGGCACGCTTGACAATCAGCACAGCCATGTCCTCGAAAGTGAAGGCACCGACCCGCTCGGTCCGTACCATTACAAGGCGCGTTTGTTCGATCCGGCACATGATACGTGGTCGATCGACGGCAGCGTGATGGTGCTCGACGGTTCGCTGTACTTCCTGAATTCGGTCTGGGTGGGCGACTATCAGGAACTGTTCATCGCGCCGATGAGCAACCCGTGGACGATCAGCGGCTCGCGGGTGATGATTTCGCGCTCGGATTACCCGTGGGAGAAATCCGGCTTGAACGTCAACGAAGGACCGGTCGCGCTCCAGCACGACGACCAGACCTTCATCATCTACTCGGCGAGCTACTGCGCGACCGCTGATTACAAGTTGGGGATGCTGACTTACACCGGCGGCGATCCGCTGGATGCGGAATCGTGGGTCAAAGATCCTGAACCGGTTTTTCAGCGTTCCGACGAGAACCACGTCTATGGTCCCGGTCACAACGGATTCTTCAAGTCGCCGGACGGCACCGAGGACTGGATCGTCTATCACGCCAATACCGGTCCGAATGATGGCTGCGGCAGTTCGCGCACGACGCGCGTCCAGAAATTCACGTGGAACGCCGACGGCACGCCCGATTTCGGCGTCCCGGTCGCGCTGGGCGAGCCGATTCCCGCGCCGTCGGGCGACAGCGGCATCGTGACGCCCCCGCAGACGGTCGACGCGGTGCGCCTGAAGCTCGCCGACGCCGACGCTTATCTGCGCCATCAAGACCTGAGCTTTGCCGTGAGTTTCAGCGTGACGCCGATCGAGGACTCGCAGTTCGTGCTCGTCCCCGGCTTGGCGGATCCCGACGCGGTATCGATCCAGTCGGTCAACTTCCCCGGCTTGTATCTGCGCCATGATGATTCGAACCTGATCACGCTCGGTTTGAGCGATGGCTCGGATGCCTTCGCCGGCAGCGCGACGTGGTACCAGCGACCGGGACTCGCCGACGACACGGCGATCTCGCTCGAATCCTACGATCAGCCGGGCAGCTACGTCGGACAGAAATTCGGCGTGGTCGCCCTGATCCCGGAGTCCGGGCTGACGTCCGATCGACTGCGCCAAGACGCGACTTTCGTGATTGAAAGCCAATAGCGGCACAGCCGTAGGGGCAGGTCTCAGACCTGCCCTTGTGAGGAGAAATCGACATGAATCAACGCCGACTTATCTGGTTACTCAGCTTGCTGGTTATCTGTGTGCTGGCGGGTGGTGTCTCGGCGCAGAGCGAAGGCGAGCCGGGCGCGCTGCGGAATCCGCTCAACCCCTACGGCGGCGCTGATCCTTGGCTGACCTACTACGACGGCAACTACTACCTCGCGGCGACCACGTGGGCGTCCGACTGGACGATGCGTAAATCGCCGACGCTGGCGGGGCTGAAGACCGCCGAGCCGGTCGTCATCTACCGCGAGACCGATCCGTCACGCTGCTGCAACTTTTGGGCACCGGAGTTCCGTCTGTTCGAAGGCGATGATGGTCAGCAGCACTGGTACTTCTACTACTCGGCGGGGACTGCCGGAACGTATGACTTCCAGCACCCGCACGTCCTCGAAAGCGATGGCACCGACCCGCTTGGTCCCTATCACTACAAGAGCAGCCTGCTTAGTCCCGAAGATGATAGCTGGGCGATTGATGGCAGCGTGCTCGACCTCGACGGTTCGCTCTACTTCCTGTTCTCGGCGTTCACCGACGGACCGCAGTCGATCTACATCGCGCCGATGAGCAATCCATGGACGGTCAACGGGGAGCGCGTGCTGATCTCCAAGCCGACGCTGGCGTGGGAATCGTCCGGTAACCCGGTCAATGAGGGACCAGTCGCGCTTCAGCACGACGGCAAGACCTTCGTCGTCTTCTCGGCGAGCGCCTGCACCACACCCGATTACAAACTGGGCATGGTCACGCTCGTCGGTGACGATCCGCTCGACAGTGCGTCGTGGGTCAAGAATCCTGAGCCGGTCTTCCAGCGCTCCGACGCCAACGGCGTTTACGGTCCCGGACACAACGGCTTCTTCCAGTCGCCGGACGGCAGCGAAGACTGGATCGTCTATCACGCGGTCGATTTCCAGCAAGGTGCTTGCGATGGTCGCCGGACGACGCGCGTCCAGAAATTCACGTGGAACGCCGACGGCACGCCCAATTTCGGCATCCCGGTCTCGACTGACACCGTGATCGCTGCGCCTTCTGGCGATGCGGGCGTCGATCCGGAGCCGGAATTTGCCACGCTGGAACTGACGCGGTTTCAGTCGTATCGCTACAGCGACTCGTACCTGCGGCACGCCAACTTTATCGCCCGTGTCGATCCGAACCCGAATCCGCTGGCGGATTCGCAGTTCATCGTTACGCCGGGTTTGGCGGACGGTGCGGCGGTGTCGCTGCAATCGTACAATTTCCCCGGCTTCTACCTGTATCATCAGAATAACGCGGTGATCTTGGCAGCGGACGACGGAACGGACGAGTTCGCCACCAGCGCGACGTGGTGGCTGCGTTCTGGCATCGCCGACGAGCGCGCGACCTCGATTGAGTCCTACGATCTGCCGGGCAGCTTCATCGGCAAGAAATTCGGCGTGGTCGCGCTGGTCGAGCAAGCCGCGCTGACCACTGACCGGATGCGCGCCGAAGCGACGTTTATAATCGAGCAGTGACCAGCATTAACACCAAGGGGCGGACAGCCGTCCGCCCCTACGAAATCGAGATGTATCGTTTGATCGCGGGTGGGTCATACCAGACCTGCGCCTCGATGTAGCGGTCGGGTCCGCCTTTGCCGTCTGCGTTCCATTCCTGCGGCAATCCATACATCACCACCAAATCGGGGAGTTCCGCCAGCGTGTAGACCTGTCGGCGATACGGTTTGCCGTCGCCGAAGCGCATCGCCGGGAAAGTATCGCCGTAGGTGAAGCTGACGCGCGCGGACATCGATCTCAGCCAGCGGAATGTGGATTTCGCTGCCATGCGCGTACCACGTCTCCACCCAAGCACACGCGCCGAGCGTGAAGTAGTGCGGGGTGTTACGCAGCGGCTCGCCGCCTTTATCGATGAAGCGTGCGCGAACGAACGCTTCCAGTTCGCGCCGAATCGATAGGTAATCCGCTATTGCGCTGGCTGGCGAAACCGTCGTCGCGCTGGCGCAGCGCTTCCAGTACTGCTTCCGCCTCATCCGGCGCGAGGTCGGAGAGGTTCCGCAGCGGTCCCCGCGAGTGTTCGTAGTAGTGGTAGAGGTGACTAGGCAGTTGAACCATAGGCGTTCTGGAGGGTAGGGGCGACCTGTCAGGTCACCCCTACGGATAAATCATTAGCTGAAAGCTGACCGCTAATCGCTTCCTCAAATCCGCTGCTTGAGCAGGTAGTAGGCGTCGTTCCAGCGCAGTTCCTGCTTGAACCCGTATAACTGAGTCTCGTTGTCGATCTTCAGGTACTCGATCCCCGCCATTTCAGCGAAGTCTTCCATATATTCCGCCGTCAGCGCGAGGCTGAAGCCGGTGTGATGCGCGCCACCGGCGTAAATCCACGCGGCAGCCGCCGTCTTGAGGTCAGGCTGCGGGATCCACAGCGCCCGCGCGACCGGCAGCTTCGGCAGCGGTTCATCCGGCGGGATCACGTCGACGTTGTTGACGACCAAGCGGAAGCGGTTGCCCATATCCATCAGCGAAGCGTTGATCGCCGGACCGGTCTGCGAGTTGAAGACCAGCCGCGCCGGATCTGCTTTGCCGCCGATGCCGAGCGGATGCACTTCCAACTTCACGTCGCCTTCCGCGATCGACGGGCAGATTTCCAGCATATGCGCGCCGAGCACCTTTTGCCCGCTGGGGCTGAGGTGATAGGTATAGTCTTCCATGAAGGAAGTGCCGCCTTGCAGCCCCGACGCCATGACCTTCATCGCCCGCACCAGCGCCGAGGTTTTCCAGTCGCCTTCGCCGCCGAAGCCGTAGCCTTCCGCCATCAAGCGCTGTACCGGCAGACCGGGAAGCTGCGCCATGCCGTGCAAGTCCTCGAAGGTGTCGGTGAAGGCTTTGAAGCCGCCGGTCGTCAGGAAGCTGCGCAGACCAAGTTCAATCCGGGCGGCTTCACGAACGGAACTGTGCCGGTCGCCGCCTTTGCGCAGGTCGGCGGTGAGCACGTACTGCTCCTCGTAGAGCTTCGCCAGTTCGTCGATCTCGGCGTCGCTCACCTCGACCACGTGATCGACCAGATCGCCGATGCCCCAACCGCTGACCTCATAGCCGAAGCGCATCTGCGCCTCAACCTTGTCGCCTTCGGTCACGGCGACCGAGCGCATGTTGTCGCCGAAGCGGGCGAGCTTCGCGCCTTGCGCGTCGTGCCACGCGGCGGCAGCCCGCGACCACACCGAGAGCCGCTCCTGCACTTCCGGATCGCTCCAGTGCCCGACGACCACCTTGCGGTTCATCCGCATCCGGCTCATGATGAAGCCGAACTCACGGTCGCCATGCGCCGATTGGTTCAGGTTCATGAAGTCCATGTCGATGTCTGCCCACGGGATGTCTTGGTTGAACTGGGTGTGCAGATGCGCCAGCGGCTTTTGCAGCGCCGACAGTCCGGCGATCCAGTTGCGCGAGGGCGAGAAAGTGTGCATCCACGTGATCACGCCGATGCAGTTCGGCGCGGCGTTGGCTTGCATACAAATGCTGTGAATTTCTGCCGACGTGGTGAGGACCGGCTTGAACACGATCTGCACCGGGATCGTTCCGGCGTCGTTGAGCGCGCCGACGATCTCCTGTGAGTGCGCCGCGACCTGTTCCAGCGTCTCCGGTCCATAGAGATGCTGGCTGCCGGTCAAGAACCAGACTTCGAGTTTACTCAGGTCGATCATGGGTCAAATTCCCTTTGCATGAATGTCAGTTAAGCTGTCGAACAATTTCTATGATGAGTTTCGAGCGAAAACTGGTACTGATGCTATTTCAGTAGGGGCGCACGGCCGTGCGCCCCTACATATCCCCGTATGCGCACCCTTGAAAGCCTCTAAACCCGCTACAACTCCCGGGGTCAGGGGTTTATTACTCCGGGTAGACCGGTTCGAGCCAGCCGTCATCCGTCCAGACCAGCCGGTCGATGTGCATCGTCGGCGTACCCGCTGCCTCGGCGTCGTAGGCGTGATAGACGATGTAATCGACGCCATCTTCTTGCAAAATCCCGTTGTGACCGGGACCGCGCCAACGGTCGGTCGGGAAAGTCACCTGCGTGCCGCCGCCTTCCATCATCGCCACACCGTCGCGGTCGACGTAAGGTCCGGTGATGCTTTCCGAGCGTCCGACCATCACGCGATAAGTGCTTTTCTCGGCTTGGCAGCAGAAATCGAACGACACGAACAGATAATAGAAGTCGCCTTTGCGGATGATGAATGGCGCTTCGATGGCGTGCGGATCGGGCGGGCGATAGGCGAGCGCGTGGATCGTCGGCTCCGCCTCGGCGGGCTTGCCGGTCGCGTAGTCGAGCTGCACCAGCTTGATGCCCGTCCAGAAGCTGCCGAAGCTCAGCCATGGCGTGCCCTCGGCATCGATGACGAGGTTCGGGTCGATACAGTTGTACGGATCAGTGCGGTGCGACTCGATCACCAAGCCCTCGTCCACCCACTTGAACTCATCGGCGGTCGAGTCGAGCGTGACGTTGGTCGCCAAGCCGATCACCGAGCGGTTGCTGCCGAAGGTGGAACCGGCATAGTACAGGTGATACTTGTCGTTGAAGTAGGAGATGTCCGGTGCCCACAAGTTCGTCACGCCGGGGATCGCGTCGGCGACCCACTGCGGGGCTTTCGAGAAGACGCTCACCGGGAAATCACGTTCCCACTCGTGCATGTCGGCGGACTTCTTGGTGCCGATGCCGTTGCCGGT
This sequence comes from uncultured Chloroflexia bacterium, assembly GCA_963727545.1. Lineage (GTDB taxonomy): Bacteria > Chloroflexota > Anaerolineae > Aggregatilineales > Phototrophicaceae > Flexifilum. The sequence continues at coordinate 201,371 of CAVSGS010000007.1, forward strand.
GAAAAAGGCGTGATACCCGTCCGGAGACTTGATCAGCACCGGATCGTGGATCTGCCGGATACTGCCGCTGAGTTGAACGTGGGTCGACATGTCTCCCTCCGGGGTGGCTTCAGGGGTGGCGTCCTGCATCTGCGCGAGCGCGGGCAGGCTCAGACTCACGCCAGCGCCCAAAACGGCGCTCGAACGGAGAAACTGTCGACGAGTAAATTTGCGCATCAGATTTATGCCTAACTGCTCAAAAGCCAATTTGTCCTAATTATAACCTGCCGCATTCGAATGCATAACCCGAACAACGCGAAATCCGGGCAAATTGGGATGAATCGTCAACGCTTCCGCGCATCGTTACAAGCTTTTTTATTTATGCCCTTCGCCACGCATGGCGTCAGGTTGTAGGGGCGCTCAGGCTTGCGTAGCAAGCACAACGCCCCTACGGCGACATCTATATTGTATCTTACGCGAATACCACCGTCGCCACCGAGTGCGGCGGCAGTTCGACCCGCCACGCCGAGCCGTCGGCGGTGACGTTCAAGTCCGCCAACTTGACCTTGTCCGGCTGATCGGCGCTGTTGCCGTCGCGGGCGCTCTCGCTGGCGAGGATCTGCGCGCTGACGACGCGGGAGACGTCCGGGACGCTCAGCGTCACCGCTGCCGGTTGATCGAGGTGGCGGTTGGTGACGGTCACTGCCGTGTTGCTCTCGTTCCGCGAGGCTGTCGCGCTGACGGCGCTGGTGAAGCCGGCGCGGTTGCTGCCGAACCCGGTCGGGATCACGGCGCCTTCGCTCACGTCCACCGGCAGGGCGGTCGCGCCGAGGTGTGGCTTATGCAGTTGGAAGACGAAGTAGGTCGGCGTGAGCCACATTGCCGCGCCTTCGGTCATCACCGAGGCATGGATCACGTTGACGACCTGCGCCAGATTCGCCAGCGCCAGCACGTCACATTGATGGTGGAAGCCTTCGAGCGCGATCGCGGTGGCGACGGCGTCGCGGATCGTGCCCGCTTGCTCGTAGGTGACCGGCTCGCGGTGGTTTTCGCTGCCGGGACCGAACGGACGCGCCTCAGGATGCCACACGCCCCATTCGTCCAGCGCGATGCCGACTTTGCGAGCTTTCAAGCGTTCGTCACCGGCATTCGCCGCGAACGCATCCTTGATCAGCTTGGCGGTGCGGCGGACGAAATCTTCGGTGCTGTCGGCTTCGGCGAGCAGGGCATAGTAGTCGTCCTCGCTGAAGTCGACTTCCGGTCCACCGTAAATCCAGTAATAGTGAATCGAGAAGTGATCCATCAGCCACAGGTAGCGCTGGTTGATCTCGAAGAAGGCTTTGTTCCAGTCGTCGGTGTGCCCGCAGGCGACCAGTTCGGCGGTCGGATCGACGTGCTGGAGCATGGTCGCGTAACGGCGATACTCGTTGGCGTAGCTCTCGACATCGTAGTGACCGCCGCAGCCCCAGTTTTCGTTGCCGACACCCCACAGCTTGACGTTGAACGGCTCGTCCGCGCCATTGGCGGCGCGCTCGCGCTGGAGCTTGGTCGGGACGGTTGTGTTGCAGTATTCGACCCAGTCGCACATTTCCTGCACCGAGCCGCTGCCCATGTTCCCGGCGAGATACGGCTCCGCGCCGAGCAGCTCGCACAAGTGCATGAATTCGTGCGTGCCGAGCGTGTTGTCGTCTTCGACCTGCAAGCCGCACGACATCCCCAAACGGGTCGAGCGCTCGCCGATGCCGTCGCGCCAGTGGTAGTGATCGGCGTAGCAGCCGCCGGGCCAGCGCAGCAGCGGTACCGGCATCGCCTTGAGCGCGTCGACGACGTCTTTACGCAAGCCGTCGTAACTCGGAATGTCGGTGTCCTGATTGCCGATCCACAAGCCGTCGTAGGAGCAGCGTCCGAGATGCTCGGCGAACTGTCCGTACAAGCGCGGCGAGATCGTTCCGATTGGGCTGTCCCCGCGAACGACTAATTTTGTTTCATTCATCTGAGTAGTATCTCCAATCTAAAAAAATAGATTTAGCTCACGCTATTATGACACCGGGTCTGAGACCAATTGCAGGACCATAGACCACAATCGGGCGGGCGATTCATCCATCGCCCGCCAAACGGCGCCGTTACTTTACTGCATCAAATGGGCGAATGCGCGCTCAAGATCGTGGACTTCGTCCATGCCAATTGAGACCAGCTTGCCGATTGAGGCAGTTTCGATCAGCGACCGGGCGGTGAACTCCGCCACTTCCAGCCGGTCGAAGGCTTTGAGAATGCTGCTGCCGGTGGTCAGCACGCAGTCGTTTTGCAGCAGCAGCACCGGCGCGCGCGGCGAAAGCATGTCGGCGATCGCCTCGACGTTGGTGTACTGCGTGCCGAATGGCACCTTCGGCACCGCCATCAGCATAATGTAGCTTTCCGGGATCGTCTTGGTGTCGAATTGATGCTCGGCGATGGCGTAGGCGGTGATATAGGGTGCCTGTGCCGTGATAATGCTCTCGATCTGCGGATGATGGCGGTAAATCGCTTCGTGGAGTCGTACTGCTCGGCTCGGTATTTTACCGGTTTCGCGTTTGCCATCCTCGATCAGCACAATCGATTCGCTGTCGGTGCTGAGGCGGTCGATTCCCGTCGGCGTGATCAGAAAGCTGTTGTCGTCGACGCGCGCCGACACAACCCCTTCGGTGCTGATCATCAGGTCGCGCTCGCAGGAGCGGTGGACGATGTCGACCATTGTTTCGCGCAGTTCGCGCTCGCGGCTGCTGTGGGCTGCGGGCGTGAATTCCGGCAGCAGGTGATCGTGATGGGTGAGCAGGGTCAGTTGATCGGCGGTCAGCGTCCGCACCTCGCCGAGTCCTTGCGCGTACATCTGAGTCCGCGCGCAAAAGTCGAGAGTTTCGAGCCGCTGGAATGCGCCGAGCAAACTCTCGCCGACCGTCACCGCGCCGTGATTCTCCAGCAGCACGACGTCGTACCCCTCGCCGAACGCGCTGGCGATCCGCTCGCCTAGTACCTCGCTGCCGGGTAGGGCGTAGGGCGCGTAGCCGACGCTCCCGCAAATCTGTCGTGCTTGCGGGATGATGCTCGTATCGGGAATTTTGCGGACGATGCTGAACGAGACCAGTGCCGGGGCATGGGCGTGAATGATCGCCCGCACGTCGGGGCGCATCGCGTAGATGGCGCGGTGAAAGGGCAGCTCGCTCGATGGCTGATGCAGCCCGGTCACGCTGCCGTCGGGCAGAATGCAGTTGATGTCGGTTGCGCTGAGCCGACCCTTATCGACGCCGGTCGGCGTGATCCAGATGGTGCCGTCGTCGTCACGGATCGAGAGGTTGCCGCCGGAAAGCGTGGTCATGCCGCTGTAGTAGATGCGGTTCATGATTTGCACGAGCTGCTGGCGCGGCGAGAGTAGATCGAACATCGCTTGTTTTACATCCTTCGCTGAGCACCGGTCGGAATGTCGACCGTCGTCGAGTCCTTGTTGTTCGGCTTAAGTGTAACTGATTTGTCCACTCACCGGGGCAAAACTCGCGCTGATAGTGATGAAATACGCCAAAGATTCTGACAGTTCTCGAAGCGCTCCGATCCGACTCATGGAGCGAGGGGCAGGGGCGCTGATGTTCCTCCCACCAAGCGGCGCATTACTGGAGGCTGCGGATAATGGGAAGGCTTAGACCAGCGTCGCGCGGCGGTGTTTGAGCGGTTCGATCGGGTGGAGGAATCGCGTTCCCAGAGTCCGGGTGTATCCGGCTTGGGCTTGGCGATTGCCAAGTCGCTGGTCGAGGCGCATCACGGCACGATTGCCGCGTCGGGAGTCGGCACGTCGATCGTCGTCACCCTGCCGACACAGCGCTCGTAAACCAATCACGTCAGGGAGTCGGGTGTTTCTCCGGCAGCTTGAACAGATCGTCCACGTTGACCAACTGCCCGGTCTTCATGGCGATATTGCCGGAAATGCCGACCAGAATTGATGCGGCACCGTCGATGTGTGATGCTGCCCGGTGATACGGATCGGGCGGTGGATTGGGCGAGAATAACTGTTCCAACATCACCGGATCGGCACCACCGTGACCGCCTTCGCTGGGGGGAATTTCCACTTCGTAGGGCTGCCCGAACATCGGGTAGGCGTGGATCATCGCTTCCTTGAATGCGCCCTTGCTGGCGCTGGCTTTGCTGTTCTCGTCGTTGAGCAGGTGGGTGACGTTCTCGCGGACGTCCAACTCGATCCGCCCCTTCGTCCCGGTAATCGCGACGTGCAAGCCCTCCCACGGCGAATAGGCGACCAGACAGTAGGACAGCATCGCGCCGTTCTGGTAGCGCGCCGTGAGGTTGATTGTGTCCTCGGTCGTGATCGGTTCGCCGAACACGTTACGGTCGCGGAGGTAGCCGGTCTCTTGTTCAGCCTCCAAGTACAGCCCGCGATAATCCGCTTTTTCGTCGAGGAACAGCGCGAACGGATCGTCTTTGGCTTCGGGGACGCCGGTATAGCGGGTGTAGCTGTAATGCTCACCGCGCGCCTCGGCATTGGCTTTTCCGTAGAACTGGACGCCCCCTAACGCGAAGACCTGCTGGGGATAGGAGTCGATCCACCAGTTCACGAGGTCGAAGTGATGCGTCGCCTTGTGGACGATCAAGCCGCCGCTGTTCTGCTTCTCTCGATGCCAGCGCCGGAAATAATCCGCGCCGTGACTGGTATCGAGCAGCCATGAGAAATCGACCGAGAGCGGTCGCCCGACGACGCCGTCCATCACCAGCTTGCGGAAGCGGGTATAGGCGGGGGCATAGCGATAGTTGAACGAGACGCGCAGCGAGTGCCCGGTGCGGTCAATCGCGTCGTAGATCGCTTTCATCTTGTCGAGATCAATCGTCATCGGCTTTTCGGTGATCACGTCGCAGCCGAGTTCCATCGCGCGGGTGATGTAGATGTGGTGCGTCGAGTCCATCGTCGTCACGATCACGATGTCGGGGTGGGTCTCTTCGATCATGCGGTCGAAGTCGCTCGCTTTATACGTCGGCAGCGGTGATGACATGCCGCGTTCGTTAGCGATATAGCGGTTGTACCAGTCCATGCGCGTTTGGCTGAGGTCGCACAGCGCGACCAATTCAGCCAACTCGCGGTATGTATCCGTGATCGCGTCGACGTACATCCCCGCGCGCGATCCGGTTCCAACCAGCGCATAACGTTTTTTCACTGTCATTCTGCCTTCCTATAGTGATAAGCGGCTAATGCAGGTCGATCAGTGGGACTTCGCTGGGTAAAACGTACTTGGTCACGACAATCCAGGTGCCGCGTCCGGCGATGTAGCCGATAATCGCGCCACTGACGGCGATCACGAACGCGATCGGCAGTATGATCGACGCGATCACGACGACGAGGCAGCCAATGAAAATGGCAGCTGTCCACAGCGGCTGCGCGAACACCAATTGGATTGAGAGTTTGAGTAGGCGTCGAAACGGCGCATCCCACACGGCGATCAAGGTCCATAGATAGAGGTTGATCAATATCAGCAGCAGGGCGATCGAAAACGTCGCCCCGCGTGAGACGTAGACGAGGAGGTCGCTCGCGTCCATCAACGTGAAAATGCGAAAGTTAAACAGCACTAATCCGCCGACGAGGATGTCCAGCACCGCAGCTAAATAGGCTTTCTTCCACGTGCGGCGGATAGTGCTAAAAAAGACCGAAAATATCTCCGGGTCCTTGCCGATTGCCCAGCGAAACATGACGCCAAACAGCCCGACCAGTGCAACCGGAAATGTGATCACCATAACTGTGAGCAGTGCCCACAGAAGATTCGCCATGACGGGCGTCGTCCAGCGATCCAGCCCATCCAGCCAACTGCTCTTAATTTTCATTCGGGTGCAGCCTTATCGCTACCCCTTCAAGCCGGTCGTCGCTATCCCTTCAACGAGATAACGCTGGAAAAAGATAAACAGGATGAAGGTTGGGAGTAATGATACCCCAAGCATAGCGAAAATCGCGCCCCAGTTGGTAATACTGGTCGCATCGGTGAACGTTCGCAGCGCCACCGAGACGGTGTACAGCTTTGGATCGGTCAGGTAAATCAGTGGACCGAGAAAATCATCCCACGTCCAATAAAACGAGAAAATCGTCGCGGTAATAATCGCCGGTGTCAACTGCGGCAGGATTACGTAGCGGAAGATGCCCCATTGTCCGGCGCCGTCAATCATCGCCGCTTCGTCGAGGTCAATCGGGATGCCGCGAATGAACTGGACGATCATGAAAATGAAGAAGGCACTCCCACCGATGCGTGGCACCAGCAGCGGCAAAAATGTGTTGAGCCAGCCCCATTGGCTGAAGATGATGTACTGTGGGATCAGCAGTACTTCGCTTGGCAGCATCAGCGTCAGCAGCATGATGGTGAACCAGATGCTCTTGCCGCGAAATTTGACGCGGGCGAAGCTGTAGCCGACCACCACTGACGCTCCAACCTGAATCAGCGTGCCCACACCGGCATAGATGAACGAATTCTTGAAAAAGGTCGCAAACGTGATGCCGCCGAAGCCCGCCCAGCCTTCGGCGTAATTCTCGAAATGCAGCGCTGAGGGGATCAAGGAGGTGATGTTGGTGAAGATTTCGTCGGGCGCTTTCAGCGAGCTGGCGAACAGCCACATGACCGGGTAAAGCATGAACAAGCCGACCAGACCAACTCCCGCGTGATAAAGGATTGTCTTGACCAGTTCTTGACGGCGCTTCTGTGCGCGATATTGTTCCGCGGTCAGCATCGGCTGGGTTTGTGGTTCGATCCGGGTTGACATCAGGGCTACTCCAATTCCGTCTCGTAATAGACCCAGCGATTCGACAACTTGAAGTTGAACCACGTCAGGACGGCGATCAAGCCCAAGAGGACCCACGCCATGGCTGCCGCGTAGCCCATCTGGAATTGGTTGAACGCGCGATTGTATAGGTAAATGGCATAGAACAAGGTCGTATCGAGCGGTGCGCCCGTCCCGCCGGTCACGATAAAGGCTTGCGTGAACGTCCTGAATGCACCAATCATCTGGATGATCAGGTTGAAGAAAATGATCGGCGTCAGCAGCGGCAGGGTGATGCTGAAGAATTTCCCCACGCCACCCGCGCCGTCGATCTCGGCGGCTTCGTAGAGCGAGACCGGAATTTGGCGCAGTCCGGCGAGGAAGATCAGCATCGGCGAGCCGAACTGCCAGACCGCTAGCAAAATCAGCGTCCAAATTGCCGTGCGTGGGTCGCCGAGCCAGCGCACCGGCGCGATCCCTAGGAAGGCGATCGCCGCGTTGACCAGCCCCTCAGAGCCGAATAACTGCCGCCACATCACGGCGACGGCGACGCTCCCGCCGATGATCGAGGGGATGTAGTAGGCGGCTCGATAGAGATACACGCCTCGGCGGTAGCTGTTCAACAGCATGGCGATCCCCAGCGCGGCAGCGAGTCGCAGCGGCACCGAGAGTACAACGTACTGTACCGTCGCCTTAACCGCGCGCCCGTAGCGCGGGTCTTCGAAGAACATGCGTTGGAAGTTGCCTAGCCCGATGAACGTCCCCTGATTGCTGAGGGTGTCATAGTTCGTGAACGCCAGCCACAGCGAGATCGCCATCGGCACCAGCGTGAACAGCAGGAAGGCGATCAGCCACGGCGAGAGGAACAAATATCCGGCGAAATTATGCTGCTTGAAATCACGGCTGCCTGCCGAGAGTCGGAGCTGCCGGCGCGGTTGGACTGTCGGAGCCGTCGGAACCACACTATCGCTCATAAATTGACCTTAATTGCTCAGAAGCTACTCTAGAAACAAAACGCACGTGAGGGGATGACCCTAGCCATCCCCTGCACCTGCTTCGCTAAGTGCTTAACTGCTTGCGTTTTGCGCCAGAATGGCGTCGCCATCGGTCACGAAGGTCTGCCAGCCTTCTTCCGGCGTGATCATTCCAAACAGCACCGGATCGATAAACTCTGGCGAGAATACATTGCTGACGATGTCGGCGTAACCGGGAGGCTCCGGCGGCGGCACCGGGCTGGCGTCTTCACCGATCTTGGCGATGAATTCGAAGACTTTCGCGTTGACGGGATCGACGACGCTCGCCAGATGATCGCGCACGTGGGCGGCAACCGGGACACCACGCTCACCGGCGAGGACGTCGTTGGCTTCGATGTTGTTGGTGAAGTAATCGATGAACATGGCGGCGGCATCGGTGTTCTGGCACTGATCGGTGATCGAGAAGAACATCGACGGCTTGAGATAGTTGGCGGACTGCCCACCGGCGACGCGCGGCAGCGGATAGAGCACGAAATTGCGGTCTTCACCGGCGGCGGAGTAGATCGAGACGATCTGGTTGCTCCACTGGTAGCGCATCGCTTCGGTGCCCAGTACCAGCGGCGAGCCTTCTTGACCGGCGGCGCTGACGTCCGCCTGCTCATCCATCGAGGCGATCGCGCCCGAATCCATCATGCTCTTGATGCGATTCAGTTGATCGAAGACGGGCTGCGGGTCTTCGACGGCGATGGCGGTGCCGTCGGCGTTGAACATGTGCTGTCCACTGCTCAGCAGCAGCGAGACGATGTTCGGGTCATCCCAAATACCGTAGGCGATGCCCCAGATGCCCAGCTTGTCGTGGATTTGGTTGGCGATGGTTTCGAAATCATCCCACGTCCAATCCCACGCGGGCAGGTCCACGCCCGCTTTGGCGAAGGCGTCGGCGTCGATGATGATCGCCTGCGAGTTGGTACCGAGGCTGATGCCGTAAGTTTGCCCGTTGACCTTGCCGCTGTCGAGCACCGACTGTCCGATGTCGGAGGTGTCAATCGCGCCGGAAGCGATCAGATCGTCCAGCGGCTTGAGCAGTCCGCGCGTCGCCCACTCGGTCATAAATTTGTAATCTTGCTGCATGACGCAGGCGACGTTGCCACCGGCAACCTGAGTGTTCACCTTCGTCCAGTAATCGCTCCAGCCCACAAATTCATAAGTGACGTGAATGTCCGGGTGTTCAGCTTCGAACATGTTGATAACTTCAATGGTGCGGTCGTGGCGGTTCTGCGAACCCCACCATGTGACCGCGAGTTCGGTGGTATCTTGGGCGGCGACCATCACCACTGAGGTGAGCAGCAGCGCCACGACTACGGTGATGAGCAGTGCAATTTTCGGAGTCTTCATATCTCTGTCCATCGCTTTCATCTAAACTGAAGATTTAAAAAGAGATTGTTGATACGGTATCCTTGTGTCGTTACACCTCCTATGTCCTGCGTGACGGGTGGCTCTAAACATCGGTTTGCAATCAGACGATGTTCATATATCATATAGGATATAGGTTTTATTGCAACAATGCAAAACAAGGCAAAGGTACAAGGATGACGTCGGTCTTTCGCAGTAAGAAAGAAGTGGTCTACGATCTGCTTCGCGAGAATATTCTGCAGGGCAAATACAAGCCCGGCTCCCGCTTGGTGATTGACGAGTTGGCGGCGACGCTCGGCGTCAGCCAAATTCCGATCCGGGAAGCGATGCGCCAGCTTGAAGGCGATGGTTTTGTGACGATTGAACCCTACGTCGGGGCGACGGTCGCCGAACTCAACGCCGATTTTATCTTCGAGGTTTTCGCGCTGCTGGAACATCTGGAGATCATCAGCAGCCGCGCCGCCTGCCGGGTGATGTCCGACGCCGACTTGGAGCAGCTTGCCAACCAAATCGAGCAGATGGAAGCGAGCATCGCCGACCCTGATCAATGGTCAACGCAGAACAAAGCGATGCACCTGTTCATCTGTAGCTGTGCCAATACGACGCTGGTTCACAAGATGATGGAGAAGGTGCTCGATCACTGGGATCGGCTGCGGCTGCACTACCTGAATGACGTTTTCGAAAACCGCATCGCCGCTGCCCAAGCCGATCACAAACGCATTCTGGCGGCGTTCTACACCCGCGATCCCGATGAGGTGGAGCGCGTCGTCCATGCCCACAATCAAGACGCTCTGTCGAGCTATATCCGCCATCTCGAATCGGCGGGGCACGCCGGGCTAAGCAAGGAAGGCTTCCGATGATCGAAACGACCGCGCTTCCCAGCGACCGGATTCGGGCGCGGCGGACCATCACCGGCATGTCGGCGATTCTGCTGCCGTTCACCGCGGATGGGCAAATCGACTGGGACGGCTTCAGCGCTCACGTCGCCCGTACCGCCCAAGCTGGACTGGTTCCAGCCGTCAACATGGACACCGGTTACGTCAACCTGCTCGACGACGCGACCCGCGAAACGGTTCTGCAACGGACGCGGGCAGCGCTGGGGCAGGGCGCATTCGTCGCCGGTGCCTTCATCGGCGATACCCCCGGCGCGGCGTGGGCTGTGGACGCTTACCGCCACCAGATCGACTTGATCCAGCAGTATGGTGGCACGCCGGTGATCTTCCAGTCCTATGGGTTGGTCGAGCAAGCGCCTGCTGCCATTGTCGAGTCCTACGCCCAGTTAGGCGAGTTCTGCCCGCAGTTCATCGCCTTCGAGTTGGGCACGATGTTCGCGCCCTTCGGCAAAATCTACGATCTGGCTACTTATCGGGGCTTGCTCGGCGTGCCGCAGTGTCTCGGCGCGAAACACTCGTCGCTCAGCCGCCAGCTGGAATGGCAGCGGCTCGATCTGCGGGATGAGGTGCGTCCCGATTTTAAGGTTTTCACCGGCAACGACCTCGCCATCGACATGGTGATCTACGGCAGCGATTACCTGCTCGGCTTGAGCACTTTCGCGCCCGACCTGTTCGCCCGGCGCGATGCGCTCTGGGCGGCGGGCGATCCCGCTTTCTACGAGTTGAATGATTTACTGCAATATCTCGGCTTCTTCGCCTTTCGCGCGCCGGTGCCTGCCTACAAGCACAGCGCGGCGCAGTTCCTCAAGCTGCGCGGCTGGATCAACTCGGACGCGACGCATCCGAACGCGCCGCAGCGCCCCGCCAGCGATGTCGCTGTCCTGCGCGAGATCGCCGCGCGCCTCGGTGTGTTAGCGGAGGATCAGCCATGAATTACCGACGAGTCGCCCAACTCCGCACCGCCGATCAATTCCGTGCCTACCTCGCCGAGATCGGCGTCGAGATTCCGCTGGACGAGGAAATGCAGCGGGGCTATTCCGCGCCGCTGGCGCAGCCATTTCGCATTCACGGCAAGACGCTCAGCAACCGCTTCTGCGTGCTGCCGATGGAAGGCTGGGACGCTGCCCCTGACGGTCAGGTGACCGATCTGGTGCGGCGGCGCTGGACGCACTTCGGCATGAGCGGCGCGAAGCTGATCTGGGGCGGTGAGGCGGTCGCCGTGCGTCACGATGGGCGCGCTAATCACCGCCAACTGGTGCTCAACGCGACCACCGCGCCGCAGTTCGCCGATCTGCGTGATCTGCTGGCTGACACGCATCGCCAGCACTACGGCACCCGATCGGGCGATGGCGATCTGCTGATCGGCTTGCAGTTGACCCACTCCGGGCGTTTCTGCCGCCCGAACACGCTGGCGCTGGAGCCGAAAATCCTCTATCACCATCCGCTGCTCGATGCCAAGTACGGGCTGCCTGCCGACTATCCGGTCATGACCGACGGCGAGATCGACGACCTGATCGCCGACTTCGTGATCGCGGCGCGCCGTGCCTACGATGCCGGCTTCGACTTCGTCGACCTCAAGCATTGTCACGGCTATCTGGGGCATGAATTCCTGACCGCCGTCGACCGGGACGGACGCTACGGCGGCAGCTTCGAGAACCGCACCCGCTTCTTGCGCGAAATCGTCGCCGGAATCCGCCGCGACGTGCCCGGTTTGCAGATCGGCGTGCGCCTGAGCGCCTTCGACTGGATCCCGTTCGGACCGGACGACGAAGGCGTCGGCACGCCGGTGTCGTGGTCGCAAGGGCATTATCCCTACGCTTTTGGTGGTGACGGCAACGGCACCAGCATCGACCTGACCGAGCCGAACGCCTTCCTCAGCCTGCTGGAAACGCTCGGCGTGCGCATGGTCTGCATCACGGGCGGCAGCCCCTACTATACGCCGCACATCCAGCGTCCGGCGCTGTTCCCGCCCTCGGATGGCTACGATCCGCCGGAAGACCCGCTGGCAGGCGTCGCCCGCCAGATCGCCGTGACCGCGCAGTTGAAAGCGATGCACCCCACGCTGATGATCGTCGGGTCGGGTTACTCCTACTTGCAGGATTGGCTGCCCAACGTTGCCCAGAACGTGGTCCGCACCGGCAAAGCGGATTTCGTCGGCTTGGGGCGCATGATGCTGACTTATCCGCAGATGCCCGCCGACATCCTCGCCGGTAAGCCGTTGGCGCGCAAGCGCATCTGCCGCACCTTCAGCGATTGCACGACCGCGCCGCGCAACGGCATGGTCTCCGGCTGCTATCCGCTGGACGAGTTCTATAAGACCCGCGACGAAGCGCAGCAGTTGATCGCGCTCAAGAAGGGCGAATGACGATTTATCAGCCATCCTCAAATTGAAACGGGTAACTTTATTCCGTATCTGTCTTTACCTTTCTCGCCGCGCAAAGGCGAGGAGATGACGTTCGTAGGGGCGGGTTTCAGATCTGCCCCTACACGTGAAAATCTATAATAGGCTTCTCATCGAATCTTTCCACAAGGACACATCGCACTCATGAATCCTTATCGGATTGCCATTGTCGGCACTGGGAGTTCGGTCGGCAATCACCTCCAAGCCATTGAAGCGCAGGGTGACCGCGTCGAATTGGTCGCTGCTGTCGACCTCAACCAAGCGCGCCTCAACGCCATCTGTGAGCAGAATCACATTCCCCACGCCTATACCAGCGTCACCGCCATGCTCACCGCCGAGCAGCCCGATCTGGTCAGTATCGTCACGCCGCCCGCGACCCATCGCGCGCTTGCCGTCGAGTGTTTGGAGGCAGGGGCGTGGGTCTACTGCGAGAAGCCGCTCTGCGCGTCGCTGGCGGAGTTCGACGCCATCAGCGCTGCCGAAGCGCGTACCGGGCGTTACGTCAGCACCGTTTTTCAGTGGCGCTTCGGATCGGCGGCGAAGCACGTCAAGCGGCTGATCGAAACGCAAGCCCTCGGCAAGCCGCTGGTCGCCGTCTGTCACACGCTCTGGTATCGCCCGCAGGCATACTACGACAAGGCGTGGCGCGGCAAATGGCAGACCGAGATCGGCGGACCGACCATGACGCTCGGCATTCACCTGATGGATTTGCTGCTCTGGCTGTTGGGCGACTGGCGCGAGGTTCATGCGCTAGCGGACACGCTCGACCATACGATTGAAGTGGAAGACATTTCGATGGCGCTGGTGCGTTTCGGCGGCGGCAGCATGGCGAGTATCGTCAACAGCGCGCTCTCGCCGCGACAGGAGAGCTATCTCCGGCTCGACTTCCAGCAGGCGACGGTCGAATGTCGCGCGCTGTATCGCGCCGCCAACGAAAATTGGTCGTTCAGCCTGCCGTCGGACGCATCCGACTCGGTAGCGCAGGATCAGTGGAATGCGCTGGTTGACGATTTCCCCGGCGAGCATCGCGTCCAGTTGGGCGAAATCCTCGATAGCATGGATCGCGGTGAGCGTCCACCGGTCAGCGGTGATGAAGCCCGGCGCATCCTTGAGTTCGCCGCCAGCCTTTACAAATCCGCCAACACCGGTAAACCCGTTCAACGCGGCGAGATCGTCCCCGGCGATCCCTACTACACGGCGATGAACGGCGCGGCGGTCGCGCGAACGTCATGAGCGATCAACCGCTGCCGCCTGAATGGGTTGATCCGCCCGCCGAGTTCTCGCTCGCGCCGTTCTGGTTCCTCAACGACGAACTGCGCGCGGATGAGATCGCGCGGCAGATGGGCGAGTTTCAGGCGCACGGCGTCGATGCCGTCGTGCTGCATCCGCGCGTTGGGCTGCCCCGCTCGCAGGGCTGGATGAGCGAGCCGCTGCTGGCGCTGCTGCGCTTCGCCATTGAGGAAGCGGCGCGGCGCGGGATGTGGGTCATGCTCTACGACGAAGGCATGTATCCCAGCGGATCGGCGTCGGGGCAGGTCGTCGCCGAGAATCCGGCCTATCAGTGTCGCGGACTGGAACGGATCGCGCTGGCAGCCGACGCCGAGATCGCGCTCCAGCCGGATCAAACGCTGGTCGCCGACGTGATCTACAAAGGGCAGCGCTACGCCATCATCGACCGCCCGATTGACTCGGTGATTCGCGGCTTGCACTTCCTCAACGAGAGTTCTGACGAGCCGCCGGAGGATGAGCCGCCCGCCGCTGATCTGCTCAATCCTGATGCGGTTGCCGCCTTTATCCGCCACAGCTACGAGCGCTACTATCAAGCCTTCGGCGATCACTTCGGCACGACCATCCGCGCCATCTTCACCGACGAGCCGAACCTGCTCGGACGGTCACGCGAGACGGGCGTCATGCCCGGTACGACCGGCATTCTAGAGCACGTCAACGCCGCGCTCGGCTGCGATTTCACGCCGTTATCTGCCCGCGCTCTGGGATGCCGACGCGCCGGAGCAGATCAAGCGCGACTACTTGCGCGCCCTCGACCAGCGGCTCGAAGCGACTTACTACGCTCAGCTTTACGACTGGTGCGAGCAGCATGGCATCGCCTTGACCGGGCATCCCGCCGAGCCGGACGCGACGACTATCCTACGTTACTTTCATCAGCCGGGGCAGGACATCGTCTGGCGCTTCATCGAGCCGGATCGGTCCTCGGCGCTGGCAGGGCGGCAGTCAACGCAGGCGAAAGCGGCGTCCAGCGCCATGCTGCATAATGGACGGCGGCGCAACGCCAACGAGTTCTGCGGCGCTTACGGCGACTCGCTGACCTTTGCGGAAATGCGCTGGCTGGCGAACTGGCTGCTGGTGCGCGGTTGCAATTTGCTCATTCCGCACGCCTTCTATTATTCGGTGCGCGGACCACGTCGCCATGAGCGCCCGCCGGACGTCGGTATGCACAGCCCTTGGTGGGATGACCGCTTCACTGCCTTCGCGCAAGGGAGCCGCCGATTGTGCTGGCTCAACACCGACTCGGAGCAAATTTGTGAGGTGGCGATTCTGGGCGAGCAGCACAACCTCCCGTGGCGGGCGGCGAAGGTGCTGTTCGAGCATCAGATCGACTTCAACTATCTCGACGCCGACGATCTGCTGCATCGCGCGACTATCAGCGACGACGGCATCACCATCGGTGCTGCCCGCTATCGTGCCTTGATCCTCGACGGCGATCTGGCGACGGACGTCCAGCCGGTGCTCGATCAGTTGGGCGACCGTGTGATTCGCTGGAGCGACGATGCGGACGCGAGTCTCGCCGCGCTGCGCGCGCTGGTCACGCCGACGCTAAGCGTCACGCCGCCTGCGTCCGGTCTGCGCGTCCGCCACCTCCAGAAAGCGGGCTTCGACTGGTATATCCTGTTTAACGAGACGGCGGCAGCCATCGACGTGACCGTCGATCTTGCCGCCGAATCCGCGCGTCTGCTCGATCCCTATACCAACGAGATGCAGCCCTTCACCGGACGGTTAGCGCTGGCAGGGCACGAGATTAAGGTGCTCGTCATGTAATCATCGGCAACGTAGGGGCGACGCATGCGTCGCCCCTACATCGGATCTTCACAAGAGGCGATTCCCCATGAAAGCGAAGCTGGGCGCCCTAGGGCTATTTATGAGCGTAATGCTGGTGGCAGAGATAGTTACGGCACAAGCTCCGACGATCACCCGCATCGCTACCGGGCTGCAAAATCCGCGTGGCGTCGCCGTGCTGCCCGATGGTCGGCTGCTGGTCGCTGAGGCGGGGATGGGACACGGCGGTGACACGGGGCGTTTGAGCGTCTTTGACGACCAAAACGGTGATGGCGATTACGACGACCCCGGCGAGATCACGCCGGTGCTCGATCACCTGCCGAGCTATAACATCATGGCGCAGTTCAGTCCGGGGCGCGACGAGGTGCTCGGCATCGGTGACGTACTGGCGCTCGACGATGGGCGCGCTTTCTTCACCCTCGACGATCATTTCGCCAAGCTGAGCATCGTCGCCCTCGATCCGGCGCTTCAGCGCGTCGGCGATCTGGTCACGCGCGACGGCAGTTTGAACGCCATCGCTTACGACCCGCGCCGCGACCGGATCTACGTGGCGGAGAGTTCGTTCAACGACTTAGCGGCGGTTGCGCTCGACGGCACGGTCGAGACCATCGCCCAGTTCGAGTTGCTGGCAAACCAGCAGCAGGCGGTTCCGGCGGGACTCGCCGTCGATCCGCGTACTGGCGATGTGCTGGTGGCGTTGTTTTCCGGGCAGTTGTGGGATTACTACGGGTCGATCCTCTCCTACCTGCCCGGCGATGCCAAGATCGTCCGCGTTAACCCCGATACCGGTGTGATCAGCAATGTGATCACTGGACTGACGACGGCGATTGACGTTGCCGTCGATGATGCCGGGAATATCTACGCCCTCGAAATGACCACGCGCTGGGCGACCCCGCCGCTGACCGACGCCTTCGACCTCTACGATCCTGACGCGCCGCCGGATGCGGGCGGCTATCCGCGTTTTTCCGGTCGTGTGACTCGCTATGCTGCCGACGGCAGCAATCCGCTGATCCTCGCCGACGATCTCGACACGCCGACTAATCTCACTTATCATGCCGGGGCGCTCTACGTCTCGACAGGAGAGGGCACGCCCGGTCGCCCGATCTGGGGACGTAACGGCGCGACCCGCATCGTCGGCGAACTCTACCGGATCACGCTCGGCGAAAACTGACCGGAAAGAAAACGCGCCGCCAACTCCTGCGAGTCGGCGGCGCGTTGGTAATGCGGTGCCGTTGATTAGGCGGCTTGAACCACTTCGGTATTTTCAAACTGGCTGTTGTACAGGTCGGCGTAGAAACCGCCCTGCGCCAGCAAGCCTTCGTGCGTCCCTTGCTCGACGATGTCGCCGTCGCGCATGACGAGGATCAAATCGGCATTGCGGATGGTCGAGAGCCGGTGCGCGATGATGAAGCTGGTGCGGTTTCGCATCAGGTTATCCATCGCCTGCTGGATCAGCACTTCGGTGCGGGTATCGACCGAACTGGTCGCTTCGTCGAGGATCAGCATTTGTGGGTCGGCGAGGATGGCGCGGGCGATTGTCAGCAGCTGCTTTTGCCCCTGCGAGATATTGCTGGTCTCCTCGTTGAGCACGGTGTTGTAACCGTCGGGCAGTGTCCGCACGAAGTGATCGACGTGGGCGGCTTGCGCGGCGGCGTAGACTTCCTCGTCGGTTGCCTCTAAACGACCGTAGCGGATGTTCTCTAGGATGCTGCCGTTATAGAGCCACGCATCCTGCAAGACCATGCCGAACAGCTTGCGCAGGTCGTGGCGGCTGAACTCCTGAATGTTGTGCCCGTCGACCATGATCGCGCCGCTGTTGACGTCGTAGAAGCGCATGAGCAGCTTGACCATCGTCGTCTTGCCCGCGCCGGTGGGACCGACAATGGCGATCTTCTGACCGGGACTCACGCTGGCGGAAAAGTCGCGAATGATGACCTTATCCGGGTTGTAGCCGAAGCGCACGTGATCGAACTCAACGTGCCCCTGCACGCTTTCCAGCTTGATCGGGCTGCCGGTCTCGACGATTTCTTCTTCTTCAGCGAGGAAGGCGAAGACGCGCTCGGCGGCGGCGGCGGTCTGCTGCAGCACGTTCGAAATGTTGGCGATCTGGGCGATCGGCTGGTTGAACGAGCGTGAATACTGGATGAAGGCTTGAATGTCGCCGACGGTGATCATGCCGTTAATCGCCAGATACCCGCCGAGGATCGAGACTGCCACGTAACCCAAGTTGCCGATGAACGACATGATCGGCATCATCATGCCGGAGAGAAACTGCGACTTCCACGCCGAACTGTAGAGTGTGTCGTTGTAGGTGTCGAACGTCTCGATGCTTTTCGCTTCGCCGTTAAAGGCTTTCATCACGTTGTGACCGCCGTACATTTCCTCGACGTGCCCGTTGACGTGACCGAGATAGTCCTGCTGCTCGCGGAAGTATTTCTGCGACTTGCTGACCACCACCGCGATCACCACCAGCGATAGCGGGATGATGAGGGCGGTCGCAATCGTCATGATCCAGCTAATCGACAGCATCATGATGACCACGCCGACCAGCATCGTCACCGACGTGACGATCTGGGTCAGACTCTGGTTGAGCGTCTGGCTGATCGTGTCCACGTCGTTGGTGATGCGCGAGAGCACTTCACCCTGATTCGTGCCGTCGAAGTAGCGCAAGGGCAGCCGGTTGATCTTCTCGGAGATGTTCTTACGCAGGTTATAGGTGACTCGCATCGAGACGCCCGCCATCACCCAACCTTGAATGTAGTTGAACAATGCCGAGATCAGATACAGCGCTACCAAGGTCAGGATAATGTTGCCGATGTAGCCGAAGTCGATACCGTCGCCGGTGCCGGAAATCTGCGCGATCACGCCCTCGAACAGCTTGGTCGTCGCTTGACCGAGGATTTTCGGTCCGACAATCGAGAACAGCGTCGAGGCAATGGCGAAGATCAGCACAATCGTGATGGCGACTTTGTGCGGGCTGAGATAGGCGATCAGCTTGCGCATCGTGCCTTTGAAGTCGCGGGCTTTCTCGCCGCGCACCATCATGCCGCCGCCCATCGGTCCGCCGTGCCGGGGACCTGCCGGTGCACCGCCCCGCTGATTGTTTCGGTTTTGTCCCATCATGATGCCAGTTCCTCGATCCCTAGTTGCGACAGCGCGATCTCACGGTAAATTTCGCAGTTTTCCATCAGTTCGTCGTGCGTGCCTTTGCCGACGACGCGACCTTCGTCCAGTACAATGATTTGCTCGGCGGTGCGGACGGTGGACACGCGCTGGGTTACGATCAAGACGGTGCTGGAGCCGGTTTGCTCCTTGAGTGCTTTGCGCAGCGCCACGTCGGTCTTGAAGTCCAGCGCCGAGAAGCTGTCGTCGAAGATGTAGATCGGCGCTTGTTTGACCAGCGCGCGGGCAATCGAAAGCCGCTGCCGCTGACCGCCGGAGACGTTGCTTCCGCCTTGCGAAATCTCGGTCGCTATACCGTCCGGTTTTTCGGCGATGAACTCCGTCGCTTGCGCGATTGCCGTTGCGGTGTTGATGATGTTGTCACTGGCATTCTCGTTGGCATAGCGCAGGTTGCTCTCGATTGTCCCGGAGAACAGCATCGCTTTCTGTGGGATATAGCCGATCTTGTCGCGCAGGTCGTGCTGGGTGATCTGGCGGATGTCCACGCCATTGACCAAGATTTCGCCTTCAGTCACGTCGTAGAAGCGCGGGATCAAGTTGATGACGGTCGATTTGCCGGAGCCGGTCGAGCCGATAAACGCGGTCGTCTGACCGGGTTTCGCCGTGAAGTCGATGTCGTGCAAAACGTCGGCTTCAGCGCCGGGATAGCGGAATGAGACGTGGCGGAACTCGACCGTGCCGTCGAACGGCTCGTTGAACTGCTTGGGATCTTTCGGATCTTCGATGGTCGCTTCCGTCTCCAACACTTCGGCGATTCGATCCGCCGAAACCGAGGCGCGCGGCAGCATGATGAACATGAACGACATCATCAAGAAGCCCATGACCACCTGAATCGCGTACTGCATGAAGGCGATCATCGAGCCGACCTGCATGTTCGCCGCCGCCACTTGATGCGCGCCGACCCACACGACCAACAGGGTCAAGCCGTTCATGATCAGCATCATTGCGGGCATCATGAACGCCATCACGCGGCTGACGAACAGGTTCGTGCTGGTCAAATCCTCATTTGCCGTGTCGAAGCGTTTTTCCTCGAAGGGCTGCGTGTTGAAGGCGCGCACGACCATGATGCCGGAGAGATTCTCGCGGGTGACGAGGTTGAGCCGGTCAACCAAACTTTGGATGATGCGGAACTTCGGCAGCGACAGGGTGAAAATCGAGGTGATCAAGCCCAATTAAGACGACAATCGCCAGCGCGATGATCCACCACATCGAACTATCGGTTTGCAGCGCCTTGATCACGCCGCCGACGCCGAGGATTGGCGCGTAAATCACCAACCGCATCATCAGCACGATGATCGTTTGTAACTGCGTAATGTCGTTGGTCGTCCGCGTGATCAGCGACGCCACCGAGAACTTGTCGAATTCGGTATTGGAGAAGCGTTCGACCTTCTGGAACAGGTCGCGCCGGAGGTCGCGAGCTGCGCCCGCCGCGACGCGCGCGGACAGCAGGCTGACCAAGACCGTACAGGTCACCGAGATCAGCGAAAGCAGCAGCATGTCCAAGCCGGTGCCGAGGACGTAGTTGTTCTGGAGGCTGGCGGTGTCCATGCCGAGTGCGGCGTATTCCGTCTTGACGGCTCCAACCGCCGACTGCGTGATCAAGCTGGGGTCCATTGCGTCGAAGCGTTGGTTCATCGCGCTGAGGATCGGTGTCCGCAGCACTGCCGGCATACTCTTGAGCAGCGCGAACAAGTCGGTGCCGGCGGGCAGACTGGACAGGTCGAAGCCTGACGTTGTGCCCATCGCTGCCGCCTTCGATGGATCTGCCATGACCTGCTCGATGCCGGTGACAGCGAGGAATGCCTTACCCATGATCGGGTTCAGCGTATCGATCTCTGCCTTGCCGGTGTCGTTGAGCACGTAAATCGGCTCATCGGCGAGCACGGGATACTGGCTGAGATACTGGTTGTAGTCTGCCGAGTTTTGATCGACCAGCGTATAGGCTGCTTGCACAGTCGCTTGATCGTCGGTGCTCAGGAACAGGTTGAGTTTGTCCATCTCGCTGGCGCGCAGCGCGACCGGGACGGCGTTCTCGACGCCGCCTTGCTGAATGCCGACGTTGACGATCCTGCCCATGTAATCGGGCAGAGTCAGGTCAGCCATCGCTTGCGCGAACAGGAGGGCGACCGCTATCAAGATGATAACGATAAACGGCTTGAGATATTTCGCCAATCGTAGCATAGCTGGGTTTCCGGTTACCTCTCTAAGAATCTCGTTAGGTGTGGTTTGCATAGCGCGTTGGAGCGCAGGAAAAAGCACCTGCGCTGCCTCAAGTTCTTCGGATGTGAGCGGCTCCAAGTATTCCGCCAAATAACCGACAATCTGATCGAACGTTGCTTGGGCGTGGGCGAGTCCTTCGGGCGTGAGCTTCAGCAGCGTTTGTCTCCGGTCATCCGGGTCCGGTTCGCGCACGATCCAGCCGCGCTCATATAAGCGCTGAACGAGTGTGCTGGCGGATTGCAGGCTAACCCGGCGCCTTTTCGCCAACTCGCTGGCGGTCAAGGGCTTGTCTTTGAACTGAGTCAGCGCTAAGAGCTGAATCAGCGTGCCATCATCTTCGCCTGCCTCGCGCATTCGTCCGCCGATTAGTCTGCCCAACAGGGGCAGAAATTTGACCAGCGCTTCCGCCGTGTCATAGGGAGTCCAAGGATCTTCTGCCATTGGATTCATCAACCTATCTGATAGTCAGGGAAACTGATAGTCAATATAGTTGAGTATTCTTTCCCTGTCAACGGCTGAGCGCCTTAATTCACAGATTTTTTACGAAACGCTGACGTTTCACTTATCTCCCGCGTGGGATAGGGGCACAGCGCGCTGCGCCCCCACGAAGTTACTAGCCGATGCTCAGCAGGTCGCCGTCCGACGCGTGAACTTTGCCGTTGCTGCGGTGATTGTCCGCCAGCAGCGCCGTCAGTTCGTCCTCCGGGTTGCGGAACTGCATCGTGTACAGTCGCGCGTACAGACCGTTGAGCGCCATCAGTTCGTCGTGCGTCCCCAATTCGATGATTCGCCCGCCTTCGATCACGGCGATCCGGTGCGCGATTTTGATCGTGCTCAGCCGGTGCGCCACGATCACGGTCGTCCGGTTCTGCATCAGCCGATCCAGCGCTTCCTGCACCAGTCCCTCGGACTCGTTGTCGAGCGAACTGGTCGCTTCGTCCAACAGCAGGATCGCCGGGTCTTTCAGGATCGCGCGGGCGATGGCGATGCGCTGGCGCTGACCGCCGCTCAGGTTCATGCCGCGCTCGCCGACGATACTCTCGTACTGGTGAGGAAAGCTCATGATGAAATCGTGCGCGTTGGCGGCGCGGGCGGCAGCGATCATCTCGTCTTCGCTGGCGTCCAAGCGCCCGTAGAGGATGTTCTCGCGGATCGTGCCGCCGAACAGGATCGTCTCCTGCGGCACGATGCCGATCTGCTCGCGCAGGCTGTGCTGCGTCACGCTGCGCAAGTCGTGGTCATCGAGCCGGATTACGCCGTCGGTCGGGTCGTAGAAGCGCGGAATCAGGTTGAAGATTGTGCTCTTGCCTGCGCCGCTGGGACCCACCAGCGCGAGGATCTCTCCGGCGCGGATCTTCAGCGAAATGTCATGCAGCACCGGCGCGTCTTGCTCGTACTGGAAGGAGACCTGCTCAAAGCTGATTTCGCCGCGCGCGGCGGTCAGTTCGACCGCATCCGGCGCATCCTGCACGCTCGGCTCAGTGTCGAGCAGGTCGAAGACGCGCTGCACGCCGCCGATGGCTGCGCTGAATTGACCGTACAGCCCGCCCAATCCGCCCAAACTCGCGGCGATAGAAATTCCGTAGATCAGGAAGCCGGTGATCATGGCGACCGACAGCCGCCCCGCGATCACCTCGTTGCCGCCGTACCAGACAATCGCCGTGATCGCGCTGAAGCCCAGAAACATCATCAAGCCGCCGAACAGCGAGTTGTAAATCGCCATCTTCAGCGAGGCGCTGAAGGTCTTTTGCATGGCGACGTTGTAGCGCCCGGTCTCGTAAGTCTCGCGCCCGAAACTCTTGACCACGCGGATGCCCTGCAAACCTTCCTCGGCGACCACCGTCGAGTCCGCCAACTGGTCTTGAATCTTCGTGCTCGTCTTGGTGATCCGCCTGCCGAAGACGAAGGCGACCAGAATCAGCACCGGCGCGAGCGCCAGAATGAACAGCGCGAACTGGGCGTTCATCGTCAGCAGAATGGCGACCGAGCCGACTAAGGTCAGCGTTTGGCTCAGCAGCGAGGTGATGTTGCTGGTCAGCACCGAGCGCATCTGCGTGACGTCGCTGCTCAGCCGCGAGACCAGATCGCCGACCCGCCGCGCGGCGTAGAAGTCGAGCGATAGCTGCTGTAGGTGGCTGTAAAGCGACGTGCGCAGGTCGAGCACAATCCGCTCGCCGATGTAGGTCAGCAGATACGACTGGGCGAAACTGAAGATCGCTTGCAGCAGAAAAATGCCGATCAGCAGCCCCGCCAGCAGATTGAGCGAACTCGTCTGCGCCGACTGGGTGACGCTGCTGAGCAGCTGCACGATAATCGCCGGGAAGGCTAAACCGAACCCGGTCGAAAGCACCAGCGCCAGAATCGCCAACACCATCCGCCCGCGATAGGGTTTCAGGTAGCCGAGCAGTCGTCCCCAGTTGACCGATGTGAGCGATGGGCGAGCGGTCTCCTCGCCGGTATCTAGTTTGCGCGCGTCTCGGCGCGAACGATTCATCATGTCCGGTTATGCTCCATCTAGACGTGACGCGACCTAATTGGTCGCTTGAACTGCCAAACCATAGCCGGGTTGTTTAAACTCAATATAAACGGGAGCTTGCGTCGGGGAGTCAAAGCGCGCTCGCGATCTGAAAGGATAATCGTCTGATTAAGCCGGACCCATTATGACCCTTCAAAAATTCTAAAAGCTTGATACTATAAGTCCCCGCTGTTCGCGGATAACTTTGACCGAATGGAGCGAACGAATGATGGAGCAGTATCTAGAGGTATCACAAGAAGCTGGCGCAGCGCTTTTTCGCCGCCAGATTGAAGGTTCGGTGATTATGCTGAATCTTTTGCGCTTTCGAGAAGTCGCCGATTACTCTGCCAGTCCCGAAATCGCCCCCGCCGAACCGATTTCCGGGCGCGAGGCTTATCAGAAATATATCGATCTCACGCTGCCGTTTCTCACGGCGACCGGCGGTGAAATCATGCTGCTGGGCGATGGCGGGAAATATCTGATCGGTCCGCAAACGGAGCGGTGGGATCTGGTGATGCTGATTCGCCAGAACTCGCTGCAAGACTTCCTGTCGTTCTCGTCGAACGAAGCTTACCAAGTTGTGCTGGGGCATCGAACGGCAGCGCTCGAAGACTCGCGGCTGCTGCCGCTGGTGGAGTTTCCGGGGAACAGCATTCTCTAGTCCACTTGCTGCGTGAGCGCTGCTGCTGGCTCGACCTTCGTCGCGTCGTCCGGTAGGGTGATGGTGAACGTCGTGCCGGTGTCGGCGGCACTGTTGACCGCGATCGTGCCGTGGTGCAGGTCGATGATCGTCCGGGCGATGGCGAGACCTAAGCCGCTGCCCTCGGTCGAGCGCCGCCGCGATTTGTCGGCTTTGTAGAAGCGCTCGAAGATCCGCGCCTGATCCGCTTCGGAGATGCCGATCCCGCTGTCGGCGATGATGAACTCGATGTGGTCGTCGCGCCGGTGCAGTTCGACGCGGATCGTGCCACCTTGCGGGGTGAACTTGATCGCGTTGTTGAGCAGGTTGACCCAAACTTGGCTGAGCAGGTCTTCGTCGGCGCAGATGCTGGCTTCCTCCAGCGTGATGTTCAGGTCAATCGCTTTAGCGGTCCACTGCGGCTCGCAGGTCAAGATCAAGTGCCGAATCTGGCGATCCAGCCGGTAGCGCTTCGGCTCGAACTTGACCTGATCGGCTTCCAGTGACGCCAGCTTGAGCAGATCGTCCGCCAGCTTGGAGATCCGCGTGCTTTCGGTCTCGATGATGTTCAGGTAATGCTGGCGTTCGTCGGCGCTCAAGTGCTCATTTTGCAGTGCTTGGGCGAACCCCCGGATCGAGGTCAGCGGCGACTGGATCTCGTGCGAGACGTTGGAGATGAACTCCTGCCGCATCGTCTCCATCTGGTCAAGTTCCAACGCCATTTGGTTGACCGTGCCGACCAGATTGCCGAGCACGCCTCTGGATTGTCCGCGTTCTTCGAACAGGGTGTCGTCTACGCGCACGCTGAAATCGCCTTTGGCGATCCGTTCCAGCGCTTCGATGATCGGCTGGTAGACGCGCCGCTGCTCCTCGGCGAAGCGCGGGCTAAAGACGTGCACCACCAGCCAGATCGCCAGCACGGTTAGCGTCAAGCCGAGCAGGGCGTTGACCACCTGAATTGCCACCAGCGGCGGTGACCAGCCGATCAGCCCGTACAGCCAGTTGGTCAGCAAAAACGCGAGGCTGATATTCACCACCAGCGCGGTAACGATGCCGGCGAACCACAGCCTGCCTGCCCACTTCTGCCGCCGGGTCATGAATCGACCTCCATGCGGTAGCCCAGCCCGCGCATGGTCGTGATCTTGAAGGAGTACTTCGCTTCGGGGAAACGTTCGCGCAGCCGGTTGATGTGGACGTCGAGCGTGCGCTCGTTGCCCTCGAAGTCGTAACCCCAGATTTCCTCGATCAGTTGGTCGCGCGAGCGGGTGATGCCGGGATAACTCGCCAGTTCGAACAGCAGCTCGAATTCCTTCAGCGGCAGGGTCAGATGCTCGCCACGTGCGGTGACCTCATAGGTCTTGCGGTTCATGAACAACTCGCCAACCTGCACCGTCTGCGACGTGGCGATGCGGTAGCGTTTCAGCAGCGCCTTGACCCGCATCACCAGTTCCAGCGGCTCGAATGGCTTGACCAGATAATCGTCTGTCCCCAACTGGAAGCCGCGAATCTTGTCGCTGGTTTCGCCTTTCGCGGTCAGCATCAGCAGCGGGATGTCATAGGCGGCGCGTACTTGGCGGCATAACTCCCAGCCGTCCATGTTGGGCATCATCAGGTCGAGGATGATCATATCCGCCTTGATCGATTCCAGCTTGTCGAGCGCTTCTACGCCGTCGCCTGCCTCGGTCACGTCGAAGCCTTCTTGCTGCAAAAAGACGCGGGCGAGTTCCCGAATGTGCGGGTCGTCGTCCACGATCAAGATCTTGTTCATCACACCCACCGGCTCGATCTGCTTTCGCTCAGTATAAACCGCCTGTGCGAATCAGTGTATCGTCCGTTTGATTGGGTTCGGGTTATCGGAGCGGAGCGTTATGCGTGACCAGCATTGGTGTAGGGGCGGAACTCAGTTCCGCCCGGTGTGGATGCGGACTGTGATCCTAACGCAAAAATTCTTCGCGGATCGGGTTGAAGGTGTCCACCAGTCGCACGTGCGGCGACAGCGGCTGGATGGTGTGGGGCAGGTTCGGCGCGACGGCGATCATGTCGCCCGCGCTCAGGCGATACGGTTCGCCGTCGATGAAGAAGATCACGTCGCCCTCGGCAACGTAGGTGACCTGTTCATGCGGGTGATGGTGCGGCGGATCGGGCTGCTCTTTGGGACCGTCGGTGCAGTCGATCACGACCATCATCAGGTGATCGGTGTGGGTCAGATAGCGCGTCCGTCCCTCGCCGACGATTTCGGGCGTCACTTCACTGTGCAGAGTCGCTGCGGACATGGTGTCTCCTTGCCGGTGGATAATCAGTGTAGGGGCGTAATATATTGCGCCCCTACGGACAAAGCAAACGGATCAAGCGATTGGTTGTAGGGGCAGGTTTCAAACCTGCCCCTACGTGGAAATTATAAGGTTAGGTTGTTTGCTACCGCGCCAGCCAGCCGCCATCAACCGGGATGATCGACCCGTGCAGATAATCGGACGCAGCCGACGCGAGGAACACCGCCACACCTTTCAAGTCGGCGGGGTCGCCCCAGCGCCCCGCCGGGATGCGGGCGAGGATCGACTCGCTGCGGGCGGCATCGGCGCGCAGCGGCGCAGTGTTGTCGGTCGCCATGTAACCGGGCGCGATCGCGTTGACGTTGATCCCCAACGCCGACCACTCGTTCGCCAGCGCGCGAGTGATACCCATCACGCCGCTTTTCGCCGCCGTGTACGATGGCACCAGAATCCCGCCCTGATACGACAGCATCGAGGCGACGTTGATGATCTTGCCGCTCTTCTGCTGCGCCATCACGCGCCCCGCCGCTTGCGAGAGGAAGAACAGCGCCTTCAGGTCGATCTGGATCACGCTGTCCCAGTCGTCTTCGCTGAAGTCGAGCGCGGGCGCGCGCCGGATGATCCCGGCATTGTTGATCAAAATGTCCAGCCCGCCGAGTTCGCTCACCACGCTGGCGACCGTCGCGTTGAGGTCAGCAACCGAGGCGGTGGATAAGTCCATGCTGATGTTGAAGAAGCGCCGACCGAGCGCGCTGACCTGATCGCAGGTTTCGGCGCAGTCGGGTGTGCGATCCAGTCCGGCGATGTCCGCGCCTGCTTCGGCGAGACCGATCGCCATCGCCTGACCCAAACCGCGACTCGCACCCGTCACCAGCGCGACTTTGCCGTCCAGCCGAAAACTATCGAGAATGCTCATCAACTTATCCTTAGCGCAGCGTCGTCATGGCGACGGCGTCCATGTCGCTGAAGGCTTGGTTCTCGCCCGCCATCGCCCAGATGAAGGCGTAATTGCCCGTGCCCATCCCGGCGTGGATCGACCAGCTCGGCGAGATCACCGCCTGCTCGTTGCGGATGACGAGGTGGCGGGTCTCGTCCGGCTCGCCCATCAGGTGAAAGACGACGTTGTCGCCCGTGATGTCGAAGTAGAAATAGACTTCCATCCGCCGCGCGTGCGTGTGAGCGGGCATCGTGTTCCACATGTTGTTGGGTTCAAGCAGGGTCACGCCCAGCACCAACTGGCAGCTTTTGACGCCGTCCGGGTGGATGTACTTGTAGATCGTCCGCTCGTTCGAGTTAGCGATGCTGCCGAGATGGTTCGGCTCGGCGCTGCTGATCGGGATGTGGGTCGTCGGGTAGCTGGCGTGAGCGGGGGCGCTGGTCAGGTAGAAGTGCGCCGGAGCTGCCGGATCGCTGCTCTTGAACGTTACCGACTTTGCGCCCTTGCCGACGTACAAGCCGTCGAGCTTCGCCATCGAGTAATCCGTGCCGTCGACCGTGACCGTCCCCGCGCCGCCGACGTTGACGATGCCGACTTCGCGGCGCTCAAGGAACGTCTCTGCGCCGAGGTCTTTCGGGCTGGCGGTCAGTTCGACGGCTTTCGTCACCGGGCACGCGCCGCCGATGATCACGCGGTCGATGTGGCTGTAGGTGAGCGTCAGCGCGTCGTCGCTGAACAGGCGGTTGATCAGGAATTCGTCGCGCAACTGATCAGTGGTGAACTGTTTGACCTTCTCCGGATTCGAGGGATAACGCATTTGCATGGGGTTGATCCTTCCATTCATTGCGGACGCTGCCGTAGGGGCGAGGCATGCCTCGCCCCTACACGCCCATGATTAAAGCTCAATCAAGTATAGCTGCACCTTGCCGCCGAAATCCGACGCATAAAGGATGCGGCTGCCGTCCCAATCCCACGTCGGGTGACAGTGGCTGCTCTGCGTGTGCCACGAGGTCTTGTGCGTGGCGAGGACTTGCTGCGTCGCCTGTTCGCCGGAGATGTCGATCAGCACCAGATCGTCCAAGTCGTCGCCGACCAGCACGGTGTTATCCGGGTTGGCGTGGTAGTGATTGCAGTAGTAGGGCAGGTCGATTTTGCGAACCAGCTTGCCATCGCGATCCATCAGCCCGACGAACGGGATCATCGCGTTCTGGTTGACCTTGGTCTCCGTGACTACCGCCTGCGTCCGATCCGACGTGATCGTCCCGTCGTGACCGGGTCCGCGATCATCGAAGAAGACGTAGCCGTCCTGCGTCCAGAACTCGTGACCGATCGAGTCCTGCTCCTCCTGCCGGAAGCAGGGGCGCACCTCGTGCGAGATGAAGTCCAGGAACCAGATCCGCTGCTGAACGAGGTTCCACGGTCCCTCGTGGCAGAACGTGCCCAGCGTCGAATCGACCGGCGAGAACTGGAAATGCCCGACCTGATGCGTGTCTTTGAACACGTCGAACGCGCCGGAGCCGTTCAGGTATGCCAGCGTGATCCGCCCGTCCTTGATGGCGTAGAACCGTTCCTTGAAGCCGCCGTAGTTCGCGCCGTGATAGTGGATCGGCGAGTCGCTGACCTCGTTGCGGCAGAAGGCGACGTACAGCCGGTTCGGAGCAATCGAGGGGACGCTCGCCATCTCGTAAGCGCCGGTTTCGGTATAGAGCAGGGTGGTCACGCCGGTGGTCGTGTCGAGTGCCTTGACCTCGGACTTGGTCGTGTAGGCGATCAGTTCGCCGTCCGGTGTCTTGGTGACAGCGTGCGGCGCGCGCACCACGTCATCGCTGATCTGCTCGATCTCGCCGCTGTCGAGGTTCAGGCGGAAGATGTTGTAATTGGGGTCTTCGTGCGGGGCTTTGTCCTCGCCGCTCGCGCGATCCGACTGAAAGATGATCTCGTTCTTGCCGCGCACGAACGAGTTTTCGGTGAAGTACATGTGAACGTTGTTGCCGGTGCTGGTCAACTGCTTGATCGTGCGTCCGGTCTTCTCGTCGGTGAACGTCCGGATCTCCGACTGCCATTTCTGACCGATCATGGTGGGTGTCCTTGTGAGTACGAGTTTTTAGTAATTAGTTTTTGGTTTTTAGCCTAAATGCAAATCGTCTGTAAATGTTGACCGTAGGGGCGTTATATATAACGCCCCTACACCTATGCTCATAGCGGCGCAATCTTTAGTTCGAACGCCGTCCCATTCACCGCCGTGCTGATGCGCTTGATCGTGCCCGGTCGGTCGTTGATGCGGCTGACTTCCGCCAGTTCTTCGACCTTGAAGGCTGCGCCGTCCGCCGTCACGCGGATCGCGCTGTGCTGCCCGCGAATGATCAGGCTGTCCGCGCGCTCGACCGTCACGTCCGCCCACGTCACGAACGATTCCTCAATCGGCAGCGGATCGCCCGTCGAAGCCGAACGTGTCGTGGATGGTCGCCGCGCCGGTCTGCGGATTGAGCGTCAGCGTCCGCCGAGCGCGGGTCAGTTCGGGCAGGTCGTAGGCGGTCTGGAAGTCCACGATTACGAATTTCTCGCCGTTACGCTCCCCGCGCTCGACAATCGTGCCGTGATACTGCTGGTGTCCGCCGAATTCGGGACCCGGCTGCTCGGTCGCGCCGCCGATGGTCGGGACGTTGTGCAGATAGGCGTTGTTGAACGGATTGTCGTAGCGTCCTTGCCGGAAATAATCCTTGGCGTACTTGCCCCGCCCCGCATCCGGGATCAGGCTGTCGCCGCCGACGTGATAGACGAAGCTGCCCACGTCGACGTGGCTGTGATGACCATCAGTGTGTCCGGCGGTGACCGCCAGCACAACTGGCTGATCACTCGCCGCGCCGACCAGCTTGACGACGCCGACTTCCGGCAGATAGTAATCGCGCTGCGGGGGCAGCGGGCGTATCCGCGCCATCCCACCAGACGATCTGGCGCAGCATGATCGGCAGCTTGGCGACCGAATAGCCGTGCTCGTCGGGCTGGGTGCTGCTGCCGACCAGCGCCCGCAGTTCCGGCACGCCCGTCCGTTCGGCGAGCTTCTGGGCGATGCCCGCCGCGAGGTAGACCTCGTCGGGCGCGTCGCCGAAATTGAGATACTGCGGCGGTGTCAGTGCCATCCCGACCGGATAGTAAGCGATGTCCTTCAGCCGATCCTGCGCCAGCAAATCGAGTTCGCCGCCGCTGATCTCGCGCAGCAGCTCGGCGACGGTGACGTAGTACATCAAGCCGTAATTCCAGTAGCCGACGCCCTCGATGCTGCCGCCGTCCGCCTCGAAGCCGGTGGCGATGTAAGCGGCGAAGCCTTCCAGCACCATCGACAGCGCTTCGGCGAGCGTTTGTACGTCCTTTTCCAGCCGCAGGAACGCCAAGCCGACGCTGCCGTTGACCACGCCGTTCCAGTTGAGCGCGCCCTTGAACCACCAATGTTTGCGCCCGTAGGCGAGGTAGGGCTTGAAGATGTGGCGCTCGACTTCTCCGCGCACGCGCTGGCGGACTTCGGGCGCGAGGTCGTCGCCGATCAGATAGAGTCGTCTCGGCGAGCGCCGCGCCGGTCTCGGCGGCGAACAGGTCGATGCTGTCCGGCTCGCGCGTGAGCGCCGTGTGCGCGCCGAACGGCTGATCGCGCATGACGGTCGAGTCGATGCGCCAGTAATCCGGTCCCTGTTCCTCGTGCGCGGGCACGACCCACGACGTTTCTTCGCAGATCGCCCAGAGCAGGTCGTGGATCGGGTCGAGCATCGACCGCGTCGCCCATGATGTACTCGACCAGCGCCCGCGCCAGCATCGCCCGACGCTCAAAATACGGGTTTTGGTAGCCGGGGCGTTCGCCGGTGCGCTCGAACTCGCGGTAGGAGGTGTAGGTCAGCATCGGGATCGGCTGGACGTCAGGGACGACGCCGCGAATCGCGTCCAGCATGCGCGGCGTGATCGCCGCGCTGCGGATTTGCCCGCGCAGGTCGCTCAGCGGGGCGGGATGGTTTAGCCAGCCTTTGAGCTGGTCAATTGAGGGTTGTTGCATTTTGGTTCGCTCCAACCAGAGAGAGTTCGTCGGCGAAATGGCAGGCAACGCCGTGACCGTCGGCACGTTCGCGCCATTCCGGGACTTGGCGCTTGCAGACCTCCTGAGCATAGGCGCAGCGCGTGTGAAAGGCACAGCCGGATGGCGGGTTTGCCGGGTTAGGAACGTCACCCTTGAGCACGATCCGTTCGCGCGACAGGTCGGGGTCAGTCGAGGGCACGGCGGAAAGCAGTGCCTCGGTATACGGGTGCAGCGGATGGTGATACAGTTCCCGCGAGTCGGCGATTTCGACGATCTTGCCCAGATACATCACCGCCACCCGGTTGCTGATGTGCTCGACCACCGATAGATCGTGGGCGATGAACAGGTAGGTCAAGCCGAGTTCGTTCTGCAAATCTTGCAGCAGGTTGACCACCTGCGCCTGCACCGACACGTCCAGCGCCGAGACCGGCTCGTCGCAGACGATCAGGCTCGGACGCAGCGCCAGCGCCCGCGCGATGCCGATGCGCTGCCGCTGTCCGCCGCTGAAGGCGTTCGGATAGCGGTTCATGTGCTCCGGGCGCAAGCCCGACTTTGCGCAGCAAGTCCGCGACTTCATCTTTGAGCTGGCGCGGCGGCTTGCGCTGGTGGATCACCAGCGGCTCGCTGACGATGTCGAGCACGGTCATGCGCGGGTTGAGCGACGAGAACGGGTCTTGAAAGATCATCTGGATTTCGTGGCGGTAGGCTTGTAGTTCCTTGCGCGTCAGCGTGGCGAAGTCGATCACGCGGTCGGTGGTTTGCGGGGGCGCACCGCCGTCGCCATTGTCGGTGGTCTGTAGGGGCGCACGGCTGTGCGCCCTCGTGTCAACCTTCTCGTGATACAGCAGTTCGCCGCTGGTCGGCTCGTAGGCGCGCACGATGCAGCGCCCGGTCGTCGTTTTGCCGCAGCCGCTCTCGCCGACCAAGCCGAGCGTCTCGCCCCGGCAAATCTTGAAATTGACGCCATCGACCGCGCGCACCTGACCGACCACCTGCTTGAGCAGCCCGCGCCGGATCGGAAAGTGCATTTTCAGGTCGTTGACTTCCAGTAATAGGTTTTCCATAACTTTATGCCGTTTCCGTATAGAGCGTGCAGCGAACCCAGTGATCCGGCTCGACTTCGACCAGCGGCACCTCGCTCTGGCACGCGGCTTTCTTGACCTTGACCGGGCAGCGGTCGATGAAAGCGCAGCCCTTCGGCACGTTGAACGGGTCGGGGATGATGCCCGGCACCGGGTGCAGCTTGGTGCGGTTGTCGTCGCCCATCGTCGGCACCGACTGAAGCAGCCCAATCGTGTAGGGATGCGCCGGGCGCTTGAGCAGCGTCCGCCGCTCGGCGACTTCGACCACTTTGCCTAGATACATCACCGCGATCCGGTCGGCGGTCTCGTTGATCACGCCCAAGTTGTGGGTGATCATCATGATCGCCGAGGAGAAGTCTTGCTGCAACTTGCGCATCAAGTCGAGAATTTGCGCCTGAATCGTCACGTCGAGCGCCGTCGTCGGCTCGTCGGCGATCAGCAGCGACGGGTTGCACGACAGCGCCATCGCGATCATCGCGCGCTGGCGCATCCCGCCGGAATACTGGTGCGGGTAGGAGTGGATGAACTCGCGCGCGTTGCCGATGCGGACGGCTTCGAGCATGGCGACCGCCCGATCTTCCGCTTCGACCTTATCGACCTGCTGGTGCAGGATGATCGCCTCGGTGATCTGGTCGCCAATCGTGTGCATCGGCGAGAGCGAGGTCATCGGCTCTTGGAAGATCATGGCGATCTCGTTGCCGCGAATGTCGCGCATCAGCGATCCGGTCGGGTCGATGTCAGACCAGATTTACCTCGTCGCCGTTGCGCCGCCGGAACATGATTTCCCCGTGCGGGATCGAGGCGACGCGCTTAGGCAGCAGTCGTAAAATGCTGTGGGCGGTCACGCTCTTGCCGCAGCCGCTTTCGCCGACCACGCCCAGCGTCTCGCCCTGCCGGATGTTGAGCGTCACGCCGTTGATGCCGCGCACGATTCCGTCCAGCGTGCGGAAATCGACCTCTAGGTCGTCGATCTCAAGGATGTTTTCGGGGTTCATCCGCGTCCTCTAGATCGTGTAGGGGTCGGATGCGTCACGCAGACCATCGCCCAAAAAGCTGAAGGCTAAAATCACGACGACGATCACAATTGCGGGCGAGAAGACCCACGGATAGAGCGCCAGTGATTGCAGATTTTGCACTTCTTGCAGCAGCACGCCCCAACTGGTCGTCGGCGGGCGCAAGCCCAAGCCGAGGAAGCTCAGCGCGGTCTCGGCGAGGATCATCGCCGGGAGCGAAAGCGTCGCCACCACGATGATCTGCCCGATGGTCGCCGGGATCAGGTGCTTGAAGATGATGCGCGCGTCGCTGGCTCCGGCGAGCTTCGCCGCCATCACGTAGTCGCTCTGTCGCAGCGACAGCACCAGCCCGCGCAGTTGACGCGCCAGCCACGTCCAGCCGATCAGCGACAGGATCAGCGTGATGGCGAAGTAGGTCTGAATCTGCGACCAACCGGCGGGTACTGCCGCTGACAGTGCCATCCACAACGGGATTGAGGGGAAGGCGCGCACGATCTCGATCAAGCGCTGGATGCCTTCGTCGACCAAGCCGCCGAAGTAGCCCGAACTGATGCCCAGAACTGTGCCGAACACCAGACTGAAAATCACGCCGATCAAGCCAATCGTCAGCGAAATCTGGCTGCCGAGCACGATCCGCGAGAACATGTCGCGCCCCTGCCGGTCAGTGCCCAAAAGACTGACCGTGCCGCCCGGCGCTTGGAATAGATGCAGATCCGTTTCGATCAAACCGAATAGTTTGTAAGACTCGCCGTGCGCAAAGAATTCTAAGTAGACTTTTTCTTCGGTCGGGACGTAGACGCGGTGCAGGTCTTTGTCGAATTCCGTGTTGACCGTGTAAATGAACGGGTGCAGTTGACCGTTGTCGAAGAAGTAGACCGGCTGCGGCGGCAGGTAAATCTGCTGCGAGAAGCGCGTCGTCAGCCCGTAGGGGGCGACGAAATTGCCGAACAGCGCGATCAAGTAGTACGCCAGCACGATCACGCCGCCGATCAACGCCGCCCGGTTACGCCGGAAGCGCCGCCAGATCATCGTCCACTGCGAGGCGGCGAAACGGGCTTCGTCTTCGGTCAGCCCTTGAACGTCGTTGCCCAACGCGCGCGCGTCGTCGCGCTCCGCCAGTTCGCGGTAGAGGTCGCGAAGTTCGTCGGATTGTTGTTCGAGTGTTTTGGGTTTCGTAATCATGAATAGACAATCCTCGGATCGAGCCACGCCAGCACGAGATCGGCGACCAGATTAGCGACCAACAGCATCACCGACATCAAGAGCAGGAACGTACCGGCGACGAACATATCTTGACTTTGCAGCGACCGGAGGAACATCGGTCCCGTCGTCGGAACCGAGAGCACCACGCCGATCAAAATCGACGCCGAGATGATTTTGGGGATTTCCAGCGCGACCACGCTGACCACCGGGTTGAGGGCGGAGCGCACGACGTAGCGGTTGATCACCACGCGCTCTTTCAGCCCTTTGGCGCGCGCCGTCGTCACGTACTGCTGGTTGAGCACGTCGAGCATCCCGTTGCGCATGATCCGCATCAACTGCGCCGTGCTCGCCAGCCCCAGAATGACGGCGGCGGGCCACAGATGCAGGAAGAAATCCCACGCCATCGCCGGACTCATCGACTGGTTGGCGAACTGCGGCGACTGGCTGCCGATCACGTCCCAGCCGAGCAAAATGCCGCCGATATAGATCCAGATCAGCGCTAAGAGGAATCCCGGCACCGACAAGCCGAGGAAGGCGACGGCGGACAGCACCGTATCGCCAATCGAATACTGGTGCGTCGCCGAGTAAATGCCAATCGGGATCGACAGCGCCACCATGATCACAATCGAGCACGCGCCGAGCAGGATCGTGTACCAGATGCGCCCCTGAATCAGCGACCAGACGTCGGTCGACCACTCGTAGGAGTAGCCGAAATCGCCCTTCGGAAAGCCCGAAATCCACTTGACGTACTGGGTCAGGAACGGTTCGTCCAACCCGTAGCGTTCGCGCAGGAGTTGGGCGGTCTCGTCGGACATGCCGCCGCCGCTCGTGCCCTGCGCCGCTTGGAGCGTGTTCATGAAGTCACCCGGCGGCAGTTGGATGATCGTGAAAGAGATGAAGGAGATGATAAACAGCATCGGAATCATTGCCAGGACTCGCCTGACAACGTAGCTAAGCATAACTGCCTCCTGAAGCAACGGCTGAATCGGAACAAGGAGGGCAGCGGCTTATTCAGCAAGCCGCTGCCCCCGAAACTACGTTTCTTCAGTCAGCTATTGATTGGCTGCGCCGTCCGAGAAATAGAACTGCGCGGGATCCATTGTGCCGGGTGTGAAGATGATCCAGTCGGCGGTGTGATTCTGCATCACGTTCATGAAATTGTTCTTGACGACGACCGGGTTCGGGACGCCGCCCACCGTGCCGATGGTCCACAGTTGCGTCGTGGACATCTTGACGATCTCTTTGCCGATTTCAAGCTGGCGCGCGGGATCGGTCGTGACTTTGTACTCATCGTACAGATCCATGACTGCCTTGAACTCGTCGGTCGGTGCTTCGCCTTCCGTGCCACCGCTCTTGTACCAAATGCCGAAGGCGGGAGCCATCCACGAGCGCTCGTCGAAGGGGAACTGGTAGATCGGGTCGACCATCGGCACCAAACCGCGGTCGGTCGTCCACGTTGCCACCATCACCTCGTTGGCGGTCGCGCGGGGCCAGTAGGCATCGCGGGTCTCGACCGTGACTTGGTTCTTGATGCCGACGTCGTTCCACGCCTGCGACACGAGTTCCCATGCGTCGCCGGTGCCGGTCGCCGTGTTCGACGTTTCGATGTTGAGCAGAATTTCGGTGCCATCGGCGAAGGTGTAGTAGCCGTCGGCGTCCTTGGTCAAGCCGATTTCGTCGAGCAGCGACATCGCCTTTTCAGGATCGTATTCGCCGTCCACGTTGGCGATTGAGGCATCGTAGTAGGGCGAATCGGGCACGACGGTGATCGTCTGCGGGAAGCCTTGTCCCAAGAATGCCACTTGGTTGATCTGGTCGCGGTCAATGGCGACCGACATCGCGCGGCGGAAGCGAATGTCTTGGAACAGCGTGCGGTAGTTCGGGTCGTCGTAGCTCTGGTTGAACCACAGCGTCGCGGCGGAAGCCTGCGCTTGGGGCCACATCAGCATGTGATAGTCGCCCGCTTCGGCGTTGTCTTGATAGACCGGGTACTGCGCGAGGTCGATAGCGCGCGCCTGCATACTCAGGTCGCCGGCGATACCCATCGCGTTCACGCCCGCCGTATCTTCGACGAAGTGGAAGTAAATCTTGTCGATGTAGGGGAGTTGGTTGCCGTCAGGGTCGACTGCCCAGTAGTACGGGTTGCGCTCGGCGACCATCAGGGTCGTGCCCGGTTCGTACTGCGTGATCGTCCACGCGGTCATCATCGGTTTGTCGACGTTGTAGTCGGAGGCTTTTTCTTCGAACAGGTCATAGCTGCCGGTGTCGCTGTAAGCCGGGTGGAACTGTTCCAGATAGTGCTTGGGCGCGTAGAAGCCGAAGCGCTCGAAGCCGAGGGGCCAGTTGTTGCCATGGAACGCCAAGCCGACGGTTTCCGCCAAGCCGTTCGGGGCGGCGAAATGCAGCGTGATCGTGTTGTCGTCGACCTTTTCCAGCGTCATCGGCTCGCCGCCGACCATCCACTCGCTGTGGATCGCGGCGGTGACGTTCGGGTCGGTTTCGATAGCTTCCCACCAGAAGATCACGTCGTCGACGGTGAAGGGCACGCCGTCCGACCACTTCAGACCTTCGCGGAAGTGCAGGGTCAGCGCTTTACCGTCGTCGCTGAACGTCCACGTATCCGCCAGACCGGGCTGGATGTCTCCCGACGGGTCACGGGGCCAACGCAGCACGGGATCGTAAATGATGCGCCCGAAGGCGTGGAAGTCGCTGACGCCGCGCCAAGCCCGGTGCCAGATCCCGCCGTAAACGCCGACGCTGTCCACTGGCTCGACGACGCGCGGATTAGCAGGAAGGCGCTCTGCGACCGGCGGTAGATCGCCTGAGGCGACCAGCGCGTCCAGTTCGGGCGCTTCGTTGTAGGTCATATCCTGTGCGGAAACGACGATACCGGAGAGGAGGACGGCGGCGAAAACGGCGGCAAGAATGACAAAGAAACGTTTATGGGACATATCTTTTTCTCCAAAATATTCATAAACCGGTCGCTAGACCACAATTCATTCACGGGTTCTCTGCGGGTGTCTGCCTACCTTTCTGTGTGCGTTGACGAGGCGGTTCATGTTAGCGCTAACTCTAAGACATTCAACTGAGTCAACCTCAGATAAGCCATGCGTTAGCGCTGCTTTGAACCGTTCACTGGCTGCTGCTGCTTGACTGAATGTCTGTATATCGCCGGGTTAGCGCTAACGTAATTCAGGCAAGCAAAAACTGCAATATATTATTTTCATTCTAGGGGCATAGCATAATTTTGTCAATCAATTGCCGGGGCGCGCTCTTGCTCGACGCGATCCAGCGCAGCGCTGCCGAAGTATTACTGGGGTTAGAAAAGTGGTTAAGAGGTTATAAAATTCCTTAAAATGCCTTGATGAGATAGCGATCGCGTTCTGCCCCGATGCCCTTGTCTGCGTAACCACCCGTGCTGCTGACCAATTTTCAGCGCCAATGGTACTTGCGTCTCCTCTAAAGCTGGGTTAGCGTTAACGTGTAACGCAATGGTCAAATCGAGGATTCACGCCGCCGGCACAGCAGATCATGTCAAAACGTCACCAGCGAGTCACGATTGAGGATGTTGCCCGGGAAGCGGGCGTTTCGATGATGACCGTTTCGCGGGTCATCAACGGAAAAGGGCGGGTGAGCGACGATACCCGCGAGTACGTCCGCGAGATCGCCGCGCGGCTGGGGTATCGCCCGAACCGTGCTGCCCGCACGTTGGTGACCAATCGCACGATGATGGTCGGCTTTGTCGTGCCCGACATCACCAACCCCTATTTCTCCGAGATTTTTCTCGGCGCCGAGGAAGTCTTCTGGCAAGAGGGCTACAACGTCCTCGTTGCCAATTCCAATGAAACCCCCGCTCGTGAGCGAGCGGTGCTGGCGCAGTTTGACGAAGCGACCATCGATGGGCTGATCGTCTGTAGTTCGCGGTTGTCCAACAAAGTTTTGTTCCCGCTGTTGCAGCGTCATCCGGTGGTCGTGACCATCAATCGCCGCCCGCCGGACGAAGTCGCCAGCGTGGTCGCGGCGCGTTACCGGCAGGGCGCTGTTCCGCTGATGGCGGCGCATTATCTCTATCAAACCGGACGGCGTCGGATCGGTTTCCTCAGTCTGAAGCACAGCTCGCAGTTTCTTTCGATCCGCGACTTCATCCGCGAATTGGGGGCGGATGGCATCGAAGCCCGCCGTGAGTGGTGCGTCTCCTGTTTCCCGACGTGGCAAGACGGCTATCAACATGGGCATCAACTGCTGCACGCGCATCCTGAGATCGATGCCGTGATCGGTGGCAACGATTTGACGGCGTTAGGAGTCATGCAAGCCGCCAAAGAACTAGGGCGCACCATCCCCGACGATTTGGCGATCACCGGCGTTGACGATATTTTGCTGGCGTCCCAAGTGACCCCGCCGCTGACAACTTATCGCGTGCCTAAGCGCCAGATGGGGGCAGAGGCGGCACAGCTGCTCTTGCAGCGAATGCAGGGCGATTTGACGCATCGTGAGTTCACTTACGACGCCGAACTCGTCGTTCGCGGCAGCGCCTAAGTACGCCAATTTAGAACAAAATCGGCGCTGGATACGTAGTTCATTGTGGGCAAGATCGTCACGACCCGGGTATGATCTCGCCTATAGACGAAACGCAGAAGCGAGGCGAAACGATGTCCTATTCAGCCGAAATCAGCCGTGCGAACCCCAGTATGTTTCTGTTCATGATCGACCGCTCCGGCTCGATGTCCGATCCCTTTGGCGGTGGTGGTGGCAAAAAAGATCAAAAAGTCGCCGATGCCATCAACAATCTTATTTTTAACCTGACCATCAAATGCGCCAAATCCGAAGGCGTGCGCGATTATTATCACGTTGGCGTCTTGGGCTACGGCGAAAAAGTCGGCTCGGCGCTCGGTGGGGCGTTGGCGGAGAGCAACCTCGCGCCGATCAGCGTGATCGCCGATGCGCCGGAGCGCATCGAGGAACGGACGAAAAAAGTCGACGATGGCGCGGGCGGTATCGTCGAGCAGAAGATCCGCTTCCCGATCTGGTTCAGCCCGGTCTCGAAGGGTGGCACGCCGATGTGCGAGGCGCTGCGCAAAGCCAAAGCCATCGTCGAGGGCTGGCTCGCCGAGCATCCCGACTGCTTCCCGCCGATCGTGATCAACATCACCGACGGCGAGTCGACCGATGGCAACCCCCTCAAAGCTGCCGAAGCCCTCAGGACGCTGCACAGCAGCGACGGCGACGTCTTACTGTTCAACGTTCATCTGTCGTCGGCGCGCTCGTCGCCCTTCGAATTCCCCAGCAGCGAGACCGAACTACCCGATCAGTACGCTAAGCAGTTGTTCAATATGTCGAGTCCGCTGCCGGAGCATCTGCGCGATGCGGCGGCGCAGGAGGGCTACGCCATCTCGGAGCACTCGCGCGGCTTCGTCTTCAACGCCGACATCGTCTCGGTGATCCGCTTCCTCGACATCGGCACGCGACCGAGCAATCTCCGTTAGCGCGATGCAGATCAGCCGCGATATTTTCTGGCTGCAAAAGGCGGGCAATGCCGAGCACGAGTACGAGGACGCCTACGCCATTTCCTCGCCCAAGCCGGATCGGCTGCGCGAGTTTCGCTGCGCGGTTGCCGACGGTGCGACCGAAACCTCGTTTTCCCGCTCGTGGGCGGAGATTTTAGCGGGCACCTTTGCGCTGGGCGGGTTGGATCGGGTGACGCCCCCGGTGCTGGCGCCGCTGGCGGCTGCATGGCGTGCCAAGATCGACGCGGACTCGCTGCCTTGGTATGCGCAAGCCAAGTTGGAGCAGGGGGCGTTCTCCTCGCTGATCGGGTTGACGCTGCGCGCGAACGGGGCATGGCGGGCGCTCTGCGTCGGCGATAGCTGCCTATTTCACGTTCGCCCGTATCAAGCGATCTGGGCGTTCCCTTATTATCAATCGGAGCAGTTCGGCAATCGCCCGCTGCTGATCTCGACTGATGCGGCGGTCAATGGCGGAGTGCAGCCGCAGAGGGTGCGCGGTCGCTGGCAAGACGGCGACTTTTTCCTGCTGATGACCGACGCGCTGGCGAATTTCTTCATTAGTCAGCCCCGGTTGCGCCGCCAACTGGTCGCTGCGACAACTCAAGCGCAGTTCGAGCAGATCGTGACACAGGCGCGCGCCGATCGGCTCCTGCGCAACGACGACGTGACCTATCTGAAGGTCTGCCCGTCAGTCGGAGACCTGCAGCGTGGCGAAAGTTAGCTCGTGGGCGAACCCCAACGAATATGTCGAGGCACTGCAAGCACCCAGTCGGGCTTTTTCCGACCCGGTGCTCAAACAAGCCCACATTATCACCAATCGCTTCGGGCTGCCGCGTCCGATCTCTGGCAATTTCGCCACCGTCTTTGAGGTTGAAACCGAGCAGGGCAAGGCGGCGGTGCGCTGCTTCATGCGCGAGGTTACCAATCAGCAGGAGCGCTACGCCGCCATTGCCGCCCACCTCAAGCAGCGATCGCTGCCTTTCATGGTCAATTTCGAGTATCTGCCGGAGGGGATTCGCGTGCGCGGCGGCTGGTATCCGATCCTCAAAATGGATTGGGCGGACGGCATCCGGCTTGATACCTACATCGAGCAGCACCTCGACGATGCGCCGCGCCTGCGCCGCCTCGCCGACCAGTGGATCGCGGTCTGTCGCGATCTGCGCGCCGCCCAAATCGCGCACGGCGATTTGCAGCACGGCAACATCCTCGTCACCGACGCCGACACCATCACGCTGATCGACTACGACGACATGATCGTCCCCGGCGCGCTCGGCTTGGAGACCCGCGAGTTGGGTCACCGGCATTATCAGCATCCTTCGCGCGCAGCGGATCGGCGCATCAATGCGGACAATTTCACCCAAATCGACAACTTCTCCAGCATCGTGATCGGCGTGTCGCTGCTGGCGCTCTCGCTCGATCCCTCGCTTTGGGCGCAGACCGGGGCAGGGGACGAACGCTTGCTCTTTCGGGATGTCGATTACGCCGTGCCGGAGGATTCGACCGCGCTGCATCTGCTCACCGAGCACGCCGATTCGCGGCTGCGTGCCATCGGGCAGACCCTGTTGACGGCGGTCACTGCGCCGTCTTATCTCGACGTGCCGCCGCTGCTGCGCAGTCCTTTGGAGAACAACACCAGCCGCGCCAAGTCATGGCTGGTCGAGCGGATTTTCGCTGCTGCCCCCGCGCCCCCGCTGCCAACGACGGAGCCGGAACCGTCCACCACCAAGCCGGATTCGTGGGTCTTCGACTATCTCACCGACGAAGCCGAAACGCCCGCTGCTCCCGGCTTCAGCGACGACTTTCTGCAGCAGGAGCGCCAAGCGATCGACCACGCCTTCGCCGAGTCGATCTGGCACCGGGCGGACTGGCTGGCACCAGCCTACTTGCTGATCGCGCTGATGATCCGTTTCCCGGATTACCCGGTCGTCCGGGACAAGCATCGCCGTGAAGCGCAGTATCACAGCCTCGACGATCAGGTTGCGGTGGCGCTCGCCAACCGCAAACGCTTCTCGCGCGCGATTGTCGAGGCGGATCACGCCTATCAGCAGGAAGTTCGCGCGCTCGAACTTCGCCTCGCCCGGCTCGCGGACGATCTTCAGTACGCCCGCGCCAAGGAAGCCCGCGAACTCGTCCACATCGAGCGTGTTCTCAATGATCCGGCGGCTGAGTCGGCACTGTCGGTCGATGATTTACGCGCTCGTGAGCGACAATACGGCGCAGCGCGGCTTCAGCTTGAACAACAGCAGCATGAGGCTCAGACCGAGTTGGATCGCGTCCGGCGTGACTCCGAGCATCTGGCGCGCGTCAAGCAGCTGCGCGCTGAATTCGTCACCAGCGAGCATGATCTCGCCGCCCTGCGTCGCGAGCACGCCCAAATGCGCGCCGAACTCGATCTGTATGCTCGCATCACCCGGCGTGATCTCTGGTGGGCTGCGCTGCGGAACTGGCTGATCGACCAATAACTCACCGTAACCACGACGAATCACCTCGCAGTATGTGAC
Organism: uncultured Chloroflexia bacterium; assembly: GCA_963727545.1. Taxonomy (GTDB): domain Bacteria; phylum Chloroflexota; class Anaerolineae; order Aggregatilineales; family Phototrophicaceae; genus Flexifilum. The sequence continues at coordinate 244,044 of CAVSGS010000007.1, forward strand.
GTTATTCACTGATGGATCCCCGCCTGCCGCGTTAAAATGAAGTATGCGCTTATTCGAATACTTGAGGTGGGAAATATGGATGCGTTGACCCTAGCGCGATTGCAGTTTGGGATCACTACGGTCTATCACTTCTTTTTTGTTCCGCTCACCCTTGGACTTTCCATTCTCGTTGCCGTGATGCAGACGATCTACGTCGTCAAGGGCGATGAAAAGTACAAGGATATGGCGAAGTTTTGGGGCAAGCTCCTGCTCATCAACTTTGCGATGGGTGTCGTCACCGGCATTGTGCAGGAATTCCAGTTCGGCATGAACTGGTCGGAATATTCTCGCTTTGTCGGCGACATCTTCGGCGCGCCGCTCGCTATCGAAGCGTTAGTCGCCTTTTTCATCGAGTTCGACCTTCCTCGGCGTTTGGATTTTCGGCTGGGACAAGCTGTCCAAGCGCGTCCACCTCGCCGCGATCTGGCTGGTCGCCATTGCCGCCAACGTCTCGGCGTTCTGGATTTTGGTCGCCAATGCCTTCATGCAGAATCCGGTCGGCTATACGATCGCTGCCAGTGGTCGCGCCGAGATGACCGATTTCTTCGCCTTGATCAAGAACCCTAACGTGTGGCTGGAATTCCCGCACGTTGCGCTCGGTGGACTCACAACCGGCGCGTTCTTCATCTTGGGGATCAGCGCGTTTCACCTGCTGCGCAATCGACCGGGACAAAAGGAAGCCTTCCGCGCTTCGGCTCGGCTTGGCTTGATCGTCGGTACGGTTGCGGTGCTGCTGACGATGGGCTTCGGGCACATTCAAGGGCAGCGAATGGCGGACACGCAGCCGATGAAATTGGCATCGGCGGAAGGCTTGTGGGAGTCGGAAGACCCGGCAGGTCTGTCCATGTTCCAAATCGGCAACGAGAAGGATCGCACCTCGATCATCAACATCCGCATTCCCTCGCTGCTCAGCTTCCTGTCCTACAACACCTTTGACGGTAAGGTTCAAGGCATCAATGAACTGCAAGCCCAGTACGAGCAGCAGTATGGTCCCGGCGACTACGTGCCGCCCGCCATCTGGCTGACCTACTGGAGCTTCCGCGCGATGGTCGGTGCGGGCGCGCTGATGTTCCTGCTGGGGCTGATTGGCTTGTATTTCTCGTACCGCCATCAGTTGGACGTCAGCAAGGCGAAATGGCTGCTTCGGATCTTGGTGGTCGCGCTGTTCCTGCCGTATCTCGCCAACACGACCGGCTGGATGCTGACCGAGGTTGGGCGTCAACCGTGGATCGTGCAGGGCTTGATGACCGTCGATAAGGCGGTTTCACCGGGCGTCACCCCCGGCATGCTGCTGATTTCGCTGATCGGCTTCACGCTGGTTTACGGTGCGCTGATGGTCGCTGACGTCTACCTACTTCAGAAATTCGCCCGCCAAGACCTCGACGGCAGCGACCAGATTCCGTGGGTCGGTGGCGATGATTCGTCGCAATCGACCGGAAAGTCGTCGCGCTACGAAGGTGCCTACTAAAGGGGAAGCCTCATGGATTTACAAACACTCTGGTTCATCTTGATCGCGGTCCTGTTCACGGGATTTCTCTTTCTAGAAGGCTTCGACTACGGCGTTGGTATCCTGCTCCCCTTTGTCGGCAAGAACGATCAAGAGCGGCGGATGGTGATCAACAGCATTGGTCCCGTCTGGGATGCGAATGAAGTCTGGCTGTTGACGGCGGGCGGCGCGATTTTCGCCGCGTTCCCCAACTGGTACGCGACCCTGTTCAGCGGCTTCTATCTGGCGCTGTTCCTGATTCTGATCGCTTTGATCGTGCGTGGCGTCGCTTTCGAGTTCCGCAGCAAGGACGTCAGCCCGCGTTGGCGCAGCCTGTGGGATGCCTGCATCTTCATCGGCAGCTTCCTGCCGGCGCTGCTCTGGGGCGTTGCCTTCGGTAACATCCTGCGCGGCGTAGCGATTGACTCGACCATGACTTACGTCGGCTCGTTCTTCGACCTGCTCAATCCCTTCGCGCTGCTCGGTGGGTTGGTCACATTGACGTTGTTCATCCTGCACGGTGCGCTGTACTTGGAACTGAAGACCGACGGAGCGATCCGCGAGCGGGCAGATCGAGTGACGCGCCGCTTCTGGCTCCCGGTGACGATTCTGGCGGTGCTGTTTGTGGTCTACGCCGCCATCGATACCGACATCCTCCAGAACATCAATCCGGCGAACGTCTTGGGATTGGTCGCCGCGGTTGGCGGGCTGCTGTTCGGCGGATACAGCATTTTCCAAGCGCGCTTTGGGCGTGCCTTCTTCGGCACCGGCTTGACCATCATTGGCGTCGTCGCGCTGATCTTCGGCACGCTGTTCCCGCGCGTCATGCCCTCGTCGCTTGATCCGGCTTTTGATCTGACGATCTATAATGCCTCGTCGAGCGCCTACACGCTGCAAGTCATGAGTGTGATCGCCTTGACGATGGTGCCGATTGTGCTGGCGTATACGGCATGGGCGTACTGGGTTTTCCGCAAGCGCCTGACGAGCGAAACCAAGCTCGAATACTAACCACTGCTTAGCAATTCCCTTGTAGGGGCACGATCTATCGTGCCCCTACGCTGCCAGTTAGCGGGTATAATCAACCCGCTAACGTTCGCTTAAATCCATCGCCCATGACATCTGCTGCTCCACCGAAACGCCGCCTCGATTCGCGGCTGCTGAGCGAGGCGCGCGCCGCGCCGGGATCGCTGGCAGCGAGCCTGAGCGCCAACGCCTTCTTGGGCGTTGTGATCGTCGTGCAGGCGCTGCTGCTCAGCCAGATCATCGACCGTGCTTTCCTCGGCGGCGAAACGCTGGATCAGCTGACGCCGTTCTTGATCGCGCTGGCATTGGTGATCGCGCTGCGGGCGGGCGCTGCCTACGCTGCCTCGATCGCTTCAGCACGGCTCGCTTTGACCGTCAAAAACGCGCTGCGCCAGCGCTTCGTCGCCCAGCTTTACGCGCTTGGACCCGCTTACAGCCGCGCCGAGCGCAGCGGCGATCTCGTGCTCAGCGCGACCGAGGGCGTCGAGAAGCTCGACGGCTACTTCCGCGACTATCTCCCCGGCATGTTCACGGCGGTCTTTCTGCCGCTGCTGATCCTGCTGGTCGTCCTGCCGCTTGACCTGCTGACCTTCGTCGTCCTGCTGATCACCGCGCCGTTGATCCCCTTCTTCATGATGCTGATCGGGCGGGCAGCCGGTGCGCTGGCGCAGCGCCAGTTCTCCGAAATGCGCTACCTCGGCGCACACTTCCTCGACGTGATGCAGGGCTTGACCACCCTCAAGCTGTTCAACCGCAGCCGCCACCAGATCGAGACCATCAGCCGGATCACCGACGAGTTTCGCGCCGCGACCATGCGCGTGCTGCGGGTCGCCTTCCTCTCCGCGCTGACGTTGGAGCTGCTGGCGACGCTCAGCGTAGCGATTGTCGCCGTTGAGATCGGCTTGCGCTTGCTCGCTGGGGGCATCGATTTCGGTCACGCCCTTTTTCTGCTGGTGATCGCGCCGGAATTCTATCTGCCGCTGCGCGCGTTGGGCGCGAAGTTCCACAATGCCACTGAGGGCAAAGCCGCCGCCGAGCGTCTCTATGCCGTGCTCGATACGCCGCCGGTTGCGCGCCCGACCGCCTCGCAGCCGATTCCGCCGCGCATGGCGATTCGCTTCGAGCAGGTCGCCGTCAGCTACGAAGACGGCGCGCGTCCGGCGCTGCGCGATCTCTCGTTTGCCATCGAGCCGGGCGAGCGGGTCGCGTTGGTCGGCGCCAGCGGCGGCGGCAAGACGACCGTCGCGAACCTGCTGCTCGGCTTCGTTCAGCCCGACTCGGGCGCATTACCGTCGCTGGCGTCGATCTGCGGACGCTGCCTTTAGCCGACTGGCGCGCGCGGATTGGGTGGGTGTCGCAGTCGCCCTATCTCTTTAACGCGACCGTCGCCGACAACCTGCGCCTCGCTCGACCGGACGCCTCCGACGCCGACCTGATCGCGGCGGCGACGGCGGCGGGCGCGCACGGCTTCATCACTGAACTGCCGGACGGCTATCAAACCCTCTGTGGCGAGCGCGGCTTGCGCTTGAGCGGCGGGCAGGCGCAGCGGATCGCGCTGGCGCGCGCTTTCCTGCGCGACGCGCCGCTGCTGATCCTCGACGAGCCGACCTCGCAGCTTGATCCCGACGGCGAAGCCGAGATCATCGCGTCGCTTGACCGGCTGGTGCAAGGGCGCACCGTCCTGCTGATCACGCACCGCCTGACCGCCGCCGTCGCTGCCGACCGCATCCTCCTGATCGACCACGGCGCGATCGTCGAGCAGGGCACTCACGCCGACTTGATCGCGCGGAGGCGACGGCGCTGCTATGCTCGCGCAGCTCGCCTGTCCGATGCGATTCGTTCGACAGGGCGCAGGCCGGCTGACTCCCCTGAAGCGGGTGGACACTGTGAAATCTAATCCCTTACTGCGCGTCTTGCGCTGGGCGCTCCCGTTCTGGCGCGGGATGCTGCTGGCGACGCTGCTCGGCGCGCTGACCATCGCCAGCAGCGTCAGCCTGATGGCGACCTCGGCGTGGCTGATCTCGAAGGCGGCGCTGCAGCCCTCGGTTGCCGATCTTTCGGTCGCTATCGTCGGCGTGCGCTTCTTCGGCATTGCGCGCGGCGTCCTGCGCTATCTCGAACGCCTCGTCTCGCACGAGACGACCTTTCGCCTGCTGGCTCGCCTGCGGGTCGAGTTCTACAAGGCGCTGGAACCGCTCGCCCCGGCGCGCCTGATCGGGCAGCGCAGCGGCGACCTGCTCAGCCGCGTCATCGACGACGTGGAGAGTCTGCAAGACCTCTACCTGCGCGCGGTCGCGCCGCCGCATGGTGGCGCTGCTGGTCGGCACGGCGCTGACGGTGTTCCTGACCGCCTTCGATCCGCTGATCGCGCTGGTGGCGCTGGCGTTCATGCTGGCGGCAGGGATCGGCGTGCCGCTGCTGGCGTGGTGGGGCAGCCAGCGCTCCGGCGCAGTCCGCGTCGCCGACCGCGCCGAGTTGAACGCGACGCTGGTCGACAGCATTCAGGGGATGGCGGAAACGCTGGTCTACGGGCAGGCGGCGGCGCAGCTTGAGCGGATCGGCGCGCTCAGTCAGCAGCTTGCCGACGCCGAGCAGCAGATCGCCCGTTCCGACGCGCTTCAGGTCGGTCTCAGCGCCTTGCTGACCAGCGGGGCGGCGGCTGCCGTTCTCGCGCTGGCGATCCCGCGATTGGATGGCGTCTTTCTGGCGACCGTCGCCTTGGCGACCACCGCCGTCTTCGAGGCGTTTACGCCGCTGGCACAGGCGGCGGTCAATCTCGGCGCGACCGGGCAAGCTGCCGGTCGTCTGTTCGAGATCGCCGACCTGCCGCCCGCCGTCAGCGATCCGCCCGCGCCGCTCGATCCCGTCGTGATCCCCTCACATCCGGCGCTGGTCGTCACCGATTTGTCGTTCGGCTACCCGGATGAGCCGCTGATCCTCGACGGCGTTGCGCTGCGCCTCGACCCCGGTCAGCGGATCGCCATCTTGGGCGAGAGCGGGGCGGGCAAATCGACGCTGGTCAATCTGCTGCTGCGTTTCTGGGATTACGACACCGGACGGATCGAGTTAGGCGGGCGCGATCTGCGCGCTTACGCTCAAACCGACGTGCGCGCGACCTTCGGCGTGATGACGCAGCGCCCGTATCTGTTTAACACCACCATCCGCGAGAATATCCGCATCGCCCGCAGCGACGCGCCCTTCGAAGCCGTCGAAGCCGCCGCCCGCCAAGCCGGGATACACGACTTCATTGCCGCGCTGCCCGACGGTTACGCGACGCTGGTCGGCGAAGACGGATCGCTGCTCAGCGGTGGCGAGCGCCAGCGGATCGCTTTGGCGCGAGTGCTGCTCAAGGACGCGCCGATCCTGATTTTGGACGAGGCGACCGCTAACCTCGACGCCGTGACCGAACGCGCGGTCATGCAAACGATCCTCAGCGTCACCACCGGACGCAGCTTGCTGATCTTCACCCACCGTCACGTCTTGCTCGACCGGATGGATCAGGTCTACGTCCTCCGGGATCGCCACCTGCTGCCGAGCGAAGCCCACAAACTGCGCTGATGCTGCCGGGTTATAGGGCAAACGCATCAAATTTCTAAATACGATAATTAACCGCCAAGACGCAGAGGACGCCAAGAAGAAACATTGAAAAGCTCTACTTCACTCGATCAAAGGACATACTTAAAGGCTGTTAGCAGCATAAAAGCCTCTAAAAAATCGTCTTTCTTGGCGATCTTGGCGACTTGGCGGTTCAAATTGATTTTGATGCGTTTGCCCTGTGCCGGGTTAGCGCTGGGATCATGGTTTGGCGTGAGTGGGTTATACTTGCCGTATTGCGTAGATATTCATACAGGATTGCTTCTATGGAAACAGAGATTACAGGTGCTCAGTGGATCGCCGGCAGCGCGAGCCGCGCGGGGGATGCCGCTTTCTACAGCTTCAATCCGCGCACCAACGTGACCGGGACGCTGCCATTTCTCAACGCCACGTCGGACGAGATTGACCGGGCGGTCAGTGCGGCGCGCGCGGCTTACGATCAGCTTCGGCTGATGCCCGCCGAGCGGCTGGCGGGGCTGCTGGAGGCGATCGCCGACGAGTACGAAGCGCTCGGCGACCTGCTGCTGACGACCGCCGACGAGGAAACCGGGCTTGGTCTGCCGCGCTTGACCGGAGAGCGCGGACGCACTACCGGACAGCTGCGCAAATTCGCCGCCTTCATCCGCGAGGGCTGGTACGTCGAAGCGATCATCGACCGCGCGCTGCCGGATCGCCAGCCCGCGCCGCGCCCCTCGATCCGCCGGATGCTGCTGCCGTTGGGTCCCGTCGCCGTGTTCGCCGCCAGTAACTTCCCCTTCGCCTTCAGCGTCGCCGGGGGCGATACCGCCTCGGCGCTGGCGGCTGGCTGCCCGGTGATCGTCAAGGCGCATCCCGGACATCCGGCGACCTCCGAATTGGTCGCCCATGCGATTAATCGTGCCGTTGCCGCGCAGGGTTTCCCCGCCGGGACGTTCTCGCTGATTCAGGGCGATCAGGTTGCCGTCGGACAGGCGCTCGTCACCCATCCGGGGATCGCCGCCGTCGGCTTCACCGGATCGCTGCGCGGTGGGCGGGCGATCTTCGACGCCGCCGCTGCGCGTCCGACGCCGATCCCGGTCTACGCTGAGATGGGCAGCATTAATCCGACGGTCGTGCTGCCGGGGGCAATCTCCGAGCGTCGCGCGGCGCTGGCGACCGGCTTGGCAGCGTCGGTGACGTTGGGTGAGGGGCAGTTCTGCACCAATCCGGGCTTGGTCTTCGTGATCGATGGCGCGGAGCAGCCAGCAGTTCATCGCCGACGTGACCGCTAAGATGCGCGAAACACAGCCCGGCGTGCTGCTCAACCCGCAGATTCAGCAGGGCTTGGCACGGGCGGTCGCCGGGACGCTGGCACGCCCGCAGGTGACCAAGCTCTCCGGTGGATCGGCGGTGTCAGCGCCCCCGTGTGGTTACGAGCATACCGTCTTGCAGACCAGTTCGCGGGTTTTCCGCGAGGACGCCGCCCTGCAAGCCGAGCACTTCGGACCAGTGACGCTGTTCGTCGTTTGCGAGTCGCTCGACGACCTGCGCCTGACGCTGGAGTCGCTGGAAGGCAACCTGACCGCCAGCATCCACGCCGCCGACAGCGAGGTGGAAACGGCGGGATCGATTTACGACATTCTGCGGGAGAAAGCGGGACGCTTGCTCTGGAATGGTTTCCCGACCGGCGTTGAGGTCGTCTACTCGATGCAGCACGGCGGACCCTACCCGGCGACCACTGCTCCGGCGACGACTTCGGTCGGCATGACGGCGATCAAGCGCTTCCTGCGCCCGGTCGCCTTCCAAAATCTGCCCGATAGTCTGCTGCCGCCCGCGCTCCAAGACGCCAATCCGTTGGGCATCTGGCGTGTCGTCGACGAACAGTGGACGAAGGACGCGGTCTCGTGAAGGTGGTTGAACCGCCAAGACGCCAAGATCGCCAAGAAAAGATTAAGGGTGACGCGCTGCGTCGCCCTTCTTTGCGACTTTGCGACTTTGCGTTGAATCTTTTGCTCGCTTTACCGCTTGACCCCGCTCATCGAGACGCCCTCGATGAAGTACCTTTGCAGCAGCACGAATAGGATCATCATCGGCAGCGTGGCGATCAGCGACCCCATCATGAGCAGATTCCACGGTGTATCGCGCTGACCTTGCAACAGCGCGATCCCAATCGTGACGACGCGGGTCTGCTCGCTGTTGGCGATCACTAATGGATACAAGAAGTCGTTCCATGCCGCCTGCACCGTGATCACCGCGAAGGCGGCGAGCGCCGGGACGGACAGCGGCAGCGTGACGTGCCACAGAATTTGCAGCGGGTTCGCGCCGTCGATGGTCGCGGCTTCTTCCAACTCCAAGGGAATTTGCAAAAAGGCTTGACGCAGCAAGAACAGCGCGAAGGCGCTAAACGCGCCGGGTACGATCAGCGCTTGAAAGGTGTTGCGCCAGCCCAAGCTGCGAATCCACAGGTACTCAGGGATCAGAATCGCCTGAAACGGGATCATCAGCAAGCCGAGGCAGAGCGCGAACAGCAGATTACGCCCCGGAAACTTGAAGCGGGCGAAGCCATAGGCTGCCAGCGAGCAGGTGACCAACTGACCGAGCGTCCGTCCGATCGTCATGATGGCGGTGTTGACGATGGTGGTGTTGAAGCCGCTCGACGTTTCGTAAAGTCCATTCAGATTTTCAAGACAGGAGACGTTCTGCGGAAACCACTGTACCGGCACGGTATTGATCTCGGCGGACGGCTTGCAAGCGGTCGATGCCATCCACAGAAAAGGCAGCACCATCACCAGCGCGCCGACGATCAGGATCACGTAGACCAGCACGCGCATCGAGAGCGAGAGCCGGTCATAACTGGGCGTCGATTGCTCGGCGATCGGTTGAGTGCTTTTAGCCGTCAGTTGATTCATAGTAAACCCACAAGCGCTGGAGGCGAAGTTGGAACATGGTGACCACCAGCATAATGGCGAACATCGCTAAGCCGATGGCAGATGCGTAGCCGAACTCGGCATGGGTGAAACCGGTTTGGTACAGGAAGAACGAGAGCGTGGTCGCGCTGCCGCCGACGCCGCCCGCGACCGTCCGCGCCGTCATGATGAAGACCTGATCGAAAATCTGGAACGAGCTGATGAATGCCAGCACGACGATCAAGAACAGGGTCGGCGAGAGCATCGGCAGCGTGACGTTACGGAAGCGCTGCCAGCGGGTCGCGCCGTCGATCAGGGCGGCTTCGTAGAGGATCGCCGGGATATTTTGCAGTCCGGCGAGGAACAGCACCATGTCGAAGCCGAGCCGCTGCCAGATCGTCACGACCGCGATCGGGATCAGCACGAGGTCAGGGCGCGTGAGCCAGTTCAAATCGAGCAAGCCGAACGGTGCCAGCAGGTTGTCGAGCAGCCCGTAATGCGCCTGAAAAATCCACGTCCAGACGATCGACGCCGCGACGGTCGAAGTCACGACCGGCAGAAAGTAGATCGTGCGGAAGATGCTGCGCCCGCGTAATTTCTGGTTGAGCAGGATCGCTACGCTCAGCGCCAATACCGTCCCAACCGGGATGGTCACGGCGAGGATTTTGAGCGTGTTACCGAGCGCTTGCCAGAACTTCGCGTCGCCGAGTAGTCGCTGGAAGTTCTCCAGCGCCACAAACTCCGGCGGCTTGATACCGTTCCACTTCTGGAAGGCGGTCCAGAACGAGAGCAGCACCGGAATGCCGAAGAAGAACAGCAAACCGAGCGTGTTCGGCGCGATCAGCGCCAGCCCCCATAATGCTTGACGCCGGGCGCGCGGAGTTTTGCCGAGAATGTTGATCAATGGAGCCATGCGGATTTCTCAGTTAGGTAGTAAAAGATGACCTCACCCCCAACCCCCTCTCCGTAGGGAGAGGGGGAGCAAAGCACAGCGAGGCGAGGTCAAAAACGTGCAATCAGAATGACGAACGCGAACCGTGTTACGACCCGGAATTCAGATACGGCGCAATCGCGTCACAGGCTTGCGTGGTCGCATCTTCGACACTCACGCCGAGGTCGAAAATGTTGACGATCATCTCGGTCGTCGGATCGCCCGCTTCGGCGAAGGTGGTCACGCCCTGCGAGTTGTTCAGCGCGTCAATGAACGCCTGAATGTTGACGGTCGTATCACCGAAGCTGTCTTTCCACATTTGCAGCAGTTCCGGCGCGGGATCGGCTGGCGGCACGCCGCCGGCTTCGGCGAAGAACTTCTCGCCCTCATCGCTGGCGAGGTACTGGATCAGGTTCGCGGCGAGATCCGGATTGGCGGTGGTCGCGCTGGCGGCGTAAGCGACCGCGTGCACCGTCGAGCGGCTCATGCCGGTGGTCGGGTTCTTCGGCAGGGTCACGATGTCCCAGTTGAACGGAATGTCCTTGATCGCGTTCGGAAGCTGCCACTCGCCATTGCTGTACATGGCAAGCTTGCCCGACTTGAACATGTTGTATTCGTCGTCGGCGTTGGTGCCGCCCAAGACGGAGATCGACGGCATGTAACCGTCATCCAGCAGCCCCTTGAGGAAGCTCAGCGCTTCGATGCTGCCGGGTTCGGTCAGCGTGCACTGCGTCCGGTCAGGAGTGGCGACCGGTGTCACCCCTGTCGAAGCGATCCAGTTCGACCAGCCGCTCTGATAGTCGTTGTAGACGGCGGCACCGTAGACACCATTGGCGCTGTCGGTCAGCGCGGCGGCGTCGGCGGCGAAGTCATCCCACGTCCAATCGGCGGTCGGATAATCCAGACCGGCGGCGTCGAACAGGTCCTTGTTGTAGAACATGACGATGCTGTCCCAGTTCAGGGGTGCGCCGTAAACGTCGCCGTTGTCGCCCTTATAGGGATCGACCAAGCCGGACCCCCAAACGCTGGTGTCCACGCCGTTGGCGTCGAAATAGGGCTGGAGGTTGAGCAGCACACCGTTGGTGTTGTAGAAGCCGAATTGATCCTGCGAGAGGTTGAACACGTCCGGCAGGTCACCGCTGGTCGCGTCGGTCTTCAGCAGATCCCAATATTGCGCCCATGGCACTTGTTGAACATCAACTTCCGCGCCGGGGCAGTAGTCGGCGATCCACGCATTGGTTGCGTCGGTGAGGATTTTCGCCCAGTTTTCGTCCCAGACCTGAAGGGTCAGTTTCCCGGCATCGGTACAAGGCACGGCGGGGATGGTCGCGCCCATTTCCGGCGTCGCGTCTTGCGCCTGCGCGCCGACAGTCAGAGCGAGCAGCAGAATCGCGCTGACCAGCAGAATGCTGAAACGTTTCGTTCTGAACATGATTTCTCCCTACAGCTAGCCCAAAAAGTAATCGAATCTTGCCAGTATCTACTCTGCCCAGCATAAAAGTTCGCAGCATCGAGCGCAAGATAACCATTGCAATCTTGCGTACCATTGTGGCGGAACTGTAACGGGCAATGTATTCACGCGAGAAAGTGTAGCGCGCGCCGGAGTGCTTCGCAAAGCAATGGGGCGACGGAATGGCTCGAATCGCGGACGGATTGGGCAAAATCTACGAGCGCGATTCGCCGAAGTGGGGTGAAAGCGCAGTGGACGGCGAAGGGCAGAGTTCAACTCTGCCCTTCACTGCTGTTGTTTATGGGGCTGATGGCAGGTTGGCGCAGGCGGCGCTGGCGGTGACGTATTCGCCGCTCACCCAGCCGATTTGATCCTCGTAGGCGACGTGATACCAGTTATCGCTGTTGTGGGCGTCGGCGCTGACGGTTGTGCCGAACGGGATCGAGATCAGCACGGTGCTGCCGTCGGTCGTCGGCTGATCGCGCAGATTCAGGTTGTAATCGACGATAATGCCGCAGGTCTGGGCTGACGCTTCGCCGAGCACGGCGCTGCTGCTCGCTGCGCCGGTGGCTTCGGCTGCCGGAGTCGCGCTGGCTTCAGATGTCGGCGTCGCCGTCGGGAAGACGATCCGGGTCGGGCGCGGGATGGTTGGCGTGGGGGTTGTCGGGATCGTTGGTGTGGGCGTCGGGACGGGCGTATCTTCGATGGGACCGCCGTTGGGCACTTGCCCATTGAGCCGTGGCAGGGCGCTCTGCCCGCTGATCAACTGGGGCAGCAAGAACTTCTGCGCTTGACCGAGTTCGCCGTTGACCAACTGGGTCGCGACTTGAGTCGTGTCGCTGCCGAAGCGGGCAATCATCTGCGCTTCGCGCCCGCCCGCCGCGACCATGCCATCGAGCGCGCCCGCGATCGCGGTGATGGCGGCGTTGAGGTCGCCGTTGTTCGCTGCGACCAGATCGGCGACGGTGCTGCCCGCTTGAATCTGCGCCAGCAGGTCGGCGCTGGCGAGTCCGGTTTGCGCCGTCAGCGCCAGCGCGACCGCCGTTTCGCGCCATCGGCGGCTGTGCTTCGGTCGGACTGTCGAGCTTGCGGCTGTTCGTGGCAGTGATCACGACGTTGCTTCGAGCTGTCGCCGCAACGGACGAGCGCCGGGGAAGTTGCCACCATTGTACGCCTGCGCCGTCGGGTGTCCCGCCCGGGCGTACCGCCAGCGCGCCTGCCGGGAAGTCCATTCCGCCGCCGTTCTGTCCGCCGAACTGCGGCACAGCGCTCGCGCCACCGATCAACTGCGGCAGTAGGAAGCGCGCCCCTTGCGCGAGTTCGCCGTTGACCAACTGAGTGGCGATCTTGGGTCGTGTCGCTGCCGAGCCGTTCCAGCAGTTGACCGCCGCGTCCACCGGCGGCGACCATTTCGTCGAGCGCGCTGCTGATCGCCGTGATCACCGCATCGAGATCGCCGTTATTCGCCTTGACCAGATCGGCAATCGTGCTGCCCGCATCGACCTGCGTCATCAGTTCCGCGCTGGTCAGCCCGGTTTGCGCCATGAGCACTTGCGCGACCGCCGTCGGTTCGCTGCTGCCCGGTTCGGCGGTTGCCTGAGGCGCGCCGGGGGCTGGATTGGTCGCCTGCGCGTTGGTATTGCTGAATGCGCCGCGCGTCACTGCCGCGACATTGCGCAGCGTCGTGTCGGCGGCGGCAGCGGTATCGCCCGCAGTCGGCGTCGCGCTGCCGGTCGTGATCAGCAGCGGCGCGCCAAAGGTGATCAGCGCGAGACAGATGCTCACGCCGACGCCGAGCATCCCGTAAGACCGGCGCGGATCGCGCTTGCGGTTGCCGCGCTCGATCAGCAGGATCAGCAGGCTGCCGATGAACACGATCGCTGCATTGAGCGTCAGCGAGTTGATCAACCGCGCGCGCAGAATTGTTCCGGCGAGGAAATAGGCTGCCAGCGGCAGCGCGATCACCAGCAGCGCCAGCAGCGCCGCGATGATCCCTTGCTGCTGGTGCCGCAGCGCTTGAATCAAGGCGAAAGCGAGGTAAAGCAGCGCGATAAAGGGCGCGAATGCCATCAGGAGTTGCAGATTCATGCCTTTTCCTTAGTTACTCATAGCGCAGGGCGTCAATCGGGTTGAGCCGCGCTGCCCGTGATGCCGGATAAACGCCGAAGAAGATGCCGATTGCCGCCGAAATGCTCACTGCCAGTAAGACGTTCTCCGGGCGAACGATCACGCTTAAGCCGTCGACCAACCGGGTGATAAGTGCGCTGCCTCCGGCGGCGATGGCGACGCCGATCACGCCGCCGATCAGCGTGAGGACGACCGCCTGCACCAGAAACAGGATGATAATGTCTGAGTTTTGCGCGCCGGTGGCTTTGCGCAGCCCGATTTCGCGCGTCCGCTCGGTGATCGTCACCAGCATGATGTTCATCACGTTGATCCCGCCGACCAGCAGCGAAATCCCGGCGACCACACCGAGAAACAGCGTCAGGATCGAGATCACGTTGGTCAGCGAGTCGACGATGGTCGAAGCGCTGAAGATGTTGAAGTTGTCATCCTCGTTGGCAGTCAGCCCGCGCACCGTGCGCAGGGCGGCGGTCAAGCTCTCTTGGACGGTCGCCATCTGGTTGACGTCACTGGCTTTGACGAGGATCGTGTTGACGACGGTGCCGCCGGTGGGGGTGCGGCTGTTGTTCAGCCGTGCCTTGAACGCCGTGATCGGCACGATCACCGTGTTGTCGCTGGTGCCGCTCTCGTTCAGCACGCCGATCACCTGAAACAGCACGTTCGAGACGCGGATCGTCTTGCCGAGTGGATCTTCGGTGTCGAACAGGTTCTCGACGGTCGTCGTGCCGATCACGGCGACCTGCGCGCTGTTGGCGAGTTCGTCGGCGTTGAAGAACCGTCCCTGATCGACCGTCCGCCCCTCGATGTCGAGGTAATCGGTCGTCGCGCCGGTCACACTGATGTTGAACGAGTTGTTCTCGTAGACGACCGGGTAATTGCCGCTGGTCTCCGGCATGACCAGATCGACTCCCGGCAGCAGATCGGGATTCTGCAACTGTTCCGCTTGCTCCAGCGTCAATTGATCGGTGCGTCCGTTGGCGCGCGTCGCCGAGACGCGCAGCGTATTGGTGCCCAAGCCTTCGAACTGCTGGGTGACGTAGTCCTGCACGCTCTGACCGAGCGAGAGCAGCAGCACCACCGCCGCGATGCCGATGGTGATGCCCAGCACGGTCAAGAAGGCGCGCAGCTTATTGGTGGCGAGTTCAATCAGCGACAAGCGCACGTTGTCAATCAGCATTATTCGAACCTCAGCGCGTCAATCGGGCGCATCCTCGCCGCGCGATTTGCCGGATACATCCCGGAGACGATCCCGATCAGGCTGCTGATGCCGGTCGCCAGCACCGCTGACTCCGGCGTCAGGGCGATGACGAACTGCGGGATTAGCCTACCGGCGAGCAGCAGAATGCCACCGCCCAGCGCGATGCCAATGGCGCCGCCCAGCAGCGACAGCAGGATGCTTTCGAATAGAAATTGAGTCAGGATGGTGCTCGCCTGCGCGCCGACCGCTTTGCGCAAGCCGATCTCGCGCGTGCGTTCGGTGACCGACACCAGCATGATGTTCATCACGCCGATGCCGCCGACCAGCAGCGAAATCCCGGCGATAGCGCTCAGGAACAGCGTGACCAAGCTCAGCGTAGACGACAGCGAGTCGAGCACCGACGCCGCGCTGTTGACGCTGAAGTCGGCGGCACTCGCATTGGCGATCCGGTGCGCTTTCAGCAGGTAATTCGTGACTTCGTCGGTCGCCGCCGTGATGTCGGCGGACTCGGTCGAGACCGCCTGCGCCTGTATTGAACTGACGCGGTAGCCTTTCCCGGCGACGTGGGCGTTGGCGAGGCGGGTCTGCGCCGTCGAGATCGGGATCAGCACGGTCGTCTGTGAAAAGCCGCTGGTCGCGCGTTCTTCCATCACGCCCACGACCGTAAATACTTGATTGGCGACCAAAATCGTCTGTCCCACCGGATTTGCCGTGCCGAATAAGTCGCTCGCCGCTGTCTGATCGAGCACGGCGACCCGCTCGCTGTCGGTGACGTCCTTGTCGGTGATGAAGCGCCCCGACCCGACGTGCCAGTTGTTGACGTCGCCGTAGTTGACGGTCACACCTTCAATTGAGGCGCTTTCGCTGGTCGCGCCGTAGCCGATGTTGCCGCGAACCGTATAGGTCGCCGCGACGGCGACGACGTGCGGCGCGACGGTCGGGTCTTGCAACCCTTCGACGTCCGCCGTCGTCAACGGCTGCGTCCCTGACGCGGTGAAGCGCCCGCGCGACGCGCTGATGTTGAGCACGTTGGCATTCAGACTCTCGAACTGCCCCTGAATGTAGCTTTGCAGGCTGCCGCCGAGACTCATCAGGCTGACCACCGCCGCCACGCCGATCATGATGCCGAGCGTCGTCAGCAGCGCCCGCAGCCGGTTGGTGCCCAGCGCGTTCAGCGCGATGCGGAATGTCTCAATCAAACTCATAAATCACCCCACCCCCGACCCCTCCCCGAATTCAGGGAGGGGCGAGTGCTTCGCCCGTAGCGCCTGTGCGCGAGCACGAAAGACGGGTTTTGATACGCAGGGGCGGACGTGTCCCCACACAGCAGCATTCGCGTGGTCATCGTTTACGTGTATTCCTCAGCGCTGCCGCCGTAGTAGGCATTTTCGAAGACGCTCGCCAGTTCTTCGGCTTCGGATGGACGCTCGGCGGTTTCGGCGTCGAGCGGCTCGGCGATCTTCTGGTCGGCGATGATCAAGCCATCGCGCAGCATGACCACCCGGTTGGTGTGCCGCGCGATCCACGGGTCGTGCGTGACGAACACGGTCGTGATCCCTTGCTCGCGGTTCATGCGCTGGAAAATCTGCATGACTTCCTTGCCGCTGCGGGTGTCAAGGTTGCCGGTCGGCTCGTCGGCAAGGATCAGCGACGGCTCGTTGACAATCGCCCGCGCGATGGCGACGCGCTGCTGCTGACCGCCGGAAAGCTCGCTCGGCAGGTGATTCAGCCGCTCGCTCAGCCCGACCGACTCAAGCGCCGCTTTCGCCTTCTGCGACCGTCCACCGACGCCCGCGTAGAGCAGGGGTAGTTCAACCTGTCGCAGCGCCGACGTGCGCTTGAGCAGGTTGAAGTTCTGGAAGACGAAACCGATCTTCTTGTTACGGATGCGTGCCAGTTCGCTTTCGCCTAACTCCGATACGTCGAGACCGTCGAGGTGATAGGTGCCGGTGGTCGGCTGGTCGAGCGCGCCGAGGATGTTCATCAGCGTGCTCTTGCCCGACCCCGACGGTCCCATGATCGAGACGAATTCGCCGCGCTCGATCTTGAGGTCGATGCCCTTGAGCACGTTCAAGTCGATCTCGCCGACGTGATACGTCTTGGTGATCCCTTGAATGTCGATCACCGGCAGCGGAGCTTGTTCATCCGCCGGTGGTGTTTTGCCGTTGCTGTGTCGTCCGAATTTCATCAGCCGCCCCCTCGTCCAGCGAAGTTGCCGCCACCGGGAGGTGCGCCGCCACCGGTGATTCTGCCCGCGCCGCCGAACAACCCTAATCCTGCGCCTCGCTGGGTTGTGCCGTTGGTCGCGGCGCTTGCTAGAATGACCAGCTTATCGCCGGTATTGATCCCTGAAGTGACCACGCTGTCGCTATCGGTTTGCGCGCCGATGGTCACCGGGACGTCGTTGTAAGTTCCGGCTGCCGTCTCGACCTTGACCGTCGCTTGCTGGGTGCGGTCGTTGACCGTAATGAACCGGTTGGGCACGACCAGCACGTTATTGAGTTCGCTCAGTACCACATTGGCGACTGCCGACATGCCCGGTCGCACCGGCGCATTCGCCGGATTGAGCGTCACCTCGACGTTGTAGGTCACCAGATCGCTGGTCGATGCCGGCGACAAGTCGACGCGCGTCACTTTGCCGCTCAGCGTCACGTTGTTGAGCGCCTGCAAAGTCACGTTGACGGCTTGCCCTTGCGCTAGCTGGGCGATGTCCTTCTCGTCCACCGACAGCGTGATCGTGTAGTTGTCCGTGTTGATCAGCGTGATTGCGCCGGTGTTGGGCGGTAGTTCGCCGACTTCGACGTTCACGGCGGCGACAATGCCGTCGAACGGCGCGACGATTTCGGTTTCGTCGCGCTGCTGCTTCACCGTGTCGAGGTTCAACTGCGCCGTCTCAATGTTGATCTGCGCCTTGCGCACGTCTGAATCGCTCGGTCCGGCGTTGAGCGCGTCGAGCTTTGCCTGCGCGCTGATCAGTGAGGCATCCGCTGATGCGAGTTGGCTCGTATCCGGGGCTGCGTTGAGCGTATCCTGATAGTTTTGCTCAGCGTTGGTGACGTTCTCCTCGGCGTTCGTCATGCTCGCTTGGCTGGCGATGCGGTTAGTGACCGCGTTCGGTGCCTGCGGGTTCGGGTTGGCGCTCATGTCGCGGCTCAACTGCTGCTGCCACAAGCTGTTCTTCGCCAGTTCCGCGTTCAACCGCGCGATCTCGGCGTCGTTGCCGGTTGAGGCGTTCTGTGACGCCGAACTCAGCGACGCTTGTGCCGATTGCACGCTCAACTCGGCGCTGCGGACGTCGAAGTCGCTCGGCGGCGCTTGGAGCGCTGCCAGCGCATTTTGAGCGGACTCAAGGTTGATTTCCGCCGACCGCACCTGCATATCGATGGCGGTCGGATCGACGCGCGCTAGCACGTCACCCTTGTGCACCGTGTCGCCGACCGCGACCAGCACGTCCGTCACCGGCGCGGTGGTGCCGAATGCCAGTGTCGTCTGATCGGCGGCTGCTAGTGAGCCGGTCGCGTTGAGCGTCTCGGTCAACGTGCCCGGTTGAACGGTCATCGTTTCGACCGGGACGGTTAATGGGGTGGCTTCGGGCAGAATTTCGGTTTCCGAACGCGCCATCATCACGCCCATCAGCGCGACGCCGATCACCAACAGCGGCACGGTGATAATCCGCACGAAATTGCGGAAGCCACCGGCGCGCATCCGGGCAGTCAGCCACCAGAGCAGAATCACCCCACCCAGCGCGAGCACGCCCGCGCCGATGTAAGTCGTGGGTATCGAATTAATCATGAACTTGAACTCCCGGTATCAATGGCGACTTCGCCCGTCATGCCTAAGCGGACGCGCAAATCGGTTGTGTCCAGTGTGACCAACACGTCGTAGGTGACAATGCCGTCGCTGCTGGTCGAACTGAGCCAGCCGACGTTCTCGACTTTGCCCGGAATATTCACCCCGGTGAGGGCGTCAAGCTGAACCGTCGCGTCTTGCCCGACCGCCACGCGCCCGACATCCAATTCGTTGACCGGAACGGTCATCTGGAAGCCGGATAAATCGGCGATCTCGACTGCTGCCGTGCTCGGCGAAACGTTGTCTCCCGCAGCAACGTTCACCACTGTCACATAGCCGGAACGCGGCGCGACCAACTGGCTTTCCTCCAGCGTATTTTGGGCTTGATCCAACGTAAGCTGCGCCCGCTCGATGGCAACTTGTGCATTATCAAGCTGCTGCTGAGTCGGACCGGCTTGCAGTTGATCGAGTTGAAGCTGTGCCTGCTGAATGCGGATCGACGCTGACCAAAGCTGAGTCGAAGCGCTGCTGGCGGCTTGCGCGTCTTGCAGTTGCAGCAGCGCGATCTGTGCGTTGAACGACGCCGCGCCGATCTTCGCCTCGGCTTGGGCGATTTGGTCGGGTGTGCCGTTCATGAAGGCGCGCTCTTGCTGGAGCGTGTCCAGCGAGCGCTGGGCATCGTCGTACTTCTGCTGTGCCGCATTGACCGTATCGCTGCTGCCGTTGGCTGCCGAGGTATACGCGGCTTGAGCGCTCGCCAAGTTCGCCTGCGCGACTTTCAGGTCGCTGTCCGAAGGTGGCGCGAGCAGGTCGTCGTAATCCAGCTGCGCGCTCTCTAGGTTGAGCTGCGCTTGGTGGTAGCTGTTCCACGCATCGGTGTTGTCGAGGTCTGCCAGCACGTCACCGGCGTTGACGTAATCACCTACGTTGACGTAGACGCCGTTCACCGTTCCCGCTGTCTGAAAGCTGAGCGAGACCAGCGCTTTCGCCTCGACCGAGCCGAGCGCTGAAATTTCGCTGCCAACGGTGGCGACGGCGGTGTTTTGCTGGTCGCCCTCACCCGGCAAGGCAAATCCTTCAGGCGGGGTGAACCCCTCCGGTGGGGTGAAACCGCCGCCGGGGGCTTGGGCTTGAACTGCCGCGCCACCGATTATCAACAACAGCACAATGACGAGTGCCGTGATCGTGATACTGCCGGCACTTTTCCTCACGGTCATTGAAAAATCCCTCACAAGTTATCCAATCTACATTTTGCCAGTTTCGTGTGAATATTTCGTGGGAGACTTGTGGGGAAACTGTAAAATCTTTCACGAATTCATAATTTCCCCAAAATCGCCTTCTATAATGAAGAAAAAATGAACCTATTTAGGTGGGGTGTGCTTCGATGCCGCGAGTTCTAGTCGTCGATGACAACAAAGAGACCGTGCGCGCGGTGCGCGTTTACTTAGAGCGTGAAGGTTTCGAGGTTTATAGCGCCTACGACGGCGAAACGGCGCTGCATACGCTGCGCCATGAACAGCCGGATCTGATCGTCCTCGACCTGATGCTGCCGGATCGGGATGGTTTGGAAATCACCCGAATTGTACGCAAAGATGCGACCTTACGCCAAATACCGATCATCATGCTGACCGCGCGCGTCGAGGACGACGATCGCATTATCGGCTTGGAGATCGGTGCTGACGACTACATTAGCAAGCCGTTTAACCCGCGCGAGGTCGTCGCTCGCGTGCGCTCTGTCCTGCGGCGCAGCAAAGGCGATATTGACGACGAAAGTGAGCGCAGCTTGAACTATGAGGGGCTGCATCTCGAACCGTCGCGGCGCAAGCTGACCCTGAACGGCGAAGCGATCGAACTCACGCGCATCGAATTTGAACTGATGCACGCGCTGATGGGCAGCCCCGAACACGTTTTCACCCGCGCTGAATTGATCGAAAGCGCGCTCGATTATCAGTACGAGGGCATGGAGCGGTCGCTGGATACCCACGTGAAGAATCTGCGCAAGAAGCTGGAAGCCGACCCCAAGAATCCGCGTTACATCCAAACGGTCTACAGTATTGGTTATCGTTTGGGAGGGAAGTAATGCCGATGAATCGTCTGTGGGTGCGTTTGAGCGTTGCTTTTAGTGCGGTGGTCTTCATCAGTTTGGCGACGATTGCGCTCGTCAGTGTCACCGTGATCCGCGCCAACTCGGCTGAGTTCAATCGCCTCCGCGATGAGACTGGCGCGAGTTTTGCCATTTCCGCCATCGCACCACAGAGCGTTGATATAAAGTCTCCTATCACCACCGCCGCCGCTGGTTCGACGACCGCCACGCTTTCGACTCAACATCTGATCCCGGTCGAGGTCGATGGCAGTACGGTTGCTTACATTGACTTGGCGCATCTGTTGCAACCGCCGCCCCGTCCGTTGCAAATCGTAAGTTGGGAGGAAGTGGTCCTGATCGTCGCTGCCGTCAGCATCGTCATCAGCATTCTCTTCGGCGTGTTGATGAGCCGCAGCCTGACTAAGCCGCTCAATCGATTGGCGGTCACTGCCGACGCCATCGGCGCGGGGAACTGGGAGCAGCGCGTACCGGTCAAGGGCACCGCCGAGATCGCGTCGCTGGCGCAGTCGTTCAACAAGATGGTCGATCAGCTTCAGCGCAACGAACTGCTGCGCCGCAACCTCGTCGCCGACGTTGCGCACGAACTCCGCACGCCGATCACGGCACTGCAAGCCAACGTTTACGCGATTCTCGACGACGCTTACCCGATGACCAAGACCGAAATCGCCGGACTTTACGATCAGACCCGGCTGCTCAGCCGCCTGATCAAAGACCTGCACGAACTCTCGCAGGCGGAGTCCGGTTTGCTGCCGCTCGACCGCCAACCGATCGATTTCAGCCAAACGCTGTCGGAGTTGATCGCGCCGTTCCGTTCGGTTGCCGAGGAAAAGGACGTGCATTTGGCAGTCGATATTCCGGCGGCGCTGCCGCTGGTCTCCGCCGACGAGGAGCGCATCAATCAGGTGATGCACAATCTGCTCAACAACGCGCTGCGCTACACACCCTCCGGCGGGACGATCACCATCCGCGCGCGCGGCGCGGACGGCTGTCTGCGCATCGAGGTGCAGGACACCGGCGAAGGGATCGCGCCGGAGCATCTGCCCAACGTCTTCGAGCGCTTCTACCGCGCCGATTATGCGCGCAGTCGTCAGCGCGGCGGGATGGGTTTAGGCTTGGCGATCTCGAAGGCGATCGTCGAGCAGCACGGTGGCACGATTGGCGTGACCAGCAGCGGTATTTCCGGCGAGGGCACGACCTTCGCGGTTCAGTTGCCGACGATTAAAGCGTAGGGGCGGGTTTCAAACCCGCCCCGACATCCCCCTATTACGAGAAACCCTCAAGCTGCCAACGCCGTTAAACGTCCGCTTGCAGCCCCTCCCACAAACCTTGTAAGTACATTGCGCCGAGCGCCCGGTCGTACAGCCCGTAGCCGGTGCGCGGCACGTCCTCGTCCCAAATCCGTCGCCCGTGATCCGGGCGCAGCGGACCCGCGTAGCCGATCTCGACCAGCGCTTGCATCACCGCTCGCAGATCGACGCTGCCGCACGCCGACGGATGGGCGACCTCGTAGAAGTCGCGATCGCCGGTGCGCTGGACGTTGCGCAGGTGGACGAAGTTGATCCGCGTCGGCGAACTGCTTGACCATCGCCGGCAGGTCGTTACTCGCCAATGTCCCCAGCGATCCGGTGCAGAAGGTCAAGCCGTTGTGCGGACTGTCGACCGCGGCGAGCAGCCGCCCGATGCTCTCGGCGTCGCGGACGATGCGCGGCAGCCCGAAGATCGACCACGGCGGGTCGTCGGGATGGATCGCCAGAAAGACGCCCGCTTCCTCTGCTGCCGGGATCACGCGGTGCAGGAAATAGACGAGGTGCTCGAACAGCGCGGCGTCATCGATTTCGGCGTAATCGCTCAGGGCGGCGTTCAGTTCCTCTTTCGAGAAGCCGCGCGCCCAAGCGACCCGCGTTTCCAGCCCGCGTTCCAGATAGCCGTCGATCTCGGCGTGAACGTATTTCGTCACGACCGACTGATCGGGCAGGTAGTAGATCATCTCCGTGCGCATCCAGTCGAACAGGGGCATGAAGTTGTAGCAGAGCACTTTTACGCCCGCGCGCCCCATGTTGCGGATGCTCTCACAGTAGGCGTCGATCAGCGCGTCGCGTTCCGGCAGCCCGCGCTTGATCGCCTCGCTGACGGGGATGCTCTCGATCACGTCGAGGGTGAAACCGGCTGCCTCGACCTCTGCTTTCAGCGCGGCGATCCGCTCGACCGACCAGACCGCGCCGACGGGGATGTCCTCAATCGTGCCGACGATCCCCTTGACGACCGGAATTTGCGCGATTTGCCCCAGTTTCACACTGTCGGCGTCGCCGAACCAGCGCCACGTCATCCGCATGATCTACACTCCGCTGTATGCCATGAAGCCGCCATCGACCGGGACGACGACGCCGGTGACGAAGCGCGCCGCATCGCTGACCAGCCAGAGCAGGGTGCCGAGCAGGTCTTCGGGCACGCCGAAGCGACCCTGCGGCGTGTGGTCGATGATCTGCTGACCGCGCGCCGTCCACTTGCCGGTTTGCTCGTCAACCAGCAGATAGCGGTTCTGCTCACCGAGGAAGAAGCCCGGTGCGATCGCGTTAACGCGAATGTTCGGGTTGTGTTCGGTCGCCATGTAGACGGCGAGCCACTGGGTGAAGTTGCTGATCGCCGCTTTCGCCGCTGCGTAGGCGACGACGCGCGTCATCGGCGAGTAGGCTGCCATCGACGAGATGTTGACGATCGCGCCTGAACCCTGATCGACCATAAACTTGCCGAAGACCTGCGACGAGAGCATCGCGCCGGTGAAGTTGAGGTCGAAGACCCAGCGCAGCGCTTCCGGCGGGATGTCGAAGAAGGTGCGCTCGCCGGGGATGGTGGTCGCGTCGGGACGGTTGCCGCCCGCGCCGTTGATGAGGATGTCGATCCGCCCGTAAGTTGCTGCGACTCGCTCCGCCGCCGCTTCGAGCGCCGCTTTGTCGAGTACGTTGGTCGTGATGCCGATCGCGTCGCCGCCGTTCTGCTTAATCTCCTGCGCGAGAGCGTTCGTTTTGTCGTCTTCAAGCGCCAGCACGACGACCTTCGCTCCGGCAGCGCCGAGCGCGCGGCACATCGGCGTGCAGATGACGCCCGTGCCCCCCGTCACCAGCGCGACTTTGCCGTCCAGTCGAAAAGATTCGCTTGAGATCATAAACGCTTCCTTTGGATACAGAGCTTAAATAAAAGTTATAACTTGCTTTTTCGTTAACTGCTTATTACCGGTGTCGTTGGTAGGGGCGTTCAATTGAACGCCCCTACGGATGCGGCTAGCGATTCCCGAACCGCCGCTCCGGGATGCCCGGTACGTAATAATGGGTCAGGTTCTCGTAATATTCCAACGTTTCGGCGGGCTGCTCGTACTCCGGCGGGATCGGCTGCTTGGAGAAAGTCTGGAAGTAGAGCAGACAGGCGTCGCGCCACCAGCGGGCTTCGCTTTCCTGAATTCGCAGCAGCGCCTTGACGTGCTCGAACCGCGCGTCGTCCACGTACCCCGCAAGTGAGTCCCACGTCGCTTGCATGGCGCGGACGGACTGCACGCCGAAGTTGTAGCGATAGCAGAGTTCGTCCCACAGCGTCCGCCCGGACTTCATCCGGTGATCCCACGCCACGTGATGGAACCAGAGCAGGTACTCGTCCGGGCAGGTGTCGAGGTTGGCGATCAGGTCGCGGAAGGGGGGGCAGTATTGGCTGATCGCGTTGCTGCCGGTCGCCGAGCGGTCGAAACCGATGCCGTCCGCGTCGGCGCGGTGATAGTAGGGTGAGGTCCAGTCGGGGCGACCGCCCGTGACCCAAGGACCCGGTCCGTAGTGATGGTCGCGCGCCATGATGTGGTGCAAGCCGAGCGGCGTCATGGTGTCGACCACCGCCTCACGCGAAGCGATCATCATCCCTCGCGCCGCCGCGACAAAGTGATCGTCGTTGCTGAAGGTCATGCCGTAGCCACTCGTCGGCGATCTGCTCGGACGACAGGCGATGATCCCACGCCAGCCGACCGTAAGCGTACCAGTTGGCTTGCGCAAAGGGATGTCCGCACCAGTTGCGGTCGTCGCCGACGTTGGCGATCGCCGACATGCCGGTCAGGTCGTGCCCGTCGAGCGTGCCATCGACCACGTAGGCGACCAGCGAGCCTTCGCCCTCGCAGCCCGTATCGGCGTCCAGCACTTCTTTGAACAGCGGCGCGAGGTAGACCAGATGGGTCGCGCAGCCGAGATACTCCTGCGTGATCTGGAACTCGATCATCAGCGGGGTTTTCGGCATCGCCCCGAACAGCGGGTGATAGGGTTCGCGTGGCTGGAAGTCGATGGCGCCGTTCTTGACCTGTAAGAAGGTTCCGGCGGGAAGGTGCCATCCTGCGGCACCAGTTCGGTGTAGGCTTGCTTGTGCCGGTCATCCGGGTCGTGGTCATCGTAGACGAAGGCGCGCCAGCAGACGATGCCGCCGTGCGGCACGACCGCGTTGGCGAGCAGTCCTGCGCCCTCGGCGTGCGAGCGCCCGTAATCGCGCGGACCGGGCTGACCTTCCGAGTTCGCCTTGACGACGAAGCCGCCGAAGTCAGGGATCAGGGCGTAGATTTCGTCGGCTTTTGCCCGCCACCACGCGATCACGTCCGGGTCGAGCGGGTCGGCGGTTGGCAACCCGTCGATCTCCATGGGCGCGGTGAAGCGCGCGGAAAGGAAGACGCGCATCCCATAGGGACGGAACACGTTCGCCAGCGCCGCGAGCTTGATTAGATAGGGGTGCGTCAGGCTGAGCGCGCTGGCGTTGGCGTTGTTCAGCACTACGCTGTTGATGCCAATTGAGGCGTTGGCGCGGGCGTAATCGGTGTAACGCGGGTCGAGGTAATCCGGCAGTTTGTGCCAGTCCCAGAGCGAGAAACCGGCGTAACCGCGCTCGATGGTGCGGTCGAGGTTGTCCCAGTGGAACAGCATCCGGTACTCTGTTTTCGGCTGGCTGACGATGCGCAAGTCGGCGAGCGGCTGGTGCATCTGTAGATGCCGCAGAAAGGCGAACACGCCGTATAACACGCCGACGTCGCGGTTGGCGGCGATCACGATGCCCTGTGATCGCGGATTACTGTGCTGACGATCACGTAGCCCTCGTCGCCGACCTGCGCCAACGCCTCGTGCAAGTCGAGGTCGGCGATCACGGGCGCGCTGGCGGGCGTTCCGGCGATCAAAATCCCCGCTTGATCCATCTGCTCGGTCAGCGGAACCGACGAGTTAAGCAGGCTTTCGAGCGCCTCGACGAGTTCTTCCTGCGCGGCGTGCTGCGTCGGCGACGGCACGGGAAAGTGAAGCTGGCGGATGGTGCTGCGGTAGGCGTCGAGGGTTGGCGCGTCCTCGATGGTCGCGTAGCGCAGCCACAGTTCGTAGCCATCTTCGTTCTTCAGACGAGATTGTGCAGTTTGAGTCAGCGTTTGCTTCCTATTCTTGATGCTATAGAGCCGCTGGCGGCTTATTTCCCCGCCGCCCAGAAGATCAACTGACCGAACAGGCTCGGATCGTTATACGACTGGTCGTTCGTGTCGGCTGCTGACCAAATCAGCTTAGCATCGCGTCCGCTGTCGTCCGACGCGCCGTTCAGGTGCGTCTGGAAGCCGATCACCGCGCCTTGCTCCGGCGTGATCGACCAGACGTCGTTGTGCAGCGAGACGGACGCCTCGACGCGATAGCCCTTGTCGGTCTTGACGACGACCGCATGAACCGGCGGTTCCGCGCCGTTGCCGCCGAGGATCGGCGCTTCAGGATTGTCATTCTCGATGTTGACCGCCGAGATGCCGATTTGAGCGATGCCGTCGCTGTAGGAAGTCGTAGTCAGGTCGCCGGTGGGGTTGATGTAGAACTCGATCGA